>CAJTND010000035.1 GCA_910577995.1 uncultured Christensenella sp. | reverse complement strand
CGCACGGGCTGCTATCTTGTAATGTTCGGCGAGCTCGAGCCCGAGGACGTGTTTGAAACCGTCGTCGGACTGTGCGATCATATCCTCGCCTTCGACGGAGATATACCCGGCGCAACGCCTGCCGAGTGCGGAAACTACCGCGAGCAAAATCTTGACGAGGCTAAGCACTATATCGCGCGCTATCGCAAAGAGCTTATAGAGCATAAGCGTTTCGTATATACCGAGTGATAAAATAAGGTCGAGATCTTTCGGCTTTCGCTCGGAATGACAAAACAAGCATGCCATCGTGCAATGCCTTCGCCGCCATTGCAGAGGGGGCGATGCGGTTACATGTGTAACATCTTCGCCGCCCCCGTTGGGGGGAGGTGTCGGCGAAGCCGACGGAGGGGGCTTTAAGGTAAGGCAGGAATAGAATAGTAAAGCAAACGTTACCATAAAGCCCCTATCGGTTTTTCGCTCCGCCCAAAACCACTTCCCCCGAGAGGGGGAAGCGACGAGGTGACTGCGTGTTTATGTGTACCGTTCGTTTGTCACTCTGAGCGTAGCGAAGAGTCTCCGT
>CAJTND010000034.1 GCA_910577995.1 uncultured Christensenella sp. | reverse complement strand
TCGCTTCCCCCTCTCGGGGGAAGTGGCAACGCGCGAGCGTTGACGATAGGGGCTTTATAGCGCCGCAGGCTTCCCCGACTATCCTATCAGCTCCATGTCGGGCTCGACCTTTTTGCACACTTTGCGGATGTCCGCAAGCGTTTCGTCATACCTGCCGTCGTCTATCTCGACGTTCAGCTTGAGCGCGAAAAAATTGACGCTCGCCGAAGTTACGCCGTCAAGCTTGCCGACCGCACGCTCGAGCTTGGCGGCACAGTTGGCGCAGTCCAGATTTTTGAGCCTAAAAGTTTTCGTCATGATGATATCTCCTTTATTTCAAAGTTCCTTGACGTGTTCCAACGCCGTCCTGAATATCTCGCCGATATGTTCATCGTCAAGCGAATAGTATATCTCCTTGCCGACGCGCCGCGTCTTGACGAGCTTGCATTGCCTGAGTATGCGCAGCTGATGCGACACCGCCGATACCGTCATGCCGAGTATGGACGATATACAGCATACGCACATCTCCGACTCGGACAGCGCGGCAAGTATCTTCGTCCGCGTCGTGTCGCCGAACACCTTGAACAGCTCCGCCATGTCTGCGAGCAGTTCCTCGTCGGGCATCGCCGCCTTGACCCTCGCGACAGTCTCGCCGTGAATGTCGACGTCGTCCGCCTCGCCGCCGCCCGCGCCCGAATAATGATAATATCTTTTGTCGGTCATGTCTGCCTCCCGTGCGATAACAACATTTGAACAAATATTCAACTGTTCAATAACAGTATATGCCGTCAGACGGGATATGTCAAGCGTTTTCGACAAATTTTACAAAAAACTTTACCGTAAAGCCCCCTCCGTCCTCGCTGCGCTCGGACACCTCCCCCCAACGGGGGCGGCGAAGTCGCTTCACGTGTTATGCCATCGCCCATTGATATAGGCAAAAGCTTTTCCTAACGTCACGCCGTCGCTTCCCCCTCTCGGGGGAAGTGTCAACGCGCAAGCGTTGACGATAGGGGCTTACCGTTCCGCGCAAAAAATAAGACCGTCTTTTGCTATGAACCCCAAAAGTTGGACAGAGAAATAACTAAAAAGCTTGTGAGTAAGT
>CAJTND010000033.1 GCA_910577995.1 uncultured Christensenella sp. | reverse complement strand
GGGGGGAGCCGCTCGTTTGTCACCTTTACGCCGAACCACGAATTGAGGAACAGTATATCCTCGCTGAACGTTATATGGAATATAGCGAACATGACGGCGATGAATATCGGTATCGCCCATATCCTGTGCGTAAGCACCTTGTCCGCCTTGTCGGACCGCGACAGCCCCGACCTGCGCTCCGCCCGCTTTAAGCACGGCGAAAAATTCTTTGCTATGTACGTATACCGCGCATCCGCGACGAACGCCTCCGTATCGCCGCCGTAGCCGTCGTCCGGGAGCTTGTCTTTTATCCCGTCGAGCGCCGCCGCCATATTGGGAAACCGCTTGCGCTCCGCTTCGTCGCCCTCGACGAGCTTTACCGCGCGGAACAGCGGGTGCTCTATATTCTCCGCCGCGAGCGTCTCGCGCAAACGGTCGACGAGCGCGCGATACGCCGTTCCCGAGATAACGCTCTCGCCGACGCGCGGCGACCTTGCCGCATCGATAACGCGCGCCATCAGCTCCTTTACGCCCGTGCCCTTTAGCGCGCTTATCAAAACGACGGGCACGCCGAGCGCAGTTTCGAGCGCGCCGACGTCTATCTCGTCGCCGTCGCGTTTGAGCGCGTCGGTCATGTTGAGCGCGACGACCACGGGTATATCCGCCTCGAGCACCTGCGTCGTGAGGTAAAGATTTCGTTCGAGATTGGTCGCGTCGACGATGTTCAGCACGACGTCGGGTCGCCCGTCTATCATCTGATCG
The DNA here is from genome assembly GCA_910577995.1 of uncultured Christensenella sp. Taxonomy (GTDB): domain Bacteria; phylum Bacillota; class Clostridia; order Christensenellales; family Pumilibacteraceae; genus Anaerocaecibacter. The sequence continues at coordinate 1,262 of CAJTND010000033.1, read as the reverse complement.
CGCGAGACTATCTCCTCAGGCGTGTACGGCGAAAGCGAATAGATACCGGGCAGATCCACGATATCGACGCGCTCCGCCGTCAGCTTTTTCGCGCCCCTGTAACTGCCCTCGCGCTTCTCTACCGTCACGCCAGGCCAGTTGCCGACGTGCGCCGTGCTCCCCGTCAATCGGTTGAACAGCGTCGTCTTGCCGCAGTTGGGATTTCCTATCAGCGCCACCTTCATGATATTTCGTCTCCTTTAACGAAAAAAATTTACGCCGCCCCGCTGCACATTTCCGCAAGGCGCGTATTTACCGATCTATGCGTCGACGGCGACCGTAACGCAGTCCGCCTCGCTCTTCCTAAGCGTCAGCTCATACCCGCGCACCGTCACTTCCAGCGGATCGCCGAGCGGCGCTTTTTTACGCATGACGACCGCCGCGCCCGGCGTTACGCCCATATCCAACAGTCTGCGCCGTATCCGCCCCTCTGCGGCGACGCGCGAGACTGCGCCTTTCTCTCCGGGCAAAAGCTCCGAGAGCTTCTTCTCCATAACGATATACCTCCGTATTATAAGTCGATGCCGCCCGATAGCACTTGGTTAGCAATAGCGAACCGTACGGCAAAATTAAAGCCTCGCATGAGCATGAAAAAACATCACTCGAAAACGAAGCTTTTTCTAACTATTATATTTTCCGCGATATCGCGGTTGACGGCGATGCGCGAATCGCGGACGCGAACTATCATACTGCCGTCTGAAAAAGAGAGCGGCGTCAGCTGTGCGCCTGACATTATGCCGAGATCCTGCAAATGCTTGCGCGTCTTTTCATCGGCGGCGACGCGCACCACTGTTATCGACTCGCCTTGCGGCGCTTGTATAAGCGACATCTTATCTCCTTGCGTTTTATATATATTCGACAGCGGTTCGCTTAATGCAACATTGGTTCGCAATAAGCAACTGTCGAATATATTATATTCCCTCTTTTCGCCTTTGTCAAGCGAATGAACGGAAAAATTATAGATATGATTTGCCTTTTGTTATAAGAGACTCTTCGCTACGCTCGGAGTGACAAAAGCCCCCTCCGTCGGCTTCGCCGACACCTCCCCCCAACGGGGGCGGCGAAGAGGTTACACGCATCACACCATTGCTCTAACGTCGGCGGCGAAGTCGTTACATATACACGACGCGCCGTCGCTCGTAGATACAGACGATAGTTTTTTCCACATGTCACCTCGTCGCTTCCCCCACTCGGGGGAAGTGGCACGTAGTGCCGATAGGGGC
>CAJTND010000032.1 GCA_910577995.1 uncultured Christensenella sp. | reverse complement strand
TTCCCCCTTTCGGGGGAAGTGGTTTTGAGCGTAGCGAAAAACCGATAGGGGCTTTGCGGCAACAAACGAACAACGCGCCCCGCCCTGCATTGCTGTCAGATAAGCACGCCGTCGGAGCGTTCGCCCAGCCGCTTGGTCGGCTCGAACAGGCGGAACGCGACGACGGTCATATCGTCGCGCGGTTCGCCGCCGATACGGTCGAGCGCGCGGGCGAGAATGTCGCGCGCCGCCGCCTCGGGATTGTGACCGGGTATGCCGTTGATGAACTCGGGCAGACCGTCGCCCGAGAAGCAGTCCGCCACGCCGTCCGAAACGAGTATGAGCATCTGCCCGGGGTAAAGCCGCTTAGCCGCGACGAACGGGCGCATTTCGTCGAGCACGCCTATCGGCAGGGAGCTGCCCTCTATTTTCAGCACGGTATCGGTCGTTTTTATGTAGCACGGCGGCGAGCCGAGCTTGATTATATCGACGCAGGCTGTATCAAGATCGCAGACGGCTACATCCGCCGCGGAATAACTCTCGACGCCGCGCGGGAGCTTGAGGAACTTATTGACGCCCGACAGAGCGGACGCGGAATCGAACCCCGCGCGATAAAAGCATTCTATCAATTCGAGCGCCGCGTCGGAATCCGCGCCGGCAGCCGCGCCCGAGCCCATGCCGTCGGCGAGCGCGACGAGGAATCTGTCGCCTATCCGCTCGAAGGTATAACTGTCGCCGCTCACGCCCGATCTCGCAACGCCGGCGCGCGCATACACAGCCTCGTACCTCGGGCGTTTTTTGAGCGACGCGACAGACCAGCCGGCGGCGGACGTGCGTTCGAGCGCGGACACTTCGCACGCGCATTTGAGCGCGACTGACACCGCTCGGCGTATTTTTTCGCGGTCGGCGGCGGCAGTGCGGACGATCGCGGTCACGCCGCTCTTGGTGACGAACGCCTCCGCACATTCGATGCCGCGCTCGCAAAGTTCGGTCTTGACCTTTCTTTCCGCGTCGCCGTCGAACCCGACGGGCAGCGCCTGTTTCGCGCCGAGGTCGCCGAGCACGTCCTTGACCGCGGTCAGCCGCTCGATGACCGTCGCTTTGGCGCGTTCGTCGCTCTCCGTGCGCGCGGCACGTTCCTTTGCAGCCTCGGTCATTTCCGCCGCCGCGCCGATGACGTCGGCGGTGCGCCTGCACGTATTGAAGAACTCCGGCATGTCCGTTATCACCGCCCTACCGGACTGCGCTGTCGCCGCGACCTTCTCGAAAGCGACCGCCGCCGCGGCGAGATCGCAGTCGCCGCTGCTCCGGCAATACGGGCAGAACCTGTCGGACAGCATGCGCCCGAGCGCGGCGGTGTCGGGCTGAGGCGGAGCGATCGCGTTCATCAATCGCGCCGTTTCGTCGAATACCGACGACAGCAAAAGCATTTTGTCGCCCGCGTCCGCGCGCGTCTTGTTGACGTAATGCCTGACCGCGAGCCGCGCCGAACCGTCGAAGTCGAAGTACTCGCACAGCGCGCGCGCCGTCCGCGGCGGTAGTATGCAGTACGGCAGAGCGCCGCACGCGAGCATCGCCGTCGACAGCCCGACCGACGTCGGCTCTATGCCGAACAGCACGGCGAGCGCGGCGAACGCGCCCAGCCCGACGAGAACATACAGCGGACGCGGAAATACTCGGAACGCCGACATAACTGCGGTCGCCGCGGCAAAGGCGAACGCCGTTTCGAGCCCGAGCGACAGCCCGAGCCCGACGGCGGTAGCGAATCCGCCCGCGAGCGCGGCTTTCGCGCCGACGGCGCACAGCACGACCGCGGCGAGCATTGCGGGGATAAGTCCTATGTAATACACGCCGACGACCGCGCGCCCGAACGCCAGCCCCGCCGCAAAGAGCACGACGCACGCCGCCGCGCCCTCCGTCGCGCTCGGACGGAACGCGAACCGCCGCGACACTGCGAGCGCGGCGTACCGCGCGAAATAATAGAACACGGCGGCGATAGATCCGCCGAGCAGCGCGTCGTATATCGGGCGGAAAAGTCCGCACAGTACCGTTTCGACGAATATCGCGCCGAGCGAAAAGAGTATGCGCGCCGCTTCGCGGTCGAGCTTCGGCGCTTTAAGCCCGACGAACCAGCGCACCGCGCTGATAACGACGACCGCGCCCGATAGATACAGCCGCCACACCTCGAAGGTAAAAAGGAACGAGCAAACTATATAAACGGGCGCGATAACGCCGAAGAACGCGAACGGAACGAGCGCGCAGAACATGGGCGCGCCGAACGGCGTCAGTCCGTACAGCTCCGCGGCACAGCACACGACGATGAGCACCGACGAAACGACGAGCTCCGTCGGGCGTTTGATAAGTTTACCCATACGAACTTTATAACACACGCGCGCGCGGAGTTTATGTCGGGCTTTGCCGAAAAAGCTTTAACGGTGGAGATTCCGTATTTTTTCCCGTTTCCATTCCCGACGCGCCGACACCACCCAAAGGGGGCGGCAAAGTCGTTACACATGTTAATGCCGTCGCCCTTTGATACAGGCGATAGTTTTACACCCGTCACCTCGTCGCTTCCCCCTCTCGGGGGAAGTGGCACGAAGTACCGATAGGGGCTTTTTATAGTAGCGATTGCTTTACTATTCTATCCACGCTCTGCCTTAAAGCCCCCTCCGCCCTCGCTCCGCTCGGACACCTCCCCCAACAGGTGGAGGCGAAGTCGTTTCACCCGTCACCTCGTCGCTTCCCCCTCTTACGCACCTACACCCGTCGCCTCGTCGCTTCCCCCTCTCGGGGGAAGTGGCACGAAGTGCCGATAGGGGCTTTTTATAGTAGTGATTGCTTTACTATTCTATCCACGCTCTGCCTTAAAGCCACCTCCGTCCTCGCTCCGCTCGGACACCTCCCCCATACGGGGGCGGCGAAGTCGTTTCACATGTTAATGCCGTCGCCCTTTGATACAGGCGATAATTTTACACCCGTCACCTCGTCGCTTCCCCCTCTCGGGGGAAGCGTCAACGCGACAGACTGCGTTGACGATAGGGGCTTTACGGTAAGGCGTGCTTATTTAAGGCTCTACGCCGCGCGTCAGGTCAGTTTTTCTATCAGCGAAAGGAATTTGCCGACGCGCTTATCGTCGAGCGCGGCGATATATTCGGTCAGTCTGCCGAAGTTGTCGTCCTTGTCCTTGCGGTACGGGTCGAAGTACGCCGTGCCGCGACTGTCGAGCTCCGCCATGACGCTTTCCACGACGTCGCGATGCGTTTTGAGCACCGAGCGGTATTTGTTCTGCAATCTCAGCGCGGTCTTGGCGTCGCCGCCCGACAGCTCGAATATCGCCGCGCGCACCGACCGCCCCGCGCCCTTGGCAACGAGTATATTCTCCATGAGCGAGCGTATCTCCTTGTCATCGAACGGAACGAACGCCTCGCGGCGCACTTTGCCCGTCTTGATGCCGAGCTTTGCGGCGACCTCGGGCACGAGCTCGAACGTCTTTGCCTGGCTGTAATAGTAGTTTCGCACGGAATTGACCGAGCGCGAGGTACGGCGCGCCATTTCGTTGAACGCCGCGGAAAGGCTCTTGCCGCCGTTGCGCGCCTTTTCGCACAAGTCGAAAAGCTGTTTGGTCTGATCTATCGTCCAGTTGTTGTTGGTCATTTTTTGCCTCCGCAAAAATGATAGACTTATCACCGAAAAATTATACATACGCGCACGCGCAAAAACATATCCATAATGTATGGAACTGCACATAAAAAGCGAATTCGATTGCGTGTATCTGATAAACGGCGAGCTTGTCGAACGCGCCGACACCGTTTGCGTCGCCGAGTTCGACGTGGTATACGTCACCGTACTGCCGCTCAGGCTCAATCTTTTACCGTACACCGTGCGGCTGTGCGGCGCGGAAAACGTGTCCGGCGAGGTTTACAGCGGCATACGCCTCGACGAAAACAACTATCTTTTATCGATGTCGCCGCGGTACATGACGGTTTACGGCGCGGCGCCGCCGTCCGTCGCGCCGTCGTCGCCGATAGCGCGGCTGTTCTCGCTCGTTAAAAACGGCGACCTCGGCTCGGCTTACGCGATGCTGTCCGAGGAACTGCGGTCGAATATAGACAAGAACGACCTCAACGGGTTTTTCGCCGACTTCGAGCGCATTGCGGAGTGCACCTGGGAAAACAGCGGCGCGAGGTTCTATCTCATAGACAAAAACGGCGGCGCGAAACTCCATTCGTATTCGCTCCGCGACGAGTTCATCGATGATATAGTCGAGGTCGATTGACCGACTGACCGACTGTACAAAGCCGCCGCGCGGATGTTTTGCCCGC
>CAJTND010000031.1 GCA_910577995.1 uncultured Christensenella sp. | reverse complement strand
TCGGTATCTGGATCGACGGGCGTTTCCGTGCCCGGCAGCCGTCCGTCGTCGTAACTTCCCGTGCCGTTGCTCGCGCCGTTGAACAGCAGATATATATTATTGAAGAACTCGCCTATCTGACCCAAAATATCGGGCTGTCTGTCCCAATAATCGGACGCGGCTCTGTATTCCGTGCGCGTCGGCTGTACGACCGAACGCACTATCTGCGCGTAATCGGGGTTTTCGGGATCGGTCAGCGACACCGCCGATATAAACGAATAGAACGTCGCATAATATCCGCAATACCTTATATAATCGTCGTCCGACGACAGCATCACATAGTACGATATGAGGTTGGCGTCGCCCTCGCGCTGAACGCCCTTTGTATGTGCGAGCTCGTGCGCCATGGTGAAGGTCGCCGTGGTCGGCGGCGCGGCAACGTTTACGTTCGCCTCGCCCGTCGGAAGAAAAGTCACGCCCGTTATCATGACGCTCGAAAGGAACCAACTGTTCGTTATAGGCTTGGCTGTCGGCGAATATCCGAAAAAATAACCGTCGTCAAGCCGCGCGTACTCGTCGTTCATGCGTTTTGCGAGCTCGCGATAGCCGTAAGGGCACACCGCCGAACCGTCGGCGGCACGTTTCATTTTGAGCGAAAGCGCGTTGAAATCGTCGAGAAACCAATACGCCGCCGTCGCCGCCTGTTTCGCGTCGTAGTCCGCGCCCGAGCCGACAAGCGGCATAGGCGCGCGGTAGTAACCGAACCCCATGGACAGCATATACAGATCGAGCACGCACGCCGCGCCGACAGTTATTGCGAGCGCGCCTTTGAGTATTGCATAAAAACGCGATTTACACAAGCCAACGACAAGCCCGGCAAACATACGCGCGCCTACGATGACGAGCAGCACGACCGCCAGCTCGAACACCGAGATAGGCAATACGGAGGTCACCGTCCCCATAAAACGCTCGTAGCCCTGCGCGACGTGAACGGTCCACCACTCGGCGAGCGCGGGGTCGGTGCGCAGTCCGTTCATCACGGCAAACGGCACGGCGAGCAGAGCTGCGACCGCGCCGAGGACAAACGGCAGCATATTTACGGCTCGCTTGACGGTAACGGGTCTTACGCCGCGACAGTCAAAGACCGCGCGATAGTGCTTATTCGGTATCGATATTGCCGCTGTCCGATACATGCCGAGATTATACCATACGCTCTGCGCGCTGTCAATAGCCGCACGGAATATTAAAGAAGTATTAGATAAATTAAAATATGATTAAATTTGCCCTGCGGCTATTTACAATCACGAATATATTTGATATAATACATACGAAACAAAAGGAGGCTTGTAGTACTATGTGGTGGAACAGTATGACGCTGTTACAGCAAGTGATGTTCATCATCGCCTGCGCTTCTACCGCGTTGCTCGCAATTCAGATAATACTGATGCTGATAGGCTCTATCGGCTCGGACGTCGAGATATCGGGCGGAGGTCTATCCGACGCAGACGACGGGCTCGAGCTCGGCGGAGGCATGAGCGATACGGACGTCGGCGACGTTATCGGCGGCGACAGATTCACGCTCGACGGTATCGGCGGCGGTTCGTCCGGCGACGTCGGCGGCGCGGACTTCGACGGCGATATCCCCAAGAGCGGCGGCTCGTCCATGCCGTTCGGGCTAAGACTTCTCTCATTCCGCTCGCTCGTCGCGTTTACAGTCATGGGCTCGTGGGTGCTGTATACCGCGTCCTACGGAATGGCTTGGTACTATGCGGTCATCCTCGCCGTAGCATGCGGCTTTGCCGCGGCGTGCGGCATGGCGGGCGCGATAGTCGGCATGGAAAAGCTCCAAGACAACGGCAACATCGACCCGACCAACGCCGTCGGCAAGATAGGCACCGTGTATCTGACCGTTCCGCCCAAGCGCAGCGGTCAAGGCAAGATAAACGTGCTCGTTCAGGAGCGTTACGCCGAGTATTTTGCCGTCACCGACAGCGGCGAGGCTTTGCCAACCGCCTCGGAAATAAAGGTCGTCGGACATATCGGCAACAACGTTTTGCTCGTCGAGCGGCACAGAAAACCTTCGATAATAGTGGAAACTCACAAGTAACAAAGTAAAACCGCTTCGGCGGCGCAAACTATACCAATAAGCAATAAATCCAAAAAAGGAGAACATACATGAAACTCACCTTCCTCAACTCCATCCCTGTGGGCGGCATAGTCGGCATAGTTGCCGGCGGGCTTTTGCTGATCACACTGGTGATCGTCCTGCTCGCGACGCGGTACAAAAAATGCCCGTCCGACAAAGTGATGGTCATCTACGGTAAAGTCGGCAAAGCGTCGGACGGCACGGCGCGCTCCGCCAAGTGTATCCACGGCGGCGCGGCGTTTATCGTTCCGTTCATACAGGGCTACAGCTTCCTCGACCTCACGCCCATTTCCATACAGGTCGACCTCAAAAACGCGCTGTCGCGTCAGAACATCCGTATAGACGTTCCGTCGCGCTTCACGGTCGCTATATCGACCGAACAGGGCGTTATGCAGAACGCCGCGGAGCGTCTCCGTTCCCTGCCCATCAACGAGATACAGCGGCTCGCCGAAGATATCATATTCGGTCAGCTCCGACTTATCATCGCGACGATGGACATCGAGGAGATCAACACCAACCGCGACAAGTTCCTCGAAGCTGTTTCAATCAACGTCGAGGGCGAGCTCAAAAAGATAGGTCTTCGCCTTATCAACGTCAACGTCACAGATATCAACGACGAGTCGGGCTACATCGAGTCGCTCGGTCAGGAAGCCGCCGCTACCGCGCGTAACGACGCGAAAAAATCGGTCGCCGAGAAGGACCGCGACGGTTCGATAGGCGCGGCAAACGCCAACAAGGACGAGCGTATACAGGTCGCCGCAGCCAACTCCGAGGCTATCGACGGCGAAAACAGATCCAAAGTACTCATCAGTCAGTCCAATGCGAAACTCCGCGAGGCGGAGGCGGAAGCCAACCGTGCCGCACAGAGCGCCGAGTTCATTGCCCAAGCCAAAGCCAACGAAGAAGCGTACAAAGCCGAACAGCAAGCCGAGCTCGAGCGTGCAAAACGCGAGCGCGCTACGCTCGAAGCCGACGTTCTCGTCAACGCCGAGATACAAAAGAAAAAGGCGGAGATCGAGGCGGAAGCCGAGGCGGAACGCATCCGCCGCAAGGCACAGGGTGAAGCCGACGCGGCTTACGCCAAGCGCGTAGCGGAAGCAAAAGGTTTGCTCGAAATACTCTCCAAGCAGGCGGAAGGCTTCGGCAAGATAATCGCGGCGACGGGCGGCAAGAGCGACGACGCCGTCAAGATGCTCATCGCCGACAAGATAGAGGACCTCGTTTCCAAGCAGGTCGACGCTATCAAGAACCTCAAGATAGACAAGGTCACCGTTTGGGACAGCATGCAGGACGGCAAGCCGACCACGGCGAACTTCCTCTCGGGCATGCTCGGCGCAGTGCCGCCGCTCAACGAGCTGTTCAAGATGAGCGGCATGGAGCTCCCCGGCTATCTCGGCAAGGTCGACGAAAAAGCGGACGACGCCAAGAAGCTTCCCGAAGGCAAGTCCACCGCAAAAACCAAATAATTCGACAAAATACGCATAAACGAACGGTATCGGCACATAATATCAGTGTAAAGACAAAACCTTTCTTACGGAAGCAATTACCTTTACATCACAGCCGAATATCGGCAAAAAAATATCCCCTTTCACGGGGATATTTTTTGTTGTTATCAGACCGACCTCTCGAGCCTAAACGATATAAAATCGAGCTTGCCCGATCCGCCGTACACGAAAAACAACGGCTTTACCCCGTCGGCGTCGAGGCGCGCGGAGAACTCCGACTCCGCCCCGCGCCGCAGCGCGATAGGTATTTCGGCGACCGTTTTCGTTCCGTCGGACACCGTAAACATTCCGTCGGCATTGCCGCGCACTCTTACCGATATCGATCTTGCACCGCAGAATAGATCGAAGTACTTAAACCCGACGCACGTCCCGTCGCGCACGTTCGCGACGTACTGATCGGGTCGGTCTTCCCTATCCCCGCCCGACTGCGTAAGATACGGTCTGCCGCGCGTCTTGAACACCCAATAGAATTTACCGCCTTTCTTGCATGTGACATTACACGCTATCGCCGCGGGATACTCGCCCAGACCGACGAGCGGACGACCGTTAAGCCCGCATGAAGTGACTTCCGCCTGTTGGATATGACCGTCGGGCGCGATGTCGATGCGCTCGGCACAGCCCTGCCGCGAAAAACAATGCCTGTTGGTCTGCCTGTGATAAAATATATAGTGATCGCCGAAATCGTCGCGGCAGATCGAGCCATGCGTATTTCCGCAAAAGTTTGCCGCATCCTTTACGCCTTTTATCCCGCGCAATCCCACGTCGCCTATCGATACGATAGTTCCGCCGTATTCAAAACCGCCGTCGGGACGGTCGCTCACGGCATAACACAGCTCGTGACCGAGATAAGACGAATAGATGAAATAATATCTGCCGTTTATCTTGCGCATCGACGCCGCCTCAAAAAATTCGTGTCCCTCGTACGGCGTGCCCTTTCCGCTGCGTTTGCACTCTACGCCTATATAGTCGGCACGCTTGACGGTAAGCATGTCCGCGTCGAGCTCCGCGCACATAGGACCTTTTCTCGTTATCGGTTTTCCGCCCGTCAAAAAGAACGGGAAATGCACGGGCGCAAAGCCCGTATATAAATACGTCTTTCCGTCCTCGGCATAGACGGCTGGATCGAATTGGAATATATCGCCCTTCTTCTTTCCGTAAAGCGTGCCGTCGGGATGTCGCACATATCCGATATGCTCGAACCTGCCGCACGGCGTATCACACCGCGCGACGCCTATCACACCGTCGAACATGACAAAATAGTACAGGTAGTATTTACCGTCCGCACCGCGGCAGACGTCCGGCGCATATAAAGGCTTGCGCCTGCGTTTGTTTTTCGGATCGTCGGTCTTTCGGAATATAACGCCCTCGTACCGCCAATCTGACAGATCGTCGGACGGGCACGACCAACAGACGTAATCGTTGAGGCAAAAGCTCGAGCCGTCGAATCTGTCGTGCGATCCGTAAACATATATCCTGCCGTCGAACTCGTGCGGCTCGCCGTCGGGCACGTATTCCCAATTCGGTAAATACGGATTGAACGCTTGATCTTTCATATCACCTCGATAGTTTTTCAGGCGCGAAACGCCCGAATAAAAGCTTAACAGCCGCCCATACGGCGCGCACCGTTCGACTCTGCCCCAAGTCGCGCAACCGCCAAAAATACCGTTACGACGCAAATAACGGCGTTATACGGCATGTTCCGCCGCCGATACAGCAATCGCGTAAATTGTAAGGATATCGTCGACAGTCTTAAAAAGCTTTTACAAGCAAGCTATTGCACCTGTATTATACGCTAAAAACGGAACGCTTGTCAACGGCTGTCGGCTCACCCTTTTTACAGGTGAATAATTCGATCCAAGCATCGTGATATCCGCACGCCTTAGCCGTTAAGCGCGACGCGATATTCGCAAGAGCGCAACGATAAAAAGGTATCTTTCCTTGTTCTTCTATAAGCTCCGTCAGCTTAGCGACGAGCGCGGTAGCTATACCGCGCCGACGGTACGCCGGCAGTACGTCCACGCCTATCTGATAGAGTTCCTCGCAATCGTTACTGCACGCCGCGACGGCAACGGGTCTGCCGCCGTCGTCGTAACTAACCGCAATAACATCGCGGCGCGGCGCATCCACGCTGTAACATAGCGCCTCGCCGAATTCTTTATATCGATACAGCGCTGTTATCTCCTCGCCGAAAAGCGTTTTCACGTTCATTCCTTCCGCTGTCCGTTCTTCCGTATCGTCGTCCGCATGCACAAAACCCGCCGCGAGCTCGTCGACCGTATAGCCGTAACGATCGAGCAAGCCGTTTAACTCGAATATATTGGGCGCGTCGAAAACACGGAATAGATCGTTACCGCTCTTAGCTATTATATTCCCTACGCTATCGATTATTTGCTTATCGGCGACCGCTACCAAACCGCTGCCGAAAAACGCAATATCCAAAAACGGCGTTCCGCGCATTGTCTTTCTTGCCCGAGCCGAATACGGCGCGGCTTCGACAACGTGCGCTTTGCCGTCGAAAAACAACGACGCGTCTATGCCGTGATCCAAAGCCGTCTGCTCCGCAACTTTTCTCAATAATTCAAGTCGTTTCATACTTTACCTATATTCATATATCGTATTACTTATCTATAATTCTGCGCCGAAGTCTTTTACCCGCCGTTCCGACGCTCTTGCGCTTGATGATATCAAGTATATACCATTTAGCGGCATATATCAATCATATCGGCACGAAATAACTTTTTTGCAGACAGTCGGCGTTTTGCGTAAAAATTTCAAGCAACAAAAAACCCCGCTTTAAGCGAGGTCTTTCTTACACATTATCGTGATAGATTTCAGCAAATAACTCGATCGAGAATTTATTTGGCAGACTCTAAATGTCTGCACCTTAAAGGAGGTGATCCAGCCCCACGTTCTCGTAGGGCTACCTTGTTACGACTTAACCCCAATCATTGGTTTTACCTTAGGCGGACGCTTCCCTTGCGGGTTGGCGTGACCGACTTCGAGTACCCCCAACTCTCATGGCTTGACGGGCGGTGT
>CAJTND010000030.1 GCA_910577995.1 uncultured Christensenella sp. | reverse complement strand
AAAGCCCCTATCGGCACTTCGTGCCACTTCCCCCGAGAGGGGGAAGCGACGGCGTGACGGGTGAAACGACTTCGCCGCCATTAACGGAAGCGACGGGGTGACGGGTGCAATCACTTCGCTTATTCGCTTGACTGTCGTCCGGCGGCGGTATATAATTGTTTTTAACGATGAAAGGCTCGGGCAAGTTCAAGCGTTACGCGGCGGTCGTCAAGCCGTACCGACGCAGGATAATTTTCTTTACCGCGCTGTTTTTGTGTTCGTGTGCGTGCAACCTGATACAGCCGTATTTGATGGGGCTCGCAGTCGAACAGCTGAACGCGGTAAAGTCGGCGTCGGACGGTATGGGCGACGTGCTCGTCACGTGCCTTATAATGGGCGCGCTTGCCGTAGCTTCGCTCATGCTGTCGCTTATCTCGGTAAGAGTGTCGGCGTCGGTATCCACCGCGGTAACGGCGGATCTTCGCGCCGCGGTGTACGAACAGGCGTGCAATATGTCGGTCGCGGACATCAACAGGATAGGCGTAACGGCTATGCTCGACCGTTCTACATACGACATAATGGGGCTGATGGATTTTCTCTCGATGGCGCTTCGCACAGTCATGATAGTGCCCGTGTATACAGTCGTCGGGTGCGTGATGGCGTTCCGCATCGACGGGATAATAGCGTCGGTCGTCGTGCTGTGCGTTCCGCTTATCATAGTGATGATAGCGGTGGTGACGCGCATCGTCACGCCGCTCGCCAAAAGGTCCAACGCCTACCTCGATAAACAGAATGCAATAGTCCACGAGCGGCTGAGCGGCATACGCGTCATACGCGCGTTCGGGCGCGAGCCGTTCGAGCACGAGCGCATGGCTAAGGCGACGAACATCATGGCTGATAACTTCGTCAAGACCAACGTCACCGTGTCGCTCACCGCGCCGATAGCGACGCTGTTATTGAACGTCGTTACCGTGCTGATACTCTTCCTCGGCGGCAACCGCATATCCGCCGGCGCGGCGGTGACGGCTGGCGAGCTCGAACATATATTACTGTACATAGGCATGATAGGCTCGGCGATGTTTACCGCGGCTTTCGCCATCATGCAGTTCCCGCGGGTGCGGGTGAGCGTGTCGCGTATCAACGAAGTGCTCAACAGTCCGCGCATAGACAGGAGCAGAGGCCGCGCCGCGCTCGACGGCTCGATATGCGCGTTCGACGTTACTTACCGCTATCCCGACGGCTCGGCGGACTCGCTCCTGCCGGTGACGTTCACCGTCAATCCCGGCGAGCGCGTCGCGCTTATCGGCGGAACGGGCAGCGGCAAGAGCACGCTTATGATGCTTTTGACGGGCATTGCGCGCCCTACGAGCGGAACGCTCATAATCGGCGGCAAGCCCGAGTCCGCGCTGACAGTCGACGAGATAAGCGGCAGTGTGGCGACGGTCTTTCAGAAAAGCGATTTCTTTACCGCGACGCTTCGCGAGAACGTCGATCCGCTCGGCACGCATACCGACGAGGAGGTGCTCGACGCGCTCGACTGCGCGGAATTCGGTGAGTTCGCGCGGACAAACGGGCTGGACTACCGCATAACGCAGAACGGCAACAACCTTTCGGGCGGACAGAAACAGCGCGTCGCGCTCGCCCGCGCGTTCCTGAAAAATGCGGAGATATATCTCTTTGACGACAGCTTTTCCGCGCTCGATTACCTTACCGAAAAGCGCGTGCGCAGGAACATGAACGAGCGGTTCGCCGGCAAGACCTGCGTCATAGCGACACAGCGCATATCCACGGCGTACAACTGCGACAGGATATTGCTTTTCGACGGCGGCAGACTGCTCGCCGTCGGCACGCACGATCAGCTTATGAACAACGAAGTGTATAAGGAAATATACGTTTCGCAAACGGGAGGGGAGCGTTGATGGACGAAGATATAAAAGTCGACGACGGCTTTTCCTCCGGGTCGTTCGAGGTAGCGGCGCTCAGCGGAAGACAGACCGCCGCCGCCGTCATGCACGACGTCAAGCCCATAGCCGGCTGGCTCGTGCTGTGCGCGATAGTTTCGCTCGCGTCCGTCGTAATGCTGACATTCGCGCCGATATTCGTCGGGCGCGCCGTCGACGGTATCGCCGCGTATATCGCCGATGGCACGTTCGACGCGCAGGGCTTTACGCTGTCGCTCGTTCTGCTCGCGTGCTTTTATGTCGGTTACGCGCTGTTTTCCATGCTCAAAACGTTCCTGCTCAATAACGTCATGTCGCGGCATTTCAACAACAAGCTGCGCATTAAAATGAGCGAAAAGATAATGCGCCTGCCCGTTTCGTACATAGACAGGACGAGCAAGGGCGAGCTGATAGAGCGCATGACCGACGACGTGTCCGTCATCGGCTCGACGGTGCATCAGATAGTCGACCTCGTGGTCACAGGCGTGTTCCAGCTCGGACTGATAGTAGCTTTCGCGTTCATGCAGGATTGGCATACCGCGCTCGTCATAGTCGGCATTTCGCCCGTGTGCGTGTTCGGCTGTATCGCGCTCGCAAAACGCTCGGAAAAATATTTCGGCGCGTACATGGAGCACAACGGCAAGCTGTACTCGGTGATCGAGGAAACATACTCGGGCATGAAAACGGTCCGCACCTACGGCATGGAAAAGTTCATGCAGGCTCGGCATGCCGACGTCAACGGCAGGATACGCCGCTCGGGCGTCAAGGGCTACGTCATCGTCGAATCGCTCGCGCCGCTCATGACCTTCGTCACGCTCCTGTCGTTCGCGGCGGTGTGCCTTATCGGCGGCTATGCGGTGTATGTCGGCGCGGGCGTCACCGTCGGCGCGGTGGTGTCCGTCGTAATGTACGTGCAGCAGCTCGAATCGCCGTTCGGCTCGATAGCCAACTCGCTCGGCATGTTCCAGCGCATGCGCACGTCGGCAAAGCGTATCTACGGCATGCTCGCCCTGCCCGAAGCGGAATCGTCGACGGCTACCGCCGAGCTTGCGTGCGACAGCGTTACATTCGAGCACGTGACGTTCGGCTACGTTCCCGACAAGCCGATAATCAAGGACTTACAGCTCTCCGTCAAGCGCGGCGAGAAGATAGCGATAGTCGGTCCGACGGGCGGCGGAAAAACGACGATAGTCAATCTGCTGATGCGGTTTTACGATCCCGACGAAGGGCGCATACTCATCGACGGCGTCGACACGCGCACGCTCGACCGCGACTGCGTGCGCAGGTGCTTCGATATGGTCTTGCAGGATACCTGGCTGTTTGGCGGCACGATAGCGGAAAACGTCGCTTACGGCGCGGACGGCGCGACGCGCGAACAGGTCGAGGCGGCGTGCAGGGCGGCGTACTGCGACGGGTTCATAGGCGCTTTGCCAAAGGGCTACGACACCGAGATAACGCAGGGCGCCGCCAACGTTTCGCAAGGGCAGAAGCAACTGCTGACGATAGCGCGCGCGTTCATCGCGGACAGACCGATACTCATACTCGACGAGGCGACGAGTAACGTCGATACGCGCACGGAGATACTTCTTCAACGCGCCATGGACAAGCTGATGACGGGGCGCACGTGCTTTGTCATCGCGCACAGACTGAGCACGATAGTCAATGCCGACGAGATACTCGTCGTCAACAACGGCGAGATAATCGAGCGCGGCAATCATACCGAGCTGATGCGCGGCAAGGGCTTTTATGCGGACATGTTCGACAGTCAATATAATATAATGTAGGAGCGCGTATGATACACTCGATGAGCGGCGGGATAATAAAAGACCCCGGCTCGTACACATTCGTAAAGATAGCGTTCGACGACGACCCGGAAAAAACGCCGTATTGGTACGTTTCCGATTTTTCGGTCGCGGCGGGCGACAGGGTGAGCGCGCCGCGCGGCAGGGCGGATATGCCCGCGCGCGCCACCGTCCTGCGCGTCGAAAAGAACGTAAGCGGTCAGGTAACGCCCGTGCCGCTGCGCTCGGCGAAAAAGCTTTTGAACTTGATTTTGGAATGATATCGCTTGACAAAATTCGATAAACGTGCTATGCTCTCGTTATGCTTTTGAATGGTTTACAGCCCCATGTAGTTGGGATATTGATAGCCGTGGTCGTGTTGCAGTATGCTTTTGCGATATTCTGTCTGATGAAGCTCGCGTACCTCGACGTTACCAAAAAGGAGTATGTGCTTTGGAACTTGCTCATACTTTTGGTTTTCTTTATCGGCGGCGGTGCGTTCCTCATTTATCATCACAAAGTCAAGGAATATAGGTCGATCAAACCGTCCGAGTCGAGTGCGTACGACCGCAAAGCGAGGTTGAAGGATCAGTTCGCATGCACCACCCACAAGCCCGATGTCGAGCCGACGGCGGAAACGGAGCGGACGGAAACGCCCGACGCGGAACAGGCGGAACAAGCGGAAACGCCCGACAAGGAATAACGGAATCAACGACGCCCGAGATACGGGCGTTTTTGTTTTGCGGTTACCTATCGGCGGCGCGGCATATAATAGGTATGTGGAAAGGATACCGATAAGTGTGATAGAGCTTTGTGACGAGAACGGCGAGATAACGCCGCTTTACGTCGTCAAGGACGGCAAACGCTTCGCCGTCGAGCGCGTGATAAGCCGCTCCAAAAACACGCCGCCCGTCGAGTGCGTTTCGCCGACGCGTTACGACTGCATGGTCGACGGACGGAAAAAGATCATCTACCGCGACGCTTTCCCGTCGCTGAAATGGTTTTCGGTCAGGTAGAGAGAGCGAAGAATAACACCCGATACCTCGTCGCTTCCCCTCGGCAGTGGCGGCGAAGTCATCATACCCGACACGTCGTCGCTTCCCCCTCTCGGGGGAAGTGGCACGAAGTGCCGATAGGGGCTTTTGATAGAAATGATCGCATGACCGTTCTTTTCTTGTCGCTCGGAGCGACAAAAATAGCTTGTCTTTTGCTCTTTGCGGTGGTACAATATATGTCGATGAACGAACGCAACAAAAAAGCTGTGATAACGCTCGTTATAGGGCTTATCCTCAATATAGCGCTCGGCGCGTCCAAGCTCGCAGTCGGACTGCTCGCCGACTCGGCGTCGGTGTCGTCGGATGCGTTCAACAACCTGTCCGATGCGGCGGTGTCAGTCGTGACGATAATCGCCGTCGCTTTGGCGGCGCGGGCGGCGGACTACGACCACCCTTACGGTCACGGGCGGTACGAATACATAGCGACTTTTATCCTCGGCGCGGTCATAGTCGCGGTCGGCGTCGAGGTCCTTATCGGCGGTATAGAACGCGCGGTCGAGCCCGTCGACGTCGATTTCGACACGGCGGTATGGGCGACGCTCGGCGTTTCCGTCGGCGTCAAGGGCTTTATGGCGGTATTCTATACGATAAGCGGCAGGAAAAGCGGCTCGGACGCGATAAAGGCGGCGGCGGTCGACTCGATGTCGGACGCGTTCGTAACGACGGTCGTGCTGTGCTGTGCGCTCGCGGAAAAGTTCACGGGGGCGCATATCGACGGGTACGTGTCGATAGCGGTAGCCGTCGTTATCCTCGTTTTCGCGTTCCGCATACTCAAGAACGTAGTGAGCCGACTGCTCGGTTCGAGACCCGACCCCGAGCTCGTCGCTAAGGTAAAGGCGGCGCTTGCGCAGTCGGATAAGGTCTTGTCCGCGCACGATCTCGTCATCAACGATTACGGCGCGAACAACAAGATAGCCGAGGTCGACGCGGTGTTCCCCGCGGAGATGAGCTTTGTCGAGGTGCACGCCGAGTGCGACGCGATAGAGCGGCGCGTGCTCGAAGAAACGGGTGTGCGGCTGTCCGTCCACGCCGATCCGCTCGTCACCGACGATCCGCGGTTGACCGAGCTCTGCGCTCGGCTGGACGAGATGCTGGGACCGTTCGGCGCGACGGCGCACGAGGTTGCAATAGACGAATGCAAGAAAACGGTTCGGCTCGATATCACGCTGTCCGACGGCGGCGCGCCGCTCGGCGAGATACGCGCGCTCGTCGAGGCGGAAACGCGCCGCGTCACAGGCTGCGGTGCGGAGATAGGCATAGATTACATTTGAGGCGATAATGGCGGCAAACGGAAAAAGAGTCATAGTCGGTATGTCGGGCGGAGTGGATTCCGCCGTCGCCGCGCTTCTGCTCAAGCGCGACGGGTACGACGTTACCGGACTTTTCATGCATAATTGGGAGGACGACGGCGAGTGCAACGCCGCCGAGGACTGGGCGGACGCGCGACGCGCCGCCGAGCTTATCGGCATCGAGTGCTACTCGGTCAACTTCGCCGAGGAATACATGAACGGCGTTTTCGAGCACTTCCTGCGCGAATACCGCGCGTTCCGCACGCCCAATCCCGACGTGCTCTGTAACCGCGTAGTCAAGTTCGGCGCGTTCCGCGATTACTGCGCGTCGCTCGGCGCGGAATATATCGCGACGGGGCATTACTGCGCCAAGGGCGAGCCGACCGCGCTTATGCGCGCCGCCGACGCGGACAAGGACCAAACGTACTTTCTCAATCAGGTCAAGACCGAACAGCTCGACAACGTGCTGTTCCCGCTCGGCGGACTGAAAAAATCCGAGGTGCGCGCCGTCGCCGACGCGGCGGGGCTTTCCGTCGCGCACAAAAAAGACAGCACGGGCGTATGCTTTATCGGCGAGCGCAAGTTCAAAAAATTCCTCGCCGAATACCTGCCGGCAAACGCCGGCGATATAGTCGACGCGGCGACGGGCGCGACGGTCGGGCGGCACGACGGACTGATGTACTACACGCTCGGACAGCGCCGCGGGCTGGGCATAGGCGGCGTCAAAGGCGAAACGGGCAGATGGTTCGTGCTCGATAAGGACGTAATCAACAACCGCCTTATAGTATCGTGCGGCGACGAGCGCGAGCTGTATTCGGTCGCGCTCGAAGGCTCGGAACTCAATATCATAGGCGACTTCGACATGCCCGAAACGCTCGACTGCACCGCAAAGACCCGCTACCGTCAGCCCGACTTCCCGGCAAGACTGACGGCGCGCGGCGGCGGACGGTTCACGCTCGAATTCGGCGAGCCGCAGCGCGCGGTCACGCCCGGCCAGTACGCCGTGTTCTACTTAGGCGATCGCTGCTTAGGCGGCGGAGTGATAGAGAAGGCAATCAAGTAGAGAATACGGTAGAACGGATCTATTTATATAGTAACGCAGAACGCCGCCGAGCAAAAAAGCGGCGGAGCGACAGAGAAGGCAATCAAGTAGAGAATACGGTAGAACGGACAGTGAAAACAATAATAGAAAACAGGCATAGAAAAAGCCGCCGCGCGGGCAAAACAT
>CAJTND010000029.1 GCA_910577995.1 uncultured Christensenella sp. | reverse complement strand
AAGCCCCTATCGGCACTTCGTGCCACTTCCCCCGAGAGGGGGAAGCGACGAGGTTTCGGGTGTATGTGCGCGAGTGTGGAAGCGACGAGGTTTCGGGTGTTTTATTTATGTCCCGTTCGTTTGTCACTCTGAGCGCAAGCGAAGAGTCTCATGCCGACTGTGCGGCGGTAATAAGGTTGAGATCCTTCGCGTTGCTCAGGATGACAAAACGTGAGTGACGGGGACAAAAGGACGCGGCGGTCGGGTATCCGAGCGCAAAAAACCTATCGACGGCAGTTGACAATTTTTAATGAATGTAATATAATTCATATATGAAGTCCGACAAGTATAAGATCAATTTTTTTCCGCCGCCGACAGACTGTTACGACTTTGTCAAACGCGACCGGATAACCGCGCCGCCCGTTTGGTGCAGTGTCGATCTTCGCGACGGGAATCAAGCGCTTGTCACGCCCATGGAGCTCGACGAGAAGATAGAGTTTTTCCGCTTGCTCGTTTCGCTCGGGTTCAAAGAGATAGAAGTCGGATTTCCCGCGGCGAGCGAAACGGAATACGCGTTCATGCGCAGGCTCATCGACGGCGGACTTATCCCCGACGACGTGACCGTTCAGGTGCTGACGCAGTGCCGCGAGCATATCATAGACAAAACGCTAAAAAGCCTCGACGGCGTTAAAAACGCTATCGTGCATTTCTATAATTCGACGAGCAAGCCGCAGCGCGAGCAGGTCTTTAAGGCGGACAAGGCGAAGATAATAGGTATCGCCGTCGAAGCCGCCGAGATGATAAAGCGGCGCGCGCCTATGTATCGAACGGAATACAGCCCCGAGTCGTTTACGGGCACAGAGCCCGAGTTTGCGCTCGAGGTGTGCGACGCGGTCGCGGACGTTATCCGTCCGACGCCAGACAACAAGCTGATAATCAACCTGCCCGTGACGGTAGAAACGTCCATGCCGCATGTGTACGCGGCGCAGGTCGAATACATGAAAAAGAACCTCAAACGCGCGGACTCCGTAATATTGTCCTCGCACCCGCACAACGACCGCGGCACGGGCGTAGCCGATGCGGAAATGGCGATGCTCGCGGGCGCGGAACGCGTCGAGGGCACGCTGTTCGGCAACGGCGAGCGCACGGGCAATGTCGATATAGTGACGCTCGCTTTGAATATGCTGTCGCAGGGCGTCGACCCGGGGCTGGAGCTCTCCGACCTCAATAACGTAATCAGCGCGTACGAGCGGCTTACGGGAATGAAGGTCCCGCCGCGCAGTCCGTATGCCGGCTCGCTCGTATTTACCGCGTTTTCCGGCTCGCACCAGGACGCGATAGCAAAGGGCACGGAACACAGGCGCAAAAACCCCGACGCAAAGTGGGACGTGCCGTATCTTCCGATAGACCCAGCGGACGTCGGGCGGAGCTACGACGGCGACGTGATACGCATCAACTCGCAGTCGGGCAAGGGCGGCATCGCGTACGTGCTCGAACGCAAGTTCGGGTTTGTCGTGCCCAAAGCGATGCGCGAGGACATAGGCTATCTCGTAAAATCGGTCTCGGACAAAAAGCACAAGGAGCTCAAGCCCGACGAGGTGGAGAGCATATTCGAGCGCGAATACGTAAATATCGCAAAGCCGCTCGAGCTCGGCGCGTTCACTTTCGACAGGAGCGGCGACGAGATCCTGCTTTCGCTCAGACTGAAAAACGACGGCCGGGACGCGGTGTTCATAGGCAAGGGCAACGGTCAGTTCAACGCCGCGGCTTCGGCTCTTAAAAACGCGTTCTCGCTCGATTTCGAAACAGTGCTATACAGCGAGCACGCGTTAGAAGCTGGCAGCGGCTCGCGGGCGGCGGCGTATGTCGGGCTGAAAGCGGGCGGGCGGACGTTCTTCGCCGCGGGCGTAGATCCCGATATCATGACGGCGTCGATAAAAGCGCTTATCGGCGCGGTCGACAAGATACTCAAAAACGTTTAGCGTCATATCCACTCGGGAACAATGGTGAAATCGAAAAACAAAGAGCAGACTATATGGAAAGCAACAGGATAAGAAACGTAGCGATAATAGCGCACGTCGACCACGGCAAGACCTCGCTCGTCAACGAGCTTCTCAAGCAGGGCAACGTGTTCCGCGACAATCAGTCCGTCGCCGACAGGGTGATGGATTCCAACGCGCTCGAACGCGAGCGCGGTATAACCATACTGTCCAAAAACGCATCGTGCATGTACGACGGGTTCAAGATAAACATCGTCGACACGCCCGGGCATGCCGACTTCGGCGGCGAGGTCGAGCGCGTGCTCAAAATGGTCGACGGCGCTCTGCTCGTAGTCGACGCCTTCGAGGGTCCGATGCCGCAGACGCGGTTCGTGCTCGAACGCGCGCTCGCGCTCGGGCTGAAAATAATAGTCGTCGTCAACAAGACGGATAGACCCGACGCCAGGCTCAAAGAAGTCGTCGACGAGATACTCGAACTGTTCCTCGACCTCGACGCGAGCGAGGAACAGCTGAACAGCCCGTTCGTTTTCGCGTCGGCGCGCAACGGCATTGCGTCGCGCAACATCGCGGAGAGCGGACGCAGTATGCAGCCGCTGTTCCAAACGATAATAGAGCATATCCCCGCGCCGTCGGGCAGTGCGGACAAGCCGTTCAAGATGCTCGTTTCGTCCGCGGAGCATAACGAGTACGTCGGCAAGCTCGCCGTCGGAAAGATAAGCGAGGGCACTCTGTCGGTCGGCGACAGCGTAGTGCTTACCAACTACCACGAGCCGGATAAGTCGGTCAAGAGCAAGGTCGTAAGTATATTCACGTACGACGGCATCAAGCGCGCGCCCGCGGACGTCGCGTCGGTCGGCGATATAGTGTGCGTGTCGGGCATAGACGGCGTGATGATAGGCGACACGGTGTGCTCGGAAGCGGACACCGCGCCGATAGAGTTCGTCAAGATAGCAGAGCCGAGCGTCGAAATGACGTTCATGGTCAACGACTCGCCGCTCGCTGGCAAGGAGGGCAAGTACGTTACGAGCCGCCACCTGCGCGACAGGCTGTACAAAGAGGCGGTCAAGGACCTGTCGCTCCGCGTTTCCGACGGCGCGACGGCGGACAGTTTCGTAGTGTGCGGCAGGGGCGAAATGCATCTGTCGATACTTATAGAGAACATGCGGCGCGACGGCTACGAGTTTGCCGTCAGCATGCCGAAGGTGCTCATCAAGAATATCGACGGCGTAAAGTGCGAACCCGTCGACCGCGTTTTTATAGACGTGCCCGAGGCGTGCGTCGGCACGGTCATGAACAAGCTCGGTTCGAGAAAGGGCGAGCTTATAGACATGAACCCGCATGGCAGCCGTATAAAAATGAACTTCAAAGTCCCTGCGCGCGGACTGTTCGGGTATCAGTCGGAGCTGCTCACCGACACCAAGGGCGAGGGCGTTATGTCCAGCCTGTTCGACGGGTACGAGCCGTATAAGGGCGAGATAAGCCGCCGCGACTTCGGCTCGCTCATCGCGCACGAGCCGGGCGACTCGATAGTCTACGGACTGTTCAACGCGCAGGAGCGCGGCACGCTGTTCATCGGCGCGGGCGTGCCCGTGTATGCCGGAATGGTCGTCGGCATGAATCCGCGCGGCGACGATATCGTCGTCAACGTCTGCAAGCGCAAGCATTTGACAAATACCAGAAGCTCGGGCAGCGACGACGCGCTTCGGCTCGTAACGCCCATGCGCATGACACTCGAGGACTGTATAGAATTTTTGGCGGACGACGAGATACTCGAGGTCACGCCCAAATCGCTGAGGATAAGAAAACGCCTGCTCGACGCGACCGAGCGCATGCGCGAGCGTGCGAGAATGCTCGGGCTCGGCAAGCACGCCAACGATTGACGGAACAAGGAGGTACGAACTATGACGCTGCTTGACAGGAACGGAATGACTACCGTGGAGCGCAACGCCGCCGAGGAACGCGTCAGCAAGAAACGCGCGGTAGAGCTTTTCGACCGCGGTTATCTCGACCGTCTGGACGTCGGCAAGTTCGCCGCGCTCAAGCTGATACATAAATACATGTTCGGCGACGTTTACGAGAACGCGGGCGAAATGCGCACCGTAAACATCGTCAAGGGCAAGATGCGGTTCACGCCCGTCGAGGGGCTTTCGACAGCGCTCGACTTTGTGGACATCATGCCGATGACGACGTTCAACGATATAATATCCAAGTACGTCCAAATGAACGTCGCGCACCCGTTCCGCTCTGGCAACGGCAGGACGACGCGGATATGGCTGGACGCAATGCTCAAAAAGACTTTTTCCGTCATGGTCAATTGGAGCGCGATAAGCAAGGACGCATACAAAGCCGCGCTGGAAAAAAGCGCGCTGTACGACGGCGAGCTCAAAGAGCTTATCGGCAACGCGCTCACGCGCGATATCGGTCGGCTCACGTACCTCAAAGGTATAGACGCGAGCTTTTATTTCGAGGGTTTAAGTAACTACCGCGCGCAGGATCTGTAAGCGGACTACGGCTATCTTATTGAACAGTCACGGAGGAATACAACATGGCGCAAACCGTTTTGGTCGTCGACTTCGGCGGGCAGTACAATCAGCTTATAGCGCGCAGAGTGCGCGAAGCCAACGTTTATTGCGAGCTCATCTCGTTCGAGAAGCTCGAGGAATCGATAGAAAAGACCAAGCCGATAGGGCTCGTGTTCACGGGCGGACCGTCGTCGTTCAACGACGAGGGCGCGCCGCGTATCGACGCGAAGTTGCTTAAAACGGGCATACCGACGCTCGGCATTTGCTACGGCTGTCAGCTTATAGCCGGCACGCTCGACGGCGCGGTCGGCATCGGTCCGCGCGAGTACGGCAAGCGCACGCTCACCGTCAAAAAGAGCACTGCGCTGTTCGACGGCATAAAAAAGAAGTCGGTGTGCTGGATGAGCCACACCAACTATATAGAAAAGATCCCGACGGGCTTTACCGTCACCGCTGTAACGGAAACATGCCCCGTCGCCGCGCTCGAATGCGACTCCGCCAAGCTGTACGGCGTGCAGTTCCATCCCGAAGTCATGCACACCGAGGAAGGCTTCGCCATACTCAAAAACTTCCTGTATAAGATATGCGGCGCGGCGGGCGACTGGACGATGTCGGGCTACGTCGAGCGCACGGTCGCCGAGCTCAAAGCGAAGATAGGCGATAAGAAAGTGCTTTGCGCGCTCTCGGGCGGCGTCGATTCCGCCGTCGCCGCGGCGCTCGTGCACCGCGCATGCCCCAACCTCACCTGCATATTCGTCGACCACGGTCTTTTAAGAAAGGGCGAGGCGGAGGAGGTCGTCAGCGTTTTCCGCGACGGACAGAAAATGAACCTTATCGCAGTCGACGCGTCCGAACGCTTCCTGACCAAGCTCAAGGGCGAGAGCGAGCCCGAACGCAAGCGCAAGATAATTGGCGAGGAGTTCATCCGCGTGTTCGAGGCGGAGGCGAAAAAGCTCGGCGCGGTCGATTACCTCGTTCAGGGCACGATATATCCCGACGTAATCGAGAGCGGACTCAACCATTCCGCCAAGATAAAGAGCCATCACAACGTCGGCGGACTGCCCGACGTAGTAGACTTCAAGGAGCTCGTAGAGCCGCTCCGTCTGCTGTTCAAGGACGAAGTGCGGCGGCTCGGGTTCGAGATAGGACTGCCCGAGAGCATCGTCATGCGTCAGCCGTTCCCCGGTCCGGGGCTTGCGATACGCGTCATCGGCGACGTTACCGAGGACAAGCTTGACATACTGCGCGACGCGGACTACATACTGCGCGACGAGATAGCCAAAGCCAAGCTCGATCGCGAGATCTGGCAGTACTTCGCGGTACTGACGAATATCCGCACCGTCGGCGTCATGGGCGACGAGCGCACATACGATTACACCGTCGGACTGCGCGCCGTGACGAGCGTCGACGGCATGACCGCGGACTGGGCGAAGATCCCTTTCGACGTTTTGCAAAGCATATCCGACCGCATAGTCAACGAGGTAAAGCACGTCAACCGCGTAGTGTACGACGTGACGAGCAAGCCGCCCGCGACTATCGAGTGGGAGTGATATGGAAAAAGGCAAAGAACTCAAAGCCAAGCTATTTCCGCGGATCTGGGCAAAGACCATGCGCGGCGACAAGATAACGCGCAGTTATATGCACACGCTCGACGGTCCGTTCGACGAGGAACGGTTGTTCGAGTACCTGTGCGAGATAACGCGCGCAATGGATATCCCGACGCCCATCGTGCTAAAAAGCCATATCTATAATTTCGTGCACTTCAATATCTGCAAGTTCCTTGCGACGGAATTCGTCGAGGACGTCGATTTCGACTTCTTCACGCTGGAAAACACGACGGGCACTATCAAGCCGATACCGCGCTATTTCCGCGAGGATATGTAGCCGCTGCGCGATTATGGGCGCGGGCTCGCGACGGTAACGCCCGAAAGCAGAAGACAGCCGAAAACCGTAACCTATCACAGAGGTCAAAATATGAAACAAACACTGACGCAAAAATTATTTTCCGAGCATTTGATCGAGGGCGAGCTTGTAGCGGGCGCGCCCGTCGTTATTTCGGTCGATCAGACGCTGACGCAAGACTCGACGGGCACTATGTGCTATCTTCAGCTCGAAGCGCTCGGCGTAGATAAAGTAGTGACCAAGCGCTCGGTCGCGTACATCGATCATAACATGCTGCAATCGGGTTTCGAGAACGCCGACGATCATGCGTACATCCAATCGGTCGCGCTCAAGCACGGCGTGTTCGTAAGCAAGCCGGGCAACGGCATTTGCCACCAGGTGCATTTGGAGCGGTTCGGCTGTCCCGGGCAGACGCTCGTCGGGTCGGACTCGCACACGCCGACGGGCGGCGGTATAGGCATGCTCGCGATAGGCGCGGGCGGACTTGACGTCGCGCTCGCCATGGCCAAGGGCAGGCTGAACATCTCGTACCCGAAGGTCGTCGGCGTGGAGCTTGTCGGCAGGCTCGGGAAAAACGTCACGGCAAAGGATATAATACTCGAAGTCCTGCGGCGGCTGACCGTCAAGGGCGGCGTCGGCAAGGTAATGGAATATTACGGCGAGGGCGTCGCGTCGCTGTCCGTGCCCGAGCGCGCGACCGTGACCAATATGGGCGCTGAGCTCGGCGCAACAACGTCGGTATTCCCGTCGGACGAAAGGACCGAGGAATTTCTGACGGCGCAGGGCCGCGCGGACGTTTTCCGTCCGCTCGCCGCCGACGACGGCGCGGAGTACGACGAAACGCTCATTGTCGACCTGTCAAAGCTCGTACCGCTCGCTGCTGCGCCGCACATGCCAGACAATGTTATTGAGGTCAAGACCGTCGCGGGCATGAAGATAGATCAGGTCTGTATCGGTTCGTGTACGGACTCGTCGCTGCTGACGATGCTCAAGGTCGCGGCGCTGCTCAAAGGCAAGACCGTCGCGCCCGGCGTTTCGCTGACCGTCAATCCCGGTTCGCGCCAGGTGCTTACTATGATGAGCGAGCTGGGCGCGCTCAAAGATATACTCGACAGCGGAGCGCGCGTGCTCGAATGCGCGTGCGGTCCGTGCATCGGCATGGGACAAAGCCCCAAGACGGGCGCGGTGTCGCTCCGCACGTTCAACCGCAACTTCTTTGCGCGCAGCGGCACGGAGAGCGCGAGCGTGTACCTCGTTTCGCCGCTGACCGCCGCGGTAAGCGCGATTAAGGGCGTGTTCACAGAGCCGACGGAGGCGGACTGCGCCGCGCTCGACGGCATAAAATTGCCGAAAGCGTTTACCGTCAACGACAACCTCATATTAGACCCCAAAGACTTCGCGGACACGGAGATAGTCCGCGGTCCCAATATAAAACCCTTCCCCGTCGGCACGGCGCTCGGCGGCGCGATAGAAAGAAATGTCACCGCCAAGCTCGGCGACAACATAACGACCGATCACATCATGCCGAGCAACGCCAAGATCTTGCCGTTCCGCTCGAATATCCCGTACCTTGCGGACTACTGCCTGTCGACAGCCGACGCGCAGTTCGCGGCGCGCACCAAAGCGGCGGGCGGCGGAATCATCGTCGGCGGCGCTAACTACGGTCAGGGCAGTTCGAGAGAGCACGCGGCGCTCGCGCCGTTACAGCTCGGTATCCGCGCGGTGATAGTCAAGAGCTTCGCGCGCATGCACCGCGACAACTTGATAAATTCGGGGATACTTCCGCTCGTGTTCGCGAACGAAACCGACTACGACCGCATAGATATCGATGATACGCTTGTGATAAAAGACCCGAAAAAACTCGTCGCGGCAGGCGTCGGCGTCGTGGAAAACAAAACCAAAAAGACGACGTTCGAGGTCAAGCTCGAGCTTACCGACAGACAGAAAAATATCCTGCTCGCAGGCGGTACGGTCAATCTGTTGAAAAGCGAGTGAAGGAACTCTTACGGCAAAGCCCCTATCGTCAACGCTAACGCGTTGACACTTCCCCCGAAAGGGGGAAG
>CAJTND010000028.1 GCA_910577995.1 uncultured Christensenella sp. | reverse complement strand
ACGCCGTCGCTTCCCCCTCTCGGGGGAAGTGGCACGAAGTGCCGATAGGGGCTTTGTTGTAACTATCATTTTACCATTCCCCCAAAACGACGAACGGGCGCATCGCTGCGCCCGCCCGTCCTATGTATGGGGAAAATGACAGAGAGTTGTATTATTCCTTGACCGCGCCGGCGGTAAGACCGTTGACCATGTACTTGACCAACACGAAATACAGTACGATGATAGGCACCGCGATGAACACCGAGCCTGCGGCGAACCGCGCGAACTCCGTATCGCCGAGGCTCATCAGCCCGACGGCAACGGTGTAAAGGTTCTTGTCTTTGAGCAGGAGCTTAGGCAGTATGAAGTCCGACCACGGCCACGTGAACGACGTGAGCAATGTATAGACTATCATCGGCATCGCGATAGGCAGCGTTATGCGTATGAACACCGTCAGGTTGCTCGCGCCGTCTATCCGCGCCGCCTCGTACATGGAGTTGGGTATCGTGTCGAAGAAGCCTTTTTGAGTCAGGTAGCCCATGGGCGCGCCCGCGGCATAGATGAGCACGAGTCCCCAGAGCTTATTTATCATATCGAACTGCGTCATCAAAAGATAGACGGCGGTCATAGCCATGAACGACGGGAACATGCCGAGTATCATGGTTATCTTCATTATCTTCTTGCGCGCGGGGAAGCGGAAGCGCGACATGACGTACGCTGTGAGTATGACCAACAATCCGCCGAGAAGAGCCGAGCACACCGCGATTATCATGGTGTTGCCGAACCAGCGCGGATAGTTGTACATAGCCGTATCGGTGAACAGCTTGACAAAGGTCTCCACGCTGAACGCGCTCGGGAAGAAGCCCTTGAACGTGTACATAGAGCCGCTCTCGGAGAACGACGCGAGCACCAGCCAGATAACGGGGAACGCGAAGATGAACGCTATTATCAACAGCCCGAGATAGGTGAAGAAGCATTCGAGCACGCGCTTGACGGTTATCCTTTTGCCGACGTGTTTTTTGTTGATGTTTTTGATTATTTGCTTTTCTGCTTTGCTTACGGAGCTCATCTGTACATATCCTCCTTTTTATAGGACGGCGATTTTACGTAAACGAACAGCGAGATGACGGCGGCGATGATGAATATGATTATGCTTATCGCCGCGCCGAGCGAGTAGTACTTGTTGTCTATCGACAGGCTGTACAGCCAGTTGATAAGGAGGTCGGTATCGCTCGCGAGGAAATACCCGTCGCATATCAATCCGCCGCGCAGGAAGTAGAACACGCCGAAGTTGTTGAAGTTGCCCATGAACTGACCGATGAGAACGGGCGTCGTCGCGAATATGACGAACGGAAGCGTTATCTTGACGAACTGCGTCCACGGGCTCGCGCCGTCTATCCTCGCCGCCTCGTAAAGGTCGGGATTGAGGTTGGCGAGTATGCCCGTCGCGAGCAGCATGCTCGACGGTATGGACAGCCAGGCGTTGACCAGCCAGCCGATTATCCTCGCGCTCCACTTGGAGTCGATACCGAAGAACAGCTTGCCCGTTCCGCCGAAAAGCTCTATGTAATAGTTGATAGGTCCTTGGTTGGAGAACATGAACTTAAAGGCGAGCAGCGTTATGAAACCGGGCACGGCGTAAGCGAGCACGGGGAACGCGCGCCATATCTTTTTGCACTTGACCACCTTCTTATTGAGCAGGAGCGCTATGCCGAGTCCGCCGAAGTAGTTGAGGAAAGTGGACATCACCGCCCACAGCAAGTTCCAGCCGAGTATCTTGACGAAAGTCGAACCGATAGACCCGGTCGAGAAAAGCTGACCGAAGTTCTTGAACCCTATCCAACTGACGAGCGAGCCCGACAGCACGATATTGCCGCTGTAATCTGTGAACGCGAGGAATATCATGAACACTATCGGCAGGATATTGAACACGAACACGCCGACGATGGGCAGGACGAGCGCGGTCACGTAGAAATATTTATCGAACATGCTCGCAAACGACTGACGGAACGTCGGCGGCGGATTGCCGCGCCCGACGTAGTCGAATGTGCGTTGCGCGTCGCGTATGTTAGCAAGATGAACCGCGATAAAGAATCCCGTTATTATAAAAGCCAGCGTTCCGAGCAGCATCATTATAACGGAGTTGTCGCCCTTTATGTTGAGCCACGGGTTGGCGGGGATAACGCCGAGCGAGAAAAAGTTATACATCGCCTTGCCGCCCGCGAGTACCATATAGACGATATACCCGGCGAACATCAGCAAAAACAGTATGCCTTTGATCACCTGTTTCTGCATTATCTGCCCGACGCCCATAAGACACATCGACGCTTTGACGGGACGCGGCGCGTTTTTGATATAACGCCCCCTGTCGGCTACGCCCGACGGCACTTTCGCGAGCTTTGCGCCCAGCCGCTTGAACGAACCGCCGACGCGTTCGGGTATCGCCTTGAAATACGCCCCTATTCGCGCGCCGATCGGCGGTTTGCCGTGATATACTTCGTTTTCGGTCATTTTCGCCTCCTTTCGGATGGATAAGATTTTTATATTTATATACGCATGCCCTCCCCCATGGGGGAGGCGGTTTGAGCGAAGCGAAAACCGCCTCGCAAAAAATTTTTTCTATACTGCCGTCGGATCAACCGAGCGAGTGTATCTTGTTGTAGATGTTTTCGTCGACGGACTGCAACAGTTTTTCGAGCGCGTTGTAATCGAGCCCGTCCGCGGTGATATACAGTTTTTTGTCCTTGCGGTAGGGGTCTGTCGCGAGGTCGGTGAACGCGGTCTTGAGCGGCGTCCATATCGCGTCCGCGCCGCTCACCGTCGGCATGATTGAAATGCGCTCGTCCTGGACCATTTGGAACAGGCTGTGCGCGACTTCCGCCTGAACGGTGCAATCCTCGTTGCAGTCGGCGCGCGCGGGCGCGATGCCGAGGTACTCGTTGCGTTTGAGCACCATTTCATAGCTCGTCGCGTAATTGAGGAAGGCGAGCGCCGCGCGCGGATATTCGGTGTAGGAACTTATCGCGTAACCGTTGATACCGCCCATGACGATGGAATCTATGAGCTCGCCCTCGGTCTCGTCAAGCCTGCCCGACTTGGGCAGAGCGGGCACGGGCGAGGAAACGATATTCTCCTGCGCCGCTATTTTCGCGTCGGCGGCGGTCATGCCTTTTTTGACGTAAGCCTTGGCAAGCTCGTCTATCATGGTGCCGTACATGTCCTGCGTGTTGTTGACCGCAAAGTACGCTCCCGACGCGAACTCGCTCTCGCGCGCGACGGTGATACCGTCGTCGATACAGCCGCTGTTCATGCTCTCGGCGAGCTGAACTATAAGCCCCGCGCCGAGCTTTGCGTCGTTGGCGGAACAGCCGATGTCCTCGGTATCCGTACCGCCGTCGCCGAAAAGGTACGCGCCGTAAGTAAACAGATAGCCGCAGGAGAAGTACGGATCGAACAGCGACTGCATAAAGCCGTATTGATCTTTGTTAGCGGCGTTGCGCTGTTTGCCGAACCGCCACATAGCGCGCATATCCTCTTGCATGTCGGGTATGCCGTTCTTGTTATCGTCCCACTTGTCCCGCCAATCGTCGGGCAAAAGGTCTTTGCGGTAGTACAGCATCGGAGCTTGAACGTTTACACCGATACCCATAAAGTACGAGCTGTTGCTGTAATCGTATGTGTACGTGTTCTTTACGAGCTCGGGCAGCTGATCGTAAGCGTCGAGCTTATCCGTCGGAAGCGGCGTGATGTGCTTGCCCTCGCAGTACTTCATCAGTACGTCGTTCGCCTGATACAGCACGTCCGGACCGTAGCCGTAGGGTCCGTTCTCGGCGAGGTCGGAATACTGATCCTGGTTGGCGTCGACGGCGACTATATGCTTGTCTTTGTACTTTTTGTTGAACCCGTCCAACAGCACTTTGAGATAACCCGACTGCTTGGCGGTGTCGTTCTCGAGCACGTGCAAAACTATCGGCTTATCCGCCGTTCCCGTTTCGACGTCGCCCTCGAACTTCTCGTACAGCGCGGCGAGCGATTCCTCCGCGTATTTTTCGCGCAGACCGCCGCCGTTGCACGCCGCGCACGACAGCGCCGCAACGCCGCAAAGCATGATCGCCGTAAGCTTTCTCGCTTTCATTTTGACTGTAAACCTCCGATACGGTCGATGACCGTTATTCCACTATTACCGCGTGACCGTCGGCGCTCACCGTTTGACCGCGCGCCGTCAGTTTGTCTTTGGTGTTGTTGACCAAAAGCGTCGCCGTCTGTCCGTTGGCTTTGCGCTCGACGACGAACAGCCCGTTCTCGCCGTAAAACCTTGCGCCGCCCTCGGCGAGCGCACGCAGCTTTTTGTAACCGAGCAGCTTCTTTACCTTTTGCGCGAACGCGCCGTCGGCGTTCCAATCGAAACACCTGCGGCTGTCGGGATCGTATCCGCCCTCGAGCGGTATCTCCGTGCCGTAGTAGACCATAGTCGCCCCGGGCATGAACGTTTCCACGGCGAGCGCGTTGAGCAGTTTGCCCTTATCGCAGCCGCACTGCGTGTAGAAGCGGTGCGTGTCGTGGCAGTCGATAAGATTGAGCATCATGTTGTTTACCTGCGTCATATTACGCATCAACAGCTCGTTGAGCTTGTCGCAAAGCCCAGCGGTATCGAGCGCGCCCGTAACGAAATAATCGAGCATAGCTTTGGTAAAAGCGTAGTTCATTATCGAGTCGAACTGATCGCCGCGCAGATAACTGCGGCTGTCGTGCCAATTCTCGCCGATGAGCACGACGTCGTTGCCGAACGCCTTTACCCTCGAGCGGAACGCGCGCCAGAATCCGTGGCTTACCTCGTCCGATACGTCCAGCCGCCAACCGTCGATGCCGTAGTTCTTTATCCAATATTCGCCGACGCGGCAGAGATATTCCTGCACCTCGGGATTGGCGGTGTTCCACTTCGGCATATAGTCGCACTCGGCAAACACCTCGTAATTGAGCGGACGCTTTGTCGGCTTGTCGCCGTTGATGACGAAAAACCCGTGATAAGGCGACTTCCTGCCCTTTTCGCACACGTCGCGGAACTCTTTGAGATCCTCGCTGCAATGATTGAACACCGCGTCGAGCACGACGCGCACGCCGCGCGCCTTGCACTCGTTCATAAGCTCGCCGAACGCCTTGTTTCCGCCGAAATGCGGATCGACGTTGTAATAGTCGCTTATGTCGTATTTATGGTTGGAGCGCGAAGTGAATATCGGAGTAAGGTATAGCGTGTTCACTCCGAGATCGCAAAGATAATCGAGCTTTTTCGCGACGCCGTAAAGATCGCCGCCGGCAAAGCTCTTGGGCGTCGGTTTGCCGCCCCATTCGAGATTGACTACCCCGTCGCCGTCCGTTCCGCCGCGGCAGAACCTGTCGACGAATATCTGATATACGACCGCGCGCGACAGCCAGTCCACGCCGCGCATTACGTCGTTGGGGTTGATGTAAGCAAGCTGAAAAAAGTTGTAAAAGCTCGTCGCTATATCGTAATCTTCCGTCGCGCCGTCCTCGGAAAAATAATACTTCTTTCCGTCCGCCGCTGTCAAGTAGAACATGTAAGCGAGCCGTTTGTCGTCGAGTTTGAGCCTTATCGTAAAGTAATCGAAAAGCGCGTCGGACGAGGAAAGCGTCATCGGCGCGGTGTGCCTACGCAACGAAAACGAGTGCTTCGGACCGTAGATGAGCTCGACGTGCGAAAGATCGCCGCGCGCCGCTCTCAGCCGCAGTTCGACGGTATCGTCCGCGACGGCAAAGCCGTAAAGCGAATCGGATTTGTGATATAAAGCATGTTTGTTCATGATACGCCTTGACAAAAAATGTTGAGATTGTTATAATCAAATCATGGATGAACCGACTAAACGCAAGACCCGCGTTACCATAAAGGACGTAGCCAAGGCAGCAGATGTATCGATAGCCACGGTGTCCTATGTGCTCAACAACGCGCCCGGTCACACTATAAGCGAGGAAACGCGCAAAAAGGTTTTGCAGTTTGCCAATATCCTCGGCTACGAATGCAACGTCATGGCACGCTACCTCGCCACGGGCAAGACCAACTCGGTCGCCGCCGTCGTGTCGGACGTCGCGCCGCTCGCGTCGCAATACTACTTAAAGCTTTTGACGGAGCTTTCGCGGCTGCTGACGAGACGCAACTTCGAGCTCAGGCTCGTCGATTACGACGACGCGCTCGAATCGGACAGCGCGTGCGACGCGTATATAACGCTGTCGCGCACCGAGCGCGAGTTCCGCGCCTTTGCCGATACCAAGTACGTTCCCGTCATCGCCATAGACAGCGAGTTCGACGACTTCCTATTCTACCGCGTCAACGACGATTACAAAACCATGTACGAGCTCGCCCGCTCGGAGCTCAACAAGACAAAGATCGAGCTCCTGACCTTCCGGCTTCCGAGCGAATGTCTCGGCAGAGCGGAACGCGTTTTCGACGGCGTGACCGTCGTCGACAGTCTTGCGAGCCTCGGCGCGCTCGATCCCGACTGCGGCTATGCCACCGTTTCCAAGCTGATATCCGACAATGCGCCGGACTCGGTCGCGGTAAAACACATAAGCGCGTCGTTCGCGCTCAAAGCGTCGGCGGCGGCGGACGCGGCGATCAAAGCGATCAACCGCGTGCGCAGCTCCGACGAGGATCACGAAATAAGAGTTTGAACACTAACGTCCGACAAAGCCCCTCTCCGCCGCAGATCGCGGCGGACGGGGCTTTTGTCGTGCGTTTTTACCTTACGCCGCAGCGCTCGGCGTGATCTTGATTATCTTGGAGTAGCTGTCGAACACGATATCGTACGTGCCGGCGACCTTGACCATGATATTGGTGTCTGTATCCGTCTTAGTTCCGAAGTTCGCTTCCTTGGAAGACGGGTGCAGGTATGCGAAGTGATACTGCGTCTTAAAGTTCCAATCGATCTTGTCCGCATTCTCGGGATAAGAAAGGATACGGAATTCGTCGTTTACTTTGAGAGCCACGTTCTTGAACGTATAGACGAACGAGTCGTTGGCGTCCTGCGTGAATTTAAGCTCGGCGGCGTCCTCGATGCAGCCGTTGTAGTCTTTGTCGAGCACGTTGCCGTTGAGATAGTACTCGAACTTCTCGGGCGTCTTGCTCGCGTCGAACGTTACGACGAGCTTATTCGTCTTCTCGTTGTAGACGAAGGTATACGTTCCGGACGCCTTCGCCTTCATATTGCCGCCGTTCTCCGTGTAACCGTCGATAAGCTTTTGACCTTCGGCGTCGAGCAGGTTGGATTTGATAAACGTCGCGCCGTCGCTTACGTTGCCGGTAGCGATATCGGTAACTCTCGAAACGAACATAAACTCCTCGTTCTCTCTGAGATAGATAGACATCGTATGCTCGTCGTCGTTCTTCGTCATGAGCGTAGCATCATTGTACATGGATTTCCAGTCGGTTATCTTAGCGCCCTTGATATAGAACGCCGTGGTCGTGGAGATAACTTCGAGCGGGTCGCCGTTTCTGACCCAGCTGATCTTGTCGTACGGGTTGAGGTTGTAGATTTCCTTATTTTCCTCGGTGTAGCCGTTGCCCTCGGTGTTGTAATAGTCGTCGTCGGGGTGCGTGGTTAAGGTAAGCGTGTAGTTGCCCGATTTTTCGACCTTGATGTTAGAGCCTTTGGACGAATCGTCGTAGACGCTGCCCTGTCCCGAGAATACCTCCGTGCCGTCTTCGAGCTTGAGCGAATCGAGATAGCCGTAGCCGCGTTTCGCGTAGTACTGTCTGTTGGTCATGAGAACGAACTGATCGTTTTCCATCAGGTCGAGCGTCATCGTGTACTCGTTCTTATCGGTAGCGGACGACTTGGTGAACTTGTGGTTCGCCTTGACCGCATCCCACGACGCATCGGAGTTGGCGACGTTCCAGCCGTCGAGCAGGACCTTGCTCGTGCCCGTGCCGATTATATAGTAATCGCGCGTATCGGCGACGAACTTGCTGAATCCGCCGTAAATGCTCGTGTCCTTATCGATCTTCGTCGTGAAGTCGAAGACGTGGCTCTTGCTCGGCGTGGCGAACCAGTTGACAAAGTCATAGCCGCCGTCTTTGGTCGGGACATAGCTCGCTACGGTCTCGCCCTTCGTGACCTTTTGGGTCTTAAGTACCTTCATTTCCGCAGGCTTATTCGTACCCGTCGCGTCATAGAACGTAACGGTCACCTTGTCGCCGCTCTCTTTCGGCCCGCACGCCGCAAACGCGAACAATCCGAGCGCGACGCAGAGCACAAGAATGACGATCTTTTGCACTTTTTTCATCATTTACCTCCATGGGTTTTATTTTGTTTAAGCGTTTAACTTAAACGTTTAACTATATTATACACCAAAAAATTATAAAGTCAATAGGTTTCGCAAAATTAGTCAAAAAATTTTTATAAAAACCTCCTCGCCGTCGCACCCCCTTTCGGGGACGGCGAAGAGGTTACACCCGTCACCTCGTCGCTTCCCCCCAAAGGTGGAGGCGAAGTCGTTCCGCCTGACACCTCGTCGCTTCCCCCTTTCGGGGGAAGTGGCACGAAGTGCCGATAGGGGCTTTTTTATAGTAGAGATTGCTTTACTATTCTATCCATGCCTTACCGTAAAGCCCCCTCCGTCGGCTTCGCCGACACCTCCCCCAAAAGGTGGC
>CAJTND010000027.1 GCA_910577995.1 uncultured Christensenella sp. | reverse complement strand
CGGCTTCGCCGACACCTCCCCCAAAAGGGGGCGGCGAAGACGTTTCACTTATCACCTCATCTCTCCCCCTCTCGGGAAAAAGCTTTACACACATCAAAAATTTTTATTTCGCCAACTCTTTGATCTTTTCGAGTATCTTGACCATAGCGAGCGTATCGAGCTTGCAGTATTCGAGCAGCTGCCGCCGCGTCGTTTCGTACTCCGCGCCGTCGAGCTCGCTGAGCCGCATATACGTTTCATTAGCTTCCTGACCGTTATGCACACCGTCGAGCGCGTTATAGTCGAGTTCCCTGTCGCCTGCGAACAGCGCCGGCAGCACCTTTTTTATGGAAAATCCGCCGCCCATCGCCTTATCGTATACATAACCGCCGCGGAACACGTCCAACAGATCGCGCACATTATCCCGTATCTTCAACAGCCTGTCCGCAAGCTCGGGGAACAGCTCCGCAAGCTCCTGCAAGCGCGAACACTCGAACGACTTGTTATACGCAAGCACGCACGCGTCCGTCGGTATGTCGACCGCGAGCCGCTCGGCAAGCGCGCGGCGCGGGTCGGTCCTGCCGTCGCCGAGGAATTCCCTGTGCATCAGCTTTCCGCCGTCGTAATAATGCAGTGAGTATTGGAAAGTCACCTGCTTATACGGCGACAGCCCGTCGAACGGCGGTATCGCCGCCATAAAGGTCTCAAAGTCCAAAAAGTACAGCGGCGACCACAGCTCCGCCAAAAACTTGTTTAC
The DNA here is from genome assembly GCA_910577995.1 of uncultured Christensenella sp. Lineage (GTDB taxonomy): Bacteria > Bacillota > Clostridia > Christensenellales > Pumilibacteraceae > Anaerocaecibacter. Next base: position 8,138 of record CAJTND010000027.1, on the reverse strand, counting down.
GCCCGCCCTGTCGACGTAGGTCGGCAGTCCGTTCGCCGCGCTCTCCACCTGGCGCTTTTGCATTTTCGACAGCTTCACGCCGCGACGCAGAACGTCGTCGAACGACGCTATGCCTTCATTGTAATACAGCTCGGCGGCTTTCTTCCTGCCCATGCGGTAAATACCGAACACGTTGGGCTCGGGCAGATCGCGCTCGCAATACCCGATGTACGGGCAATCGTATGGCGACGCGCAACGCTCGCCGAGCTCGACCGTCGGTTCGAACGGGTCGTCCGCCACATCGAGCGCGGCGGCGACCGTATCGCGCATTTGCGCGAGGTATCCGTCCGTCGCCGCAGAGACCTCCTGAATGCGGAACAGTCCGCGCGGGTCGATATCGCCGCGCCGCACGTAATCGGTGTTTATATAAACTATGTACGCGCCGACGAGCTTTACGCCGCACAGACCGAGCACATACCTTTGATACGCTACGTCAATCAAATATACCTGCTTGACGTGCGCGCTCGACTTGACCTCGTAAAGTTCGTAGCCGCGCGCGGTCCTGTGCAGGATATCGACGGCGCAATAGCAGCCGCCGTAAGAGAACGCCGCCTCGCAGATATTCTCCGCGCCCGCCGCCGTCAGCTCCGCCGTGCGCTCGATCATCGCGGTAAGATCGAGCTTGTCCCCGTCGTATACGGTCGCATCGTCAAAACCGCCGAACAGCCGCTTGGCGAGCTCGCCGACGCGCGTTCCCTCGTCGAACCGCGCTTCCGCAGCCGCGCTCACCTGCGCGAGCCCGCGCTTGTTTTCGTCCAGCCAAAACTGTTTGGGGCATTGGCAGAACCTCGTAAGCTTGCTTTTTGAAAGTCCCATTATCTCATCTTCCGTTGTCGGGCGGTCATATCTCTATGACGTTGACCCCGTACTCGTCGAGCTCCTCGCGGTCGGTCGACGTGATCACCGACTGAAACCCGTCGAGCGCGTCGAGCAGCTTCCGCCGCCGCGACGCGTCGAGCTCGCTGAACACGTCGTCGAGCAACAGCACGGGCGACGTGCCGAGCACCTCGGTAAAGAGCGCGGTCTCGGCGAGTTTAAGGCTCAAAGCGACGGTGCGCTGTTGTCCCTGCGAGCCGTAGGTGCGAACGTCCGTACCGTCCACTGCTATGCTCATATCGTCGCGGTGCGGTCCGGAGTGCGTGAACTTCAACCGCATGTCCACGTCGCGATCCTTAACGAACGCGGCGGCGAGCGACGCTTTTACGCTGTCTATATCCTCGCCGTCCGCGCCCTCGTAGCCGAGCTCGAGCTTTTCCCTGCCGTCGGATAAAAACGCGTGACGCTCGGCGGCGAGCGGCTGCAACCGCTTGATATAACCGCGCCGCGCCTTGACTATGCGCGCGCCGACGTCGGCGAGCAGCTCGTCCCACGGCGCGAGAGTGTTTTGGTCCGCGCCGCCGCTTTTGAGCAAGCGGTTGCGGTTTTGCAAAACCTTATCGTACCGTGAGAGCGCGGCGAAATACGTCTTGGACATCTGACAGAGCGCAACGTCCATGAACCGCCGACGGTCGGACGGCGCGTCCTTGATTATTTTGAGCCCGTCGGGACAGAACAGCACGACGGGACAAACGCCCATCAGCTCGCTCATTCGCGATATAGGCACGCCGCCGACGGCAACGCGCTTGTTCTCCGTGCGATCGAGTATTATCTTAACGTTCTCGTCGCCGCTCTCCTTGTTGGCAGTAACTGATATGAAAGCGCGCGGACAGTCGGACTTTATCAGTTCCTTGTCGCGCGGCGTGCGAAAGGACTTGCCCACGCCCGCAAAATACACCGCCTCCAAAAGATTGGTCTTGCCGCGCGCGTTCGCGCCGACAAACGCATTGCGCCCGTCGGACAGCTCGACCGCGCGCTCGGCGGCATTGCGGTAATCCTTGACCTTTAACTGCTTGACTATCAACGCCGCCTGCCCTTTCCGCCGCGCCGACCGAATACCGCGGTCAACGCCGCGTGCAATATCACGAGGATCACAAGACACGCGTAACCGCTCCACGCGACGAGCGCCCACGTCAGCTTGATACCGTTCCACTCGCGGTACACGAGAACAAGCTCTTGTTCCCCGTCGTCGGGTCCGGGCGTCGGCTCGGGCTCGGGCTCGGGCTGTGCGCCGTTCGGCAGCGACGGGAGCACGCCCGCAGTCGCGGAGGTCTGCGTGTCGCCGTAGAACATCCTATACACGCCGTCCGCGTCAGTCCTGACGGAGAACGGCAGATCGCCCGACTCATCGGTGCGCAGGATATTGCTTTTGGGCACGTTCATGCCGCCGAGCCTGTCGATCGTTTCCGGGTGCGGGTGTCCGTACTTGTTGTCCTCGCCGCAGGATATTATATAGTATGCCGCCGCCGCGCCCGCTTCGGTCGTGATCGTGTCGATATATGCCTGCGAGGTCGAGGTGCGCGAGCCGTGATGTCCCGCCTTGATGACGTTGACGGTGAACTCGTCGGTGAACAGATCGTACTTGTCCTCCACACCGTCGGTGCGCGCGTCGACTGTACGCTGTACGAACTCCTCCTCGTTTTTCTTTTCCGCATCGCCCGACATGGCGAAGATAAAACCGCGATAATTGAGTATCATTATCGGCGAGTAGTCGTTCCAATCGGTATAGTCGTCGGACAGCGGCGAATAGAATGTGAAGGTATAAATATTGTCGCCGCTGCCGCCGTAGATAGTCTGCGTTTCGTCGGACGGGTCGGTGACGATACCGCGCGGCGTAAAGTCGGCGTTCGCCCTGTAACCCGAGTCGATACAGTTTTTATAAGCGACTGTATCCTTGGTCTTTGCGCCGACCGTAAGCTCGGACTTGCCGGGATCTTGATAGCCGTTGTTGGTAGCCTCGACATTCGGACGATAGAACGTGCGCGCGGGATACACGTCGAGCACGTCGTCAAGACTGCCGCAGTGGTCGCTGTCCGCGTGCGTCAGCACCGCATAATCGAAGTATGCGAAGTCGTCGGGCAGGTTGACGTCGATATAATCGAGTATCGCGGTCTTTACCGCCTTGGTGTTCTCTCCGCCGTCTATTATCATCGTCTTGCCGTCGGGAAGCTCTATGACCGTGCAATCGCCCTGACCGACGTCGAGGAAATGCACACGCAGCTCCGCCGCGCCGTCGGCGGACGCTACCGTCGTTCTCTTTGCACTTACGACTTCGCCTGTTTCCGCGTCGACATAGTACGCTAGCCCGAGCGTCAGCTCGATACTGCGCGAAAAAGCCATCGTCACGGCGAGCACCACCGCAACGACTACAAGCAGAGCGATATCCGCTATATAACTTATTTTACGTTTGCCCGACATATCACTATCCTTTGTATGACGTTATCAGCCGAAAAGCTTTTGTATCTCGTCTATTTTCTCCATGGTCGCGTCGTAGCCGAGCTTGATCATATCCATATATCCGTCCTTGCTCGTCGACTTGAAAGCCGAGGTATCGGGCGCGACGATGATATCCGAGTGCATCAGCCCCATGGTCGACGCGTTCGCGCCCATTATGGAGAACAGCGCTTTGAGCGTTTCGAACATGCCCTTGCCGTCCGTACCGCTGCCGCGCGTGCCGTGCGCGTCGATGACCACCGTCTTTTTCGCGCCGAGCATCTTCGCAACGTCGACGGGGATATTGTTGACAATGCCGCCGTCTATCAGGTTCATTCCGTCCTTGCACAGCGGCGCATACACGAGCGGATACGCGCTCGACGCGGACACCGCGTCGGAGACCGAGCCGCGGTCGAGCACGACCTGCTTGCCCGTCCTAAGGTCGGTCGCGACAGCCGCGTACTTTTTGGGCAGGTCCTCGATCTTGGCGTCGCCGATGAGGTTATACACGACGCGCCCGATCTTTCTCGGGTCGTCGGGCTTGACAAGTATTATCCCGTGCAGGTCGGAAAATTCGAGCTTCTCTGCCGCCGCGACGATCTCGTCGGGCTTGATGCCCGCGCAGTACAGCGCGCCGACTATCGACCCGACCGAAGTCCCGACGCAGATATCGAAGTCGGTATTGCGCTCATAAAATGCTTTGAGCGCACCGACTTGAACAAAGCCGCGCGCTCCTCCGCCTCCGAGCACCAACCCGACGGGTTCGCGCTCGGTCTTTATCTCTTTCTTTTTCCTGTTGAAAAATCCCATCACACCTTGCTGTCTATCATGTTGATAAAGTATTTGTGCACGCGGTTGTCGCGCGGCATCATCTCGGGATGGAACGACGTCGCGAGGATGTTCTTCTGCCGCACCGCGACGGGCGTTCCGTCATGCTCCGCAAGCACCTCCACGCCGCCGCCGACGCGCGTTATCTTGGGCGCGCGTATAAACACCATGCCGATGTACATGCCGGCAAAATCGCCCTCAGCAACGAAGCTGTCTATCTGCCTGCCGTAAGCGTTGCGCTTGACGGACACGTCGAGCAATCCGAAGTACGGCTTCTCGTTTTCCACCGAATCGGCGAGCAGTATAAGTCCAGCGCACGTGCCCCATACCGGCATGCCCGCTTCGATACGCGCCTTTACAGGCGTGTAAAGATCGAACTCGTCGAGCAGTATGCGGAGCGTCGTGCTCTCGCCGCCCGGGATTATCAGCCCGTCGACGGTGGACAGCTCGTCTATCGTCCGCACGGGCGTAACGTCTATCTTCTTGTTGACGGACGTTATCATCTTCATGTGCTCGGCTACCGAGCCCTGTAACGCCAATACACCTACGTTCATTTTTTATCGTTCTCCGAAATTATTACAGTAAGATCTACGCAACGCACTTACCGTAAACATAGATAAGTAACTGCGCCCGTAACTACCGCCGAACCGAGGCGGTCTGAAAAAAGACTACCAACCGCGCTTTGCGAGACGCTCGTCGTCGGCAAGCGTGTCGAGGTCGACGCCGCGCATTGCCTCGCCGAGCCCGTAGCTCGCGCCGGCAAGTATGGTCGGATCCCCGAAGTACGCGACGGCTTTTACGATAGCCTCCGCGCGGCGTTTCGGGTCGGACGACTTGAATATGCCGCTGCCGACGAACACGCCGTCCGCGCCGAGCTGCATCATGAGCGCGGCGTCGGCGGGGGTGGCTATGCCGCCCGCGGCAAAGTTTACGACGGGGAGCGCCTTGTTCTTGGCGACCTGACGAACGAGCTCGTACGGCGCGCCGATATCCTTGGCATAGGTCGCGAGCTGCTCGGGAGCGAGCGCGGCGACTTCGGCTATCTGCGTGCGCATCTTGCGCATGTGCTTGACCGCTTCGACGACGTTGCCCGTGCCCGCTTCGCCTTTGGTGCGTATCATCGATGCGCCCTCGGCTATGCGGCGGAGCGCCTCGCCGAGATCGCGCGCACCGCACACGAACGGGGTCTGGAACTTGTTTTTGTCGATATGGTACATATCGTCGGCGGGCGTGAGCACCTCGCTCTCGTCTATGTAGTCTATCTTGATCGCTTCGAGTATCTGCGCCTCGACGAAGTGCCCGATACGCACCTTCGCCATTACGGGAATGGTGACGGCGTTCTGTATCTCCGCTATCATCTTGGGATCGGACATGCGCGCAACGCCGCCCTCTTTGCGAATATCGGCGGGAACGCGTTCGAGCGCCATTACCGCGACCGCGCCCGCGCTCTGCGCTATCTGCGCCTGCTCGGCGTTGGTGACGTCCATGATAACGCCGCCCTTTAACATCTGCGCGAGGTTTCTGTTGAGCAGCTTTCTGTTGCTCGCCGCCTTGTTATCGTCCTTGACTGCCATATATCTCTCCTGTCGGGCTCAACGCCCTGTCGTTGTATTTTTCCGCCGCCGCGCGGCGATATGTCATAACGTCACTCGCTCTCCACCGAAACGGACAGCTTGCCCGATACCTCGGCGAACGGCTTTATCTGCACCGTGTACCGCCCGAGCGCCTTTATCGGCTCGGACAGGACTATCTTCTTTTTGTCGAGCGTGTAGCCCATAGCGGCGAGCGCATCGGATATCGCCGCGGTATTGAGCGCGCCGAAAAGCTTGCCGTTCGCGCCCGTCTTTATCTTGACGGTGACGGTGACGCCCGCGAGCTTTTTGCATAGCTCGACCGCCTCGTCGTGCTCTATCTTGCGCCGCCTGTCCTCCGCCTCTTTCGATATCTTGATGCTGTTGAGCGCGGTCGCCGTCGCCGCTTTGGCGAGGTTGTTGGGGAACAGATAGTTGCGCGCGTACCCGTCGGAAACGTCGATAACGTCGCCCGTCTTGCCCTGCGCCTTTACGTCCTTGAGCAATATCACCTTCATTATGTAGTACCTCTTTTGACCGCGAAAGCCTTTTATCTTTCGCTATTATACTAAGCGGCGCCGCCTTTGTCAAGCGTTACCTAAATTCAGCCTTATTTCGCGCCGTCAATCTTTATACTTGTCGTCGTCAGACCAGGAATACATCTTGCGCAGCTCCGCGCCCACCTTTTCGAGCGGATGCTCCGCTTCGAGACTGCGGCGCGCATTGAAATACGCCCTGCCGTTGTTGTTCTCCGCGATCCAGCGCGACGCGAAGTCACCCGTCTGTATCTCTTTGAGCACGCCCTTCATCTTGGCTTTGACGGTATCGTCGATGAGCCGCTCGCCGACGGTGTAATCGCCGTACTCCGCAGTGTCCGACACCGAGTAACGCATGAACCCGAATCCGCCTTTGTAGATAAGATCGACTATCAGTTTAAGCTCGTGTATGCACTCGAAATACGCGTTCTGCGGATCGTACCCCGCCTCGACGAGCGTCTCGAACCCCGCCTTCATCAGCGCGGTGACGCCGCCACACAGCACGCACTGCTCGCCGAAAAGATCGGTCTCCGTTTCGCATTTGAACGTCGTTTCGAGCACGCCCGCACGGCTGCCGCCGATGCCTGCCGCATAAGCGAGCGCTATATCTTGGCAGTGCCCCGAAACGTCCTGATACACTGCGAACAGACAGGGCGTGCCCTTGCCCTCGACGTACTCGCTGCGCACAGTGTGCCCGGGCGCTTTGGGCGCGACCATGAACACGTCGACGTCCGACGGCGGCACTATCTGCTTGAAGTGTATATTGAACCCGTGCGCGAAAGCGAGCGCCTTGCCCGCTTTGAGGTTGGGCAGTATGTCCTCGCGGTATATCTTCGCCTGCTTCTCGTCTGGCGTGAGTATCATTATTACGTCCGCCTTCTTCGCCGCTTCCGACGCGGTGAGAACGGTCAGACCCGCGGCTTTCGCGCGCTCCGCCGACTTAGACCCGTTATACAGTCCGACGACGACGTTCACGCCGCTGTCTTTAAGGTTGAGCGCGTGCGCGTGCCCCTGACTGCCGTAGCCTATGATAGCCACCGTCTTCTTTTTGAGATGATCGAGATTGCAATCCTTGCCGTAGAATATCTTTGCCATAGTAAAACGCTCCGTTTTATGATGCTTATATTTTACTCCGCTTTGCGCTCAATGTCAATCGTTTGACGGCGACGCGAAAGCACAAAGCGATTTACCGACAGGATCAGCAGCCCCACTCCTTGCGTCCGCACACCTCGTCCATGCTCGCGTCGAATATGTCCGCAATGCGCCACAAATACGACAGCGTCGGCTCGGTGCGCCCGAGCTCCCACTCGCTGACGCATTGCTGCGTAACGCCGAGCTTTTTGGCGAGCGCGCTCTGCGACATCGCATGCTCCGCTCTCAGCATCTTCAAGTTCTTCGCGAATAAGTTTTCCACCCTATGAGTTTACAATTATTGTTGTAAAAATGCTTGACTTACAATTATACTTGTGTTATTATTTACAAAGCGTGCATATAGTATTCGCAAAGAACAAGCACGGCTCGTTACATACGGTAGATACGCGAAGGCATCCTCTTCGCCCGAGCGTGTTTATGACCGCGTCGCCGCAAGGCGGTACGGTCGGAATTTCGATCGACGATCGATTTCCGAATCTCATTATTTCCCCCATACGAATGAGAACTCCGCCTCACAAGGGCGGTTTTCTCGTTTTGGGGAAGTCGCACCGCCGCCGCGACAAGTCATGCCTGTTTGCCGCTCTTTTTTCGACAAAACGTCAACAGCCCCCTCCGTCCTCGCTACGCTCGGACACCTCCCCCATACAGGGGCGGCGAAGTCGTTGCACACGTTAAGCCGCCACCTATTTATTAAAGCGACAGC
>CAJTND010000026.1 GCA_910577995.1 uncultured Christensenella sp. | reverse complement strand
GTCAACGCTATCGCGTTGACACTTCCCCCGAAAGGGGGAAGCGACGGCGCGACGGGTAATGCTTGTTTGTCACTCTGAGCGAAGCGAAGAGTCTCAAAGCATAATACCCGTTCCGCAACAAACCGGAAGATAGTCTACTACCGTCGCAACGGCAATCATAGCGATAAGAAATAATACCCGTTCCGCCCGAAAGCGGAAGATAATTCCAAAACCGAAAAAAGATCAATAGAGGTATAAAGAATGGAGAAGATAGAAAAAGACGTGCTCGAAGTGCTCAAATCGGACAGCCGCATGCCCGCCGCAAAGATCGCAAAAGCGGTCGGCAGCGACGAAAAGACCGTCGCCGCGGCGATAATGCGCATGGAAAAATCCGGAGTTATACTCGGGTATACGACGCTCGTCGACGACTCCGCAGTTAACCCCGATTTTGTGGAAGCGCTGATCGAAGTCCGCGTCAACCCGGTATACGGCCGCGGCTTCGACGCGCTCGCCGAGGACATTTACAAGTTCGCCGAAGTCAAGAGCCTGTATCTCATGAGCGGCGGCTACGACCTCGCGGTGTTTATCGAGGGCAAGAACCTCCGCGAAGTCGCGGCGTTCGTCAGCGAAAAACTGTCGGTCATGGACAAAGTCCTGTCGACGGCGACGCACTTCATACTCAAAAAATACAAGATAGGCGGCGAAATGACCGTGCCGAGCGAGAACAAACGCCAAGCGGTCATGCCGTGAATTACGACGACTATATAAACCGCACGGTCGCGGACATCCCGCCGAGCGGCATACGCAAATTCTTCGACCTCGTATCGACGACGGAAGGCGCGGTCTCGCTCGGCGTGGGCGAGCCCGATTTCGTCACGCCGTGGACGTACCGCGACTGCGCGGTCAAATCGATAATCTCGGGCCGCACGGGCTATACCGCCAATCGCGGCGACAAGAAGCTCATCGACGAAATAACGCGCTACTGCCGCGACCGCTTCGGTCTGGATTACGACGGCAACGAAACGATAGTCACCGTCGGCGCGTCCGAGGGCATCGACCTCGCGCTCCGCACGCTCGTAACGCCGGGCGACGGTGTGCTCGTCCCCGATCCGTCATACGTCAGCTATGCGCCCAACGTCCGCATCGCGGGCGGCATCGTCAAGCCTATACCGCTGTCTGCGTCCAACGGCTTCAAACTGACCGCGGACGCGCTCGACCGCGCTATCGACAAGACCTGCAAGCTCCTCATCCTCCCGTACCCCAACAACCCGACGGGCGCGGCGCTCGATCGGGCGGAGCTTTCCGCGCTCGCAACGGTGATAAAAAACCGCGGACTGTTCGTCATATCCGACGAGATATACGCGGAGTTGACCTACGGCTCGCGCCACGTCTCGATAGCGTCGCTCGACGGAATGAAAGAACGCACGGTCACGCTCAACGGTTTCAGCAAGGCATTCGCAATGACGGGCTGGCGCATCGGCTGGCTGTGCGCGCCGCGCCCCGTAGCCGACGCCGCGCTCAAGATCCATCAGTATACAATAATGTGCGCGCCGACCGCGAGCCAGGAAGCGGCATACGCCGCGCTCCGCGACGGGCGCGACAACGACTACGAACGCGTCGAGGAAATGCGCGCCGAGTACGACAGGCGCAGAAAATTCGCCGTCGGCATGCTCGGCGACATGGGTCTTACGTGCTTCGAGCCGAAGGGCGCGTTCTACGTATTTCCCGAGGTCGAAAAGCGCACGGGCATGGACGGCGAGAGCTTCGCGGAAAACCTTCTGCGCGCGCAAAAAGTCGCCGTCGTTCCGGGCACGGCGTTCGGCTCGAGCGGAAGATCCCACGTCCGCTGTACTTACGCATCGTCGCTGAAAACGCTCAATATCGCGTTCGAGCGCATGCGCGAGTTCCTCAAAAGCATAGGCTGAACGCTCGGCGATATAAGGCGCTTATCCCGCGGCGCGCGCCCCAACAAGGCGACCGCCCGCACGCAAACATCGAGAAATCCCAACGAAATTCTTTTACCGCTTGACAAAGCGGTTTTTTCGGATGTATAATACAAGTGGATTTGCTTGCTTGCAAGAGCAAATCCACGCTGTATTTCAACTAACGGCTATTATCCGCGATTTTGCGGATAATATTGCGACAGCAATACAAAAGCCTTGCTTTTGTGAGCCGTTTAATGTTATAATATAGATATTATAAAGACAAGGAGTGCCTTATGAAAAAGAGAATATCGGTCATCATAGCCGCTATCGTCGCGCTTGTAATGAGCTTTTCGCTCATCGCGTGCGGACCTAACGGCTCGAATGAGTCGGGCGTTTATAAAATAACGTTCGACGCGAACGGCGGCATGTACGACAGTGTCGATACCGTCGTAGTCAAAACAAAGGACGGCAAGCTCTCCGAGCTGCCGCTCGACCCGACCACGGACAAGGTCGGCGTTACTTTCGACGGCTACAACCTCGCCGCCGACGGCAGCGGTGACAAGGTCACGCTCGACACCGTGTATACGAAAAACACGACGGTGTACGCGCAGTGGCGCGGCGGCGCGGTTTCCGGCGCGTTCAATAAGCTCGCCGCGACCGACGGCTATAAAATAAATATCGACGGCTCGCTCAAGACCAAAGCGAATGCGACGGGCGCGGCTATCGAGCTCGACGCCGAAAAACGCGGCAACTCGATCAAGCTCGACGCCGTCGGCAATACGTGCATATACGATCTCGACACGGGGTATATGTATGTCAAGGGCGAGGACGGCAAATATTTCTGGGAGCAGCAGTTCCCCGCGGGCATGCCCGACTACATCGCATCGCAGATGGGCGGCGCTGTCGATACCTCGATCATAGATCAGCTCGCCGTTTACGACGAAACGGCTGACGCTTACGTCATACATATCGACCTTGCCGAACAGTTCAACGCGCTCACCGCGCCGCTTTACGCCGCATACAACGGCACGGGCGAAAACGGCTCGCTGTACGCGCTTCTCAACGGCTATATCAAGCTCTACGACGCCGCGCTCTCGGTCGACAGCCTGCTCGAGACCGCGACCGCGTTCATCGACGGTGTAAAAGACATGACGATAGACGACGTTTGCGCGGCTATCGACGAGCTCAAACTTCTCGATGCGCCCGTAAAAGAAATGCTCGAGCAAGCTGGCTTCACCAAAGAAATGTACGACTCGATAAAAGACCGCAAGGTCGGGGAAATGCTCACCGCCGCGCTCGACTGCGTCGAGGAGTATTTGCAGGCGCTCGGTCAGTACGACCCTTCGGACCCCGACGCCGTCGAGCCCGTGCTCGATCCCAACATGTTGCTCTACGCCGTGCTTTTTGAAGAAGTATCGCCGTCGAGCGTCGCTCAGCTCAAAACGCGCCTCGATGTTTACGCGGCAACTTTGATCCAAATGCTCAAACAGATGAGCGTCAAAGATATGATAGATATGTATATCGTCGGTCAACCCGCGCTCGGGATAATGCTTTCCGAAAGCGTGCAGTTCACCGAACTCAAAGCCGATATATACATTAAAATATCGGAGAGCGGTGAGCTCGCCTCGGTAACGGGCAGCGTCAAGCTCGCGCACGACTACGAGCCGGGCGCAGACGTCGATACGGATTCGGCGGATCTCGCGTTTCTCGTCGACAACGATTATCATATGGAATTCGCCGTCACGTTCTCCGACTACGCCGCGACGACGACCCCGTTCGCTATCGACTATGCCGATTGGCAGATGTACGAGCAGATAATAAGCGTCATGCTTCCCGCAACGGGCGACGTTACCGTGTATTTCGAGTCGGGCAACGCCGAGCTCGAAGTCAAACCTATAGCGTCCGATCTCGGCACGCCGCGCTTCCCGTACGGCGCTATCGGATACATCGATTACTTCGGTGACTTTGTCGCTTGCGATTTCGGCGCTTCCGAGATCATCGCCGAGTACGACGCGGAGACTAAGTGCTTTACCATAGACCGTACGTATATCGACTCTATCCTGGTCGACGACGAGTATTCTCCCGACTTTACGCTGTGCTATGTGGTCGCGCTTTCGGACGGCAGCCAGCCCGCGGGCACGGTGGACTTCCCGTATCTGTATATCGAGATCCTTCAAGCCTCGATGTGATAAATATCTTGTCATAGCTCACACAATAGGTTTATATAATAGTAAAACAGCCCGCCGTTATTGCACGATCGCGTCGCGGCGGGCGATCTTAATAACCGAAAGAGGACGGTATGATGATCGAAAACGAAAACAAGACAGGGGACGATCTTTTGACATGTCCCTCGTGCGGCGAGAAGTCGCCCAAACGGCGTAAGCGCTGTCCTAACTGCGGCGCGGTACTGCGTCCCGAGGAAGCGGCAGCTCCAGCTCCGACGCGCGACGAGGAGCTCGTCGCGCCGATAAGCGAAACGCCCGCGACGCCCGAACCGACGGCGACGGAACGGCCGCCGTTTGCCGAGCAGAAGCCTGCCGCGGCGGCGCATAGCCCCGAACCCGACGACGTTTCTTATGCGCGCACCTACGGCGGAACGCCGTTCGACTCGCGCAGCGACGATACGGAGAAGAAAAGCGACGGGTCTTACGAAAGTGCATACGGCGGAACGCCGTTCGACCAACGCAGCAGCGGCGCTTTCGTCACGACGCGTCCGTCCGACCCGTTCGAGCAGAAAGAGGAAGAGCCGAAGGAAGTCGATGCGGCTACAAAGAAAAAGCGCAAGATATCTTTTATAGCGTATTGCGCATCGGCGGGGCTCGCGCTTATCGGGCTTATATTCGCGCTGACTCCCTTCCTGAGCGTCAAGGTCGGCAGTTCGAGCTTCTCGCAAAACGGCTTCGGCGCGCTCGGCGTTATATTCGGCGGCACGAGCATGCTCGGCATATTCGGCGCGTCGGTGTCGTCAATCATGCTCGCCGGCGCGGCGTACCTAGCGTTCCTGCTGCTCACGGTGCTGCACTGCGCGTGCGTGGGCTTGAGCTATAAGCTCATAAAGAACGGCGAAAAGGCTATGCCGCTCGGCAATACCGCTATCGGACTGCTCATATTCGGCGTGATCGCGCTCGGCGTCGCTCTGGACGCGGCGGGCGACATAGGCTCGCACTCGTCGGTCGATTCGATGTATATGGGCGGCGTCGCCGTCGGCGTGTTCGGCGCGCTCTGCTGTGCGGCAACGGGCTTCGGCTATTTCTATTCCAAAAAAACATATCCCCGTACCAAGGTCAAGCTCAAAGGCTTGAATAAGATAGTTTCCGTGCTTTGCGCCGTTATAGTCATAGCGTGCTTCGCGCTCGAGATCCTGCCCATGCTCGATCTTACGGTCAGCCGCGAGAGAGAACGCGCGGTCGGGCTCAACGAGAGCGGCAGAGCGACTATAATCTGCGACCGCAAGTTCGGCTACGAGGAGTACGGCGGTGTGATAGTCTTTAAGCTCGAGGACATCGAGGAAAACGGCGAGTATTCGTTCCGTATCAAGTTCGACGACAAGGTCGGCACTGATATACTCCTCGGCTCGGTGTGGCTGTGCTACTACGACGACGTAGAGCACGCGTCGATGGATGATATACTCGACGCGCCGATGCTCGATGAGAACACCGCGGCGACCGAGGACTCCGCGACGCTCACGTTCACCAACAAGTACGGCGGCAAAGACCTCGCGGTAGTCACGGGCTTCACCATCAACGGTCTGACCAACCTCTATCTCGACTACGCGTTTTTCGAATCGTCGATAGTCCGCGGCGTAGACCGATAGACCCATAAGACATAAAAAGGGCTTGCAGAGCGCAGGTCCTTTTTTTGTGCGATAAACGCCCGTCGAGCGTATCTTCTCCGACTGCCGTCGTAATCGATTGACTTTTTTTTTCGGCGGTGATAAAATTCAGTCATGCCTTTTTTGGAATTCAAGAACGTCGACTACTCGTACGAGAGCGGCGACGACGAATATATACAGGCGTTGAAGTCCGTCAGCCTTTCCGTCGAGCGCGGCGAGTTCGTCGCGCTGGTCGGGTGCAACGGCTCGGGCAAGTCGACGCTCGCGCGGCTTTGCAACGGACTGCTCGTGCCCGACGGCGGCAGTGTGACCGTCGACGGCAAGTCGACCGAGGACAAGGATCTTTTCGAGATACGCAAGAAGATAGGCGTCGTTTTTCAAAATCCCGATAATCAAATGGTGACGACGGTGGTCGAGGACGACGTCGCTTTCGGTCCGGAAAACCTCGGGCTTCCGCCCGACGAGATACGCGCGCGCGTCGATTGGGCGCTGTCGTGTGTCGGTATGAGCGAGTATGCGACGAGCGGACCGTTTCGGCTTTCGGGCGGACAGAAACAGCGCGTCGCCATTGCGGGCGTGCTCGCTATCAAGCCCGAACTGATGATACTCGACGAGGCGACGGGCATGCTCGACCCCGACGGCAGGGCGGAGGTGCTCGACGTGGTGATGCGCCTGCACCGCGAGGAGGGCATGGCGGTCGTCATGATAACGCATTTCATGGAAGAAGCCGCGCTCGCCGACAGGATAGTTATACTCGACAAGGGCAGGATAGTAGCCGACGGCGGCAGAGAGCTTTTTTCGACGCCCGAAGTATTCGACCGCGCGGGGCTGGACGTGCCAATGCCCGTCAAGCTCGCAACCATGCTCAAAGCGCGCGGATTGGACGTCGGCTCGCCGCTGTACACCGACGAATTCGTCGACGGCACGCTCGCCGCGCTTAAAGCCGCGGGCGCGGATAAAAGCGACGAGCCTATCGCGGCGTGCGACGCAGAGAACGTGCCCGACGCGCGCAGTATAATAGATGTAAAAGAGCTTTCGTATACTTACAGCCCGAAAACGCCGTTCGCGACGCAGGCGCTGTTCGGCGTCGATCTCGATATCCGCGAGGGCGATCTTTTCGGGATAATAGGCGGAACGGGCGCGGGCAAATCGACGCTCGTCAGTCATTTCAACGCGCTTACACGCGTCGGCAAGCGTTGCGGCACGGTAGTCGTCGACGGTATGGATCTGTCGGCGCGCAAGCTCGACCTCAAACGTTTGCGGTCTACCGTCGGCATGGTCTTTCAGTATCCAGAGCATCAGCT
This sequence comes from uncultured Christensenella sp., assembly GCA_910577995.1. Lineage (GTDB taxonomy): Bacteria > Bacillota > Clostridia > Christensenellales > Pumilibacteraceae > Anaerocaecibacter. The sequence continues at coordinate 2,210 of CAJTND010000026.1, read as the reverse complement.
GTTCGACGATACCGTGGAAAAGGACGTCAAGTTCGGTCCGAAAAACCTCGGGCTGTCCGCGGAGGAACAGACCGAGCGCGCACGGCAGGCGATAGAGCTTGTTGGGCTGGACTATACGACGATAAAGGACCGCTCGCCGTTCGAGCTATCCGGCGGACAGAAGCGCCGCGTCGCGCTCGCGGGCGTTATTGCGATGAAGCCGCAGATACTCGTGCTCGACGAACCGACGGCAGGGCTCGATCCGCGCGGCAAGCGCGCCGTCATGGAGCTTGTAAAGAACATACGCTCGGTATGCCCGACCGTTGTCATGATCTCGCACAATATGGACGAGATAGCGGAATACTGCAACAGGATAGCGGTGATGCAAAAGGGACGTGTCGTCGGCGTGTACTCGCCGCGCGAGCTGTTCGGCGACCGCGCCGCGCTCGAAGCGGCGGGCAGCGTAAGGCTTCCGCTCGCCACGGAGATAGCGATGCGGCTGTACGAGGGCGGCGCGCCCGTCGACCCGACCGCGCTCACTGCGGACGAGCTCGCGGACTCGATAGCAAAGGCGGTGGAGAATGCGTGACGTAACGATAGGACAGTACTACCCGTCGGGTTCGATAGTCCACCGCGCAGACCCGAGATTCAAACTGACGATACTTCTGCTGTATATCGTCATGGTGTTTTTTTGCGAGAGCTTTTTCTCGTTCGGGTTTCTGACTTTCTTTCTCGCGCTGACGATAGCGCTCTCGCGCGTGCCGCCGCTGAAAGTGCTGAAAGGCTTGAAAACCGTTATCGTCATAGTGCTGTTCACGACGGTGCTTATGACGGTGTTCTACACCGACAAGAACTCCGAGCCGCTCGCCGAGTGGGGCATATTCCACATCTATCTCAGCGGCATTTACGCGTCTATAAAGCTCGCTTGGCGGCTGTTGCTGCTCGTGCTCATGCCGACGGTGCTGACGCTTACGTCCACGCCGACCGAGCTTTGCGACGGGCTGGAAAGCCTGCTGTCGCCGCTGAAAAAACTGCGTCTGCCCGTGCACGAGCTCGCGCTGATCATGAGCATCGCGCTCAGACTGATCCCGACGCTTATAGAGGAAACCGACAAGATAATGAACGCCCAGAAAGCGCGCGGCGCGCAGTTCGAGTCGCGCAATCCTTTTAAGAAGATAAAAGCTATGCTGCCCGTGCTTATCCCGCTGTTCGTGTCGAGCTTCCGCCGCGCCGACGACCTCGCCGACGCTATGGACAGCCGCTGTTACCGCGGCGCAAAGGGCAGGACGCGCATGAAAAAACTGAAATTTCACGTCGGCGACGTTGTCGCGCTCTTGGTTTGGTGCGCGGTGTTCGTGTGCATACTGTTCCTCAAATATAATTGGCTCGGCTGGGCGTTCATACCCATGCTCGGGATATAGCGCGAGGTCGGCATGCGTTACAGGATAACGGTAAGCTACGACGGCACCGGCTTTTGCGGCTGGCAGAGCCAACCGAGCGGACGAAGCGTTCAGGACGCTTTGGAAAACGCGGTGTTTCGGCTGTCGGGCGAGCGGACGCACGTCGTCGGCTCGGGACGGACGGACGCGGGCGTGCACGCCATAGCGCAGGTCGCGCACTTCGAGCTGTCGCGAGAGTACGAAAACAAGACGATAGTCGGCGCGCTCAACGCGCATCTGCCGAGGTCGGTGCGGGTGTCGGACTGCCGCCGCGCGGACGACGGTTTCGACGCGAGAAAATCCGCAAAGCGCAAAACATATATGTATCTGATGTACCGCGGCGAAAGGTCGCCTCTTCTCGACGGGCGTGCGGTCGCCGTCGGCGATGCGGACTGCGAGAGCATGCGCCGCATCGCCGAGGATATAGTCGGTACGCATGACTTTACCACGTTCATGGCGCACGGCAGCGGCGCGAAGAACGCCGTCCGCACGGTGTATTCGGTGCGGTTCGAGGACGACGGGAAGTTTATCAAAATGTTCATCACGGCGAACGGGTTTTTGTATAACATGGTCCGCATTATCGCCGCGCTCATGATAAAGGCGGGGCACGGCGAGCCCGTCGATATCAAGGCGCTGCTTGCCGCGCGCGACCGCACCGCCGCAAAGGACACCGCGCCGCCGTACGGACTGTATCTGTACGACGTGGAGTACGAGTAAAGTAGGCTTGCCGCCAAGCCTGTTTGTCACTCCGAGCGGAGCGAGGAGTCTCTTTGGCGACGATAAAAAGATGTT
>CAJTND010000025.1 GCA_910577995.1 uncultured Christensenella sp. | reverse complement strand
GCGGAGCGAGGGCGGAGCCGTTCACCCGCTGTCGTACCACTGTACGAATACGTACAGAGAGTAAACGAAATTAGTTACACGGGAGTAGCGCCCACGCTTAACGCACGGATACCCTTATCTAACAAAAAAACGAAATGTCGTACTCTCGACAAAGCAATGCCGAGAAGGGTCGATCCGAACACCTATTGCTCAAAAGAGAAGCAACGCGAGAACACGCGATAAAGACTGTTTGGCAAAGAGCGTATCGGAGCCGACATGACCGGGGTCAACAAGTAGATAAAAAACCGAGTAGACAATATTTTTAGATTTTTTCTTGATAGACAAAATATTGTCCATATTCCGGTACTAAGATTGCTTTATCTTCACAGCAAAGCACATATTTTACTTTGCAGTTTTCTTCTTTGAATTTTTTATATACAGGTGGATATAATTTTATTTTTTCGTAGTTAGTTCCTAATTTATCAATTATAGCTTTTTGTTGATTATTTTGGATTGTTTCAATACAATCCTCATAATCAAAATATATAAATTCACTTTTGAGCTTGTTGTTCAATAAATAATTTATTTTTGCTCTGAGTTTTTTTATTATTGTACTATTATCGTCATTTACTTCAAACTTTCCTGTATATCTTATACTGACATTACGCATTGCCCAAGTTAAATAAACAAGAATTGAGTAAAAGTCTATAATAGAAAATTCACTATCATCAGGATCTAAGAACGTAAATTTTACTAATCTGTTTATACTCGTTTCTTCTATTTTAATATTGTTTTCACTAATGCCCTCTAAAAACAATGTTGCTATTTCGTTAATTATATTGGCTTCGTCATTATTTAGTTCAAAATTAAACATATTCCTTCCATTAAAATTTTACGTCGCCTTGGTGCGTGCCGTAATTGTTGTATGTGTTGTTGTATGTCTTTGTACCGTCGTCGTTTTCTAAACCAAGCAGATAGTCCGCTGATATATTAAACTCTATGCACATCTTTCGTATCATTTCTATTGGGGGTTGGCTTCGACCATTTTCCCATGCAAAAATACAATCATCAGTGGTTTGTAATCTATTTGCAAACTCCTTTTGAGTGCAATTTTCTTCTTTACGTATAGATCTTAAACGCTGTTGAAATATATCCATATAAAAATTATACCGTAAAAATTACGGAAATGTCTTGACAACCGTAAAAATTACGGTTATACTGTTTTCAACCGTAAAAATTACGGAAAGGAGTGAAAACAAAAATGACTAAATTCAATGAGAGTCCTCATATTGACGAATTGTGCGAGCAATTTTCCGTAGCGGCAACAAGGTTTTTTTGAGCCGCTTGAATAGGAGTTAAACATGCCGCGCGAATTTACTATACTGCAATGGCTCAACGAGTTTATAGACGTATACAAGCGAAACGTTGTAGCGTCGGAGACCTTTAAGCAAATGCAACGCAATATCCGATTGCATATCGCGCCCAACCTGCCCTGCGATCTAACGCTTGCGGACGTGCGACCTATGGACTTGCAAAAGATATTGAACGCAGTATCGGCGGCGAGGACGCGCGAAAGCGTGCATAATCTTTTGTCGGGCGCGTTCCGACAAGCGGTCGCCGAGCGGCTTATAGACTTCAATCCTATGTTGGGAGTACGGAGCTGTAAGGCAAAGCGAAATAAAGGCATTGCGCTGACAGCGGACGAGCAATCCGAATTTATCCGAGCGATACACGGCTCGAAACTCGAATACTATTATTTATTCGTTTTGTATTCGGGTTGCCGTCGTAACGAAGCGCTTGCCGTTCGCCGCGAGGACGTGGACGAGCAAAGACAAATCATTCATATCCGCGGAACGAAAACGCAGTTGTCGGATAGATATATCCCATTATTCGATAATTTGCATAAGCTGTTATCCGAGTTACCGAGTGGTGGTGCGCTGTTCCCTTTTCATTCCGATTATGTGTCCAAACAGTTCAAGAAATACTGCCCTGCACACACTCTTCACGATTTGCGGCATTCGTTCGCAACGCGCGCGTTGGAGTCGGGCGTGCCTATGAAAGTAGTGCAATCGTGGCTCGGGCATTCGGAAATATCTACCACAGCGGACATTTACAGCGACGTAAGCCGTGAATACAGTTTGGCAGAGGCAAAGAGGCTCGACGAGTTTTTAGAGCGGTCAAAGTAAAAACACGCCTTGCGGCGTGTCTATCTGGTCGAAGTGGCGAGACTCGAACTCGCGGCCTCATGGTCCCGAACCATGCGCGCTACCAACTGCGCTACACCTCGTGGAGCGGAAAACGGGAATCGAACCCGCAACCTTCAGCTTGGGAAGCTACTGCTCTACCATTGAGCCATTTCCGCATCGTTATTATCGTATTCCGCGCCGCGTTGGACTATGCCGCGCCGTGCGTGCCGCAGCCTATCGGTCGGCAGGCTACGGCAAATATAATAACATTTATTATTGCGTTTGTCAATCCCTTTACCGCACTTTTCCGAATTCCCCGAAAAAGTCCGCTAGGGCGTTACTGCTGCTTCTTTTTGAGCGCCGACAGGTTCTTTATCGGCGTGAACGGGTCGCGATTCCTGTTGAGCATTTCTTCGGCGAGGTTTTTATACGCGATGCCGCCCGTCGACGTCGGGTCGAACTGCGATATCGGCAAGCCGAACGACGGAGCTTCGGCGAGCCTGACGCTGCGCGGTATGCGCGTCGTGAACGCCTTTTTCCCGAAGTACCGCGTTATCTCCTCCGCGACGGAGTTTACTAGATTGGTGCGCGAATTGAACATCGTTACGACGACGCCCTCTATCTCGAGCCCGGGGTTGAGTATCTTCTTGGTCAGCTTGATAGTGTTCATCAGCTGGCTCAAGCCCTCGAGCGCGAAGTATTCGCCCTGCATCGGGATGAGTATGGAGTCCGCCGCAGTCAGCGCATTGAGCGTGAGCAACCCGATGAACGGCGGGCAGTCTATGAATATGTAGTCGTAGTCCTGCTTTATCGGACCTATCGCGCGTTTGAGCGAGTTCTCTCTGTCCTCGAGACTGACGAGCTCCACCTCCGCGCCCGCAAGGTCGATATTCGACGGGATGATATCCAGCCCCGCGACGCCCGTCGGCACTATCGCCTCCTTCGCCGTGCAATCGCCGACTATAAGACTGTATACCGATTTTTTGACCTTGTGCTTTTCTATGCCCAGACCGCTCGACGCGTTGCCCTGCGGATCGTTGTCGATTATGAGCACGCGTTTGCCGAACGCCGCGAAGAACGCCGCGAGGTTGATGCATGTCGTCGTTTTGCCGACGCCGCCTTTCTGGTTTGCTATAGCTATCGTTTTTGTCATGACAGTTTCTCTTCCGTTTTATTTAGTCCCGAGTTATCTCCGTGCCGACGTTTTCCGCAACGTCCGCGTCCGCCGTACCGTCAGCCGCAGCCTCCGCATCGTTCGTTCGTTCCGCCGCCGCGCCGATCTTTTCGCGCTCTGGCAGATATTCGAGCGGTATGCCGTAAAAATCCTCATAAAGCTCCCGTACCGCTTTCGCACTGCGCTCGGCGAGGTCGGCGCGCCGCTCGCGCATGGGCAGCGACTTATCCGCAAATATCGGGTCGGCGATGCGCACGACGGCTTTTGCCAGCCCGAACAGCCTGCGCAGTCCGCGCGCGCGCTTGAAGCAATACAGCATCGGCACGACGGGCACGTCCAGCTTATCCGCGTATACGAACGCGCCGTCCTTGTACGGGCGCGGCTTGCGGTAGCGCACCCACATCGCCTTTTCGGCGTAAAAGTGTATCGCCGCGTTGCGGTCGCGGACATACTCCAACCGCTCGTTAAAGAGCTTCGTGCCGCTAAGCGTTATCGGCAGCGGTATCATCGTCGCCGATTTGAGCACTCTGCCGCCGAACGTGTTTTTACAGTTGTGCGGCGCGGCGACGATATACTGTTTTTTACAGCCCATCGCGCGCCGAGTGAGCACCGCGTCGATATAGCCGACATGATTGGACACCGTTATGAACGGCTTGCGTTTGAGCTTTTTGAGTTTTTTTCTGTCCTTTATCCGCCAAACGCCGTAACCGACGCCGCTCCCGAACCAACCTATGAACTTGAACAGCGTCGCCGATACCGCGTGCCAGAAATGCCAGAACGGTCTTTTCGGCCGCATATAAACGTATGTACCGTCCGTTTTCGCGCTGTTGCGAGTGTCGAACGGCGTACCGTCGACGTCGAACGCTCGGCGGCGTTCGAGCTCCTCGAGATACAGCTTATAGATACGCTTGGTCATTTTGCCGTCGACCTCTATCTCGCCGAGCAGAAGATCGTAAAGCTCTTTGTCTATCTCGCCCTTTTCGTAAACCTCCGCGAAAAGCCTTTTATAGTTTTTCGTGTTCATTTGACGACGGCTTCGCTTTGCTCTTCCTTTACGAGCGGCGCGGGCGCGGCGTCCGTCTCGTCGGTAAGCAGATCGCCGAGGATATTCATGACCGATTCGCTCGCCTTGCTCTTGCCGAGGTCGCAGTCGTAATAAACGCCGCGTTCGGCGTCCGCCGCGCGCTGTTTGGCGGCTTCGTCGTCGATTATGGCGGCGACAGCCGACGCGCCGTTTCCGTAGTCGAGGAATTTCTCTATATTGGCGCGGTAGCGTTCGAGATCGGACGGGTCCTTCATCAGCGCGGCGATGCGTTTGACGGTCTTGCCCTTATTGAACGCGCGCTCGCCGCAACCGTGCTCGTCGATGAAGTATTTGACGGTCATCTCCTCGATCATGTGCGGACAAAGATTGATCATGACGGGCGTGCGCATATAAACGCTGTCAAGCACCGCGTTCGGTCCGCCCTTGGTCAGGAAAACGTCCGCCGCGCCGTACAGCTCGTGCGCGTTGTCCAAAAACCCGAACACGCGGAGCGTCATGCCGTCCTTCAGCTTGAGCTTGCCCTTGCCCTCGGCTATCGCGCTGAACTCGTTGAAGCGTTTTTCGTTTTTGCCCGCGAGTATGCAGAGCGTTATCGGCAGTCCGCTTTTTATCAGCTTGCGCGCGTATTCCGTGCCCTTGCCGAACATATACCCGCCGTCCGCTATCACGACGGTGAACTTATCCTGCGGCAGGCCGAACTTCTCGCGGAGCTGAGCGCGGTCGAGCTTGTTCGCCTCGACTACGCCGCGCACGCACGGCGTGACCTCGCGCAGGTTCTCGTACTTGAATTTCAGTTTGAGCGCGCGGTCAAACGCAGTTTTGTTGTTGACGACGAATATCCCGTCGCGCCTGTCCCAAAACGAATGGAGCGTGTTGTCGGGATTGTAGTTTATGATGCGGACGTTGGGATCGACGCGCCGCTTGTACTCGACGGCGAGAAGATTGGTAAAGTAATGGTTGGTGACGATGACGTTGGGCTTGCGCTTGGCTATCGCGGCGAGCCCCTGACGGAACGAGCGGAACGCGAGGTTCCTGTGCACGAAACGCATCAGCTTGTGCCCGCCGAGCAGGCTTATCAACGAGAATATGAACTGCCCGAAGCCGTGGATCTTATTGGTGTTTTCCACCTGCTTGATAAAAAACTTGTTCCACCACAAAAGCGCGGGAAACCCGTCCTCGCACATGATATACGATTTATCTATATCGTAAAGCTCGGAATACTCGTCGCGGAGCGCGGTATAGATGCTCTCCATGGACGAAATATGTCCGAACCCCGATTCTATGAAAGTCATTAGGATCTTTTGCTTCATGTCCTACCTTAGCCGTCGAAAAGAGTATCTTCCTCAGATGGAAAATTTATTCTTTCCCTTGTTGAGAACGATAGTGCGGCGCTCGACGGGACGACCGACGAGCTCGGGACGCACGTCGAGCGTCAGCTTTGCCGTCGTGCCGTTCTCGATGACGAGATCGATGCGCGACCCGTTGTTTTTGAATTTGACGTCGAGCTCGCCCGTAGCGAGCTTGATCGAGCATTTGAACTCCCTGAACGCGGTGAAGTCGGGCGAGACCGTTATCAGGCTCGCGCCCTTTCTGACGTCGATACCGCCGAAGACCTGTATCAGCTCGGAAACGACCGCGGTCTGATAGCTTTGGCATTTCGTGCCGAACCCGTTGAAGTCCTCGCCGAGCGTCGTATCCTCCGACCGCGCTATCGCCGCATAGCGCGACGTAAAGCGTTTGAGCGCGAGATCGCTCCGACCGAGCGCGGCGAGCGCTTCCACCGCCGCCCATTCAAAGTAAGGCGAGCAGCCGAGCGTCGCGGCGAGCAGGCGCGCCACCGCCTCGCGGCGGTCGTCGGGCACGAGCCCGCACAGCGCGACGAGCGCGTTGGCTCTGTCGTCGTAAGCGTCGCCGAGCGTCGTATAGCCGAGCCCGTCCCACGCGCTCTCGATGAATTCCGCGATGTTGTCCATGCGGTCGCCGAAAGTCTCGTCGTACTCGTGTTCGCCTATCTCCGCGCCGACCTCGAGCAGGAACTTGCACGCCGAATAATAGAGCGCGTTCTCGACGAGCGTTTCGTCGACGTTGTAAAGATTGTCGTACCAGCGGCGATTGCCCTCGCGCGGCACGACGCCGTGCTCGCTCATTTCCCAGAGCATAAGGTAATCGCAAAGCCGCGGATAGTCCGTGCGGAACAGCGACGCGTCGCCGATAAAGTTGCGGTACTGCGCGAATATGCCGTGCTCGCCGAGCGCTATCAGTCCGTGCGACGGGATGTCGACGGGCACGTTGCCGGGCACGCACGAATACAGCACGTCGTTTTCGGCATGGTCGAGGATATCGCCTATCGCCTTGCGCACGAGCGGCGCGGCGTCCGCATACGCGAGGTAAAGCGCGCGCGCGGCTATCGAGCCGTCGCCCATCCACAACGTGCGTTCGCGCTCGGGCGTGTCCATAAGCGTCGAACCCATGCTGCAATACAGCGTGTTGACCGCCTTGTCGAACAAGGCGTTGAGCGCGCCGTCGTCGACGGAAAACGCGCAGGAACGCTCCGCATTGTAGCCTATCTCGCGATAGCCGAGCCTAACGGCGCGCACCGTGCGCGGCATGACGAATATCAGCTCGCTGCCCGTCATAGGCACTAAGCCCTCGAAAACGTTGAGCGTCGGCTTGGTAGTATATTCGAGCGTGTGCCCGCGGTATATGCTCTTTTCGTCGCCGAAGCAGCCCTGACAGTCGCTGCGGTCGGTGTAGACAAGCACTTTTTCCTGACCCTCGCCCGCCAACTCGAAATACGGCGTGACGCGCATCTCGCGCGGCAGCGCGATGGTATAGGTATCGCCGCTGAACTGATCGGCGACCTTTTTCGGGCGCGCGATGACCGGCGACGCGGAAAACCTTTCGAGCGGAACGGGGCGCGGCAAAAGCACGCCGTGCGCCGCGTCGGGATAACCGTCGCCGACAGTAGCGGGAACGAACAAGGACGACTTGAAAGTCGGATCGAGCACGTTCTGTATCTGCCCCTCGAGCGACGCGTCGTAAACGACGGTCGAGCCGGCATAACAGCAGTTGGACGCCGCGCCCTTTTTGTACGCGGGGTTCTCGTAAGCGACGAACTGCGCATCGCTGAATATACCGAGGTCGTTGCACTCGAAAATAAACCCGGGCTTGCCGCTCGTCACGAGATCACGCCCGTCGGCGGAATAATAACGGCAGTATGCCACTATCGCATTCTCGCCCTTGATAAGATACTTAGCTATATCGAACTCGTCGTAATACGCGCTCTTACCGCGATTGAGCCCGCCCTCCCAAACAACGGCGTTGCCGTTGACGTAGAGATAATAATGCGTGTCGCAAGCGACACGGCAAAACGCGCGCGCAGGCGGACGGCTGTCGGTGGGGAGCGCGAAAACTCTGCGCAATATTATATTGGAATCGTTACCGTCGTTTTCCGCCGCCCATATCCACTTGGACTTTCCGAAAAGTACGGTAGGTTCTTCGGTCTTTGCCATGATCTCTCCTTTGCGCCGCCGCACGGCAAGCAAAAGCCCCCGTACAAATGCGCACAGTAAAATTAGTTTACCACATAAACCCTTTTTTTGCAACCCCTTTTTCCGACTATCCGAGTATTTTCCCGAAATTTAACCGTATTTTAATATTCCGCAACAAAAAAGAGCGTCGCCGGACGCTCAAACGATCGATCTCCGCGATCGAAACTGTATCTAACAAGTATTGATATCGGTTTGGATAAGATGAACATATTGCGCTTTGATAAATGCTCACCCGTTATTATTTTGACGAGAACCTCTAACGAAATAATTTTATATTACTTGCGCTATAACAAAAGCTATATTGACGAATCGCTTAATATTCGCAACGGCTTCGCCGCCTTTTTGAGGCGCGATCCTAAGCAGCGGAATGGAGACACAATTCTACCACGACCGCAATCACTCTGTTCCGTATACGAGCGTGACGCCGAACATCTCGTAATCTGTCCGAGCGATGCTCTGCCACATAGCCTCGTCGCCGCCGAAGTATATCGTCAGCCCGTCGCCGCAATCGGTAAAAGCATACTCGCCTATCTCCTCCGCCGTTGCGGATATGCGCACTTCCGTCAGCTCGTAACAGCCCGAAAATGCGAGCTCGCCCACCGTCGCAACGCTGTCGGGCAATGTCACTTCTTTCAGACCGCATTGCATGAACGCACCCGACCCGATATGCAATATCCCTGCGTTGAACTCAACGCTATCGAGCTCCGCGCAGTCGCCGAACGCATACTCGCCTATCTCGCGAAGTCCGCTCGGCAGGATCAACCGTTTCAGCCAGGTCGCGCCGACAAATGCGCTTTCGCCTATTGCCGTCACCGCCCGACCGTTATAAACGCTCGGGATCTCCGCTATGCCGCTCGGTATTGGCTTCCTGACGCCCGTTACCGTGTAGCCGTCCGCGTTCTCTTCAAAGATATAGACCTGCCCGAACCGCGCGACGAGCGTCGTGTCGCGCTCAACTCTCGAGCTTGCCGTCCATTCCGTTTTGCCGTCGAACCATCCGATGAACTCCTCGCCGCCTGCGCCCGACGGTTCGCTCGGCATCGCGACCGTGCCGCCATATTCGACCGTCGCCGTATGATATTCCACACCGTTCGCTTCGAAAGTCACCGTATATCTCCGCCTGCTCTCTTTGTACTCCGCGGTGAGCGTCAGGTCCTCGGTGACCGCCGATGCAAAGTCGTATGCGCCATTACCGTCGCTCCAAAACTCGAACGCGTATTCGTATTCCGCACTGCTCGGCTTGGTCGGGTCTTGCGGACGCGCGACCGTCGTTCCGCGCTTAACGTACACCGTCGAAACGGTTTCGCCGTTGTTAACGAAAGTCACTTTCGGCTTGTCCGTCGCCGAGTATCTCGCGAACAGCTCGATATCCCCGACCACCGCCGCGCCGAACTCGTACTTCTCGCCGCTTACAGTGAACCAACCGAGAAAAGCATACTCCGTCTTTTCGCCGTCGGGCTTTTCGGGCGCGGTCGGCTCGGCGACCTTAGCGCCGTATTCGCAGCTCTTTTCCGTTATCGTCCCGTCGCATACGAATTTTACCGTATACAGCCTCGCCGTTTTTGTGAACCGCGCGGTAAGCGTTATATTGTCCGTCACGACGCTATCGAAGTCGTACCGCTCGCCTCCGGAAGTATACCAACCGTCGAAGCTGTACGTATGGCCCGCGTCGCTCGGCTTGACGGGATCGTCGGGTCTTTCAGCCTTTGTTCCGTAGGCGACTTCGACCGACGTCGCGCCGCTCTCGTCTATGTACTTCACCTCGAATTTTCTCGCCGTCGCATAGAACCTTGCAGTGAGCGTCATATCTTGCGTAACTACGGTGTTGAAATCATACCGCTCGCCGCCATCGGTATACCACCCGTAAAAGCTGTAAGTATGACCGGCATCGCTCGGCTTTGTCGGAGCTTCGGGCTCTTCGACGCGCTCGCCCTTAATGACCGTCGACGACGTTTCCTCGCCTTCCGTTATAAAGGTCACCGTCACTGTCGTACTGTCACCGCCGCCGCTGCGCCCATTTCCGCAACCGAATACCGTCATCGCCGTAAGCGTGATCAGCACCGACAGCACGACTGCGCACGCTCTCATCTTCACCGTCTTTTGTTTGTTTATCATACCATAGATTATATACCCAAAACACCCGTCTTGTCAATGCTTTTGTGGTTTAGTTGTGTTAATTGTAATGGATTTTTCGCAAAGGAACAAAAGAGCCGAAAGTTAGATAAAAGTCCATAGTGAGAGAGCTTGATT
>CAJTND010000024.1 GCA_910577995.1 uncultured Christensenella sp. | reverse complement strand
AAAGGGGGCGGCGAAGTTGGTGCACGTGTCGTACCGTCGGCGGCGGCGAAGAGGGTGCACGTGTCGTGCCGTCGGCGGCGGCGAAGAGGGTGCACGTGTCGTGCCGTCGGCGGCGGCGAAGTCGTTGCATTACCCGACACGCCGTCACTTCCCCATCTCTCACGGAAAGTAATTTGAGCACAAAAAAACGACCCTTTCGAGTCGTTTTCTTTGTTTCGATTTATCAAGTCCTTTGGACTTATTATTTGATGATCTCGGAAATAACGCCCGAGCCGACGGTCCTGCCGCCCTCGCGGATAGCGAAGCGAAGTCCCTTTTCCGCAGCGATCGGGTGGATGAGCTGAACGGTCATCGTTACGTTGTCGCCGGGGGTGACCATCTCGACGTCCTTCGGAAGGTTGACCAAGCCGGTAACGTCGGTGGTGCGGAAGTAGAACTGCGGACGATAGCCGTTAAGGAACGGGGTGTGACGGCCGCCTTCTTCTTTCTTAAGGACGTAGACCTCTGCCTTGAACTCGGTGTGAGGGGTGATCGAGCCGGGCTTCGCGATGACCTGTCCGCGCTCGATGTCCTTACGGTCGACGCCGCGGAGAAGGATACCGGCGTTGTCGCCGCTCTGCGCGCTGTCGAGCGTCTTACGGAACATTTCTATACCGGTGACGACCGAGCTCTTCGTCGCTTTGATACCGACTATCTCGACGGGATCGCCGACCTTGATCTGACCGCGTTCGACACGGCCCGTAGCGACTGTGCCGCGGCCGGTTATCGTGAATATGTCCTCAACGGGCATAAGGAAGGGCTTGTCGACGTCGCGCGCCGGAGTGGGGATGTAGTTATCGACAGCTTCCATAAGCTCCATTATGCACGCGCAAGCGGGATCGTCCGCCTTGCCGCCCTGCGCGGCTTCGAGCGCTTTGAGAGCGCTGCCGCGAACGACGGGCGCGCCGTCGCCGTCGAAGTTGTACTTCGTAAGGAGTTCGCGGACTTCCATCTCGACGAGGTCGAGCATTTCGGGATCGTCCACTTGATCGGTCTTGTTCATAAAGACGGCGATCTTGGGAACGCCGACCTGACGCGCGAGAACGATGTGCTCGCGGGTCTGAGGCATGACGCCGTCGGTAGCGGCGACGACGAGGATAGCGCCGTCCATCTGAGCCGCGCCCGTTATCATGTTTTTAACGTAGTCCGCGTGCCCCGGGCAGTCGACGTGCGCGTAGTGACGGTTAGCCGTCTGGTACTCGACGTGCGAGGTGTTGATGGTGATACCGCGCGCCTTCTCTTCGGGCGCTTTGTCGATCTGATCGTAACGCATCTGCTCAGCCAAGCCTTTGGCTGCAAGCACCATGGTTATCGCCGCGGTAAGCGTGGTCTTGCCGTGGTCAACGTGGCCGATCGTGCCGATGTTGACGTGCGGTTTGCTTCTGTCGAATTTAGCCTTAGCCATTATTGTTTCCTCCGGGAAATTTTACTTGTTTTTTGAGTTCGTCTTATTATAATACATTTATCCGAAAACTTCAACCGTTTTGACGCGGATTTTGAAAAATTGTTTCCGTCGCGCCGTGACGAACGCCGACGCGTTTTTTACCGTATTCGATCGTCGCTCTGCCTTACGCGTTAGCCTTGCTGCGCTCGCCGATTATCTTCTCGGCGATGTTGCGCGGCACTTCGGAGTAGTGGTCGAACTGCATGGTGTAGTTGCCGCGGCCCTGCGTGCGCGAACGAAGGTCGGTCGCATAACCGAACATCTCGGAAAGCGGGATCTCCGCGTGGATGGTCTGGCTGCCGTTGACGAGGTCCGTGCCCATAAGGTTGCCGCGACGCGAGCTTACGTTGCCCATAACGTCGCCGAGGTACTCGTCGGGAAGCGTGATATCCACCTTCATGATAGGCTCGAGCAGATACGCATCGCCCTTTTTCATGCCGTCTTTGAACGCCATCGAGCCGGCGATCTTGAACGCCATTTCGGACGAGTCGACCTCGTGGTAGCTTCCGTCGTACAGCGTCGCCTTGAAGTCGACGCACTCGTAGCCTGCGAGTATGCCGCTCAAGCGCGCTTCCTGTATGCCGTTGTCGACTGCGGGGATATATTCTTTGGGAACGGATCCGCCGACGGTCTTATCCTCGAACACATAGCCCGCGCCCTGTTCGAGCGGCTCCATGATTATCTTGGCGTGACCGTACTGACCTTTACCGCCGCTCTGACGGATATACTTGCCCTCCGCCTCGACCTTCTTGCGAATGGTCTCGCGGTACGCGACCTGCGGCTTACCGACGTTTGCCTCGACCTTGAACTCGCGGAGCAGACGGTCGACTATTATATCGAGGTGAAGCTCGCCCATACCGGCGATTATCGTCTGACCTGTTTCGTGGTCCGTGTAAGTGCGGAAAGTCGGGTCTTCCTCGGCGAGCTTGACGAGCGCCATCGTCATCTTTTCCTGGCCGGCTTTGGTCTTGGGCTCGATGGCGACGTTGATAACGGGCTCGGGGAATTCCATGCTCTCGAGCACTATCGGGTGCGAGGGATCGCAAAGCGTATCGCCCGTCGTCGTGTCCTTAAGACCGACTATGGCGCAGATATCGCCCGCGCGTATCTCGTCGATATCGGTACGCGAGTTGGCGTGCATCAGGAGCACGCGTCCGACGCGCTCCTTCTTGCCCTTGGTCGAGTTGAGCACGTACGAACCTGCGGGGCAGACGCCGCTGTAGCAGCGGAAGAACGCGAGCTTACCGACGAACGGGTCGGCGGCGATCTTGAACGCAAGCCCGGAGAACGGCTCGTTGTCGTCGGTCTTGCGCTCTTCCACAACGTCGGAGTCGGGAAGATTGCCCTTGACGTGAGCTATATCGACGGGGCTGGGCAGGTAGTAAACTACCGCATCCAACAGCTTCTGTACGCCTTTGTTCTTGTACGACGAACCGCAGCAAACGGGGTTCATCGTCATAGCGAGCGTCGCTTTGCGGATAGCCGCGCGTATCTCGTCGACGGTGAACGTTTCGCCGGCGAAATAGCGTTCCATCATGGCGTCGTCGGTCTCTGCGACCGCTTCCATAAGGATGCCGTGGTATTCCTCGGCTATCGCCTTCATGTCCTCGGGTATCTCGGTCTCGTTGATCGTCTTGCCGAGGTCGTCCTCGTAGATCTCCGCCTTCATCGTTATAAGGTCGATCATGCCCTTAAAGGTTTCTTCCTTGCCGATAGGCAGCTGTATGGCGACGGGGTTGGCGTGCAAACGCGTCTTCATCATGTCGAGAACGTTGAAGAAGTTCGCGCCGTTGATGTCCATCTTGTTGACGTAAGCGATACGCGGTACGCCGTACTTGTCCGCCTGACGCCAAACGGTCTCGGACTGCGGCTCGACGCCGCCCTTGGCGCAGAACACCGCGACCGCGCCGTCGAGGACCTTGAGCGAACGCTCGACCTCGACCGTGAAGTCGACGTGTCCCGGGGTATCGATGATATTGATACGCGTGAGCGGATCCTTCGGACCGGTCTGCCACTGCGTCGTAGTCGCCGCCGAGGTGATCGTTATACCGCGCTCCTGCTCCTGCACCATCCAGTCCATGGTCGCGCCGCCGTCGTGGGTCTCGCCTATCTTGTGCACCTTGCCCGTATAGAACAGTATGCGCTCCGTGGTAGTCGTTTTGCCCGCGTCGATATGCGCCATGATACCGATGTTACGCGTGTTTATCAGTTCAAATTTTCTTGCCATGTTCCTTGTCTGTGACCTCCTGTCACATTGTGCGTTTTCGAGCCGAAGTCCGTTATAGGAAGCCTCGACATCAAAATACTTTTATTGCGACCGCCGCGAGCGGTCCGTCACGGTCGCGCGTGCGAACGATAGCGGACGTATCGGCAATGCGGTCATGTTTTTTACCAGCGGAAATGCGCGAACGCCTTGTTCGCATCCGCGACGCGGTGCATTTCTTCTTTGCGCTTGACGGACGCGCCGGTATTGTTGTAAGCGTCCATGAGCTCGGCGGCGAGGCGCTCGTCCATGGTCTTTTCGCCGCGCTTGCGCGCAAACGAAACTATCCAGCGTATCGCGAGCGTCTGCTGACGGTCTGCGCGTATCTCGAGCGGCACTTGGTAAGTCGAACCGCCGACGCGGCGCGCCTTGACCTCGAGCTGCGGCTTGACGTTGACCATAGCCTGATCGAAAACGTCGAGCGGCTCGAGCGACGTCTTTTCCTTTATAATGGAAAACGCGTCGTATACTATAGCCTGGGCAGTGCCCTTCTTGCCGTCTTGCATTATCTGATTGACGAGCTTGGTCACTACCTTGCTGTTATAAATAGGGTCGGGTAAAACGTCCCTCTTAGGGACCCCGCTTCTTCTCGGCATGATTATCTCCTTATTCGATTTTTGTGTCTGCAAAAACGCAAACGGTTGATGTACGGTAACAAAACTTCGCAAAAAGCACCGCATCGCATAACGCCGCCGTCGGCTTGTCCGAAACCAACAGCCGAACGACTTATCGCGTTTTCATAAAGCAAGTTATTGCATATCGCGATGAATACGATGTCGAATTACGGTCTGCGGCAAACGACATCGCAGTCGCGCGATAGGCAAGGAAACGCGAGCGGACGCGACGGGGAGCGTACTTCGGGTACGTGACCCGAGCGAACGCGACGCTTGACGAAGCATATCGCGATGAATACGATGTCGTTTTATTTTGCGCGTTTTGCGCCGTACTTAGAGCGGGCTTGCTTGCGTTTGGCCACACCCGCGGTATCTAACGCACCGCGAATGATGTGATACCTCACACCCGGCAAATCCTTCACTCTGCCGCCACGGACAAGCACAACCGAGTGTTCCTGCAGGTTGTGACCGATGCCGGGAATATAGACCGTACCTTCCATCTTGTTGACAAGACGCACACGCGCGATCTTGCGCAAAGCGGAGTTGGGCTTTTTGGGAGTGGTCGTCGTCACGGACAAGCAAACGCCGCGCTTTTGCGGGTTGTTGTCGAGGATCGGGCTGAGCGATTTATACTCGACCTTTTGCCGACCTTTCCTTACGAGCTGGTTGATCGTAGGCATTGTTACTTCTACCTCCTTTTAGTAGTATTGCCGCCCCCACTCGTTTTTTCGAATAAGAGCACAGCGCGGAAAAATCCACGCTAACAGTCATTATAAACATTTTCTCCGCACTTGTCAAGCGATTGCACGCGTCCGTTATCAACATTATTCCGACGCAAGGCGCAGCTCCCGTCCGCCCGCGCGCCGACGTCACGGCGCAAAAAACCGAAAATCGCGCCGTAACAAAAAAATACAAAAAAATATCAAACTCGTTTCGGACAAAACGCGTTTTTTACAGGTTATTATAAGTAAGGGGCAAATAAGGCGGCTTCGCCGACGGCCCGCCCGAACAAAAGACGATCACGCAAGGAGCTACAAATGCTGACACCTACGGTAAACGACAATCCGTCGCTCGAGCGCATAGAAATGCTGTTGCTCGAGCTCGGCGTGCAACCAAATCTCGACGGATTCGTCTACCTTGCGCGCACCATACAGTATTATTGCACGGGCAAATTCAAGCAGATAAGCCCGATAGCCGAGATCGTCGCGGCGGAGTACAAAACGACCTCCTTCTCCATAAAGCGCATGATGCCTTACGTCATACAGAACGCGGACAACATGCTCAAACGCATCGTGCAGAAAACGGGCGTACCGATAAGCAAGACCAACCTTACCCTGCTGTCGTTTGTCGCCAACATATCGATGATAGTCAAATATATGCCCGACAGCCGCGCCGACGAGTTTGAAAAACGCCTCGCCGCGGAATCCGCCGCCACAGCCGACTGCGATCGCGTCGGCTGAACCGCCGCTCTTGCGGCGTTATATCGTATATAAATACTTCAATAGATTGACAAACACGCCCGCAATGTGATACGATCGAT
Organism: uncultured Christensenella sp.; assembly: GCA_910577995.1. Lineage (GTDB taxonomy): Bacteria > Bacillota > Clostridia > Christensenellales > Pumilibacteraceae > Anaerocaecibacter. The sequence goes on along the minus strand of CAJTND010000024.1, from coordinate 6,703 downwards.
GCGGACTTATTCAAAGTCATGCGGAGCGCCTGTGTCCAAAGAGATAAAAAACAAAATAATACTCGCCGACCTTGTAGTAACGGCAGTGCTTATCATTGCCGCGTGCATCGGGATAGCCTGCGCGATAAAACGCCGTCCCGACCTAAGACCGGGCGTCGTCACTACGGATAACTATAAAGAATATCTTACTATCGACTTTTCCGTTTCCTCCGAATTTGTGCAAAGCGCGAATACGCCAGTAAAACACGAGTACGGCTTCAAGATAAAAGCAATGCCGTACAGGGAAATAACCGAGCTCGTCGTTGAGTTGAAATGCTCCGCGGAATATGCGGACGACCTCGGCACGATAACGATAAGACCCGATCGGAGCATAACTCCCGATTCGCCGTACACCTATAACGGCGAAGCGTATTTTACGTACCCGTTTTCCTCGCTTAGACCCGTAACGCCCGATATCACGGTGAAGCTGATCTCCGTAAGCGCGAAATTCGCTTACATACCGCAGGAAGGAGACTGACTCAAAAATGAAGAAAATACTTTTTTCGGTAAACACGATCACGATAACGCTCCTCATCGTCTCGCTGACGGTCGGCTCGGTCCTATATGTCTATATCAAAGCGGATATGGCGATGACTGTCATGTTCCAGATCATCGGGCTCGTCGGCATTCTTCTGCACAGGCTCGCTTACTATATCGCGTCCGTCGGCTATAAATTTTTGTTTTTGTTATCCTGCGGCAACCCGAGGTTATCCGAGGTCAAGCCAGAGGAGGTCGGCGTGTTCTCCGCGCGCTTGATCGGCTATTTTCTCGTCCTCGTACAGATCCTGTATCTCTTCGCGGTATGACGCGCCGCCGACACGATAGTATAAACCCGACTACACATAAAAACAGCCCGACCGCGGTCGGGCTGTTTTTTAGATATGACGACATTTAATACTGTATACTGTTTTTGATCTGTTCCGCGGTCTGCTCGTCCGTCAAAAGCTTGACGAGCTCGAGCCCGAGGTCGACCGAACAGCCCATGCCGCGTGCCGTGGTGACGTTTCCGTCGGTGACGACGCGCGCGGTCGGCAGGTATTCGCAAGCCGACATCCTATCCGCAAATGTCGGGAAGCACGTCGCTTTCTTTCCGTCGAGGAAGCCGTTCGCAGCGAGCACGAGCGCAGGCGCGGCGCAGATAGCGGCGACGCGTTTGCCGCTTTTGAGCGCATCGGCTATCGCGCGTATCAGCGTTTTGTCGGCGGCAAGCGTTTGCGTGCCGGGCATGCCGCCGGGCACGAACAGCAGATCCGCGTCGTCGAACGCGCAGTCCGATATCGTCATGTCCGCAGTTATCTTGACGCCGTGCGAGCTCGTGACCGTCGCGCCGCCGACCGATACCGTCAAAGCATCAATCCCGGCGCGGCGCAGGATATCCACGACGCACAAAAGCTCGGTCTCCTCCGTGCCGTCGGCGATGAAAGTATAGACCTTGGGCATCGTTATTTACCGGAAACGGAAAGACTGCCTATCGCTATCGACGGGGTCTTTATACCGTGGTACGTCGTCTTTTCGTCGTTGCCGACGGCTATCACGTCGTTGAAGTCGGTCATGATATTGCCGGCGACGGTTATGAGCGAAACGGGACGCGACAGCTTGCCGTTTTCTATAAGGAAGCCGCCCGCCTGCAACGAGTACGCGCCCGATTGAGCGTTAAGTCCCGTGCCTATGCCGCCGAGGTCGTCTATATACAGCCCGTCGCCGACGAATTCGAAAAGCTTTTCGAGCGATCTATCGCCGGGCAGGACGTGCGCGTACATGACGGCGGGACGGACGTTGCCGCCTTGGAGCACGCCGTTGCCCGTCGACTTCTTGCCGGCGCGCTTGGCGGTGGCGAGGTCGTAAACGTAATCGGTCGGCACGCCCTTATCTATGAGCAAAGCGTTTTTGCACGGCATGCCCTCGGAGTCGAACGCGCTGCAAAACGGCTCGCTGCCGATAGGCGTCTGTTCGAGCGAGAACAGCGGCGAGAAGATCTTCTGCCCGATCTTGCCCTCGAGGAGCGAGATATGCTGTTCGACGTTGAACGCGGAAAATCCGTCCGTGAGCGCGGTGAGGAGCGCCGCCGCGCAGTTGGGCGAATACACTACCTTGTACTTGCCGCTCTTGACGGAATCGCCGCCCAGCCTGTCCGACGCATCGGCGGCGAGCTTTTTCGCAAAGCCGTCGATATCCAGCCCGTCGATGCCCGTAAGGATCTCGTAATGACTGCCGCTCTCGACCGAGTCGCCGTCCTTGGCCTTGGCGCTGCCGAATATTATAACGTAATTGGTCTTTTGCGCTACGTCCAGCCCGACGGAATTTTTGAGCCTCGTTTCGTTGAAGCTGTATTCCACTTGGACATTGACGCTCTCTATGCGCTTGTCCGCGGCGAGCGCCTTTTTGGCTATCGTCTTGCCGAGCGCGATGAGCTCGGACGCGGGCACAGCCGCGAGCTTTTCGTTGAAGGTCGGCGCGTCCTCGTATTCGAGCCCCTCGCCGCCGAGGAAAAACTCGGGATCGACGGGCTGACCGTACTCTGCGGAATCCTTGACCGCCTTGACGGCTACGTCGATGACCTCGTCGTCGACGCGGTCGGACGAAAACACGCCGCCCTTACCGTCGACGAGTCCGCGCACCTTCATCGAGCCGTTTTCTGCGACGGTGTAATTTTCCACGTCCTCGTTGAAAAGCTTGACGGTTATTATGTTCTCGTTGCTTATACGCGTCTCGAACGGCGCGATGCCTGCGGCAGCCGCCGCCTTGTAAAGCTTGTTCATATCCATATTATATAGCCTCTCCTTTGCCGCCGACGGTCATCTCGGACACGCGCAGCGTCGGCTGACCGACAGCCGCGTACACCATGCCCGACGCCGCGCCGCAGTTGCCCGCCGCGAGCGCGCAGTCGTTGCCGACCATGTCGATCTTGTGCAGTATCTCGTACCCGAAGCCCGTGAGCGTCGGGGATTTTACCAGCTTGTCTATCTTGCCGTCCTTGATAAGATAGGTCTCGGACGAAGTGAAGTTGAACTTGTCGGTCGTCGGATCGACGGAACCGCCGTTGAACGATACGCAATAAATGCCCTGCTTGGTCGCCTTTATTATATCCTCGGGCTTGCTCTCGCCCGCCGCTATGTAGGTATTGGTCATGCGCGTTGTCGGCAGGTATTTGTACGACTCGCGTCGGCACGCGCCCGTCGGCTTCATGCCGAGCCGCCGCCCGTCGAAGGTATCTACCATGTACGATTTGAGCACGCCCTTTTCTATAAGAACGTTCTTAGTCGACGCGACGCCCTCGTCGTCGAAGCACTCGCTGCCCCAGCCGTTCTTTCTCGTGCCGTCGTCTATCGCCGTCACAAGCTCCGACGCTACCTTCTCCCCGAGCTTGCCAGCGAACGGCGACGTGTTATGCGAAATCGCCGTGCCCTCGAGCGGATGTCCGCACGCCTCGTGGAACAGCACGCCGCCGAACCCGTTGCCTATGACGACGGGCATTACGCCCGACGGGCACTCGGGCGCGTCGAGCAGCGCGACAGCCGTCTTGGCGGCTTTTTCCGCCTCGGCGACATAATCTATCTCGTCGAGGAACTCCACGCCCTCGGACAGTCCCGGACCGGAGAACCCGACCTCGAATGCGCCGTCGCGAGCCGCTACCGCCTGCGCCAACAAGCGCGTATGCACGCGCCTGTCGCGCACAGCGCGCGCGCCGTCAGCCGTCGCCGTGAATATCTCCACCTTTTCATCGTTGAAGCCCGCGGTGCACGTCGCGTTGACGATGAGCGGCGACACCGCGTATATCGTGTCCTCGCCCTTTTTGAGATACGCTATCGTATCCGCGACGGAAAGCGTTTCGTGTTCCTTCTTCGGTTTGTGGGTCTCGGGATTCTTAACGTCTTTTATATCTCCGCAGTCGACGGCGCGCTTGCCGTCGAAGTACGCCGCAAGCTTGTCCGCGAGCGCGAGAAGCGACGCTTCCGACAGGTCGGAGGTGTAGCCGTAGACCTGCTGAACGCCGCGCATCAGCCTGAGCCCCGCGCCGTAAACGAGTGTAGTCGCAACGTTGTCGACGCGCTTATAGTTAAGCTGGACGACGCGCGTAAGCTTGTTCTGAACATACAGCTCGGCAAGGTCCGCGCCCGTCGCGAGCGCGGCGGACAGCACTTTTTTTGCCTGTTTGTTTTCCATATTATTTCTTGCTCCTTTACAAGATTATATCACATCCGAGCGTTTATAACAACTCATCGCACATTAAAATTGTATTAAATAATGATATATGTGCTCCGAATATGTTTACCGCGCCGACATATTTCTTGCAAGCATCATCGCGGCTATCGGCTTGCCTTGCGCGGCAGAGCGTGATATAATCGTGTCATGGAAAATTATTGCGTCATTTTCGGATCGAACGGCGACGTTGCGCCGCGCGAGCGGTTCGACGGCAAGGACGGGCTGATACTTGCCACCGTCGGCGGATTTTATAATGCCGTCGGGCACGGCGTGCTGCCCGATGCGGTCGTCGGCGACTTCAAGGACGGCGAAACGCTCGATACCGACGAGTTCGTCGTCAAGATAGAACGCGACAAAGCGGACAGCGCGCTGTTCGCCGCAGTCAAAGTCGGACTGAGGCGCGGCTGCAAGACGTTCGTGATATACGGCATGTCGGGCGGGCTCGCGCCGACGGCGGAGAGCTTTTCCGCGCTCGCCTATCTCGACGCGCATGGCGCGCGCGGGTTTCTCATCGGCGGCGAAACGATAGCGACGGTCTTTTCCGACGGCAGTTTTACCCTGCCAAAGACCGCCGTCGGCGCAGTGTCGATATTCGCGTACGGCGGCGCGGCGGAGGGCGTTACGGCAAAGGGCTTCGACGGCGCGCCGGTCCCGAATGCACTGACCGCAGAACAGCCGCCGTTGCCGCCGATAATAGCCGCGGGCTCAAAATGCGGAGCGACCGTCGCCGTCAAGCGCGGCGCGCTTCTCGTCGTTTTCGGCAGATGACGGCGGCGAAAAATTTTTACAAATTTTCAAAAAGCATTGCATGTTTGTACCGCATGTGCTATACTTATGACCGACGGCGGCGCGCAAGCGAAAACGCTCGGCGCATGCCCGAAAGGAGACGCCATGGATAAAAAAACTGCCAACGCGAAAAAGATAGCGGAGCTCAATGCGAAAGCCGAAGAGCTGTACGACGAGGATAAGATCCCCGAGGCGATAGCGGTCTGGCGCGAAGCGGCGGAGCTCGGCGACGCGGAGGCGATGTACAATATCGGCTGTATGTGCGAAGACGGCTACGCGGAAAACAAGCCGAAAGCGATGATGGAAGCGTTCGGTTGGTTCAAAAAAGCCGCCGAGCTCGGCGACGCGGAGGCGCAGTTCAGCACCGCCAACGCCTACCACCACGGTCAGGGCGTCAAGCCGAGCATGACCGAGGCGGTCAAGTGGTACGCGTGCGCCGCCGAGCAGGGCGTCGCGGAAGCGCAGTTCCGCCTCGGCGAATGTTACGACGACGCCGACGGCGTGGAGCACGACGAGAAAAAAGCTTTTCAGCTGTACATGGACGCGGCTCAGCAAGGTCACAGAAAAGCCCAGTGCTATGTCGGCTATTGCTATCAGTACGGGCTCGGCGTAGCGGAGGACCAAGAGGAAGCCGTCGAGTGGTACAAGAAGTCCGCCGAGCAAAATTATCATCAGGCGTTCTGCAACCTCGGCTGTTGCTACGAGGAAGGGAACGGCGTCAAAGAGGACATGGAGATGGCTATCGAAATGTACCTCAAAGCGGCGGAGTTCGGCTCGAGCATGGCGGAATACAACCTCGGCAACGTCTACGCTTTCGGCAAGGGCGTTAAAAAGAGCGACAAGGAAGCCGTCAAGTGGTATCAGCGTTCCGTCATGAACGGCGGCATGAAGGAAGCCAAGTACAACTACGCGATGCACCTCATGCACGGACGCGGCATCAAAAAAGACAAGCGCGCCGCCGCCGCGCTGTTTATCCAAGCCGCGATGCAGGGCGACTCGGACGCGCAGTACCAAGCGGGCATGTGCTACCTTCAAGGCGTCGGCATACAAGAGGACGACGAGGAAGGCTTTATGTGGATGATGAAGTCCGCCGAGCAGGGCGACCCCGACGCGCAGAGCATGGTCGGCTTGTGCTACGCCGAGGGCTACGGCGTAGAAAAAGACCGCGAAAAAGCCAAGGCGTGGTACGTCCGCGCCGCCGAGCAAGGCAGCGAGACCGCGATAAAAGCTCTTAAAAAGTTCAACTGAAAACAAGCGAAAACAAAAAAGCGTTCCCGCAAAAGCGCAATTCCCATAGGGATTAAAAAACAAAAATTTTATAAAAGTTGCACTTTCAAGCGATGAAAAAGAACAGGATTTCAAATCGAAGTCCTGTTTCTTTTTACATATTTATTGCAACTGACTGACTAACTTTGTTACTTCTTCTTGCTATTCTATACTTGTCAAACGACAAAAATAAAAATTCAAGGAGAAACAAAATGAAAAAAGTAGGCAAAATTTTGGCAAGTGCGCTTTGCGTTGCCACGTTGGTATGCGGAACACTCGGCGCAATGACGGGTTGCGGCAGTAAAAAAGAAAGCATTACCGTTTCGGGTTCGTCTTCCGTTACCCCTATCATGGAAAAACTTGCGGCGGAATACGAAAAGACGCACGACGTAAGAATTACGGTAAATAT
>CAJTND010000023.1 GCA_910577995.1 uncultured Christensenella sp. | reverse complement strand
GGTCCCGCCCCCGCTACCAAAACCATCCGTTGCCATACGGCTGCGGATGGTTTTTTATATGAGCGGGACTTATATCGCTAATCAAATTTTAATAAACAACCGCTTGACTAAAAGGCGCGAGTGCTGTATAATAGGCAATGTGATAAAAACGGCGAGTAGCCGAAACGGAGTTTTAATATGAAGAGAACCTATCAACCCAAGAAACGCGCACAACGCAAGGTCCACGGTTTCCGTGCGAGAATGAGGACGCAGGGCGGCAGGCGCACGCTTTCCCGTCGCCGCAACAAGGGCAGAAAAAACCTTACGCCGCGTCCGCTCGGTAAATAATTGCTCGGCAAAGCTAACAGGCTGAATAAGCACGGCTCGTTCAGTTACGTTTACCGCAACGGCAAGCGTGTGGCAGAACCCGATCTTACGCTGATCTACACGCCCGCAAAGACCGTTCGGGTGGGTTTTTCGGTGTCGAATAAAGTCGGTAAGGCGGTCGTTCGCAACAAGGTCAAGCGTCGGCTGCGCGCCGCGGTGCGTATCAAACTGCCGAGGCTGCGCGGCTGTCAGGCGATAGTTTCCGCCAACATATCTGCGGCGGAACGCGGCTATCGGGAGCTTGACGGCGAGCTGGAGCGTTTGTTCGCGCGCGCGGGGCTTATCCGATGAAGCGGCGGACGAAACGCATCGTCAAGAGCATTCTTACTTTTCGCTGGCTGTTCATCGGCTTGGTGTACTTTTACAAAAAGTGCATTTCGCCGCTGACGCCCGACGTGTGCATTTACACTCCGAGCTGCTCGACCTACATGGTCGAGGCTATCAAAAAACGCGGTGTTATAGTCGGGATATTCCTCGGCGTCAGGCGCATATTGCGTTGCGTGCCCTGGAATCCGGGCGGTTTCGATCCCGTACCCGACGATCCGCGGGGAGACATGAAATGGCTTTTCTGAATACGATAGTCGCATTCCTCGGCGAGGCGGCGGCGGGCATGACCCCGTTCGTGACCGCGCCGAACAAGATGTGGCATATCCTCATACTCAAAACGTTCGCGTTCATCGGCGATTACGGCTGGCGTATCGTCGTTTTTACCATACTGTTGAAGCTTGTCCTGTCGCCGCTCGATTTCTATCAGCGGTACAAGATGCACAAGAACCAAAAGATCACCGAGCGGCTCAAGCCGACGATGGAAAAGATCCAAAAGCAGTACGGCAACGACAAACAGGCGTTCTCGCAAAAACAGATGGAGCTCAACCGCAAAGAGGGCTACAGCTATTTTTCGGCGTGCCTGCCTATGATAGCGACGATGGTCGTGTTCATCACGCTTTGGCTTTCGATGAACACCGTCGCGCAGTATATGACCTTCAAAGAATATACGACGATGTACGACGAATATAATATCGTCTACGAACAGGTCGTCGGCGACAAGGGCGAGACCGTTGCGACGTCGGTCGCGCAGGACGCCGTGTTCAATCTTTATTATAACGGTATAGACGATGAGTACGTTCAAAAGCTCAGGACAGAGTACGGGCTCGCCGATACGTTCGAGCTTGAGGATCGCGACAAGATACAGGCGTCGTTCCTGTGGATAAAGAATATCTGGGCGCCCGATATCCCGTGGGGCAACCGCGCGATACTCGATTGGAACACGTTCAACACTTCGATCAACAAATACGCCAAGCCCGGCAGTAATGGGCTTACAAGCGAGCAGATAGGCGCGTGCCTCAACGAGAGCACGTACAACCGCGTTATGTACAAACTGCTCAACGACGACACGCACAGCAAGGTAAACGGGTTCTTGATACTGCCCATCCTCGTCGTTTTGCTTTCGGTCGGGTCGCAGCTGCTCTCGACATTCCAGCAGAAAAAGGCGGGACAGGTCAACGCCAAGGGCGGCATGGCTACGAGCATGAAGGTGATGATGTTCATCATGCCCGTGATGATGGCGGTTTTCGCGATACAGTACGCGTCGATATTCACGCTGTACATGGTGACCAACTCCGCAATGACGCTGTTCATGAACTTTACTATGACGGGCGTCGTCAAGCTCATAGACAAGACGCGTTCGTCGCGCCGTCACGGCATCAAGGTCGGCAGTACGCGCGGCGTCGCCGGCTCGGACAGCTCCGCTATAATCCATTACGTCAAGGGCGCTAACCCGAATGCGGGCAAGCGCGAAACGCAGAAAACCGCGCCTGCCGCGAGAAAGGTCAAAGACAAAGACAAGGGCGCGCGGACGGCGGTCAAGAGCAGTCGTCCCGACCCCAACGAACTCATGAATACCGACGTCGGCGACGGCAAGCGGAAATAGGAGGAAAATACGATGCACGACGGAAGATCTGTCGAGATAACCGCCAAGAAACCGGAGGACGCTATAAAGCAGGGTTTGGAACAGCTCGGCGTCACGCTCGACGATGTCAGAGTCGAGGTTTTGGAAACGGGCGGACTGTTCCGCAAGGCGAAGGTGCGTTTGACGGTAGAGCTCGACGAACCGCCTGCCGCGGCGAAGCGCGAGACGGAAAAGCCGACCGCGCCCGCGCCGAAGGTCGAGGAAAAACGCGAGCCGGTCAAGCCCGCTGCCGAGCCGAAGAAAGCGCCGGAAAAAAAGGACGACAAGAAGCCTGCGGATAAGCACGCGGCAAAGAGCGCGGACAAGGCGAAAAAATCGGACGGCGGCAAAAGCGAGCGGGCGGAAAAGCCCGCCGCGAAAAAGGCGAACGGAAAAAACGAGTTCGCGCAGGCGTCGGAGCACGACGGACCTGCGCTCAAAAAAGACGGAGCGGAGAACGCCGCGTCGGACGGGCAGGAAGACCGAGCGGACCGAAACGCGAAGCCCCGCGACGGACAGTCGCGGCAGGACGGAAAAAGCCGTCCGCGCAAGCTCCGCGAGGAAGAGCGGCAGGCGCTCGAAAGAGCGTTGGAGTTCGTAAAGCTCACGATAGAAAAAATGGGATTCGACGCGGACGTCGAGGCTGATGCGGACGATCCCGAAAAGATAACGGTAACGGCGGCGGACGGCGACGATTCGCTGATCATCGGCAGGCACGGCGAAACGCTTTCCGCACTGTCGTATCTTGCGGAGACCGCCGAGCGTGCGGAGAAATGCAAGGTCAACGTTACCGTCGACTGCAACGGCTATCGCGCGCGGCGTGCCGCGTCGCTCACGTCGATGGCTCGGCGCAGGGCGAAGGAGTGCGTACAGCGTCGGCGCAAGATAAAGCTCGAGCCGATGGACAGGGTGGACCGCCGCACGGTGCACTTCGCGCTCTCGGACAACAACAGAGTAACGACCGCATCGGAGGGCAAAGAGCCGTACAGATGCGTTGTCATATTCCCCACCAAGGACGAAAGACGGCGCGACGGTGGCCGCGAGGACGGCGGCGGTCGCGAAGTCGAGGAGTACGAAGAATAAGCGAACGGAAGTTTCGCGGTCGTCGGGTTTCGGCGGTACGGGCGCAGGCGTTGCGCGGAGATCTCGTATGAATTGGCGCAGATATCTTTATATCCTAATGTTTTTCGGCGGCGGCACGCTGTTCACTTTCAGCCTGCTGCCGTTTTTCCGTGAGTTCAACGACACGTTCTATATCGCGACGATCTTCGGCATGGTCGTTTGCGTCGTCAGCGCCGTGGGCATATTCCACAAGCCGAGGGAAAAGGTCAAGCTCAATTCCCGTTACGAGCGCAAGACGACGCTCGTTTCCGCCAAGGAAAAGGAGCTGCTCGCAATCCTCAGGCAGATAGACCCCGACAGATACGAGGTCCTGCCGCAGATAGCGCTCGTCAGCGTTATCGACAAAAAGACGAACACGTCGTACCGCAACGAGCTGTTCCGCGTTTGCGATTACTGCTTTGTCGACAGAAAGACCTTCGAGCCGTTACTGCTCGTCGAGCTCAACGACAGCTCGCACAAGCGCGCCGATCGTCGCGACCGCGACGAAAAGGTCAATGCGATATGCCGCGACGCCGGTCTACCCGTCGTTACGTTCTGGACGAACGAGCCGCTCGACTTTCAGTCCGTGCGAAAAGCCGTCAAGAAAAGCATACTCAAATGACCGTCGGCGCTTGCTACGATTGCCCGAGGCAGTGCGGCGTCGACAGAACGACGCGGCTCGGGTTTTGCGGTTGCGGCGTCGCCGCGAGGATAGCCAAGACCGTCGACCCGTTCGAGCACGAAGAGCCGTGCGTCGGTACGGTCGCGGCGGTGTTCTTCGGCGGATGCAGCCTCAAATGCTCGTACTGCCAAAACCATAGGATTAGCCGCGGCGCGGTCAGCGAGGAACTCTCGGACGCGCGGCTCGCCAAGCTTTTCGACGGAACGCAAAACCGCATCGACCTCGTGACGCCGACGCATTTCATCGGCGCAATAGAGCGCGCGCTGCCGCTGTGTAAGCGCGGGCATTCTTTTATTTACAATACTTCGGGTTACGAAACGATCGACGGAGTGCACCGCGCCGCGGAATTTTCGGACGTGTTCCTCGCCGACTTTAAGTATGCCGACGCATCGCTCGCGGAACGGTTCTCCGCCGCACCCGACTATGTGCGGACGGCAAAAGCCGCGCTCAAAGAAATGCGCCGCATGAGCGACGAATGGACGAACGTCGACGGAAAGCCGACGATGAAACGCGGCTTGATAGTCAGGCACCTTGTACTGCCGGGGCATGTGGACAATTCGATAGCCGCGCTGGACTTTATCGCGAAAGAACTCGGCACGGATACGACGGTATCTATCATGAGCCAGTTCACGCCCAACGGCGTCGGCGAGCCGAGCGCAAGACTGAAAAAACTCGAATATAAAATAGTCGTCGAGCACGCGGCAAAACTCGGATTGAATAACGGCTATACACAGGCTTTCGAGTCCGCCGACCCGTCGTATACTCCCGAGTTTTGAAGGGAAGCAATGACGGAAATATCCTGCGTGCGGCAAAAAATTTATCGGCGAAAAGCTTTGACAAAAACCGACAGTCGCGGTATAATATGAATAGAAAATACGGTGTAACGCGCGTCGCGCTTGCATATACGGAGGCGTCTTTTTGATAGCGCATCGGGAAGGCGTTTTTCTTTTGCAAGAACGCGCCGACGGCAATAAAAACGGAAAGCGCGTCAAATCCCTTGCATTTTCGCAGTGACTGTGATATATTGAGTAAGCGTCAGCGCCCGTAGCTCAGTCGGATCAGAGCGTTGGATTCCGATTCCAAAGGTCGCAAGTTCGAGCCTTGTCGGGCGTACCAAGTGCGTCGTACTAAAAGTTTTTTGCTTTTAGTACGATTTTTATATTTGCTAAATCTATCTGTCAGTCAGAGCAAAAATTGTACTTGCAAAATTTAGTTATGCGTGGTATACTGTAAAAAAAGGAGATAAATATGAATAACGAGCAACAGTTCGATGATGAGGATAGATCCGTGCAAACACCCAAAAGCAAGAAGAGCAAGGTCGGTTTTTGGTCGATAGTTTGTGCTGTTGCGTTTTTCTTGATCGGGGCGATCGAAGTAGCATTTATGGAATTCTTTACCGTTAGGTTTACCGTGATCTTTGTTTCGATTATGGGGAGTCTGTCCGCAGTGTCGCTGATCGTTTGGTTAATAAGCAATAGAATAACTCGTTAGTATGTATCGCGAGAAATTTCGTAATACCGATAAATCAGTCGATCTATCGGCAGTTCGCTTATAGACCGATTTTTCGTTTTTGTCGATCGCTGCGCATATAAATAAGAACAAAAAACTCGATCGAAAATCGGATGATGATATTGAATGATTTTGTTATTGCAAAAATCGTTCGGGAATGATATAATGGGGTAAAGGGAGCATAGGTTTCGGTATGAAGATAATTAAGGGCAAATATAACGAAGCGAAAATATATACCGACGTGGTGGACGACGGAGCGATCGCGCAGATACAAGCGATGTGCGATGCGCCTGTATTCGAGCAGTCCAAAATCCGCGTAATGCCCGACGTACACGCAGGCGCGGGCTGTACGATAGGCACGACAATGACGATAACGGACAAGATAGTGCCGAATATGGTCGGCGTGGACATAGGGTGCGGCATGGAGCTTGTGCAGATTAAAGAAAAAGATATAGACCTTGCCGCGCTCGATAAATTGATATACACGAAGATCCCGTCGGGGTTCAACTATCGCAGTACGCATCACGAATACACCAAACAAATCGACCTGTCGGAATTGCGGTGCGCGAACAAAGTAGATATAGCTTTGGCGTATGTCAGTCTCGGTACGCTCGGCGGCGGCAACCATTTTATAGAGGCGGACAAAGACGACGACGGGAATATTTATATCGTCGTACATTCTGGAAGTCGGCATTTGGGGAAAGAGATAGCTGAATACTACCAAAACGAAGGCTATCGCAGATTGTGCGGAAACTCGCAATCGCAACTGCAAGAAATAATAAATAAGCTCAAAGCGGAAGGTCGCGCACAGGAAATAGAATCGACGATCCGTGCCGCCAAACAAAAGTCGGCGGAAGTACCGCAAGATATGGCGTATGTAGAAGGCGAACTGTTCGACGATTATATCCACGATATGAAGATAACGCAACGCTTTGCTGTACTGAATAGGCAAGCAATGGTGGACGAGATCGTGCGCGGCTTGGGGCTGACGGTCGCGGAACAATTCACCACGATACACAACTATATAGATACCGACAATATGATACTGCGCAAAGGCGCGGTGTCGGCGCAAAAAGGCGAGAAACTGCTTATTCCTATAAATATGCGCGACGGCTCGCTTATCTGTATAGGCAAAGGGAACGACGATTGGAATCAGAGCGCACCGCACGGCGCGGGCAGGATATTGAGCCGCGGCAAAGCGCGGGCAACGCTTATGATGGATGAGTTCCGAAAAGAGATGTCGGGCATTTATTCCACATCGATAAACGCAAACACGTTGGACGAAAGTCCTATGGCGTACAAAACGCTTGACGACATCGTGGGCAACGTCGAGCCGACGGTGGATATAGTAAAGCGCATACTGCCCATCTACAACTTCAAGGCGAGCGAAGAAGTATCGTTCGGGAAAAAGTCAAAAAGATCGTGAAGAGATATATTGAAAAATTTATTGCGCTACACGAATCTTTCGACATCCTGTAATTCAAATATGGGAACGTCATAGGCTGAGTATACGCAAGGAGGAGAGGGGATATGGCTATTGAGGATATCGTTGCACTGGTGATAACGTGCAGTATCGGCGCGGTCGTCGTTGTGATATCGGCGGTGTTGCTTTCGGGGCGCGGCGCGGGCATGATAGCGGGATTCAACACTTTACCCGCCGAGGAAAAGGAGAAATACGACCGAGCGGCGCTTTGCAGGTTTATCGGGGCGGTAATGCTGCCGATAGGTCTGTTGTTTCCGTGTATTGCAGTAGGTCCGATGTTCGGATTGTGGCAGCTGCCCGTCGCTTTTGCGATCGTTACCGTCGGCGTTATCGTTTTTGCTGTCGTGTATTGCAATACGGGCGACAGGTTCAAGAAGAAGTAGTAAGATAGTTTCGAGGTGGATCGGGATATAAAAAACGGGTGCGGCGGTATGTCGTGCCCGTTTTGTGTATTTATGTGAGAAATAGATACAGAGCGGTGACTTCTCTTCGTATTTAGAGAACTTCGAGCGCGATCGGGCGTTCGAGGCGGCGCGCAACGAGCGGCTGAAAAAGGACATAGCGCGGCTGACGGAAGCGGCGCGGCGCACTTCCGATTGGTCGGACAAGACGGAGGCGTCCAAGTACGGCAAGGCGAGCTCGGGTCTTAAACAGGACAAAGGTTATGTCGGGCACAAAGCCGCCAAGCTGATGAAACGCGCCAAGTCCGCGGAGCTTAGGCGCGAGCGCGCAGTCGAGGAGAAGTCCAAGCTTTTGCACAACGTCGAACGCAACGAGGACTTAAAGATGTTTCCGCTGCCGCACCGTTCGGAACGCATAGTCGCGGTCGACGGCGCGTCGCTGTTCTACGGCGGGCGCGAGGTGCTTTCCGGAGTCAAGCTGGAGGTAAAGCGCGGCGAGCGCGTCGCTCTCGACGGCAGGAACGGCTGCGGCAAGAGCAGTCTGTTAAAGCTGATAGCCGGTGCGGATATCGAGCATACGGGCGCTGTCGCGGTGGCGTCGGGCGCGATCGTATCGTTCGTGCCGCAGAGCACAGAGGGGCTCGGCGGCGGACTGACGGAGTTCGCGCGCGACCGAAAGCTCGACGAGAGCCTGTTCAAGACCGTTCTGCGCAAGATGGGCTTCGAGCGGAGCGAGTTCGACAACGACTTGTCCGAGCTTTCGCAGGGACAGCGGAAAAAGGTCTGTCTTGCGGCGAGCCTTTGCACGAGCGCGCATCTTTATATATGGGACGAGCCGCTCAATTATATAGATATTTATTCGCGGTTGCAGATAGAGCGGCTTTTGTGCGAGTTCTGCCCGACGATGATATTCGTCGAGCATGACAAAGCGTTCCGCGAGCGCGTGGCGACACGGGTCGTGCGGCTGTAAAGCGCGCGCGGCGCGGCTGTCGGACATGACGATTTTTCGTCGAATTGCATATATTATATGCGGAGGTATCATGTATGTGCACGGCTGCAACGTTTAAGACCCGCGATCACTATTTCGGCAGGACGCTGGACAACGACTGTTCCTACGGCGAGGAGATAGTGGTCACGCCGCGGAGGTATCCGCTCAATTTCAGGAATATCGGCGTCATAAACGACCACTTCGCCATGATAGGAACGGCGCACGTTTCGGACGGTTATCCGCTGTATTACGAAGCAGTCAACGAGCGCGGGCTCGGTATGGCGGGTCTTAATTTCGTCGGCAACGCCAAGTATAAAGAATATCTGCCCGGCGTCGGCAAGGACAATATCGCGGTCTACGAGTTTATACAGTGGGTGCTCGCGCAGTGCGCCACCGTCGAGGAAGCGCGCGCTCTCATCGGCAATATAAATCTCGTCGGGGTCAAGTTCGGCGATCTGCCCGTTGCCGAGCTGCACTGGATGCTCGCCGACGGCAACGATTGTATCGTCGTCGAATCGGTGGAGAGCGGTATCAAAGTGTACGACAATGCCGCGGGCGTCATGACAAACAATCCGCCGTTCGATATCCAATCGTTTGCGCTCAATAACTATATCGGGCTGTCTACGACAACGCCGAAAAATACTTTCAGCAACAAGCTCGAGCTTGACGTGTACTGCCGCGGCATGGGCGGCATCGGACTGCCCGGCGACCTGTCGTCGCGGTCGCGGTTCGTGCGCGCGGCGTTCGTCCGCAACAACTCCAAGTGCGGCAGCAGCGAGAGCGAGAGCGTCGCGCAGTTCTTCCATATCCTCGGCTCGGTGTTCCAGCCGCGCGGCTGCTGCGTAGTCGAAAACGGCAAGTACGAAATCACCGTGTATTCCTGTTGCATCAACGCGACGCGCGGCATATATTACTATACGACCTACGACAATCCGCGCATCCACGCGGTGGATATGCACAGGGAGGATCTCGACGGCAAAACGCTCGCGAGGTACCTGCCCGTTCTCACCGAAGATATCGATTTTCAAAACTGACATCGGATAAACCGCCGCGCCGTATGACGCGGCTTTTTGTTTCGGCGGCGCGGTCGGTGGATACACGCGCCGAAAAACGGGTTTTGCCGAAAATCGCGCCGAGCGCGCGTTTTGGCTCAGGGGGCATGCGGCAGTGTTTTCGGCGTTGCGTGGCATTTAGAGCGGTTGCAAGCCGTTACACGGCGTGCGGCGGTTAAAAAGTTTTTCAAATCGCGAAAAATCGCGCTCAAAACGCTTTGAAAAAGGCGGATTTTGTGCTATAATCCGAAGTAAGAAACGGCGAAATCATTTTCGCGTGCTACGAGGAGCGTTTTATGGCGAGAAAGACAGATAACGGCAGTTACAGTTCGAGTTCCATTCAGGTATTGGAGGGGCTCGAGCCCGTTCGCAAGCGTCCGGGCATGTACATCGGTTCGACCGACGAACACGGTCTGCATCACCTCATAACGGAGATTGTCGACAACTCCGTCGACGAATCGCTCGCGGGGTACTGCGACAAGATACTCGTCGAGATCACGCGCGACGGCGCGGTAGCCGTCACGGATAACGGGCGCGGTATACCCGTCGAGATACACCCCAAAGAAAAGGTGTCGACGGTCGAGGTCGTTTTGACCAAGCTTCACGCGGGCGGTAAGTTCGGCGGCGGCGGATACAAGGTGTCGGGCGGTCTGCACGGCGTCGGTATGTCGTGCGTCAACGCGCTTTCCGAATGGCTGGACGTAGAGGTCTATAAAAACGGCAAGATATACCGTCAGCGCTACAATCGCGGTGTGCCGATGAAGCCGCTCGCCGAGGTCGGCAAGACGGACAAGACGGGCACGAAGATAACGTTCTTCCCCGACAACGAGATATTCGAGACGATAGACTTCTCCTACGACACCGTTCGCACGCGTCTCCGCGAGGTCGCGTACCTCAACAAGGGACTCGAAATAGAACTCGTCGACAACCGCAAGGGCAGAGAGAACCGCGATACGTTCCGTTTCGACGGCGGCATAAAGGACTTTGTCGAGTACCTCAACCGCAATAAAGAAACGATGTTCCCCGAGGTCATCTACGGCGAAAAGACATTCAAGGACAGCGAGGTCGAGTACGCCATACAGTATAACGACGGGTACAGCGAGCTTATCTATTCCTACGCCAACAACATCAACACCGAGGAGGGCGGCACGCACCTCGTCGGATTCAAGAACGCGCTTACCAAAGTCATCAACGACTACGCGCACAAGCAAAACCTTATAAAAGAGGACGACAAGCTCGCCGGCGAGGACGTACGCGAGGGCTTGACGGCGGTCGTTTCCGTCAAACTGACCGAGCCGCAGTTCGAGGGTCAGACCAAGACCAAGCTCGGCAACTCCGGCATGCGTTTGCAGGTCGAGAAAGCCGTTTCCGACACCTTCGGCACGTATTTGGAAGAGAATCCCAAAGAGGCGAAGGAACTCGTCATGAAGACGATAACCGCGCAGCGCGCACGCGACGCGGCGCGAAACGCGCGCGAACTGACGCGGCGCAAGGGCGTTTTCGAGACGGCGTCGCTGCCCGGCAAGCTCGCCGACTGCACCAACCGCGACCCGGCGCACTGCGAGATCTTCATAGTCGAGGGCGACAGCGCGGGCGGCACTGCGAAACAGGGCAGGGATCGGCGGTTCCAGGCGATACTTCCGCTCCGCGGCAAGATACTCAACGTCGAGAAGGCTCGGCTCAACCACGTTCTCGAAAATGCGGAGATCAAGGCGATGATAACCGCGTTCGGCTGCGGCATAGGCGACGAGTTCGACGAGAGCAAGCTGCGCTACGACAAGATAATATGTATGACCGATGCCGACGTAGACGGAAGTCATATACGCATACTGCTTTTGACCTTCTTCTTCCGCTTTATGCGGCCGCTCATCGAGCGCGGGCATGTTTACGCCGCGCTGCCGCCGCTGTACAAGGTCAGCAAGGGCAAGAAGGAAGAATACTGCTACGACGAGAAGGAGCGCGAGGACGCGCTCGACCGCCTCGGCCGCAAGGGCTGCGATACGCAACGCTACAAAGGTCTCGGAGAGATGGACGCGGAACAGCTTTGGTTCACGACCATGAGCCCCGAACACCGCACGCTCAAACAGATAACGATGGAAGACGCTTTCGAGGCGGATGAGATATTCAGCGTTTTGATGGGCGATATGCCCGAACTCAGACGGCAGTTCATCGAGCAGAACGCCAAGCTCGTCGCCGAGCTTGATATTTAAGGAGAGAGATCATGGCTAAGAGAGGAGTACGTTCCAATAAGGGCGACGACAGCACGCCCAAGAATTACGTAGACAATACCAAGATACTTTCGACGCCCGTCGTCGACGAAATGAAGAAATGCTTTATTTCGTACGCGATGGCGGTCAACGTTTCGCGCGCGATACCGGACGTTCGCGACGGTCTTAAACCGGTCCACCGCCGTATAATATACGCTATGGGCGAGCTCGGTCTGTGGTCGGACAAGCCGTACCGCAAGAGCGCGCGTATAGTCGGCGACGTGCTCGGTAAGTTCCACCCGCACGGCGACTCGGCGGTGTACGACGCGCTCGTCCGTCTTGCGCAGGACTTCTCCATGCGCATGCCGCTCGTCGACGGTCACGGTAACTTCGGCTCGATCGACGGCGATCCGCCCGCGGCGCAGAGGTATACCGAGGCGCGCCTGACCAAGATATCCGACGAGCTGCTCCGCGATATCGACAAAGAAACGGTCGACTGGACCAACAACTTCGACGACTCGCTGCAAGAGCCGACGGTCCTGCCGTCGCGCTTCCCCAACCTGCTCGTCAACGGCTCGGACGGTATAGCCGTCGGTATGGCGACCAATATCCCGCCGCACAACCTCGGCGAGGTAATCAACGCCATCGACGCGCTCATCGACGATCCCGAGATAACGATAGAAGACCTGATGAAGCACGTGCCCGCGCCCGACTATCCGACGGGCGGTCTTATCATGGGCAGGGCGAACATCAAGCGCGCGTACAAAACGGGCAAGGGCGGCGTCGTTATCCGCGCCAAAGCGGAGATAGAGGAATATCCCGTCCGCGAGGGCAGCGACCTTATGCGACAGCGCATAGTCGTTACCGAGCTGCCGTACCAGGTCAACAAAGAAAAACTGATAATCCAGATAGCCGACCTCGTCAAGGATAAGCGCATCGATGGCATCGCCGACATCAAGGAAGAATCCGACCGTTCGGGCATGCGCATCGTAATAGAAGTCAAGCGCGACGCGCAGGCGCAGGTCGTTCTCAACACTCTCTACAAGCACACCAACCTGCAGGTCTCGACGGGAATAACCTTCCTCGCGCTCGCCGACGGCGAACCGAAGATCCTCAACCTCAAAGAGATGCTGGAGCTGTATCTCAAGCATCAGCTCGAAATAATCGTCAGGCGCACGCGCCACGACCTCGCCGCCGCGCAGGAGCGCGCGCACATAGTCGAGGGGCTTGTCAAGGCGCAGGCGAACATCGACAAGGTCATCAAGATCATCAAGCAGAGCCGCGACAACGTCGAGGCGGCGGAAAAGCTCATGGCGGAGTTCTACCTCTCCGACAAGCAGGCGAACGCGATACTCGAAATGAAGCTGCGCCGCTTGACGAGCCTCGAGATAGACGCGTTGCAGAACGAGTTGACCGCGCTCAACGAGAAGATAGCGGATTTCAAGAGCATACTCGCGAGTCCCAAGCGCGTCAGCGATATAGTCAAGGCGGAACTCCAAGAGATAAAGGAGCAGTACGACAACCCGCGCCGCAGCGAGCTTGTCATAGACTACGACGAGATAGACATAGCCGACCTCATAGAGAAAGAGGACGTCGTCATTTCCATGACGCACTACGGCTACATCAAGCGTTTGCCGACGACCGAATATAAGGCTCAGCATCGCGGTGGCAAGGGCATCACGGCGCACCGTCCGAAGGAAGAGGACTTCGTCGAAAACATGTTCGTGACCAACACGCACGACACGCTGTTGTACTTCACCAATTACGGCAGAGTGTACGCCGCCAAGGCTTACGAGATACCCGAGGCGGAACGCACCGCGCGCGGCAGGGCGATCGTCAACCTGCTCCAGCTCGGCGACGGGGAAAAGGTAAGCGCGGTCATTCCGATCAAGGACGACGAGTACAAGGGCAACCTCGTAATGGCGACCAAGCGCGGCATGATAAAAAAGACGGCGCTCACCGAGTTCAAGCTCATACGCAAGGTCGGCAAGGTCGCGATAAAGCTCATGGACGATGACGAGCTTATTTCCGTTCAGCATACCGGAGGCATCGATGAGATACTCATCGCGTCGCAGACCGGCAAGTGCATACGCTTCTCCGAGGAGAACGTCAGGCTCATGGGCAGGGATACCCAGGGCGTGCGCGCAATGAAGCTCGCTTCCGACGATAACGTCGTCGATATGGCGATAGTCCGTCCCGAATGCGACGTGCTCACCGTAAGCCGCAACGGTTTCGGAAAACGCGTCGACATCGAGGAGTTCCGACTTCAATCGCGCGCAGGCAAGGGCATCAAGGCAGGCACGTTCAACGAAAAGACGGGCAGGCTCGTCAATATGAAGCTCGTCGATCCCGAGGACGACGTCATGGTCATTTCCGACAACGGCACTATAATAAGGATGCTCGTCAAAGAGATATCCAAGATAAGCCGCGACACGCAGGGCGTGAGAATGATGCGCGTCAAGAACCAGGGACAGGTCGTTTGCGTCGCCACCGCTCCGCACCAGGAAGTGATAGAGGACGAGGGCGAGCCCG
>CAJTND010000022.1 GCA_910577995.1 uncultured Christensenella sp. | reverse complement strand
CTATCGGTTTTTCGCTACGCTCAAAACCACTTCCCCCGAAAGGGGGAAGCGACGGCGTGTCTGTATGCGGGGCGCGATGGGGAAGCGACGTGGTGACGAGTATAGGACGCGCGAGGGTGTAAGCGACGGGGTGACGGGTATATGAGGCGCGAGGGTGTAAGCGACGGCGTGACATAAGGTCGAGACTCTTCGCTTGCGCTCAGAGTGACAAAACGGGTGGTGGCGGCGTGTCGGGTATGCGGGGCGCGATGGGACGAGCAAGCTTAGTTCGGTCAAGACACGCTGTGTATTTGACGTGGCAGAATAATTGTGATACAATGTATCATGTAACCATTTCACGGAGGCATTTATTTATGGCGGCGGATAAAGAAAGGTTTGTCAATCAGATAGCCGATATCAACGGCGATTACACCAAGTGGTATACTGACGTGTGTCTTAAATCGGAGCTTTGCGATTACGGGCCCGTCAAGGGCACTATGGTGTTTCGTCCTTACGGCTATGCCGTATGGGAACTCATACAGGCGCAGGCGGATAAGCGGTTCAAAAAACACGGGGTAAAGAATGCGTATTTCCCGATGCTGATACCGCAGTCTTTCCTCATGCGCGAGGCGGAGCACGTCGAGGGGTTTGCGCCCGAGGTCGCGACGGTTACTCACGTCGGCGAGACCGAGCTTGCGGAAAAGCTCGTGCTGCGCCCGACTTCCGAGACTGTGATCGGCAATATGTACGCGAAATGGATAGAGTCGTACCGCGATCTGCCGCTCAAACTCAATCAGTGGGCTAACGTCGTGCGTTGGGAAAAGACGACGCGCCCCTTCCTCAGGACGAGCGAATTCCTGTGGCAGGAAGGGCATACAGCGTTCGCTACCGCCGAGGAGGCGGACGGCGACGCGCGCGAGATGCTCGGCGTTTACGAGGACATCGCCAACAACGTTTTGGCTTTGCCCGTGCTGTGCGGCAGAAAGTCGGAGAAGGAGAAGTTTGCCGGGGCGGTCGCGACATACGGCATGGAAGCGATGATGAAGGACGGCAAGTCGCTCCAAGCGGGCACGACGCACTATCTCGGGGATAATTTTGCGAAGGCGTTCGATATAAAGTTCCTTGACAAGGACGGAACTCATAAGTATGTGTACCAGGCGTCCTGGGGCATTTCCACGCGGCTCATCGGCGCTATCATCATGGCGCACGGCGACGAGCGCGGGCTTTGCCTGCCGCCCGAAGTCGCGCCGATACAGGTCGTTATCGTGCCTATCGCCGCGGCGAAGAATCCCCACGTCGTCGAAAAAGCGCGCGCGCTTGCGGACACGCTGCGCGAGCGCGATCTGCGCGTCGAGCTTGACGAACGCGATCTTTCGCCCGGGTTCAAGTTCAATCACTGGGAATTGCGCGGCGTGCCGCTGCGGATCGAGGTAGGACCGCGCGATCTCGAGCGCGGTATGGTGATGACCTGCCGCCGCGATACCGGCGACAAGCTGGAACTGCCCATAGACAGCTGCGAGATGACTGTGTCCGCATACCTCGAGGATATCGCCGATAATATGCTCGCCCGCGCGAAGGCTTTTACCGAGTCGCATATCGTTGCGGTCAAGGACATGGCGGAGCTGTCCGCCGCGCTCGACGGCGGGAACTTCGCCGACGCGTACTGGTGCGGCGACCGCGCGTGCGAGGATAAGATCAAGCAGGAATATGCCGCGACCTCTCGCGTGTTCCACAGCGACCAAAAGGGCGCGACGACGCATAAATGCGTGTGCTGCGGCAAGAAGTCGAAGCATCGTATCTACTTCGCGCGCGCGTATTGATAATTGATATTTGCAATATGAAAAAAGCTCCGACGGTGTGTCGGGGCTTTTTTTGTCGGGAATGACTGCTTCCTTTGTCTTGCGTTTTTCGTCGGTCGTTACCATAAAGCCCCTATCGGCACTTCGTGCCACTTCCCCCGAGTGGGGGAAGCGACGGGGTTGCACTTGAAACGCCTTCGCCGCCCCCGTTGGGGGGAGGTGTCCGAGCGTAGCGAGGGCAGAGGGGGCATTACGGTAGAACAGGAATAGAATAGTAAAGCAATCAATACAATAAAGCCCCTATCGGTTTTTCGCTACGCTCAAAACCACTTCCCCCGAAAGGGGGAAGCGACGGTGTGTCTGGTATAGTGGCGTAAGGGGAAGCGACGGTGTGTCTGGTATAGTGGCGTAAGGGGAAGCGACGGCGTGTCGGGTATAGGTGCGTAAGCGGGAAGCGACGGCGTGTCGGGTGGTTTATCTCCGTCACATCCGTAAGTCACTCTGAGCGATCCATGCTCGCCGAAGATCAAGTAGTTGAGATCCTTCGCTCCGCTCAGGATGACAAAACATGCATGACATGGGTGACAAAACATACATGACATAGATCTTGCGCTGATTTTTACTTAAAATCACACGCGTTGGAACTTGCCGTCTTTTTTGTGGACCACGAGTTGAGCGTGCAGGCGGCGTGCGAGGTCCTTTGCGACGACGAGCGCTTCCTGCTTGGTGGCGAGGCGGCGATACGTTCTGTCGGTGTCCGAACGGAGTATTATCCATGCGTTGCGCATGCGGTCGAATTTGAGCGTAACTTTGACTGCGGAGTTCTCGTCGCCGTAGTCGTCGAAATACTCGTCGTATTCATCGTCATCTTCGTCGCCCGGCGCAGCGGTCTTTTCGGGCTTGTCCGCGGCGTCGGCGATGCGTTGCTGTAACGCTTGCGCTTTTATCTGCGCGTTTTCTGCTTTGAGCAGGTTTATCTCGTCCGCTTGGTCGCGGTTTGTTTGGTCGAGTTCGTTTATAGTGCGGTAAAGATCGTTGATACGCGCTTCGGTCTCCGCACGGTATGCTTTTTCCGCTTCGGCGGCTTCGGCGCGTTGTGCTTCGTCGTCGGTCGTATCTTGCGCGGTGTCGGCGGTTATCGTATCCGCTCCGTCGAAGTCGATGGGCGTAGCGTCGTCGACGAGCGGTTCGTCGGTCGTCCGTTCGGCTTCGAGCGTCGCGATGCGCGCGTTTAGCTCGTCAATCTCGTTCTGCTTTTGTATAAGCGCGTTATTGAGCGAGGCGAGCCGCGCCGCGTCGAGCTCGTCGGTGCCTTGCGCGGCGGCGCCGGTATCGGCTTGTTCTTTGAGCCGTTTTATCTTCTTTTTGTTTTTTGCGTGGCAGACCGCGACGGCTATGACCGTGACGATGAGCGCGAGGGCGAGCGCGGCGGTAAGTATGATGAACAGTCCGTAAAAATCGAGCGTCCATGCGCCGAGCGTGTCGGTAAGCCATTTATTGAGTGCGTCCATTCGCTTTTTTCTCCTTGTACCGTTTTGTCGATTATAGCACTGTTTCGCGGGATTGTCAATAGGGTAAAGAGCTACGGGCGGAAATCGCGGTGCGGGCGGAACGAAAAAGAGCGACAAAGCGATACACGGAAAAATACAAATAGATATTGACAAAACGTTCGATACTATATATAATGATTGTCATGGAGAGCGTAAGGATCGCTATAGTGGAAGACGACGGGACGGCTTCGGACACGCTGCTCGGGTTCATCGAGGAATACGGCGCGGCAAGGTCGGAGAAGTTCGAGGTGTCGAGGTATTACACCGCGGCGTCTTTTATTGCGGCGTTCAACGGCAACTTCGATATCATCTTTATGGATATAGATCTGCCCGACGGCAACGGCATGGACGTCGTCAAGAAACTGCGGGAGCGCGATCGCGACGTTATCGTGATATTCGTTACGAATATGGCGCAGTTTGCCGTCAAGGGCTACGAGGTTAGAGCATTCGACTTTATAGTAAAGCCCGTCGGCAGGTATAACTTCGAGTACAAGTTCAAGGACGCTTTGGAGAACTTTCGGCAGCGGCGCGACGCGTATGTTTGGATCTCCAACAAGGAGAGCAAGTTGCGCGTCAAGGCTTCGAGCATCAAGTATATCGAGGTCTTTCAGCACGTGCTCGTCTACCACACGACGGACGGCGATATCCGCGCGAGCGGTTCGCTGTCCACGGTCGAGGACAGCCTCGCCGGGCTGGGCTTCGCTTCGTGCAACCGCTGCTATCTCGTCAATCTTCGGTACGTGACCGCAGTCAGGCAGTTTTCCGTAGTCGTCGACGGCGAGGAGCTTCAGATATCGCGGCTGAAACGGAGCTCGTTCATGCGCGAGCTGAATAACTTCCTCGCACGGGGGGGGGGGGGTAATTATCAATGATAATATCCAACCTCTTTTACTACAAGATACTTTTTGCCGTCGAGATGCTGACGGCGGAATTTTTATTCACGTTTCGGCTTAAAAAACGCGGGCGGTTCGCTTTGCGCGCGATCGGGTGCGCGGCGCTGTTCGTGATCGTGGCGGCGGTGTTCCCGACGCCCGTCGACAGCCCGTGGTATTCGTCGTTCATGTTTTTGGCGATGTTTGCCATGACCGTGCCGATGTTGAAGTTCTGCTATAACGAGCCGTGGGTCAATATGCTGTTCTGCGGCGTGGCGGCATACACGCTTCAACATTTTTCTTACGAGCTCGCGAGCGTCGTGCTTTCGGCGGTGTTTATCCCGATGTACGGCGAAAACCCGATGCTCGGTATTTACAGCACGGGCGCTGTCGATATGTTCGCGTTCGACAAAAAGTCGCTGTTGTTCTTCCTGTTCTATCTGCTCTCTTACATAGCGGCGTATTCGCTCGGGTTCGCGCTTTTCGGCAATAAGATACGGCGCGGGCGGGATATGAAGGTGCGGCGCGTGTCCATGCTGTTTTTGGTCTGCGCGGGGCTGTTGACCGATATCATCCTCAATGCCGTCGTCGTGTATCTCGTGACCGATCCCGTGAGCGTCGCCGTCGGTGCGTGTTCTAACATGCTGTGCTGCGTGCTGTTGATGTATGCGCAGTTCGGGCTGTTGTACGCGAAGGAGCTCGAGAGCGAGATCGATGTTGCCCAACGGCTTTTGCGCGAGGAGACCGAGCAGTACGCGATGCTCAAAGAGAACATGGATCTCATCAACATGAAGTGTCACGATATGCGGCATCAGATACGCGAGATAGGCAGGAGCAAGCGGCTGAGCGCAGACACCATTGCCGAGATAGAAAATTCGGTCAGGCTGTACGATTCCGTCGTCAAGACCGGCAACGACACGCTCGACGTTATCATCACCGAAAAAAGCCTGCGCTGTCATAGCAGCGGTATCGTGCTGTCGTGCATAGCGGACGGGAGCCTGCTCGGGTTCATGAGCGAGGGCGAGCTGTATTCGCTTTTCGGCAACGCCATAGACAACGCCATAGAAGCGGTGATGAAGATCTCCGACAGCGACAGGCGCGTTATCGGGCTGAGGATACACGCCGCGGGCGAGATGATAACCGTTTGTTTGCAAAACCCGTATGCCGACGTTCCCGAGTTCGGCGCGGACGGTCTGCCCGTTACTACAAAAGCCGACGTAGATCATCACGGGTTCGGCATGAAGAGCATGGCGTACACCGTCGATAAGTACGGCGGCGATCTGTCCGTCGTCGCGCGCGAGGGCATGTTTCGGCTGAACATCCTTTTGCCGATGGGCGGCGGTCCGAGCGGAAAATTGCAGAATACGCGATAAAACTACACGAAAACGCGCTTGATATTGATTAGTAAGCGGCGATACGGTATTTTACGGGTATGCAGTGGGTACTGCATATCCGTTTTTTTGCAGTACCGAAAATATCGGAAGGAAGGAGAGGTTTATGGATGAGAACAGGCGCGCGGCTTTGAGCAAGGCGTTCGATAAGGCGGTAGACAAAGCGCCTTGGGGCGTTATTGCGAGCGGTTGCGCTATCTACGTGTTTTATGCTTTGGTCGGGCTTATCGCGGCGTACATAGTTTTCGGCAAGATAGCGGAGCAGACCAACGATACCGTAGGGTTTTTGGACAGTTGGTGGCAGGTCCTGCTTTTTGTGACGGTGCTTATATTCGGCATAGTCATGATAGGCGCGCTCGTCATGTTCGTGCTCCGCACGATAAGGCGGCGCAAAGCGCCCAAAGCGGCGGCGCGCGAGTACAGTCAGAGCGAGCTCGTCGAGCTCGACGGACAAGGAGAGCCAAGCGGCGCGGCAGTCGACGGCGCTTGTTCTAAGGAGGGTGAAAACGATGTGGCAGACTTATAAGGACTACAAAGCGCCGAAGGTGTTTAAGCGGTCGGTATGGACGATGCTTACCGTGTTTTTCCTCGTGATGCTTTTGATTTCCGTCGTCGGCGGCTCGATAGCCAACGATTACGAGGCGTCTATCAATACGATGCTCGGCATCAATCCGTACGAGAAGATAGAAACGTCGACAGCCAACGAGGACACCGAATACTTTAAGTCGGACTATTACAAGGATGACGGGAAGTACGACGATCTCGCGATGCGTGCCAATTCCGAGAAGATAGCCAACAAGGTCGCCGTCGAGGGCAGTGTTTTGCTGTGGAACAACGATAATTCCGCACTGCCGCTCGCGCGCGGGAACAAGGTGAGCATTTTCGGCAAGACCGCTCAGCGTTATTCCTGGTGCGGCGAGGGCTCGGGCAAGATAAACGGCGTCGTGCCAGCGGAGGACAATCTGCGCAACGCTTTGATCAAGCGCGGGTTGCAGGTCAATTCGCAGCTGTGGATGAAGTATTCCTCGGTGTCGTCGCCGCTGTCGCTGAACAAGCCGTGGGAAAATCGGCTGTACACCTTCGGCGTTAACGAGACGCCGTGGGCGGATATAAAGGACGCGGTGGATACGTCTATCGACGGGTTCAACGACGCGGCTATCATGCTGATATCGCGCACCGCGGGCGAGTATAAGGACATTAACGACAGCAAGACCGCGGGCGATTACTTTACCGGCGCGAACGGCGCCGCGCCCGTCAAGCTGTACGACGACGAGCTCATCGAGGAAGATACGTTCCTCGACCTTACCGCGCAGGAGGACGAGGTGCTCGGCAAGCTCAAGGAACTGCGCGAGTCGGGCAAGGTGAAAAAGCTCGTCCTGCTCATCAACTCGTCTAATCCGATGCAGTTCAAGAACCTGCGCGACGGCTATGCGATAGACGCGTGCGTATGGGTCGGTCAGGGCGGCACGATGTCATTTGCGCAGATAGGCGATATACTGACGGGCTCGCAGGAGAATATCATTTCGGGACATCTTACGGACACGTATGCGACGAACGTGCGTTCCGCGCCGTCGTATGAGAACTTCGGCGACTTCACTTTCGGCGAGATCGATCCGAGCATACCCATTTCGCACATACGGAACGGCGGCGACAATCAGACCTTCAATCAGAAGTACGTCGCGTATCAGGAAGGTATCTACGTCGGTTACAGGTATTACGAAACGCGGTACGAGGATACCGTCATCGGCGGACGCAACGCCGACAGCGCCAAGGGCGTTTATACCGGCGGCGATAAGTGGGTGTATTCCGAGCAGGTCGCGTTCCCGTTCGGGCACGGGCTGAGCTATGCGGAATTCGCATACAGCGATTACAAAGTCGAGGAGCGCGACGGCAAGTTCGTCGTTTCGCTCACCGTCGAGAACGTGAGCAAAAACAAGATGCCCGGTAAAGAGGTCTTGCAGGTGTATTTGCAAAAGCCCTACACGGACTACGACAAAGAGCACGGCATCGAGAAAGCGGCGGTGGAGCTTGTCGGCTTTGCCAAGACGGATAAGCTCGAGGCGGGCAAGAAGCAGACGCTGACCGTCGAGGTCGACGCGTCCGCGCTCAAGACCTACGACAGCTACGGCGAGAAGTCGTACATACTCGAACGCGGCAAGTATTATCTCGCCGCGGGCGTGAACGCGCACGACGCCGTAAATAACATACTCGCGAAAAAGGGTTATACCGAGGCGGACGGCATGGACGCGGCGGGCAATGCCGATTTCGTATACGAGCACACCGTCGACGCCGACGACTTTACGACGTACAAGACCTCCGAGCACACGGGCAAGCAGGTCACCAACCGTTTCGACGACGCGGACATCAATCTGTACGCGGGCACCGCCGAACAGAAGATAACCTATCTCTCGCGCTCCGATTGGGACGCGACGTACCCGACGGGCGTCGAGCTCGACTGCGTTAACGAGATCATGGTCAAGGATATGAGCTACGGCGAGGACGTGCCCGTAGTCGAGGGCGACAAACTGCCTAAGTACGGCATCAACAACGGCTTTACGCTCATAATGTTCAAAGACCTCGAGTATGACGACCCTATGTGGGAAAAACTGCTCGATCAGATGACTGTCAAGGAGCAGCAGTATCTTTGCTCCTACGGCTTCCGCGCGATGGCGGGTGCGGAGTCGGTGGTCGCGCCCGGCGCGGCGGCGGAGGACGGACCTGCGGGCATACGTCAGCCCAACCCGACTACCAAGACCGCTATGAACCTGCCGTGCCCCGTGCTTATGGCGGCGACGTTCGACGAGCCGCTCATCGAGAAGCTCGGCGAGGCGTTCGCGCTTGAGGCTCTGCATATGGGCTATCAGGTCGCTTATGCGCCCGGCTCGAACATCCACCGCAGTCCTTACAGCGGACGCAACTGGGAGTATTACAGCGAGGACGGGTTTATCTCGGGCAAGATACTCGGCTCGGAGATAAAGGGCATGCAAAAGCGCGGCATCATTGTCATAACCAAGCATTTCGCGCTCAACGATCAGGAGACCAACCGTTACGGCGTGTGCACCTTCGCCAACGAGCAGTCCGTGCGCGAGATCTATCTCAAACCCTTCGAGATAGCGATAACCGAGTACGGCATGAACGGGCTTATGTCGTCGTTCAACCGTATCGGCACGACCTGGGCGGGCGCGCACAGAGGGCTTTTGACAGATATACTGCGCACCGAATGGGGCTTTATCGGCGTGGTCGAGTCGGATGCGGCGATAGATATCGTGCATATGACGTCGACCTATGCGAAGGCAGAGGGCATCTATGCGGGCAACGATCTTTGGATGGACCGCGGCTCGGAGGACTTTTTGTCCGACTTCGTAAAGAACCCGACGGTCATGCTCGCACTGCGCGAGTCGTGCCATCGCATACTCTATAACCAACTGCACTCGGCGGCGATGAACGGCGTCAGCTCGGGCACCAAGATAATCAAGGTGCAGACATCGTGGCAGAAGGCGCTCGTCGCGGCGACGGCGGCGCTGTCCGTCATAGTCGCGCTTCTCGCGCTGATGGCGATAGCGAGCTTTGTGCTCAACTCCGCGGCGGTGGCGCGCGCGTTCAACAGAGAAAGAAAGCGCGTCGTCGAAACGGGGCATTACGAAACGATATTCATACCCGGCAACTACGAGGTCGTGAACGGCGCGCCCGTGTACAACGGCAAGTTCAAGTTCTTTGCGCGCAATAAGGCGGCGACGGCGCTCATAGCCTTGGCTGTGGTCGCGGCGATAGTGCTTCCGTCGACGCTCGTCCCCATTTACGGCGGAGCGACTGCGCCCGTGGTAGCGCACGCTTGCGAAAGCGTCTGCGACGAGTGCGGAAAATGCACGTCCGACTGCGAGAACGTCGCGTGCCGCGATAAGTGCGAGGGGCACGACTACGAGCATATCTGCACCGACAAGTGCGAAATATGCGGGCTGTGCATAAACGACGCTTGCGCCGAGCCCGAGTGCGCGAAAAAATGCGGCGACGGCACGGGCAGGACGCTCTACGGCTATGAGGCGGAAAACTCCGTGCTCAAGGGCGGGCTGAACATCAAGACGGAAAACGGCGTGACTTACGTCGGCAAACTCAATAACAACGTCGGCGCGTCGCTTACCTTCTTCATAGAGTCCGAGGCGGACACGACCGCCACGCTCTCCGTGCGGGTGAGCAGACGGTCCAAGACCGTTAAGTTTACCGATATCATGCTCGTTTCGGTCAACGGCGAGGAGATGCAGAGCACCGCGATCGTCGAGGAGACGGGCACGGGCGACGACGCCAAGTGGGCGATGTACGCTGACGTCAAGCTCGGCTGCGTCAAGCTCAAGGCGGGCAACAACAAGATAGAATTCGCGAATATCGGCAGCGGCAACGTCAGCGGGTTCAATTTCGACAGGATAACGCTGTCGAGCGCGGAGGTGCTGACCGACGGCGATATAATCCACGAGTGCAACAAGAAGTGCGCGACCTGCGGCAAGTGCATAGACCTCGACTGCGGCGAGGCGGCTTGCGCCGACAAGTGCGACACCGCCGGGCTCGACAAGTATAAGTTCGAGGCGGAGGATAGCAAGGTCGTTAAGAAGGGCGGCAGTAAGGGCGAGCTCAAGATAGAGGGCGGCGGCAAGGTCGTCGGCAACCTCAGCGAGAACAACGGCGCGTCGCTTACGTTTACCGTGGAGGTCGCCGAGGCGGGCACTGCCAAGCTGATAGTGGCGGTCACGAAGCGCAGTACCGAAAAGCTGTTTACCAACGGCTTTACGACCAAGGTCGGCGATACCGTCGTGCAAAGCCCCGCCACCGTTCCCGCGACGGGCACGGGCGCGAACGAATGGACCAAGTCGGTCGAAGTAAACCTCGGCTGTATCGAGCTTAAAGCGGGCACTAACGTGATAACTTTCACCGTGCCGAGCGCAAGCCCCGAGATCTGCTTCAACTTCGACTATATAATCGTCGCGAGCTCCGCGACGGTCACGCTGAAATAAGGAGAGGACGATGAAAGGCAAGCTGTTTAGGATATCGGCTGCGGCGACCGCCGCGGTGTCGGGCGCGCTGCTGTTGGCGGCGTGCGCGCCCGAACAAAAGCCGTGCGACCATACGATAGTCGAGGTCGCGGCAAAAGCCGTGACGTGCATCGACGACGGGTACAAAAAGCATTTCGCCTGTACGGACTGCGGCGATAAGTTCTTCGACGAGTACGGAAACCGCGCCGCGTCCGACGATAAGCTGCGCATACCAGCGCTCGGTCACGAGTTTTCCGCGGAGTGGAGCTCCGACGAGAACGGGCATTGGCACGAGTGCGTGCGCGGCGACGTTATCGACGCGGTGAAGGAACACGGCGCGGCGGCATTGGGCGATCCGTCCGACCCCGACTGCGATACTGCGGGCTCGTCGGCGGGCAGTTACTGCCCGACCTGCGGCTTTGTGACCGAGGACCGCGAGGCGGTGCATCCGCTCGGGCATAAGTACGTTTTGTCGGCGAGCGTCGCTGAGCGGGATTACTATATCGGCAATACGTTCAATCCCGCGTATCTGACCGTGCGCGTGACGTGCACCGAGTGCGAGCTCGACCGTAACGCAGGCGTCGACGAGATAGCCCTCAACGGCTCGAAGCCGCTCGAAGCGGGCGATAACCGACTTTCGGCGACGGTGACGCTCGGCGATAAAAGCTATAATGTCGAGTTTACCGTCACTGCGTCCGACAAGCCGCACGTGCATACGCCGACGCCGGTCGGCGGCACGCCCGCCTCGCTCGAAGCCGACGGCGTAAAGCAGCACTTCGCTTGCGATTGCGACAAACTGTTCCTCGACGAGGCGTGCACGCAGGAAACTACGCCCGAGGCGACGGTCATCCCGAGGCATACCGCGCTGTCGTCGGGCGACGGAAACGTCACCTCGAAGAAAAAGGACGGCACGACGTTCGCCAAAAAGACGGAGAGCGGCAAGACGTTTGTCGGCGGAAATCCCAACGATTGGTATCAGGAGATAGAGATCAACTATAATATAAGCTCGAGCGTCGCGACCAAGACGGGGCTTTATCTCGATACGTCCTCGCGCGTCGACGAGCAGACCGTCAACAAGATATATTACGTGGTCGTCAACGGCGTAAAGATGGATATAGATAATTCTATCAAACTGCCTAAAACGGCTACCCCCGAGTGGCTCAATGACCATTATACCTATATCGGCGATATCGACCTCAAAGAGGGCGACAACGATATAAAGGTCGTAAGGCTGAATCTGCTCGCAATGAACAAAGGCAATAACCAGGAGGAGCACAAAAAGTATACTTACAACTTTTTCGGGATAAAGCTCGCGCCCGAGACGCGATCGGAGTTTGCGACAAAGCCCGTGCATATAGAGCGTTGCGACAGCTGCGGCAAGCGCACCGACGCGGGCAAGGACGGCGACGACGCTTGCGCCGGGCATGCCGATCCGCATACCGAGTTCAACGTCATGGATAACAAGGTAGAGGCGACTACCAACAAAAACAGCGCTCCCAACGAGCAGAACATAAGCTGCAACGGCAGCAGCGTCGGCTACGGCACTTACACGGTGACGTATTATATAGACGCCGCCGAGGCGACTACGGCGAAGTTCTATATCAAGGTGTGCGCGCAACGCGATTATAACGATCTCCGCGAGAGCTATTCGTTCCGAGTGAACGGAGTTCAAACGGACGCTTGCGAATTTTCGCAGATGCCGTACAGACCGTCGAACAACTGGGGAGTAAGACATTTCGCGTATGTCGGCGAAATAACGCTGCGCGCGGGCGTAAATACGATAGAGATAATACGGCCCGACAACAGCGGCAGGGACGGTATCGATTACAGGGAGTTTTCCAACTATAACTTCTTCGGTATCGCGCTCGACGGCGGCGATCTGACGCTCGTCGGAAAGCCTTCGGCATAAGGAGGGGATTATGAAAAAGCGTGATCTATTGATAGCCTTGGCTTCGGCGGCGGCTTTGACCGTGCCGCTGTCCGCTTGCGCCAAGCATGAGCATAAGATCTATGAGGTGGCTGAACAGCGGTCGACGTGCGTCTCGGCGGGCGTAGCCGCGCATTACGCTTGCGATTGCGGTAAGCTGTTTGCCGATGCGGACGGCGCGGAAACGACGACGGCGGATGCGCTCGCTCTGCCGCTTGCCGAGCATGCTTACGTCGTGCGCGGCGATGCGGACGGGCATGCGGACGTGTGCGTCGTTTGCGAGGCGCGCGGCGAGAAGGCGGGGCACACGCCCAAAGCCGTCGGCGCGACGACCGCGACGCCAGTCAAGGACGGGCACGAGGCGGGAGTCGTTTGCGGCGATTGCGGTTACGTTATCGAGGGGCTTGCGAAACGCCCGAGGACGTCGCCGTTTTTACAGGGCGTTTACGGCGGGCTGAATTACTGCGTTTACGAGCCGAGCGGGATAAAAAGCGGAAGCGACAAAGCTCCGCTCGTGGTGTTCCTGCACGGCGCGGGCGAGCGCGGCGGCGATAATATGAGCCAGCTGAAAAACGCTATCGGCGAGGTAGTGTTTAAGGACAGCGACAGCCTGTTCATGGATGCGGTAGTCATTGCGCCGCAGTGCCCCGACGGCATGCAGTGGGTGGATACGCCGTGGGCGAACGGCAATTACTCGCTCGCGGAGGTCGAGGAGTCGGATGTCATGCAAAAGACGGTAAGGCTCGTCGAGTATTATTCGCGGCTTCGGTACGTCGACGAAAACAGGGTGTACGTCGTGGGCGTGTCGATGGGCGCGTTCGGCGCGTGGGATATGCTCGCACGGCATACCGATATGTTCGCGGCGGGAGTGTCCGTTTGCGGCGGCGGTCCGTCCGATGCGGCGGAAACGCTCGCGGGGGTGCCGATATATGCGTTCCACGGCACGGAGGACAAGACCGTACCTTTCGGCGCGACCGAGGAGATGATAGAAGCCTTGACCGCCGTCGGCGGCGAGAACGCGGTGTTCGTGCCGTTCGAGGGCGAGAGCCATGCCATATGGGATAAGGCAATCGTGTACGGCGGCGACGATGAACATCCGCCGCTCGACGAGTGGCTGTTCGGTAAGAGCAGGACCGTATCGGGACTGTGAGCTAAAAAACAGAACGGAAAAGGCGCAGGCATGCGTCTTTTTTGTTTGCGAACGGGATGCGAGAGCTCGCGGTGTGTAAAGCATTGCGGCGGAGAGGTTGACAGGACGGGCGGGGCGTGATATACTTAATCCATTCATAAGATATTCGAGGACGAAACCATGGTCAAGACTGTTTCATCGGAAAGCGTAACGGAAGGACATCCCGACAAGGTCTGCGATTATATCGCGGACTCCATACTCGACGCCGCGCTCGAAAAGGACGCGGACAGCCGCATAGCCTGCGAGGTGTGCGTTGCGACGGGGCTTACCGTCGTGCTCGGCGAGTTCGACACGGCGACCGATTTCATCGACGTTCAGGCTATTGCGCGCTCGGCGATAGCGGAGGTCGGTTATACCGATCCCGCGCTCGGGTTCGACGCGTCGACCTGCGCGGTGCTCAACGCGATCAACGGGCAGTCGCCCGATATTTCGCGCGGGGTAATAGCGGCACTCGAAAAACGCGACGGCGGGTCGTCGGATAAGTTCGATTCAGTCGGTGCGGGCGATCAGGGCATGATGTTCGGCTATGCGTGCTCGGAGACCGAGGAGCTGATGCCTTTGCCGATAACGCTCGCGCACAAGCTGACGAAAGAGCTGTCCGATGCGCGCAAGACCGATCTTCCGTTCCTGCGGCCCGACGGCAAGGCGATGGTCGCGCTCGATTACGAGAACGGCGAGCCCGTGCGCGTTTCGTCCGTCGTGGTCTCGGCACAGCATGCGCCCGACGTTTCGCAGGAAAAGATACGCGAGGCGGTGATAGAGCGCGTGATCAAGCGCGTCGTGCCGCAAAAGCTCTTGAAGGGCGCGGAAATTTTCGTCAATCCGACGGGGCGATTCGTCGTCGGCGGACCTGCGGGCGATACCGGCGTTACCGGCAGGAAGATAATAGTAGATACTTACGGCGGCGCGATACCGCACGGCGGCGGCGCGTTTTCCGGAAAGGACGCGTCCAAGGTCGACCGTTCCGCGTCGTACTATGCGCGATATGTATGCAAGAACGTCGTCGCGGCTGGGCTTTGCTCCAAGATGATGTTGCAGGTCGGTTATGCGATAGGCAAGGCGCGGCCCGTTTCGCTGTTCGTCGATACGTTCGGCACGGGCGACGACGAGCGCATCCGCGCGGCGGTCGAGCGCGTGTTCGATTTCCGTCCCGCGGCTTTGATAGACAAGCTCGGACTGAAAAAGCCGATATTCAGGCTTACGACTAATTACGGGCATTTCGGCAAAGCCGAGCTGCCCTGGGAAAAGACCGACGCCGTCGAGGCGATAAAGGCGGTTTATTGATTTGGAACAAATAGAGGGCGCAGTCGAAGAGATACGCTTCCGCAACGACGAGAACGGCTATACCGTTTTGGAGCTCGATTGCGGCGGCGAACCCGTTATCGCCGCGGGCAATATGCCGAGCATAGCGGAGGGCGACAGCGTCGTGCTCGACGGCGAGTTCGTGCTGCACCCCAAATTCGGCAGGCAGTTCCGTGTCGACGGCGCGTCCGTCGTTCAGCCCAAGACCGAATACGGCATGATAAGATTTTTGAGCTCGGGGCTTATCAACGGCTGCGGCGAAAAGACCGCCGCGCGTATCGTCGAGAAGTTCGGGCTGGACACCATCGACGTTATGGAAAAGACGCCGAAGAAGCTCGCTTCGGTCAAGGGCATTTCGCCTGAAAAGGCTATGAAGATAGCCGAGCAGGTCGTCGCGCTCAAGAGCCAGCGCGAGGCGGTGATGTTCCTCGCGGGCTACGGCATCACCGTAAATTTCGGCATGAAGCTCTTTGCCATTTACGGCGCGGCTACCGTCGATACCGTCAAGCGCAATCCTTACGTGCTCGTCGAGGACGTCGACGGCGTGGGGTTTGCGACGGCGGACAAGATAGCGCAAAAGCTCGGGCTCGATCCGCACTCCTCGGTGCGTATGCGCGCCGGGCTCGTGCATACTCTGCGTTCGGCGTGCGAGCGCGAGGGCAATACTTATCTCCCGCGCGAGAAACTGCTAGAAGATACCGCGAAGCTGCTCGGCGCGGACGGCGGAGATAGGGATACGATCGGGAGCGCGCTCGAGGGCTTGCGCACCGAGCGCAAGGTCGTTTGCCCGATAGACGGCGCGGTCATGCTGGAATCGTACTACCGCACGGAGAATGCTGTCGCCGCACAGCTCGTAAAGCGCATAGACGGCGCGGGCGAGCTTGCCGCGGACGTTTCCGCGTCAATAGACAGGTTCGAGGCGTCGCACGGCATCGAGCTTCACCCGAGACAGCGCGAGGCTGTGGAGAAAGCCGTTAAGAACGGCGTATCCGTCATTACGGGCGGACCTGGCACGGGCAAGACGACTATAATCAACTGTATACTTTTCGTGCTGGACGCGCTTTCTCAGTCCGCGCTGCTGCTCGCGCCGACGGGGCGCGCGGCTAAGCGAATAACCGATGGGTGCGGGCGCGACGCGTTTACCGTGCACCGCGCGCTGCTGTCGCTCGAATACGGCGACAAGTTCAAGGAGAGCGCAGTCATCGTCGACGAGTTTTCCATGGTCGATATCTTCCTGTTCCGCATGCTGCTCGGCGCGCTCAACGATACCGAAAAACTCATCATTGTCGGCGACGCCGATCAGCTGCCGTCGGTCGGCGCGGGCAATGTTTTGCGCGATCTTATATCGAGCGGGCTCGTGCCCGTGACGCGGCTGGAATACATTTACCGTCAGTCTGGCGAGAGCCGCATAGCGCTCAACGCGCACGCGATAAACGAAGGGCGCATGCCCGATCTCAAATCTCGCGACGGGGATTTTTTCTTCTTTCCGATGCCGTCGGCGGAAAAGACCGCGGACATGACGGTAGAGCTCGCGACGGGACGGATAACCAAGTTCTGCGGTATCGAGCCTGCGCGCATACAGGTCGTGGCGGCGCTTAAAAACGGCGTTGCCGGCGTGCACAATCTCAATGCGCGGCTCCAACGCGCGCTCAACGGCGGCGCGGCGGCGCGCATCGAGCTCGGCGGCATGGTCTTTGCCGTCGGCGACAGGGTGATGCACACCGTAAATAATTACGAGCTCGATTACACGCGCGGCGACGACAGGGGCAAGGGCGTGTTCAACGGCGATATCGGCACGGTCGCGTATATCTCCGCAACGGGCGATATAGAGGTGCTCTACGAGGACGGGCGACGTGTGCTGTACGTCGGCGAGACGCGGCGGCAGCTGATACTCTCCTATGCGGTGACGGTGCACAAGAGCCAGGGCTGCGAGTTCGATGCGATAGTCATGCCCGTAGTCGGCGGCTCGCCGTCGATAATGACGCGCAATCTTTTGTACACGGCGATAACCCGTGCGAAAAAGCTTGCGGTGCTCGTCGGAGACGTTTATAATATAAGGCGCATGGTCGAAAATAATTACGTTCAGGAAAGGTTTTCCGCACTGCCCGAGTTTATAGAAAACAACGTAAAGGGCATGCGTATGCTTTTCGGCGACGCGACGGGCAAAGTTGAGGTGTAACGTGTACGACAGGAAAAAGCTTATAATCCTCCGCGCCGTGCTTATCGCGATAGGCGGCACGGTCGGCGGCACTGCGCTGTGGCAGTACTTCGCGTTCTATCCCGAGGTCATGCGGCGCGAACTTCAAATAGTTGTCATAGTCGGGTCGGCGGCGGCTTTCGCGGTCGTGCTCGGTCTTTCCGCAAAGGCGGTATACCGTCTCGGCGCGAGCATTGCGTCACTGTTCTCCAAGGTCTTTGCCGAGCTCGGCGCGAAAGGCGTAGTCGCCGTCGTCGCAGGGCTTGTGACTGCCGCCATGCTCGGCTATCTCTTCGATATAATTATACGTCGCTCGCTCGATATACTCGCGGTGCGCGTGCTCGCCGACATAATCGTCGCGATAGTGTTCGCCGCGCTGTGCTGCTTCGGGTTCACCAAATGGATGGCGGCGGACTGCGCGGAAGAGCCGACGCTGCCCGCGCCGACGCGCGGATATCTTTTGACGGCATCGTGCTTTTTCGACGACCGCGTTTATACCGCGGCGGGATTTCTGACAGACGTTTCGGTCAGCGAGAACGTGCTCAAAGCGTTATGGAAAACGGGCGCGGACGCGGACGCGATACGGCGGCTCAAGTACGTGACCGACGGCGGCGTTACCGTTATCAAGTGCGCGGACGCTTTCGCCGACGCGGCGGAGTATGCGAGATCCGAGAGCGCGCTCGCCGCGGCAAAGAGGCTGAAACCGATAGAATGTCCGTCCGAGCTTTTCCCGAGCATAGACGGCGCGGCGGCGCTGACGGCTTTTGCAGAGCCGAGCGCGGAGTTTATAGCCGAGTGCGCGACCGCCGAAAGCTATGTAAACGCGGACGGCGCGGACGTTACCGGACGAATAATAATTGACAAATGACGGTAGTTGTTATATACTGAAAGCGACTATTTGTTTTTGAGGGCACATTTGGCTAAGGCGAACAGGCATAAGGAACAGTTGCGTAGGTTGACGCTGTCGTGCGATTCGTTCACGACGGGTTATACCGTCATGCTCATGCTGTTTTTCGTGCCGTATTGTGCGCGGTTCGGCGGCGCGGTCGTGCTTGCGTGCATGCCGCTCGTTTGCCTTGTGCCGTTTGCCGTGATGCCGCTCGTATATACCGCGGTGCACCGGTTCAATCCGCTTTTGTTCGGGCGGTATCATCTCGTTATGCCTGTGTCCGCCGCGCTCGCCGCGCTGTTTTTTGCGGCGGCGTTCTCCTCGGCGGAAGCGAACGCGTCGGGCGCGTGCATGATATTCTTCGGCGCGCTGATATTCGCGGTCGCGCTCATCACTTACAGATACTGCGCGTTTTCCGTGCGCGCGCGGCTGATCGGCGACGGTGTGGAAAGGCGGTCGGTGTTTTCCGCGTGCCTGTCCGTTGCGGGCGCGGCTGCCGCGGCGGCAACGGTCCTATGCTTTAATGCCGTCGATCCCGACGGGTTTTATGCCGATTCCGCTTTTGCGCTATCGGCGATGAACTTGATCTTGGCGACGGTGCAATACCTCGTGTCCTTCTACGACATACCGCGGCTCGGCGGCAAGCGTTCGCGCTCGGTCAAGAACGCGTTCCGCATGCTGTACGCGGGGCTCAACAAGAGAAGATATTTTGCCGCGCTGTGCGCGCCCGCCGGCTTTGCCGCCGCAGCGATGCTCTTAGCGCTGTACGCTATGACCGCGCTTACGTCGTTCGTCGCGCCCGTCGCCGCGCTCGTTTCGGCTTTTGCCGTCACCTCGGCGGCGTTCCGCGCATTCCGTTCGCCGCGGATACTGTTCGATATAGGCAGGGGCTGTGTAGCTGTTGCGGCGGCGGCGCTCGGCGCGTCCGTCGCGCTCGGCGGCGTTGCGGCTTTTTCCTGCGTGACGGCGGCGGCTGTCGTGCTCG
>CAJTND010000021.1 GCA_910577995.1 uncultured Christensenella sp. | reverse complement strand
CGGCTTCGCCGACACCTCCCCCAAAAGGGGGCGGCGAAGAGGGTACCGCGGGTTTTACCGACACCTCCCCCAAAAGGGGGGCGGCGAAGACGGTACCATGTGGTTTGCCGACACACCAAAAAAGGGAACGGCAAAGAGGGTACCGCGGGTTTTGCCGCGCAGGCAAACAAAAAACGGAGCGGGTCGCCCTGCTCCGTTTTGTTTTGTTGTTACCTGTTGCTTACAGCGCGCGGATGCTCTCCACGGGCGGCTTTCTGCTGTATCTCGCGACGGGAAGTATCGTCGAAACGAACGCCGTGACTAGCGCGATGCCGATTATTATCGCGGCGGTGAGCGGCGTGAACACGAACAGCGCGATGCTCATCGCATCGATTATAACGTTGTTGATAAGAATACACATGCAGAACGTGCCCGCCATGGCAAGGACGATACATATGAACGCGATGATGAGCGCCTCGGAGAAGAATATCTTGAAAACGTCTATCGCGCGCGCACCTATCGCCCTGAGTATGCCTATCTCCTTTTTCTTTGCCGTTATCGACGCGGAAATAAAGTTGAACATCAGCAGGAACGAGAACACCGCAAGCATGATACCGGCATACAGGAATACCTGACCGAGCATTTCCATCATGCCGAAAGCCATATCCAAGCTTTCCATAAGCGGATTGACTATCGCTATCTGCGAGTCGTCTTCGTTCCGCTTCTCGGCCAGATCGAGGAGCGACTCGGTAAGAGTCTTGGATCTGTCGTACGGGACGAATATCTTCGATATGATAGCGTCTTTGGGCTCTACGTATTTAGTTACGTCCTCTTCATACCAGGAACTGCTTTCGTTTTGATAGAACTCGTCGTACAGATCGTCGGACAAGTATATACCGTTTGTGTGATAGTTTATATAATAGCCCGCGAGCTCCGCGTTTCTCTCGCTGTTGTTTGCGCTGCCGAAAATACGGATCGTCCCTATCGTCATGCCGCAATCGAGATACACCGCATACGCCTTCTTAATAGTATCGCGTATATACTCGTCTGTCGGCTTTTCACCCATTTCGTCATACCAATACGCCACTTTATTCAGCTCGGATAAAAGCTCGTCGCCTTTTCCGCCGAACGGGTCGGCTTCGGCTATCGCCTTATTCTGTGCCGCCTCCAAGCCCTTATCCCAAGCCTTCGGCGCATAGAACGGCTCGGGGTGGCTCGCTGTATACTCCGCTTCTGCCTCGGCAGGCACGGTTTCGTTATATTCTTTTTGATGCTCTTCCGCATCTTCGCCGCTATACAGCCATTCGTCCCGCCAACTGTTTAGATCTTGATAGTACTGATCTTCGTTACCGACATAATCATCGATATCGGGTCCGCCGTTGTCGACGATGTATTGCCGCAACGCTTGCTCCACGGCATTATACATACCGTTATCCCAGCTTTGCCACGCCTGATACTCGGCGCTGCCCCAATCATCTTCGGGACGTTCGCCGTTCGCTTCTTTATACGCTTCCGCCGCGGCGTTCTCTGCGGCGTTGATGAGATCGCGGTAATCTTGACCGTAATAATAATTATTGAGCGCAGTTCTCAGCGAGGAAGCTATCATAGTATGACTTACGGCGAACTGCGCGCTGCTGAGCGACGTAATTTTTTTGCCGTCCAAGTCGTACAGGTCCATCAGGGTAAGCCCCGGCGTTTCTTTATACGGCGCAAGTTCGTTGGACGAAGCCGATATAAAGCTGTCGCCGTCGTTGCCTATCTCGACTCTGCCGTTGCTGTATTTGAAATAATGCGTATAGCGATCGTCTTCGCTATTCGCGAACGAATCCTTATTGGCTTCGATGAAGCTTTTAGAAACGGCAACATACGTATACAGTCCGCTGCCGCGCTCCTCGCCCCATTTATAAGACACGTTATAGCTGCCGTTGAACGAAACGCCCGTTTCCGCGGCGCGCTTGAGTTCGCTGTAATCACCGGGAACTTCCGGCGACGCATAGACACCGACTATCTTTAATGTGGCGGACTTGCCGTTCATGCGCAGCATAAGATAGCGCGGCTTCGCCGCCGACCATATGACGTCCGTTTCGGAATTGACGGTTATCTTATCGCCGCTCTCGTTGACGAACTGCGTTGTTTCCAGCTTGAGCGCGTCCAAATGGTAGCTCGATATCATCACCTCGTCGGCGGCTTTCGGGTACTCGCCGTATGCCTTGGCGAGCTTGTCAGTCGCGAGTATAAAGCCGTCCGATTCGTCCGTATAGAACTGTTTTGCGTTGGAGCTTATCGAGATATTCTCGAACGAGATAGTGTTATAGTACGAGCCGCCCGCGGAATACACGGCGATAACGTCGCCGTATTTATCGCCGAGCGCGGCGAGATCGGCTTCCGTAAACTTCGTATCGCGGTAACTGTCGTATTGATGGTCGAGCACGCCGTTGCGATACATCTTAGTAGTGACCTTATAGCGCTTGCCGAGCGCGAGATGTGTGTAATTCGACGAAACGAGCGTTTCCGCCGTGACGTTATGCTCGTTGAACAGCATGACCGTCGACATCAGTCCGAACATGACGAAAGCCATGATCGAGAGCAGTATCGTAAATACAAGCCGCACGGGCTTGGTTTTAAGTCCGCCCGCGCCGACCTTGACCGCGTGACGGAGCGGCAGGTGCGAGCGTATCAGCTTTTGCGGCTCGTATTGCTTGGACACGGGCTGTTCCTTGATGTTTTGGAACTCGCCGACGTCCATCTCGGGACGCTCCTGCTTAAAGTCGTTTATCTTTTCGCGCGAGGTCGAAATAACGGCAGTGCCGCCCGACTTGCTCAAAAAGCTCGCTATCTTTTTAAGTTCGTCGTCGGTAATGTTAGCGCCGTTCTTGATGCACACGGTGTCCGTGCCGAAAAACTGCAAGTTTTTATTCAGCTCGGGATCGTCGCTGCGCGTCATGTCGGAAAGTATCTTACCGTCCTTTAATTCGATTATACGGTCGGCATACTGTTCGGCGAAATCGCGGTCGTGCGATATAACGAGCACGAGCTTATCCTTGGACAGCTTTTTGAGCGTGTCGAAAACCTGCTGACCGGTCTTGCTGTCGAGCGCGCCCGTCGGCTCGTCC
This sequence comes from uncultured Christensenella sp., assembly GCA_910577995.1. Taxonomy (GTDB): domain Bacteria; phylum Bacillota; class Clostridia; order Christensenellales; family Pumilibacteraceae; genus Anaerocaecibacter. Next base: position 17,290 of record CAJTND010000021.1, on the reverse strand, counting down.
GCCATGATTATCTCGGGCTCTTTGACGAGCGCACGGGCTATGGCGACGCGCTGCTTCTGACCGCCCGAGAGCGTGTTGGGCTTGCGCGACGCGAACTGCGCGAGATCTACGTCGTCGAGTATCTTGTCGATGACCGCGCGGTCGCGTTTCTTGTTTTGCAGTTCGAGCGCGAGCGCGATATTCTCCTCGACGGAAAACTCGTCGAGGATATTGTATTCCTGGAACACGAACCCGACGTATGTATTACGGTAGCTGTCGAAGTCCTGACCGGAGAAGTCCTTACTGCTCTTGCCCTTGATGATTATCTCGCCCGAATCGGCTCGGTCGAGACCGCCGCAAACGTTGAGCAACGTCGATTTGCCGCTGCCCGATTTACCGAGAATAAAGACCATGCCCTTCTCGGGGAACACAAGCGAAACGTCGTCGAGCGCCTTTGTGGTGACGCCCTTCTTCGTTTTGTATTCCTTGAATAAATGCTTTACCTCTAACATGTCCGCTCCTTTTTATTTTAGTTATCCACCTATACGATATAAACAGTGTAGCATACCCCCCCCCTGCCTGTCAAGCACATTCGCACTATTGATTTTTTCGGGCAAAACAAAAAAACGTCGGGGCAAGTTATGCACAATGCTCCGACGTTGCCGTTTTTGTCGTATATTGCAAGATTTGGGACGCCGCCGCGCGAAAACGCTTTTCGTCTTTTCGCGCCGCGCGTACGTCGGCTTGGCTATCTATCTTTGCACTCTGCCCGAGCCGTCGCCGCCTGCGAGCGTCTTTACCTCGTCGAGCGAAACAAGGTTGTAATCGCCCTCGATGCTGTGTTTAAGACAGCTCGCCGCGACAGCGAACTCGATAGCGGTCTGCGGATCGCTCCCGCTCGACAGCGAGTATATAAGCCCGCCGCCGAAGCTGTCGCCGCCGCCCACGCGGTCGACGATGTGCATAGCGTACTTCTTGCCGAAGTACGGCTTGCCGTCCGTGTACAGCATGCCCGACCAATTATTGTCGCTCGCCGAAATGCTCTCGCGGAGCGTGATCGCTACGCCCTTGAATCCGAACTTGTCGGTGAGCTTTTTCGCCACCTCGATATAACCGTCGCGGTCGAGCTTGCCGCCCGTTATGTCGGTGTTCTTCGCCTCGATGCCGAAAACGTCCTTCGCGTCCTCCTCGTTGGCGATGCAGTAGTCGACGTATTTGCAAAGCTCGCCCATGACCTCGCCGGCTTTCTGCTTGCTCCAAAGCTTCTTTCTGTAATTGAGGTCGCACGACACCGTGAGCCCGAGCTTTTTCGCAGTCTTTACCGCGTCGAGGCATATCTCTGCGACACCGTCCGAGAGCGCGGGCGTTATGCCCGTAAAGTGAAACCACTTCGCGCCGTCGAATATCTTTTTCCAATCGAAATCGGAACGCGCGGCGGTGGAAATGCTGCTGTGCGCGCGGTCGTAAATGACCTTGCTCGGGCGCTGGCTCGCGCCCTTTTCGCAGTAGTAGATGCCGACGCGCTCGCCGCCGTAGGCGATGTGCGAGGTGTCCACTCCGTACTTTCTCAGCGAGCACACCGCGGCTTTGCCGACCTCGTGCGCGGGCAGTCTTGTCACGAACGTCGCGTCGGCGCCGTAATTGGCGAGCGATACGGCGACGTTGGCTTCCGCGCCGCCGAACGTCGCGCACAGCTTATCGCTCTGTACGATACGCAAATAGTTTTCGGGCGCGAGACGAAGCATTATCTCGCCGAACGTTACGACCTTGCTCATAGAAACGCCTCCTATAATGTCCTAAGCAATGTGTTGAGTCTTTTGCAATTCTCGGCTGTATCGCCTTTCATCATCCAGCTTCCGCCGACAAAAGCTATCCTGTCGCACGCGAGGTATTCCGCGAGGTTGGCTTCGTCGACCCCGCCCGTCGGAACGAACCGCACCTGCGGGAACGGCGCGGACAGCGCTTTTATCGCTTTGAGCCCGCCGTAGACCTGAGCGGGGAAAAACTTGACTGTCGTTATGTCGAGCTCGAGCGCGGCTTCTATCTCCATGGGCGTTACGCAGCCGGGCAGATAGTCGACGCCCGCGCGCTTGCACACCGCCGCGACCTTTTCCGACAGCCCGGGCGACACTATGAACCTTGCGCCCGCGCGCACCGCGCGTTCGGCTTGCTCGGCGTTTATCACCGTGCCCGCGCCGACGCAGATATTGGGAAAGTTCTTTGCGCAGTACTTTATGCCGTCCTCGGCGTAGCCCGTCCGAAACGTTATCTCGGCGACGGGCAGATGCTCCGCGAGCGCGGAGAGCTGACGTTTTGCGTCCGCCTCGTCGTTGAGCACGACGACGGGAACGACCTTGGAAACACACTTCATGATATTATCCTCTTTGCATTGTTATAGCAGATATCGGCGACTACTCCGAAAGCCGCGCCCTCGTCGTACTCGCCGCGCTCGACCTTTTCGCCTATCATGTCGCACAGTATGCGCCTGAAAAAGTCTATCCGCGAGTAGCTCGAAAAGCTTCGGCTGTCGGTGAGCATACCGAGGTTACTGCCGAGCGCGGAATACTCCGCTATCGTTTCGAGATTGCGCCTTATGCCGCCGAGCGTGTCGTTGAACCACCACGCCGCGCCCATGCGCACCTTGCGGAACGCGCCGACCGCCGTCGCCACGGACGAGAGATTGGCGTCGTTGAGCGTGTACAGCACTGTTTCGGGTCTTTGCGCGTCGCCCACCGCGTCGAGATATGCGATAAGATCCGCTATCGGCTGAGCGTCGCACGACACGTCGAACCCGCTGTCTGCGCCGCACCGCCCGAACATATCGGCATTGACGTTGCGCGTGACGGCGAAATGCAACTGCATAGTCATGCCGCGGCGCGCGTACTCGTGCGCGAGCCATACGAGCATATATCCGTTGAGCGCTTCCTTAGCCGCCGCGTCGAATGCCGCGCCGCCGCGCGCCGAAAACAGCTCTCGCGCGCGCTCCGCCGTCGGGTACGTTCTGGGGAAAGCCGAAAAGCCGTGATCGGTCATTTTGCACCCGTGCGATGCGAAATGATCAAGCCTGTTGCCGAGAGCGGCGCAAAGCCCGTCGAGCGTCGTTATGGCTACGCCCGCCGTCTTGCCGAGCTGCCGAATGTACTCGTTGTCCCACGCGAACAGCCTGTCGGGACGGAAGGTCGGCGCGACGCGCGTCTTGCCGTAAACGCCGCAATCGCCCACGTCGTCTATCGGGTCGTCCGTCGTCGCGACGTATTCCACGTCGAACAGCTTCAAAAGCCCGCGCACGGACAACGCGGACAACGCTTTATCCGCGCGTTCGTAAATGTATTCGGCGGTCTTGCCATCGAGCGGCGCGTTGATGCCGAATATCTTTTTCAGCTCGAAATGCGTCCAATAATAAAGCGGACTGCCGACGAGCTTCGGCAAGATTTCGGCGTACTTGATAAACTTTTCGCGATAGCTCGCGTCGCCCGTTATGTACTTTTCGTCCACGCCGAGCATGCGCATCGCGCGCCATTTGTAATGATCGCCCGACAGCCACAGCTCGCCTATGCCGGAAAACCGCGCGTCGGCGGCGATAGCCTTTCTGTCGAGGTGACAGTGTATATCGACCACGGGCAACGCCTTTACGCTGTCGTAAAGCCGTTTCGCGGCTTCGGTGTGCAGCAGCACGTCCTCTCCGAAAAACTTTTTCATCCTTACGGTAACTTCGCTCCTTGGCAAAAAAATCTTTACTTTGTCAAGCCCGTCTATCGCCGCGTCAAACGCCGCTGTACGCGCTGAAACCGCCGTCTATCGGCAGGACCACGCCCGTTATGAACGACGCGGCTTTCTCGTTGAGCAGGAACAGCACCGAGCCGATCAGCTCCTCGGTCTCGCCGAACCTGCCCATCGGCGTCGCGGCGAGTATCTTGCCCGTGCGCTCAGTCGGCGTGCCGTCGTCGTTCCACAAAAGCTTGGCGTTCTGCGCGGTCGAGAAAAACCCGGGCGCGATCGCATTTACGCGTATGCCCTCGCGCGAGAAGTGCACGGCGAGCCACTGAGTAAAATTGCTTATCGCCGCCTTCGCGCCGCTGTACGCGGGTATCTTGGTCAACGGCGTGTACGCGTTCATCGACGATATGTTGATTATGTTACAGCCCTTTTTGCCGAGCATGTCGCGCGCGAATTCCTGCGTCGGCAGCAGCGTGCCGATAAAATTGAGGTCGAAAACAAACTCGACGCCGCTTTTATCAAGGTCAAAAAACGACTTCGTTTCCGCGTCGATATCGCCCGATTCGTAGTATTCTTTGTCCGTCGTCGCGCGCGGATTGTTACCACCCGCGCCGTTTATCAGTATGTCGCACGGTCCGAGGTCCTCAAGTATGCGCGCATGGCACTCGGCGAGCCCGTCCTTGTCGAGCACGTCGGCTTTGTAGCCTTTCGCCGTGCCGCCGTAGACGGTCATCCCCTGCGCGTGTGCCTTAGCCGCGAGCTCGTTGATATCCAATAGCGCGACCTTCGCGCCTGCTCTTATGAGCGACTGCGCTATCATCGAGCAGATAACTCCGCCAGCGCCCGTCACTACCGCGACCTTGCCTTTAAGATCGGTATCTATGGGGTTCTTTCTCTTAAAGCTCATTTTTGCATCTCCTTTTGTATCGCCTCGAACAATCCGTTGAGGTACGCCGCGCCGAGCGCGCGGTCGAAAAGTCCGTAGCCGGGTTTTCCGCCCTCGCCCCAAATGCTCCTGCCGTGGTCTGGACGGATATAGCCGTCAAACCCGCCCGCGACGAGCGCGCGCGCTATCGCGTAAACGTCGACGTCGCCGTCCGAGGTCTGATGTCCGTTTTCGTAAAAGTCCGTATCATTGACGAATTTGAGCTGGCGCAGGTGCGCGAAGTATATCCGCTTTGCGTATTTTTCCGCCATCTTCGGCAGGTCGTTGAACCGCCCCGCGCCCAAAGACCCGGTGCAAAACGTAATGCCGTTGTGCTTGTTCGGCACGGCGGCGAACAGCCTGTCGAAGTCCGAACTCTTGCCGACGATGCGCGGCAGTCCGAATATATCCCACGGCGGATCGTCGGGGTGTATAGCCATATCGATACCGCTCTCGTCGCACGCGGGCATTATCCCGTTAAGGAAGTATACGAGGTTGTCGAACAGCTTTTCGTGCGTCATGCCTTTGTACGCGTCAAGCAGTCCGTTGAGCTCGTCGGCGGTATAGCTCTCGTCCCAGCCCGGCAGGCGCGACTTGCGCATATCGAGCTTTTTGAGCTCCGCCTCGCTGTAACCGAGCGACGAGCTTCCGTCGTCGTGCTTGTAGTCGAGATCGGTCCTGAACCAATCGAACACGGGCATGAAGTTATAGCAAACGCACTTTACGCCCGCCCTGCCGAGCGCGCGGATATTCTCCGCGTAATTCTCGATATATCGGTCGCGCGTCGGTCGTCCGAGCTTGATATCCTCATGAACGGGCACCGACTCGATGACTTCCATACTTAGCCCCGCCGCGTCGCAGAGAGATTTGAGCCGCGCTATCTTATCCGCGCCCCACACCTCGCCGACGGGCACGTCGTAAACAGCCGTTACCACGCCGCTCATATTCGGTATCTGCTTTATGTAGCTCAACGGTATGACGTCGTTTTCGCCGTACCATCTGAAAGTCATCTTCATTATCTGCTCCGTTCCTATCGTATAATAACAACATTATACACCGCAAGCCAACAAAATTGAATTGCAATTCTTTTAGATATGTATTGCATTTTTTGTATAGGTGCGGTTTAACTATGGTATTAAACATTATTTATATGTTATACTAATCAAAAACACAAAGTAGCGCAGGAAAATGTTTGAATTCCACTACAAGGACATATACGTATCGCACAAGCTCGACAAACCGAGCTCGCCGACCGAGGAGTATCACAAGCACATTCACAGCTTCAACGAGATACTGTTTTTCGTGCGCGGCAACGTTACGTACACCGTCGAATCGGAAACGGTCAAGCTCAACGAGGGCGACATCGTGTTCATACCGTCGAGCAAGTATCACTTTGCGACGGTAGACCTCAGCGAGCCATACGAGCGGTACGTGCTCAAATTCCCCGACGGCAAGCTCGCCGAGCATATCCGCAAACAGCTCATCACCAACGGATCGTTCTACCCCAACTGCAAGAATTACCGTTCGGTGTTCTCGCTGCTCGACGAATACAACGAGAGTTACGGCGACGAGGACAAATATCTGCTCGGGCTTTGCGAGATAACCAAGCTGTGCATAAAGCTCTGCTACGAATCCGTCCTGCACGTCGAGGGCTACGACGACCTCGTCGACGCGATAATACGCTACGTCAATAAAAACATCAACGAACAGATTACGCTCAAATCGCTTGCCGAGCGTTTTCACTATTCCACGTCGCACATCAACATAGAATTCAAGCGCAAGATGAAGGTCCCGATCATGCAATATATACGGTCGAAAAAGATACTCGCCGCGCACCAGATGATACTCGACGGCACGAAAAAATCCGACGCCGCGGAAAAGCTCGGGTTCGAGACCTACTCCACCTTTTACCGCGCTTACAAACGGATGCTCGAGGACGACAAGCTGCACATCGAAGGCAACTGACCGCGACTATACCAAGCAATAAACCACCGAGAGGGAAAACGAAGCTATGAGAAAGATGACCCGTATCAACGACGGCTGGACCGTCTACCCCGATGGCAAAACGCCCGAGGACGGCACGACGCTCGACCTGCCCTACACCTGGAACGGCGTCGACGGTCAGGACGGCGGAGGCGACTATCTCCGCACCGCGTTCAACTTCGAGCGCGTTTTGGACAAGCCCGACGTCAAGCCCGACGAGGACGTATACCTCGAATTCAAGGGCGTCAACTCGTCCGCCGACGTGTATATCGACGGCGAGCTCGTAACGCACCACGACGGCGGCTATTCGACCTTTCGCGTGTGCGTCACCGACCGCCTCAAACAAAGCTCGACGCTCCGCGTGCGCGTCGACAACAGCAAGACCGAAAAGGTCTATCCGCAGACCGCCGACTTTACTTTCTACGGCGGCATATATCGCGACGTTGGTCTTATAGTCGTCAATAAAACGCGGTTCGACCTCGATCACTACGGCTCGTGCGGACTTAAAATAACTCCGATCGTCGAGGACGGCGACGGCAAGATAGTCGCCGAGGCTTACATAACGGGCGGCGGCGAAGCGACCGTTACCGTGTCGGACGCCGACGGCAACGTCGTCGCGTCGGGCAAGAGCGGCGAAACGCTCACCGTGCCCGGCGTGCGGCTGTGGAATGGTATCGTCGATCCGTACCTTTACACAGTCCGCGCGGAACTGACCGCAGGCGGCAAGGTCGTCGACGCGATCGAACAGCGCGTCGGCTTCCGCACATTCTCTTTCGACCCGAAAAAGGGCTTCTTCCTCAACGGCAAGCCGTATCCGCTCCGCGGCGTATCGCGGCATCAGGACCGCCCGAACAAGGGCAACGCCCTGTCCCGCGCCGACCACGAAGAGGATATGGCTATCATCAAAGAGATAGGCGCAAACACCATACGGCTCGCGCACTATCAGCACGACGACTATTTTTACGACCTCTGCGACGAGGCTGGAATGGTGGTATGGGCGGAGATACCGTACATATCGCGGCACATGCCCGAAGCCAACGACAACGCCACACAGCAGATGCGCGAGCTTATCTGTCAGCAGTACAATCACCCCTGTATCGTCACCTGGGGCGTGTCCAACGAGATAACGATGCACGGCAAACACCGCAAGGACATGCTCGCCTACCACCGCAAACTCAACGACCTCGTGCACGAGCTCGACAAGACCCGTCCGACGGTCATGGCGTGCTTTGCCATGTGCGGACCTGCCAACAAGGCGGCGCACATAACCGACATCGTCGGGTGGAACTTGTATCTCGGTTGGTATGTGCCCGGGTTCTTCCTCAACGATCTGTGGTTGCGGCTGTATCACACGATGTACAAAAAGAGCTGTCTTGCGTTCTCCGAGTACGGCGCGGAAGGCATGCCCAACCTGCACTCCGAGCATCCCAAGCGCGGTGACAACTCCGAAGAATATCAAGCTGCCTATCACGAATACATGCTCGAATGTTTCGAGCGTCACCCATATCTTTGGGGCACATACGTATGGAACATGTTCGACTTTGCCGCCGACGCGCGCAACCAGGGCGGCGAACCGGGCATGAACCACAAAGGGCTTGTCACGTTCGACCGCAAGACGCGCAAGGACAGCTTCTATGTCTACAAGGCGTATTGGTCGAAAGAGCCCGTCCTGCACATAGCCGGAAAACGCTTTATAAACCGCACGGGCGGAAGCACCGTCGTAAAGGTCTATTCCAACCTCGACTACGTAACGCTGACCGCTAACGGTGTAAAGCTCAAAGGCAAAAAGAAAGGGCGCGTGTTCATCTATAAAGTAAAGCTCGCCAAAGGACAGACCGAGCTCATAGCGACCGCGGGCGGACTGACCGACAGCCTCACGCTCAACCGCGTCAAAAAGCCCGATCCTGATTACAAGCTGCACGTTCATTCTGAAACGCAGAGCTGGCAGAAGTAAGCGACAAGCCGCAAAGCGATACACAGCAAAACCCATGACATAAAAGACGGACGCACATTGCGTCCGTCTTTTGTTCGGTCGGTATCCGTGACCTATCGCCACTCGGCTGTCAATTATTTATACAACAAAACACGCCCGATGCATTCGCTTGCTTCGGGCGTGTTTTTGTTTTTGGGTATTTATCGATGTGTACTTATCGCTTAGATCTTTGCCTAGCTTACGCTTCGACCTCGGGCTCCGTCGCTTCTTCGATCGTAACGGTCACAGGCGTTTCGGGCGAGAACCAATCGGAGTTGGTGTACAGCACCGAGGACGCGACCGCGCGGAGCTTGAGCGTATAAGTGCCTGCCGCTACTCCCGTAAAGTCGACCGCTTCGCCGCTCGTGACGGTTATCGTCTTGGCCGCCGTTTCCGCGCCGTCAAGGAACAAGCCGAGCTCGTAGCGAGCGACCTTGCCCTCGGCGTTGGTATCGGTTATCGTCAGAACTTTGCTGTCCGCGTCGTAAGTGAACTCGGGCGCGGCGAGCTGTTCGACGGTGACCTTGGTAACGGTTATGTCTTTTAAGATATAGGACGCACCGGGCATACCGACTTTCACTGTCTTGTTTTCTGCATCTTTATACGAATAGCCGAATTTTACGGTTATAGTACAAGGAGCAGAACCTGAGTTAGCTTTTTTCGGATGCTTGCGCGTTACGGAAATTTGGTTCTCGCCTTCCGATATCTCAAATATCTGGTCGTTGATGGTGATAGACGACTTACCGCCGCCGAACGCACCTTCGGGAACTACTAACGTAAGATTAGTCGTGTAAACGTCGCCTTCATTGAGGTTAGAATACATTTTCATCAGTTTAAGCGGTTGGTCATAGTTAGTCGAGGTCATCGTACCGGAATAAGTAACATACACATCACCTAAACCATTCCAATATGCCTCGTCAACGGATATACCGCCCTCGGAGTATTTGCTCCATAACCCCTCATTCTGTATAGCACCGTTATTGCCACTGAGTGTTATATTGTTCTTGATATCGGCGTCGCCGATTATTGTGAGCTGATCGGCAAGAGCAGGCGACCAAACCGAATCGACGTCGGGCAGAGACGCGGCGACAGCCTTTACTTTGAGGAAGTACTTGCCTGCCGTGATCGTCAAGATGTCGATATCCTCGTTTACTACAACGGGTATCGATATTATCGGCTCTGCGTCGTCGGCTTTCTCGAACAAGCCGAGGACATAGCCCGATACTTTACCCGTAGCGTTATCGTCGATGACTGCGGTGACTTTGTTGGCGGCGAAGTCGTAGGTGAATGCCGTCGGCGCGGTAAGCGGGGTCGTCTCGACGGTGTGCCATTCGAGGTCTTTGACTATTATCTGATCTTCCTCGCCTTCGCAGTTTATCGTGGAAACGACGGTCTCCTCGTCGATGACCTCGGACGCGCCGAACTGAATGGTGAGCGTCGTTCTCATTCCGCCGCCCGTCGTCTTGTTGGGCTGTCTGCGAACGACCTTTATCTTGGTCTCTTTGCCTGCCTCGACCGCGAATATCTGACCGTTGACGGTTATCTTGCCGGTCATCGGCGATATGACCGTGCAGTTGAATTCATAAACGTCGCCTTCGTTGATAGCCGAATCGTTGTAGTGGAGCTTGAGGGGCTGAGGCGTAGGTCCTGCGACCGTGTAGCGGACATAGAACATGCCCGTATCGTTTTGATATGCATAATCGAGCGTAGTCGCAACGCCGCTGCCGCCGTTGCCGTTGGGATCGTGCCACTCGAACCATTTATTGGGGGTGGTCGCCGAAACGCCTTGACCGCCGCTCGCAATGTCGACTCTCGCGTTGGAAACGTCGATCGAGTAATCGGTCGGCGCGCTCCAATCGGAGCTTTCATAGGGCATGCCTGCGGACGCCGCCATCAACTTGAGGTAGTACGTGCCGCTCAGTATCGAGCTCATGTCGACTTCCTCGCCGCTCGTGACGATAGCCGTGCCTACGGGCGAAGCGTCGTCAGGCTGATTGAAGAAGCCGAGCGTGTACTTGACGTCGTAAGACGAGTTGTCTTCGTCGGTTATCGTTACTATGTTCGTGTCCTTATCGTAGGCGAACGACGGCGTAACGAGCTTTTGCGACGTCGTTTCCGTTACGGGAGTTACGACGTCGATAACAAATTTGCCTTCCTTGATGTACGACGAACCGTCCGCGACCGCGAAGGTCATTTTGAGCAGTCCGTTATTGACGTTGCTCTTCAAGCCGACGGTGACTTCGTTATAGCCGACTTTAAGCATCACTTCCTTGTCGTTGAGGGTGACTTTGCCCACCGCGGGGGAATTGATGCCGAGCGTCATTTTGTACAGCTTGCCCTCTTCCAAACGACCGTAGTTGTATTGGAGCTGGGTCATCCACCAGTAATCCTTGGTCGTTACTTCGTTGTTGTTGAACTCGAAGGTGACCGTATCGTCATAGAACGTGCCGCCGACATAGACCGCCCACTGTCCGACATAGTAGCCCCAGCGGTTAGCGCCCTCGAGGATAGCCTTGCTGTCGTACAGGTCGTACTCGGCGTCGAGCGTGACATTTATCGTCGCGGACGATTCCGACGGATCGGACGGGAGCAGAAGCTTGTCGTTGCCGAGCGCGACGAGCCTTACGGTATACTCGCCCTTATCGATCCTGCGGGTATTGACCTTCTCGCCGCTCGTTACTGCGACAGAGCCTTTGTCCTCGCTGCCCTGGAAGAAGTGGAGCTCGTAGCCTGCGATCTTGCTCGCGTCGTTGACGGTGTCGGTTATCGTGATGATACCCGTTTCGCTGTCGTAGGTGAACGACGGAGCGGCGAGCTGCGTGTGTCTGTCCGCACCGACGGTGACCGCACACGTAGCCGTGTACTTGCCCGACTTGACGGTGACGGTAGCCGTGCCTTCGGCAAGCGGCTTGACGGTGCAACGGCTCTGCGCCGCGGTCAGTTCCACTATTGCCGTATTGTCGACAGACCACTCGTATTTGGCGTTCTTATCGGCGGGTTCGAGAGTGGCGCGGAGCACCGCGTTCTCCTCATTGACGTATAGCTGTACGCTCGTTTGGTCGAGCTTGAGCGTAGCTTTGCCGCCCTTTTTGCCGCAAGCGACGCAGGCGAAAGCCGCGACGATGCAAAGCGCCAAGGTAACGCACAGCAATACGACGTTCCTTTTTTTCTTCATTTTTGACCTCCTCGGGTTTTATTTTACTATTGGTTGATACACTCGCACATAGTCGACTGTCATAGCCGCGCTCGTGAAGCTGTCGGGCGGTTTTATCCCGCCGTCGTACTTGCCGCCGACCGCGAGGTTGAACAGGACATAGAACGGTTTGTCGAAGGGCGCGGCGGGGTTGAGCTCGGACGGGCTGACTGCCGCCGTCCACCACCGCGAGGACTTGACGGTGTGCGCCGCCTTGCCGTCCGCGTACCATGTGATCTGATCCGCGGTCCATTCGAGGCCGTAGGTATGCCATTCGTCGACGGGCGTTTCGAGCTCGATGGTACTGCCGGCGGAATCGTTTTTCGGATAGTTGTCGCCGAAATGCAGAGCCGCACCGTACTGATCGGGCAGTCTGCCCTTTATCTCCATGATGTCTATCTCGCCGTTGCGCGCCCAACCGCCGTACTCGTTATGCGAGCTGTCGGTCGAGGGCGGCTGCGGAAGCATCCAGAACGCGGGCCACATGCCGTCGCCGCGCGGGGCTTTGATCTTTGCCTCGATATAGCCGAAAGTGAAATTGAACTTGCCGCGCGACGTGATACGTCCGGAGGTGTACCACTTGCCGCCGACCTTTTCCGATTCCTTCTTGGCGGTGACGGTCATCACGCCGTCCTTGACTGTGATATTGTCCTCGGAGTAGTACTGCTGCTCGTTGTTGCCCCAGTCGGCAGGACCTTGATTGCCGCCGTAGTTGTCGCGCGTGCCCGTTTGGTAGCTCCAATTATCCATATTGAGCGCGTCGCCGTCGAACTCGTCGTGCCATATCAGCTTGTATCCGTCCTTGATAAGGTCGGGATCGTCTGTGCCGTAGTCGTAAGTAACGGTGACCGCACAGCTCGCCTCGTCGTCGCCGCTTATCGCGTATATCGTCGTTTTGCCGACCGCGACGGCTGTTACGACGCCGTCGTTCACCTTTGCGATATTGTCGTTGCCCGACAGCCACATAACGTCGTCCGCATTCGCAGTGAGCGTTTTGCTCTCGCCTGATTTGAGCGTAAGCTCCGTCGCGGAAATAGTAAGCTCTGTCGGAGGCGGAGGCGGCGTCGGTTTGAGCGCACAGCCCGTTACCGCAAACGTCATCGACATTGCGGTAACGACAGCCGCCGCGCTTATCAGCCTGCCGCTCATCATTCCGTCCTTTCGTTCGACTGCTTGCGCTTGGACAGTATGCCGTCTACAACGCCGAACGCAACCCACAGCACGAGCGCGGTCGTCGACAGTACGAACAGTATCGTAAAGGTTATCAACAGCGCGTTCATAGCGGTCATCCACGCGGGCGTGAGCACTATTATGCGCGTGTTTGCGGTCATGCCGTTCATGGCGTTGCTGTGTACGACGGTGTAGCATATCCTGTGAGCGGATTCGCGCATCGCCGTTGCGAGCTCGCCGTAGCCGTCCGTGCCGCTGATGTTGTCGAACAGGTCGTTGATCGTGCCGTCGGGCAGGTCGCTGCCCGCGAGGAGCGCTTTGAGGTTGTTGCCGTCGACGTCGCGCGTGTAGTCGGATACGGCTATGCCCGTCATGCCGAACTCGTTGCGCAATACCGTTTGCACAAAGCCCTGCTGACCGCTCCAACGCACGCCGATAGCCGGCTCTGCGGTCATGACGCAGCTTGCACCGCCGTCCTCGATCGCGATCTGGAAGGGTTTGAGGTAGATCTCGCGTATGGTCTGCTCGGTCAGCCAGCAGTAACCGCCTATGCGGTAGGTCTCCTGCTCGTTGAGCACGCAGTGTTTGAGATAGCAGTACATGCCCTTGGACTCCGAGCCGATGACCATTTGCGCGGCTATCATGCCCATGAGATACGGGTCCTCGCTGAAATACTCGAAGTTGCGTCCGCCGTAAGCGCTGCGGTGGAGGTTGAGTCCCATGCCGTACAGACCGTTACTGCCGCTCCACAGGCTGTCCTCGCCCCACTGCTCGCCGTAGCGGCGCACGAGCTCTTTGTTGAAAGTCGACGCGGCGATGCCGTTGCTCGAATAGTAGCCGATAAGCTTCTGCCTGTCGGGGTCTTTGGTGCTGACCGCAAGACCTCTGTTGTTCTTTTCGCTGACGCTGTACGAGCACACAAGACCGACGGAACCGTTGAAGTCGATGGTATCGGGCTTGTTGATGCTCGCGATACCGCGGGTAAGACGCCAGCCCTCGCTGAGCAGGTACGTAAGCTCTTCCCATGAGACCTGGTCGAGAAGCTTATCCCACAGCGGATCGTTGTAAGCGACGCGTACGTCGTTGGTCGGATCGTCGTCGTCATCGGCGTACACGCGGAGATCGATGAGGTTGAGATGCGTTTCCGCGTCGTTCTCGCCCATCGTCGGATACACTCCGTCGTCGGGCTCGGGATCTGCCATCGCGTCTTTTCTGTCCTCGTACATCGCATCGGTGACGGTGACGCGGACCTGCGTATTAAGCTTGTTGCCGTTTTCGTCGAAGCCGTACTTGACGGTGCCTTCCCAGTCCGAACGCGTTATGTAACGGAAATCGTCGGAAACAGCGCCCTCGTAGTACCTGATGTCCGCCGCGTCGAATTGGTTTTCGATCTTGGTCGGGATCGACGTAACGCCTTTGTCGCGCGCCTTGTTGCTCACCGAATATTTGTTGTAGTCGTCCTTGCCGATCTTGACGAGCGACGCGAGCGACGGAACGCCCTTGCCGCTGTTGCCCTCGGCGACGGTCTCGTAGCTGCCGCTCTTGGCTTTGAGGATGTTGTTGACGGCGTCGTGCGCGTCCTTGCCGACCGTAAAGTAATAGTTGCCGGCTTCAAGGATGTACGTGCCCGCGACCTTGGAGTCGTAGCAGGACAGCTCGCGCTCTTTGACCGTCGTCTTGATGGTGACGGATTCGCCCGGTTCGAGCACGTCGGTCTTTTCAAACGCGACAAGCTCGACGGAGGCTTTTTCTATCTCGGCATAAACGTCGTGCTCGGTGTAGGGCTTTTGAAGGTATATCTGCACCACCTCTTTGGCGGCGATGTTGCCCGTGTTGGTGACTTTGAGCGTTATCTCGTACTCGCTGTCTTCCATGCCCGCGGTCTGATTGATACGCTCGACCTTGAAGTCGGAATACGCAAAGCTCGTGTACGAAAGACCGTAGCCGAACGGGTAAGAAACGGTGTCGTAGTAATCGAAGTCGCCCGTGTTAGCCGTGCCCATGACGCTGTCCTCGTAGCGCGTTTCGGTATAGCGGTAGCCGACGTATATGCCCTCGGCGTAGACCGTGCTGCGCGAGTTCTTGATCATGTTGGCTTTCATAGCGGCGTCGCTCGGATCGGCGGCGGCTTGGGTGCGCCAGTCGACGGGGACGTGCTCCATCCATTCCTTGGAGTGGTACATGTCTATGCCGAAGTTGGCATTGACGGGGTTTTTGTGGTGGTACTTGAAGAACGTGTCGGAGAGCCTGCCGCTCGGCGCGATACTGCCCGACATGAGCTTGGCTATCGCCGCCGCGCCCGTTTCGCCGAGGTTGCCGCACCACATGAGCGCGTCCACGCCGAGCGCGGGATCGTCGGCAAAGTCGCACTGTACGGGATTGGCGGAGTTCATAAGCACTATGATGCTGCCGACCTTGCCCGCTTCTTTCTGCTCTTTAAGTCCTTTGAGCACGCTGAGCTCGTTGGGCGAAAGCGCGAGGTAGTTGCCCGCGGTCATGTCGTTGGTGATGCCCCATCTGTCCTTGACCATGTCGTTGCCGTAGTACGAGCCCATATCGTTGCCCTCGCCGCTTCTGCGGGAAAGCACGAATATAGCCGCGTCGGTCTGCGCGTACTTGACGGTGGCGGGGATCTCCGTCCACGGCGCGTCGCTTATGGAGAAGTACGCGCCCCACGGTCCGCTCTTTTTGCGGAGATACTTGGTTTTGTTGCTGTTGTAGAATTTCCACAGCTCGGCATTGACGACCATTTCTTCCGCCTCGAAAGCGTCCTTAAAGGTCGTCGCGTCGATACTGTCGCCGCTCGGCGAGTTGGACGTCCCGGACGAGCCCGTGCCGGCAATGACAGGCTCTACCGACGACGCGCTGTAAAACGCGACCTTAGAGCCCTTGGCGAGCGGCAGCGCGTTGTTGTCGTTTTTGAGCAGCGTCGCGCCCTCGGACATGACTTCTTCTATCATGTCGAGTCCGGCTTGACGCACCGACGCAACGCTCGTATGCTCCGACTTGAAGTATTCGGAGTCGATCTCCTCGTCGGTCTCTATCGTTTCCTGACGCGTCGTCTGAACGTTGAACGCGCGGTTGATGGCGGCGGAGTTCTCGAACATTATCGGGTGCGCCGTCGCGATTATCGCGAATACGAAAGTCAAGACCGCAGCGCAGATCTTGACCGTAAGGTCTATCTTCTTGCTGTGCTTTCTCAAAGCGTCAAAGAACTTCATTACAGCCCCTCCGTGGTTTCTTCGCCGACCGTCGCTTTTACGGTGTCGGCTGACTCTATTATCCTGTCGTCGGTCTTTTGCTTTTTCTCATGCGGAAGGAACAGCGCGACCAGCGAAACTATCATCGCAAGGAGCTGGAATACGATAGTCGCCACAAAGCCCGCATTGAGCGACGCCAAAGCCTCCGCGGTGACGCCGCCGAAGAACACCGACGATAAATACATGTAAGTACCGTTTACGAACAGGCAGAACGAGCACAGCGTCAATGCAAACGCTACTATCGGCGCCCATTTCTCAACGGGTCTTAGCAGCGATATCGCCAAGACAAGCACGATCGCTACAAATAAGACCGCGTATGCCTCAACTGAAAAAAAACGCTGCATATCCATATCGGAATACGATACGCGGTATACGATATTTCCTATCAGCATCAACGGTACGGCGCAAAGGCATAAGTACCAACCTATCCACCGTGTCTTGAAAAAGTTTTTGAAGTACTCTTTGATGTCCATCACTTTCTCCGCCATTTGGATTTTTTATAATGTTTTTTCTTATATGATACATATAAGAAAAGGTGGGTGTACACCCACCTTTCGCGTCCACGCACGGTCGGGCATACCCTATAATGTACCCGAATTATAGCACACGCCCGCGAAAATTGTAAATTGCAAAATTTACATAAAAACGCCATAATATTGCATTTTCGTTACGCGCCGCCTTAAAATAGACTTTTACAAAAAGTGTCTATTTTTAGACTAAAACACCGCATCGGTAAGGGCTTTTACTCGTGTCGCGCCGTAACAACGATGATGTAGACGACGTTTTTTCACGTGTCGCGCCGTCGCTTCCCCCTATCGGGGGAAGTGGTTTTTGAGCGTTGCGAAAAAACCGATAGGGGCTTTATTGTAACGTGCGATATGCTACTATATTTTTGCTTTACCGTAAAGCCCCCTCCGTCGGCTTCGCCGACACCTCCCCCAAAAGGGGGCGGCAAAGAGGGTGCACGTGTTGTACCGTCGGGGGCGGTGAAGTCGTTACATGTTGTCACGCTTATTTTGTCACTCTGAGCGACAGAGAAGAGTCTTATCTTCTTACTTCCGACACGCCGTCGCTTCCCCCTCTCGGGGGAA
>CAJTND010000020.1 GCA_910577995.1 uncultured Christensenella sp. | reverse complement strand
GTTTTTCGCTACGCTCAAAACCACTTCCCCCGAGAGGGGGAAGCGACGAGGTGACGGGTGTAACGACCTTGCCGCTATTGCAAACGGGGCGACGAGGTGACGGGTGTAACGACCTTGCCGCCATTGCAAACGAGGTGACGGGTGTAACGACCTTGCCGCCATTGCAAAGGGGGAAGCGACGGCGTGTCGGGTGTTTAATTTATGTCGCGTTTGTTTGTCACTCCGAGCGGAGCGAGGAGTCTCTTTGGCGACGATAAAAAGATGTTGAGATCCTTCGGTGGACAAACAACGCTCGGGATGACAAAACATACGCGGCGCGTATTCATAAAAACGAAAATCGCCGCGTGTTTTTGGAACAGGCGGCGACGTGGATATCAGATATTCCGGACGATATGCTCGGCGTAGGCGGCGGCGACGTTGATGCCCGTCGCGGCTTCGAACGCGTCGAAAAAGGCGTTGGAGTTGACCTCGCACAGCATGGGTGACGGCGAGAGCAGGAAGTCTATCCCGCAGTAATCGAGCCCGAGTATGTCGGCGGCTTTCAGCGCGTAGTCCTCGGCGGCTTTCGGCACGTCCGCCGCTATCGCTTTGCCGCCTAATCCGACGTTGGAACGGAAGTCGGTATCGGAACTGCGCAGCATGCCGCCGAGCACTTTGCCGCCGACTACTATCACTCGGAGGTCTTTGCCGTGCGACGCGGCGATGTATTTTTGGAAAAGGTGCGAGTATGTCTTTACCTGTTCCGCGAGCGTTTCGAGCGCGGCGCGGTCGTCGGCTTTGAAAACGCCCTTGCCGAGCGAGCCGTACGACAGCTTGACTATCACGGGATAGCCGAGCCTGTTTTCCACGCGGTCGAGCGCGGCGGCGGGGACGACCGCGGTCTTGTCGTAGCATAAAAGCCCAGGCAGAGTGTCGGGCATGGGTATGCCGCTGTCGGAAAGCGCTATATGCGTAGTCATTTTGTCGTCGCACAGCTCGACGGCGCGCGCGCTGTTGAACAGCCTTACGCCCGTGCGTTCGAGCATTTCCGCGACGTATTTATCCTTGTCGAGGTATACGCAAAAATCGCAGTCGGCGTCGCCGACGGTGCGCCCGTCCGTCACCGAAAGCGAGAAAAGGTCGTTGCGCCTGACGGTGACGGCGACGCCGCGCGCGGTCAGTTCTTCCGCGAGCCGCGACGCCTGACGCGTCTTTACGGTGGGCGAAAAGGCGTTGACGAGTATCAGCCCGCGCTTCATTTACGGTTTGTCGAAGGAGCAGCCGACGAGCGTATATTCGGTGACGACGCTGAGCTTACTGCCGGCGTACTGCGAATACGATATCTTTACGGGTATTTTTTTGTGTTCCTTGTCGCCCGACTTGAACGGCTTTTCAGTATAGTGCACGACGTAGGGCGGTCCGTGCTTGTCCGCGCTTATCATTATATTGACGCGGTAGCACGAAAGCGGATACGACGTCGTGCCGTCGTCGGCGGTGACCGCTTCCGCTCCGAAGTCTTTTACAAAGTCGCCTATATCGAGCGATTGCAGGTCGGTGTCGCCGCTCGCTATCATCGTGTAGTTGGTGAACTTGCCGACGTCGAAAGACTGATAAAGATTGGTCATGCGGAAAGTCGTCGACGTCTTTGCACCTATCGCAGTCGCGCGCGCGAGGAAGAACATAGTTTCGTTGTCGTAGTATGTGTCCTTGCCGATGTTCATCGTTTCCGTCGTTTCGCTATCTCCGCCCGTATGCGTGAGCGTCGCCTTGTGCGTGCCGAAGTAATCGGCTTCGAGGCGGTACGACCTGTTTGTTACGTCTTCGCGTTTCGCTATCTCGACGGTCTTGGTCATGCGCGACGCAACGAGGCTGTCGGTCATGAACTCGGTCACGCTCGATATCCTGTCGGTCTTGCCGCGGTCGACCTCGGGCGCGCTGTCGTTGTACGTAACGGAAAACTCCATTTCGAGTTCGTTATAATAGATAGTGCCCTCGGCGCGCGTGTGTTCGGTGAGCGTGAACGCGAGCGAGCCGTCGGCTATCTTGACGCGCTTATCCGCTTCGCTGCCCTCGCGCGTGTCGTAGATCGCGGTCGCGTACTCGAGCCGCTCGTATGACGCGCCCGTATCGTGCCAGGGCTTAACGTCGTCGAACTTGACGGTCGGCGTTGCGGGTGCGCATGCGCATAGCGCGGCAGTCGCCGAGATCGCCGCCGCGACGCACGCCGTGCCGCGTGATATCATCTTGAATGTCGTATGTTTCATGTACGCATTTTATCACATCGCGGCGCGATTGGCAAACGTTTGGCTTCGGTATGCTTGATTTTCGGGCACGGCGGCGGTATAATACAAGCGGATCTGCTTGCTTGCAAGGGCTTTTTCACGCCGTATTTCAACACGACTGCGTGTTTTCGTTAGAAAACACGGACGGCGAAAGCCGCAAGGCAAAGGCTTGCCTTTGACGCAGTTCAATGTTATAATATAGCTACGGAAAAACGTATATGAGGACGCATTTATTCAAAAACGGTCCGGAGGCGCTCGCGGCGTTGGTGCAAAGACTGCGCTCGCGCAAAGTCGACCTTTCGGAGCGGCATATCGTGCTTACGCCCGACCGCTACACGCAGACCGTCGAACGTGCGCTGTTTTGCGGCGGCGGCGCGCTCGACTGCGAGGTGCTCACGCTGTCGCGGCTCGTTTCGCGCATGGATATAGGCGTTAGACCGCTGTCGCGCGAGGCGGCGGTCATGCTTACCGCGCGCGCGACGGAGGCGGTGCGGTCGGAGCTCAAATACTACGGGCGTGCGGCGCGCTATACCGATTTCGCGCGCGAGGCGTTCGACGCAGTGCAGCAGATAGCGTCGTCGTGCGCGGACGCGGGCGAGCTTGCCGCGGAAGCGACGTCGCCCGTGCTCAAAGCAAAGCTCGGCGACCTCGCGCTCATCAAGGCGGAATACGACAGGCTCCGCGGCGAACGCGCGGACGCGCAGGGTCGGCTCGCCGCGCTCGCGGCGCATGCGGCGGACAGCGGGCTTGTGCGGTCGGCGCATTTTTATGCGATAGGCTATGCCGACGCGACCGCGCTCAATCGCGACGTGTTTTCCGCGCTCGACAAGGCGGCGCTGTCGTTCGATTATTACGACGCATATCCGCCCGAGCCCGAGCCCAAGAAAATAGAAGTGTGCCGCGCGCCCGATGCGGCGGCGCAGTACAAGACGGTAGCCGCGCGCATCCGCGAGTATGTTTATAAAGGCGGGAGCTACGGCGATGTAGCCGTCGTCTGTCCCGACCCGCGCACAGCCGCGCGTATATTCCGCGAGTACGGCATCGATTTTTATTACGACAACGAAAGCCCGCTCTTCGACACGCCGCCGCTCGCCGCTATCGACTGCGCGTATCGGCTTAGGAGCGGCGCGCTCGACGCGGAGACTGTAGTCGCGCTGTGTAAAAACCCGTACTCGGGCTGTGCGCCCTACGACGCGGAGCGGTTGCAGTACGCGCTCGGCAGGCGCGGCGCGGCTTACATAAAACGCGACGGCGCAACGGGCGACGCGGCGGCGGACCGCGCGCTCGACCGCGCGAAAAAGCTCGGCGATATGTTCGCGAAAAAAACGAGCTTTGCCGACGCGTGCCTGCGCATGATCGACGAGTGCGATTTCGAGGGCGTATTCAAGCGCACCGCCGAAACCGCGGCGGACTTTTCCGCCGACGACGATCTCGTCTTTACCGACGCGGTCAAGCCGATACTCGGCATTATCGAAAGCCTTAAAAGCTACGGCGACGGCGATCCCGTTTCCGACGCGGCGGCGTTCTTCTCGGCGGCGCGCGCGATAAAGGTCAAGTCGCTGCCGCGCTACGCCGACCGCGCCGCGGTATGCGACGCGTCCGCGCTCAGACTGACGGCGGCTAAGCTCTTGTTCGTAACAGACTTCAACGAGGGCGTCACGCCGTCCGTGACGTCAGACGGCGGACTGCTTTCCGATGCGGAGATAAACTCGCTCGGCGGCGCGGTCGAGCCGACGGCGCGCGAGATAAACCGCAGGACGGGGCGCGAGCTCGAGGCGGTGATGCGCTGTGCCGAGCGCGTGGTGTGCACGTACAAAACGTCGGGCGGCGGCAGGCGCGCGGCGTTCTTGCAGCGGTTCGAGGGCGACGGCAGTTGCATAACGGAGACCGACCGCACGGAGGAGCTAAGCGTATTGAGCAGGAGCTCGGACGCGGCGCTGATAGCGCGGTTCGCATGCACGCGCTCCGTCGCGCGCGAGCTCGCGGCGCGCGGCGCGACGGCTTATACCGAGAGCCTCAAACGCGCGGCGGGCGCGGACAGAGCGACGCCGCCGCATTCCGACAGAGTGGACGGCATGCGCCCGAGATCGCTTTCCGTAAGCGAGATAACTCACTGGTTCGAGTGTCCGTATAAGCGGTTCGTCGGCGACGCTGTCGGCGTTAAGCCGCGGCGGCGCGGCGCATTCACCGCGCCCGACTTCGGCACTGTCCTGCATGATTTTATGAAGGAGTTCATCGCGGTAAGACCGCTCGACTGTTCGCGCGAGTTCGCAGAGCGCACGCTCGACGGCATAATAGACAAGCGCGGACTGTTCGTTTCGGCGGTCGAGCGCGAGGGGCTCGTGCGCGACGCGGTGCGGTTCGCCGAGCTGAACAAGCGCATTATCGAGGCGGGTGGGTTCGAGCCCGTCGGCGGCGAACAGGCTTTCTCGGGCGCTGTCATGCTCGGCGCGTCGAAGATACCGTTCTCCGGCGTTATCGACAGGATAGACGCGTGCGGCGGGCA
Source organism: uncultured Christensenella sp. (assembly GCA_910577995.1). Taxonomy (GTDB): domain Bacteria; phylum Bacillota; class Clostridia; order Christensenellales; family Pumilibacteraceae; genus Anaerocaecibacter. The sequence continues at coordinate 17,506 of CAJTND010000020.1, read as the reverse complement.
CTTGCGCATCATCGACTACAAGACGAGCAACAGGAAATTCGATTTCGGCAAGTGCCGCGACGGGCGGGATATGCAGCTTCCGCTGTATGCCGCGGCGGCGGCGGACAGGGGCAGGGTGACGGGCTTTTACTACCTTTCGCTCGGCAGCGCATACGACGGCGAACGCAGGCTCGTCGGCTGTACCGTCAAGGACGTTGCGCTCGCCGCAGAGCACGACGGCAAGTTGCTTGACGGCGAGCCGTCGGACGTCATCTCCGCGCGGCTCAACGCGAAAGGAGCGTTTGACCGCCCGAATAAATACCTGCTCGAAGCGGAGGAGTTCGAGCGGCTCGTCGGGAACTGCGTCGACACGGCCGGCGTAGCCGCCGACGAGATAGAGAGCGGATACATAGCGCGCGTGCCCGCCGAGGGCGCGTGCGACACGTGCGATTTTTCCGCGCTGTGTTACGGCAGGCGCGAGCGCGGCGGCGCGGAGGGCGACGGGCAATGACCTTTACCGAAGAACAAAAGCGCGTCATATTCCAAGAAGGAAGCGTCGTTGTTTCCGCGGGCGCGGGCAGCGGCAAGACGACCGTCATGATAGAACGCATCGCGCAGAAGATAAAGCGCGGCGCGAGCCTCGACGAGATGCTCATTGTTACGTTCACCCGCGCGGCGGCGGCGGATATCCGCGTCAAGCTGTCCAAACGGCTGTACGAGCTTAGGCGCGAAGGCGAGGAGCTTGTGCGCGCGGGGCTTGCGGAGGAGGGCGCGGCGCTCGCGGCAAAGGCGGAGGACGCGCTCGCGGCGATGCCGGTATGCAATATCGGCACGCTGCATTCGTTCTGTCAAAAATTAGTGCGTGCGTACTACTACGCCGCAGGGCTCGATCCCGCCGCGACGCTCGCCGACGAGGCGGAGACGCAGGCGATAAAGACAGCGTGCGTCAAGGCGGCGATAGAGGAGCTTGCGGACGATGCGGAGCTTTCCGTTATGCTCGGCGTGCTGTCGGCGCGGCGCGGCGAGCGCGCGGCGGAGACCGTCGAGAGCATAGTCGATCATGCTCTTTCTACCGACGATCCCGACGGGTATCTGTCCGCGGACAAGCCCGACAGCGAGTACTTTGCCGAGCTCGACCGCATGGCGGACAGGCGGCGCGCGCGGCTTGTGCGGCGCGGCGAAGAAATAAGAGCGCGCGCCGAGGAGGTCGGGCTGCACGCCGTGGCGACTGTCGCCGGCGAGGTTTTTGATTACCTCGACGGTAAGATAGACGCGTTCACCGCGACGCGGTACTCGGCGAAAAACGACGACGGCAACGTCGCGGCAAAGACCGAGGTAAACGACGCGTTCAAAAAGCTGAAAGACGACTGCCGAAAACTGCGAACGAAGCTCGGTGAATTTGCGCGCGCGCGGGAGGTGGAAAGTTCGGGTTATGCCGCCGCGCTCCGCCGCGCCGCGCGTGTCGCGCTCGATCTGTTCGATGCGAAAAAAGCCGCGCTCGGCAAGATAGATTATTCCGACCTCGAACACGGCGCGCGCCGCGTGCTCTCCGACGACGGCTGCCGCGCGGAGATCGCCGCGGCGGTGCGGTACGTGTTCATCGACGAGTATCAGGACGTCAATCCGTTGCAGGACGCGATAGCGGACAGCTTCGCGGCGCTCGGCGCGGAGCTGTTCCTCGTCGGCGACGTCAAGCAGTCTATATACGGGTTTCGGCGGTGCACGCCCGAATGTTTTATGCGCAAGTGCGAGGCGGCGGCGACGGGCGGATATGCGCATCTGCGGCTCAACGACAATCATCGCTCGTCGCGCGCGGTCGTCGAGTTCGTAAACAAGGTGTTTACGGGGCTGATGACAGAGGAATTCGGCGGCGAGGACTATGCGCATAACAAGCTCGTGTACGCGGGCGGCGGCGACGGCGGTAGGGCGGAGTATTACGTCATAGACGACAGCGTGCGCCGCGCCGAGGCTGCGGACGGAGTGTATTCGGTCGTCAACGCGGCGGAAGCGGACGGCGCCGACGCGGAGGCGGAGTTCGTCGCGGCTAAGGTCATAAGCTATGTCGACAGGATACGGCGGCATAACGCCGACCCGAAAAACGCGGACAGGCGCAAGAGCCTATCGGATATAGCGGTGCTCGTGCGCTCCGCGTCGGGCGCGTTCTCGGACAGACTGACCGAGCTGTTGAGCGCATGCGGCATACCGTGCAACGTCGGTAAAAAGTCCAAGCTGTCCGACTTCCGCGAGGCGAAAGCGCTCGTCGAGCTTGCTCGGTGCGTCGATACGCGGTACGACGACCTCGCGCTGTACGTCGCGCTGTCGTCGCCTATGGGCGGATTTACCGACGGCGAGCTTGCCGAGATAGCGGCGGTCGGCGAGGAAAAGGCGCGGGCGCGCAAGCTCCGCCCCGAGCGCGAGGGCGCGCACGGCTATGCGTTTCGGCAGAAGGCGGAGGCGTACCGCGACGGCGGACTGCCGCTGTCCGCGCGTCTCAAAGAGTTCTACTCGTGGCGCGAGATATTCGCACGGTACGCGGGCTGTCACGACGCGGCGGATTCGCTCGGGTATATAACGTCAAAGACCGACTTTTTCCGTCACGTTTACGAAACGGGCGGAGGCGACGGCGGCACGGCGGCGGTGCAGGCGGTGATAGCCGCGGCGGAAGCGCGGCGCGGCAGTCTGCATGCGTTTATCGCGTACTGCGACGGCGATCCGACGCTCGAGGTCGCGCCTGCCGCCGACGCGGTGAGTATCGCGACCATCCATTCGTCCAAGGGGCTCGAATACGAATATTGCATCGTCGCGGACGCGGCGCACAGCTTTAATATGAGCGACGTGCGCGACAGAGTGATAGTTTCCGATCGCGGCGTCGCCGTCAAGTACCCGGATACGCAGAAGGGCGAGCTCGTGCCGAGCGCGCCGTGGCTCGCGGCGGGCGGCGTCGGTGCGGAGAAGATAGCGGAGGAAGAACTGCGGCTTTTTTACGTCGCGCTGACGAGGGCAAAGACCGAACTCGTCGTTTGCGGCAAGCGCAGGAAACGCGGCGATGGGTACGTCCGCCAGACCGACTTTATGGATAATATCGCCGCGCTCGCGCCCGATATCGAGTTCGCTCCGCCCGTCGTCGCGCCCGAGCCGAGCCGCGTCGACGCGGCTGTCGAAACGGCGGTTCGCAGTATCTGCGACTTCGATTACGGCGCGAGAAAGCTGTTCGGCGACGGCGCGGCGGGCGACCGCGTGACCGACAAGCAGCGCGCGATGCTCAAAATACCGCTCAAGACCTGCGTCACCGCCGCGGCAGCCGCGGCGACGGACGACGACGATCATACTTCCGTCGCGCCAATACTCATAGAGGACGAGGAGCGGAGCGACCGTAAGCGCGTCGGACATGCGGACGCCGCCGCGCGCGGCACGGCATACCATCGCGCGATGGAGCTTGTCGACTTCGACGCGCCCGATATGGACGGCGTAAAAAACCGATGCGACGGCTTCGAGCTTGTCGACGCGGACGATATACTCGCGGCGGCGGCGGCGATGAAAAAGCTCTGCGCGGGCGCGTCGACCGTCGCGCGCGAACGGTATTTTATAGCCGACCTGCCGCGGCGGCTCGTCGGACTGCCCGAGATCGGCGCGGAGAAAAACATGCTCGTACAGGGCGTTATCGATCTTTTGATCGTCTACCCCGACGGAACGGCGGCGATAGTCGATTACAAGACGACGGAGTTTTCGAGGCTTGACAGCGCGGCGTACAGAACTCAGCTCGAGCTTTACGCGGCGGCGGCGGAGCGCGCGGGCGGGCTTAGGGTGACGCATACTTATCTGTATTCCTTCGGGCACGGATTGCTGGAATTTCCGCGCGCCGACGGCGGCGAATAGCCCGTTTTGGCGTGAAAACCCCGTTCGGAGGGCAAATTTCGGTGAATTTTACCAAAAAGAACGAAAAAATCTCATTAAAAGTATAGATTTTTCCAAAAAGATGTGATAGAATATATAATACAATCAGTGTAAGCGCGCTTTATGCGGTTTTTTATACCGCATAGGGCGGCTTGTCCTTTACGGTAAAGGAGAACAAAATGATAGCGGTATTTGAAAAACTGTTTACGCAGACGATAAAGCTCGCGCCCGATCTGTGGCTGTATATCCTCTTGGCAGTCGTAGCGGCGTCCTTTGTCGTTGCGCTCGTAGTAGGGTTGCTGTGCGGCGAGTTCCGCACGGTCAAGGTCCGTATGCGCGGCGTGGTGAACTCGCCCGATAAAGCGCTCGCGGAAATGAAGCTCATGCCCGTGTCCGTCAAGAAGCAGTACAAGACCGCGCGTATGGCGAATGCGCGCCCGTCCGATTTCCTGTCGCAACGCGACCTCGTGGAAGCGCCGTACAAGGCGTCGCTCATCTCCAAAGTATGGCTCGTCACCTTTGCGGCGACGATAGTCTGCTCGCTCATCGCGTTTTTCGTGATGCCGCTCGCGCTCGTGCCGCTTGCGGAGAGCGAGAACGGATTGGCAGGACTTACAATGTCCATGTATATCGCGCCTATGATAATACTTCTCGTCGGCGGCTTGCTTACGCTTGTCGGCGCGATCATCGGTAAGTGCAGTTACAGCGGCGCAGTCAAGCTTTACGCAAAGTTCGTGCCCGCCGTCGACGGCGACGTAAAGCCCTCGGTCAAGGGACAAGCCGAGCCCGCGCAGCAGCAACAGCAGGCGGTCTACGCCCAGCCCGTGCAAGAGCCGGTGCAGGCATACGCCGCCGAGCCGCAGGAAAACGTCGAGTATGCGGCGGAGCAGGTTGCAGAGCCGTACGTTCAGCAGGAACCTTACGCCGAGCCCGTAGTCGAGCCCGCGGCGGACGACCGTGCGGCGGCGCGCGAGGAGGCTATGGCGCGCATGCGCGCGGAGCAGGAAGCTGCTCAGCGTGCGGCGGCGCAGGAAGCGCAGGCGAGAGCGGCGCAGGAACAGCAGGAACGCGCGGCGCGTATGGAAGCGGCGCGTGCGGCACAGGCACAGGCACAGGCTCAAGCGCAGGCGCAGGCGGCTCAGCATGCTCAGCCCGCGGCGGCGGCGCAGAGCGGAACGAGTTCCGCGGACGACGTTATCGCGCGTATAGAGAAGATAGACAGAGAGGGCGCGCCGCGCGAAACGATGCGCGAGGTCGCGACGCTTCTTCAAAAGGAGCGCGCCAAGCCCGAGAACAAGACGCCCGAGCAACAGAAAAAGCTCAACGAGGCGCTCAGCAAGCTGCTTAAAGCGATGTCCGCGGCAAGCCGTAAATAATAAAACAGTATCCAAACGGATCGGACGGAGCACAAGCCCCGTCCTTTTGTTTTTCGGGACTTGACAACGGCGCGCGCACGGAGTATCATATCATTATGTTGCTTGACGGGAAAGAGCTCGCGGTAGAGCGCGGGATAATATTCGACGTGACGGAGCACGAGGGCGCGGAGCTTTTGCTCCATGACGGGCGCGCCGCCGTCGCGCGGCTCGGCGGACTGTACAAATGCGCTTTCGCCGAGCCGACCGATCTTATCGACTACGCCGCGCGGCTCGGCATATCCGGCGAGCTGTGCTTGACGAACATGCCGAAGAACGCGCCGGAGCTTCTCGGGTTTGAGGCGGACGCATGCAAGAGCTTCGCTTGGCTCGGCGGACTGCCGCCGACATGCGCGTGCGGCGGCGTGGATATACGCAAGCTCGCGCCGACGCTTGCCGAAACGCTGCTCGGGCATTACTCGTGCCGCGGCGGATCGTATACCGTCGAGGATATGCGCAAGATTATGCTCGCGCATGCCGTGCTCGGCGCGCTCGACGACGGCAAACTCGCCGGGTTCATCGGTCGGCACTCCGACGGGAGCATGGGCATGCTCACCGTGCTCGACGGGTTCCGTAGGCGCGGTTTCGGCGAGGCGCTCGAATGCGCGATGATAACGCTCGTCATGCTCGAAGGGCGAGTGCCCCTTTGCGACGTGTACGAGGATAACGCGCCGTCCGTCGCTTTACAGCAAAAACTCGGAATGACCGCGGCGCGCGGCTATACTTTCTGGACGCATACGGACAGAGTGCGCGCACTGTGCGGAAAATAACGCGGCGGCATAACGCCGCTTTTTCCTTTGCTTGACTTTTGCGGAGGAATCGGGTAAAATCATACATATCCGAAACGGAGAACATCATGGCGAAAAACGAAAAGAAAGATATGACTGTATTGAGCGGCGAGAAGCTCATCTCGACGCCTTTCGTCGATACGACGATCGAACTGCGCGTGTACGGCGCGTCGGGCGTGTTCGACGAGGTAAAGACCAAGCTCGTCAAGCTGTACGGCGAGGAGCTGTCCGTCGTCGCCGACGGCAAGCGCGCTAAGCTCGCGGCGCTCGGCGGAGCGGACGATATAACGGTCGAGGCTCAGCCCGAGTTCGACAAAAAGAGATATAACGCCGTCGATGCGGCGCGCGTCATAGACAGGCTCATGCAAAAGCCGGGCGGCTGTCCGTGGGACAGCGTGCAGACGCACGAGAGCATTCGCGTCAATATGATAGAAGAGGCTTACGAGGCGGTCGACGCTATCGACAAAGCCGACCTCGAGAACATGCAGGAGGAATTCGGCGACGTGTTTTTGCAGTCGCTGTTGCAGTCGGCGATAGCGCGGCGCGACGGCGAGTTCGATTTCAACGACGTATGCGACGGGCTGTGCAAAAAGCTGATAAGCCGCCACACGTTCATATTCGGCGACGACAAGGCGGCGGACTCGGAGGACGCGCTCGCGTTTTGGGATGCGAACAAAGCCAAGGAAAAGAGCTACGCCGGCGTTAAGGATCAGCTCAAACGCCTGCCGAGCGAGTTCCCCGCGCTCCTGCGCTGCCAAAAGGCTTACAAGAAGATAAAAAAGGCGCGCGCGCTTCCGCCCGATCCCGAGCGCGATATGTTTGCCGCGCTGTCCAAAAAGGATTATACCGCGGCGGTCGCGGCGATAGTAGGGCTGATGTCCGAGCTCGGCAAGGATGCGGAGGTCGAACTCAATAAGTGGGTCGAAGCGACCGTGAACGACCTGTGACGCGTACCGTCGATATAGGCGGATACAAGGTCGGCGCGGTGTGGCTCGCGCCTATGGCGGGCTATACCGATATCGCGTTCCGCGAGCTGTGCAAAAGTTACGGTGCGGGGCTTACCGTCAGCGAGATGGTATCCGTCCGCGGGCTGATGTACGGCAGCGTCAACACCGCACCGCTGATGCGGTTGGCGGACAGCGAAAAGCCGTCGTGCATACAGCTGTTCGGCAGCGAGCCCGATGATTTCGCGCGGGTCGCGGACAAGCTCGACTGCGATATGATAGATATAAACATGGGCTGTCCGATGCCCAAGATAGTCAAGAACGGCGACGGCTCGGCGCTGTTGGACGCGCCGGACAAAGCGGCGGCGATAGTGCGCGCGCTCATTCGCGCGACGGGCAAGCCCGTCACCGTCAAGACGCGGCTGGGCAGGCGCAACGGCGAGAACACCGCGGCGCGGCTTTTAGAGCGCGTGGTCGAGGCGGGCGCGGCGGCGGTGACAGTGCACGGAAGGTATGCCGAACAGCGGTATACGGGCGTCTGCGATACCGACGCGGTAAAGGCGCTCGACAGACTGCCCGTGCCCGTTGTGCTGAGCGGCGACGTGGACCGCGGCAATATTTCCGAACGGCTCGGCAGCTTTTCCGCCGTTGCGGTGGGGCGCGCCGCGCTCGGCGACCCAGCGATATTCTGCGGCGGCAGCGTGCCGCCCGAAACGGTCGCGCGCGAGCATATGCGCCTGCTCGTCAAATACTTCGACGACAGGTACGCGGTCAATCAGGCGCGTAAGTTTTTCGTCCATTACTTCAAGGGCGCGGACGGCGGCAAGGCACTTCGCGCCGCGGTCAACGCCGCAACGACGGCGGACGATGTGTTTTCCGCGCTTGACAAATTCGCCGCGCGAGGTTAAAATATAACAAACAACACATAAGGAGATACCGACCATGGAAAATGTCAATAAGATACTTGCCGCCATAGAATTTACCGACGGCAAGACCATAGCTCTCGAGCTTTATCCCGACGCCGCGCCGATAACAGTCGCCAACTTCGTCGAGCTGTGCAAGGCGCATTTCTACGACGGGCTGTGCTTCCACCGCGTTATCGACGGGTTCATGATACAGGGCGGCGGATTCGTGTTCGACGAGCGCAAGGGGCTTATCCAAAAGGGCGCGAGCAACATCAAGGGCGAGTTCGCAAAAAACGGCGTAAATAACCCGATCAAGCACGACAAAGGCGTTATATCCATGGCGCGTACTCCCGACCCGAACAGCGCGTCGTCGCAGTTCTTCATCTGCGTGGCGGACGCGCATTTCCTCGACGGCGATTACGCCGCGTTCGGACGTTGCGCCGACGCGGAGAGCGTAAAGACGGCTGTCGCGCTCGGCAAAGCCAAGACCGGCAAATGGCAGTATTTCTCCGACGTGCCGTTCGACCCGATAGTCATCAAGACCGTCACGATAGGCTGACGGGCATAAGAAAACAATAAAAGCCGATGGCGGTCGGCTTTTTGATTTTGCGTAAGATCTATTTCAGGCGGTAGGCGTCGGATATCTCGCCGACGAACAGCGTATGCGGACGTTTGGAGGATATCAGCCCTTCGACCTGCTGTTCGATGTTTTCGGGGCTGATGACGGCGACGGTCTTACATTCGACTATCAGCCCGCATTCGCCGAGTATATACGCGTCGATGCCGCGCGCGCGTTTGGGGTGAAGCCCGAGCGTTTCGAACTTATTGCACTTCAAGCCGCTTAGCGTGTCGCACAGCGATATTTCGGTGCGCATGTCGCGCGTCGGAACGTTGAGTGCGAAGCTTTTGGACTTGGTCACTATTTGATAGGAATACTTGCAACTGCGTATCGGCAGGATAAAGACGTCGCGTCCCCAGAACGTGCCGAGCGCGCCCCAATGCGTGACCATGATATTGGGCGTTTCCAGCCCGCACGTGACGAAAACGCCCGTTTCGTGCAGTGTGTTTGTCAGTAGTGTTTGGTCTTTTGCCGACAGCTCGCTCATGCTTTATCCCTCGCGCTATTCGTATATTCGGATTATAGCACATACGCGGCGCGATTTCAATACTTTTTCGGGATTTTACCGTCTATCGTGTAAAAAAATTTGTCCGCGGACGGCGGCAGATTTTTGCATATAATTGACTAATTATATCAAAGATGATATACTATATTTATATGAGTTTTCGATGGAGGTCGGGATCGTGAAGATAGGCATACTCACGTCGGGCGGGGATTGCCCGGGACTTAACGCCGTTATACGCGGTTTTGCCAAGTACGCTTACGAGAATATCAAGAACGTTCAGCTCGTCGGCATTGCCGACGGGTACGGCGGGCTTATCCACAACGAGTTCCGCTTGATGAAGGAGCAGGATTTCGTCGGCATACTCAACGTCGGCGGAACGATACTCGGCACGAGCCGTCAGCCGTTCAAGCTGATGACCGTCGAGGACGATAACAGCGTCACGCGGCTCGACCTCATGAAACAGAACTATAAAAAGATGGGGCTCGACTGTCTGTTGACGCTCGGCGGCGCGGGCACGCACAAGACCGCCGCGCTGCTCTCCGCCGAGGGCTGTAATGTCATCGGACTGCCCAAGACGATAGACAACGATATTTGGGGCACCGACGTTACTTTCGGATTCCATTCGGCGGTGGACATAGCGACCGAGTGTATCGACCGCATCCATTCGACGGCGGCGAGCCACGGCAGGACGATGCTCGTAGAGCTTATGGGCAACAAGGCGGGCTGGCTCACGCTGTATGCGGGGCTCGGCGGCGGCGCGGACGTGATCTTGATACCCGAGATACCGTTCTCGGCGGACAAGGTGGCAAAGGTCATCGAGAAAAAGGCGGATGCGGGGAAGGCGTTTTGCATAATCGCCATCGCCGAGGGCGCGATGACAATAGAAGAGAGCAAGATGAAAAAGCGCGAGCGGCTTGAAAAACGCGGCGGCGACGTTACCGCGACGGCGGCGCTCGCTAAGCACATCGCCGAAAAAGCGGGCGTTGAAACGCGCGTCGTCGTGCCCGGGCATATCCAGCGCGGCGGCAGTCCGTCGGCTTACGACCGCGTGCTGTCGACCGAGTTCGGGAGCTTTGCGGGCAGGCTCGTCAAGGAGGGCAGGTTCGGCGTGACCGTCGCCATGGTCAACGGCAAGGTCACTTACAACGCGCTTGCCGATATCGCGGGCAAGGCGAAGCTCGTTCCGCCCGACGCGCAGGAAGTGCTGACCGCCGAGAGCATCGGCATTTATATGGGACGTTAGCGGCTGTGCCGAGCATATATCTATGCTTGCGACGCGCGGACGAATGTATGCGCACTTTTACACTTATGTTATCTTCCGTGCAAAGCGCGCGGACTTACGACAGTTAAGATCAAGGAGAATATCATGAAGCTTTCCGTCATCGACCTCAGCTCTACGGGCGTGTCGACCGTCATCGCCGAGGGCGACAAGACAACGGGCATTTTCGAAACGGTGTACAAGGATCGCGCCAACATCGCGATAACCGAGTACATGGACGGGCGCGGGATCTCCGCGCGCGGCATCGAGAAGATAATCGACGCGCTGATCTCCGCGCGGTCGACGGTCAAGGCGATGGGCGCGGACGAATGCTACGTCATTTCCACCGCGGCGCTCCGCAACGTCGACAACCTCGCCGAGGTCGCGGAAAAGGTGCGCATGCGCACGGGCATCGTCATAAACCACCTCGACGGCAAGACCGAGGCATACTGCGATCTCGTTTCCAACCGCAAGTATTCCGCTTACGACCGAGTCGTTTTGATAGACGTGGGCGGCGGCAGCGTCGAGCTTTGCGATTTCTTCAAGGAGCGCAGGAGCGAGATGATATGCCTGGATTTCGGTCCGCTCAAACTGCGCAACAAGTATGTTAGCGATATCTATCCGACCAAGGACGAAGCCAAGCAGATAAAAAAATTCCTGCGGAAAAAGTGCGACGACGCGGGCGTGCCCAAGAAGAAGGACTTTTCCACGGCGGTGCTCGTCGGGTCGATAAACGACGCGATCGACGCGGTGTACCGCGAGTATTGCGACAAGATGCGGCTCGGCGGCGAGTTCCGCTACGACGTGTATAAGCAGTTCGTCGATTTCCTGTTGACGTCGCCCGACCGCACGCGGCTCATCATGAAAGCCGCGCCGGAGAAGATCAACGTTCTGCCCGTTGCCGCGCTCATACTCAAAGAGCTGCTCAAACGGTTCAAGCTCGATAATATCCTCATTAGCGACTGCGGCGTAAAGGAAGGGTATCTTATCCTCGTCGCTACCGGTGCGGAAAACGCGGTTCCCGTCGACCTCGCCGCGTCCGTGCCTAACTATGCGCCCGTCGCGCCGCCGGAAAAGAAAAAGTCCGACAAGCCGAGCGGCAAGAAGGACGGCAAGCCGAGCGGCAAGAAGGACGGCAAGACCGAAAAGAGCAAGGGCGGCAAGCCGTCGGAGAGCGGCAAGAAAAAGACCGCGGCGGAAAAGACTGCTTCGGGCAAGGACAAGAAGCCGCCGCAAGGCAAAGCGGAAAAGCCCGGCGGCAAGGCGCAAGGCGGCGCGAAAAAGAGCGGGGACGGCAAGTAGCCCGCGCACAGATTAAGGCAGGTGATGATGTCGAAAGACGTTTCGTTTATAAAAGGTATATACGTCAACCGCGAGTATTCCTGGATCAAATTCAATGACAGAGTGCTCGCGCAGGCGACCGATCTCGGCAATCCGCTTTTGGAGCGGTGTAAGTTTCTGTCGATATTCCATTCCAATTTCGACGAGTTTTTCATGGTGCGCGTCGGCAGTCTGCAAAGCGACGCCAAGCTCGATCCCGACGCTGCGGAGAACAAAACGGGGCTTACCGCGCGCGAGCAGATCGACGGTATTTTCGACTGCGCCAAGAACAGCTACCGCACTGCCGACGCGGTGTATGCCAAGCTCAAAAGCGAGCTGTCGCGCAACGGCTTGAAGATAAAGACGGGCGCGGAGCTCACCGACAAACAGCGCAAGCAGTGCAAGGCGTACTTCGAGGCGCAGATACTGCCGCTGCTCTCGCCGATGGTGCTCGACGCGAAGCACCCGATGATCAGGTTCGAGAACATGAACTGCTATATGATGTTCGAGCTGACCAAATCCGACAGGCTGATGTACGGCGTGATGGCGATAAGCCCCAAGCTGCCGCGCGTTTACCGCATAGGCGGCGGCAAAAAGACGAGCATCATCACCGTCGAGGAGCTTATACGCACCTTCGGCGCGACGGTGTTCGACGGCTACAAGGTAAGCAGTCAGGCGATGCTGCGGCTTACGCGCAACGCCGATTTCGACGCGACGCTCGACGACGCGGATATAGAACGCGATTTCGATTTTTCCAAGTTCCTGAAACGCAAGGTCGAGCTTCGCGGAACGCAAGACGCCGTGCGGTTGCAGATAGACGACGGCGCGGACGGTATACGCGCGTTCGTGCTGAAAGCGCTCAATATAAAGAAGTCGTGCTGCTTCGGCGTAAAGCACTGCTTCGATTACAAGTTCATGATGTCGCTCGGCAATTACCTGCCGCCCGAGCATTTGCCGGCGCTCAAATACAAGCAGACCAAGCCGCTGCGTCCGCCCGTGCCCGAGGGCGCGTCGGTGCTCGACGCCGCGCTTCGCCGCGATATTTTCCTCGCGTATCCGTTCCACAGCATGGACACGCTCGTAAGACTGCTCGACGAGTGCGCGGAGGATAGCCGAGTCGCGTCGATAAAGATCACGATATACAGGCTGGACGACCGCTCGCGCATAGTCGACGCGCTCAAAAAGGCGAGCGAGAACGGCAAAGAAGTTACGGTCGTTATCGAGCTGTGCGCGAGGTTCGACGAGGAGAACAATCTGTACTTCTCCGAGGTGCTCAAGGACGCCGGCTGTACGATAATCTACGGCATGGGCAACTACAAGGTGCACTCGAAGATCATCTCGATAGTGCTTGCCGACGGCGACGGCATAAGATACGTGACGCATCTCGGCACGGGCAACTATAACGAGCAGACTTCGCGGCAGTACACCGATCTCAACGTGATAACGAGCGACGAGGCGATAGGCCGCGACGCGGTCGCTTTTTTCCGCAACATCGCGATAGCGAATACCGATCACAAGTACGAAAAACTGCTCATCGCGCCGAAAACGCTCAAGAGCGGGCTGATATCCTATATAGAACGCGAGACCGAAAAGGCGGAAAGCGGCATGCCCGCGAGCATCACCGCCAAGATGAACAGCCTCACCGACAAGACTATAATCGACAGGCTTATAGCCGCGGGCAAGGCGGGCGTTAAGATACGGCTCGTCGTGCGCGGGATATGCTGCCTTTTGCCGCAGGTCGCGGGCAAGACCGACAATATAACCGTCGTCGGCATAGTCGGCAGATTTTTGGAGCATTCGCGGATATACCGTTTCGGCGACGGCAAGGATCGCGTCGTGTTTATCTCGAGCGCCGATCTCATGACGCGCAATACCGATAAACGCGTCGAGATAGCGACGCCGCTGCTCGACAGGGCGATAGCGGACAGGGTGTGCAATATGCTCGAAGTGATGCTCGCCGACAATGTCAAGGCGCGGCGGCTGACTTCGGACGGCGAATACGTCGCGCCGGACGCGGTGGGCGAGCCCGTCAACAGCCAAGAGCTGTTCTTGCAGGGCAAGTTCTCGATATAGTCGGTCGGGAACATATCTTTTTTGGTCGAGCAAGACCGTTAAAACGCTTGACAAGCGCGGAACATTATGATAATCTTATAGAACACCGTTTAGGCGGTGTTTTGTTTGACGGCTATTTTCTGCCGCGGTATGCGGCGCATAGCATCGTAATACGACAAACCGCGGAGGTCGACAATGGAACCGAAAAACGTACGAATCACGCTCGAATGCACCGAATGCAAACAGCGTAACTACGATACCACCAAGAACAAGAAGAACGATCCGGACAGGATCGAGCTTAAAAAATACTGCCGTTTCTGCAAGAAACGCACCGTTCATAAGGAAGCGAAATAATGGCGGATAAAGCCGTTAAGGATAAGAAGGAGAAGAAGCAGAAAAAGCCCGGGCGCGCCCGTCGCTGGTTCAAGGATTTTTTCTCCGAACTTAAAAAAGTCACTTGGCCGTCCTTCGCGAAGGTGATCAAGCAGACGGGCGTCGTTTTGATGGTCACGATAATCTTTATGCTCGTGCTCATGGCGTTCGATACGGTGCTCGGTCTTATGTACGACGCTCTGGTCGGCGGACTTGTGGACGGTACTACCGAAACGGAGGCTGTAAGAGCGCTCGGCGGACTGCTCGGCGGAGGAGGTGCGTTGTTATGACGGACGAAGAACTTCCCGAGGCGCAGTGGTTCATACTCCATACCTATTCGGGTTATGAAAACCTCGTTAAAGCCAACCTCGAAACGGCGTTTCAGGGCAGCAACATCGAGGACAGGCTCATAGATATACGTATCCCCATGGAAGACGTCATGGAGGAGAAAAACGGCAAACGCAAGGTCGTTCACCGCCGTATGTTCCCTTCCTACGTCCTTGTCAAAATGATATACACGCGCGACATGTGGCATCTTATCACGGGCACGCGCGGAGTTACCGGATTCGTCGGTCCGCAGGGCAAGCCTACGCCGCTCACGCCCGACGAGATACGGCGCATGCAGCTCGAAAAAGTCACGGTCAAGACGGATTTCGCCGTCGGCGACACGATACGCGTCGTCAACGGTCCGCTCACCGACATGACGGGCGAGATCAAAAACATCAACGCCGCTACCGGCAAGTGCATGGTCGATATCAATATGTTCGGTCGTCTGACTTCCGCCGAGCTCGATACTTATCAGCTCGAGAAGATAGATATCTGATCGGACGGATACCGCGCCTTTCGGCGCATAACGCAGTTACAAACGGGAGAGGGCGACCTCGTTAGCACCGCGATTGTAAATAAATTTTTACAAGGAGAAACAAAATGGCTAAGAAATTGCAGGCAGTCGTCAAGCTGCAGCTTCCCGCCGGCAAAGCCACGCCCGGACCGCCCGTCGGTTCGAGTCTCGGTCCGCACGGCATCAACATCGCAGGATTCGTCAAGGAATTCAACGAGCGCACCAAGGACGAAGTGGGGCTTATAATCCCCGTCGTGATGAGCATCTACACCGATCGCTCGTTCACGTTCGTGCTCAAGAGCCCGCCCGCCGCCGTTCTTATCAAGAAAGCGGCAGGCATAGAGACCGCTTCGGCTAAGCCCAACCGCGACAAGGTCGCCAAGATAACCAAGGCGCAGGTCGAGGAGATAGCCAAGACGAAGATGGTCGACCTCAACGCGTCCTCGCTCGAAAAGGCTATGTCCATGATAGCGGGCACTGCGCGTTCCATGGGCGTTACGGTGGAGGACTGACATGAAACACGGAAAGAGATATAATGCAGCCGTCGCCGCCGTCGAGCAGGGCAAGGCTTACGACGCCGCCGAGGCGTTCGCAAAGATACAGGAGATAGCGACCGCTAAGTTCGACGAGACCATCGAAGCGCACTTCAAGCTCGGAGTCGACCCCAGACAGGCGGATCAGCAGGTCCGCGGAACGGTCGTTCTTCCGCACGGCACGGGCAAAACGCTACGCGTGCTCGTTATCGCCAAGGGCGAGAAAGCCGATATCGCGACCAAAGCGGGCGCGGACATCGTCGGCGCGGAGGAGATAATCGCCAAGATACAGAACGAGAACTATCTCGATTTCGACGTTGTTATCACGTCGCCCGACATGATGGGTCAGCTCGGTCGCGTCGCGAAGATACTCGGACCGCGCGGCTTGATGCCCAGCCCCAAGTCCGGCACGATCACGCAGGATATCGCCAAGGCGATAGCCGATACCAAAGCCGGTAAGGTCGAGTACCGCGTGGACAAGACCTCGATAGTGCACTGCATCATCGGCAAAAAGAGCTTCGGCGCGGACAAGCTCAAGGAGAACTTCGACACGCTCCTCGACGCTATCACGAGAGCCAAGCCCGCCGCGGCAAAGGGTACGTACCTCAAGAGCGTTTTCGTAACGCCCGCGATGGGACCCGGCGTCAAGGTCAACGTCAGAGCGTAAGCTTAGAGCTTGCGGAATCTTACTCAAACAGTCAATATTTTATAGCCTAAGACACAAGCGGAAACTTAAACGGCGGCAACGCCGACTTGTCGAGGCGCCCTTTACCCCGAGGAACCGTGCGTGCTTTCAGAGCGCACAGGCTCTTAAAGGAGAACAATGCGGCGTTTCGGCGAAACGCCGCTTTTGCTTGAAGGGCTGTCGCAAAAGTCGAATTTTCAAGGAGGTAGAAATGTCTAAGAACAATATCGAGGCGCGCAAGGCTTATGTCGCGGACGTTGTGGAAACCATCAATAATTCCGCGTCGGCAGTGCTTGTCGATTACCGCGGTATCAACGTCGAGCAGGACACGGCTATGCGTAAAGCGCTCCGCGAAGCGGGCGTGACGTATCGCGTCATCAAGAACAGCGCGCTTTCCCGCGCGTTCGAGCAGACGGGCAACACCGGCTACGACGAGTATTTCCAAGGTCCGACCGCCGCCGCGTTCGGCAGCAACGAAGATCCGCTCGCGCCCTGCCGCATCCTTACCGAGTATGCGGGCAAAACGCCCATCGGCATCAAGTGCGGCGTCGTCGACGGTAAAAAGTACGACGAGAACGGCGTCAAAGCGCTCGCCAGCATCCCCGAAAAACCCGTGCTCATCGCACAGCTTTTGGGAATGCTCACCAACCCCGTCCGTTCGCTCGCGGTCGCTCTCAGCGAGATCGCGAAAAAACAGAGCGCGTGACCCGCGCCGCTTGACGGAACTTACAGTTAAACAACTCCGCACAACGCGGCGCGCGGCGGCGTAAACGCCAAAATAATTCACAAGGGCAGTGACCCTAAAAAAGGAGATAAAATCATGGCAGATTTGGACAAGATGCTCGAAGAGATCGAAAAAATGAGCGTTATGGAGCTCAACGACCTCGTTAAAAAGCTCGAAGAGAAGTTCGGCGTATCGGCGGCGGCTATGGCTGTCGCAGCGCCCGCGGCAGGCGGCGCGGCTGCGCCCGCAGCCGAGGAGCAGACGGAGTTCACCGTCGTGCTCAAAGACGTCGGCCCGAACAAGATCCCCGTCATCAAGGTCGTTCGCGAGATCACCTCGCTCGGTCTCGGCGAGGCGAAAGCGCTCGTCGACAACGCGCCTTCCACGATCAAAGAGAACGTTTCCAAAGCGGAAGCCGAGGAAATGGCTAACAAGTTCAAGGAAGCCGGCGCTACGGTCGAGCTCAAATAATTCGGTCTTTCCGAATATCTTACACCGAAGCAAAAAAAGCGTTCGTTCGATCACGGACGCTTTTTTCTTTTTGCGGTAAACGAAAAAGCCCTATAGAGATCTTTTCTCTGTCGCCCCTATCGTCGCTCGTTCCTCGCGCACTTCCCCCGAGAGGGGGAAGCGATGAGGTGACGGACGTAATATCTCCGCCGCTCTCATGTGTGG
>CAJTND010000019.1 GCA_910577995.1 uncultured Christensenella sp. | reverse complement strand
ACTTCCCCCGAGAGGGGGAAGCGACGGCGTGACGGGTGTGCGCGGCGCGATGGGGAAGCGACGGCGTGACGGGTGAAACGGCTTCGCCGCCCCCTTTTGGGGGAGGTGTCCGAGCGTAGCGAGGACGGAGGGGGGACTTTATGGTAATGAAAGAATTAAGTAGAAATCCTGCGTCCCGTCAATGCCCCTATCGTCAACGCTCGCGCGTTGACACTTCCCCCGAGAGGGGGAAGCGACGAGGTGACGGGTGAAACATCTTTGCCGCCCCCGTTGGGGGGAGGTGTCCGAGCGTAGCGAGGACGTAGGGGGCTTTGCGGCAGAGCGGAAATAGAGCGGTAAAGCGATAGTTACTATAAGCCCCTATCGTCAACGCTCACGCGTTGCCACTTCCCCCGAGAGGGGGAAGCGACGGCGTGACGGGTGAAACATCTTCGCCGCCATTAACGGAAGCGACGAGGTGACGGGAGTAACGGCTTCGCCGCCTTTGTAAAAAAACGTTCAAAACGATAAATCAGCAGGATCAAGGAGCATGGTGTGAGCAAGAACAAGAAAGGTCTTATACGAATAATATCGGCAATAGCGGCGTTCGCTGCGGTGTTCGGGTGCTATCTCGGGCTGGAAGCGCGCGCGCCGCAGTGGGCGTGGCTTATTGTTTTCCTCGCTGTGTATCTCGCCGCATGCTACGACGTGCTGTTTCGCGCGGCGCGGAACATAGTTCGCGGCAAGGTGTTCGACGAGAATTTTTTGATGATAGTCGCTACGGTCGGCGCGTTCGCCGTCGGCGAGTATGCCGAGGCGGTCGCCGTCATGCTGTTCTATCAGGTCGGCGAGTTCTTTCAAAACTACGCGGTCAATAAGTCGCGGCGGTCTATCGCCGCGCTCATGGACATACGTCCCGAAACGGCTTGCGTGCTGACTGACGACGGCGAAAAGACGGTCTTTCCCGAGGAGGTCGAGGTCGGCTCGACGCTCGTCGTGCGCGCGGGCGAGCGCGTGCCTATCGATTCGACGGTCGTCGACGGCGAGGGCTGGCTGGACTGCTCGGCGCTTACCGGCGAGAGCGCGCCCGTCGCGGTCGCGGTCGGGTCTGCCGCGCTGTCGGGCGCTATCAATCTTTCTTCCGTCATCAAGGTGCGGACGGAAAAGCAGTACGAGGACAGCACCGTGGCGAAGATACTCGATCTTGTCGAGAATGCGTCGGCTAAAAAAGCCAAGTCCGAGAGCTTTATCACGCGTTTCGCCGCTATATATACGCCTGCTGTCGTTATCTGCGCGGTGTTGCTCGCGGTGCTGCCGCCGCTGTTTTTGGGCATGCGCAGTGCGGCGGTGTGGACGGACTGGGTGACGCGCGCGCTGACTTTTTTGGTCGTGTCGTGCCCGTGCGCGCTCGTTATTTCCGTTCCGCTGTCGTTCTTCGGCGGTATCGGCGCGGCGAGCAGGCACGGCGTGCTCGTCAAGGGCGGCAATTATTTGGAGCTGTTGAGCAATGTCGATACGCTCGTTTTCGATAAGACGGGCACTGTTACTAAGGGTCGGTTCGAGGTCGTTGCGGTGACGGGCGAGCGCGAGCGCGTGCTCGTTGCGGCGGCGCGCGCCGAGCGGTTCTCGGCGCACCCGATAGCGCGTTCGATAGTAGCGGCGGCGGAGGCGGTCGGGTATAGTCCCGACGCGGACGGCGGCACTGCCGAGGAGTTTGCGGGGCGCGGCATCGTCGCTGCGGTCGGCGGCGCGGAGATAGTCTGCGGCAACGCTCTGTTATTCGGCGAGCGCGGTATCGAGTTCGAGCGTGCGGACGGCGCGCGCGGTACGGTCGTTTACGTTGCGGAGAACGGCGTTTATCTCGGCGCGGTCGAGATAGCCGACGCGGTCAAGGACGACTCGGCGGCGGCGATAGCGGAGCTGAAAGCGCTCGGGATTAAGACTGTGATGCTTACGGGCGACCGCGGCGCGGCGGCAAAAGCCGTTGCGGCGGAGGTCGGCGTGGACGAGGTGCATGCGGAGCTTTTGCCTGCCGACAAGGTGACCGAGGTGGAAAAACTGATAGCCGCCGGCGATCGGAACGGCGGCAAGAGCCAAAAGGGCAAACGCCGCAATGCCGTTGCATTCGTCGGCGACGGGATAAACGACGCGCCCGTGCTGTCGCGCGCGGACGTAGGCATCGCGATGGGCGCGATAGGCAGCGACGCGGCTATCGAGGCGGCGGACGTCGTTCTGATGAACGACAGGCTGTCGCAGATACCGTTCGCGCGGCGTATCGCCAAGCGGACCGTCGGCATCGTCATGCAGAATATAATATTCGCGCTCGCCGTCAAGGCGGCGACGCTCGTGCTCGCCGCATGCGGTAT
Organism: uncultured Christensenella sp.; assembly: GCA_910577995.1. Taxonomy (GTDB): domain Bacteria; phylum Bacillota; class Clostridia; order Christensenellales; family Pumilibacteraceae; genus Anaerocaecibacter. Next base: position 20,549 of record CAJTND010000019.1, on the reverse strand, counting down.
AGCCAATATGTGGCTCGCGGTCTTTGCCGACGTCGGCGTCGCCGTGCTTGCCATACTCAACGCCATGCGGTGTCTGCGCGTGCGGAACAAAGCGGAGAGCAAAGCGGGCGGTGTCGCAACAAAATAGCGGCGCGGTAAAGCCCCTATCGTCAACGCTGGCGCATTGACACTTCCCCCGAGAGGGGGAAGCGACGGCGTGACATAAGGTCGAGACTCTTCGCTTGCGCTCGGAGTGACAAAACGGGCGAGGACGGAGTGTCGGATAATGGTAATGTCTTCGCCGTCCCCTTTTGGGGGAGGTGTCCGAGCAAAGCGAGGACGGAGGTGGTTATCCGACGGATCTCGCGACGGAACGGCAAAAAATCTATAATTACGGGCGCGGAGCGGCATATAAACAAAAAGCAACCTTTAATAGCCCGTAAAATACTTGATTTAGGGTGCGGAAATATAGTATAATTTGCTTGTAAATAAGAAAAGCGAGGCATATATGAACACCAAACAGATCAAGTATTTCGAAATAGTGAGCGACTTCTTTGCATCGGACGTTTACAAACAGCCCGTCGTCGATAAGTATTTCGGCGCGCTTATCAAGCACGATTACGCCGCGGCGGAGGATCTCTGGGAGTTCATGCTTATAAAAAGCGACAAGGATCTTAACAATTCCGCGGTGGCGGCGCTGTACCTCGATCGCGTTTTCGAGTTGTTTCTCAAGAGCGGCGCGGCTAAGGCGCAAAAGACGGTGCTCGACCGTCCTGTCATCGAGCGCGCGGTTTTCGAGTTCTCGTCGTCGGTAGCGGAGGGCGAGCTTTTCGCTATGCCGCTCAACCTGCTTATAGCGGGCAAGACCGAGCCCGTAGACAGCATATTCAAGCACATCGCCAAGAACGGCGCGCCCGGCGTTACGTTCGGCGGATATATGATAAAGTTCCTCGACAGGTTCTTTATCGAAATGATGAAAAAGAGCGCGCAACGTCGCGTCAAGCTCAACAACAAGCAGTCCGCGCTGTTGCAGGCGACCGTTCAAAGGGTCAAGGGCGACGAGCGCGCTATGCTCATACAGCGCGTCAAAGAGGTACAGTAATGCCCGTAAACATCTCGCGCCGACTGCCTGCATATGCCGCGCTCGAGCGCGAAAACGTGTTCGTCATGCCCGACGATCGCGCCGCATTGCAGGATATACGTCCGCTCGAGCTCGCGATACTCAACCTCATGCCCAATAAGATCGATACCGAAACGCAGTTGCTGCGGCTTATAGCCAATTCGCCGTTGCAGTCGAATGTCGTTCTTTTGCGCACCGAGACCTACGACCCGAAGAATACGCCTATCGAGCATTTGCGCGCGTTCTATCACACGTTCGACGAGATAAAGACCGCGGGCGCGAAGTTCGACGGGCTGATTATCACGGGCGCGCCCGTCGAGACCATGGAGTTTGCCGACGTTGCGTATTGGCAAGAACTCAAAGACGTGCTCGCCTGGGCGGAGCATAACGTTTATTCGACTTTATATATATGCTGGGCGGCGCAGGCGGGCTTGTATCTGCACTACGGCATCGGCAAGAGCCCGCTGCCGCGTAAGCTTTCGGGCATATTCGAGCACCGCGTGCTCGACAAGACCGATCCGCTGACCCGAGGTTTCGACGACAGCTTCGCCGCGCCGCACTCGCGCTATACCGAGTCCGACTCCGCCGCGATGCACCGCGAACGGCGGCTCAAAGTGCTCGCGGAATCCGACGAGGCGGGCGTGTATTTGAGCTGTTCGGACGATCATCGGCATGTGTTCGTATTCGGGCACGGCGAGTACGATGCGGACACGCTCGATGCGGAATACCGCCGCGATACGGCAAAGGGTCTGGACATCGCGCCGCCGCAGCATTACTACGTCAACGGCAGGATAGGCGAAGTGCCGCCGCTCAGCTGGCGCGCGCATCAGTCGCTGCTCGTCGGGAACTGGCTCAATTATTGCGTTTACCAAGCGACGCCTTACGACATACACAAGATAGTGTAGTCTTAGGCGTGCGGTCGATATGTACTTCAGCGGCGCGCGTCTGCCGCGCCGACGCTTTTACTCGGAGGTCTATATGAGAAGAACAAAGATTGTTTGTACGCTCGGTCCTGCGACCGACGATTACGCCGTGCTCAAAGCAATGGCGCGCGCGGGAATGAACGTTGCGCGGCTCAACTTTTCGCACGCGACCTATGACGAGCACAAGATGCGCATCGATATGGTCAAGCGCGTCCGCAAGGAGCTCGGCATACCGCTCGCTATACTTTTGGACACGAAAGGTCCGGAGATACGCGTCAAGACGTTCCGTGACGGCAAGGTCGAGCTTAAAAGCGGCGCGAAGTTCACGCTCACGACGCGCGAGGTCGTCGGCGACGAATCGCAGGTGACGATAACCTATACCGATCTTCCGAAGTTCGTCAAGAAGGGCGCGCGCGTGCTCGTCAACGACGGGCTCATCGAGCTTTCCGTCGATTCCGTCAATGCGACGGACATCGTGACTACTGTCAAGAACGACGGCGTGATATCCAATCGCAAGAGCATCAACCTGCCCGACACGCCGATTGATATGCCGTACCTTTCGGACGTCGACCGCGCCGATATCGAGTTCGGGCTGTCGCAGGATATCGATTATATCGCCATGAGCTTCGTGCGTTCGGTCGACGACGTGCGCATCGTAAAACGCCTGTTGAGCGAGCACGATGCGGACGACGTTCAGCTCATCGCCAAGATCGAGAACCGCACGGGCGTCGATAACTTCCTGTCGATAATCGCGGAATGCGACGGCGCGATGGTCGCGCGCGGCGATATGGGCGTCGAGATACCGTTCGAGGAACTGCCCGGCATACAGAAGGATATGATCACCTGCTGTTACCGTCAGGGCAAAAAGGTCATAACCGCGACGCAGATGCTAGAATCGATGATCAACAATCCGCGCCCGACGCGCGCGGAGATATCCGACGTCGCCAATGCGATTTACGACGGCTCGTCGGCTATCATGCTCTCGGGCGAGACCGCCGCGGGCGCGTATCCCGTGGAGTCCGTCCGCACGATGGCGAAGATCGCCGAGTGCGCCGAGAGCGATATCAATTACAAAAAGCGTTTCCATGCGCTCGAACCGCAGATAAAGTCCGTCACCGACGCGGTGTCGCACAGCACGTGCGCGGCGGCTTTCGACCTCGGAGCAAAGGCGATAATCGCGGTGTCGCGCTCGGGCTATACCGCGCGCAAGATCTCGCGCTTCCGTCCGTCCGCGCCGATAATCGCGCCGACCACCTCGGAAAAAGCGTACAATCAGCTCGCCATGAACTGGGGCGTTATCCCCGCGCGGAGCAAGGTGCAGGACAACTCCGATGCGCTGTTCAAGCATATAATGAAGTGCGCCGTCAATACCGGCGTCGTGTCCGAGGGCGATCTCGTCGTAATAGCCGCAGGCACGCCCGTAGGCGTGTCGGGCAATACCAATACTATGCGTATCGAAACAGTCAAAGGTTTTTAAGCGACCGCCTCGCATAGCTTGCACGGCGTCTTACTCGTCGCTATCGGCGATAAGTTCGTTGCGGCGGCTCGACGTAGCGCAAGGCTACGACTTCGCCGCCGCGCCTGCTTCTCGCACGATATCGACAGCGTGATACGCTCGTGCCGCTATGCTCGGCTGTCGACGGCGTATCCTGCGCGGTGAAGTTCATTCGCTCGGCTTCCTTGTCTGACGCTTGTCTACGCCGTCAAAAGCAGTGCCGTCAGTCGACAGCGTGATACGCTCGTGCCGCTATGATCTGCGGTCGACGTCGTATCCTGCGCGTGATACTGCGACTTTGTGGTCTATATCAATAACGGAGAAAATATGGGAACGGGAACTAAAAAGAAAATACTCATCGTCGAGGACGAAACGCAGATCTCGAGGTTTTTACAACTCGAGCTCGAGCACGAGAACTACGACTGCACGGTCGTTGCCGACGGCAGGGAAGCGCTCGCCGTCGCGCTCGATGGGGATTTCGACCTTATCGTGCTGGACGTGATGCTACCGTCGCTCAACGGGATAGAGGTCCTGCGACGGCTCAGGCAGGAGCGGCAGACGCCCGTTATCATACTGACGGCGCGCGATCAGGTCGTCGACAAGGTGACGGGGCTGGATATCGGCGCGGACGATTACATGACCAAGCCGTTTGCGATAGAGGAGCTTTTGGCGCGCATAAGACTGCACACCAAGCGCGCCGCCGCGCCCGCGGCGTTCCTCGCCGTCGGCAAGCTCGCGATAAATCCCGAGGCGCGCGTCGCTACATACGACGGACATCCCGTCGACCTGACCAAAAAGGAGTTCGATCTGCTCGAATATCTCATGCGCAACCGCAATATCGTCGTCAGCCGCGAGAAACTGCTCGACGCGGTATGGGGCTTCGACTTTTACGGCTCGACAAACGTCGTCGACGTATACGTCAGGTATCTTCGGTCGAAGATAGACGACGTGTACAAGATAGATCTTATCGAGACCGTGCGCGGCGCGGGCTATGTGATACGATGAGCGATAAGCTTTCCGAGCAAAACGCGCGCTCTGTCGAGGACGCGCCCGAAGTCGTATCGGACGCGGCGGAGCCTTCGCGTGACGGCGAAAAGAAAGAAGCCGTTAAGGACACGCTCAAGGAGATAAAGAGCACTAAGCCCGCCGCGGGTCGGAAGAAACGCTCGGCGGCGGATATGATACTGCTGATCGTCGAGGTGCTGTTCTTCCCGATAACGCTCGCGGTCATCGGTTTCCGCCGACTGTTCAAGCGGTTCAAGGTCGGTATCACCGTCAAGACGACTGTCGTTTTCACTGCGATATTCGGGCTGGTGCTCATAGGCTATGCCGCGTTCACTCTTGCGAGCATATTCAATATCTACCGCGCGGACGGCGTGATCACGCCCGAATACATGTATAGGCTTATCGTAACGTCGGCGGTGCTCGTCGCGGTGTTCATCGTGATAGGCGCGGTGCTCGGCGGGTTCACGAGCCAATACATGATCGATCCCGTGCGCAAGATGACCGCGCGTGTGCGCGAGATCTCCGAAGAAAACCTGTCGGCGCGGCTCGATCCCGTCGACTCTCAGGACGAGCTGACCGAGCTGACGGACAGGATAAACGGCATGCTTTCGTCGTTGCAGGAGGCGTTCGAGCGTCAGGAGAATTTTGTTTCCGACGCGTCGCACGAGCTGAAAACGCCGCTGTCCGTCATCGCCGGCTATGCCAATCTTTTGCGGCGGTGGGGCAAGGACGACCCGAAGATACTCGACGAAGCCGTCGAGGCGATATCGCGCGAGAGCGAGAACATGAAGCGCATAGTCGATCAGCTGCTGTGGCTCGCCAAGCTCGGGAACTTCACGCTGAGCAATTCGATATTCAACCTTTACGAGACCGTCGGCGATATCGTCGACGGGTACAAGACGGTCAAGATAAAGCACGATATCTCGCTCTCGGGCGATCCGTCTATTACGCTCAATACCGATAAAAACGTGCTCACCGAGGCGGTGCGGACGCTCGTCGACAACGCTATTAAGTATACGCCGCCGACCACGGGCGTTATAAAGATAGCCGTTTCGCGGAAAAACGACTGCGTGGAGATATCCGTCGCCGACAACGGTATAGGCATTTCCGAGGCGGACAGGGCGCACGTGTTCGAGCGGTTCTACCGTTGCGACAAGGTGCGCGGACGCGAGTCCGGTTCGAGCGGGCTCGGGCTGACGATATGCAAGTCGATAGTCGAAATGATAGGCGGCAGGATCTCCGTCGAGAGCGAGCTCGGCAAAGGCAGTACGTTTACCATTACGCTTTACTGACAGACGACCGAAGCGGCGGAAACGCCGCTTTTTTCGTGCGACGGCGCGACGATTCGCGGTTTTCGGCGACGATTCGACGCTCGCGGGCTTTATCTTTCGCGCCCGCCGCGCATATACATAGCGCATGAAGTCTTGGGAAACGATACTCTGCTTTGTAGCCGCCGTCGCGCTCGTCTGCGTCGTCGCCTGGACGACCCGACTGAAAATGCGCGGCTTTACCAAATTTTTTATCAACACGCTCGCGGGCGGCGCGCTCATCGCGGGACTGTCCGCATTCAATGTTATCGTTCTGCCGTTCAACCTGCTGAATGCCTTGGTCGTCGGCGCGCTCGGATTGCCCGGGGTCGGCGTGGTGCTCGCCGCCGCGCTGTTGTTGTAGAAAGGGCGGTGCGGTAAAGCCCCTATCGTCAACGCATGCGCGTTGACACTTCCCCCGAGAGGGGGAAGCGACGAGGTTACGTGTGAAGCGACTTCGCCGCCCCCCCCTTTGGGGGGGAGGTGCCCCGAAGCCGACGGAGGGGGCTTTGAGGTAAGGTGTGGATAGAGCGACGGAACGCGCGTTGCGGTATGATAAGACGGGCGGCGGAAAACAAAAAAAATCGGAAAAATTGTCTTATATCGTTTGACAAACGCGGTCGATATGTGTATAATACCACATAAGGATTCGGCGTGGAATCACGACAATGCGGTCGTGCACGCCAATTTTTGTTTTAATCGAAAACGCTTTTTAAGCACAGCTATATCCGACACGAACAACATTCGCCGCGGTCGGAGAGGTAAGTTTATAACCTAATTGCGGCACAGATCAAGTTAATCAACCATTTCGGAGGTTTTTATGAAAAAGACAGTCAAAAAGCTTATTGCGGTAGCCGGCGCGGTCGCAATGCTCGGTTGCTCTGCAGGCGCGCTTGCGGCATGCGGCAACGGAAAGGGCAATTCGATCGATTTGACAAAGCCTAAAGCCGGCGAAGAGCATAAGGTAACGTATAATACGTTTACATCGGTCATGCCTTCCAACTGGAATATGCTTACATACGAGGATAACAACGATACTCAGATAATGAACTATCTGTCGTCCCCGTTTACCGAATTCGATTTTGAATTCGACGAGGATAAAGGCGGTAAGTTCAAGGACGGCAAAATAAATACCGATGCGATCGTCAAAGACGGATTCAATACGGTTTACTCGGCTGCTACCAAGTTCGAGGACGTTACCGATGAAGCGGCGGAAGCGTACGGCTATACCGAGGAAGAGGTCGAAGCAGGCGGTTATGCATGGAAGGTCACGCTTCGTCAGGATCTTAAATGGGATGACGGCACGCCTATCAAAGCGGACGACTTTATATATTCCATGAAGGAACAGCTCGCTCCCGAATTCCAGAACTATCGTGCCTCGGTTTATTACGGCGCGACCAATATTATCAACGCCAAGAGCTATGTCTATCAAGGGCAGAAAGGTTGGTTCGGCGGTACGATTCTTTATGATGACGGCGCTTATACCGATGCTCTTGACGACAAACTCATATTCACGTTGGGCAGTACTGCGGAAAACAAGGCTTACGGCGGCGCTACTTGTCAGCTCCGCGGCGATCTCGGAGCAGATACAAGCACGGAACGTTCTAAGATCGTAAATGCTCTCGTGCAAAACGGTTGCGGTACTGCGGATGAAATCAACAGCCTTGAAGGCAAGACGATCGCAGAGATCAAAGCCGACGCCGATCTTACTGCAAGATTTAACAATATATCGAAATTATACGGCGCATCGCTCGATTCTGCGCCGGAAATAGCATTGTATCTAACCGTTATAGAGGGCGAATTCCCCGAAGTTGACTTCGAGGACGTCGGATTCTATAAAGCCGGCGAGTATGAGTTTGTCGTATGCTACAGTCAGCAGAGCAACTTCCTTAAAGACGACGGCACGCTCTCTTATCTCGCGGCTTACGAGCTGTCGAGCATGCCGCTCGTTAAGAAAGATCTTTACGAGTCCTGCAAAAAAGCTCCTTCCACGGGATCTACGCTGTGGACGACCAACTACAATACCACGCTTAAGACGACCGCGAGCTGGGGTCCGTACAAGCTTACGGCATTCCAAAGCGGCAAGTCGTATGTGCTCGAGAAAAACGAGTACTGGTACGGCTGGGATCTCGACCAATATAAAGATCAGTATCTCGTAGATAAGATCAACTGCTACAAGATCTCGGCTACCGATACTCAATGGATGGCGTTCCTTAAAGGCGCTCTCGACGATATCGGTATCGACGTAACGCATGCCGACGATTACGGCAATTCCAAATACGCGGCTTACACGCCCGGCAGTTACACCTTCTCGTGGCACCTCAACGCCAACATCGACACGCTTAAAACCAGCGGCAGGAACAACGGAATACTCGCCATAGAAGATTTCCGTAAAGCGCTTTCGCTTTCCATCGACCGCGACGCTTATGCAAAAGAGCTTACCACGGCATATCAAGCATGCTACGGTTTCCTTAACAGCACGTACTACTACGATCCCGTCAACAACGGCATTTACCGCGAAGAAGATGTTGCGAAGGAAGCTTTGCTCAGAGCATACGGATATACCGAAAACAACGGCAAGTGGTCGCTTCCCGGCACGGCAAGCATAACCGATCTCGATCTCGAGGCGGCTTACGCCACTCTCAACGGATATAACCCCGCTCAGGCGAAACAGTACCTCAACAGCGCGATCGCCGAGCTCAAAGCAAATGCAGCCGATTACGGTTATGATGCGAGCAAAAACATCGAGATAAAATTCGGTACAAGCGAGGATACGGACAGCGCTCGTCAGGAGTTTAATTACATTCAGGGCATAATTGATGAACTCACGAAAGGCTCCGAACTCGAGGGCAAAATAAAACTTGTGTTCGACTCATCGTACGGTTCCGACTGGTCCAATAAGTTCCGCGCAGGCGAGTTCGAGCTTTGCACGAGCGCGTGGGGCGGCGCTACGTTCAATCCCTGCTACCTCATCGGTGCATACGTCGATCCCGACAGCATGTACACCACTTATTGGAATACTGCCGAAGATATGATAACCGTTTATCTCCCCGAGTATGCCAATATCACGAATGAGGATTTCGGTATAGAAGCCGGTACGATCACGGTAAGTCTCCTCGAAGCGTACAAGAGCCTTAACGGCGTTGACGGAGCATTATATAACTGGAAGTCGGGCGGCGACCTTTCCGAGAATTCGAGACTTAAGATACTCGGCGCCATGGAGGAACGCATACTCACGCACTACTACTCGATACCTACTATAACGCAATGGTCGTCCGCGCTGCTTTCGCCTAAGTTCAGCTATGCGACGGAAGATTACAACACGTTTATGTCCTACGGCGGTATTCAGTACCTTCGCGTCAATTACGACGACGGCGCCTGGTACGATTATGTTAAGACCGACAATAAGGGCAACCTTATGAACGAGTACAAAAAGAATTAACGATCAAAAAATGATGCAATGCGGTGGGCGGTGGAAATTTTTCGCCGCCCTTTTGCATTGTATTTTGACTGTATCTGTTTTGCGCGTCGTTCAATATGCAAAGTCGCAGCGGTAAAAGCTTGCTTTCGTCGCGTTTATATGTTACAATACGGTATATTTATTAGCCGTTTATCCGGTATACTACCTATATAATAGGAGAGAAAAACCTATGTATATGTTCAAATATATAATGAAAAGGCTGGGGTTGTTATTACTTACCTTCTGCGTAATAATGCTGATGTGTTTTGTGCTGATCAAGCTCCTGCCTATAGTAGTTACAAGAGAACAGGGCGTGGACGCCAATTTGATCTACTTCAAACTTCAAGAACGTGGTTATATTACAAACTTCGTGTATGAAGGGAATTTGATAGTCGGTTACGACCGTGTGCCTATCATGAAGCAGTTGTGGAATTATCTTTATAATATTTTTGCACACGGCGATTTCGGTATCGGCTTTACAATGGGCGAATACAAAATGCAGCCCGTATGGGATGTCTTTGTAGAAAAGCTTCCGCCGACCGTGCTTATAAACATTTATTCAACTATCATCGGCGTGCCCATAGGTTTGGGGCTCGGTATTTTTGCCGCGCTCAAAAAGAATAAATGGCAGGATCAGGTCATCAATGTCATTATCATATTGTTGATCTCGCTGCCCTCGATCGTATTTGCGGTCGTTATTCAATATGTATTTTGCTATAAGCTCGATTGGTTCCCGCTCATCATGGACGGCGGTTATGATTACTTCTCGTGGTCTATGTTCAAATCGATGTTGCCTGCGGTGCTGTCGCTGTGCCTCGGTTCTATCGCGGGTTACGCGAGGTTTACGCGCGCGGAGCTTTCCGAGGTGCTTACCAACGACTTCATGCTTCTCGCACGGACCAAGGGACTTACGCGCGGGCAGGCAACGTTCCGCCACGCGATGCGCAATTCCATGGTCGTTATATTCCCGTCGATACTGTCCGAGTTTATAGCCGTGCTTTCCGGGTCGCTGCTTATAGAATCGATGTTCTCCGTTCCCGGAGTCGGCAAACTGTATTTGGACTCTATCACTTCTCAGGATTATGATTTCTTTATGCTGTTATCAGGGTTCTATACATTGGTAGGATTGCTTGCGGGCATAGTTATCGATATAAGCTACGGCTTTATCGATCCGAGAATAAGAATGGGGGCGAGATAATGGAAAACAATATTGTACTACAAGGGAGCGATTGCCCCGATATCCCCGCGGAGAAGTTCAAGCCCGCGGTAAGACAGGATCTCGCTCACGATAAAAAGCTCGATACGAAACCGATAGGGTACTTTAAGGGCGCGTTTATACGCTTCTGCAAAAATAAAGGCTCTGTTGTTGCGGCGTGTATCATATTGCTGTTGATCCTTTTTGCGATATTCGTGCCGATCTTTACTCCATATACGGTCAGCTATTACGATAACAACTATGTTAACGCATTGCCGCGCAATCGACTGTTCGAGAAAACGTCGTTCTGGGACGGTTGCGAGGAGGTAAAAAACGTAGGGCTTATCAACTTTACGATTGATTATGCAAAGGGTCAGGAAACCGGATATAACGCTATCAAGGATCAAAAATACACCGAAAACGACGGTTCGTATACGTATCGTCAGGACAGTATCCATAAGGTAGGATGTATATATCAAAATGTTTCAGCCGAGGAATTTGCCGATATCCAAAAATATCAGGATGAGACCGGAAAACAGGTGATCTATCCGACCGTCGACCCTCAGGATCGTCCCAAAAATCAGGATGGAAAAAACGCGAACTATTATTTCAAAACGGAGATAGGGCGCGGCGGCAAAACTCAAATCGTTTTTGACGAGGAAGGTAAAATTATCCCCGTTTACTGGGAGTACGAAGCAGGAACTGTCGACGACGGATATACTTCCAAGAAGCGTATAGAGGGTGAGTCCGGTTTCGAGCGTGACGGGAAAACATATTTTTACCGTTACAGCAATATCGCAGGCTCGGGATACGAGATACGGATCAACTATTACGAGTATTATATTTATCGTCACACTTATGTAAATAAGGACGGTATCAAAGCGCCTTATTTCCTGTTCGGATGCGAAAAACAGGGGAAAGATATTTTGACATGCCTTGCTTCGGGCGCGCGGTTCTCCTTCCTTTTCGCAATAGCCGTCGCCGTCGTCAATATGGTAGTAGGCGCGATATACGGATCTATTGCGGGTTATTACGGAGGTAAAGCCGATCTTATCATGGAGAGGATCTCGGATATTCTTTCCGCAATACCTATGATGATCGTCATTACGCTGCTTAAACTGCATATGGGCGGATCGAGCCATGTTCTGGTGCTGTTCCTGTCGTTCTTCTTGACAGGTTGGATAGGTATGGCGGGCACTACGCGTATGCAATTTTATCGGTATAAAAATCAAGAGTATGTTCTTGCCGCGCGTACGCTCGGCGCTAAGGATAAACGGTTGATGTTCAAGCATATATTCCCCAACGCGATTGGTACGCTCGTTACGAGCTGTGCGCTTGTTATACCGTCGATGATATATTCCGAGATCAATTTGTCTTATCTAGGTATAATCAATCTTTCGACGGGCGATATAACCTCGGTCGGCACTCTGATCAACGCCGGTCAATCGGCTATGTCGCAATTCCCTCATGCCGTAGCGATACCGGTCGTATATCTTGTCCTGCTCATGCTCAGCTTCAACCTGTTCGGCAACGGACTGCGCGACGCGTTCAATCCGTCGCTCAGGGGCACGGAGGGCTGATATGGATAACAGAGAAGTCAAGCTTTCTATAAAAAATCTTCGCATATCGTTCCGCACGGACGGAGGCAAGGTCCAGGCGGTGCGCGATATTTCGTTCAACCTCAACAAGGGCGAGACGCTCGCCGTAGTCGGCGAGTCCGGCTCGGGCAAGTCCGTCACGTCGCGCGCGGTGCTCGGCATACTCGCCAACAACGCGATAAAAGAGGGCGGCGAGATACTGTACGACGGGCAGGACCTTATGAAGATCTCCGAGGAGGAGTTCTGCAAGCTTCGCGGCGACAAGATAGCGATGATATTCCAGGATCCGCTGTCCAGCCTTAACCCGATTATGCGCGTCGGCAAGCAAATGACCGAGGCGATGCTTATAAAAGGCAAGCACAACCGCAGCGCGTGCCGCAAAGACTTTAACGGCATGCTCACGCGGCTCAACCGATATATGGACTTGGCGGTCGCGGAGGGCGACGCCGCCGTGCGCGCGGAGAACAGCGCGAAGTGCGCGGCGTTCGATAAGTTCGAGTGCAAGCACTTACAGCTCGAAAACGCTTTCGTCGCGGCTAAGGAAGCGGCGAGCGAGGCGGTTTCCGCTATCGACGATATACTGTTCCATATCGAGAAGAACGCGACGGCGGGACTGCTCGGCGAGATAAAAGAAGTAGTCGACCGCGCGAACGAATCCGTTAACAGGTTCGTGGCGGACGCGCGCGCGTCCGAGCTCGCCGCGGAGACGGACAGGCTCAAGGCTATTACCAAGGTCGCGCCGATGATAAAGGTGCGTAACTTCGTCAAGCCGATATTCGACCGCAATGCACAGCCCGTCGATAAGACCGACTATGCGGAAGTCGCGAAAACGCTCGGCAAGATAAAGGACATACTCGCGGAAGCGATAGCCTTCGACGAGCCGAATTTCTTCTCGCTCGCGTACTATCTGACTTTTACGGGCGAGACTGTTCCCGAGATGACCGTCGCGGAGCTCAACGCGTTCACGCGTAAAGATCTCGACGAAAAGTTCATGCTCGAGTTCATACGCCGCGCCAAGTCGGCTATTATGTATTCCAACAGACAGTCCGTCGACAACAAGCAGCTTGCGATAGCGACGATGGCTGAGCTCGTCGGCATATTCGACGGCGAGTTCGACAAGAAACAGGCTTACGCCGCGGGCAAGGCTATCAATCATGCGGTAGAGACCGCCATCGATCGCCTCGACACGATAAAGGACAATATTTCCTATACGTTCCGTTCGAGCATAAGAGCGGCTATCGATTCGTACTTCGGCGGTATCGTAAGGAACGCCAAGGAAGAAAAGCGTTACGCCAAACAAAAGGCGAGTTACGACAAGAAGGCGGCGAGCGGCAAAACGCCCGATTGGAAAGTCGCGGAGAAGAACCTCGTCGACCTCGACGCGGCAAAAGCGGGCATACGCGCGCTTATCGAGCGCATAAAAACGCGTTACGAGCGCGACATCGCCGAGGCGGACAGCATCGATTTCGATGCGCGCGCCGTCGCGATGATAGACTACCTCAAGCTCAAAGCGTCGGGCGTTGCGCACAAAGTGACGCGCCGCTCGGCAAAGGCGCACGCGCTCAAACTGATGGAGGAGGTCGGTATACCCGAGCCGCGCAAGCGTTTCCGTCAGTATCCGTTCGAGTTCTCGGGCGGTATGCGTCAGCGCATAGTCATAGCGATAGCGCTTTCGGCTAACCCCGATATCCTTATCTGCGACGAGCCTACGACCGCGCTCGACGTTACCATACAGTCGCAGATACTCGAGCTTATAAACAAGGTCAAGGAAGAGCGTCAGCTCTCCGTCATATTCATCACGCACGACCTCGGCGTCGTCGCGAACATGGCGGACCGCGTCGCGGTCATGTATGCGGGCAAGATAGTGGAGATAGGCACGTCCGAGGACGTATTCTATTCGCCCGCGCATCCGTATACCTGGGCGCTGCTTTCGTCGATGCCCGACCTCGATACCAAAGAGAAGCTCGAAGCTATACCGGGCACGCCGCCCAACATGATCTATCCGCCCAAGGGCGACGCTTTTGCCGAGCGCAACAAGTACGCTATGGAGATAGACTTCGAGGAGCAGCCGCCGATGTTCAAGATATCGGATACGCACTCCGCGGCGACCTGGCTTTTGCATCCCAATGCGCCGAAGATCGATCCGCCCAAGGCGATCACCGATCGTATCGCGCGCATGAAAAAAGCCGCCGACGAAGCGGAAAAGCTTACCGCCGAGAACAACGATCTGCAACAGACGGTAAAGGCTACGCCGAACAGCGTCGACGCAAAGGCGGACGACGGCGACGGCATGAGCGCGGAGGAGCTTACAGCGCGCACAATGGGCGGCGACCTCGCCGACGAAGCGAAGAACGCTGGCGTACTGCCCGACATCGAGCGCGCGGCGACTGCCGACGCGCAGGCGGAAACGCCCGCTAAAAAACCGACGGCGAAAAAGTCGGCGGCTAAGTCCGCAACGGCTAAGCCTGCGACGGCGAAGGCTTCGACGGCTAAGAAAACGACCGCCGCGAAATCGACGGGCGCGCCCAAGTCGACGGGAAGTCGCACGACCGCGCGCAAGAGCACGGCGAAAAACACCGAAACAAAGTCGGATAAGGAATAACGGGAGGTGCGACAAGCTATGGAAAACAAAGAGAACATAGAGAACCGCGACGACGTATTGTTGCGTGTGGAACACCTCTGCCAATACTTTCCGATGGGACCCGGGCGCGAGCTCAAAGCGGTCGACGACGTAAGCTTCGATATCAAGCGCGGCGAGGTGTTCGGGCTTGTCGGCGAGTCCGGCTGCGGCAAGACGACGACGGGACGTTCTATAATCAAGCTGTACGATATTACCTCGGGCAGTGTGTATTTTAAGGATCAGCGTATCTGCGCGGGCACGCGCTCGTACAAGGACGCTATCAAAAAGGCGCGCGCGGACCGCGCCGCGGAGATAGCCGCGCTCAAAAAGGAAAAGGCGGAGCGGCTGGGACGCGGCGAGGAAAACGACGTGCTCGTGCCGGAGTATCTGCGCAGGATCGACGAGGTAAAGTCGCGGTACGGCGCGGAGATATACAAGCTCTCCATGCAAAAGGCGGAAGCCAACCACGACCAAAAGCACTGCGATCACGACTATTCGGATAAAGAGGTCGCGCGCATGACCGCGGAACGCGACGCGGCGCTTGCCGCATGCGCGGACGACGAGGCGCGGGCAAAGACCATGCGCGAGTACAAGGACAAGCTGCGCATAGCAAAGCGCGAGCGCATAGTCAACCGTATACAAATGATATTCCAAGACCCCATAGCGTCGCTCGACCCGAGAATGACGGTACGCGACATCATCGCGGAAGGGCTTGTGATAAAAGGCATACGCGACAAAAAATACATCGACGAAAAGGTCTACGGCATACTCGAAAAGGTCGGGCTGGTGCGCGAGCACGCCGACCGCTATCCGCACGAATTTTCGGGCGGACAGCGTCAGCGCATAGGCATAGCGCGCTCTGTCATCATGGAGCCGGAGCTGATCATTGCCGACGAGCCCGTTTCCGCGCTCGATGTGTCGATACAGGCACAGGTCATCAACCTGCTCAACGAGATCAAAGAAAGGCTGGGTCTTACCATACTCTTTATCGCGCACGACCTGTCGGTAGTCAAATACTTCTCCGATCGCATAGGCGTTATGTACTTCGGCAAGATGGTCGAGCTTGCGCCGTCGGACGAGCTTTTCGCGCACCCGTTGCACCCGTACACGCGGTCGCTGCTTTCGGCGATACCGCTGCCCGACCCGAATTACGAAAAGAACCGCAAACGGTTTGTGTACAATCCGCTCGCAGAGCACGATTACTCCGTCGACGCGCCCGTCATGCGCGAGGTGTCGCCCGGACATTTCATCTATTGCAATCAAGCGGAATTCGACAAGTACAGGCAGGAGCTCGGCGCGGATAAATGAAGCGCGTTCTGCCGTACCTTATAACTACGCTCGTCGGCGCGGCTATCGTCGTCACCATAATACTCGCACAGCGGATATGGACGGCGGAGGACATGACCGAGATAATGCGCAGGCTGAGCGACGCGTTTTTCGTCGCGGGCGTGTGCATAGGCGGCGTGGGGCTATTGGTATTCGCGAGCAACGGCGGCGTGTTCTATATGCTGACTTTCGGGATAATCCGGCTGTTCGACCTGTTCAGGCGCAATATCAACGAACGCAAGTATAAGGACTTTTACGAATACAAGGAGTCCAAAAAGGACAAAAAGCACGGTTTCGGGTTTATGCTCGTCGTGGGGCTCGTGTTTATCGCGATAGCGGGCGCGTTCCTTGCGGCGTACTATAATGTATAGACCGAAGCTTTTTTAAGGCACAAAAGGCATATATATATGAAACGGCGGAAAAGCGACGCGGCGACGGACGGCGCGCATGAGGACGGGGCGGAGGAGCTCTCGGACGAGCGCGCGGCGGATATCGAACGCAAACGCAAAAAACTGAAAACAGCCGCGCTTATCGCGCAGGCGTTTTGCGGCGTTCTTGCGTTAATCGCGGTCGTCGTTATAGCCGTTGTGGTTTGCAAACAGTGATATATCGCGGTAAAGGCGTTCGCGCTTTTATCGGTATTCGGTCTCGATCGAGACCGAAAGGTGAATGAGAATAAATGGAAAAAACAAAAAAGTTTTCTAAAGCCGGTCTGCTCGGCTATTTCGTCAAGGGCAGCGTCGGGCTTTTTGTTGCGTGCATTGCGGCGAGCATCGTCATGACCGCACTGAATACGGTCATTCCGAAGGTGATTGGGTTTACCATCGACAGCGTGCTCGGCGATGTGCCCGTGCCCGAAGAGTACGGCGGCATCGTCGGCATGTTCGGCGGCATCGAGCGGTTGAAGCGCGATATTTGGCTGATAGCGCTCGTCACTGTCGGCATTGCGCTCGCGACGCTCGCGTTCCGCTACTGCTCGACGTACTTCAACCACCGCGCGGACAATACTCTGATGCGCCGTATGCGCAATTCGCTGTTCACGCACATCCAGCGTCTGCCGCTCTCCTGGCATTCCGAAAACAACACGGGCGATATCATACAGCGTTGCACGTCCGACGCGGACACCATTTCCAACTTCGTATCCGGTCAGCTCGTTTCGCTCGTGCGTATCATGCTGATGATGACGCTTTCGCTCGTCTTTATGTTCGCGACCGACGTTAAGCTCGCCGCCGTAGCCGCGGCGTTCATCCCGCCGATAATCGGGTACTCGCTGTTCTATTTCGTCAAGGCGCACAAGGCGTTCAAGACATGCGACGAGCAGGAGGGCGTGCTCTCCACCTACGCGCAGGAGAACCTGACGGGCGTGCGCGTCGTGCGCGCGTTCGGGCGCGAGCGGTACGAGCGCGACAAGTTTGAAAAGCAGAACTCGTACTATACGGGGCTGTGGGTGCGGCTCAATAAGTTCATGGCGCTGTACTGGACGTCGAGCGATTTCGTCGCCGCGCTCCAGCTGCTGTTCATAATCGTGCTCGGCACTGTGTTTTGCGTGAACGGCAACATGACCGTAGGCGACCTCGTCGCGTTTATTTCCTACAACACGATGATGATTTGGCCGGTGCGTCAGCTCGGCAGGATAATATCAAACCTCAGCAAAGCCAACGTTTCGCTCGGCAGGCTCGCCGAAGTGATGAACGCCGAGGAGGAAGCCTACGGCGCGGACGAGGGCGGGCTTTCGGGCGATATCGTTTTCGACGGTGTCGGGTTCGAGTACGAAGCCGATAAGCCCGTACTCAAAGGCGTCAGCTTTACCGTGCCGCAGGGCACTACGCTCGGCATCGTCGGCGGAACGGGCAGCGGCAAGTCGACCGTAGCCTGTCTTATGGACGGGCTGTACGCGCCGACCTCGGGCAGGATAACGATAGGCGGCAGGGACTTGACGGAGATCCCGCCCGCGACGCTTCGGCGCAACGTCGGGTTCGTAATGCAGGAGGGGTACATATATTCGCGCACTATCGCCGAGAACATCGCGATAGCCGTCGACGACGGCTCGGCGGAGCGCGTCGCGCACGCGGCGGAAACGGCGTGCCTCGACGGCAATGTCGAGGGCTTTGCCAACGGCTACGATACGATCGTCGGCGAGCGCGGCGTCACGCTTTCGGGCGGACAGAAGCAGCGCGTCGCCATCGCTCGGACGCTGATCCGCGGCACGCCGTATATGATCTTCGACGATTCGCTTTCCGCGGTCGACAGCGATACCGACGCGAAGATACGCGCTCAGCTCCGCAAGGAATGCAAGGGCGTCACGACGGTGATAATCGCGCACAGACTGACTACCGTCATGCACGCGGATAATATAATCGTCATGGACGGCGGCAGGGTCGCGGAGCAGGGCAGCCATAAACAACTGCTCGAAAGGAACGGCATCTACAAGCGCATATACGACTTGCAGATGGCGTTGCCCGACGAGCTGAAAGAGGAGGCGGCGCATGCCTAACGAAACGAAAACGGCGGAAACCGCCGCGCCGAAGCTCAGGTTTTTCGGGCTGGGCAAGCTCCGACCGTACGTCGGAAGATATAAAGGACTGTTCGCGACGATGGTCGTCTGCACGATACTCGTCGGAACGCTCAACGTGCTCACGCCGCTTTTCCAGCGTTACGCGATAGATAATTTCATCGCGGAAAAAACGCTCGACGGCTTGGCGGCGTTCATCGCGCTGTACGTCGTGTTTATCGCCGCGTCGTGCGTGCTCGACTACTTCGGCACGTTTTCCTGCTGTCGCATGGAGATGTACCTGCTGCGCGATATGCGTCGGACCGCGTTCAACCATTTGCAAACGCTGTCCGTTTCGTACTTCAATCAGAACAGCGTCGGCAGACTGCACGCGCGCGTCATGAGCGATACGGGCGTTATCGGCTCGACGATAGCCTGGGATATCTATCAGAGCGCGTTCAATATAATATACGCGATCGGCTCGGCGGCGGTCATGTTCGCGCTCGACCCGATACTCGCGCTGTGCGTGCTCGTGATAGTGCCGATAGTCGCGCTCGTTTCGGTCTACTTCACGCGCAGACTGACAAAGCTCCACCGCGAGCGCCGCGAGATAAATTCCGAGATAACGGGCGGCTTCAACGAGGGCATCACGGGCGCGGCTACGTCCAAAGCGCTCGCCGTCGAGCAAAAACTCGACGACGATTTCTACAAACGCACCGATGCGATGAAGCGCAAGGGACAGCGGCTCGGACACCACCGCGCGCTGTTCTCCTCGCTCATAGCCTTCGCCGCGTCGGTCGCGCTCGCGCTGGTGCTGTGGTACGGCGGCGTCATCACGCAAAAGGGCGTAATAATGATAGGCACGCTGTCGGTGTTCATGACGTACGCGCAGGGCATAGTCGAGCCGATACAGTGGTCTGTCGACGCGATAGCCGATCTTATTTCCATCAAGGTGAATATCGAGAGGTTCACCGCGCTTACCGAGAGCGAAAGCGACGTCAAGGACACGCCCGAGGTGATAGAAAAGTACGGCGACTGCTTCAACGAGAAACGCGAGAATTGGGAAAAGCTCGATGGCGATATCGAGTTCGACGACGTGAGCTTTAAGTACCCCGACGGCGAAGAATACATACTCGAGCATTTCAGCCTGAAAGTCCCCAAGGGCACTAACGTCGCCATAGTCGGCGAAACGGGCGCGGGCAAGTCCACGCTCGTCAACCTCGTCTGCCGTTTCTTCGAGCCGACGGAGGGCAGAGTGCTCATCGACGGAAGGGACGCGCGCGAGCGGTCGGTGCAGTGGCTGCACAGCAATATAGGCTACGTGCTGCAAACGCCGCATCTTTTCTCGGGCACGGTGCGCGAAAACCTGCTCTACGGCAGGGAGGACGCGACGGACGCCGAGCTCGACGCCGCCGTCAAGAGCGTCAATGCCGACGGGGTGATCGCGCGGCTAGAAAAAGGCTACGATACGCCCGTAGGCGAGGGCGGCAACACGCTGTCGACGGGCGAGAAACAGCTTCTGTCGTTCGCTCGGGCGATACTTGTCGATCCCGCTATCTTCGTGCTCGACGAGGCGACGAGCTCGATCGATACGCTCACAGAAAAAATGATCCAGAGCGCTATAGAAAAGCTGATGCAGGACCGCACGAGCTTCGTCATTGCGCACAGGCTGAGCACCATACGCTCCGCCGACGTGATACTCGTCGTCGACGGCGGCAAGATAACCGAGCGCGGCACGCACGAGGAGCTTTTGAAGGCGCGCGGCGCGTACTACGACCTGTATATCAAGCAGTTCCGCGAGGAACAGCAGTCCGCCGCAAACGAATGATCGCGGAATAAGCGCTAAGTCTTGTCGCCCCCCCACCCGTTTGGGAAGCGACGGGGTGATGGGTATAATCACTTCGCCGCCCCCGTTGGGGGGAGGTGACGGCGAAGCCGACGGATGGGGCTTTACGGTAAGGCGCAGATAGAACGATAAAGCAATCAATACAATAAAGCCCCTATCGGTTTTTCGCTACGCTCAAAACCAC
>CAJTND010000018.1 GCA_910577995.1 uncultured Christensenella sp. | reverse complement strand
ACTGTTAAGCAGGGATAGAGCGGTAAAGCGGACGTTACAATAAAGCCCCTATCGGTTTTTCGCTATGCTCAAAACCACTTCCCCCGAGAGGGGGAAGTGACGAGGTGTCGGGCGGAGCAACTCATCGTTATGAAGCGGTGATATCGAATAAACGACAACATGGCTTTAAGACCGATCATGTCAGCGGCAAACTCGACAGCAGACAGCGCATTGTCTATAAAACGCTTGTAATTATCGCGGCGGCGCGGTATAATGGGAATGGAACAAAAGGAGCGACGATGGACGAGCCGTATTTTTGGTATGTTCTATATGTTAGGACCAACGCAGAGCAACGCGTCATGAAAGACCTTTCGCAGGCGTATGCGAAGCGCGGGTTCGGGTACGGCTTCGAGCCGTTTTGTCCGGAGTCGGAGATCTATTACCGCGGCAAACAGGCGCGGCAGCTCGGCAAGCAGTATCGCAAGCGTCCGCTCTTTCCCAACTATGTATTCGTAGAAACACAGATGCCGTCGGACGAGTTCCTGAAAGAGTTTTCGGCGTACGTGTACAATTCGCCCGATATCGTGCGCGTATTGCATTACGGCGGTTCGAGCAATATCGCGCTCGACGACGGCGAACGCAAACGGTTCGAGTATCTGTTCAAGGGCAAGCGCTGTCTGGAACGCTCCGAGGGCTATATCGTCGGCGATAAGGTGACGATAACCGCAGGCCCGCTCGTCGGACAGGAGGGGCTTATAACCTACGTCAACCGCCACAACCGACTTGCGGTCATCACCGTCGAGATGTTCGGCGGCAAGATCGAGGCGAAAGTCGCGCTCGAAATAGTACAAAAGACGGAGGCTTAACGCATGAACGCAAACGGCAAAGGACCGAGTACCAAAAGACGCGCCGGATCGAGATCCGCCGCGCGTAAGGCTTCGCGCCCGACTTCTGTCAAGCCGACGGCAGGCGGACGGTCGGGGAACAGCGCGGCGCGGACAAAGCAGAACGGGTCGGACGGGCGCAAGCGCAATATCATGATAGCGTGCGTGATAATCGCCGTGCTCGTTGTGTCGCTTGTTATCGGCGGGATCGTAATGTCGCAGCGCGGCAAGACGAAAGAGCATATCGAAACGCTCGACGTTATCGACAATCCCGATCAGGGGTTTTACCGTCCGTCGTTCGTCGCGCTGTCCCAGGACGGCGTTAAGGCGAGCAAACCGATATACGACGGTTTTGCGCTCTATCATCTTCGCGTCGATATAAGCGCGTTCTCGACGGCGGCCGGCGGCACGGATTCCGAGCTGACCGACGCCGCGCTCGACGGGCTGGAGAGCGTTGTCGAGTTTTACGAGGAGCGCGAGCGCAGCATCATATTAAGGCTGGCGTATGACAAGAACTACGGCGGCAAAAAGGATCAAGAGCCGTCGGTCGAGCTGATGACGTCGCATATCCGCGCGGTGTCGGAGGTGCTCAACAGACATACGGACGCGCTGACGGCGGTCGAGGTCGGCATGGTCGGACCGTGGGGCGAAATGCATTCGAGCAAGCTCGCGACGCCCGAGGTGATAACAGCGCTTACCGATGCTTACCTGACGGCGCTCGAAGAACGTCCCGTGCTCGTCCGCACGCCCAAGATGGTATACGACTATCTCGGCATAACCGTGAACGATATCGACGGCTACGTCGAGCCCGACGGCAAGTCGAAACGGCTCGGGCTGTTCAACGACGGGTATCTCGGCTCGGAGAACGACCTCGGCACGTATACCGACCGCGAGCGCGAGGTCGGGTTTTTCGGCGGACGAAAAAATCTGCCGTACGGCGGCGAGGTAGTTGTTCCCGACAGCAAGCTGCACGATATCGATAAATGCGTGCGCGAAATGGCGCTCATGAACTTGTCATATCTCAATTACGAATGGAACAGCGAGATAGTTCAAAAGAAGTGGCAAAAGAGCAAGTACACCGAAAAATGCGGCAAGGACAGTCTGTATTACGGACAGTCGGCGTTTACATACATACGCAACCGCCTCGGATACAGGTTTTTGATAAAGGTAGATCGGCTGGGATCAACCGAGGATAAAACGTCGATCGATCTTACCGCGCAGGTGGACAACGTCGGGTTCGGATATTTGACGCGCAAAAAGACAGTCGAGATGCTTTTAGTCGATGCCGGCGGCGACATAGCCGGCGGCGGCGTAGTGTCTCGGGAGTGGCAGGGAAGCGGCATCACCGCGCGGCTCGATGCTCCCGACGTCGCGGCGGGCGAATACAGGGTCTATATCAAGGTGCATTCCGGCGGCAGGTATCCGATACGTTTTGCCAATAAGGATATCTACGACGAAACGCTCGAAGCGAACTTTATCGGCACGCTTACGATATAGTCGAGGCTCTTAGGCGAGCATGAAACAAAATAGAGGCAGAGACTCTTCGCGTTGCTCAGAGTGACAAAACGTGGGGGCGTGTTCAAGCGACAGCTTAAAACGCTCGTGGCGGCGGACGGGCTGTGCGTGCAAAGAATGGCGCAAACTATTGACATGCGTTATGCAGTATGTTAGAATAAAACAGCAAAATAAGTCCTGCGTTCTGTGCGTCTGCCGATAGTCGGCTTACGGAAAGCGCAATGCGGGGGCGGCGTATTTTGAGGTGGCTTTTGGGTGATCCGATGATAAGTCTGGCAAACGGCGTGCTGTCGTGGTCTTTCGACCGCGCGGTCGCTTTTGCCGTGCGTATCGACGGGCAGGCGTACGGCAGCGACGGACTGTACCGCGAGACCGCGCTTTTTATCGACGCGCCCGAGTATATGGGCAAGCCGCTGGATATAGAGATCGAGCCGATAACGAGCGGCGTTTCGAGCGGCGCGTTCCGCGTGCGCGCGGACGCCGAACACAAGCGGCTGTCGCTCCTGCCCGTTACGGGTTTTACCGTTGAGGACGGCGCGCTTTTGTGGAAGCCCGTGCTCGGCGCGGCGGGGTATATGGTCGTCGACATAGAGCGCAATGCGACTGTGGTCGCCGATACTTATTACGAGATGCATGCGGGCAAGCCGATATACGGCGTTTATCCGGTGTCGGCGGTCGAGGGCGTTGCCGACGCCGCCGTCGCACGCACGGATATAAAATATCTCGAGGGCGAAGGGACGGAAGGCTCACCCTATCTCATACGCACGCCGTTCGACCTGCGCGCGGTGGATTATTACGAAGCGCTTTACGCCGAGGACGGCGGGCGCGCGCCGCGCAAGCATTATCTTATAGCCAACGACATAGATTACGGCGCTGTCGCCGAGCTCGAGGAAAACTCGAATATCAAGCAGTTGACGCAGCCGTTTTTCGGCGTGCTCGACGGCGGAGGCAACCGCCTTTCCGGTCTGCGCGTCGAGTACGACGGCGGGCATTGGGCGCTTTTCGAGTTTATCGCCGAGGGCGGCGAGGTCAAGAACATCGTGTTCGACGAGCCGAGCATAAAAAACGTTTTGCGGCTCAAATACTATCCCATCGACGCGTCCGTCGCGACGGTGGCGCACATCAATCGCGGCAGTATAACCCGCGCAACTGTTATAGGCGCGGCGTACTCGGCGGCGGGCGGCACGGTCTGCGGTATTTGCTCGCATAACTTCGGCACGGTGTCGTGCTGTTCGGTATCGGGCGAGTTCGTTCAGGGCAATACCGGCTTGGACGGGCAGGGCTGTTGCGAGATGGCGGGCATAGTTACGGAGAACTGCCGCGGCGGTATAGTCGAGCGCAATGCGGCGGAACTGACGGTGCGCGGCATGCGGCTCGCAGGATATATCAACGTCGGCACGGTCGGCGGCATCGTCGCCGTCAACAGGCGCGGCGCGCGCGTTCGCGGCAATGTCGTCGCCGCGCTGAACGTCGTCGGCGAGTATGAGCTCGGCGGCGTCGTCGGTTACAACGCGGGCGATGCGGCGGAATGCGGCGAGGTCGAAAGGTTTATCTGCAACGGTTTGGAAGTACCCGACGAAGTAGGCACGGCGGACGGTCGCTGGTGCGGTCGGCTCGTCGGCAAGGACGACAGCGGCAATGAAATTTAAGGAGACTGCACTGTGGACAAGATAACTGCGGCGCGGTTTACCGCGCTCGGCGCAAACGGCGCGACCGTCGAGTTTACTACGGCGTCGCCCGTATCGGACGGCGTGCGCGTTTCCGTCTATGCGGACAAGTACGGCGCGCGCCCGATACAGACGGCTGTCGCCGTCAAGCTGACGGATAACGTCGGCACGGTCACGTTCGACGCGCTCGGCGAGGACACGTTCGACTTTTCGGCGGATTACCGCATGCGCACCGAAAGCTCGCCGCGCGTGACGATCGACCGCGCCGCGCTCGTCGACAGCGCGAAATTCATATCCGTTTACGAAACGGCGGATGTGCAAAACCTCGAGTACGGCGCGACCGTATGCGGCAGGACAACGGTCTTTCGGCTGTGGGCGCCGTTCGCGACGGGGGTCGTTCTCAATCTTTACGCGGCGGGTGACAGAGCGTCCGACCGTCCGCTCGGCTCGCACCCGATGCGCAAGCGCATAACGGGCGGCGGCTTCGGCGGCGTGTGGGAGCTGGTGCTCGCGGGCGATCTTTCGGGCAGGTACTACACGTATTCCGTTACCAATTTCGGACAGACCGCTGAGACCATCGATCCGTATGCTCGGGCGTGCGGCGTGAACGGCGACCGCGGCATGATCGTCGATCTGCGCGCCACCGATCCCGATGGCTGGGCGCACGATACGCGGCTCGCCGCTTCGCGCGACGCCGCCGCTGCGGGCAATGCCGACGTTCCGATAGTGTGGGAACTGCACGTCGGGGATTTTTCCGCATCGCCCGATTCGGGCATGGTCAATAAGGGCAAGTACCTCGCGTTCACCGAGAGCGGAACGACCGTTCCCGGTATGCCGCGGCTCAAAACGGGCGTCGATTATCTCAAGGAGCTCGGCGTTACGTACGTGCACCTCAATCCCGTATACGACTTCGCGACGGTGGACGAGGGCGCGCTCGGGCTTATAGAAGACCCCGATTTCAACTGGGGCTACGATCCGGAAAACTACAATATCCCCGAGGGTTCGTACTCTACCGATCCCGCGCGCGGCGAGGTGCGCATTCGCGAGTTCAAGCAGATGGTCATGGCGCTCCACGACGCGGGTATAGGCGTAGTTATGGACGTCGTGTATAACCACACGTACCAAACGGGCGGACAGGCTTTCCACGACGCCGCGCCGTTCTATTACCACAGAACGAGCCGCGGTCGGCTTTCCAATGCGTCGGGTTGCGGCAACGAGACCGCGACCGAGCGCGCGATGATGCGCAAGTACTTGATAGAATCGGTGCTGTACTGGGCGAACGAATACCATATCGACGGGTTTCGGTTCGACCTCATGGGAATCCACGACCTCGTTACGATAAAGACACTCCGCGCCGCGCTCGACAGGCTCGACGGCGGCAGGGGCAAAAAAATATTGCTGTACGGCGAGCCGTGGGCGGCGGACAACACGGGCGAAAGCTTTTACACGCGCACCGCCGCGACCGAGCGCGGCGAGTTCGGCAGGTACGGCGGCAATGCGAATAACTGCCTTATCAAGGATATGTTCATGTATAACGGGCTGTCCGCACTTCCCGAACGCGTCGCCGTGTTCAACGGCAGCGGCAGGGACGCAGTGCGCGGCGGCAACGACGGTCCGGGCAGAGGCTGGGCGAACGGCGAGGCGGCGCGGTGCATGTCGGGCGTGATGAAGATGCTCGAGGGCGGTTGCGGCTCGACGGGCTGCGGCATGTCGCTCGCGAGCGGTTCGCAGAACGTCGCTTACGCCTGCGCGCACGACAACTATACGCTTTGGGATCAGGTCGTCGGCTGGGAGGCGGGCAAGAAGTCGCCTATGTATTACGAAAACGCCATCGCCGAAAACGTCAAAAAATGCAAGCTCGCGGCGGCGGCATGCCTCGCGTCGAGCGGGATATGCTTCATGCTCGCCGGCGAGGAAATGGGCAGGACTAAGCACGGCAACCATAATTCGTACAATTCCCCGTCCAAGCTCAATCGCATAGAGTGGTCGAGGCAAAACGAGTTCGCGGAGCTTACCGAGTTCTATAAAAAACTGATAGCGCTCAGAAAGAACAACGCCGACGCCTTCGGCTATGCGTCGACCGTGACCGTCGAGGGCTGTACGGGCAACTTTACCGGCTCGGACGACGGCACGGGAAAGATAGTCTATACCGTGCGTCGCGGCAAAAAAGAAATAGTGTTCACGCTCGACCCGCAGTCGCTGTCGGGCAGTATCGCCGTCGACGGCATCGTCGAGATAGAGATCTGAAAAAATGTAACGACTTCGCCGCCTTTGTTGGGACGTGTCGGCAAAGCCGACGGAGGGGTTTTGCGGTATGGTGGGGATAGAGTAGTAAAGTTATAGTTGCTATAAAAAGCCCCTATCGGCACTTCGTGCCACTTCCCCCGAGAGGGGGAAGCGACGAGGTGACCGCGTGTTTATGTGTACCGTTCGCTTGTCACTCTGAGCGTAAGCGAAGAGTCTCCTTGGCGATGATTAAGTGGTTGAGATCCTTCACTTCGCTCAGGATGACAAAACGAGCATTACGTGTGAAGCGACTTCGCCGCCCCCTTTTGGGGGAGGTGTCGGCGAAGCCGACGGAGGGGGCTTTACTGTTAAGCAGGGATAGAGCGGTAAAGCGGACGTTACTATAAAGCCCCTATCGGCACTTCGTGCCACTTCCCCCGAGAGGGGGAAGCGACGAGGTGACGGGCGTAATATCTCCGCCGCTCTCATGTGCGGGAAGCGACGAGGTGACGGGGAGAAAGCGGATGAGACTCTTCGCATTCGCTCAGAGTGACAAAACGGTTATGGTGAGTATAGCGACTTCGCCGCCCCCCGTTTGGGGGAGGTGTCAAAAAGTTATGGTGAAATTTTCAAAAGGTACTTGAAAACGCCGCGCTTATATGATACAATATCCTAAACTATATCGCGGCGAGGGAATGATGTATAATATTGCGGTAGTGGACGACGACGCTTCGGACAGGAGCGAAATACTCGGGCATCTCGAGCGTTATCGGCGTGAAAAAGACAAGAGCTTTACCGTTACCGAATTCGACAATGCGGTAAAGTTTTTGGAAGGGTACAATCCCGCATACGATATCGTTTTTATCGATATACAAATGCCGTACCTCGACGGCATGACCGCGGCGGAGAAATTGCGCGAGGTCGACAGAGCCGTGACGCTCGTGTTCATAACCAATATGGTCAAGTACGCCGTAAAGGGCTATTCCGTCGACGCGGCGGATTTTGTGGTCAAGCCGATAGTTTACGGCGGTTTTTCCGTCATGCTCGATAAGGTGTTGCGGCTCGCGGACAAAAACGGCGACGCCGTCATGCTCAAAACGGCGGAGGGCAAGATAAGGCTTTGGCTCGATAGGATATCGCATATCGAAGTGACCGATCATCAAGTGTGTTATCATGCCGACGACGGCGACCACATGGTCTGGGGCTCGCTCAAGGAACAGGAGAGCAAGCTCCCGACCGACAGGTTCGCAAAGTGCAGTAATTACTGCATAGTCAATCTCAAATACGTCGCGGGCATCACCGACGGCGAGCTCAAGCTGAGCGGCGGTCGGTCCGTGCCGATAAGCCGTTCCAAGCGCAAGGAGCTTACCGACAGACTGCTCGCGTACTACGGCAAATATATGTAGGCGAATGGACTGGGCGGTAATAATCCTCAACGAGCTGCGGCATTTGTCCGCGGTCGTCATAGCGGAGCTTTTGCTCGCACTGCCCGCGCTCAAAAAACGCGGACGGTTCGCGTTGCGCGTCGCGCTGTGCTCGCTCGTGTGCGCGGCGGTATGCGTGCTGTACGCGGTGCTTTATAAATTCGCCATGCCGTACATGGTGCCCATTTCGATAGTGTGGTACAGCGTGATATTCCTGCTGACGGGCGTTTTCATAGCGGTATGCTTCGAGTTCAACCTGACGCTGTTGCTGTGGATAATGATAGCCGCTTACGCCGCCGAGCATTTCGTATACGTGCTCGTCAACGAGATAATATTCATAGGCGCGCTCGGGCTGGATATTTTCCGAGACGGCGGCGCGATGTTCTACGTCATGCTGCTATGTAACGCCGCCGTTTGCGCGGGCGTGTACTATGCGCTGTTTTGTGTGTTCAGAAACAATATCCGCGCCGTCGGCGGGCACACCGTCGGCGACGGGGTAGCCAACAGGATATTCTTCGGCGTGTTTGCTGCTATGTTTTTCGCGTCGACGCTGCTCAATCAGCACAATACGGAAAACTCCGCGGAAAAGCTGAACTACGTCGCCGCCGCGTCCGATATGATAAACTGTCTGTTCGTGCTCGTCGTGCAGTATATAACGCTGCGCACGATCCGCGTCAATGCGGAAAAGCGGTTCGCCGACAAGCTGCTCTCCGACGCCAAGAAACAGTATGAGGCGTTCCGAAACAGCGTCGATTACGTCAATATAAAGTGCCACGACTTAAAGCACGAAATAAACGCGCTCAGGAAAAGCGGCGGCATCAACGCCGAAAAAGTGGGCGAGATAGCCAAGGGCGTAGAACTGTACGAGGCGTTTGCGCACACGGGCAACGAAACGCTCGACGTTCTGCTCACCGAAAAGAACCTCGCCTGTATCAACAGCGGTATAACGCTGTTGTATATGGCGGACGGAGCGGCGCTCGCGGGCATGGACGAGAGCGATATATACTCGCTTTTCGGCAATCTTTTGGACAATGCGATAGAGCATGTCAAAGACATCGCCGACGAGGACAAGCGGTTCATCAGGCTGTTCGTCAAGCCGAGCGGCGAAGGTATGCTCGTCATACACGAGGAAAACGTGCTTGCGCGCGAAACGGCTGTCGAGGACGGTCTGCCGCTTACGACCAAGGCGGACAGGTACAACCACGGGTTCGGAACTAAGAGCATGCGCCGCACCGCCAAGAAGTACGGCGGCGATATGCGCGTCACCGTCGAGGAAGGGATGTTCAAGGCGGATATAATGCTTCAAGTATAGTCGGCGCGTCGAATAGGCGCGCTTTTTTCTTGCGGGCGGCGGCGCGATCTTACCGACGGCGAAATAAAATCGACGGGTTACGAAAACTCCGTTGAAATATTTTTTTGTGTTTTTTATAATGAGGCTACATCAAAATATTTCATACAAGGAGAAGATAATGAAAAAACTCGGCAAACTTTTGACTGTCCTTTCGGCAGTCGCGATCCTCGCGCTCGGCGCGGTCAGCCTCGTCGCCTGCGGCGGCGGCGATACCTCCAAGGTGACGGAGACCTACATCGGCAAGCACGTCATAACCGAGACCACGACGGTCAACGGACCCGACGGTCAGCCCATGGAACAAACGACCACGACGACCTATTACGAACAGCTCCAACTCCGCGACGACGGCACTTACGAGATGACGCAGCTGCAGGGCTCGGAGATGGCGACGTACTTCGTGTATGCCACGGGCAAATACACCAAAAACGCCAAGGACGCCAAGTTCGACGGCTACACCGAGATAGTGCTCGAAAAAGCGACCTATGTCCAGATCAATCAGGACATCTACAACCACATGTTCGGCTTGACGATAGACACCGAAACGAGCAGCTTCCCGCACGAGATAGCCGGCGGCGCGATGCTCACCAAGGATGATATTTTCAATAAGTACGGGAACTTCGGTTCGCGTTACATAACGCACCGCGCAACGGTCGACGACACCCATGCGGAAAACTGGATGGACGTCGAGGACGACGTTAACGTAGTGGAATAAAAAATACGGGGCGGAGCGGCGGCTTTACTGTCGCCGCTTTGTTTTATCCGAAAGGAGACGATAATGGGTAAGAACGGTAAAAAGAAATTTCCGCTGTGGGCGAAGATAACCGCGGCGGCGGTGACGGGCGCGTTGTCCGTCGGGCTTATCGTCGGTACGTCGATTGCGTATCAGTACGAGGGACTTTTGAACACGTTTTTCGCGCGCAGCGATTACTCGATGTCCGAGGAGGAGAAAAAGGTCTGCGGCGACATAGTGCGCGAGGGCGCGGTCCTTTTGAAAAACGAGGACAAAGCCCTGCCGCTGTCCGCCGACGAGAAAAAGCTCGCTGTTTTCGGTCAGAACTCCGTCGACTTCGTGTACGGCGGCGCGGGCTCGGGTGCGGTCAATACCGATACCGCGCCGACGCTCAAAGCGGCGCTCGAGCATAAGGATCACGGCGGGTTCACAGTCGACGCAAAGCTTTGGGATTTCTATGCAAACGGCGGCGGCAAGAAATACAGAAAAAGCTATCCCAACGAACAGGGGCAGGGCACGTTCGCCGTCAACGAAGTGCCGCGGAGCGTGTTGGAGGGCGACTCCTCCGCGCTGTCGGGGCTTGCGTCCGACGACGTCGCGATAGTGACGATCGGCAGGAGCGGCGGCGAGAGCTCAGACCTTCCGCTCAACGTTCTGCCGACGGGCTATCGGTATTTGCAAGTCGACAGCGACGAGCGCGATACCGTCAAGCTCGCTTGCGAGAATTTCGACAAGGTGATACTTATAGTCAATGCGAATAACCCCGTCGAGCTCGGATTCCTCGAGGAGGCGGACTATGCCAATGTCAAAGCCGCGCTGTGGGTGGGCGGCGTCGGTCAGGAAGGACTGTACGGGCTCGCCGATATCATCTGCGGCAACGCGTCGCCGAGCGGCAGGCTTTCCGATACCTACGCTTACGACAGCACGAGCGCGCCGTCGTTTTCCAATATGGGCGACTTCACGATAGCCAACGCCGACAAAAACGTTTCGCGCGCGAATAAATATCTTGTCTACGGCGAAGGGATCTACGTCGGCTACCGCTATTACGAAACGCGGTATGAGGACGCTGTCAACGGCGTTGCCAACGTCGGCGACTACGACTACAAGACGCAGGTGCAATTCCCGTTCGGCTACGGTCTGTCATATACGACGTTTGAATATTCGGATATGACGGTCGCGCCGACCGCCGACGGCAAGGCTTACGAAGTGACGGTCGACGTGAAGAACACGGGCGACGTCGGTTCAAAGGCGGTCGTTCAGGTCTACGCGCAAAAGCCGTACACGGGCAGGGTGGAGAGCTCCGCCGTCGAGCTTGTCGGGTTTGCCAAGACCGACGTCATACCCGCAGGCGAAACGGCGGCGGATGTCAAGCTCGAGATAGATAAAAGCGTTTTCGCGTCCTACGACAGCAAGACGGCAAAGACGTATATCGTCGATGCGGGCGAGCATTACCTCGCACTCGGCGACGACTGTCACGACGCGCTCAACAACATTCTCGCCGCCAAAGGCAAGACGACCGCCGACGGCATGACCGATGCGGGCGATGCCGATCTTGCGAAGATCGCGTTCACGCAGGCGGCGGTCGACGCGACTTCCTATTCCAAGTCCGCGGCGACGGGCAACGCGATAACCAACCGCTTCGACGACGTTTCGATCGAATACTACGATCCCGACTTTAAGTACGTTTCGCGCGGCGACTGGACGGGCACGCTCGCATCGTCCGCCAACTACAAGGACAAGAGCTGGACCGCGCCCGACGGGCTTATATCCGACCTCAAATGGAACAGGTCGGACGCGGTGATCAACGATACGTCGCTTCCCGCGCCCGTGCTCGATTCCAAGAGCACCGCGTATAAGGTGACCGATCTTATCGGCGTCGATTACAACGACAAAAAATGGGAGGAGCTCGTCAGTCAGCTGTCCTGGAGCGATATATCCAAGCTCGTCAGGATAGGCGGTTATTCGACGCTGCCCATCGAGTCGATAGGGCTCCCCGCGACGACGGACAAGGACGGTCCGTCGGGATTCTCGGGCACGCTCGTCGGCGGCGTGAGCTCCATGGCATGGCCCGCCGAGGTCGTTATGGCGTCGACCTGGAACAGCGAGCTGATAGAACGCATGGGCGAGCTTATCGGCGACGCGAGCATAATCACGGGCACTGCGGGCTGGTACGCGCCCGGCATAGATATCCACCGCTCGCCGTACTCGGGCAGGAACTTCGAGTATTTCAGCGAGGACGGTTTGCTCAGCGGCAAGATAGGCGCGGCGGAAATGCGCGGCGTGCGCTCCAAAGG
The DNA here is from genome assembly GCA_910577995.1 of uncultured Christensenella sp. Classification (GTDB taxonomy): domain Bacteria; phylum Bacillota; class Clostridia; order Christensenellales; family Pumilibacteraceae; genus Anaerocaecibacter. The sequence continues at coordinate 11,438 of CAJTND010000018.1, read as the reverse complement.
CGTCATGGCGTACATGAAGCACTTCGCGCTCAACGATCAGGAAACGAACAGATACGGCGGTGCGTTCTTCGCCGACGAGCAGGCGATACGCGAGGTGTTCCTCAAAGGCTTCGAGTACCCGGTGACCGAGGGCGGCGCGGTCGCGCTGATGGTGTCAATGAACCGCTTGGGCGCGACCTGGGCGGGCGCGCACAAGGGACTGATGACCGACGTACTGCGCGGCGAATGGGGATTCAAGGGCATGGCGATAACCGATCAGGCGTCCGTTACGGCGATGTACTATCAGGACATGATATCGGGGCTATGGGCAGGCACGGACCTTTGGCTCAACAGCAATAACAAGCTTTGGCCGCTCGCAAACTACGACGAATCGATAGGCGGGCACAGCGGAACGAAGTCGTACAAGGACAACGCAACCGTTACGCACCACCTGCAAAGAGCGGCTAAAAACATCATCTACGCCGTTACCAACTCCAACGCTACGCAGTCGTACTCCGACGACGTTACCTCGTCCGCGTCGGTGTTTAATTGGAAAGCGCTGCTTTGGTCGGTCGATGCGATAGTTTGGGCGGGCTTTGCCGCGCTCGCGGCATGGCTCGCGATCACGCTTATCCGAGATAGGAAAAAACCCGAGCCGTCCGCGGCGGCGGAAGGTGCGGATAACGCCGAAACCAAAGACGGCGGCGAAAACGAATAACGCGCTAAAAAAGGGATTTGACTATAAGTCCCTTTTTTTGTGCGAAAACCGTGCCGACGGGAAGGAGCTTTGTAAGCCGTTGCGGAAAGCGGCGGAAACAAGGAAATTTTCGCTTACGCCGTCGCAACGGTTGACAAAACAGCGGCGGCGGTATATAATAAACAGGCAAGAAGATGCAGGGGCGCAGCCGAAGCTGCTGAGATGTCGTTACTTCACGACGGTACCTTTGAACCTGTGAGTTAGCACTCGCGTAGGGAGCCGTCGTCAGATAGTTTTTTATGCGCGTTCGACTTACGGGGTCGGACGCGTTTAAATTTATGCGGTGCGTTTTCGGACAATATTTCCACGGGAGGATAAAAGGAAATGTTACTCTGTTCGATGATCACGGACGACATCGAGATCGACGGCGTGGGCACGGCGATACTGTGCGTACTGCTCGCGGTCATGGTCGCGGCGGCGGTCGCGGTCAACGTCGTGCCGCGTATCGTGCACAAATGGGAGATCGAGTACAAAACACGCGATCTCACCGTCGGCGCGACCTGCCTTGCGATAGCCTTCGCGCTGTCCTGGGCGACGCTGTTCCGCATGCCCAACGGCGGACGCGTAACTCCGGGCGCGCTCGCTCCGCTGTTTATCTACTGTTATTACTTCGGGTTTCGCAAGGGCATGATAGTATGCACGGCGTATACGCTGTTGCAGTTCTTGCAGGGCGCGAGTATAGTTTCGCCGTGGTCGGCGTTCTTCGATTACATACTGCCGTACTTCGCGGTCTGCCTTGTCGGACTGTTCGCCTACAAGCCCGACAGATACGCGGCGTTCGTGAGAAAGAACAAGGACAAACGCGGCGTCGGCGCTGTTAAGACCTGGGCTTTTACAGTGTCGGGTCACTACGGCGTATTCGTCGGCGCGGTCGTGCATATGACGGTGCGCTATCTGTCGCAGTGCGTTTCGAGCATGCTGTTTTGGGCATACGGCGCGCCGCCCGCTGAGGCTTTCACCGTCGGGCTCGCGTACAATTCCTACGGGCTCGTCGACAGCGCGATAGCCGTCGCCGCGCTCGTAATGCTGCTGTCGTCGCGCGCGTTCAATGCGTACATGTCGCAATCGACGGGCGGCAAAAAGCATGCGGTCGCCGTGACCGCTGCGGACTGCGGCACTGCGGAGCTTGCGGCGGCGGCAATCGAATCGGATTCCGCGGCTGCTTCGGATGTCGACGCGGCAATGCAAAACGAAACGGAAAAATAAATAGAAATTACCGCGCAAAAACTCTTGCATATCGCAAAAAAGTTTGATATAATAGTTATGCTCAAAAACAAGGAGCACGGTGCGAAACGTTTTCGCACCGTCTGAGGCGGCATAGCTCAGCTGGCTAGAGTACTCGGTTCATACCCGATTGGTCACTGGTTCGAATCCAGTTGCCGCTACCACGATAAACCCTAAACGAATAATTCGTTTAGGGTTTACTCATATAATGCAATGCGGACATACAGTTGTCATCATTTATGTGCTACTTTATTGACAAAAATCAATAAGGAGCGTACAATGGATTTACAACAAACAGGCGAGCTTGCAAACAAAGCCGCTGCGGTACAGTGGGTAAAATGGGTGCACCCGAATACCGAACCGGCGCACACCCATGAAGAAAAACAAACCAACGTATTAAAAGCCGCGATGATCTCGGCGCACTGCGCAAAGTGTTTGAACATGAACGGCTGTTGTTTTGCGAAATATAAATGCCCGAAGTCGCCGTTACACGAAAACTGCCATTGCAATACCGAACGTATCGATAGTATTACGATAACAACGGAATGTCCTATCGAAAAGTTTACAGGGTATATTTTTAACAAATTTTACAATGACGGCAAAGAACAAATTTTTAAAGATTTGGGGTTTTCAATTTCCGACTCAGATATGCTTAAAGCGGAGATGGAGAAACAGGCTAATCTTGCATATCTTTTGGGCAATTATGAATTAAACAAGTTAAATTCCTATGGACAGAGACTTAACATAAAAGTAACACTGATTGGTAAAAACGGAAAATCACTGTCATTCAAAACCGGTTGGATGACATATCCCGACGGGAAAATAGTACTTACTACACCATTTGGAGGTTTTGTTGATGAAAGAATTGGATAGGGTCAAGTTAATCAAAGACCGCGCCGAATATGCGAGAGAAGGCGTACATAAAGATGATGTCGGAACAATAATGATGGGAGAACGAAACGGATATGTTTTGGTCTTTTTTGACGGTGAATATTATGAAGATCATGGATATACGTTAAGAGTCGATATCGAAGTGGCGGTTCGCGCCGAAGATTTGGAAGTAATATACGGATCGTAATTATTAGTTTTAGGTCGATATGCTCTACCGTGAAAAAGGACGCTCGCGCGTCCTTTTTTCGTAGTACCGAGCCGATAGCTTGCTTAATAAATATTGCGAAAAAACGTCGGCATGCGAGTAGTGACAAGCGCATTTTTTTGCTGTCCGATCTAGTCGGCAGGGGTTGCATTATCCGTTGAAAAATGCTAAAATACAAAGGTCAGCTGTTTCTATAAAATTTTTATACAAGGTCAGCTGTTTCTATAAAATTTTTATACGAGGTGTGATATGGCAAAAAAGGAAAAGACGGTCATACTTGACGGCTATGACGAACTCGACGGGATGCGTGTTCCCGAGAGCTGGCTGCCGAAGTACGACAAAATCGGCGACGGGCTTATGGTCAAGGATAACGTCGTTTACGAATACAAGGGACGCTCCAAGCATTTGATCATTCCCGAGGGCATAACGGGGATCGCAGAAAACGCGCTTCGCGGCAGGACTTTCTTCGAGGTGACTATCCCGACGACGGTAAGAAACGTTCGTCCCGATTCGTTCGGGCTTTGCTTTAATCTCGATAAGATCAACGTCGCCGACGGGCATCCGACTCTGCGCGTGGAAAACAACTGCGTGATAGACATAGCGAGCAAAACGCTCGTTATGGGACTCCACAACGGCATAATCCCCGCGAGCCCCGACGTGGTGAAGATAGGCGACGGCGCGTTTACGGTCAACGGTTGGGGGCGCTGGGATAACAACTTTATACCGGCAAACATAACCGAGATAGGCGAGCGGGCTTTTGCCGGCAGCAGTGTTTTGGAGGTGACCGTTCCTTCGACCGTAAAGAAACTCGGGCAGGGTGCGTTCGCAGCCTGTTGCTATCTTAAAAGCGTCGTCATCGAGGACGGGCTTACCGAGATAAGCGACAGCGCTTTTGCGCGGTGCGAATGCTTGACGAGCGTCAAGCTCCCCGAAAGCGTCAAAAAGATATGCGACAAAGCGTTTTTCATGTGCGAAAAGCTGAAGGAGATCGATTTTCCGTCGGGGCTCGAATACATCGGGTATGCGGCGTTTTGCTGGGCGAACGATTGGTGCGTCGGAAAGCGCGGACGTCTTGTCATCCCCAAACAGCTCAAGCTCGGGTGTGCGGCTCTGCCGTGCTCGTGCATCGACAGTATAGCCGTCGAGGACGGCAACCCGTATTATTACGTTAAAGATAATTGCCTGATAGAGCGCGGGAGCGAAACGCTCGTTTTGGGCTGTAAAAACAGCGTGATACCGAGCGGCGTAAAAAAGATTGACAGCCATGCTTTTTACTACGCGACCGGACTTAAAAGCATCGTGATCCCCGATTCGGTCGAGGAGATCGGCGAGAACGCGTTCAGGTTTTGCAGGGATCTCAAGAGCGTTGTCATACCCGACAGCGTGCAGACGATAGGCGAGGGCGTGTTCGTATGCAAAGACGATTTTTGGTGGGAAAACGTGCTGAAAAAGGTCACTATCCCCAAACGCTTCGAGTCCCGCAGCGATATTTTCGATTCGGACGAGATAAAGTTTACATTTACGGAATGACGAGCGAACGGTGAGCGGGTTCAAGATAAACTTTAAGCTGCAAAGCTTAGATAAGATACAGCCGTTCGGGGAAGAGCCCGAGCTGTCTTTGAGCTGGTTCGGGCTGACGGACGGACTGCTTTGGCTGGACGTCGGCGGTCGTACGGTCTACGAGTACGACAAAGCCGCGCTCAAGAGCGCGGGCGAGGGTGCGGCATATAACGACTATTATATCGCGCGGTTCATCGAGGACTTTTTCTATACGTTCGGCGCGGTGAGCGAGTCTGTGCCCGAGGAGCTTTACGACAATGCCGAGCGGTTCGCGCGCGATATGGAGCGTTGGGAAGACAGCCGCTACGATGACGACGACGAAAGTTTCAAGCGGTTCTATTTGGGCGAATTTAGCGAGATGTATGAATGGTATTCCGAGCGTTCGTTCGATTCGGGGCATCTCGTCGACGGTCCGTTTATCGGCTGTTTCCGATGCGGCGACAGGCTTAAAATAGTTTGGCACAGCGACATTTCGACCGACAACGGCAAAAGTCTTTGGACCGCGCCCGACGGCAGTTACGAAACGGAATATGCGGATTTCGTCAAAGCGGTAAAAGAGTTTTTCGCGGAGTTCTGCACGGCGATGGACAAGCAGGTCGAACGCGCATTGCTCAAAGAATGGGGAGCTGTCGCGCTTGACAAACGGATGCTGAAAAAAGAAAACTCCGACAGACGCGCGGAGCTTTCGCAAAAGACAGAGCTTCTCGACGGTACGGACAAAGCGACCGATTGGAGCAAGGTCCTTTCGCTTTATGCGAGGATGAGAGCGCAAACGGCAAAGGCGACGTAACGGCTTTGTAGGCTGTACGGTAAATTTAAGCTCGCTCCTATTTATCTTTGTTCGCTTCCTCTTTATTGTTTTTGGATTGCTCGGCTCTGTGTATGGTAAGATAGTGCGCAAACAGCGCGACCACAAGCTTGTTATGCAGATCGTTAAAGGCGTAGCGCGTGCCGAAAAGCTCGTTAACTGTATCTGCGAGGTTGAACGCCTGATTCAAAGAGTAATCGGCGTAACGATGTACTTTGCTCTCGGGATAGCCGCGCTTAGCGCCTATCTCGGCATATATCTCCGAAATGTTTTTGTAATGTCCCGTAGCGTAAAGATAGATAGCTTCTGAAAGGAAGTCGAAGCCCTGGGTCTGCGGCGGAACGGAACAGCGTAAAAGCAGGTTATCTATAAATGCTTTGTCCGGAAAGTTCGAGCGATACATAAGAAAAACACCTCAAAAGAACGGTCTATAAATACGGATAAAAAACCATAAAATAATGTTATGATAATGTTAAGATAAAATGTCGAAAAAAGCAAGGGAGCGAGGTATGGTATTTTATGGAAAAATATGTTTTTATGTAATGAGATGTTTTGGCGGCTTAACGCGACGGAAAACCGAGCGTTACGTTAGAGCCCCTATCGGCACTTCGTGCCACTTCCCCCGAGAGGGGGAAGCGACGAGGTGACCGCGTGTTTATGTGTACCGTTCGCTTGTCACTCTGAGCGTAAGCGAAGAGTCTCCTTGGCGATGATTAAGTGGTTGAGATCCTTCACTTCGCTCAGGATGACAAAACGAGCATTACGTGTGAAGCGACTTCGCCGCCCCCTTTTGGGGGAGGTGTCGGCGAAGCCGACGGAGGGGGCTTTACTGTTAGGCATGGATAGAGCGGTAAAGCGGACGTTACAATAAAGCCCCTATCGGCACTTCGTGCCACTTCCCCCGAGAGGGGGAAGCGACGAGGTGTCGGGTGTAGGTGAGTAAGGGGGAAGCGACGAGTCGACTGCGTGTTTATGTGTACCGTTCGCTTGTCACTCTGAGCGTAAGCGAAGAGCCCCTGTGGCTGTGATCAAGTGGTTGAGATCCTTCGTCTTGCGCCTCAGGATGACAAAACGAGCATTACGTGTGAAGCGACATCGCCGCCCCCTTTTGGGGGAGGTGTCGGCGAAGCCGACGGAGAGGGCAAACTTTACTTTGCGTCTTTTATTGTTTTGGCGACGTTTATCAAGTGGTCGGCGACACGCTCGGCGTTGGTGGACAGCGAGAGGTACTGCGCGCCGACTTCGGGCGTGCATGCGCCGTCGCTCATGCGCTTGATATGGTTCTCCGCCATTTGCGCGGTGTACGCGTCGACGCGTTCTTCGGTCTCGAGCGCTTCGCCGAGCGATAACAGGCTGTTGTTTTTGTATGCGTCCATCGCGCTCGAGTACAGCGCGTTTATCATGTCTTTCAGCTCGGTTATCTCCGCGACGGCGGTCTCCGAAAACGCTTCGTTCGCGTCTTTCAGCTTGTCGGCGTACTCGACGATGTTCTCGGCATAGTCGCCGACGCGTTCGAGGTCGGATACGGTACGGAACGCGGTCGAGAGATAAACGCGGTCGCGTTCGCTCAGGTCGGCTTTGAGCAGTCGGACTATGAACCGCGCGAGCTCTTTATTGACGAAGTTGAGCTGTTTCTCGTTGGCGCGGAAGGTCTTTATACTGCCGTAGTCGAGCGTGCATACGGTGTAGATGGATATTTGGAAGTTTTTCGCGGCGGTTTCCGCCATGTCGAGTATCTCGCGTTTTATCTGTTGGACGGCGACGGGCGGATTGGACAGCATGTGTTCTTCTACGTGGCGGAAGCGCGGTTCGTCGTCGTGTTCCGTTCCGCCTTTTTTGTCGGGCACAAGCTTTGTTACGAGCTTTACGAGTAGATCAGTAAGCGGCAGGACTATTATCACCGTTATCGTGTTGAACACGGTATGGAACATGGCGAGTTGCATTTGCGGCGCGTGCGGAAACATCTTTCCGAAGATAAAGCCGTACTCGATGCCGCCGAGGTGCAGGAACAGCCCTATCAAAAGGAACGCGGCGACGCCGCTCACGTTGAATATAAGGTGTATCAGCGACGTGCGCTTTGCGTTTTTGGTGCTTGTAAATCCTGCGATGAGCGCGGTCACGCACGTGCCGACGTTCGCGCCCATGGTGAGGTATATGCCTTGATCGAGGTCGATAAGTCCCGTAACGACCATGGTTATCGTCATGGACGTCATGACGGACGAGCTTTGGACGACGGCGGTCAGCAGCGCGCCGATAAGAACGAGCAGCAGCGGGTTTTCAAACGTCGCGAGGAACGCGCGTACCGACTCCATTTCGGAAAAGCTTTTCATCGAGCCGCTCATCATGGAAAGCCCGACGAACAGCATGCCGAAGCCCGCCATTATGCCGCCTATCTTGCGCGTGCGGTCCTTTTTGGCAAAGGCGAGGATGAACGCGCCTATGCCTGCGAACGTCGCGAAGATTATCGACGTGGACACGGAGTTTTCGCCGAACATGCCGAGCGCGACGAGCTGACCCGTTATCGTCGTGCCGATGTTCGCGCCGAATATGACCGCCGCGGCTTGGGCGAGAGTCATTATCCCCGCGTTGACGAAGCCTATGACCATGACCGACGTCGCGCTCGAGCTCTGTATGACGGCGGTGGTCGCCGCGCCGACGCCGACGCCCGCGAGCTTGCTCTTGGTGGTCTTGGAGAACAGCGCTTTCAGCTTTCGGCTGCCGAGCGCTTCGAGATTGGAGCTCATCATCGAGCATGCGACGAGGAACACTCCCACGCCCGCGATAAGCGACAGTACGGACGTTGCTATGGTCACGGCGTCCATTTCCGCCTCCTTTTTCCTTTTGTTTTGTCGGTCGGACCGTATACCGTTATTTTGCCGAAGTTATACGGAAAAAATAAAAGACTTCCACCGAAAATAATTCGGCGAAAGTCTCGAAAATTAAGCGTTACCGAGTATCTTGCGATACTGTACTGACGGTCGGCGCACGTAATGTTACGCATTCTACTCCCTTTCGGCATGATATCGATCACGCCGTCATTATATCAAAGCGGCAGTTGCGCGTCAAGCGTTTTTGTGCGAAAAGCCCGAGCGCGGCGCGGCGGGGGAATAAAATAGCCCGAAACAGGAAAAAACACGGTGAAAACGTTTGATTTTCCCGTCGGCGTTTTGTATAATATATTAGGCATCGTGCCGCTTGTTGCACGAATAAGCGATAAAGGCTTTGTATAGGTGAAATTTGTGATCAAGAAAAAAATCATACCGTTGTTATTGGCGATCGTCATGGCGTGCTGTCTGCTTTGCGGCTGTACGTTTTTCAGTCATGACACCGAGCGCGATTACCGTCAGGTCGCGGCGCGCGTCGAGTCTTACGAGATAAAGAATACCGTCGTTAAAGACGACGGCACGACGGAGAGCAAGGTCTATACGACTGCGCCCGTCGATATCTATAAATTGGATCTTGTCCAGTATGTCAACTCCAACAGCGAATCGCTTTCGCAATCTTTCGGCAGCGACGTAAAAGGCGCGTATCAGTATTCTATGAAGATGCTCGTCAATACCGAGCTCGTCATAAACGAAGTGGACGCGCTCATCGACGCGGGGCTTATCGAGTGGGGGCTTACCGAGACCAACGCCGTTAAAAAACGCGTGTACCAGACAATCGATTCGACGGTCCGCAGGCTCGCCAACGAGATACTCGAAGAGCGCGACGAGGAGCAGATAGGCAGTACGGGCGACGGCACGCTGTCGACCGATACGACGTATCCCGTCAAGCCCGAGCAAAAGGACGACGAGGACGAGGAGATAAAAGACACCGAGGAGTGGCAGCCGTCGCTGTCGAGCTATCCCGGTCTCAGCGGCGACGCCGACCGCCGCTCGCTCGAGAGCGAGGCGATGCGCAGGTTCGTCAATCTTCTTTACGAAAACGTCAAGGACGATTTCCGCGTGACTGCCGACGACAAAGCCAAGTTCGAGGCGGATAAAAAGGCGATAGAAGAAACTATCAACACCAAAGGCATAACCGCGGTGTATCCCATGATAGGCGCTACGCACTATATGTATTATATCAGCGGAAAGAACATCGAGCGTTCGCAAAAGATATCCGCGCTTCAAAAGTACCTCACCGACGGCGTGACCGTCGACAATGCGGAAGTCGCCAAGAGCTACACGACGACGCTCAACGAGCAAAGAAGCTCGTATTCGGAAAACGTTTCCGCGTTCGACACGGCGATGAAAAACAATAAGACCGTGCTCTACTATCCCAACACCAATTACTTCTATGTCAAGCATATCCTGCTCCCGTTCACCGACGAGCAGAAAGCCGACGTCACCAAGTACGGCAAGACGCATACCGAGGAAGAGACCGACGAATACCGCAACAAGCTCGCCGAGAGCATCGTTGCGTATCCGCACGTCGACGGCGAGGACGACAAAACGCGTCCGATGACTATGCGCGAGATACTCGCGGAGGTGCGCGCGACCATGCTCCCGCTCGAATCCAACGTCAAAGCCGCCGACCTTGCGTTCGACGATCTTATCTATCTTTACAACACCGATTCCGGCTCGTTCGGCAACAACAAGGGCTACGTCGTCAAGTACAAGCTCGACGACGGCGAGGACGAAACGTATATGCAGGAATTTGCCGACGGCGCGCGCACGATGCGCGACGAGCTTTCGGTCGGACAGGTCTATTACGAGCCCGTGATCACCGATTACGGCGTGCATATCATGTACCTCGCGTCGACGACGCAGGTCGGCGAGGTATCGCTCTACGATTACACCACGCCCGGTGAGGTCGAAACGTATTACGACCTGCTCAAAGCGCCCAAAAAGACCGCGCTCGAGAATGCGGCATATCAGAAGTGGGAGAACGAAACGCTGACGTACAACTTCAACAAACACGCCAAGCTGTACGAAAAGCGGTATTCCGATCTTTGGAAAAAATAAACGTTGAGCCTCGCGCGTCGGTCGGATAAGGTCGACGCGCGACTGCGCTTTTCGTGTTTTTGTATTATCAATAAGGAGTTAATATCACTATGGGTAAATTCGGATACGGCGGCGGTGGCGGCGGCATGAACATGCAGCAGATGATGAAGCAGGCGCAAAAGCTCCAACAGCAGATGGCGGAAGCCAAAGAGGAGCTCGAGAACGCGCGCGTCACCGGCACTGCGGGCGGCGGCGCCGTCGCAGTCACCATTTCGGGAAGCAAAAGATTTCTCTCGATAGAGATCAAGCCCGAGGTCGTCGACCCCGACGACGTGGAGATGCTCGAGGATCTTATTACCGCTGCCGCCAACGAGGCGTATGCGGAAGCCGACGAGCTCGTAAAGAACAGCCCGCTCTCTCAGCTCGGCGGTCTTTGATGAAAGAGATCGCGAGCATAGCCGCGCTTGCGAACAGGTTTTCCGCTCTCCCGGGCGTCGGACGCAAGACCGCGCTCAGGTATGCGTATGCCGTTATCGATATGACCGAGGACGAGGTCGAGGCGTTTTGCGCCGCGCTCCGCGACGTCAAGTCGAGCGTCAGGCTGTGTTCGGTCTGCGGCAACTTTACCGATCGCGAGGTGTGCGAGCTGTGCGCGTCGCGCAAGCCCGAAAAGATCTGCGTCGTCGCATATCCCAAGGACGTCGCGGCGATAGAAAAGACGGGCGCGTTCGACGGCGTGTATCATGTACTGCACGGCACGCTCTCGCCGATGGATAACCGCACGCCAGACGACCTCAATATAAGATCGCTTATCGGTCGGCTGTCGGGCGCGTCCGAGGTCATAGTCGCGACTAATCCCGATGTGGAGGGCGAGGCGACTGCTGTTTATCTCGCGCGGCTCATAAAACCGCTCGGCGTCAAGGTGACGCGCATCGCGCAGGGTATATCCATGGGTTCGGAGCTCGAATACGCCGACGCCGTTACGATATCGCAGGCGCTCGGTCGCCGCACCGCGATCTAACAAAACAAGCGTGACACGTGCAACGGCTTCGCCGCCCCCTTTTGGGGGAGGTGTCGGCGAAGCCGACG
>CAJTND010000017.1 GCA_910577995.1 uncultured Christensenella sp. | reverse complement strand
CTTACTCACAAGCTTTTTAGTTATTTCTCTGTCCAACTTTTGGGGTTCATAGCAGCGCGCGGCTGTCCTTTATTTATTTTTCCCGTCGGTCAAATGCCGAAAATATCCTCGAACAAAGCGACGATCTCGGCGCGGAACTCGTCCGCGGTCGTGTCAGACGGCACGCAAAAGTCAGCAAGCGGCGCGCGCATGGAATCGGGTATCTGCGCGTCTATCATGCGCTCCGCATCGGCGGCGGTCATGCCGTCGCGCTTTGTGAGCCGTTCTATGCGTATCCTGCGCGGGCAAACGACGCACACGGTCGCATCGCACAGTGCGGACAGCGAGCTCTCGAACAGCAGCGGCGCGGACAGTATCACGCGATCGCCGCCGAGCCGTTTCTTTATCTCCGCGACTATAAGCGGGTGAGTATAGGCGTCGAGCCGCTTGCGCGCCGAAGCGTCGTTCGCTATCAAAAGCCGCAGCTTCCTGCGATCGAGCGCGCCGTTGTCCGCCGCCGACGGGAAGAGTTTGACGAGCTCTTTTTCGACGGGCGTTCCCTTTGCGGTCAGCTCGCGCGACACCTCGTCCGCATCGACGACGGTAAACCCCACGTCGCGCAGAGCGTCTGTCGCTACGGTCTTGCCGCTCGCGATCCCGCCCGTAAGACCGACGACGCGCACGGACACGGCGTTCTCTGTTCGGGCTTGAGCGCGAAGTTCTTTCAGCTCGCGCAGTTCGCGAAGATTGCGTCCGCCTCTTGCGCCGATATACATTATTTGCACTCCATCCAATTCGCGCCGACGGATATATCCACGTCGAGCGGCACGGAGAGCTTGACGGCGTTTTCCATTTCGGTCTTGAGTATGCCGGAAACCTCGTCCGCCTCGTCCGCCGCCGCGTCGATGATAAGCTCGTCATGTACTTGCAATATCAGCTCCGACTTCATGCCGGACAGACGTTTGTGCACTGCTATCATCGCGAGCTTGATTATGTCCGCCGCCGTGCCCTGTAACGGCATGTTCATCGCGACGCGCTCGCCGAACTTGCGTTCGAGGAACTTCGCCGAATTGAGCTCGGGTATGGCGCGCCGCCTGCCGAACGCCGTGACGGCGTAGCCCGTCTTTTTCGCGCTGTCGACGAGTCCGTCGAGATATGCTTTGACGGCGGGGAAGCGCTCGAAATAGCGTTTGATATACTCGTCGGCTTTGCGCGGCGTGATGTTGATATTGCGGCTGAGTCCGTAATTGCTTATGCCGTAGACTATGCCGAAGTTGACGGCTTTCGCGTCGCGCCGCATGGCTTGCGTCACTTCGGCGACGGGCACGCCGAAAACCTCCGCCGCGGTCGACGCATGGATATCCGCGCCGCTGTTAAACGCGTCTATCATCTTCGGATCGCCGGAGTAGTGCGCGAGCAGTTTCAGCTCGATCTGGCGGTAGTCCGCGTCGATGAGTACGTTGCCACTGCGCGGCACGAACAGCGAGCGCAGTATGCGCCCGTCGTCCGCGCGCGTCGGTATGTTTTGGAGATTGGGATCGGTGGACGACAGTCTGCCGGTAGCGGTCGTCGTCTGATTGAACGTCGTGTGCACAGTGCCGTCGGCGCGCGCCGCTTTCCTCAGTCCGTCGACGAAGGTCGAGCGGAGCTTGGAGTTGAAACGGTATTTGAGTATCTCGTCGATTATCTCGTGCTCGCCGACTATCTTTTGCAGTATCTCCGCTTTGGTGGAGTAGGGCGGCTTGCCGGGATAGGGTATTTTAAGATCCTCGAACAGCACTTTGGCGAGTTGCTTGGGCGAGTTGAGGTTGAACTCCGAGCCGTATATCTCGACTATGCGCGCCGCGCTCTTTTTTTCCAGCTCGGTGAAATGCGCGTCGATATCCGCGAGCCTCGGACGGTCTATCATGAATCCGTCGCGCTCCATATCGAACAGCACACGGCAGAGCGGCAGTTCCATGCCGCGGTATAGCTCGGTCATGCCGCGCTTTTCGAGCTCCTCGGTACATTCGGCGTAGTACGACAACAGCTCGGCGGCGGTCGTCGGGCGCAGTCTGTATTCGAGAAGATAGCCCATGAGCGACACGTCGTCCGCGTCGGGGATACCTACGGGCGCGAGTGCGTGCAACAGCGACTTTAAGTCGAACGTCACGACGTGCCGCGACAAAAGCGGTTTGACGAGCTCGACGCACGCATCGAGCGTGAACTCGCCGAAAAGGTCGTTCGTCACGGGCGCGAAAAAATCGGCGTCGGGCGAAGCCGCGACGTGCAGTCCGTCGGCGGCGAACAGTATAGCGACGTCTTTACCGTCGAGCGCGGAAATGACAGCCGCCGCATCGCCGCGTTTGAGCGCGACGGTCTTGACCTCGGCGGTCTGCGGCGGCGCGTCGCGGTCGGTCTTGAACAGCTCCTCGCGTTTGAGCAGCGATTTGAAATCAAGCCGAGCAAACGCGTCGCGCACGGCGGCGGAGAAGGGAAAACGCAAAAGACACTCGTCGAGCGTGTATTCGATAGGCACGTTCCGGTCTATCTCGGCGAGCTTGTACGACAGGTACGCCGCGTCCTTGCCCGCGCGCAGTTTTTCGCCCTTACTGCCCGGTATACCGTCGACGTTTCGATAAACGCCGTCGAGCGAGCCGTACTCCGCGATGAGCGCGGCGGCGGACTTTTCGCCGATGCCGGGCACGCCCGAGATATTGTCGGAGGAATCGCCCGCAAGCGCCTTGTAATCGACCACGCGGTCGGCGGGCACGCCGAATACCTCCGTAACGTTGTCGGGCGTGACCTCGATTATCTCGGTTATGCCCTTTTTTGTAAGCAGAGCGTGCGTGTTGCCGTTGACGAGCTGTAAGCTGTCGCGGTCGCCCGTCAGCACATAAGTAAACGCGTCGGACTTGGCGAGCGTGCCGATAATGTCGTCAGCCTCGTAGCCCGCAAGCTCGAATATCTTGACGCCCATCGCGGATAGCATGTCTTTGATAAGCTCCATCTGCGACGCGAGCTCTTGCGGCATGCCCTTGCGCGTCGCCTTGTATTCCGGCGAGAGCTTGTGCCGAAACGTCGGCGCATGCACGTCGAACGCCGCCGCGATGTATTTCGGTCGGTACTCCTCGATAAGCTTGACGAGCATGGCGGTAAAGCCGTAGACCGCGCCGACGGGCTCGCCGCGCGCCGTGGTCATGCCCGTCATCGCGTAAAAGGCGCGATTGGCGAGGGAGTTAGCGTCGATTATGATAAAGCTGTCTTTTTCCATAAAACGATTATACACCTTTTGCGCGCAAATTACAAGGTATTTTCACAACTAACGCGCAATACGCAGTGCGGCTCAAACAATAAATATACGCACAAAACGTAAAATCCCGCGCAAATCGGTTGACAAATCCCGTCGGATTTGATAAAATCAAAAACGCTTGAAGCGCCGTGGGGATTTAGCTCAGTTGGTAGAGCATCTGCTTTGCAAGCAGAGGGTCAGCGGTTCGAGTCCGCTAATCTCCACCATTCTTTATAACGAATGCAGCTCGGCAGTCAGCACCACCCTGATACGAAGCAACCGCGAAGCGGTTATAAGGTGGGGGTCGTGGTTCGACAAGGCGCGGCAAGCGCGCCGCACAACATCAACAAAATAAAGGAATGTAGCTCAGCAGTCAGCACCACCCTGTTACGAAGCAACCGCGAAGCGGTTATAAGGCGGGGGTCGTGGTTCGACAAGGCGCGGCAAGCGCGCCGCACAACATCAACAAAATAAAGGAATGTAGCTCAGCAGTCAGCACCACCCTGTTACGAAGCAACCGCGAAGCGGTTATAAGGCGGGGGTCGTGGTTCGACAAGGCGCGGCAAACGCGTCGCACAACATCAACAATATAAAGGAATGCAGCTCAGCAGTCGGCACCACCCTGTTACGAAGCAACAGCGAAGCGGTTATAAGGCGGGGGTCGTGGTTCGACAAGGCGCGGCAAACGCGTCGCACAACATCAACAATATAAAGGAATGTAGCTCAGCAGGTTAGAGCACCACCCTGATAAGGTGGGGGTCGGTGGTTCGAGTCCACTCATTCCTACCACGATAAACCCTAAACGAATAATTCGTTTAGGGTTTACTCATATAATGCAATGCGGACATACAGTTGTCATCATTTATGTGCTACTTTATTGACAAAAATCAATAAGGAGCGTACAATGGATTTACAACAAACAGGCGAGCTTGCAAACAAAGCCGCTGCGGTACAGTGGGTAAAATGGGTGCACCCGAATACCGAACCGGCGCACACCCATGAAGAAAAACAAACCAACGTATTAAAAGCCGCGATGATCTCGGCGCATTGCGCAAAGTGTTTGAACATGAACGGCTGTTGCTTTGCGAAAGATAAATGTCCGAGATCGCCGTTACACGAAAACTGTCACTGCAAATCCGAGCGTATAGACGGTATAAACGTGACGGCGGAATGTCCTATCGAAAAGTTTACTAACTATATTTTTAACGAATATAACAATATGGGCAAGAAAAAACTTTTTGAACAATGGGGTTATACAATATCCGATTCTGCTATATTGAAACGCGAGATCGAGAGGCAGGCGTATAATGCTTATCTGTCTGGCGGATATGAATTGGGGATTTTGGATCCCTACGGACAAAGGCTAAATATTCGAGTTACATTAATAAATAAATTTGGCAAGCAAATTTCGTTTGTCACCGGTTGGATGACATATCCAAATGGAAATATATTACTTACAACACCATACGGAGATAAATATGAAAGAATACGATACTGTTGAATTGATTAAAGACCGTGCGGAATATTCTCGACGCGGAGTGATGACGGGAGATCAAGGCATAATTCTCGGCGGTGAAAGATCGGGATATTTTCTTGTATACTTTTACGGCGAAAAATACTTGTCGCCCGAAGGTGTGGAATTGTATCACGAAATCGACGTAGGCGTTCGCGCAGAGGATTTGAAAGTAATTCATGAATCATAATTATTTGTTTTAGGTTGGATATGCTCAACCGCAAAGAGCCCTAAGCGAAGCATCGCTTGGGGCTTTTGTAAATATGATATTAAACATTTATGTACGACGCGAAAGAAGCCTCTTTTTTTGGGGAATATCCAAATTATTTAAGCGTATCGTCGGTATCGAGCTCGGCGTTATAGATAAGAGCTTTCGATAGGTACGCTATCGCACAGCCTGTCGGCATGGGGTCGGGTCCGAGCCGAATGCCTATCCGCTTGGAAAGGAACGCGGCGAGCGGCGCGGCGGCTACGGCATAATTGACCGCGCGCTTGGTCGTGCAGGCGTTCTTCTTCCGCACTTCGCCGACGGTGGCAAAAACCTCGCCGAAAGTTTTCAGCTTGTTCGTGCCGTATAGCATTATGGCATCGATGAGCAACGGGAAGCCGCTCATATCGGGACGAACGCCGCCGCGAGTGATAAGCCGCTCGACCGGCTCGCGGTATTTCGCATTATCGAGGAATTCGGCGCATGCGTTTATCTCTTTAGTATCCATGTATATATTTTATAATAAATCGCGAACATACACAACGGATATCTATCGGGAAATTTTGTAGCGTTTAGTATATTTTTGTAGCTTTTTTTCGCTAAATTGAAAAATCCGCTATCGGTCGCTCTTGCGGCGCGGCATGTAGTCGTAAAATGTCGTTAGTGCGGTTTGTATTCCGAAACAACATTATATATAAGCTCGCGTACCGCATCGAAATCGAAACGGATATCGTTATTCGGTATCCTAACTACACGAAGTCCCAAGCCGCTTAGATATTCGTCGCGTTTTTTATCATAGCTCATACCATCTTGTTCAAAATGCTGGGAGCCGTCTATCTCGATAACAACGCCTATCTCGCTACAATAGAAATCTACGATATAATTGCCTATCGGTTTTTGCTTGCGGAATTTGACGGGAAGGTCTTTCAGGCAATACAGCCATAGCTTGCGCTCTTCATCCGTCATGTTCTTCCGCAGGTCGCGTGCGCGCGGTATGTTGCTTCTGTTGTATCTCAACGACATAAACTTATTCTACACTATTATTTTATTGATGTCAATAGCAAGCTGTATCGTTAAGCAGGGAGGCGAAGTCGTTACAATAGAAACCTCTTCGCTTCCCCCGTTTGAGGGAAGTGGCGCGAAGCGCCGATAGGGGATAAAAGGCAAAGCAAAAATAAAAACGGTAAAGAACAGTCACGGTCGTAAAGCCCCCACCGTCGGCTATGCCGACACCTCCCCCAAGAGGGGGAGGCGACGACGTGACGTTAAGCCGTCGCTCGAAACCTCTTCGCTTCCCCCATTCGGGGGAAGTGGCGCGAAGCGCCGATAAGGGATAAGCGGCAAGGCAAAAATAAACGGTGAAGAGCCGACTAAGCCGCAGAGCCCCTACCGTCGGCTATGCCGACACCTCCCCCGAGAGGGGGAGGCGACGACGTGACGTTAAGCCGTCGCTTTCATTAACAAAGCGGCTAAGATGTCACCCGAAACCTCTTTGCTTCCCCTATTCGGGGGGAAGTGGCGCGAAGCGCCGATAGGGGGTGTTCTACGTTTACGGTCGCTCTGTCAACTCGGTCATTGCTTTGTTTGCGTCTATTATCTTTTCCGCGGCTTTCATAAACTTGAACGCCGTGCCGATAGGGCATTGGCGCGTCAGGAATAGCAGTTTCAGTTCGACGAATGAAAGCGTATTTATCACTTCCTCGAACTGCGAATACATTTCCGCCCATTGCGCTTTGGTCAGACCATCTCGCGTTCCGTTCGCTTTTATGTAGCGAGTTTGACGCTTGATGTATCTCATTGTTTCTTCCGTTGTGCGTCTTGACATGACATCTCCCTTACCGCTATTATAGCATCGAACAGTATTATTATCTCGCAATCTTCCAAAACGACGAACTATGCCTGTATATAAAATCGCGGCGCGGGTATTGACAAGAGAATATTGCGGTGGTATAATCATATCCGCATGAAAAAGATATTTTTTGTCAAAAAATCGCTGTCCGCGCTCAACAACATCGAGCGGACGGAGTGCGAGACGGAAGCGGCGACGGTCGGCGAGTTCATCGAGGAACGCGTCCGCGCGAATTACAAGCCGTCGGTCGGGCTGTCGCTCGGCGAGTGCGTCGAGAGCGCGCTCGTCGGGTTCAAGTTTTCGGCATTCTACATTGTCAACACGACAAAGGATATCAAGTACGGCGCTGCGGACGAGGATATGCGGCTCGACGACGGCGACGAAATAGCGTTGATCAAGCTCAAATACGTGCGCGGCGTCGTTTGGTGACGGACGCGCCCTGCGCCGCCGCGGACGGCGGACGTATATAATATAGATCATTCGGAGCGGAGAAAATGAACGGAAACATCAATGAACTCAAAAAACAACGGCTCACCGAAAAGCTCGGCAAAATAAAAGACGGGGATGTCCGAGAGCTTATAACATGCAGTCTTAACGGCAAGCTCAGGCCGCTCGCGGAGCGCATACTTACCGTCGACGAGGAAGGGTACATGTACCATTGGACGCGGAACAACCGCAGCGCCGCGGCGTGGTTCGACGCGCACGAGGACGGACTGCGCGTGCTGTTCGGCGACAGGTTCGACGGGTTTCGATCGGGCATAGCGGAGTTCTACCCGTTGCATCAGTACTCGCTTGCAGACTCGCTGGATCAAATGATCTTCATATCGTGCTCTGATTTTTGCGACACCGAGCCGGAGAGCGTGTCGGGCGTCGAGGATTGGACGAACGGCGCGCACGGCGGCGGCGCATACGTCATCGGCGACGAGTACTTCGGCGGGTTCGATTTTGTTAAGACCGAGTTTGAAAAAGCGGTAAAAGAGGGTCGGCTCGCCGTCGGCAAGATCATCGCCGCGTGCCGAAAAGACCCGAGGCTTATAGGACTGTTCCTTGTTATACTGTCCGGATCGGCTGACGAAGCGGTGGCGGATTATTTTTGCGAGCTTATCGAAACGGCTGGTCTGCAAGACACTATACGCCTGCACGTTTTCCGCGCGGTGTTTGACAAAAAATCGGGCAGTCGGTTTCTCGTCGGGCGCATCATCGAAAAGGCGCGGGCGGATAAATGGTACTCGCTCCCCGCGTTTTACGAAACGCTCACCTACGGCGATGTTCACGTCAGTCTGCACATAGACAAGAGCATGCGCATAATGGAGGACGCGCTCGCGCGGCGTTTCGACAGGTATTTGAAGGGGCGTATCGACGAATTCTTCTTCCTTACCGCCGCGCTGTACGCATTCGACCGCGAGAGCTTCGTATCGGTATTGTCGACGGCAATAAACGGCGACAACATCCTTTTGCGCCGCGCCGCGCTCGTCGCCGCGACGGACTTCGCCAACGACCTGACGCCGTATGCGGATAAGCTGATAGCGCTTGCCGATGTGTTCGACCTCGAGGACTGGGCGGTGCTGACTACATCCTATGCGCGAAAGGCGTTATGCAGTCCGAGCGTTACCGCGCGGCTTTTCGCGATACTCGACGGCATGACGAAGGCGACCGTATCTTATAAGACGGACGAAAATTTCAACTTTTCGCGCGATCTCAAAAAGTGGCTCATAGTCGAAACGCTCCACGACTTTTACAAGGCGACGGGCGACGCGGCGATAGTACGCGAGCTGGAAAAACGCTACGACAAGCTCGGCACGGAGGCGCAGATAACGTTCTTTGAAAAGTTCAAGGATCATACCGAGCTGGATATCCGCAAAGCCGCTATCGCGATGCTGAAACAGACGTCGTGGGAGGCGCAAAGCTTCTACGACGGGCGGAAGCTCATCCTTACATACGACGAGGCGGTTTTTGTTTCCGACTTTCTCAAAACCAAGAAACAGGACCTCAAATCGCGTATCATCAAGGAACTGCTCAAATCCAAAGACAGGGAGCGCATAGCCGAATACCTCGCGGCACAGCCCGAGGAATACAAGACCGCCGCAGCGGCGGAGATGTATTCCGCGCTCGGCATCGCGTCGCCGAAAAAATCGGACGCGACCGCCGAGCCCGACAAAACCGCCGTCGTCGGCGCAACGAAAAAGACCGTCGCGACGGATGCGCCGCCGACGTTCCGTCTCGACTATGTCGCGCCGCCGTCGGACGCGCTTATCAAGCGCGTGAAACCGTTAAAGCCCAAATCGCTCAAGCCCAAGCGCATAAGCGCGCTATTGGAAAAGCTTGAAGCGTTTATCAACGAGAACGCCGACTACGAATATGTTTCGTTCTATGCGGACGCTGCCGTTACGCTAGGCAGTCATTTCGGCGTCATGGTATCCGACGATATGGACAGCCGAAAGCTGTCGTCCTTTCCGCTCGGCGAGGAGCTCGGAAAGGTCGTCAAAAAGTGTTTGGACGCGGAAGAGCTCGGCGTGTTCGTCATGTCGTGCAAGCTGTTCGAGCATCACGCAACGCCTGCCTCGGTCGAGACGTTCGGCAAACTGCTCGGGTGCGAGGACGCGCTCAAATATTTGGATAGCCTATACAGAGGCATATTCGCCAAGCGATCCGCGCCGCTGACGAGCATAGTTTCGAGCATCCCGTCCGCGGTGCTGTACGAGACCGCGCCGCGTATGATGTTCGAGATCGCGCTTTATCTTTTGGAGCAGGATTTTTATTTCGGGTTCGATCATCTTATTACCGAAATGTATTTCTATTCGCCCGATCCGCCCGACGCGGACAAGCTGGAGCTTTTCGTCAGGCGGCGCATGGCGACCGAGGTCGCGAGCATGAAAAAGGCGCTCGCCGAAGCCGACGACGATGCCGCCGCGAAGATAGCCGCGATGAGAGAGTATTCGTCGCACAGTAAAGGCTTTTTCGTTTCCGCGGAAGTTTTCGCCGAGATGTACGAGCTCGGCGTGTTCGAGGACGCGGAGGCGGAGTATGTGTGCATTGCGCAGAATACGCGGTTCGACGGGCTGTTCGAGCCGCAGAGCATATACTATGTCGGCGAGGACAACGACTGTCCCAAGACGACCGCGTTCGCCAAAGCCTTTGCCGAAAAGATGGTCGACGCGGAAACCAAGCGCGGTTCGCTGCCGACGGTGTATTCGCGGCTGATAGGGAAAATAGATAACTTCTTTGGGCTGGAAACGTATTTCAAAGCCGCCGCGGCGATGCGCGGGCTTACGCCGTGCCGCGACTACTTCCTCGACACGACTACGAAGAACGACGCGATAACGCATATATTAAAGCGCACTATCAAGGACGAGGGCGACTGCTACGAGAAGTACGAGCGGCTGTGTTCGGAGTACGGACTGACAAAGGAAGAGCTTATCCGCGCGACTCTCATCAATCCGACTTATATCGACTACGCCGAAAAATACCTCGGTATGCGCGGACTGAAAATGACGGTCTATTGGTTCACGGCGCACCTCAACGAGCGGCTCACGGACGCGCGCAAGGAGAAGATAAAAGAGTTTTCGGAAATTTCGCCCGACGACTTCAAGGACGGCGCGTTCGACCGCAAGTGGTACGACGAGATGATATCGACCGTAAGCAAGGACGACTTCAAACTCGTTTACGACAACGCCAAGTATATAACTATGGCGGGACTGCACAAGCGCGCGCAACGCTTTTTCGACGCGATAAACGGCAAGCTTACGCTGTCCGAATGCAAGGCGCAGATAGAGAAGTCGCGCAACAAGGACTACTGTCTGTGCTATTCGCTCGTGCCGCTGAAAGACCGCGCCGACCTCATGGCGCGATATAAATACCTCGGCGAATTCCTCGACCTCGGCAAGCAGTTCGGCGCGATGCGCAAAGCGAGCGAGCGCCGCACCGTTGATATCGCGCTCGAAAACCTCGCGCGCGCGGCGGGCTATAAGGACGTGAACATATTCATTTACGAGACCGAGGCGCTCGACCCGTCCGAGCTGTTCCGCGAGTACGTTATCGACGGGGTAAAGATAGTGCCGAACGTCGACGGGTACAGAGTGACGCTCGCCGCGGAAAAGGACGGAAAGCTCGTTAAGCTCCCGACCTCGCTCGGCAAGAACAAGACGGTGACGGAGCTGAGGACTATGGCGCGCGAAGAAACGGCGCGTATCAAGCGCATGCGCGCGGGCTTCGAGCGGTCGATGTGCGAGCGCGTCGAGTTCACGGCGGAACAGCTCGAACTGATATGCAAGCAGCCCGTCATCGACTATTTGCTCTCGCGGCTGTTCTTTATAGCGGACGGCGGCGCGGCGGTGCTTTCCGGCGGAAAGCTTTTGACGCTCGGCGGGGAGCCGATAGCGGCGCGGACGGCGGTCATAGCGCATCCCGTAGAGCTTAAAAGGATAGGCGCGTTGCAGGACTGCATAACCTACGTCGTAAAGAACAATATAAAACAGCCGTTCAAACAGGCGCTCCGCGAGATATACGAGCCGACGGAAAAGGAAAAGAAGTTTACCGACCTTATGCGGTTCAAGGGCTTTAACGTGAGCATCAAAAAATGCTTCGCCGCGCTGAAAAACAAGGGCTGGGCGTATTCGCCCGACGTCGGAACGCGGCGCGTGTTCTATTCCTCCGACACGATAGCGGTGATATTCCGCGACTTCGACCTCGCTTACACTTACGATTGGGGCGGCGACGAGCGCGAGCTCGATTGCGTGTGGTTCATCGGACGCAAGAGCGGCGAACTGATGCGGCTCGGCGACGTCGACCCGATAACATTCTCCGAGACCTGCCGCGACGTAGATCTCGTCGTGACGATAAGCGCGAACAATATCTTCGACTTTGAAAACGCTATGTCGACGGTGGAGGTGCGCAAAAATATCCTTGTGTCGCTGTGCGACATATTGCACCTCGACAACGTCGGCTTTATCAAAGACAATATCAAGATAAACGGCGTACACGGCGTGTATGTGGTGAATATCCGCACGGGGCTCGTGTTCAAGGAGGGCGTGGGTCAGCTCGCGATAGCGACGACGCGCACGGGCAGGCGACCGCTCCTGCTCGACTTCGTGGACGAAGACCCGATGACCGCGGACATCATATCCAAAGCCGTCATACTTTCCGACGACGCTAACATCGACGACAACGCGATACTGTCGCAGGTGGAAAAGTAAACGGGCGGCGGAACGCGCGCAAAAATTACGCGTAAACAGCGCAAAAACGATTGCGCGTCGGGCGCGTGTTGTGATATGATAGTACAAACCGAAAAAGGAGAATTATCCATAATGAGCAAAACACTTGTAGCATATTTTTCGACTGGCGGCGACACCAAACGCGCCGCGGAGAGCATAGCGCGCGCCGCGGGCGCGGACGTGTACGAGATACGTCCGAAAGTCCCCTACACGGAAGCCGACCTCGATTGGAACGACAAGAACAGCCGCAGTTCGGTAGAGATGCGCACGCTGGAACGCCCCGAGATAGAGGGCGCTGTCCACAACATGCAAAGCTACAATACCGTGTTCGTCGGCTTCCCTATATGGTGGTATCTTGCGCCGACGATAATAAACGGCTTCCTCGCGAGCTACGACTTCGCAGGCAAAACGGTAGTGCCCTTTGCGACGAGCGGCGGCAGCGACCTCGGCAAAGCGGCGGCGGTGCTGAAACCGCTCTGCGCCGACTCTACGAAATGGATCGACGGCAAAATGGTGGGCGAGCTGTCCGACGCGGACATCGCCGCGTGGGTAAAGAGCCTCGGTATATGATAGATAGATCTGACTACTCGGTCAGATCCTCCATGGCTTTTGTAGCCTCGATCATTTTTTCCGCGACTTTTACAAATCGAAATGCAGTACCGAGCGGGCATTGACGCGTACAGTATAAAAGCTTCATTTCGACATAAGAAAGCGTATTCGCTATTTCCTCGAATTGCGTATACAGCTGTTTCCACTGTTCTTTTGTCAGCCCGTCTTTTGTTCCGTTGTTCCTGATATACTTAGATTGCCGTTTGATATATTGCAACGTTTGCTGTGTAGTCGTTCTTTCCATTATAGCTCCTTTGTGATGATAGCGAAAAATGTTTTGAGCGCTTCGGCAATATTAAGTATATCATAGCCGTAAAATAAATGTCGTTGGTGTGCCAACGATCCGGACAGAACTTAAAAAACGACCTTGCGGTCGTTTTTTTGTTTGCGTTATTAACTGTCTATCTCGAACTGCGCGGCGCGTCGCCGTCATGCTTGCCGCCGCAGCGGCGGTCGGTGTAAAAGCCCGATTCGGCGAGCGCGTCTTTGAGCGTGCGCGCCGATTCTCTGAGCGCGGCTTGCTCGCAGTCGTCGAGCTTGATATCGAGTATGTCCTCTACGCCCTGCGAGCCGATAAGCGACGGGACGGATATGCACACGTCGTCCAAGCCGTAGTGACCGCGGACGAGCGTGCTGACGGGCATTATCGAGTGTTCGTCGCGCACGATACATTCGCAGATGCGGCGCACCGCCGCGGCGATGCCGTAGTACGTCGCGCCCTTTTTCTCGATTATCTCATAGGCGGAGTTTTTGACGCTGTCGGCGAGGGCTTTCCTGTTTTCCTCGTGGCGGGTAAAGCCCTTGTGCGTGCAGTAGTCGCCGAGCTCGATGCCGCTGACGTTGGCGCTCGACCATACCGCTACCTCGCTGTCGCCGTGTTCGCCGACGACGAAGGCGTGGACGCTGCGCGGATCGACGTTGAGCCTGCGCCCGACGAGGTAACGCAGTCGCGCGGTGTCGAGCACCGTGCCGCTGCCGAATACGCGGTTGGACGGGTAGCCCGACAGCTTGTACGCGACGTAGGTCAGCACATCGACGGGGTTGGATACGACGAGCAGGAACGCGCCGTTGTTGTACTTGACTATTTCGGGAACTATCGAGTTGAATACGGCGACGTTCTTTTTGATTATATCGAGCCGAGTTTCGCCCGGCTTTTGATTGACGCCTGCGGTTATTATGACGATGCCGCAGTCGGAGAGGTCGGAGTATCCGCCTGCGCGTATCTCCACGGGCTTGATGTACGGCTGACAGTGCGAGAGGTCCATCGCTTCGCCGACAGCGCGGTCACGGTTGACGTCGACGAGTATCATATCGGTGAACATGCCGCTTTCCATAAGCGCAAAAGCGACGGTCGCGCCGACCATGCCGCAGCCTATTATACCTATTTTCCTGATATCCATACCGTTAATATGGCGTGCCGACGGTATAATTATTCGCGCGGAAAAACGGGTTTACGTAGTCCGTTCGCTTGCGTTTCGGCACAAAAGGTACTAAAATAAGAGCATGCGAAAGATCGCGAAATTCATCGTAGAAAAGCGCGTGCTGTTTTTTGTGCTGTTTGCCGCGCTTTTGGTATACAGCGCGTTCGGCATACCCAAGGTCGTTGTCGAATACGATATCACGACGTACCTTCCCGCAGGCACGGACACCAAGCGCGCGCTCGAAATAATGGACGGGGAGTTCGCCGCTTACGGATCGGCGACGCTCATTGTCAAGACCGATCTCGAAAATGCGGTCGAGCTTCACGACGAGATAGCCGCGCTCGACGGCGTTAAGAATTTTCCGTTCGGCGAGGGCGAGGAATATTATAAGGACGGGACTGCCAAGTTCGGGATAACATTCGTCGGAACGGACGACGACGCGGCGGCGGTAGTCGCTTACGAAAAAACGCTCGAAATATTGGAAAGCGGCGGGTACGATTACTCAGTGCCTACGCCGCTCATCGACGATTACGCCGAGCGGCTCGCGAGCGAAATGATAGTCATAATCGCGATATCCGCGGCGGTGATACTGCTCGTACTGCTTTTTACGTCAAAGAGCTTTGCGGAGATACTCGCTTTCCCGATAGTTTTTGTTGTAGCCGCCGCGCTCAATATGGGCACCAACCACTGGTTCGGGAAAATATCGTTCGTATCGAACACGGTCTGTATCATACTTCAGCTCGCGCTCGCGATAGACTACGCTATTATCCTCTGCCATCGCTTTACCGAGGAAAAGGACAAGCGGCAGGGCGATCCGAAGGGCGCGATGACAGCCGCGCTCGCAAAGGCGATACCCGAGATCGCGTCAAGCTCGCTCACCACGGTGTCGGGGCTTGTCGCGCTCATGTTCATGCAGCTTCGGCTGGGGCTCGATCTCGGCGCGGTGCTCGCAAAAAGCATAGTATGTTCGCTGTTGACGGTGTTCCTGCTTATGCCCGGCGTATTGCTGTTGCTGTCGAAGCCGATGGACAGGACCAGGCATCGGAACTTCGTGCCAAAGCTGAGGTTTTGGGGCAAGGGCGTGATCAAGGCGCGGTACGTGCTAATTGCCGTGTTCGTCGCGCTGTTCGCCGTCGGCGCCGTGCTGTCGCAACGGCTTGCGTACTGTTACAGTACCGACGCGATAGACACTTCGCGCCCGACCGACACTATGACGGCGAAGCGCGAGTGCGAGGAGATATTCGGGTATGACAATATGTTTGTCGTGCTCGTGCCGACGGGCGACGCGGAGCTGGAGCGCGGCATACTCGCCGCCGTCGCAGAAGAGCCGCTCATCGATTCCGCGCTCGGTCTTGCCGGCGTCGAGATAGCGGACGGGCTGTACGTCACCGACAGCGTCGACTACAAGACCTTTGCCGAAGTTACGGGCGTTAACGAGGGCATGAGCATGATACTTTTCATGCGCTATGCCGCGGCGGCGGGCGAGAGCTTTTCGCTCGGCTATAAAGCGCCCATACTCGGGCTTGCCGACTACTTGCTCGCGAATATAGACGGCTTGCCGCTCTCCGACGAGCAAAAGGCGGCGGCGCGCGAGCTGGCGGAAACGCTCGAATTTGCGCGCGGTCAGTTGGTCGGCAAAAATTATTCGCGGCTCGTGTTCAATATCGCCGCGCCGACGGAATCCAGACAGACCTTCGAGCTGATAGAGCGGCTCGGACCGAAGATAAAAGCTATGTGCGCCGACGCGATATTCGCGGGCGCGAGCATGAGCGCATACGACCTTAACTCGTCGTTCTCGTCAGATAACATAATGATATCGCTTTTGACGGTGCTCTTTATCTATTTGATACTTGCCGTCACGTTCCGTTCGCCGCTTATCCCCGCGGTGCTCGTGCTCGTCATACAGGGCGCGATATTCCTTAACTTTTCGCTGCCCGTGATCATGGGCAACAATCTTTTCTTCTTTACGTACCTTATAGTCAGCGCGATACAGATGGGCGCGACGATAGACTATGCTATACTGATAACCAACCGCTATCGCAGTCTTGCCGCGCGCACCGACAGGCGCACAGCTATCGTCGACGCAGTCGCGGGCGCGTTCCCGACGGTGTTCACGTCCGGCTCTATCATGAGCGTCGCGGGCTTCCTCGTCGGCGGTCTGACCTCCGATCCGCTTATCGCGTCGATGGGCACGTGTCTCGGCACGGGCACGATAATCTCGATGATCGGGGTCATGGTGTTCCTGCCCGTGCTTTTGTACATGCTCGCGCCCGTGCTCGAAAAGACTGTCGTCAAGTTCAAGCCGAGCATCAGGCGTACGCGCCTCGACGACCCGTCCGCCATACCGTATTATAATAAAGAACAGGACTGATAAATAAGTCGCGCCGCGGACGTTCGCCGCTCGGCGCGGCAAAAAACGAAAGACCGCCGTCGACGTACGTATTTGACATGCGCATATATATTTGATATAATGTATATATGGCTGATCTATATAAGAAGTTATTCGATTACAGGCAAAAGCTCCGCACGCGAGAGAACAAGCACACGCCGACGGCGGTCATAGCCGACGAGCCGCTCAAAAACCTCGCGCGGCTCGCTCCGACCACCGTCGAGGATATGCTCAAAGTGTCGGGCATAGGCAAGGCGTTCGTCAATAAATACGGCGTCGGGTTTTTGAACGTCATACTCGCGGAGCAGAAGCCCGTCAAGATGAAGGTCATGCGTTCCGAGGTCGTCGAAACGCTCCAAAGCCTGCAATCGCGGCTGACCAACGTCAACCGCAGGAACCGCATGCTGTATCTGCCCAAGCCCGTATCGGGCAGGGCGATAGACATCAGCGGCGCTTTCGGCGGCAAAACGTCGGTATCGGACGCGATGCTGTCGACAGGCTCGATAACGCTCTGCGATCCCGAATCGGATAAGTATGCGGAATATAACAGGCTGATACGCGCGTCCGCCGCCGCCGCGCGCGAAACGGGTACAAACACGCTGTACGTCGGGTATCCGTTCGTTATCGGGTCGTGCGGCAAGGTCAATACGTTCAACGTCGCCGCGCCGCTCGCGCTTTTCCCCGTGACGGTGGAAAACGTCAACGGCAAGATAAAGCTTACGCCCGACGACAGCCGCGACGTTACGTACAATACCGCGCTGATACTGTGCTTCAATAAGTTCAACGAGCGTTCTACGCCGCTGCCCGCAGGCGCGGTGGAAGAGCCGCGTAAGCGCGAGTTCATTTCCGACCTGCTCGACTTTTACGAGCAGAACGGCATAGAGATAAAGACCGACGGCAAGCCGATAACGCCGACCAAATACTTCGCGTATACGGAAAAAACTTTCCCCAAGTACGGCAAGAACGAGTATGAGCTGTTCGGCGGCGCGATAGTCGGTATGTTCCCCATGTACAGCGGCGAGATACAGCGCGACTTCGACAGCCTGATAGATTCGGGCGTGATGCCGCCGACGCTCACGGGACTGTTGGAGGGCGCGGACGAGCTCGAGGACTTTTACGGGTTGACCGCCGACGAGGAAGCGGACGACGGCGGCGAGCTTGCGAGCGAGGGCGATATAGATTATATAAGCGAGCTCAACGTGTCGCAGGAGCGCGCGGTAGAGCGCGCCGATTCCGAGCTTGCGCTCGTCATGCAAGGACCTCCCGGCACGGGCAAATCGCAGACGATAACCTCGATAATATCAAACGAGGTCAACAAGGGCAAAAACGTGCTTGTCGTCAGCCAGAAGCGCGCCGCGCTGTCCGTTATATATTCGCGGCTCGGCAGGCTTTCGCGGTATGCGCTTTTCATAGACGATCCCAAGGATAAAAACGCGTTCTACCGCAAGTTCGCGTCCATGCTCGACGCGGCGGAATCGCCTGCGCCGTTCAATAATGTCGCGTACAAGCGCGCGATCGATCAGATAGACGCGGATCTCGCCGATCTTGCCGAGGTCGCATCCGCGCTCGAGAGCGAGGAGTTCGGCGTGCCCATGCTCGAGATATACGCGGAGAACATGGATAATCCGTTCAAGCGCGCGGAGCGCGACGGCGCGGCGTCCGCGTCGCAGGCGGAGATATTCCGTGCGTGCGTGCCCGAGTCGCTTTTGGAATGCGGTTACGACGAGCTTAAGACCGCGCGCGACTACCTCGACGACGCGGAGCTTTTGGAAACGCTCGGCGGTTACTACTCGCTCGCCGATAAGTACGATTGGCTCACGTCTATGACTGCAAACATGTCGGACTCGAAGATAGCCGAGCTCATGAAAGAGCTCGACGCCCTGCTCGATATGTACGCGTACGGCAGGTTCAAATTCAAGTTCAAAAAAGCGCTCAAAGCGTTCATGCGCGAAAATTTCAAGCAGTTCGACAAGGCGCTGTATAAGACGCTTGCCAAAGACCCCGTAAGACTTTACAACGGAGTTAAGGCATACTCGGAATTTTTCACTTCAAAGGTGACCGCCGATTCGCTCGATTATGGTACGCGGCTGTACTTCGGCACGCTCGTCAACCTGGCGGGCGAAACGGGCGAGACGTATTCCGTGCTCAACGGCAGACTGCTCGATTACTGCGCGTATGCCTATATCGACAGGTTCGAGAGCGGGCGGCGGCAGGTGTTCGGACATATAGGCGGATTCTCGACGCTCGTCGCGCGGATTTGCGCGGAGATAGACAAAAAACGCCTGCTCGCGCGCGACAAGACGATGAACGCGCTCAAAGCCGCGTTCAACTCGAATATCTTGGAGAGCAAGCGCAAGGGCGATATGCTCCGCGCCGTCGAGGGCAAACGCCGTCCTTCGGTCGCTAAGTTCGTCGAGCGGTTCGAGTTCGAGCTGTTCCGCGGCGTGCGTATTTTCCTGATGACGCCCGAGGCGGTCAGCGAGGTGCTGCCGCTGAAAAGCGACCTGTTCGACTTGCTCGTTTTCGACGAAGCGTCGCAGATCTACGTCGAGCGCGGCGTGCCTGCGATAGCGCGCGCGCGGCGGTTCGTCGTGTGCGGCGATCACAAACAGCTCCGCCCGTCAAGCCTCGGCGACGGGCGCGTAGCCGTCGACGAGGACGAGGAGAACGAAGCCGTGCTCGAGGAGGAGAGCCTGCTCGATGTGGCGCGGTTCAAGTTCCCCGAGGTCATGCTGTCCTATCACTATCGCTCGCGGTACGAGGAGCTTATCGCGTTCAGCAACGCCGCGTTCTACGGCGGCAAGCTCAACGTTTCGCCCGATGCGTGCGTGCCCGGCGTTCCGCCGATAACCGTGCATAAGGTCAACGGTGTTTGGGACGACAGACAGAACGCCGCGGAGGCGGAAAAGGTCATACAACTTGTCGGCGAGCATCTTAAAAACAGCGCGGCGCTGCCGCAGTCGGCGCGCGACACGCTCGGAGTTATCACGTTCAACGCGAAGCAGCGCGACATGATACTCGACATGATAGACAAAAAATGCGACGAGGACGAGGAGTTCAAGACGCTGTATCTCGCCGAGTACACGCGCCGCGAGGACGGCGAGGACCTCGGGCTGTTCGTCAAGAATATAGAAAATGTTCAGGGCGACGAGCGCGACAGGATGATCTTCTCGTTTGCCTACGCTTATAACAATAAGGGCGTGATGAGCAGGAATTTCGGTTGGCTCAACCGTCCCGGCGGCGAGAACAGGCTCAACGTCGCGATCAGCCGCGCCAAAAAGAAGATAGATATAGTCGTTTCGATAATCCCGTCCGATCTCAAAGTCGACGACATCAACACCGAGGGCGTGCACATTCTGCGCAAATACCTCGATTACGCCTACTGCGTTTCGGACGGCGACGCCGTCGGCGCGAAAAACGTCTTGCGTTCGTTCGGGCAAAAGGAAGAAAAGACGATCGCGCCGCCCGAGCTGTCGGGGCTTAAAAAGCGCGTGCGCGACGCGCTCGCTGATAAGGGCTATACCGTCGACGCCGACGTCGGCATGGGCGGGCGCAGGATAGACCTCGCGGTCAAGAACAGCCGCGGCGAGTACGTTTTGGGCATCGAGTGCGACGAGAGCGCGCTCAAAAGCTCGGGCTCGGCACGGGAGCGCGACGTTATGCGCCGCAAGTTCCTCACGAGCAGGGGCTGGAACATGTATCGCGTTTGGTCGTCCGATTTCTACGCCGACCCCGAGGGTACGGTCAAGGATATCTGCGGCAAAATAGGCATGTAACGGGAGATATACGGTAATGAAAAAACTGATAGACGTTGCGTCGGGCAGGGTAAAAGCCGATATAGTTATAAAGAACGCGACCGTCGCCGACGTGTTCGGCGGCAGGTTCGTCAAGGGCGACGTCGCTGTTTGCGGCGACAGGATAGCCGGCGTCGGCAAGTACGACGGTAATATCGAGATAGACGGAACGGGCAAATTCGTCGCGCCGTCGTTCTACGACACGCATCTGCACTTCGAATCGGTAATGATACGCCCGAGCGAATACCTCCGCACGGTCATACCGACGGGCGTTACAGCGTTCAACGCCGATCCGCACGAGATAGCCAACGTCGCGGGCGAAAAAGGCATACGTTTTATGATAGAGGACGCAAAAGGCGTGCCCGCCGACGTTCGGTTCATGATGCCGTCGTGCGTGCCGAGCGCGGCGGAGGACAGATCGGGCTGCGTCATCAACGCCGCCGACGCGGTGGCGATAGCAAAAAAAGAAAAGCTTTTCGGGCTGGGCGAGATGATGAACTTCCCGGGCGTCATCAACTGCGACGACGACGTTATGAAAAAGCTCGAAGCGTTCGATATCATCGACGGTCACGCTCCGTCGGTGTCGGGCGAGCCGCTCAACGCGTATATCTGCGGCGGTATACTCACCGATCATGAGTGCGAGACCGCGGAGGAGGCGGCGGACAAGGTGTCGCGCGGCATGTACGTAATGCTGCGCGAGGGCAGTCAGACCAAAAACCTCAGGACGCTGATAAAAGCGGTCAATAAGTCCAATCTGCGCAGGTTTCTGTTCTGCACCGATGATAGGAACGTCGAGGACCTGTTCGAGCTCGGCACGATAGGCAACAATATAAGGCTCGCCGTCGAATGCGGCATGTCGCCGATCGACGCGCTGACCATAGCGTCGCTCAACGCTTTCGAGGCTTACGGATCGAAAAACCGCGGTGCGATAGCTCCCGGCTACTACGCCGACTTCATAGTCTGCGACAACGACTGCGGTCAGCATCCGGAAAAGGTGTTTTACCACGGCAAGCTCGTTGCGGAAAACGGCAAGGCGCTATTCGATACGAAGCCTGCCAAGCCCGATGCGCTTTTCGGCAGCGTCAGGATAAAGCCTATAAAAGAAAGTGATCTTTATTTTGAGTATACCGACGGCATGCCGATAATGCGCGTGTTCCCCAATACCGTGGTGACCGCGCTCACCGAGGCTAAGTCGCGCGACGGGCTCGACATGATGTGCTGTATAGAGCGTCACGGCGCGAGCGGCGCGATAGGTCATTGCTATGTAGAGGGCTTCGGGCTTAAAGGCGGTGCGGTCGCGCAGACGGTCGGGCACGACGCGCACAATATAACGGTGCTCGGCGACAACGCGCGCGATATGAAAGCGGCGGTCGACGCGCTCGGAAAGGACGGCGGACTTGCGCTTGTCAAGGACGGCGAACTGATAGGCAAGCTCCCGCTCGAAATAGGCGGACTTATGACCGCCGCGCCCGCCGAGGACGCGCTCGCCACGCGCAAAAAGCTTTTGGCCGCGCTCTCGACGATGGACTATAATAAGGATATAGAACCGTTCATGCTGCTTTCCTTCCTCACGCTTATAGTCATACCCGAAGTAAAGCTCAATCATAAAGGACTGTTCAACGTATCGAAATGGGACTACGTGTATAAGAAGTGAATCGTAGAACGAAAAAATAATTTCCGCGTGTATTGACTTACGCTTTTATTAGTGGTAAAATATAAAAAATATTATCGAGGCGGGCTATGATAAAGTTTATATCGATACTGGCAAAATCGATAATAGAACGATCATAGGTGTTATGAAGAATAACATTGAGCTTATGCGTGAAGATATAGCCGATGTCGAACAAAAAGAGGAGGTCGAATTATGAAACCGAATAAGATAGTTTCAGGATTGCTAACTGCATCCGTAACGATGTGCTTGTTTTCGTGCGGCGAGCCTATGATCGGTCCGGCTACCTTTCCGCCTGTCGACAATTACGAAGCATTTCCGGAAGATATGCCATATAAGATAACCACGCTCGAAGAAAGCGCACCGCGCCCGTATCCAGAGGAAATTTCCGGTGAGCGTCGCATTGCTGAATTCGGCAGAACGGCTGTAAGCGTGCTCGGAAATAAGTTTTTGACATATTACAAAGAAGATTTTTCGTTGAATTACGACAACAATTATTTTTTCGTCGGATTTGACGGTGGCGACGACGCTCGTAGTTTCGCAAGCTTAGAGGTCTACATGCCGTACTTAATTAAAAAGAACGGTCAATATGATTACGAAACGATCGAGTATGCCCCGTATATTTATCAATATTATTATGTAGAAGATTCTTCTCCTTTCGGCGGCGGCAGTGCCAAAATATACATTACGAGTTTTCCTGTCGACCTGTCGTCGTTCGGCGGCGAGTATGAGTTTGAATTCCGTAGCTACAAGCAACAGCAATCGACGACCCCCTTTGTCGTTTGCAATACCGAGATACGGATCAACGGTCTGTATGTCGCAACCTGTTCCGTATATGTATGCTCCTGCGGAAAAAATACGGTAAGATACGATATCGCCGAGTTTCTTTACAACAACTTCACGATGCTCGGGGCGGATACTGCCGATGTTTGATAAGTCCGAATAGAATTGTGATTTACGGCTTAAAATATTCTCCGAAAATATTTTTGAAAATTTTTCAAAAAACTTTATAAAAACGCTTGACATGCGTATATAAGTGTGATATTATGAACAAGCTCTCGCGAAGAGCGAGCGCACACGGGTCATCCAAGTATCGCAAATAGCTATACCTCTGGACATAATAAGCAATAACAGGGTAAAAAAGTTGTTGTTTGTTGTGTTTTTTTTGACCTTGTAAAAGGTTACCGTGTCGGACATTGACAACTGCATATAACTTAAGCGAGTATACAAAATCAGATATTGGTGATATGTAAATATCTCAATACGACAATTTTTGTAAGTTTATATCTTGTAATTTCTACTTTTAGGAATTGGACGATTAAGCTACTAAGAGCTTACGATGGATGCCTAGGCATCTGGAGCCGATGAAGGACGTGACAAGCTGCGATAAGCTGCGGTTAGCTGCAATTAAGCGTTTGACCCGCAGATTTCCGAATGGGGAAACCCGACTGTCGTAAATGCGATGCACCTGGAAACAGGAGTCGTGTGTTGGTGAATAAATAGCCGGCACAAGGGAACCCGGGGAACTGAAACATCTTAGTACCCGCAGGAAGAGAAAATAAATTAATGATTGCCTCAGTAGTGGCGAGCGAACGGGCAACAGCCCAAACCGTATATAGCAATATGTACGGGGTAGTGGACTTGTATACGGGCAAGTGTTATGGATAGCCGAAGACGTTTTGGAAAACGTAGCGAAACAAGGTAAAAGCCCTGTAGGCGAAATTTATAGCATAGCTCACAAGTATCCGGAGTACCACCGAACACGTGTAATTCGGTGGGAAGCAGGGAGGACCATCTCCCAAGGCTAAATACGACCAGATGACCGATAGAGTTTAGTACCGTGAGGGAAAGGTGAAAAGTACCCCGGGAGGGGAGTGAAATAGAACCTGAAATCGTAAGCTTACAAGCAGAGAACGCACTACGCTTCCCGCAAGGGGAGAATGTGTTATCTCGTACTTTTTGTAGAACGGGCCGGCGAGTTACGATGTGTTGCGAGGTTAAGAGATCAAGTCTCGGAGCCGCAGCGAAAGCGAGTCTGAATAGGGCGATTTTCAGTAGCATGTCGTAGACCCGAAACCGAGTGACCTACCCATGAGCAGGTTGAAACAGGAGTAAAATCCTGCG
>CAJTND010000016.1 GCA_910577995.1 uncultured Christensenella sp. | reverse complement strand
AAAAACCATCCGTTGCCGTATGGCAACGGATGGTTTTGGTAGCGGGGGCGGGACTTGAACCTGCGACCTCCGGGTTATGAGCCCGACGAGCTACCAACTGCTCTACCCCGCATCAAGTATCATTGATTATACTACTCTTTTTGCCTTTTGTCAACCGTTTTCCCAGCCGTACCGACGCTTTATTTGTCGATTTACCGTTTTTGCCCCGGCTGCCGCCGCGTTTTTTAGTCGTTGTTATGATTTTATCCGCCCGAAATCGCGGTGTATTATTGTTTTATACCGCCGTTTTGCGTTCGTTTCGGCAAGCTCTCCGCGCATACCGCGAAAACCGCCATATATAGTCATTTTCCGCGCGGTTTTCGCATATCTTGTGGATATAAAATAATACCGCTTTATCGTCTCGTCGTGATGGTTTTATAAGCCGACTGCCGCGAGCGGCAATTTCGGGCGATCATGGCGGTTTTCGACTGTTTTTCAGACACAATTATATTGATTTGTTGAAAAAAGCGTTGACAAAAGCGCTTTGCGCGTGGTACAATAGACTTGTCGTAAAGCGACGAAAACACCATCAAGGAACTCGCCGATCTCGTATCGGAGGAAATATAAATGACAACATCTTTAATGAAGCGCAAGCCGACTTATACCAAGCGGCGGCTGATAATAATATTTATAATGATGACCTTGCTGTCGGTATCCGTTATGACGGGTTTCAGCAAGGGATTGAACAGCGACAACAGAATTTACAGACCCGACGGTCGTATAGTCATGTGGGAAGATCTGCCGCAGTCGGGAACGCCCGAGGACTACGATCTTTTGACCAACCTGCGGTTCGCGGCGCAGAAGCTGTACAGCTCGTCATACTTCCGCGGCGACACCGTAGGCAAGGTCATTGCCAACGTCGGTCTCGGCATCAAGTATACTCAAAACGTTCACAACACGCGCTATGTCAAGGGCGATACTTTATTCGCGCAAGCGATATCTTCGTCGTCGCTGAAAAGCGTCGCCGAACAGAAATTCTACAAAGGCGATACGATCCTGTTCCGTCCGTCGGCGAGCATCAACGGCGAAAACGTCGCGTGGGCGGACAGCGTCGGCAAGTTCGAATCGCAAGCGTACTACGACGCTTACGGCGTCGTTCCCAACGAGCTTGTCAAGCACCAGATAGACCAAACGACGATAATATCCGTCGCGGACGAAAACGCGCTCAAAAAGGGCGCGGCGAGATCCAAGCACGACGAGGAAGCGGAAAAGGACGCCGCTGTAACATTCGACGTTCCGACGACGCTCGTCAAGGGCGACGACGGCAATTACACCTTCTCGCTCACGCTCGACGCGGAGCAATCGACCAAGTACTACCGCAACGAGGTGCGCACGCTCGCGTCCGCCGACCAAAACCCGGTGTTCCATTCCGCCAAAGTGACGGTGACCATCGACTCCGAGTGGCGGCCCGTGACCGTCGTCGCGGAAGAAAACTACGACATAGCTATTCCCGTCCTCGGCGCGATGAACTGTACATCAACGATGACGGAAAGCTTTTACGACTACGACGATCCCGACGGCGTTATACCCGAATACGATTACTTCATGGAGCATATCGACACCTCGGGCGACGTCGGCGGCAACACGGCCGCATCGCCGGCGGACTATCTCGCGGAAGCGTTCGCGAGCTACCTCGACGGCTCGAAGGATCTCGACCTCGCGGCGGACATTTCCATAGGCGACGTCGAGCTGAACGACCTCGCGCTTTCCGTCAACATCGGAACGATGAACGTCCGCGCCAAGCTCGGCGCGCTCGCTGTCGAGTATACGGGCGACCGCGCATACATAACGCTCAACGATATCAAGGGTTATTTTACCGTCGATAAGTTCAAGTCGCTCATGTCGCACCCGTCGCTCGCGCCGCTCATGTCGGGGCTCGGCGATCTCGACTTTTCGTCACTGCTCGGCGGCGACATACTTTCTACCGTTTTCGGCAACTGCGAAATGACCTCCGAGAACGGCGTAACCTGCATACACCTGCCGTTCGACCTGACCGACGATATAAATATCGACGCGCGGCTTTACATAGCCGACGAGGGCAAGGTCCTGCAACGCATCAGCGGCACGGTAAAGGCTTTCGGCACGACTATCGTGCTCGACGCCGCGCCGGCGACGCTGTCCTTCCCCAGAGTAAACGATACATACAAATGCCTTGACGGCGTGCTCGACTTTGTCCCCGACGCGCTCGAAACAGCGCTCGGCACGACCTACGGCATAAGCGGCAAGATCTCCGCGCTCGGCACGGATATAGAAATAGTCGACGCGTACATCGACCGCAGCGACTCGGCGGACGTCAAAGCCGACGCGACGCTCGCCGTGCTCGGCGCGAAGATAGGCGTCAAGTACGTCGGCGGCGAGATATACGCCGACCTCGGCGGCACGACCGTGCACGCGTCCGAAGACGACCTGCCCAAGCTGATCGAGCTTGTCAAACGGTTCGCCGGCGACGACGGGCTCGACATGCTGTCGACGCTCGCCTCGCTCATGCCCAAGGATATTGACGGCATCATCGGCACGCTGCGCACGCTAAGCGTCACCGACAGCAAGCTCACCGTCGGGCTCAAGATCGCGGGCATGCCGACAAAAATAACGCTTACCCGCGCGAACGGCAGGCTCGACGGGCTCAAGCTTGACCTCGAAGTACCGCTGATAGGCAAAAAGCTCAAAGTCGCCGCAGACCTCGCTATAACCGCGCCGCAGAAAAAAGACGTCGCCGCACCGACGGAATACATAGAAGCCGCCGCACTGCTCGAGCTCGTCGACGAAATATCGCCGCTCATAAACAGACCCGGCTATGCGTTCGACCTTTGCGCGGATATTTACGGCGTGCCCGTCGTCGGCACGGTAAGACTGTCGCCCGCGGCGAGCACGATCAAAGCGGAAATAGACCTGACAGTCGACGACGTAAGGCTTTACGCCGCGTTTGCGGACGGCATGCTATACGTCAACATCGACAACAAGATAAAGATATCGTGCGGAACGGACAAAGCCGAGATCGCCGCACTGCTCGACAAGATAAAAGCGGCTGTGCCCGACGAGAACGTCGGCGCGGTCATAGACAAAGCCGCCGCACTGCTCTCGGGCGAAACGCCGCTCGAGCTCGGCGCGATGCTTGACAAGATAGCGATAAAAAGCGTCCACGCTCTCGCCGCCGACGGCAAAAAAGCGACGGTCGTCGGCATAGCCGCGCTCGGCAAAACGATGACAGTCGAGATAGGCTCGACCGACGGCATAGCGTCGTCGCTCGCTTTCTCGACGGGCGATATCACGGCGGCGCTCGATCTTAAAAATACCGAAGCGCAGATAATAGAAGTAGACGGCGGCGATTACGTCCCGCTCTCGCTCATAGCCGAGTACGTACAGCCGATAGCGGACTTCGCGACGGAAGCGGCAAAAGCCAAGACCTTCCGACTTTCGCTTTCCGCGCGCATCACAACGTCCGGCGGTAACTATATAGATCTTTCGAGCAACGATCTTACCGTATCGCTCGACGGCGGCATCGCCGTATGCGGCACGGTCACGATGTTCGGCGGAACGGACGCGGCGACCGATATCTCGATAAAATACGTCGGCGGAACGATGTATATCAAGATAGGCGACGTCGCGCTCTCGCTCGACACCGCGGCGGACGTCGACAGACTGAAAGAGATCATCGGCTCGTACCTGCCCGAATACCTCCGCGACGAGCTGACGGGCTCGGGCATGCTCGGCGGCATAAACGGACTTATCGACAACATCAAAGCCGTCGCGCAAGCCAAGACCGCCGAGGAAGTTATCGCCGCTCTATTCAAACGGCACGACACGCTCACCTCGTCGGACAGCACGCTCAAAGCGCTGCTCGGCATGATATCGATGGGCACGGTCGACGGCGAGCTTTCGTTGTTCGCGTCGCTCTCCGGCATATCGGCGACGATAGTTCCCGAAATATCCGCCCTGCCCGACTCCGCGCGCTATGTGCTTACGGGCGCAAGACTTACCACCAACATCGCCGGGATAGACGTTTCCGCGCGAATAGGCATATCGACTTCGGCAGACGCGACCGTCATAACCGTGACCGACGCGGAAAAAGCGGAATACGTTCCGATAATACAGTTCGTCGAAGTAGTCAACGACGCGATAGGCACGTTCACCAAACGCTGCGGCGACGATATTACGTTCGAGCTGAACAGCCTCGACTTTACATACGCGCCGATAGCGCAGGAAGGCGCGACGGAAACGCCCGACACCGTCCGTGTCAAAAATGTCGACGGCGAGAGCGCGCTCAAAGGCAAGTTCACCAAGCACGAAACGGAAAACGGCACGACGTACAGCGTTTCACTCGAAGCGCATATAACGCTCGAGCTCTCGTCGCTCGCGGCGACGGGCTACGGCACGCTCACGATAGAGCTTTACCTCGTAGACAAATACCCCGCGCCGTCCACCGCATATCTTTACTACCGCGAGGGCAACAGCGGCTACGGCGAGCTGATATCGATAAATACCGATTCGGTCATGCAGATACTCGCCGCCGTCATGGACATCATCGGCGTAGACGAACAGACCGCCGAACAGCTCGTCGGCGCATACAGACAGCCGATAGACGTCAGCCTTTTCAAGTCGATGGACATAAAAGGTCTTGACGGCATCAAGACCATGATAGAACAGCTCGCCGACGGCATCAACGACGCAAAGACCGCGATGGCGGAGCTCAATGCCGCCGTAGATATAGTCAAGACCGCGGGCAGCGTCGACGCGCTCCGCGCCCGGCTCGACGAGATAAAAGCGCATATCGCCGCTGCGCTCGAAGCGGTCGGCGCGAACGGATCGATCAACGAAAAGCCCGAAGTCGGAGCACCGATAGACGGAACGCTGTTCAAGCGCGTGACCGACGGCGTGCGGTTCGGCTATGACGCGACGACGCTTTGGGCGGACGTTGACAACGCGCTCACGACAGGTCACGACCGCGACGACGCGGCGCATATCGCGGTAGTACATTCGGACAACACGATAGACGGTATCGCCGTCCGCAACCTC
Source organism: uncultured Christensenella sp. (assembly GCA_910577995.1). Lineage (GTDB taxonomy): Bacteria > Bacillota > Clostridia > Christensenellales > Pumilibacteraceae > Anaerocaecibacter. The sequence continues at coordinate 20,370 of CAJTND010000016.1, read as the reverse complement.
GACGCCGAGACCGCAATGGTCGACATGGACGCGCGGTTCACGTCAGGTCACGAAGTGAGCTTCGCGACCGCCGACGAGATACATGCCAAAGCCGATGCCGAAGTCACCTACTCCGACCTCGGCAAGATCAAGCACCTGCTGTTTGACGTGATGAACACCGCCAACCTCAAAGAGTTCGAGATAGGCGGCGGCGACAACGACAAGATCCACCTCGGACTGCCGATCGTGAGCGACGTCGACATCAAGTACTCGGTCAAGGTAAAGCTCTTTGACAAAGCCGAACAGACCGCGCTCGGTCTGCCCGTCGCGGAGACCGATCCGGAATACAAAACGGGCGCGTTCGTCCAGCTTTGGTTCAACGGCGCGACGTTCGACCTTCTTCCCAAAAACGCATCGACGCGGCTCTACTTCTTCGACAACGTTCTGTACCTCGACGGTATCAAGAGCCATAAGATAGACAAGTACGGATTCCTTTCCGCAACGTCGCACAGCGGCAGTACGTGCGAGCGCAGTTATCAAAGATATACCGTCGACGAGCTGATGACGCTAATATCGACGGATGTAGAAAAATTCCTGCGCGAGTTCGTGTTCAGACTGATACCGCTCGGCTCATCCGTCACCGACATGATAGTAAATGCCGTCAATTCCTCGGAGAGCAGCGGACCGAGCACGCTCGCGCAGATATTCAAAGGCTATACATACGACGGCGCGAAGCACTCGATCAAGCTCGGGCTTGCCGAGCTCGCGGGCAACTCCAACCTCGCCGACCTCGACCTGTCGCTGACGGGCGCGAACGACGGCGACGACGACACCGTCGGCATTCTCAATAACTACGTCGCCTCCGCGCACGTCGAGACCTCGTTCGTCAAGCTCGTGACGCTTTCGCTCGACGCGTCGCTCAAAGCCCCGATAGAATACGACGAAACGCTCGCCGACGGCACGATCGCCAAGCGCATCAAGAGCTCGGGTCTTACAGCTTCGCACATAGCGGACTACGCGTACTCGGCGATAAAGCACAGCACGTTCAAATACGAAGAAGTCATCACCGCGATAAAGGACAATACCTACGGCACGCTCGGCGAGCTGATACTCGGCGAAGCGGTCAACAATCCGCAGTTCGCATGATAGATCCAAAAACAAAACCCCCGTTGCCTTTCTGTCATAGACAACGGGGTTTTTCTTTGCGGTAAATTCTTTATAGAGAGCTTATTCGCTCGCCGTCGCTTCGCCCCCCAAACGGGGCGGCGTAGGCGTTTCACATGTAACCTCGTCGCTTCCCCTTTGCAATGGCGGCTAAGAGATTACACCCGACACATCGTCGCTTCCCCCTTTCGGGGGAAGTGGTTTTGAGCGCAAGCGAAGCCGATAGGGGCTTTATTGTAACTATCGCCTTACTATTCTATCCCAGCCTTACCGTAAAGCCCCCTCCGTCGGCGTTTCACTCGTAACCCCGTCGCTTCCCCCTCTCGGGGGAAGTGGCTGAGCGCGAGCGAAGCCGATAGGGGCTTTAACGTATCGCTTTCTATTATATATCAGCTTAATACTTGTCGGTGACTATTTCGCCGCAGGCGTTTTTATGGACGAACGCCGTCAGATCCTTGACGTTGTTTTTCAGCCCGATATGCAGTTTTATGTACAGCGCGGCTTGGGTAATGCCGTGGCACTGTATGACGTTCTTGACAAAGACCTGACCGTCATACTTCTTGCGTCCAGCCGTCATGTACATGGGGATATCGGGGTGCGCTGCGGCAAAGCGGTTGAAATCGGCGGAATTGACCGTGCCCGAATGGTACGCGCTCTGTACTACGGCGGAATATCCGTCGAGGTTGAACGACGAATAATCGAGCCCGACGTACGGCGAGATACACAGCACCTTATGCCCTTCTATATCGAAGTCCATACCGTGCATCAGTCCCGTATCGTTGAACACGCAGTCGCCGCCTATCGAAAAATACATGTGCTCGTGCAGATGCGCGGGGAGAAGCCGCGCCGCGTGGTGGACGGTCGGCGTGAATCCGGGGTTTTTATAAATAACGTACACGCCAGGCGCGCTGTGCGGCAGAAAGGTCTTTGCCGACTGCAAAACGTCGAAGCCGTTGCTGTCGCGTTCGGTAAGCGGCAGGTCGGCGGAGCACATCACGATGGGGATCTTGGTATCGCAAAACGCATAAGCGAGATACGCCGACGTGAAAGCGAGCGTGTCCGTTCCGTGCGTCACAATAAGCCCGTCATGGTCGCTTTTGAGCGCGTCGGCGATGACGCGCCTGACCTCCGACAGATCGGAAAACTCTATGCGCTCGCTATGTATCGCGACCTTGTCGTATACCGCATCCGCGCCGACTATGGACGCTATCTGGTCGGTCGCCGCGCTCGACAGCTTTATCACGCCGTCCACCTTGCGGCTGCCTATCGTGCCGCCCGTCGTTACAAGTCCGAGTTTCATTTTCCGTCGCCTCCCGTTATCCCGTCAAGCAGTAACGCCAATATCTTGGCGTGATCGAACGCGGTATTGCCCGCGTCCGTTATCCTTGTGTTGTTGATATCCACCCGACCGAACGCGTCGCGGACTATCGCGAACCGCGCGGTAAAGCTCTCGCCCGCACCCGAAAACGCGAGCTCCGCATTATCCCCGTCGGTACGGTATTCTATATCGAACCACGCCGCGCGCTCCGCGTCGTCGCCGCCTACGGCGTCGAGCTCGTCGGTCTCGGCGCAGAACACCGCGGTGATGTTCCGCCAGCGCGGATCGCGCCCGGGCGTAGATACCGTGACGAGCTGTCGCAGCGCAACGCCCGTTATGCCCGTTTCCTCGGCAAGCTCGCGCGCGACAGCCGTTTCGCACGGCTCGTCGGCATCGACAAACCCGCCCGGGAACGCCCAACGCCCGATATACGGATGTCCGCCGCGCCGTATCATCAGCACGCGCGCGCCGCGCTCGAGCCGACGGTACAACAGCGCATCCACCGTCACCGACGGACGGAAATACTGCGTTACGTCGTATTCGCGCAGAAACTGCTCTTCGGTTTTCCCGTTTTTGTCCTTGGGCTTGTCCATGCTGTCTTTCGTCCTTTTACTACACATAATTATAGCGCACGCCGCGTCAAATATCAAGTATTTGACGGCTCGCGCAAAAAATTTCTACTCGCGCGACAGAAGCGGCGCTTGCGAAAGATCCGCTACTATGTAGTCCGCCGCATCCGTCCGACCGCGTTCGTTCTTGATGCTTACCACCGATACCGTGACAAGCCCCGCGCGCTTTGCCGATCCTATCGCCGTCGGAACGTCGTCGAAGGCGACCGCGTGCCGCGGCTCGACGCCGGCAAGACGGCAGGCGTACAGATATATATCGGGCGTGTTCTTGCCGAACCCAGCCTCGTCGGCTGTAAGTATTCCGTCGAACAAGCCGAATATGCCGTTGTTTTTAAGGCAGGGCTCGGCAAGCTCGCGGGCAAGGCTCGTCGCCGCGAGCACCGTCACGCCCGCCGCCTTGGTCAGTTCGAGATACTCGCGCGCGCCGCGCAAAAGCGGTATACGCTCGGCGTACTCCTTGCGCGCCATGTCCGACCATTCCGCGGCGAGCGCCTCGGGCGTTTCGTTAAGACCGTAATACTTGACGGTGTAAGCCGCCGCCGCAAGATTGCCGAGCGCGGCTATATCGCGCTGATATTCCGCCGTCGGTCTAAGCCCGCGCGCGCCCAGGAACCTCTCGTCGATGTCGTACCACAGCCGCGTGCTGTCGAACAGCGTTCCGTCGAGATCGAACACAGCCGCGCCGATACCGTGAAGTATCTTCCGTGCGCCGTCAGCCATTTTTGCGCTTGCCCTTGAGATCCGCTATAAGGCTCAATCCGACGGTAAGCCCGTCGTTCACCGCCTTTGCGACCTGCTTATATCCGCTCACACAGTCGCCCGCGGCGTACAGCCCGTCGATGTTGGTCATGCCGCGCGCGTCGACGGCTATCGCGCCGTCCGCGCCGACTACCACGCCCATGCTCTTGGCGATGCCGCCGCTGCCGAGCACGCCGAGCGCGACGAACAGTCCGTCGATGCTCTCCGTCGAGCCGTCCTCGAACTCGACCGCGCACACTCTGCCGCTTTCCTCCGAACCGACGATGCGGCGCAGTTTGCTCTCCACTGCGCGCGGCGCGGCAAAGCTCGGCTTTTCGCCGTCGGTCAACAGCACGACCTCCTCGGCGACGCGCGCGAGCGTTTCCAGCTCATGCCGCGCATACTCGCCCGCGCCGAGCACGGCGACCTTCTTTTTGCGATAAAAGAACGCGTCGCACACCGCGCAATAGCTCACGCCGCTGCCCTCGTATTCTTTCAGCCCGGGAATATCCGCGGAACGCCGCGCCGCGCCCGTAGCAATTACCAGCCGTTTCGCGCGGTACTCGCCGTCGGTCGTAGCTACGCAAAACTCCGCGCCGTCGCAGCTCGCGAAGGTCGCCTGCGTCTTAACTACGGTCACGCCCACAGCCTTCGCCTGCGCGATCCCGTTGTCGTACAACGCCGCGCCGCTCACCGCGCCGGTGCCGTAGTAGTTTTGTATGAGCTCCGCCTTGTGCAGAGCGGACGCGCCGCCGTGCAGCAGCAAAACGTCCAGCCCGCCGCGCGCGGCGTACAACGCCGCCGACACGCCCGCAGGCCCGCCGCCTATGATGATAACGTCATGATCTTTCATACATTTATTATAGCACGGCGCTGCCGACAAAAACAAGGTTTTTTATGCCGACGCGGAAAATTTATCGTAAGCGGAGCAAGTGCGGCAATTTCGCGCATCATCGCCCGTCCGAAAATAATAAAAATTTTTTTGAAAAACCGTAATAAAATGCTTGACAGCAAAATACATATAGTATATAATATCCTTACTTTGAACGTGATGCTGCTGTGCTAAGCGTTTGAGGTCCTAAAATCGCTCATCATTTTCCCCCTTATCATATAGCAGGACGGTCGCAACAGCGACCGTTTTGCATTGCGGAATTTTTCCGCGGACAGAAAAACGCCCGATACCGAAATGCACCGAATTTTTGGAGGTGTATTTCATAAGCGGGCGTTTTGCCGTTATCAAAAGTTCTCGTCGAACTCGGTATGCTCTATGCTGTCGCGCGTCACCACGTCGCCGCCGCTTTGTGCTTGCGGCTTGCGCTTTGCGTCGCGCTCGTGTTTCTTTTGGTACTCGCCGTCGCGCGCCGAAGTCGACGCTTCGACGAGCCGCTTTGGCACGGCGTGGAAAACATCGTCCGCAAGCTCGGTCATGCCGACAGCCGACTTGACGTAAGCCGCGCCGTTGCGCCTGTCGCGTTCGAGCGCGCCGCAATCGAGGTACAGCGTGCCGACGAAAAGCCGAGCAATGCCTTCCCATGCGTCGCGGCGTTTGACTGCGGCGAGGAATCTCTCCGCCGCTTCGGGCGCGCGCCGCGCGCGTATCTCGTCGACGCCGCACAGCACATCGCCGAACCCGTCGCCGAACTCCGAGCCGTCCACTCCGTTATGATCGGGCTTGCCCGTCACAGCCGCCTCCGCCGCCATAGCGAAAAGCCGCCGCCGCGCCGCCGTCATACCGTTCTCGGCGCAAGCCGCGTACAGTCCGGACGCTTTGACTATATCGGCGGCAACGCCTATCCCGCGCTCGTAGCACAGCGCGAGATCGAACCGCGCCGCGTCGTCGGTAGCCGCGCCGTCCTTAAATACATCCGCGCCGTCGGCTCTGCCGCTTTTTGCGTCGAGTATACCGAGCCTAAGCTTTGCGTCCGCGTCGCCGCAGTCAGCCGCAAAAGAGTACATCCGCCGAGCGAGCTTGCCGTCGCGTTTTACGCCGTACAGCCCGAGCTCGTGAAAATACCCGAGATTGAAGGCAGCCTCGGCGTTGCCGCGCTTAGCTGCTTTCTCTGTGAGCTTGATCGCGTAAGCTCTGTCGGACGGAGAATACCGCAAGAGCGCCTCGGCGTAGCGGAACTGTCCCTCGGGCGTTTTCCTGTCCTTTTTCAGTTGTTTCAGCAGCTTCGCCGCGTCCTTCTTGTTAAGATCGTCGAACTGCTCGGTCTCGGCGGCGTCGACAAAATCGACGTTCTCGCCGCGGTAAGCCGCAGTCAGCGCGGCATACGTATAACCCCTGCCGCGGTAAACGAGCGCCTCCGCGCAGGTATCCTTTCTCAGCCGCGACATCAGCGCGGCTGTCATTATCACGCCCAGCGGCGGTATCGAGCACGCGATCGCCGCCGCGACGGCGAGCCCACGGTTCGATCTTATCGAAAGCGCGGCGCAGTAAACGGCTGTCGCTATAAAGCCGCATGCCGTGACCGCGAGCGCGGCGTATACCGCTATGTCCGCATGATCGAGCGACAGCGAGTACGCAGCGAGCTGTACGACAAAGGCTATAAGCCCCGCACAAGTCACCGACACGGCGACTGCGCGCGCTGCGCGTGCGTAAGCGGTCTTGCGCGTCAGAGCTATCAGCGACAGCTCGGCTGCTGCGCAAAACATCAGCGCGATATTCGTATAGAAGACCAAAGTCACTGCGCTCAATGTCGTTATCTCCGCTACTTGACCCTTGCATAAGTGAACGACAGCATCGCGACGACCAGGCACGCCGCGAACGGTATGAACAGTATATCGTTTTTAAGCGCGATATAGCAGATCATACACGCCGCCGCTCCGACGGCGAACACCGCCGCGAGCACGGTAAATATCAAACGGACGAGCCGTCTGCGCTCGAGCCCGTCGTCTTTGTCCGCGCGCGGTCTATCGTTTTCCTTTTCGTTTCGATTGTCGTCGCCGTTCATATATATAGTATATACCTCGGCGCGCCGATTGTCAAGTCCTATTCCCTCGCGCCCGCGCCACTGCGTCCGCCCAGCCGCCGAGCAGTCTTTCGCGCTTGTCCGCGCTCATGCTCGGGCGGAAAACATCCGCGCAGTTCCGCGGACTTTCGAGCTCCGACGGATCGACGAGCCCGACGGTCAGCCCCGCGAGCAGCGCCGCGCCCAGCGCGGTCGTTTCCACGACGGCGGGACGCACGACCTCCGCGCCCGTGATGTCGGCGGTGAACTGCATCAGAAACCCGTTAGCCGACGCTCCGCCGTCGACGGCGAGCCGCGCCGCCTCCGCGCCGCAGTCTTTCTTCATCGCGCAAAGCACGTCGTTGACCTGATACACTATCGATTCGAGCGCCGCGCGGATAAAATGCTCTTTTGTCGCGCCGCGCGTCAGACCCGTGACCGTACCGCGCGCGTATGCGTCCCAATACGGTGCGCCCAAGCCCACGAACGCAGGGACTATGTACACGCCGAGCGTGTCGTCCACCTTGCTCGCATAACGTTCGGTCTCGGCGGCGTTGCGTATCATGCGCAGGCCGTCGCGCAGCCATTGCACGACCGCGCCGCCGACAAACACACTGCCCTCTAACGCATAGTCGGGCTTGCCCGTGCCCGCCGCAAGCGTCGTTATAAGTCCGTGCTTGCTCGCGACGGCTGTCTTGCCCGTGTTCATCAGCAGGAAACAACCCGTGCCGAACGTGTTTTTAACATCGCCGACGGAATAGCACCGCTGTCCGAACAGCGCGGCTTGCTGATCTCCCGCCACGCCCGCGATCGGGATGCGCGCGCCGAACGCCGCCTCGTCGGTATGACCGAATATACAGCCCGACGGCTTGACCTCGGGCAGCATCGACCGCGGTATGCGAAAGAGCTTCAGCAGCTCGTCGTCCCATTCGAGCGTATGGATATTAAAGAGCATCGTCCGCGACGCGTTGGTATAGTCCGTAGCAAAGATAGCGCCGGACGACAGCTTCCACATCAAATACGTGTCGACCGTGCCGAACAGCAGTTCGCCGCGCTCCGCCGCCGCGCGCGCGCCGTCCGCGTTGTCGAGTATCCATGCGAGCTTCGTCGCGGAAAAGTATGCGTCGATAGGCAGTCCCGTTTTTTCGTAGACCGTCTTTTCGAGTCCCGCCGCTTTAAGTGCGTCGCACGCCTCGGCGGTGCGGCGGCACTGCCACACTATCGCATTATATACGGGCTTGCCCGTCGACTTTTCCCAAACGACGGTCGTTTCGCGCTGATTGGTAACGCCGACCGCCGCAATGTCGTTGCGCATCAGCCCCGCGCGCGCGAGCGCTTCCGACACAACGCCGACCTGCGACGAGTAGATTTCGAGCGGATCGTGCTCCACCCACCCCTCGCGCGGATATATCTGACCGTACTCCGCTTGCGCCTTGGCTTTGACCGCGCCTTTCGCGTCGAACACTATCGCGCGCGAACTCGTCGTGCCCTGATCCAAAGCAAGCAAATATTTTTTACCGCTCATTTCTCTTCCTCCGCAGCTCTTTTGCCGTTGGTCACGGCTATATTATACACAACGCTCACGCAGGAAAATTTACCGCTCATTTCTCTTCCTCCGCAGCTCTTTTGCCGTTGGTCACGGCTATATTATACACAACGCTCACGCAGGCAAATTTACCGCTCATTTCTCTTCCTCCGTTACGTTCAATCGGTCGACGCCGCGGCGATATCGCGCGTGACGATAACGTCTACGCCCGTTCCGCACACGTCCGCGACTGCCACGTCGCCTATGCGGACGGGCGCGGTCAGCCGCGTTTTTTTAATAGCGTACAGCACCGCGAATATCTTGTCCTTAGGCACGGGCGAAGCCGTCCGAACGGGCGCGACCGCCAACTCGCCGTCGAACAGACGGACCGTCGTCGTGACGGTGCGCGTCGGCGCGGTCACTTCCGCTATGCCGTATTCCTCGCCGCGCTTACAAGTGTTGCCGTCGACAGTTACGCCGCCGTCGGTCACGGTCACAGTAAGCCTGCAACCTATCGGACAGCGTATGCAGACAAAATTTTCCGTCCTCTTGCTCATCGCGCCGCCTCCGATCTTATCAGTTTTATTTCTACGCGTTCCGCCGCGCGTAGCGCCGCGCTTTTCGCCTCGTCGAGCTCGAGCGTTTCCATTTCGCCGGGCGTGACTATCGGACGCGGTTTTACATACAGCTCCTTGCCGTCGGCGACGACCGCTATCCGACACTTTCTGTAAACGCCGTCTACGCGCATGCGCAGTGTCAGCCTGCCGCCGCCGTTACGCTCTACGCGTTGCGGCACGCAATACCTGATCCCGCCCGACGTCGTTATGTCCGCGCCGCCGGGTTTTCCGCCGTCTTTCTTTCCGCCGCCGAGCACGTACCGCGCCGCGGCGCTGCCGCACGCCGCGCTTTCCGCCGAAACGTAGTCGACGAGGTCGTGGACGTGCAGGCAGTTGCCGCACATAAAAACGCCGTCGACGTCAGTCATGAATCCGTCGTTCACCGCGCCTCCGCCCGTCGCCCTGTCGAGCGCGACGCCGCAGGACTTGGCGAGCTCGTTTTCGGGCAGCAGTCCGACCGAGAGCAGGAGCGTATCGCATTTTATCTCTCGCGCGGTGCTCGGTATCGGCGCGAGCCGTTCGTCGACGCTCGCTATCACGACCGAGCTCAGCCGTTCTCTGCCGCGTATCTCGACGACCGTAGTCGACAGCATTAGCGGTATCCCGAAATCATCGAGGCATTGCGCGATGTTGCGGCTCAGCCCCGACGAGTACGGCATGATCTCGGCGACGCCGTGGACGCGCGCGCCCTCGAACACCATGCGCCGCGCCATGATAAGCCCGATATCGCCCGAGCCGAGTATGAACACGTCGCGCCCTATCTGTTCGCCGTCGACGTTGACGAGCCGCTGCGCCGTGCCTGCCGAGAACACGCCCGACGGACGCGTTCCCGCTATATTTACAGCGCCGCGCGGACGCTCGCGGCAGCCGCGCCCGCCTTGTATTCTGTAACGCCGCGCTCGCTCACTGCGCGCACCGTTCTGTCCGCGCCGACCGACAGCACCGTAGCGCCGAACTCGCAGCGTATGCCGCGCGCGTTCGTCTGCTCGAAAAACCGCGCCGCGTACTCCGGACCGGACAGCTCCGCGCCGAACGTATGCAGTCCGAACCCGTTGTGTATGCACTGCTCGAGTATGCCGCCGGCGCATACGTCGCGCTCGAGAATGACTATATCCGTCGCGCCGCCGTCATACGCGGCGACCGCCGCCGCAAGCCCCGCAGGGCCTGCGCCTATTATCACGACCTGTTTACTTACCGCCGCCATTATCCACCTGCCATAGCACCGTCGAGCCGCCGCCGTTCTTCGTAACGAAGTTGGGCGAGATACCGAGCTCGCGCGCTATTATCTTGATAAGATTGGGCGTGCAGAACCCTGCCTGACATCTGCCCATGCCTGCGCGCACTCTGCGCTTAACGCCGTCGAGGTCGACCGCGCCGCGCCGAACCGCCTCGGCTATCTCGCCCTCGGTGACGGTCTCGCAGCGGCAGACTATCCTGCCGTAGCTCGGGTCGCGCTCTATCATGCGCGCGCGCTCCTCGTCCGTCGCCTCGGCAAAACGGAATATCCCCTCGCGCCGCGGCTCGAACTTTTTGTTTTCGCCGAGCCCGAGCTTTTGTGCGACCGCGCCGGCCAAGTACTCGCCTATCGCGGGCGACGACGCAAGCCCTGGCGAACATATGCCCACTGCGTCGAAAAACCCGTCCGCGCTCTCGCCGAGCACGAAGTCGTCGCCGCATACCGCACGCAAGCCCGAGAACTGCGTTATTATATCGCGCTTGGAGAGCGTCGGCACGGACAGCCGCGCGCGCTCGAATACCGCGTCGAGCACGTCCGCCGTCGTCGCCGCGTCGGAACGGTCGGCTACATCCTCCGCGCTCGGTCCTATTACCGTGTTGCCGTGACATGTCGGCGCGACGAGCACGCCCTTACCGAGCGCGGTCGGGGTCTGGAACACCGTGCGCTCGATGGGCAAAGCCGCTTTGTCGAGCAGCATATACTGACCGCGCCGCGCGGTCGTTTTCAGCTTGTCGGCGCATGCGGAATTGTGGATATCGTCGGAATAAAGTCCTGCGGCGTTGACGACGGAACGCGTCAAAAACACATCATGCTCGGTCTCGACGTACCAAAACCCGCGCGCGCCGCGCTTGACCGTTTTTACCCGCGTATCGGTTTTCAGTTCGCCGCCGTTATCTATGAAGTTTTCGCAGCACGCTATCGCAAGCTCGTAGGGCGATACGATAGCCGAGCTCGGCGCGAACAGTGCGGACGTCGCTTTTTCCGACAGCCGCGGTTCAAGCGCGCGCGCCACGTCGCCCGAAATTATTTCGGTGTCTACGCCGTTGGTCATGCCGCGCGCCCGAAGCTTTCTTAGATCGCCGTCGTTGCCGAACGCAAGCACGAGCGCTCCGTTGCGCTTGTACGGAACGTCGAGCTCGCGGCATTTGCGCTCCATCAGCCGACTGCCGAGCACGTTATACTTGGCTTTTCGCGTGTTCGGCGCGGCGTCGAACCCCGCATGCACTATACCGGAGTTCGCTTTTGTCGTGCCGACGGAAACGTCGTTGCCAGCTTCGAGCAGCAGAAACCCGCCGCTGTAACGCATCAGCTCGCGCGCGACGAACGCGCCTATAACGCCGCCCCCTACTATCACGCAATCGTATATTTTGCTGCATTCATTTCCCATACGATGATTATACTATATTCCGCGCCGCCTGTCAATAGTGAATTTTCTTTGATTCAGACATGCTTTTACACGCACCTCTCGTCGCACATTACGTGGAACTATCCCCGACACTCCGCCGCTTTTAGTACGGAGCGGCGAAGTCGTTACATGTTGTCACGCTTGTTTTGTCACTCCGAGCGACAGCGAAGAGTCTTATCTTCTTACTTCCGACACGCCGTCGCTTCCCCCTCTCGGGGGAAGTGGTTTTGAGCGTAGCGAAAAACCGATAGGGGCTTTATCGTAACGTTTGCTTTACTACTCTATTCCGCTATACCGCAAAGCCCCCTCCGTCGGCTTCGCCGACACCTCCCCCCAATGGGGGCGGCGATGTCGGTGCACATGTAACCGCATCGCCCCCTTTGCAATGGCGGCGAAGTCGTTAAACCGTCACCCCGTCGCTTACACCCTCGCGCATCGTATACCCGACACGCCGTCGCTTCCCCATCGCGGGGGAAGTGGTTTTGAGCATAGCGAAAAACCGATAGGGGCTTAAAAAATCATACAATAAGAAAAGAGCTCCCGACGAAGCGGAAGCCCTTTCCCAAATGGAGGAGATTATAAGAAAGCTATTCTTTGTCCTCGGGCGCAGGAGCGTCCTCGGTATTTTGCGGCGCGGGCGCTTCCGCGCTCTCGCCCTTGCCCTCGCGCAGTTCGCGGCGCCACTTGAGCACCGCTATCGTCGCCGCCCAGGCGGTAAAGCCCGCGGCAAGAACGCCGACTGCGATAAGGATGAGGTAGTAGTAAGCGAACGGTTCTGCGCCGACTTTAACGCCGTGGATATAGCCGTTCATCGCGTTGGAGTTGACGACCGTGTAAAGCACGTGCTTCATCGACTCACGCGCATAGTATTTATCCGCATCGGTCTTGATGGAATACGGAACGGTATTCTGCTGCGTCAGCTTAACGTCGCCGCCTGCGCGCAGGCACTGTTGCGTGTTCATGTAGCCGCCGTTGTCATAGTCGGTAAGGACCATGCCGTCGAAGCCCCATTCGTTTCTGAGAACCTGCGTCAGCAAACGGTAGTCGCCGCCCGCCCAGGTCGCGCCTATGCGGTTGAACGAGCTCATTATAGCGAGCACGCCGGGTATCTTGACTTTCTTCTCTGTAAACGAGCCGTCTTTCTCATTATACTCCCAATATCTCGTCTCGACTTCCGCACGTCTCTCGACGCAGACGCGGAACGGTTGGAGATATATCTCGCGGATAGCCTGCTCGTTGGACCAGGTCGCAAGACCTTTGTCCGTGCGGTGGTCTTCCTGATCGTTGAGCGCGAAGTGCTTGATAAAGGAGTACATGCCGCGCTCCGCGGTCGCGTTGACGGCTTCGAGAGCCATCGCGCCCGACATGAACGGGTCTTCGGAGTAATACTCGAAGTTACGTCCCGCGAACGGCGTGCGGTGGATATTCATCGCGGGCGCATACCAGCCCGACGCACCTGCGCCGCTTATAAGACCGTCGTTGGCGACGAACTTGCCGTGATCGTAGGATATAGCTCTGTTCCAGCTCGCCGCGATATTGACCTCGGCGGGATAGGTTATCGAATACGGCTCATGCGTAGCCATGTTGTTAAGTCCGGACGGACCGTCAAGGTCTATTGCCCGGGGTTTGCCTATCGATTTAGCGGCAGCTGTTTCGTATCCTGCGAGCTTTATTATCTTAGTGATCTCGCCCGTCGTCATTTGATTGATTATCTTATCCCAATCGACTTCTTTGAATTCTTTGCCGCGGAAGTCGATAAGCTCAAGTTCACCCGACTGACCGAACGGTTTGGCAAGTTTTGCGGCTTCCGTTTCCTGCATGGGGTTGTTTGCAGCTTCGGGAGATCCGTCATTAAGACTAAGCTTGGCAAGACGCGCATCGTCGATATTCTCGCGCCACTGATAGCCGTTCTTCTCGCTGTTGGTCGATACGACCTTGCCGCTCTGATTGCCGTGCTGTTTCGGATAAGTTCCGACCCAGTCCGCACGGGAAAGATACTTGTCGCGCGCTATAAGGCTTGCATCGTCGAACACGTTGGTTATCTCGACGCCCGCGTCCGAGGTCTTGTAAGTCGTCTTGTCGAAAGTCGGATTGTTCCAAACCTTGACAAACGTCTTGTCGCCGTCGGCGGTCATGCCGTCGGTAATAGTCTTGCCTTTATGCGCGAGGAAGTTGTTGGCTGCCGCATGCGCATCGCGCGCCGCCGTAAGGAGATAGTCGCCGTCCTCGAGGATGTACGTCTTATCCTTAACGTCGTCGTAGGTGATGAAGTCGCGCACGTTGACAGTGACCGATACAGTCTCTTCAGCATTCGGTGCAAGCTCGGCGGTCTTGCCGAAGCCTACGAGCGAAACAGCGGACTTCTCGATATGGTTGGTAGCGTCGTATGCGGTGTAAGGCGCTTGAAGATAGACTTCGACGACCTCTTTGCCTTTAACGGCGCCCGTGTTCTTGACTTTGACCGAAACGGTCATGTCGCCGTCGGCGGTCTTGGGGGTAACGGCGAAATCGCTCCAAGCGAACGTCGTGTACGAAAGTCCGTAGCCGAACGGATACTGTACGGTTTCGGCATATTTATAGTCGCCTACGCCCGTAACGCCGTTTACCTTATCGGTATAGCGCGTCTCGTAGTACTTGTAGCCTACGTAGATGCCTTCGTCGTAAGATACGCCGTAATAGCCCGTTGCTTTGCCGTTGTTCTCGTACTGAAGGTCGCCCATGTTCTGCATGGCGGGAGCAGAGAACGCATCAAAAGCGAAGGTATCGACGAGCTTGCCCGAGGGAGTGACCTTGCCGCTGATAACGTCCGCTACCGCGTTGTAAGTCTCGCCGCCCGCGCCGGGCGCCCAAAGCACCGACTTGATGTTGGGATAGTTCGCCACCCAACCGAGCTCGAAAGCGTTGTTGGTGTTTACAACGAGGATAACGTTATCGAAGTTATCGTTAAGATACTTGATAACGCCGAGTTCGACGGAATCGGGCTCGAGGTAATGCTTATCCTTATCCTCGGCTTTGACTTTATTCGTCCATTCATTGGGTTTGGAAGCAAACCAACCGCCGCCACTAACGTTCGGGTCTGCGCCCATATAGCGCGCAAGATCGCGCCCCTCGCCGCCGGTACGCGTTATAACGAATATCGGCGTCGTGCCCGTCGCTTCGGACTTTGCAGCGTCGGATATGGCGCTTATATCGGACTCGTTTATAGACCAGTCCTCGGCGCCGCCGTAGTTTAACGCACCGCCGCCTCGTTTTTTGCCAGTGCCTTTGTAGAAGCTCCAAAGCTTTTCGTTGACGGTATAGTTCTGCGCCTCGAGCGCGGACTTGAAATCGCCGTTGATGTAGCTGACGCCGGAGCCCGTGCCGCCCGCCTGCATATCGACTGACGACTGCGAGAACAAGCTCAGCTTGGTCTTGTTGTTGGCGTCGGTCTTGATAGGCAAGCCCTTGCCGCCCGCAGTGTCGTTTTTGAGAAGAACAAAGCCTTCCGCACCCGCTTCGCGCGTAAACTTCTGCGCGGCGGTTTGGAGTGCGGTTTTGTCCGCGAAATCGCTCTTGTTATAGTCTTTGTCATAATCCTTTGTCGCGTCGGTGTCTATACCGCTGGTCTTACGGGAAGTCGTACCGAAAAAATCTCTAAGGACTTGATCGTAAGTGCCGACGGTGACAACAGGCAACGCGATGGCAAAGGCGATAAGCACCGCCGCTATGCACGATACGATTATCGTGAACAGCTTGGCGCTCATCTTTTTGCGCTTTTTGTCTGCCATTTGATCCTCCTGATAGATCGATAAATATATTTAATATTTACTGTTATAAAGCAATAGCGTAGCTGTCTTTTATAAATGCCTCTCGGAACATAATTAAATTGACTTTATAATACGGCTTTCGCCGCCGCCGTGATGTGCGGCGGCTCGACCGAATGATTCCATTAACCGCCTTGCGAGGGGTTATTCACCTTGTCGCTGTTATCCGTCTTAGTAAAAGTAAGTTTAGCTTCGCTGTTAATGACTATTTTATCGGTATTGATACCGGCAGTCCAGTAACCTTGAGAAGGCGCTCCCGTGATTTCAAGCGTAATAACGTTTTCACCTTTTTTAAGGTGTATCGTTCCGGTCGCAGTACCCACATTGTGCCACCCCTCGGCAGACTGTCCGTCCCATTCCGCGGGGCTTCCGGGAAGTTTGCCCGTCATAGACGCGGCGGTATCGTTTACGGAAATAGTAATTTGATCGGTCGACATATCGACTTCGGCAAGGGAGACTTTGTAGTTAGTCTGATCCATGGGGTTACCGTTGGGATCAATCATTGTCATACCCATGCTTGCAGATGCTGCATGAAGAGTAAGCGTCGCATCGCACTCTTTACTTGCCTTTATCGTCCAAGAAATAGTCTGTCCCGCTTGATTGAAATTGCCTGCGAACGTCGCTTCGCTACCATCCTGTCCCCAAACTGCGCCGGTATCAATATATATACCGTCTGACCAAACAGCATGCTCCGCCTCGAAGGTGTAATCCTTTGCGCCGCCGCCGCAGCCGATAAGAGCCATAGAGCCCATAGAGAGAGTGAGAGCCGCCGCAGCGGTGATGCCGAGCATCTTTTTGATAGTCTTTTTCATTGTTTTCTCCTTATGATAGGTATTTTTATTTATTTTGGGAAGACCGCGCGCGAACTACCATCACGACTCGTCCGCGCGCCGCCCGCCATGCTAAACGAGTGATCTCGGTTAAGCCTTGGTTTGTTTGGACAGCCAATCCCACATGTTGCCGTCCACCGTGCAGTTTTCGTTCTTGACGTCGCTCGCCGAGGTTATCTTGGTATTGTCGATACGTTTTCTGACGTCGTCGTTGAATGCGTATATCCAGCTCCAATGTCCGTCGTAGTTGACGCCTTCCGCATCCATGCCCGTGACGTTAGGAGTCATCGTGGCAAAAACATTGGTCGCGCCGGCATCGAGAAGACGTTTGAACGTCGGGCGCATATACAAGTCGGGGTTGACAGTGCCGTCGTTGTCGGACTGCAGGAACCAGATATTATAGTCCTTGATCTGCTCGATCATTGCGTCGGTGATATTAAGGTGTTTTATAGTAGTTCCGTCGGCTTCGTACACACGGTCGCGGTACGCCTCGCAGATGGGATAGAACGCGGCAAAGTAATCGCCGTGTTTGAACATCATGTTCATCGTCATATATCCGCCGTTGGAGCAGCCGCCGAGATATATCCTGTCAGTATCTATATCGGGCGTTTTGGCAACATAGTCGGTTATCGCGGCGTACAGCGCCTCGGTGTAGTATGATTCCTGCTCACCGCTCTCTCCGTCGTTGGGCTTGCCGCCCTCGCCCGTGGTATCCATCCACATCGTCGGGGTCTGCACTGCAAGCACATACGCGCCCGCGCTGTCGTTGCTTTTGAAGTAATGCTGAACGTTGGTCTCGTTGTCGGAAGTAAGACCGGTCACCTCGTTCCCGAGCAGGTCTATATCGATATCCGTGCCGCCTTCGCCCATGCCGTGCAGCCAGATGATGAGCGGATTCTTTTGATTGTCGGCGTCCGCGCCGTCGGGCTTGCGCGCCGCGCGCGTGAGCGTTATGTCCTTGCCGTCTTGGTTATATGTATAAGAATCCTTGTTCCAGGTAGCGGTCTGAGGGATAATGCGATTCGCCGAGGTCGTGACGTTATAGGAATAAGAATCTTTCGCCTGATACTTGACCTTGCCGACGGTAAAGCTTTGGTTTTCCGCAACGGCAAGATTGATCTTGTATTCTTCCGCCCACTTGTTGACATTCTTAGTCATGTCATAGGTGAACGGCGACGCCTCCACGCTTGCGCCCCACATTGACGAAGTGACCTTGGGCATACCTAATTGGAGCGTTAGGTACTTGGTAGCGTCCGTCGACTTAACGCCCTTTTCGTCCGAGCAGTAAGCCTCTTGAACGGTGCGCGTCTTGTTAGCGGTCTTAACTGTGAACGTGTCTTTGGTAAAGCCCTTGACAACGTCGTCGAACTCGACGACAACGCCCGAAACGCCGGGACCGAACTCATAACCCGTTACGATTATGCTCGCAGACTCGGCGGCGTCCATATTGACGGGTTCATGCGGCTTCTTGTCGCCGCAAGCGACGACGCAGGAAAGCCCGCCCACGGCGGCCACAGCCATTGCTACAGCAAAAACCTTCTTACCCTTTTTCATCGATTTTCTCCTCGATCTAAAAAATAATCACGACCGCAAAGATCGTTATCGGGAAAATGATAATCCATAATATACGGCATGTCAATAGGGTTGCCGTACTCTTGTTTTTTTTGTCCTAATCTTATACTATCGGTGCGGTATATATGGGAAAAGACCGGTTATTTATGGCGTGTTTTATACAAAAAAAGCTTACCGTCCCCCTCCGTCCCTACGCCGACGCCCCCCCAACGGCGGATGCGATGCCGTTACATTCGACGCGCCGCCGCTTCCCCCTCTCGGGGGAAGCGGTTTTGAGCGGAGCGAAAAACCGCTAGGGGCTTTATCCGCCCTTACTCTCCGCCTTTAACGGGCAGGCTCACTCTTACCGAGAATATGCCCTCGCCGTAGTCGATGCTTATCGTGCCGCCGTACTTTTTAACGAGCAGACGCATGCTCTTTACGCCGAACCCGTGCTCGGAGTCGTCGGGCTTGTCCGTTACGAAGTTTGCGCCGCTTCGTTTGATCTCGCCGGAATAGTAGTTGTCGCAGTTTATCAACACCATGCCGCGAGATCCGCTCACCGTCAGCGTTATTATCTTCTTTTCGGGGTCGTCGAGTTTGAGCGCAGCTTCGACTGCGTTAGAAACCATATTGCCGAAAAGCGAATACAGGTCGAACTCGTCCATGAACGAAAGTAACGCGCCGTCCGCCATGCAATCGAGACGGATGCCGTTACTATTGCAAAGCAGGCTCTTTTCGTTGAGCAAAACGTCGAGCGGCTTACTGCCCGTGTTTATCTTGCTGTCGTAAATGGCGATGCACTTTTCCATTTCTTTTATCTCGGCGGCGCTCGCGCCGCCGCCCGTGCCGAGCGCGCGGAGCTTATGCTTGAGGTCGTGACATTTGATATTGATAAGCTCGATGTTCTCTTTAGCCATTTCGTACTGCCGACGGTCCTGCTGCCACAGCCCGCGCACGCGCTCCGCGTCGGTCCGCAGCGCGGTGCGTTCCGCCATGCCCGACTGAATGACGAGCACGAAAATATTCGCGATTATCGCGAAGCAGTAATTGACGATGCTGAGCTCCATGCTCATAAACCAATACGCGTTGGCATAGCCGCAAAGTACTATCGTTATGCCGAGCGCAAAGACCGAAATCGTCAGGATATTGCGGCTGTAAATGTTTTCGATGCCCGTCCTGTTGATGCGCTTGACGTAAAAGAACCAGAACGGCGCGAGCAAAGCCGCGAATATACCGAAGAAAACGATATTGTTCGCCGCCTCGTATCCGACTGCCGCCGAGAACCGCCAAATAACGCCCGTTACCTCGAATATACTGCCCATGCGGTAGCTTAGGTTTTGCATGGCGTAAGCGCTTACGCCGCAGAACAGCAGTATGCGGAACGGGACATTATAGCAGACTTTGAGCAATCCGAGTATCATCAGGAACAGCGCCGCATAAAACAGCGCGCCGAGTATCGGAATGTTTATGATATACATAGCCGCGCAGCTCAAAAGAAAGCTCGCCGCCGCAAGCATGACTATCCCCGTCGCCAGCCACATCGCGAAATACCGCTGCCGCCGCTGCTTGTACAGCAGCATGACCGTAAGCACCAGCATCTCGACAATGAACGGACAGTACATATATCGGAATATCATGATAGCGGTATCGAGTTTCATTACTGCTTGACGCCGCCGCCCGTGTATATCTCCGTAAGCGCTTTCATGAACCTCTTGCGCTTGGGATGACTTATTTTAAGCATGTACCCGCCGACGTCCACATCGTAACCGTTGACGGAATTGACGAACCGCGAATTGACGAGGTAGCAGTTACTGCAACGCAAAAACCCGCTGCTGCCGAGCCGCTGTTCCATATCGGAAAGAGTGCCGCGCACCTCGACGATGCCGTCGACGAGCTGAAACCTCAGCTGATGCCCCATGACCTCGACATATATAAGCTTGTCCGTGGACAGGCAGGTAAAACCGCTGCCCGTAGGTATCATCACCGAACGCGTTTCGCGCATCTGCGCTACGTTTATCGCTTTTTTTATTTTAAGACAAAAATCCGCATAGCGGAGCGGCTTGACCATAAAGTCGAGCGCCTCCACCTCGTAGCCCTTTTGCGCGTACTGCGCCATCTTCGTCAAAAAAATCAGGACGACTACGGAATCCTTGGCGCGCAGCTGCTTAGCCGCGTCGAGCCCCGTCATGCCGGGTAGCTCGATATCCATAAACACCATCGAATATAAGGCGGGACGGTACGACGAGAGAAAACTCTCCGCATCGGTAAAGTGCATGACATTAAACTCGATGCCGCTCGTTTCGCTGTACTTATTGAAACAAGTCGTCAAATTATCGGCGGCGGAAAAATCGTCCTCGACTACGGCAATGTTCATACTGCCCTCCTCCGAAACTTTTACAAATATATTGTAACATCATTATTTTCGATATTCAATATTATGCAAATTTTTTGTCCTAAACTTTCGATTTTTGTCCTAAACTTATTTTTAACAAAAAAGCCGACGCGATTTGTCGCGTCGGCAAATAATTGAGAAGACAAAAAAAATAATCGGAACGCCGAAAATTCATCAGTTCTACTTCCGCATTATCTTAAAGCCCCCTCCGTCGGCTTCGCCGACACC
>CAJTND010000015.1 GCA_910577995.1 uncultured Christensenella sp. | reverse complement strand
CGCACGTCGCGGTGTCCGCCACGGAAAAAAGCGTGCTCGGCGATTACAAAAAACTGCCGCCGGAGACCAAAGCGGCGATAGCCGAAACTCTCAATGCCCTGGCGCGGACGAAAGAGCCGGGCGACAAGACCTAAACGGCAAGCGAAAAAAGCGCGTTCGCCGCGCTGTATTTTGACCGAAACGCGTTACGTCAGATCAATTCCGCGCCTACGAGCTCATCGACGGATACGTCAAAGTATTTCGCGAGCAGTTTCAACTGCTCGACAGACGGTTCGGAATAACCTGTTTCCCAATGGGACACGGTTTTCAGCGAAACGTTGAGCGCTTGTGCAACATCCTTTTGAACGATGCCGCGCTCGTTTCTTATTCGTCTTAGACTTGTTGAAAATTCCATAAATATATGCTATCAAAATTTGAGAGGAACTGTTTGTTTTCTCATGTTTGGAGAGCATCATTATTATGTCGATATTACGGAGTAAAAATACGTGGACAGACTGACGAAGTTTCTTGATAAGATAATGCAAAAGCCGCGCATCGACAAAGCTTTTTTCAGGTTCTATTTATTTTCCGCGCTCGAACGCGAAGAGCTGTTCGAGCTGAGCCACAGGGGGTTCGTCGAGGCGTTTTTCGGCGGCGATACGCCCGAACATGACGACGAACTGCGGCTCCTCGGCATTTACGAGAGCGACAGGAGCCTGTGCCCGTCGCTGGTCGCGCCCGACGGCGCGGGCTACGATAAAAAGCTCGGGATATTCATGCGGTGGCTGGAAACGGACGAAGCTATCGATTTCTTTACCGACAGGCTGAAACGCACCGACGACGCTATCGCCGCCGCCAAGACTGCGGGGCGCGCGTCGGACACGCTGTACACGATAAGAAAAAACCTCGTCTGCTTTGTGCGCGAACTGAGAAAGATCAAACGGATCGAGGGGCGGAAACGGCGCGACTGATACGGGGCGTCGCGGACGACAATAAAACGAAGATATTGCGGCATGAAAAAAGCGGCTTACGCCGCTTTTTGTTTTTGATGGATCATGCGGACTCGCCGCCCTCGCCGTCCCCGTCGCCGTCGGTCTCGTCGTCGTCGTCGCTCGGGTTTTTGATCTCGTCGAGTTCTTCTTCGGTCGGGATATCGTCCTTACTGCGCTGTCCGACGAACTGCGGTTCTGCGCCAGCTCTGCCGTCGACCTTATAAAAGTAAGTGTAAGCGTCCGCCCAGTCGTCGACCTTGGCAAAGTACGTAAAGTAGCCTGCCACGTAGTCGCACGATATGCCTGCGGACGTCGTGTTTTCCGCGAGCTTCTGCGCCTCGCCGTAGTCGTCCATATTGCTCCAAAGCGGCGTTCTGTAAAAGTCGCTGCTCGCGCCCGAAAAGTACAAATAGTCGTTTTCGATAAACAGCACGGTGCCAGCCGACGTAGTTACCTGCTCGACCGTGCCGTCGGTGCTGTACATGCGCATGCCCGCATCGGACGCGCTGATAAAGTATACGACGTTGGTATCGTTGAAGGTATCGTCGCGGAAAGCGTAGGTCTTGCCCATATCGCTCGTTATCTTGGTGGCGAAGGTGCCGCTTATCTGCTTGTTGGCTTTGTCGCCGAGCTCGGTCTGCTTAGCCGCGTACGTCGGCGAGCTTTGCATGAGCGCGTCGTGGAGGTTGTCGTAAGCGAGGATAGTGCCGTTCTCCGCGTCGGTCGTGCGGTAGAACAGAACGCCGTTGCGCACAGCCTCTATCGTTTCGGTCTTGCCGTTCATCGATACGGTAAAGTTCTCGCTGCCGTCGGGACGCATGACTTCTATCACAGTGCCCGCCTTCTGCTCGACTACGAGGTTGCCGTCGGCGTCGGTGAGGTCGTCCTTGACCGCGCGGACAAAGTATATAAAGTCCTCGGGCGTGTTGTTGTCTATACCGGTATAGTACTCGTCGCGGACGGGGAAGAAAACGCTCGTCGCGCCGACCTCGTACTTATTGGTCTTGACGGCTTTGGACTTTTTGGCGTCGATGCGGACGCTGACTATCGTGCCGCCCTCGTTGACTACAAGGTACACATAGCCGCCGTATTTATAGAACGCGTACTCGGCGGAGCTGGTGTCTACGCCGCTCGACGTCGTGTATAACAGCGTCGGCGAGCCGCCCGAAAGCGGCATCATGAAGAAGTCGGTACGCGTCGTTTCCACCTTGCCCGTTTTGCTCTTGCGGTTGACGGGCGACGCGAAGTACACGTTGTTATCGTACACGAACAAGCCGCCGCGGCTATAACCCGACGTGCCTATCGTTTTGGGCGCTATCTCCTGCACGTCGACTATGTCTATCGGCGCGTCGAAGTAGTCCTTGCCGTCGGTGTGCTTGAACTCGAAGCCTTTCTCGTCGACCGTCGGCGTAAAGCGCGCAGGCGTGCCGTCCGCTTTCGTGCCGTTGAGCTCGGCGCGGTAAAGACCGCCCTTTACCACGTCGCCCCAGACGTTGTTTTTGCCGTCGGTGTCATCGTAGCCGCGCGTGCCGTTGATAAAGTAAACATAGTTACCGTAGGATACCGCACTACCGCCCTGACCGTCGACGAGGTACGTCGTGTCCTGCGCGGGGAAGCTGACCGAGCTGTAATGGTCGCCCGAGCAGCCCGCGAGCGCGGGCGCAACCGTCAATACCGACGCGAGCGCTATCGTCAATGCCAATTTGCTTTTTTTCATTTTTGCTCCGAATAGATTATCACCGTTTCCGCGGTTTCTAACCGCCGCGAAAACCGTATTGCTTTGTTGTGGTTATTCCTTGACCTTAAAGGTCAGCTTTGCCGCGAGCAGTCCGTCGCCCGACACCTTTACTATCACGCGGTCGGCGTCGTCGTCGGGCTTGACCGCCAAAAGCGCACTGCCGTTGTACACGGGGCACACGTCCGGCTCGGGCTTGCGCAGCAGCGGATCGGCGTTGGTGAAGCCGACGAGCGTTCCGCCCGTTACTGTCGCGGTCAGCTGGCGCATGGCGTGCCTGACGAGCCTGCCCTCGCGGTCGCACACGTCGATATGCACAAAGCCGAGGTCGCCGCGCGACGCGCGGAGGTTCTTCTCCGTTGCGGACAGCTTGACGAGCTTGGGCGAGCTTGCGGTCTCGAGCGACGCGCGCGAACATTCCACGCCCTTGAAGTAGCTTATAGCCGTCAGCTTGCCGGGGTAATATTCCGTATTGAAAGTCGCGGTATGCTTGTTTATCTTGCCCGCGAGCTTGCGCCCTATCAGTCTGTCGTCGAGGTACAGCGCGACGACGTCGCCTGCCGTATACACCTTGACGGTGACGGTCTGTCCGAGATAGCGCGGCCAGTTCCACGCGGGCACGGCTTCCTCGGTATCGGGGTCGACGACCGTTATGCACGACACGCCGCGCTCGCCGAGCAGTATGCGCTTGTATTCGCTGCGCGGAGTCGGGTCGCATATCGCGTCGAGATCGCCGAACGCAGTCGCTATCTGGTTGAGCTTGCCGCCGCCCGGATAGTCGATCGCGCAGTCGCAAAAGTCGCCTATAACGCGCATGTTCTTTTCGGTCTCGTCGTAGCTCTCGAACGCGCGCTCGGAGCTTGTCCGCGAGCCGACGATGAGCCGACCGTATTTTACGTTTTGCGTCGAGTATATGGGATAAAGATAGTTAAGTCCGCATACGTCCGTTTTGTCGAACGCGCCCGCGGTGAGCGTATCGAACAGATCCTTTTCGCGTGCCGCGTTTATCTTGGCGGCGTCGCTGTCGAAGTGCTGACGGCGTATGCCCGCGTCCTCGAGCTCGCGCGCCGTGGGGACTTGCTCGCGCACCGACACGGTGACGGGTCTGGTGTCGTCGGTCTCTTTGATAACGTCGACGAGCCGTGCGATGAGCGCGTGTCCGTCGTGCCTGCCGTAGCATTCGGGCACGTCGTCCGCCACGCCGTACATGACGACGCTTGGATGGTTGCGGAGCGCGATCACGCTCTGCCGCGCGGCGACCTCGCCGCCGTCGAAGAATATATGCCCGTCAAGCGGAGCTTTGCCCTCGCAAAGACAGGGGAACAGATCGATATACGCGTACATGCCGGTATCGTCGAGCGCGTCGAGCGTCGCCTCGGTCGGGCAGCCGACTAACCGCACGGCGTTGAACCCCGCCGCTTTGAGCGCGGACAGTCTGCGCACGTCGTTGGAATAGTTGCCGACTCCGCCTATCACCGCGTCGGCATGCGACACGTATCCGCCGAAGAGCAGTACGTTTTTATTGTTGAGATACAGACCGCGGACGGGATTGAGCGCGCGCTTGACTATGCCGAAACGCGTCGCCGCCTCGGACTCGCAGCCGTCGCAAATTATCTTAGCCGTCATGGTGTACATGTATGGATCGCTCGTCGTCCACTCGTAAGCTCTGTTGAGCCTTACCCTGACGGTAAACGTCTTTTCGGTATCGGCGCGCATGAATATCTTGCGCTGTTTTTTGCCCGCGCGCTTGCCGTGCGCGTTGGATGCGGTGCAGTCGAGCACGAACTTGACAGCGTCGCCGCGGTTCTTGACGGTCACGGTAACGTCGGCATACGTCTTGTCGCCCGCCGTCGCGGTCTTGACGAACAGCGTACCGTAAACAAAGTCGAGCGCGTCCGTCGTGATGAGGCTCACACCGCCCGCAATGCCGAGCCCGACGTACTTATCGCTCATTTCGGGTGAGCTCGTCATGTCCAGCCGCAACGTGTTGCGCGCGCCGCAGAGCAGTCCCGTCATATCGAACACCGTCGGCGCGTAGCCGCGAAGAGAGCCGATCTTTCGGTCGTTGACGTAAACGTCGCCGTAGCCGCACGCGCCCGAGACCACAAGGCTCGCGTCGCCGTCCCCGACGGTAGGCAGTTCGCGTGCAAAGGTCTCGCGCATGGCGGGGAAATATCCGTTAAGCTCGCCGAACGCGCAGGAATAGTCTCTCGCCGAGCCTATCAGCGCGTCGTGCGGCATATCGCAGATACCGCCGTCCGACCCGATTTTCCAATTAGCGTTTAAGTCAACACTTTTCATATTGCCATTATAACAATTACGATAAAAAAAAGCAACTGTATTGCTACGTTTTTTGTATCTTGAAAACGAAAATAATAAAAAAACCGCCTTTTTTGCGACGGTTTTTATTTTACGGCGTTTTTACCGCGGCGCGGCGGCGGAAAGTCGTCTTTTCGCCTACACCGCGCCCACTATATCGCCGCTCGCAAGGTCCTGGAATATCAGCCAATACCCCTTGCCCGTCGGCGCGTTTTTCAGCTTGGGCAGCCATTGCGCCTTGTCGCCGAACGGCGACGACTTTTCGTACAGCCCCGCGACGGCATAGCATAGCACCGTTCCGCCCTGCCCGACCGACACCGCGTGCCCGTCGAACCGGACCTTGACCCATTTCAGCTCGGGCAGCAGTGCGGCAAGCTCGCCGTCCGCCGCCGCCGTGGCAAACAGCTTTTCCACGTCCTGCCTGCTCCGCTCGAAAAACGTAGCCTCGCGCAGCTTGCGTATTTCGGGACGGGGCTTTATCTTTTGCGCGGTGTGCGGTCTTGCCTGCGACACGCTCCGCGTCGCAAGCCCCGACAGGTACGCCGCCTCCATGCGCCACGGCATTTCCGCATCCGCCGATGCGGCGGCTTCCGCCGTCGGCTCGGCTTGCTCAAAGGCTTGCGCGGTATTCGCCGCTTGCTCCGTATGTACCGTCGGCTCGGCGTCGGTTGCCGCGGACGCGTCGGCTTGCGGCTCTTTGATCGATGTTTCTTTCTCCGCCGTCGGCGTTTCGGTAGTCGTTGCCGTTACGTCCGCCGAGGTCGGGACTTCCGCAACGGGCGCGGTATCCGTTATTGCGTTCGCGTGTGATGTTTCCGTTTCTGTTTCCGAAGCTGCCGCCGTTGCTCTTTCAACGGGCTGTTCCGCCGCCCGCGGCATCGGCGTTCGACGCCCTGGCTCTGGCACAGACTCAGGCTCGGGCGCGACGGCAACGGTCGGCTGCTCGGCGGCGTTTTGCTCGGCGGGCGCGGCGGTTTTTGTTATCGGCGGCACGGACGGATCGGGCAGGCGTTTTTCTATCGTCGGCGACAGTCCGTCGAGCATGCGCGGCGTGTCGAGGAATTTATCGACCTGCTTCATGCGCGGCGCGAGCTCGAATGGCGTATAGAAGTCTGTTTCGGCGAGCGCGTCGTCGCCGTATATAGCGGCGCGCGACTGCGGTATGCCCGTTCCGTCGGGCATGGGCAGCTTGTCCGGTTTAGGCGCGAGCGGCGGAAGCTTCTGCGGCGCGGGCACGGGCTCGCCGCCTATGTCGGCGCGGCGTTTGAGCACGTCCATGACGTTGGCTTCCCACATCTTTTTGCCCGTCGCGCCGTAGAGCACGAGCTCGCGCCCGAACACCGCAAAGTGCAGAGCGTCGAGTTCGGTATCGTCGGTATAGAACACAGCCGACGGATCTTTGCCCGACGGTATTTCGCGGACGAAAACGGCGGTCGGCGTTATTATCCCGACTTTTAGCCCGTCGGCGTCCACGTCGAATGTGCGCAAAGCGTACTTGACGCCGAGCGCGCTCCGTTCGATCATGACGACGCCCTTGCCGTCGCCCGATAATATCAGCATTTTCTTTTCGTAGCGCATAGTCCACCCCGAACGTATATTACGCTATAATGTATGTCGGGTTTTGCACGAATTATGATAGCCGCGGCGATTATTGTCAAAGCCGTTCCGCGGCTGTTTTCGACATGCAAAAAAGCAGGCGGCGCGCCGTCTGCTTTTTTGTCTTGCGGTGAGTTATATCATATGAGCGTGAGCGGATCTATCTGTACTGCCTCCGCGGGGAGCTCCAAAGTGAGCGCGCCGAACGTTTCCGCAATGACCCTGTACTTTTCTTCGAGCACCGCGAAGTCGCTCATTATATCGTCGTACATGCTGACGAGCGTGCGGTTGGCTGTTTCGATAGTGTCCTTGTCGGAGAGCAGTTTGGTGCTGTCTATCTCCGTTTGATAGTTCGCGAGCTTGGTCGCGACGAGCGGCTGACCGTCGGTCGTCGTGCCGTGCATAAACAGTATGTCGTATATCGAGTTTTGTCCGTCGTGTATCGTTTCTATATAAGTGTGGAGCGTCGAGTTCTCCAAGCCGTCGAGCGAGCCGTTCTCTATGCTCTCCGCCGCGGCGGTGTTATACGCCATGATAGCCTCGACCGCCTGCGAAAAACCTGTGTCCTTGAAAAGCGTCGTATCTATCTTTTTGCTCGCCGCATCGGGATCGACGGTTATCTTGCCGTCGACTATCTTATACACGTCCTCGGTGTAGTTGAGGTTTTGCAGATACACGTATATATCCGCTTTCGCGCCGACGAGCCTATCGTCCTCGTCCTCGCCGTCGCCTTCGACAACGACCAATCCCGACTGCTCGACGAGCCGCATATACATATCCTGATCGGGAAGATAGAACTTGTTTTTAACGGTGTACGCGATCGAGTTGAGGTGTTTGGCTACGACCGACGTTTCGTATTCTTTTTGGAAATCGCCTATAAAGCCGAGGAACGAGAACCCCGCGACGACGGAGAATACGAGCGTAAAAGCGAGCGACCACACCGCGCCGCGCGCCGCGCCGACGACAAAGCCGAACAGGCGGTTGACCGCGGACTTGCGTTTGGGAATGAACGATTTGATTATCATCGTGACGATCATAAGCAGCATGCGCGCCACGAGGAATATGCCTATGCCGACCACCGTCGAGAAAGTCATGAACGCGAGGTACAGCGCGAGCCCGTTATTGACGGTGAAAGCGTCGGTATAACCCGGGTATTTGCCGATGATCTCCATTATCGGTTGGAGGAAGTTTTTGGAAATGAACTCGGACGAGCCTGCGTTGACCGATTCGACGCCGCCGTAGATCCAGGTATACAGCGACCAGCCCTCCGTGCCGATAACGAACTTGCGTATCCCGTCCACGCCGAGCAACGCTTCGGCGACGACTTTGGAAAGAAAGAATGCGAGCAGAAAAGCGACGAGAAACGCGCACGTCGACAGTGCGGATTTCTGGACGCCTTTCAGCACACCTATCACCGCGAAAAACGCGACGAGCGAGATTATGACGATATCGGCAATTGACATTGAGAACTCCTCCGATTGACTTATGAACTTACAAAACGGATTTTATACGTTTTTTTCGGGCGGTATATCGTACCGCCGAGAGGGCAAAAATCATTCCGTTATGAACAACGTTAACGCTTTACCCGAATTGCCCGGCTCGTTCGAGCTCGACTGCGCGCTGCTTTCGCTCGGCGTGCGCCCCGTCATCCTCTGCATCGGCTCGGACCGCGTGACAGGCGATTGCCTCGGTCCGATAGTCGGGCAGATGCTTATCGAGCGCAATGCCGACGCTTACGTCTACGGCAGTCTCAACCGCCCCGTCACCGCACTCAACCTGAGAGATTCGATCAAGCATATCAAGACGGTACATGCTGATAAAAAGGTGCTCGCCATAGACTCGTCGGTCGGTAAGCTGTGCGACGTCGGCAAGATCCGCGTCGCTTTCGGCTCGATAGCGCCGGGGAGCGCGGACGGCAAAAAGCTGCCCAAGGTCGGCGACGTTTCCATCACGGCTACCGTGACCGATCTCGGCAAGACCCCGCTTTCCGCGGTGCGGCTGGGCGTGGTCTACTCACTCGCGCGCGATATTGCAAACCGCATAATCCGCTGCTTACAATGATCGTTATAAGCATTATACACTATATTTGTAATAAAGTCATTACAGAAAGATTAGAATTTGATTAGAAGTTTCGCCCTTGCGCGACGGCGCGTCCGAGAGAAAAGCCGAGAAGCGGCGCGAAACAATGACAGCGGCATTATCGCGGCGGCTGTCTTTTTTTGTTTTCGCCGCCGAGAGCGGCTTTTACTTTTCGCCGTAAAAACAGCCTATCCGAGCGAAAACGCGCAAATTCGCAGTCATCGGTAATTTATAATGTATACATGGATATTTCGGACAATACGGCAGTCGCGGAAGAGCGCACGGCAACGCCCGACCGCGCGAGCACGGGCACTCTGTGCTTTACGGCTATCGAGGACGCGCTCGCCGCGGCAGGACCAGTCGGCAGCCGCGTGCGCTTTATCGGCTTCGACGACGTAAGCAGGTTCTTGCGGCTCGGCTATCGCGCCGTCGAAAGCGACGCGGATATCGTCGTCGCGCGCGGCGGCGAACGCGAGCTCGACCGCGCACGAAAAGCCGTTGCGCCGTGCCGCGAGGGCGAAAGCGCGAGCGTCGCGCCGATGTCGGACGACGGATCTGATCTACGGAACGACGACTGCGCGCCGACGGAAGAACCGCTCGGTGCAAAGCTGATATTCGTGCCGACACGCGACCACGCCGCCGCCTGCGCCGACGTCGGGCGCACTCTCGACGAGAATTTCGCGGTGCTGAGACCGTGCGCCGCGCCGTTTGCGGCGGTGTTCGACGGCGACGAAACGGACGGCGCGCTCGCCTCGGTATTCGGCGGTATAGTCGCGCTCGACCTGTGCGCGTTCGACGAGGCGTTCGGCGCGCGCATGCGCGGCGACGCGCCCGACGACGTTGCGGCAAAGCGGATAGCCGAGCTCGTCGCGGAGCTCACGACAAGGCTTCTGCCCGTAGCCAAGCTAAAAGCGCGCGCCGCCGCCCTGCTCGCCGACGCGGGCAAGCGCGCCGCGGAGATAGTCGCCGACTGCCCGAGACTGCTGCACGGTTCGGGCGCATCGCAGACCGCCGAAGCATTGCGAATGCTGTGCATCGCCGAGGACCGACCGACGGGACTCAGCGGCGAAACGGAGATGCTCGTCGGCGAAACGATGATAGATTTTTATATGAAAAATCTCGTCGGGTCGAGGCTCGAATTCCCGCCCGACAACAACCGTCGGATCGACGGCGTTTGCGAATACTTCAAAGCGGACGTGCGCCGCGCGTGCGTCTATCAGACCCCGATACTCCCGCCGATAAAAATGCGGCTGTGCGAGTACCGCCGCGACGAGTTCCGCGCCGAGCAAATGCGCATGCTCGCAGGCGTAAAACGCAGATACCTTTCGGCATTCCGCGTGTTCAAGCGTCTGTACCCCGACGACGGCTATTCGCTGTCGACCATGATAGACAAGACCGACCTATCGATCTGCCTCGCGCTCGCCCCCGACGTGTTCGCCGGCGACACGCTGTTATCGTTTCTGAAACAGACGGGCAAGCTTGACAAATATTTGATATAACGTTATCCGCACTTTTGCGGCAAGCCGTTCCGTGCGCCTATCGGAGCATCTCACACTCGCGCTTACAGCCCAATGACTTTTATCTGTAATGCACGCCCGCGAGCTTTATGACGGAAAGCCCCTTCTCCTCCGCGGCGCGTTTAAGCGCCGACGGAACGACGAACTTTTCGTGCGTGTCGTTGACGTCGAAATATTTTATCCTCGCGCCGCCGACAGCGCCGTAATAAGGCATGCCGTCCTTAAATACAATCCTGCATTTTATCGACGCGCCGTCGACGTCGAGCCGTCCTTTGTAAATCTCGCGGTCGGCTTTGCCGATGCGCACGTCGACCGACATCTCGGCAAAGAAATCGAACGCGAACTGCGGAAAATACACCCCGTCCGACTCGATGGTTTCCGCGCCGTCTACCTCGACCGAACGCTCGCCGTCGTAGTACAGCGAGCGCGTTTTCGTAAGGAGCTGAAAGCAGTACCGCCTGCTCTTAACTATTGCGGTATACTGCCTGACGCTCATCGGCTTGACGCGCAAGACCGCCATATTGTACACGACAAGAATTATAACGAGCGCGATCGATGTAACGGCGCACGCCGCGACCACCGTCGTATCGTCGAACACGAGCGACACGACAAGCAGTATCACCGCGCCGAGACCGAGAACGAAGTTGAGCGCGAGCTGCCAATACTTGACGGTGAATATCTCGTTGCAAACGCAGTTGATACCGCGCGCTTTCTGCTCGAGCTCGGCATGCAGGCGTTCCCGCACCGTGCCCGCGGTCTTTTCGGTAACGTCCACGTTACTTACCGTCGGGGTATTCGCCCGTAAAGCATGCGGCGCAGTGGTCTTTAAGCGAAAGCCCGATTCGCTCGAACGCATCGACGGGAAGATAGCCGAGCGAGTCCGCGCCGATAGCTTCGCATATCTCGTCGACCGATTTTTTTGCGGCTATCAGGTGCTTGCGGTCGGGTATATCTGTGCCGTACTTGCACCGCCACAAAAACGGCGGCGACGCGATACGCATATGTACTTTTTTAGCACCGCCGTCTTTCAGCAGTTTTACGAGGTTGGCGGAGGTCGTGCCGCGCACTATCGAGTCGTCTACGAGCACGATATCCTTGCCCTCGACCGCATTGCGCAACGGGTTGAGCTTGATGGAAACTGCCTCGTACCGCACCTCGTCGGTGTTCCTGATGAACGTCCTGCCGACATAAGAATTTTTGACCAGACCCACGCCGTAAGGTATGCCGCTCGCATAAGAATACCCGAGCGCGAAATGCAAGCCCGAATCTGGCACGCCGACGACCATATCCGCCTTGACGGGGTGTTCGCGGTACAGCTCGCCGCCTATATCGACTCGCGCGCGGTATACGCTCTTTCCGTCGTCGAGGAAAGAATCGGGACGCGCGAAATACACGTACTCGAACACGCAGAGCGCGTTGCGCGGTGAAACGCCGTCGTAATGTGTCACGCCGTTTTCGTCGATCTTGATTATCTCGCCGGGCTTGACGTCGAAAAGACGCTCCGCGCGGATAACGTCGAGCGCGGCGGTCTCCGACGTAAAGTAATACGTATTGCGGCGCTTGCCTACCGACAGCGGACGGAAACCGTAAGGGTCGCGCGCGGCGATCAGTTTTTTCGGGCTCATTACTATAAGCGAGAACGCGCCCTTCAACTGCGATACGGCGACGCGCACCGCATCCTCCGCGCTGTGCGTCTGCGTGCGCGCCACGGCGATAAGGTTCATTATCATTTCCGTGTGACTCAGGCTTTGGAATATCGCGCCGCGCTGTTCGAGCCCCGACCTAAGCTCGTCGTAATTGGTTATCACGCCGTTCATCGCAACGGTCATCGTGCCTTTGCAATAGCGCGAAACGATGGGCGATATGCCGTTACCGTCCTCGTTGGTGCCGTAGCCGACGTGACCTACGCCGATATTGCCCTTGAGCGTCGCGAGGTTCTCTTTGTTAAAGACCTCGTTGACGAGCCCCTTGCCCTTGACGGTATTTAGCCTTACATAGGCGTTGGTGACTATGCCGCAGCTCTCCTGTCCGCGGTGCTGCAACGAGTACAGCCCGTGGTAAAGATCGAACCCGACGTCGCCGCCGTCAAAGTCGTATGCGCCCATTACTCCGCAGTATTCCTGTATCACGATTTATCTCCGAGTAAAGTTTTGTCGTATATATTGTAACATTTTACCGCCGCAAATGCAACCGATTAAAGGACGCGGGCAAAATAAAAGACCGCCGTGAACGCGGTCTTTATCCTGCTCAAAACATCTCGCCGAGCGCGGTCGCTACGGCTATCGCGCCGTCCGCCGCCGCGGTGGTGAGCTGTCTTACGGTCTTTTTTCTGCAATCGCCTATCGCGTATATCCCCTTTACGTCGGTGCGGCAATGCTCGTCCGCGAGTATGTAACCGTCGCCGTCGAGCGCAACGCCGAACGCGCCGTTATCGGGCTGCTGTCCTATCGCTATAAACAGTCCGTCGAGCGCGAGCGTGCGCGTCAAGCCGTTTATATCGAGCTTGACGCCTTTTAAGCACTCGCCGCCTATCATTTCGGTAACGCGCGAATTGGGCAGGAACCGCACGCGCGCAGTGCGTCTGAGCTTGTCGACGGTCGTCGGCTCGGCGCGGTACGCGCTCCTGCGGTGGATAAGATATACCGTCCTCGCGATGTCCTTTAAGTACGTAGCCGCGGCGAATGCGGCGTTGCCTCCGCCGACCACGCCGACTGTTTTATCCTTGAAGAACGCGCCGTCGCACAGCGCGCAATAGCTCACGCCCGAGCCTATCAGCTTGTCCTCGCCGACCGCGCCGAGCTTTTTATGCTCGCAGCCCGCCGCTATTATCACGGCGCGCGCCTCGTACTCGCCGCCGTCGGTCTTTACCTTGAACGTCCTGCCCTTTTCGATAGCCGTAACGTTTTCGTAAACGAACTGCGCGCCCTGCGCCTCCGCCTGGTCGAACAGGTCGGACGCGAACTGCGCGCCCGAGATCGAGCCGATGCCCGGATAGTTCTCCACAACGGGCGCGGCGGTTATCTGTCCGCCGAACGACTCGCGTTCTATTACGAGCGTTTTCTTGTTTGCGCGGCAAGCGTAAACGGCGGCGCTAAGCCCCGCCGTTCCGCCGCCGATCACTATAAGATCATGCATTGACGTTTCCTTTGTCTATAAAGCTCTTGATAGCCGCGACGCCCGCGTACTTATCGAACTTGTCGCCGTCCGTCGCGACGAGCGTCGGCGCTTGCTTTACGCCGTACTTGCGCGCCATGTCGGGATCGCTGACCGCGTTGATCACTTCGACCTCGATACCCGCTTTTTCGAGCATGGGTATCGCTATCTTGCAGTTGGGACAGGTCGGCGTGGTGAACAGCGAATAATGTATCTTCTCGCTCGTCACGTGCGGCGCTTCGCATACGCACGCATGGTCGGCAAGCGCCGTGTCGGCGGCTGCCGCCTGCTGAGCGAACGCATGCTCGACATGCTCCGCCGCGGGCTGTGCCGAAACGTTGGGACGCGTCGGGTGCGGCGTGACGTACTTGGCGGTATCGTATTCCAAACGATCCTTGAACTCCTGAGCTTTGCCGTCGTTCCAGTTCTGAACGGGACGGTAGTAACCGGTTATGCGGCTGTTGACCTCGGTCTTGTTGCCGCACTTCGGGCATTGGTAGACCTCGCCGGCTATATAGCCGTGGTCGCGGCATACGGAATACGTCGGCGACAGCGTGAAGTACGGAAGTCTGTAATTTTCCGCGACCTTGCGGACAAGCCTCGCCGCCGCTTTCCAATCGGGCAACTTCTCGCCGAGGAAGGTGTGGAAAACAGTACCCGAGGTGTAGAGCGTCTGCAATTCGTCCTGTATGTCGAGCGCGGAGAACACGTCCTCGGTATAGCCGACGGGCAGATGCGAGCTGTTGGTGTAGTACGGAGTGCCGCCCTCGTTGGCGGTGATGATGTCGGGATAACGCTCCTTGTCGTGCTTTGCAAGACGGTAAGTCGTCGACTCCGCGGGCGTAGCTTCGAGGTTGTAAAGATCGCCGTACTGCTCTTGATAAATGACCAAACGCTCGCGCATGTGGTTGAGTACGTTCTTCGCGAACTCCTGCACGCGCACGTCGGTAAGGTCGGCGCGCAGCCACTTGGCGTTGAGCCCCGCCTCGTTCATACCGACAAGACCTATCGTCGAGAAATGGTTGTCGAACGTGCCGAGGTATCTGCGCGTGTACGGGTAAAGACCCTCGTTCATGAGCTTGGTCACGATATCGCGCTTGATCTTGAGCGAGCGCGCCGCGACGTCCATCAGCTTGTCAAGACGGGTATAGAACTCCGCCTCGTCCGCGGAAAGGTACGCGAGCCTCGGCATATTGAGCGTTACGACGCCGACCGAGCCCGTGCTCTCGCCGCTTCCGAAGAAGCCGCCCGACTTCTTGCGGAGCTCGCGGAGGTCGAGGCGAAGGCGGCAGCACATACTGCGCACGTCGGACGGTTCCATGTCCGAATTGATGTAGTTGGAGAAGTAAGGCGTGCCGTACTTGGCTGCCATTTCAAAAAGGAGCTTGTTGTTCTCGGTCTCCGACCAGTCGAAATCGCGGGTTATGGAATAGGTCGGGATCGGGTATTGGAAGCCGCGGCCGTTGGCGTCGCCCTCGATCATTATCTCGATGAACGCCTTGTTGACCATATCCATTTCCTTCTTGCAGTCCTTGTACTTAAAGTCCTGCGGCTTGCCGCCGACTATCGCGGGCTGCTCCGCGAGATCGGGCGGGCACGTCCAGTCGAGCGTGATATTGCTGAACGGCGCTTGCGTGCCCCAGCGCGACGGCGTGTTTACGCCGTAGATAAACGACTCGATGCACTTTTTGACCTCGCCGAAGCTGAGGTTGTCCGCCTTGACGAACGGCGCGAGATACGTATCGAACGACGAGAACGCCTGCGCGCCCGCCCATTCGTTCTGCATGATGCCGAGGAAGTTGACCATCTGGTTGCAAAGCGTCGCAAGATGGCTCGCCGGCGACGACGATATCTTGCCCGGTATGCCGCCCAAGCCCTCTTGTATGAGCTGACGCAGCGACCAGCCCGCGCAATAGCCCGTGAGCATGGAAAGGTCGTGGATATGCACGTCGGCATTGCGGTGCGCGGCGGCTATCTCGTCGTCGTAGATCTCGCTCAGCCAGTAGTTGGCGGTGATCGCGCCCGAGTTGGACAGGATAAGTCCGCCGACCGAGTACGTGACCGTCGAGTTCTCTTTGACGCGCCAATCCGACGCTTTGACATAGCTGTCTACAAGATCCTTATAGTCGAGGATGGTAGACTTCATGTTGCGTATCTTCTCGCGCTGCTTGCGGTAAAGTATGTACGCTTTGGCGACGTCGGCATAGCCGGACTGTATCAGAACGCGCTCGACGCTGTCCTGAACGTCCTCGACCGCGACAAGCCCGTTGTTGACCTTGCCCGCAAAATCAGCGGTAACGCGCAACGATATAAGATCGATTATATCATCGTTGTACTGCTTGGTCTGCGCGTCGAACGCCTTTTTGATCGCCTGACTTATCTTGGATATGTCAAACGCAGTTGTCTTTCCGTCTCTTTTGACTACTTGAAACATGTAAACCTCCGAAAGTGTTGCCATTATAGCACACGGCAATAGGCGTGTCAAGCCTTTTACCACAATATATTGTGGTTTGCGAAAAAATATTAACACAATTTACACAATATATTGAAAAATAATTATGAAGTTTTGCGACATGTGTTTAGAATAATGCTTGTATTGCCGTACCACGGCAAAGCCTATTTACCATACCCCCGTTCTCGCCCGTTTTGCCGTACTCCTACACTGCCCGGTTTGTCATACCGAGCGCGGCGAGGGATCTCATCTTTTCGATCCCGAGCCGCGCAGATAACGATATGAAAAACGGCGACGCGTATCGCGCCGCCGTTATGCTTGCCGAGGCGATGCCCCTTGCCCGCCCTCGCGTTAAACAAATCGACGTCCGGTAAAAAATCATGAAAGATCTTAAATCGTAACATTGCGCATGTAACTGTAATGACTTTACAATAAAAGGGATCGCGGTCTTGCGCACATTACTCAATTAATGGAGCGACTGATAACTCCGTCGCGGAGCTTGACGTCCGCCTTTGCTTTCCGCTACCTGCTCGCCCGACGAGCCTACTTACTTTCTATAAGCTCCGCCGTCCAGTTACTTTCCTGCAAAAGCGTATCGACCTCGCGCAGTTCCTTGGAACATGCGTCGATATCGCGTTGGAGTTTGTTTATATCGTAAGCGGGAAGTATCTTTACTTCGGTATGAGTAAGGCGCGTGACCACTGCCGACACATTGCGATAAAACTCTTTGAGCACGGAAACGCGCTTGGCGAGCACATCGCGTTTTGCTATAAGCTCGGACAGCGTTTTGCCGTTCTTGGCGCGCGTGCCGTCGTTGGTCCTGTTGATAGCGGCGACGAGGTATTCGAACCGCACGAAATACTTATCGAGCTCCTTCAAAAGCTCGGTCGGTTTCTCGCCGACCTCCGTCCCTTCCTGATAGCGCGCGTTATTGGCAAGCCGTCCGCGCATCGATTCTATCCGCGTATTCAAGTCCGCTCTCTCGAGCAAAGCTTCCGCAAGCCTCATGGTCTTTTCTCTCCTTTTCGTCCGCCGCGGCGGATCGTTGTTTACTATACGATACTATACGCCTATTCTTTGCTTTTGTCAATACTATCCGACTTTTTTTCCGCGTCGGCGCGCATCTTATCGGCTATACCGTCAAGCTCGCATGCAACGAGCGACCGCACCGCTATCTCGGGCATGCCGTCGTCGTTTTGCGGTGCGGGCTTGCGTCCGCAGTCAGCCGAACACACGCCGCAATCGCAGCCGCACGGCGAGCCGCCGCCCTTGCCCTTTTTCCCGCGCACGCGTTTTGCTATGCTCCATGCGGCGATACCGCCGACGAACAGAATTATACAGATGATCAAAACTATTTCCAAAGGTCTCATTCCCCGTCGCCCTCCTCGCTCGTCGAAGTTACCGTCGCCGCGCTTTCCGCCGCCGCGAGCCGCATGCTCCCGACCTTGCGTTTATTCTTAACGATCTTAAAAATCGCAAAGCCTACCGCCGCGGCTATCAAAAGAGCGACGACTATGCTCATCGGGTACATGTAAGTGCCGAAGTTGCCCAGCCAAAAAACCGTAAAGCTAACCGCATACGACGTTATCAGCCAAAACAGTATCGCCTGCGCGGATTTTCTTTTCGAGTTGAGCTCGCCAATCGCCGCGCCGACCGCCGCCATGCACGGCACGCTGAACAGATTGAACGCCATATACGCGAACATCGCCGCAGGCGTCATAGTGCCGAGCATCGCGTTGAACGCCTCGCTGTCCGCCGCGGACGCGCTGCCGTCGAGGATAGCGTCGCCGTCGAGCCCCGCCATCGTGCCGAGCGTAGCGACGACCATCTCTTTCGCTATCAGACCGGTCATCGCCGCAACGACCAGCCGCCAGGCATAATCGCTCTGCGCGGCGGCGGACGTGAACCCGTTGGGCGCGGCGAATATCGGATAGAACAGGTATTGCAGACCGCGCCCGATATAGCCTATGATGCTGTCGTTGATATCGCAGTATCCGCCCTTGCCGAACGACGACAAGAACCAGATGACTATTATCGACGCGGCGATGACAGTGCCCGCGCGCGTCACGAAATGCTTGAGCTTATCCCAGAGGTGCAAAAGCGTCGAGCGCAGCTGCGGACGGTGGTACGCAGGCAGCTCCATGATGAACGGCGGCGTATCGCCTTTGAGCGCAGTAGATTTGAGCAGGACCGCAGCAAGCACCGCAACGGCGATGCCCATCAAATACATGACGAACACGGCAAGATCGCCGTAGCCCGACCAGTAAGTATTGGCCATAACGCCCGCGAAAGTCGCCCATATGGGCAGCTTCGCGCCGCACGAAAAGAACGGGGAAAGCATTATGGTGAGCCGACGCTCCTTTTCGTCCTCCAACGCCTTTGTCGCTATTATGCCGGGCACGGCGCAACCGAAGCACATCAGGAGCGGCATAAACGCTTTGCCCGACAGCCCGAACCGCCTGCACGCGCGGTCGAGTATGAACGCGACTCGCGCCATATAACCCGTGTCCTCGAGTATGGATAAAAACAAATACAACAGCATTACCTGCGGTATGAAGCTGAGCACCGAATCGAGTCCGGACAAAAGTCCGCCGCACAGAAAACCGGAAACCCATGTATCGGCGTAGCCCGCGCGCGCGAGCCCCGCCGACGTTACGTCTATAAGACTGCCGGTACACCACCCCAACAGGCTTTGCAGCCAAACGCCGAGACTCGGCACGCCGACGTCGCCCGCCTCGACCATGAGCACGGCGGCGGGGGGAGCCGCTCGTTTGTCACCTTTACGCCGAACCACGAATTGAGGAACAGTATATCCTCGCTGAACGTTATATGGAATATAGCGAACATGACGGCGATGAATATCGGTATCGCCCATATCCTGTGCGTAAGCACCTTGTCCGCCTTGTCGGACCGCGACAGCCCCGACCTGCGCTCCGCCCGCTTTAAGCACGGCGAAAAATTCTTTGCTATGTACGTATACCGCGCATCCGCGACGAACGCCTCCGTATCGCCGCCGTAGCCGTCGTCCGGGAGCTTGTCTTTTATCCCGTCGAGCGCCGCCGCCATATTGGGAAACCGCTTGCGCTCCGCTTCGTCGCCCTCGACGAGCTTTACCGCGCGGAACAGCGGGTGCTCTATATTCTCCGCCGCGAGCGTCTCGCGCAAACGGTCGACGAGCGCGCGATACGCCGTTCCCGAGATAACGCTCTCGCCGACGCGCGGCGACCTTGCCGCATCGATAACGCGCGCCATCAGCTCCTTTACGCCCGTGCCCTTTAGCGCGCTTATCAAAACGACGGGCACGCCGAGCGCAGTTTCGAGCGCGCCGACGTCTATCTCGTCGCCGTCGCGTTTGAGCGCGTCGGTCATGTTGAGCGCGACGACCACGGGTATATCCGCCTCGAGCACCTGCGTCGTGAGGTAAAGATTTCGTTCGAGATTGGTCGCGTCGACGATGTTCAGCACGACGTCGGGTCGCCCGTCTATCATCTGATCGCGCGAGACTATCTCCTCAGGCGTGTACGGCGAAAGCGAATAGATACCGGGCAGATCCACGATATCGACGCGCTCCGCCGTCAGCTTTTTCGCGCCCCTGTAACTGCCCTCGCGCTTCTCTACCGTCACGCCAGGCCAGTTGCCGACGTGCGCCGTGCTCCCCGTCAATCGGTTGAACAGCGTCGTCTTGCCGCAGTTGGGATTTCCTATCAGCGCCACCTTCATGATATTTCGTCTCCTTTAACGAAAAAAATTTACGCCGCCCCGCTGCACATTTCCGCAAGGCGCGTATTTACCGATCTATGCGTCGACGGCGACCGTAACGCAGTCCGCCTCGCTCTTCCTAAGCGTCAGCTCATACCCGCGCACCGTCACTTCCAGCGGATCGCCGAGCGGCGCTTTTTTACGCATGACGACCGCCGCGCCCGGCGTTACGCCCATATCCAACAGTCTGCGCCGTATCCGCCCCTCTGCGGCGACGCGCGAGACTGCGCCTTTCTCTCCGGGCAAAAGCTCCGAGAGCTTCTTCTCCATAACGATATACCTCCGTATTATAAGTCGATGCCGCCCGATAGCACTTGGTTAGCAATAGCGAACCGTACGGCAAAATTAAAGCCTCGCATGAGCATGAAAAAACATCACTCGAAAACGAAGCTTTTTCTAACTATTATATTTTCCGCGATATCGCGGTTGACGGCGATGCGCGAATCGCGGACGCGAACTATCATACTGCCGTCTGAAAAAGAGAGCGGCGTCAGCTGTGCGCCTGACATTATGCCGAGATCCTGCAAATGCTTGCGCGTCTTTTCATCGGCGGCGACGCGCACCACTGTTATCGACTCGCCTTGCGGCGCTTGTATAAGCGACATCTTATCTCCTTGCGTTTTATATATATTCGACAGCGGTTCGCTTAATGCAACATTGGTTCGCAATAAGCAACTGTCGAATATATTATATTCCCTCTTTTCGCCTTTGTCAAGCGAATGAACGGAAAAATTATAGATATGATTTGCCTTTTGTTATAAGAGACTCTTCGCTACGCTCGGAGTGACAAAAGCCCCCTCCGTCGGCTTCGCCGACACCTCCCCCCAACGGGGGCGGCGAAGAGGTTACACGCATCACACCATTGCTCTAACGTCGGCGGCGAAGTCGTTACATATACACGACGCGCCGTCGCTCGTAGATACAGACGATAGTTTTTTCCACATGTCACCTCGTCGCTTCCCCCACTCGGGGGAAGTGGCACGTAGTGCCGATAGGGGCTTTACAGTTACATTTGTTTTAACTCTCCATCCCTGCTTTACCGTAAAGCCCCCTCCGTCCTCGCTATGCTCGGACACCTCCCCCAAACGGGGGCGGCGAAGTCGTTTCACTCGTCACCTCGTCGCTTCCCCCTCTCGGGGGAAGTGGCACGTAGTGCCGATAGGGGCTTTATAGCAACGATTGCTTTATAATTCTATCCCTGCCCTACCGCAAAGCCCCCTCCGTCCTCGCTATGCTCGGACACCTCCCCCAAACGGGTGCGGCGAAGTCGTTTCACTCGTCACCTCGTCGCTTCCCCCACTCGGGGGAAGTGGCACGTAGTGCCGATAGGGGCTTAGCCGTACCGATGATTTTTAACAGTCACATTATCGACACGCGTTTTGCGCCGATGCGGTGCGCGAGCTTTTTCGCCGCGTAGAACGTCGGCTTTTCACCCGCCGTCGGCACGCCGAATGTCAGCGTTTTGTATCCGTTTTCCGCGTGCGTCATGAACCGCGCGTCGGTTATACAGACGTAAGCGTCGCCCTCTATCGCGGCTATCAGTTTTTTGAGCAATGCGTTTGCACGGCGCGAAAACCTTGTGCCGTCGAGATTGATGACTACGGCTTTATCGGTCTTGCCCCAGGTCTTTTCAAGGTATGCGACACAGCGCATCTCGACGGGCGTAAGCCTGCGTATCAGTTTGTTGGGCTGTATGCCGAAAGCGCGGAGCGGTTCGAGCGAGAACTCGGTCGCGCACAGCGCGCGGCGATAGCGCAGGTATTCCTCCACGGTGAATGTGCCGAACGGCATATCGCCGTAAGCGAAGTAGTTCCGCCCGTTCTCGCTCGCGCAGAACAGGACTTCCACATTGTCCAGGACGACGACGCCGCTCGCGTCCTCGAAGTATGCGCGCTTTTGCCGCGCCGAACCTATACAGTAAGTGACCATGCCGAAATTATCGACATGCCGCGCGGGAATTATACGGCGGCGCGGATAATTCCGTCGGTGCGGATATAAGGCAAACAAAAAACCGCATAGCGCGGTTTTGTTTATCGGTCAGCCGATGTTTATCTTTTTGCAAAGATAGTCGTAGCTCTTGTTCATGATGAACGACCTCAGCCCCCAGGGCAGGAAGTTGACGAGCGACACGTACGAGCGATAGCGCAGTTTGTTGAACATCTTTCGGTCTGTCTTTTTCATATACCGCCAAAGCTCTTTGAGCGCGGCTTTACGCTCTTTGGACTTTTCCGCGCAGATAAAGAACACCGTGTTGACAAGTATAACGAACATCGCGTGCCACATATATCGGCGCAGGTGCTTGTCCATCTTTTTGAGGTCGTTATAGCTGTACGCGTCTATCATGCATTTCATGACGCGGAGCTGTTGGTCGTAGCGTTTGATGAAGTTGCTCTTGTTTACCGACTGATCGTCGCGCCCGATAAAGTAATGATACAGGTCGACGTCGACATAGCAAAGCGTTTTCATATACGGCAGCGGCTTATACGCAAAAATGTTGTCAACATAGAACGTATGCTCGGGAAGTATCGTTCCGCTCTCCAATAGCCTGTCGCGCTTGTACATCAGCGAGTGCATCAGAAGCATGTGCGAGTAAGCGAATTTCTCTACCCTATCCCAACCGATTATCTCGCGGGCGGGCATCATCTTTTCGTAAGAGCTGACGTACTTCTGCTCGGCGGATACCTTGTCGTATACGAAGTTGGTTATATACAGGTCGGGCAGAGTATTGTCCGCCTTGTGCTGTTTGATCACTTCGATAAGGTCCTTGAGCGCCGCAGAGTCCAGCCAATCGTCGGAATCGACGACCTTGAAGTAAAGCCCCGTCGCCGCTCTCATGCCGGCATTGACGCCCGAGCCGTGTCCGCCGTTTTCCTTGTCGATGACTTTTACTGTATCGGGGAAACGCTCGGCATAGGCGTTGGCTATGTCGAGCGTGTCGTCGGACGAACCGTCGTTGACGATGATTATTTCCACGTCGTCGCCGCCCATGAGCAGACTGTCGACGCACTTTTCCATATATTCCCGCGAATTATAGCACGGTACGGTAAAGCTTATAAGTTTCATTGTTTTAGTATGCCGCGTCAGTAAGCGATTTATTTGTTTTTCTTCTCCGTCTTCTCTTTCTTAGCCTTCTCCTTTTCGGCTTTGCTCTTGGAGAAGAACCTGCCCAAGCCCTTGAACAAGTGACCGTTGAACATCATGAGCATGGCTTCCATCTGTCTGCGGCTCATACCGCCGAACTTGGCAAGTCCGCGCACAGGCTGATGCAGAACGCCCATTACGAGAGTATTGGCAAAAGTGCGTTTGCCGAACGCGCGCGCCGCGCCTATCAAAAAGCGTATCGCGCCAGAGAACAGCCTGCCCACCCAGCGCTTGGAATAACGCAGGTCGCTGACCGTGCAGTTCTCGTCGATGAGCATCCTCTTTCTTCTGTAAAATTTGTATTCGGCACCGGGTATATCTCTGCCGAGCAACGCGCGGAACTCCTCGTCGCCGACCGCGGCGACATTGCCGCTGTAATACGACGGAAGCGTTTCGGCGTCGTAAGGCAATTCGTCGGTCGTCGCCTCGCGCTCGACCTCGGCGGTGAGCCGAATGTCCGCGGAGCTCGCTCCGACGTAAAGCTTATATTCGCCGCCCTCGACTTCCCATTTATTAGTTTTGACGTTGAAGTATCTGAACGTCTTGTCGTCGAACGGTATCTCGACCTTTGCGCTCTCGCCAGCGTCGAGCATGACTTTGGCAAAGCCTTTCAGTTCTTTTGCGGGACGGAATATCTTGCCGTCGGGCTTGCCGACGTAGAGCTGAGCTATCTCCGCGCCGCGGCGGTCGCCGACGTTGGTCACGGTGAAGCTTACGCCGTTCTTATCCGCTTTGACATCGGAATACTCGAACTCGGTGTAGGACAGACCGAAACCGAACGGGTACGCTACGGGCACGCCCGCCGTGTCGTAATAGCGGTAGCCGATGTACGGACCTTCACGGTATTCGACCGTAAGTTTTTTGCCGGGGAAATGCGATGCGCTCGAGCAGTCCTCGTACTTGACGGGGAACGTTTCCGCGAGCTTGCCCGACGGATTGACCGCGCCCGTGGCGACGTCGAGCATAGCGTCGGCGCACGCCTGACCGGAAAGACAGGCATAGACGAGCGCGTCGCTGTCGTCCGCCCAATCGAGCTCGACACAGCTTCCGCACGACAGCATGACTACTACCTTCGTGCCGGTGGCGCGTATAGCCTTATAAAGATCTATCTGGTTGGAGGGGATCTTGATATGCTCTCTGTCAAGCCCCTCCGCCTCGCTGACCTCGTCCAGACCGAGGAACAACAGCGCAACGTCCGCGCGTTTTGCAAGCGCGACGGCTTTCTTGATAAGACCCTTTTTCTTCTTGCCGTAACGGTGGAAGCCCTGCTCGAAGCCGATAAAGTCGAGCGTATAGTCCGCCATCGCGTCCTCGACGACCGAGCGGACGACGGGGATCTCCACGTTAGCCGCCGTGCCTATGCGCTGGCGGTATTCCTTGTTGCGCGGCGCAGGCTTGTTCATAAGCTCGGTCACTTTGTTGAGCTTGGTCGGATTGACTATCGACGAGCCGGCGCCCTGATAGCGCGGGTTCTCGGCGAAGCTGCCGATTATAGCGACCTTCGCGCCCGATCTGAGCGGAAGCACGCCGTTGTTTTTAAGAAGGACGATGCTTTCTTCCGCGCACTGCTCCGCGAGCTCGTGGTGCGCTTCCTTGTCGAAGTCGTCGAGCGGCGTGACCGCCGAGGTGGTTTCGGC
This sequence comes from uncultured Christensenella sp., assembly GCA_910577995.1. Classification (GTDB taxonomy): domain Bacteria; phylum Bacillota; class Clostridia; order Christensenellales; family Pumilibacteraceae; genus Anaerocaecibacter. The sequence goes on along the minus strand of CAJTND010000015.1, from coordinate 1,388 downwards.
AAGGTCGAGAAGCCGCAGGACGCATTCGTCGACGTACTTCTCGTCGAGCTCGCCCGACTGCACCGCTTTGATTATATCCTCGATACCGTACTTGCAAGCCGGCATCTCGAGATCGCTGCCCGCGTGAGCCGCCGCAACGCGCTCGTTGCTGCCCGCCCAGTCTGATACGACAACGCCCTCGAAGCCCCACTCGTTGCGCAGTATCTCGCGCAGTAAGTGCTCGCTCTCATTGGCAAACTCGCCGTTTATCTTGTTGTAAGAGGTCATTATCGACTTGGTCTTGCCTTCCTTAACGGCTATCTCGAACGCGGTGAGATATATCTCGCGCAGCGTCCGCTCGTCGACGACGGAATCGGTGACCATGCGCCGCTCTTCCTGGTTGTTGCAGGCGAAGTGCTTGACGCAAGCCGAAGTGCCGTTCTTTTGTATACCGCGTATGTAAGCCGCCGCCATCTTGCCGGCGAGATACGGGTCTTCGGAGAAGTACTCGAAGTTGCGTCCGCAACGCGGATTGCGCTTCATATTGGTTCCCGGACCGAGCAGCATATTTACCTTGAGCGCGGCGCACTCTTCGCCGAGCGCCTCGCCCATCTTCTCGCCGAGCTCGACGTTCCAGCTGTTAGCCATCGTCGCCGCCGTCGGGAAGCACGTCGCGGGGATGCTCGCATTGAGTCCCAAATGATCTGCCGCAGCCGCCTGCTTGCGCAGTCCGTGCGGTCCGTCCGAAAGGAACATCGACGGCACGCCGAACTCCTCGAAGTCGAGCGTCTGCCAAAAATCCTTGCCGGTCAAAAACGCGGCTTTTTGCTCAAGCGTCATCTCGGATAAAATCTTGCTCTTGTCCATTACTCTCTCCGTTAAGCCGACGGGCGGACCTATCATCCGCCCGCGGCGCTTAGTTTATTTTTTGTTTTGCGTTGATCAGTCTTTGTCATGCGCGTCGGCAGTGTCCTCGGCAACAGGCTCGGTCGCGGTGTCCGCGGTCTCCGCAGGCGCGTCTACGGCTTCGGCAACGGTCGGCTCGGCTTGCGCGGGCTCGTCGGCGAGATCGGCTTCCGTGAGCACGGTCTGACCGTTGGCGGCTCTCAGCCTGTTGAACTCGGCAAAGGTGTCGGCGTCTTTCTTCGCCTGCTTCTCCGCTTTGCGCTTGTTCTTTGCCTCGATAGCGGCTTTCTTTTCGTCGCTGAGCGCGTCGAACTTGGCTTGCTTGGCTTTTTCCGCGGCGGCGCGTTTTTCTTCCGCGGCGGCTTTCTTTGCCGCGGCGGCAGCCTCTTTTACCTCCCTCTCAGGTATAGGCGGGAAGTATTTGGCTAAGATGGCGGTCATCTTCTTTGGAAAGTCCTTGGGCCTGTGAAGGCCTACATAGTCGTAGATAAACCGGTGGTCCT
>CAJTND010000014.1 GCA_910577995.1 uncultured Christensenella sp. | reverse complement strand
GCTACGCTCGGACACCTCCCCCAAAAGGGGGCGGCGAAGAAGTTACCGCGAGTTTCGCAGACACATTCCCCAAAGGCGGCGAAGTTATTCCACCCGTCACCTCATCGCTTCCCCCTCTCGGGGGAAGTGGCAACGCGCGAGCGTTGACGATAGGGGCTTACGCGCCGCCGCTATCCTCTCCGCTGTTGCCGCCGTCCGCTTCCGCCGCGGCTACGGTCGCCGCCACCCCGTCTGCGTCTGGCACGGCGTCCGCCGCATCGAGATAGCCCGCGCCGCTCGTCGGGTCGGACGCTATGCCGAACAGTACGAGCATCGAGCTTACCGCATTGATTATCGCGCTTGCCGTTTCGTCGCCTATCTCTATCCCGAACGCGCCGAGCATGAGAAACACCGAGCCCAAAAGACTGACCCAAAACCCGACGTTCTTTATCCGTTCTTTTATCTTCACCGTCACCTCCCGTACTTATCGTACAGCTTGTAGAAATAGACGTCCGACAGATGATCGCGGTACAGCGTATGATTGCGTATCTCGATACGCGCCTGCTCTTTGGACAGCGACGCGAGATAGTCGTCCATCTTTTTGTACACTTCCCTATAAATGACCTCGCGCTTGTCCTTGGACAGGATATCGAGATCGGTCGCCGCGTCCTGCTGTTTGAGCGCGGCGGAGTACAGATCGCTCTCGGTCTTGAGCCGCTCCGCATCGAGCGCGGCTTGCTTGGCGCGTATCTCGTTGTTGTACTTGGCGGCTTCGGCGATCTTGTTCTCGCGCTCCGTTTTAAGCCCTGCGATAGCCTCGTTGAGCTTGACCGCATAGCTGACGTTGAAGTTATCGAGCGCGGTCTGCAGCTTTGCGCCGAGCGACGATATCTCCGAGTCCAGCTCGGAAATACGCTTGCCATAACTCTCGCGAAGCGCGGCAGCGCTTTTCGCGCGGTCGGCTTCGAGCGCGCCCTTTTGCGTAGCGGCTATCGACGAGCGCGCGAGCCCGCGTTTGAGCACGTCGTTATCTATGTTCCGCGCCGCCGCGGCATACTCGCCGTCGAGCGCGGACAGATCGCCGTCCAGCCCCGATACCGCCGCTTCGCGCTTGCTCTCGAGTGCTGCGCCGCTCTCGGCGTTCTCCTTGCGTATCGCCGCCTCGCCCTGCGTCTTGTAATCGGCGAGCCCGCCTACCGCCTTATGCTCGAGCTCGGCGTCCGTCGGCGCGTCGTACTCGATCTCTTCGAGCTTGACCGACGGCAGCGTCGGCTTTTTAACGTCCGTAACTACGGTCTCGAGTTTCTTTATCTCGTCCGCGAGCTTATCGCGCCCGCTCGGTTCATTTGCCATGTGTTTCGTACTTCTCCTTATTATCGAGATATTTCTGCAAGGCGTAACGGCGCATGACCGCACGCCCCGCCGCTATCAGCGCGGAACGCCGCGCACTGTGCGCGGTCTTGCTGTCCGCCGCTACCGCCGCCGTCTTACCGTCGCTCATACCGCACCGCCCGCGAGTTTTTTCACATCCGCGCGGATATCCGCGGTGTCGGTCTTGACCGCGTCCGTCACGTCCCGCACCGCCGCAAGCTCCTCGCCGACCGCGGTCACCGCCGTTCCTATGCCGTTCACCGCGCCCAGCCTGTCGGACAGCGAGCTTATGGTCAGCGTGTAGCGGCTCTCGCGCTTGCGGCTGTCGCGAAGCTCGTACACGAGCAAAACGCAAAACAGCACCGCCCACAGCCCGTTGGCAACGGCTGTCGATATCATTTCCTCCGTCATTTAATTCCCCCTTGATAGTTGTTTGCGCGCCGTTACCCGCCGATGACGAGAGCGCGCGCGTTCTGCCGCTCGCCGTCGAGCATGAGCTCGCCGCCCGTATCGAACGCCGCCGATATCGGCGACGTGCCGAACGCAACGGGCGCGCCGTCCAAGATCAGCGTGCACGCGCCGCCGTCGAACGTGACCACCGCCGCGCCGCCCGCGATCGCGCCGAATACCGTCTTTCCGTCCGTAGCCGTGCCTTGCGCGACGCGCGACGCGGTCCTTTTGTTAACGTACCGCCTAAGCGCGCTCTCCGTTATCCGAATACGCTCGGCGTTGTCCTCCGCCATGTGCAGGGCGCGAGTCGAAGCGTCCATAGCTCGAACCTCCTTTATCAGTAGCTCGTATAAACGAGCGTCGGCGGCGCGATGTTGCAGTCGCTCGCGTCGCAGTCTATCGCGAGCGACAGGCGTTTCGCGGCGACGTTGAACCTTACGCGCCGACTGCCCGCAGCCGCGGTCTTGGTCTTTGTCTTTTTGCCGACGTCGACGGTCAACGCGCAGTCCGTCGCGCTGTCGACGTAGATCTCGCGCACGGCTTTGGTCAGATCGGGCGCGCCGAAATCGGTCATCGGACCGCGCCACCGTTTGGGCAGCAGCTTATTGAACCGCATCCCGTTGCGTACGACTACCCCGCTCGACAGCTTGTCGTGCGCCATCAAGAAGTCCGTACCGTCGAACGAGCACGAGCCCAAAAAACTGATATCCACGCCGCGCGTTATCGAGTATTCGCCCGACACGGGATCGAACACGAGAAGCGCGTTGGCGGTATGCTCGACGCTCTCGCAGCCGATGCTCCGCCCGTCGGCAAAGTCCATGACGCACGACAGAAAGTACTTGCCGTTGTGGAACGCGCAGGCGACCGCCCTATCCGTGAACAGCCCGTCGAGCTCGCGCAGGACGCGCCGGCATTCGTAACCGTCAAAGACGTACAGCCCGTCGGACGCGAGAAAGGTTATCACTGTGCCGCACTTTGCGATGCTCTCGGGGTATATCCTGCCCGCCGATACGAAAAGATTGGCGACGGAAAACTCCGTTTGATCGGCGTATGCGGTCACTCGGCTTATCCCGCGGTCGCGGAATATATACAGATAGTTGGCGAACGAAACTACCTTGTTCAGCTCGCCGCGCTCGTCGAGAAGCTCTATGAATCCGCCCTCGGTCGCACTCGCCGTCCAGTTGGTCGGATCGAGGTCGTCCGAGAAAAAGACCTTTGTCGGGTCGGAACGGCTCGTGACGAACAGCCGCTCGTAGTGAAGCGCCATCGACGTTATCACGGGCGTTTCCGCATGCTCGACGAGCGCCGCGCCGTCCCAGGTCAAAAGTCTGTGCCCCTCGCACGACATCAACAGCACGTCCTTGCCGTTGAGCCTGTAATTGAGCGCGTCGATAGGCGGGTACGACGTCGACGAGATCAGCTTCGTTCTGCCTGTGTACGAATCGTAGTAACGCAGTGCGCCCGTCACCATTTGATAGACGTACTGATCGACGTTCCGCCCCGCCTCCTCGGAATAGTAGCGATACACCCAATAGCCCGACGACGACACGGGAACGAGCTTGTTCAGCTCGAGCCCGTACCCGTCGCGCAGACTGCCCGACGACATGTCGAAGTTGTAAAACTCCGCCGCCGTCGAGAACGACACCACGCTCTCGTCATGCTTGACGTCTACCGCGGAAAACGCGCCGATGCGCTTTCTGTATCTCGTTCTTGTCGGTATCTTCATTCTTTTGACCCCTATTATTCGTTATCTTATTCGATATGCCGTTCCGCTTTCTTACATAACAAATCGAAAAGGCTTTGAAGCATTATGCCGTTCCGCTTTCTTACATAGCAAATCGAAAAGGTTTTGAAACATTCCGCCGTTCCGCAACGCCCGTTCGCCGCCGTGCCTGTTTTGTCACTCTGAGCGAAGCGAAGAGTCTCATCCATCTCACGCCCGTTCGCCGCCGTGCTCGTTTTGTCGCTCCGAGCGCGAGCGAAAATCTCACCCTCTCACGCCCACCGTCGCCGCGGCAGTCTTGCCCTGCGCGAGAGCCGACGTTTTTCGGACTCCGCGACGTAACGCTGATCCCAGATCGACGCCTCGTCCGTCCTGCCCGTGATGAGGCAGTAATCACGCGCCGCGAGATACTCTATGAGCCCCGCGGCGAACGCGCCGAGCTCCACATCGTCCGACAGCGCTTTTTCCGCCGCGACCGCGGTATAAACGACGGTATGCCCGCCGTCGTCCGCGACCTCGATATCCGTCTTTCCCACCGCGAACCGCACGGGCAGTCCGCCGCGCTCCACCGCCGTCACGCCGACGAGATCGGGCAGGTCCGCGAGCGGTATACGTCCGCCGACGGACTCCGCGTCGACGCGCCGAACTATCGGGAAGCCGTCGCCGCTCATTTCCGCCGCGGCGAGGTTGACCGCCGTCGCCAAAGCCTTGACGTCCTCGTCGAGCATGATCTCATCGTCCGTTTTTTCCCCGTCGGTGAGGAGCGCCTCCGCATCGTCCGCTTGAAGTATCCGCGCCGCCGCGACCGCCGCCTGTCTTACCGTCATACCGCCCTCCTTTGCGAGCGTTCGAGCTCCGCGATAAGCTCCCTCGCGCGTTCTATCCGCGTCTCGCGCACGCGCCTGACAGTGCGTTCGTCGAGCGCGTCGTACGGCAGAACGAGGCAAAGCGTGTTCGCCCCGTTCTTATCGTTATGCACCTCGAGCTTGCCCGTCCTGTAATTAAGAAAGATGAAATAGCCGTCGTCGATGCTTTTCAGCCGCCGCGCGATGCCGAGCATATCGTCCTCTATCACCCGCCCCGTCAAGAGCGCGTGATGCCCGTCAGCATCGCCTGACCGTTGGGCTTGGAGCAGATAAGATCGCAGTACTTGACGAGCGTCGCCGTATAGGTCGGCTTGCCCTGATTCTGACGCAGGATCTTGCCGTTCTCCGTTTCGAGGAAACGCCAGTCGCAGAGCATATGCAGTTTGAACGCCTTCGTATTAAGAAGATACATACAGCCGTCGGGCACGAACCTGTCGTAGACGAGCGGCAGACCGTTATAGGAAAGCGTCTTGAATCCGCCCTCGAGCTCCATGAAATCGATGTTGCGCTTGAACGCCGACATGTAATCGATGAACGAATACTTAACGTCCTGGGAGCACGCAATAAAGTCGACCGCCGAGCCCGCGTCGTTATCGAGCGCGTCTATCGCCTCCTGCATCACGATCTCGTCGATACCGCCGCCGACGTTCTTCGTGTACGGATTGAGGAAGGGATGCGCGCTCTTTTGCACGCCGTAAATGCTCGTGCCGTTAAACAGCGCGCCGATACCCGTTATCTCCTTGTCCTTAGAGCCCTGAACATACGCGGAGTCGCCGTCGGTTATCGTTACGGTCGCGTCGTCGAGCGTGACGCGCTTATTCGCTCGGTCGACGTAGGTTATGCGCGCCGTGCCCTTCTTCGCGCCCGCCGACGAATATATATCGACCGCAAGCCCCTCGATGAGGTTTCTCACGTTGTCTGCGGCGACATCGCCCGCGTCGGTCTTGAACGTGCAGAGCTTGCCCGTGCCGTCGCCGTAGAGCATGCGCCCGAGGTTGAATTTGGACGCGTTCAACAGCCCCTCGAGCTCGGCGTTGAGTAGGTCGGTAAACGCGCCGCGCCCGTCGGCGGACGCGCGTATCGCCTTGTCCGAGATCTCGATCTGACCGTAAAGGTTTTTCAGCGTCGACGTGAATTGAAGATAGTTATTGCCGTAAGCGTCGGGCAGATCGCCGTCCTCGTCGCCCGCGCCGATACCGCCGTTTATGCCGAACTTGGCGGCGGTGCGTATCTCCTTGCCCCACACGTCGGCGGAGGTCTGCTCTATCTTGGCGAGCAGCGGGTTTACCCTCGTGTTCAAAAGCTCCGTCACCGTGCCGAGGTATACGGTTTTGAGCGCGTTTTCCGCGTTTTGTATAGTTACCATGTTTCTCTCCTTTTAATTGTATTTGAGCATTTCGTCGGCAAGCCGCTTGGCCTCGGAAAGCGTCCTCGGTCGCCGTGCGGGCGTTATCACCGCCGTACCGCACGGCATGCCGAACGTTCCGAGCCCGAGCAGCTTCTTTTTGTAGCGCGCAAGGCACTCGTCCATAACGGGCTGCAAGCTCGCGAGCGTCGCCGCGCATTCCGCCGCATTGGCGGCTACCGTAGCCAAAGCCTCCGCTATGCGCGCTTCGTCATAGTCCGCTTCGTCCGCGCCGTCCGTCATGACCGCGCGCTCCGCGTCCGCGGAAACTTCGGCGATAGCCTGCTCGCCGCACTCCGCGATCGTTCCGTCCGCACCGCCGCACTGCGCCGACGACCGCGGCGCGGCGTTATCCTCCGCCTGTGCGTCCGTAGCGTCGAGCCGCGCTTGTAGCTCTTTTACGAGCTGGCACCGCTTGGTGAATTCGCTTTGGAGCGCATTATAGGCGGAAAGCAGTTCCTCTGTCGAACCGAACTTCCCCAGCCCGTCCATACCGCTCTCGGCGGCGACGGCCGCATCGTCACATCTCGATCTTTTCATTTTCCCCTCCCGTTGCGGAAACGGCGGCGCGCGCCGCCTCGTGCTCGCGGATATGCGCTTTGAGCCGTTCCGCACGCTTGCCGAGCGGACGCTCGGACAGCAAATATTTGACGTGCGCGTCGATATGCAGATCGTGATCGTCGAACTCGCCGAGCGCGTATTTATCCTTTACGTTCTCCGTATCGGCAACGCCGGCATGCACCGTCGCAAGATCGACGCCGCCGTCCCAACCGCCGTATCCGAGCGCCTCCAAAAACCTGTGCCTCGCCCCGTCGGTCATCTTGCCGTCGCCGTCGAACAGCAGCCCGAGCTTGTACAGCTCGAACATCATGTTCTGCCGCATCGCAGGCGTCGACAGCAGCTCGTTGTCCGTCTCGAAAACTACGTCGTCGCTCGAAATGTCCGACGCCGACCAGCGCAAAAGCTCGACGCGCCCGTTATCTCCGACGATACGGCTCAGCCGCGCGTCTGTGCCGAACTGCTTGTAAAGCCGTATCAACTGCCGCGCTATCTCGCGCGCGGCGAGCCGCACGTGCTCCGCCGACAGCGACAACCGCGTATCGTCCTGTTCGATCAACAGCTGCAAAGCCGCGCCGCTCATCGCCGACGACGCGTCGCGCGACGACCGCATGATCTCGCTGACGCCGCTTACCTGCGTAAACTCGTTCAGAAGCCGCGCCTCTTCCGCATCGAACCCCGACGGCACACTGCCGCAATCGACCATGCGCGGCGGCGTCGCGCCCTGACGGTAGACGAGGATCTTGCCGGGCGAAATGCCCTCCTGCTCGAGGTTGTCTATATCGACAGACCCGTCCTCCACCGCCATCACGCCCATCGACAGTCTGTTCAAAAGCTCGTGCTTCCTGTTCTTGACGGCGTTATACGCGCGCTGAACGGGTATCGCGCGCTCCACGATCGACGCGCCGAAAAAGCATCCCGCGTTCAAAAGCGACACCTGCTTGACGAACGGGAACGTCCGCGCGCCGTCCGTACCGTTGACGAACGGCAGCTCGCCGCGGCACAGCAAAACGCCGTTCGCAACGGCGACGTACTCGCCGTTAGGCTTGTCCGCGCTCGGCAGCGCATAACGCTCGATAAGCACCGCGTGCCCGTCCGGACGGGAAACGGTCAGCTTGTTCAGCACTCCGACCGAGGTCAGACCGCCCCCGACCGCGGCGGCGACGATGCCGACGGTCTCAGTCTTTTCCGGCTCTACGACCTTGCCGAAAACGCGTTTCAGCTCGGCAACGTCCACCGCGCGGGCGCGTATTACCGAGCGGCAGTCGCCGAGGTTCTGATTGAGCACGCTGTCGGGATATATCTCGAACGGCGGCACGACCTTGACGCAAGCCTCGCCCTCCTTCGCGCCGCCGACGTCCATGCCTGCGTTCCCGTCCCAACCGACGTAATAGAACACCGTGCCCGTTATCTCCGACCAAACGGTGCCCTCTGCGAGCACCGCGTCCATATCCAGCTTGTCGCAAGCGGACGCGAGTATCTTGGACGCGGTCTTTGCCGTCTTTACGTCGCCGTCGTCCGACGAGAACGGGCGCACCGTCATAGTCGGGCGGACTCCGTTCAGCTTTGCGCTTCGCGTCTCTACGAGCGGCGCGATATGGTTGAATACCTCGCGTTCCTGCCAGTAATACTCGCGCTCGACGTCCTCGATCTCGCCCGTCGCCGTCGCCGCGCAGTACTGATCGCCCATGTAAAAATTAAGATCGAGCCGCCACTGCGTTTCAAACGGTCGACGCGCTTCGCGCCGCTCCTCGAAATCCTTGACGACCGACGCGACGAGCTCTTCTTCGTACTCACGCCTCATCGCCCGATCTCCTGCCGCGCTTTTTCGCAGTCTCTACGGACTTAGGCACTATGCGCGCGCCTATCGCCGCGTACAGCTCGCCGAGGCACTTGCCGCATACGAATATGCCGCTGCGTATGCCCACCCTGTCGAACTTGACGACGTGCTCGGCTTTCGCCCGACATGCGCCCAGCTCGCACCTCACGTTGTGTTTGCAGTCAACTATCTCCATTCGCTCCTCCTTTCCGACCGTTATTCGGCCGCTTGTCAACAGCTTTTCCGCGCGCATCGAGCTCCGCAAGTTCCTTCAAGAGCCTGACTCGCTCGCGCTCGAGCTCCTCGTCGCTCAACCCGTCCGCGCGCCCTCCGTCGAATATCATCTTAGCCGCGGTCATATCGGGCGGAACGTCCTTGACGGTCACCCGCTTTTTGACAAGCTCCAACGCGCCGTCTATCATCGCGTACTCCTCCACCGTCTCGCACGCGGAATACCCGCGCGCCCGCTTGACCACCGCAGAATATATCTCGTCGTTTTCGATACCCATAAAATCCCGTCTCTACCTCCACACTCCGACGCGCCGTCACTTCCCCCATTACTTCCGCTTCCCGTCACGCCGTCGCTTTCCCTTCCTACTTCTGCTCCCCGTCACACCGTCGCTTCCCCTTTCGGGGGAAGTGTCCGAGCACAGCGAGGACGATAGGGGCTTATGCGTCTATGCTTTAATCAAACACCTACCGTCTAATGCTCCCCGTCACGCCGTCGCTTTCCCTTTCTACTTCTGCCCCCGTCACGCCGTCGCTTCCCCCTTTCGGGGGAAGTGGCACGAAGTGCCGATAGGGGCTTATGCGTCTAAGCCTTTATCCCAACGTCCTCCGCCACGACCCCCTGCCGCGCCGCCGTATCAGCCGCTCTTTATCCAGCTCGATCTCGCTCTTGACCCGCGCGCGCTTCGGCGGCGACGGGCGCGACGCAAGATAATACCTAAGCTCGTCAATACAGTGATCGTCGACCTTTACGGGTCTGTCGCCGTCGCCCCAGCGATAGCTTTTAAGCTCGCGTATCATATTGACGCACGTGGCAAAAACGAACAGCCTCGGCTTGCCGTCGCACATAAGATAGCTCTTTACTCGGTTGATGCCAGAAAACAGATCCTTATCGACGCGCGTATCGACGAGCACGCCGTTTTCGCAGAACAGCTCCGCGACCGACTTTTCCGCATTCAGAGTGTGCTGCGTCGCCGCGCTGTCTATAAGCGCATGCACGCGCCCGCCGCGATCGGTATGCCAGCCGAGCTCGGCGCAAATGCGCTTTATCTCGCGGCAGTGTCTGTCGACGGACAGCCCCGACTCGTAGTGCTCCGCCACAACGTAAACGTTCCCGTCATGATCGACGGCGTACCAGTGACAGGCCAACGGATTGTGAAGCCCGGGATCGATAGATAATCGGTCCTGCCATTCCTTCGGCACGTCGAACGGCTTGATAACATGCACGCGCTCGTCAAACTCCGTGTAGACCGCGCCGCGCGCGTCGACGAACCGCCCGAACCGCCTTACGTCGCGCTCGGCTTCGGTCATTGCGGCGGAGATGCGCTCGACCTCGCCGCTGTCGAGATACGGGTTGTCCGCCCATTCCATGAACTCGTGCCAGATCTCGGGATCGTTGTTGCGATTGAGATAGATGCGCTCGTAAACGAACGTCAGCCCCAAAAGCGGCGTCATCGTGCCGTAGATAAGCCCCTTCCTGTCGACGACGCGCATTGCGCATTCGTCGTAAACGTCCTCGGGCGGCTCTTCGTCGAACCAAACGTAATCGAGCGACGCGCCGGCAAACTTATCGCGTCCCGCCTCGCACGTCTTGAACCCAATGATGCTCAGCGACCCGAAAACGTTTTTTACCGCTATGTAATCGATAACGCCGCCCGACGGGTTTTGCGCCTTGCCGCTCTCCATCACGATGTCCGCTATCCAATCGGGATCGAGATATGCGAGTATCTTTTTCTGCGCTACGTCGCGCTGCACCTTGCGCGAAAGACTGACGACCCAGCCGACGGTCGGCTTGTTCTCGCGGTAAGGATGATTGCCGCGCGCGAGCCAAACGGTCTCCGCCGCGCCGCACTCGGTCTTGCCCGTGCGGTTGCCGCCGAACACCCAGCGATTGCGCTTTTTGCAACGGTGAAACTCCAACTGCTTGCGATGTATCTTCTCGCCGGTATTGTATCGTTTGAGCGCGCTATTGCGATAACGCCGCTCCTGCTCGCGCTCGATATCGAGTATCTTTCCGATCGTCTCTCTCATTCCCCCGCGCCCCGTCGGTGCGACACATAAAGACATAACGCACCAAAACTTTATAATATTCTCGCGCCGCCGCGCCGTACAATTACGGTATGACGCTAATTTCAGTGATCGCGTCTTTGACGTTCCTGATGATGCCGAGCGGTGCGACGCTGTACAACTCGGAACTCGAACCGACGGTAAGACTTCCCGCCGGCTATTTTTGCCTGAAACAGGACGCTCCGTCGCCCGACGGTTTTATTTCGGTATCCTATGACGACCTCGTCGGCTTAGTCAAAGCGAGCGAAGTCCAAGCGGTCGACTATACGCCCGTCACCAAATACGAAACAACGGTCACCTTCCGCTGCGACAACGACGGACAGCCCGTCAACCTCCGCACCGCGCCGAGAAAAACAGCCGAGATAGCCGCCGTGCTCGATAACGGCACGTCGGGCAGATGCTACGGCTCGATCGACGGCGAACAGCTCATCGCCGACGCGGGCAAGACCTGGTACTATGTGTCCGTAGGCAATATCCGCGGATACTGCTACTACGCGCACGTCAACGTCGACCCCACCCCGCCCAACGTCATAGAAAAAGAAGAAGAGCCCGACTCCACGACAGGTACAGAGCCCGAACCCGAAAAAAAGCCGAAAGCCATGTCCAAGACCGCCGCGATAATACTTATCGTCGCGCTGTGCGTGCCCGTCCCGTTCATCATGTTTTACCTGTTCCGAAAACCCAAAGGCGAAAAATGACCGACCGCTACGGCTTGTATCTGTAATACGCCCGAGCAAACACGGGCGCACCCGCAACGCGAACGGCGGCGCGCCGACGTTCGAGCCGTTTGAACAAATACTCGAACTCCCGCCCTGCGCGCTCCAAAGTAAAGCCCGCACGTTCCATGCATGTCCGCGCCTTGTTATAAAGCGCGCTGTCCGCGCCGGCCTTCGCACAGCTCAGCAAAACGGAAAAAGAACTGCCGAGCCCTTGCTCGATAAACGAATATAAAACATGGATATTGCAAAGATCTATCCTGCGAGCGTCGAGCGCATAAAGCGCCTCGACTATTTTTTTCGCAGGCGAGATCATGTCCGCGATAACGCGCTCCTGTTCGTCCTCTATCTTCTTTTGCAGCTTCTCGAGCATCGGATGTATAAGCATGATACCGTCTATTATCTTTCTCTCACTACGCAGCATGTCATCGCTCCTTGTTATTTTCGAGCGAAGTTTATCATCGCATTGATGACAACAGTCTGTCAATAATTCCGCTACCACACAAAAACACAATTTCGTAATTTCAAGCCGTTTTACGGCAAACAAAAAAGCCGTTACCGACTTTTTCGCATGCGTTTATCTTATCCCGTTTTGTCACTCTGAGCGAAGCGAAGAGTCTCACTTTGTTTCTCCCGTCACCTCGTCGCGCTCATTCCTCTTTACGACCGATATTACTCCCGCCACCTCGTCGCTTCCCCCTCTCTGGGGAAGTGTCAACGCGATAGCGTTGACGATAGGGGCTTTACGACCAAGCTCGCCACCTCGCCGCTTTTTCCTCTCGACACCTCGTCGCTCTCATCCCTCTTTATGACCGTAATTACTCTCGACACCTCGTCGCTTCCCCCTCTCGGGGGAAGTGTCAACGCAATAGCGTTGACGATAGGGGCTTTACGTCAGCATCCGCCGAATACCGCCCCTGCTTATACTCATTCACCGACGGTCCTATCGACGAACTCGCTCAAACGCTTTTTATACTCCTCTTTATCATGGGAATACGCCGCGACGTGCTCCGCGCCCTCTACGAGATAAATGCTCTTATCGGACGAACCGCAAGCCTCGTAAAGCTTCTTGCCATGCTCGCACGGAACGAAGGCATCCGCCGTGCCGTGAATGAACAAAGCCGGTATATCCATTTTCTGCGCGAACGGAACGATATCCGCATCAAGATACGAGTAGCCGCATTTAAGCCGAATACCCAAAGCGAGCGGCATCACGCACAGCCTTTTCGGTAACGGTGCTTTACGCACGCACGAATAAAATATCTCGCGTTGCGAAGAGAACCCGCAGTCATCGATAACGCACTTGACCTGCGGCGGCGGTTGCATACCGGCAAGAGCGACGACGGTCGCGCCGCCCATGGAAACGCCCATAACGGCGATCTTGACCGACTCGCCGTATAGCTCTATCACGCGCTTCACCCAGCGCGAAAAATCGAACCTGTCGAGCCACGCCATGCCGATATACTTGCCCTCGCTCATGCCGTGCGCGCGCGCCGACGGCATGACGATATCGTAACCCTTGTCGAACAATATCTTGGCATACGGCTGCATCGCGCGCGGCGACGCGCAATACCCGTGCTGCAAAACGGCGACGCGATGCGCGCCGTCCTCATGCTTGATATGCAATGCGCGGAGCTTGATGCCGTCGTAAGCGACTATCTCGATAGTCTCGGTCCTATTCTTGACCTCGTCGAACCAACCGAGATCGATGCCGTACTTATCGGAAAACACATTCGACGTCTCCCTGCTCCGCCGCCCGAGAACGATATTGACGGCGAGCAATGCCCCGCCGAATACCAAAAGAGCGAAAAACGCTACAACGCATGCTATAACTATCAAAGCGATCATCCAAACCTGCATAAAACCACTTCCTTAAAAACATTGTAACACAAACGCACGAAAAACACAAGCGCCCGCACGAAAAACATCGACGCGCAAAACACTTGACCGCGCGACTAAAAAATGCTATCATAATACGGCACGGCAAAACGCCGCTCATGCTTCCGTAGTTAAATGGATATAACAGCCCCCTCCTAAGGGGCAGTTGTGGGTTCGATTCCCGCCGGGAGTACCAAATCCCCTACGGCTCAGCCGTGGGGGGTTTATATTTCCGCGAGAATTCCCTTGCGCCGAACACAGAGCCTAACGACCGACGCATCCCTTTCGGCGCGGGGTTCGTTAGACGCTCGCGCATAGCGCGAAGTTCACGCGCGCTCTCCGCGCGTATTCCCGCCGGGCTATCGGCTAAGCGTATAAATCCTCGGGATACACCTTGCGCCGAACATCGCGCCGAACGACCGACGCGCCCCATTCGGCGCAGGGTTCGTTAGACGCTCGCGCTTAGCGCGAAGTCCACGCGCGCTCTCCGCGCGTATTCCCGCCGGGCTATCGACACACCTAATACACCATATACAAAGCAATACCCCCTAAACATGACCGACAAACATACACCGACAGACGCCACCGAACAACTCGAAAAAGGCAAAATACTTCCGCTCGTATTCAAGCTGACCGTACCCGCGGTCATAGCTCAGCTCATCACGTTCGTATACAACGTCGTCGACAGGATGTTCGTAGCGCGGATAGACGGCTCGGGCATGGACGCGCTCGCCGCGCTCGGCATAGTACTGCCCGTCACGCTCATAATACAGGCGTTCGCCAACCTCGTCGGGCTCGGCGGCTCGCCGCGCGCGAGCATCAAGCTCGGCGAGGACGACAAGCCCGAAGCCGACAGGATATTCAACACCTCGTTCGTACTGCTGCTTGCCGTCGGCATAGTCATAAGCATCGCGACGTACTTTCTTTCCAAGCAAATAGTAACGGCTTTCGGCTGTCCGCCGTCGGCTGTCGAGCTCGCCGCGTCGTACCTGAAAATTTACGCGCTCGGAACGGTTTTCGTAATGCTCGCGCAAGGACTTAATCCGTTCATTACCGCGCAAGGCAGATCGTTTATCGCGATGTGCTCGGTATCGATAGGCGCGGTCGCAAATATCGCGCTCGACCCGATATTCATATTCACGCTCGGCATGGGCGTAGAGGGCGCGAGCCTCGCAACGATAATATCCCAAGCCCTGTCGTGCGCGTGCATACTCGCGTTCTTCTTCTCCAAGAGAAGTCTGTTCCGCTTCCGCATCAAGGACGCAAAGCCAAACGGCAAACGCATACTGTCTATACTGTCGCTCGGCATAACGCCGTTCGTTATGACCGTCACGGAATGCGCCATACAAATAGTATTCAATATAAATCTCAACGCATCGACGGGCGGCAACAAAGACTACACCGCCGCGCTCACCGTCATGCTCAGCGCGCTCCAACTGATATCGCTACCGCTCAACGGGCTCGGCTACGGCATGCAGCCGTTCGTCAGCTACAACTACGGCAAGGGCAACGCCGAGCGGCTCAAAAAAGGCATCGTGTACGTAACGCTCATCGCGTTCGCGTTCGCCGCCGTCATATGGTCGATTTCGCTCGCCGTGCCGCAGGTATACGCCTACATCTTCTCGGCAAGCCCCGACGTAACGTCTATCGTCAAAGCGTATGCGCCGCTGTTCCTCATGGGTTCGATAATGTTCTTCGTGCAAATGACCCTGCAAAACGTCAACGTCGCGCTCGGTCAAGCACGCTCCGCCCTCTTGCTCGCCGTGATAAGAAAAGTCATAATACTCATACCGCTGTGCTTCGCGCTCACGCACTTCATCGGTTTCAAGGGCGTGTACATGTCGGAAGGCATCGCCGACTTCGTCGCAGGCGCGATCACCGCAACGACTATATTCATCACATTCCCGCGGATATTCAAAAACCGCGAAGCGGAAGTCAAAAGCCACGCGGAACAACGCTCCGCCGACCTATAACAGCAATCAAACTCACGCCGCAGAGCGCGCCTTACCGTTGCCGCTCTTTTTGTGCAACCGCCTGTTCTTTATGATAACTATTGCAATGTACGCCGCCAAAAGTACGGCGCATGCGCCGAGCAGGATCCCGTAAGCCGCGCCGAGCGAAACGTCCGCGCCGAATACTTCGAGCTTCATATCGAACCCGGTCTTAATCCCGTCTATCGCCTCCGCAGGCAGACCCGCATCCGCCATTGCGTCGATATAGCCGGACATATAGCGGTTGCGAAGGATATTCATGCCGTACGTGCCGGGCAGCAGACCGATAAAGCTCCTCAGCCCGGACGAAAAGCTCGAAAGCGGCATATACGCGCCGCTGATAAAACCGTACATGGACGACACCAAAACCGACACCGCGGACATACCGCCCTGCGACGATATAAAGCTCTCCACTACGCCCGCGAGCAGCGTGCCGAACAAAACGCCGAGCACAACGTCGACTATCATCATGAATGTATCGGCGACGGAAATATACCAACCGACCGCGGCGAGATAAATATGCCCGATAAGCATCACCGCGAGCATCACCAAAAGCGTCACTAAAAAATTGGAAACGAAATAACCGACGGAAATTGTCGTGCCCCGTACGGGCGCAACGCGGAAATCGTTGATACACCCGTTCACTTTGTCCTCGACCATTATTATATTCGAGCTGAACGCGACCGTGACCGAACTGACGCTCAGTATCGACGACATCAGCCACGCGCCGACGACCCCGTTCAAAAGCCTCGGATCGACGGCAAACCCTTCGGGGAAAGCCGCGCGAAACGACTCGATATAAACGTTCCTGAGAAAAGTCACAAACAGCACCAACAGTATCAGCGGTGTGATCAGCGACAGGAAAAAGTTGAACTTGTTTTTGAAATAGCCTTTTGTATTCCGCGCGACGAACGCGCCGAACCGCCTAAGCTCCGCCGTTTTCATTCTGCCGCCTCCGAAAGTTCCTTGCCCGTAACATTGAGGAAAACGCTGTCCATATTGCCCTTTACGACCTCGAAATCGGTAAACAGCTCGGGTGCGGCGGCAATATGCTTAGCCGCCTCGACAGTGCTTCCAACCTCGACCTGCAAATACCCGCGCTCGCGCTTGACAGCGTTCCCGAGCCGCGCAAAATACTCCTCCGCGGCGGCGGACTCGCCGTAAAACCTTATCATATCGCACGCAAACTTCTCTTTGAGTTCGTGCGGCGTGCCCTCGGCGACCTTCTTTCCCGCATCGAGAATGACTACATAGTCGGCTTCCGCAGCCTCCTCCATGTAATGCGTCGTCAAGAACACCGAAAGCCCCTCGTCCCGCCGCATACCGTCGATGACGTTCCATACCGTCCGTCGCGTCGCGGGATCGAGCCCCGTCGTCGGCTCGTCGAGTATAAGTATCTTCGGACGATGGAACAGCGCCCGCGCTATATCGACGCGCCGCCGTTGCCCGCCCGACAGCTTTTCGACGGGCCGCTTCATTATCTGCTTCAAACCGAGCAACGCGTCAAGCTCCGCAAACCTTTTTTTGAACTCGCCGCCGTAAATGCCGTACAGCCCAGCTCGGTACTTGATGTTATCGTAGACGGACAGCTTCCTGTCGAGCACGGAGTTTTGAAAAACGACCCCGAGATCGTTCTTTACCGCGCCGAGCTCCCTATCGATATCGTGCCCGCAAACGACGACGCTACCGTCGTCCTTGTCGAGTATGCCGCAAATGATATTGATGCTCGTCGACTTGCCTGCGCCGTTCTCGCCGAGAAAAGCGAACAGCTCGCCCCGCCTCACCTCGAACGATACGCCGTCGACCGCGCGCACATCCTTAAACGACTTTCTCAGCCCATCGATCTGCAAAATCTTTTCCATAACAGTATAAATGATACGCCGTATATATTAGTAAAAACTTTGTCAAAGATTAAAATACGATTAGAAAATATCTCAACATTACGTCGCCTCGTCGCTTCCCATCGCACATCGCACACCTGTCGCCTCGTCGCTTCCCCCTCTCGGGGGAAGTGGCACGGAGTGCCGATAGGGGCTTTTATATAAACGATTGCTTTACCGTTCTATCCCTGCTTTACCATAAAGCCCCCTCCGTCCTCGCTACGCTCGGACACCTCCCCCAAAAGGGGGCGGCGAAGGCGTTACAATTACCTGTCGCCTCGTCGCTTCCCCCGCGCCGCACATACCCGTCGCCTCATCGCTTCCCCCTCTCGGGGGAAGTGGCACGAAGTGCCGATAGGGGCTTTTATAGCAACGATCGCTTTACCGTTCTATCCCTGCTTTACCATAAAGCCCCCTCCGTCCTCGCTACGCTCGGACACCTCCCCCAAAAGGGGGCGGCGAAGGCGTTACAATTACCCGTCGTCTCGTCGCTTCCCCCTCTCGGGGGAAGTGGCACGAAGTGCCGATAGGGGCTTGCGGTACGCACGTTTTGCCGTCCCGAACGTTTCTTGCCCCAAATGACTTTACATCTTATTCGCCCTTGTCGCTGTCCGACTTATCCATAGCGGCAGGCGCGGCGCACGCTTTGTCCTTGGCGACCCTGTTTACCGCCCAAAACGCAACCCCGATGAGCGCGCCGCCGATGATATTTCCGAGCGTCGACGGCAAAAGACAAAACAGCAGCCCGTCGCCGAGCGTCGCCGTCACGGACAGTCCGAGTTCCGCCTGCGCCATCAGTCCTGCGGAAAGATAATACACATTGGCGATACTGTGCTCGAATCCGCATACAACAAAAGCCAAAACGGGCATATACACGGCGAGCAGCTTACTGCCGACGTTCTTCGCCGCGACCGACGCCCAGACCGCAAGACACACGAGCATATTGCAGAGTATCCCGCGCAGGAACGCATCGCCGAACCCGAGCGAGCACTTGGCTATGGCGATATCGACGCTCGCCGCGGCATTACCGCCCATGGCATGGCTGTAAACGACGAGCACCGCGATAAGCACGCCGCCGACGAGGTTGCCGCCGTAAACGATACTGAGGTTTTTAAGAGCCCGCCCGACCCGTATATCCCTGTTGAGGAGCGGCAACGCAAAAAGGCAGTTCCCCGTAAACAGCTCCGCTCCGCAAACAACGACGAGAATCAGTCCGAGCGGGAACACCGCGCCCTTGACGAGCGCCGCCTGCGAGCCCGAAAGATCGGCTGCGGCTATCGTGGCGAGCGCACCGCCTATCGCTATGAACGCTCCCGCCATTACGGCGAGTATAAGCGTCTTGTACCACGGCGCGGAAGTCTTGCTCTTTGCTATCTCTATGTAATCGGTTGCTACTGACATGCCCGCATTATACCATTAAATTTCGACAAAATCAAGCTTTTATCCCCAAACGCCGCGGCAGCCGACAAAACGCGCGCCGCATGGACTTATGTCACACTTTCAAATATATGTGACAAAAACGACCGCAAATGTAACATTTGAGCCGTTATCGTTCCGCAGATTTTCTCAATACTTGCACCGCGCGCCGATTTATGCTAAACTGTAAAAAACCGCACGAACAGTGCGCAAGGAGAAACACGGATAATGAACGATTACATGATATTCACGGATGCCTCGGCGGACCTCGTCGAAGCGATAGCCGACGAAAACGGCGTGCAATACATAGAAATGCCGTGCGCGAGCGAGGACGGCGTATTCAACTGCACCGGGCGCAACACCGACGAAGAGTTTTGCTCGTTCTATGAGGGCATACGCACGGGCGAACTGCCCAAGACGACGCAGATAACGCCGTTCACCTACGAAGAGATAGCGACGCCCTACCTCAAGGACGGCAAGTCGG
Source organism: uncultured Christensenella sp. (assembly GCA_910577995.1). Classification (GTDB taxonomy): domain Bacteria; phylum Bacillota; class Clostridia; order Christensenellales; family Pumilibacteraceae; genus Anaerocaecibacter. Next base: position 15,244 of record CAJTND010000014.1, on the reverse strand, counting down.
TACTGTACCTAAGCCTTTCGAGCGGGCTCTCGTCCACGTTCGAGGCGGCGTGTCTCGCCGCGGAAAACCTCAACGGCAAGTTCGGCGACGCGCGGTTCGTTCCCATCGACTCGATAGGCGCGACCGGCTCTATGGGCATACTCGTAGAGCGCATGATCGAAAACCGCAAGAACGGGCTCTCCATCGACGACAACAAAGCCGACATCGAGCAGTTCAAGCATAAAATGTACACCACCTGCTACGTCGACGACCTCAAACACCTCCGCCGCGGCGGCAGGATAGGCGCGGCGACGGCTGTCATCGGCGCGATGCTCAACATCAAACCGATAATCCGCATAACCGAGGACGGCAAGCTCGAGAGCTGCGGCAAGCCCCGCGGCGAGCGCAAAGCGATAACCTTCCTCAGCGACGTATACAAAGAAAAAGCCGACCTCACGACCGATTCGCCCGTCTACATCAGCGACGCGGACAACGACGAAATGGCGGAAATAATGGAATCGGAGATCAAAGCTATCAACCCGAATGCGATCATTCGCCGCCGCCGGCTCTCGCCCATCATCGGCACTCACCTCGGACCGGAATCCGTAGTTATCGCGTTCGTAAAGAAATAACCGAAGCTCGGCATCAAGACTTTATCAAAGCAGCGCAAGCCAAAACAAACCAAACAAAAATCCCGCCTGTCGGCGGGATTTTTTGCTTGACTGTATTTATCGATCAGTGAGTAAGGAAGAACATGAGCAGGAACAATATCGCGATTACGACAGTCACGACATTGATCTTGTCATCGGGCTTCGCCGCCTCGACGGTAGCGCCCTCTTTCTTCTTGCCCGCAAGCGAGATAAGATTGAGAACGAGCCTTATGAGCAGCCACGAGATGATACCGAACGCAATACCGTAAGAGATATTGTACGTAAACGACATCATAGCTATCGTAAGGAACGCGGGAACGGCTTCCGCCGCATCGGTCCACTCGATCTCTCTTACGCCGTTCATCATCAGTACGCCGACATAGATAAGCGCGACCGACGTAGCGCTGCTCGGGATCATGGCGGCTATCGGGCTGAGGAACATCGCGACAAGGAAGCAGCCAGCCGTGATGAGCGAAGAAAAGCCCGTGCGTGCGCCTGCGGCGATACCGGACGACGACTCGACAAAGGTCGTGACGGTGGAGGTGCCGCAAATAGCGCCGGTGGTGGTGGCTATGGCGTCGCAGAGCATCGCCTTGTTCATGTTGGGGATGCTGCCGTCTTCTTTGAGCATGTTGCCGCGGGCGCAAGCGCCGTAAAGCGTGCCCATGGTATCGAACATATCGACCATGCAGAACGCGAGCGACGACGTGATTATAACGAGCGCAAGGTCGCCGCCGCTGTGTTTCTCAAGATATCCGCTGAAATTAAAGCCGTCGGTAAAGACTTGTCCCACGGAATTAGTGCCCCAATCCTTAAACGCATCTATCGGGCTGGAGAAGGTAAAGCCGTTGATGACGTCCATACAGGACGAGTCTTTTATGCCGTAGCCTATACCCATGAATATCCAATAGAGCGCCGCCGAGCCGAGTATGCCGTAGAGCACCGCGCCTTTGACGCCTTTCTTCGCCATGATGGCGACGGCGATAACGCCGAGTATGGTAACGATAAGCGGCATGACCGAGCCGTAAGTGGCGGAGCCGAGGAAGTTGAACGTAGCAAGCTTAACGATGGTAGCCGAGCTGATCTCGCCGTCTACTATCGTCGCGTCGGTCGTGATAAGTCCGACGTTTTGCATACCGATAAAGGCGATAAACAGACCGATACCGGCAGGGATAGCAACGCGCACCGTCTTGGGTATCGCGTTAAACAGCATCTTACGCAGTCCCGTCACGGTAAGGATGATAAACACCAAACCGTCTATAAGGACCAGCACCAAAGCATTTGCATAAGAAAGACCGAACGTAAAGCAAATGGTATAGACAAAGAACGCGTTAAGTCCCATACCGCTTGCCTGCGCCATCGGGAGCCTTGCGAGCAACGACATGAGCACGGTACCGACGATAGCGGAAAGCGCGGTCGCGATGTATATCGCGCCGAATCCGGGACCGGTTATACCGAGCATGCCTGCGTTTACGGGCAGTATGTACACCATCGCCATAAACGTAACAAGTCCGCCGATGATCTCCGTCTTAAAGGACGACCCCGCTTTCTTGACGCCGAAGAAGTTATCGAGCTTTTGCAGGAACTTATTCGGCTTTTTCGCCGTCGCAGTACCGTCGCCGTTTACGGAAACAGTTTCGGACGCGCCGTTTTCCTTCGGCTCGGTCACGTTTTCTGTTTCGTTCGGCGTTGCGGCTTCCGCTTCGGGCTGTTCGACGGTCTTACCGTCGAGTTCGTTTTCACTCACGGAAAACACCTCCTTGAAAAAGATATTTAGATTTTACCATAATCCGACAAAAAAGACAAGCGCATGATACTATAAGACAAAAATTTCACACGACAAAAATACTCGTGAGCCGCGCGCCGATCATCCCCGTTTTGTCATCCTGAACGTTTCTTGCCCACCGAAGACTCTCAAACACCCGACACCTCGTCGCGCACCCATTACGCTCCTATACCCGACGCGACTTTGCTTCCCCCTTTCGGGGGAAGTGGCAACGCGCAAGCGTTGCCGATAGGGGCATAATGGCAACGATAGCTTACCGCCGCCCCACCGAGATTCCTAGGCTTCGCCTCGGAATGACAAACAAGCTCCCATGCCCGTTTTGTCACTCTGAGCGAAAGCGAAGAGTCTCTTTCTGCGCGCAAGCGTTGACGATAGGGGCTAACCATAACTATTGCTTTACTACCCTATCCATGCCTTACTGTAAAGCCCCTTTCCGCTCGCTTCGCTCGGACACCCCCCATAGGAGGCGGCGAATTCATTCTTCCCGACACCTCTTCGCTTCCCTTCGGCAGTCGCAGCGAAGTCTTTTCACCCGACACCTCGTCGCTTCCACTCGGCAGTCGCGGCGAAGTCATTCTTCCCGACACCTCGTCGCTTCCCCCTCTCGGGGGAAGTGGCACGAAGTGCCGATAGGGGCATTATGGCAACGATAGCTTACTGCCGCCCCACCGAGATTCCTCGGCTTCGCCTCGGAATGACAAACAAGCTCCCACGCCCGTTTTGTCACTCTGAGCGGAAGCGAAGAGTCTCTTTCTGCGCGCAAGCGTTGACGATAGGGGCTTTACCGCAACAACTGCTTTACCGCGTTATTACCATTCACACAAAAAAAGAGCGCGCATCGCGCACGCTCCTTAATTCAACGGTATTTACTTGCCCAAGCCGTCAGGATTTTTTTCCATCCAAACGCACACCGACTTACACATCTCGTCCAGCCCGAGCGTCGCCTTCCAGCCGAGCTCCTTTTCCGCCTTGGACGCGTCGGCATAATTGCTGTCGATATCGCCCGGACGACGCGGCGCAATCCTGTAAGGTAGCTTGCGCCCGCACGCCTTTTCAAACGAATGTATAACGTCAAGCACGGAATACCCGTTGCCCGTGCCGAGGTTGTAGGTGTACACGCCCGGCGCGTTTATCTTTTCGACGGCGGCGACGTGACCTTTGGCGAGGTCTACGACGTGGATATAATCGCGCACGCCCGTGCCGTCGGGAGTATCGTAATCGTCGCCGAAAACGTTTATCTCTTTGAGCTTACCGGTTATCACCCTGCCGATATACGGCGTGAGGTTGTTGGGTATGCCCTGCGGATCTTCGCCGATAAGCCCGCTCTCGTGCGCGCCGACGGGATTGAAATACCTAAGTATCACGACGGTGAAACCGCTGTCGGCGACGTAAAGGTCGCGCAGTATCCCTTCCTGATAAAGCTTGCTCGTGCCGTAAGGATTGGTCGTTCCGCCGACGCGGCAGTCCTCGTCGAGCGGCAAGCGTTCGGGCGTGCCGTATACGGTCGCCGACGATGAGAAAACTATACGCTTGACGCCGTGATCGCGCATAGCCTGCAACAGACACAGCGTGCCGCCGATATTGTTATCGTAATATTCGAGCGGCTTCGCGCACGACTCGCCTACCGCTTTCAGCCCCGCGAAATGAATGACGAAATCGAACTTGTTTTCGGAGAATATCCTATCGAGCGCCTTGCGGTCGCGTATGTCCGCCTCGTAAGCCTTGACCTTTTTGCCCGTTATCTTCTCGACGCGCCGCGTCGCCTCGGGGAACGAATTGACGTAGCTGTCGACGACGACGGGCTCGTGCCCCGCCTTGATAAGCTCTATGCAGGTGTGCGACCCGATGTAACCCGCTCCGCCCGTGACTAATATCTTCATAAATACTCCTTTACCGCATAGCCTGCGGCATGCATCAAAAAATTATACTACCGCCGCGCGGCTTTGACTGCCGCCCGAGCGGACGTTTAGGAACGACCGTCCAAGCCGTGAACGAGCCCGTAGCCGTAAAGCTTCGCGTCCTCGAACAGCCCGTCGAGCGCCATATAGTCGTAGCGGTATATCGACGAAAGCTCGGTCAGGACGGCGTCGCGGTCGAACTTCTCGCCGCGGCTCTTGGCATCCGCCGCCAAAAGATCGGCTTTGTAGGATATCAGCTCGTCGAGCCCGTAATACGTCGTAAGACAGCCGTGCAACCGCCGCGCGTCGTCCTTGTGCTTGACGACGCCGTTGACCGCGCGCATCTCGCCGAGCGGCATCTGCTTGTAATCGCTGAGGATATAAAGCGCGTTCCAGCGCAAATGCTCGCTGAAAGCGAGCACATTGCCCGTTTCCGTGCCGAAGTAAAACTTCCTATCGGTATAACCGCCGTCGCGCCCCGAATTAACGTACTTCGACTTGAACTCGTCCTCGCCGACGTCGCCCTTGCCCGCCGCGCAAACTCCGAACCCCATCAGTCCGAGCTTAAACGGGATGCCGAGCGCGGCGTAAAAATTGGAATACCGCTGAGCATCGTTGAGCTTCGCCCAGTCCGCCGCGACCTTGCGACGCGTCTCGGGCGACTTCAATGCCTCGACGGCGGCGGCGTACCGCTCGCTCGGCGGCAAAGCGTATATCGCGCTGTTCTTGTCCGACGCCGCGTCGTACAGATAATTTAGCGTGCGCGCGCGATCGGTCAGCCCGTCGTCTACTACGTTCGCCCGCAAATACGTCGCAAGGTCGTCGCCGAAGTAGAACAGCTTTCCGTCGAAGCTGTCGACGCCCTCCGAGCGGTTCTCCGCGCGCGTAAATATGACGTAATTCTCCTCGCCGCGGAACAGCCGTTTCAGAGACTGCGCGCACGCGGCGTTCGCAAAGTCGTTTTCGAGCGAAACGACGAAATACGTAAAGCTGTCTGCGTTCACGCAGGAACGGAAGAACTTCCTCGCCTCGACGGAATATATGTCGGCGTTGCGAGTCTTTTCGAGCTCGCATATCCTGTCGGGCGGAGGCAGTTCGGTATTCTCGAACTCGTAACCGAATTCGTAGTCCAACCGCGAAAACAGCTCGTTATTCAGCCGCGACCCGTTATGATCGAAGATGTGGTAATGCACGGGCGCGGACGCGAGTTTTTTCCCGTCCTGCTTGACGAATTGGAAAAGCATGGAAAAGGTGCGGAAGATATGATAGTTTATCTTGCCGAAGCCGAGGAACACCACGTTGATACCCTTGCCGTCCTTTAGCGTGCAGTTATCGTTGTAAAACGACCGCGGCACGAACCGCGAAACGGGATATCCGACGGCGAGCCGACGCGCAGCAAGCTCGTACTTATTAAAACAGGAAATATACGCGCTTTTAGACTCGTCTATCTTGTCTATCAGCCTGTAAACGACCTGCTCCTCCGCGCCGCAGACCTCGAGCCGCAGTTTGAGCCCGTCCTCGCCGAGCATTTCCGAATCGACGAAAGTCCGTATCAGTTCCTCGTGATCCCTGCCCGAGTCGCGGAAAACAATTACGCTGTGCGCGCCCCTGACCGCGCGCTTTAACCCGTCGACGGAAAGCCGCGCGCGCATGACGGTCACGCCGCCGTCGACCAGCGCCCTGCACCTGCCGTTCTCGATGCAGTCGTCCCACAGCACGGCGTTCTTATTTGTCTTGATGTATTTGAGCGCGCTCGGACAATCCCCGAGCACTATATCGCAGCCGCTTTTCATCGCCTTGCGCCGCGCAAAGAACCCGCCGATGGCGCGCCCGAATATGCTCGCGACGCTTATCAACAGCGACGACGCCGTGATCAGCACCGACAGCACGAGGTCGAAACAGAACAGCCCGTTAGCCGTTACGATAGGACGCAAAAGATCGACCTCGTACTTAAAGCCGAACATTCCGAGCGACTTGCTTATAAGCGACGCGCAAAAAACTATATCGACGGTCTCGCCGTTATAGAACGCCGCGGCGAGGCACAGCAGATAATTTATGATAAACGTCGGAGCGAGATAAACGAGGTTTTTTTTCGTTATGCCCTTCGAGTTTTTGCGATACATGGCGACAAAGCTGAATATCAGCAGCGCGGCGACCGCTGTCTCTGCGGCGGCAAGCAACCCGCCGATAACGTTATGATCCATTTCCGCTCCTTTTCATTCGTCCGTGACCCGAACGCTTTACAGCACTATATTGACGAGCCGTTTGGGTATGACGACGACCTTTTTGGGCGTCGCGCCGCCTAACAAAGCGACTATCTCCGCATCGGCGAGCGCGGCTTTCTGCGCGTCCTCGACCGAACAGTCGCTCGGCAGGACTATCTTGCTCTTGACCCGCGAATTTATCTGTACGGCGTACTCGACGGTCGAACGCACGAGCTTGCTCTCGTCGCAAACAGGATATTTTTCGTCGAACACGCTGCTCTTTCCGCCGAACTCCTCGTTCAGCTGTTCGCAAAAATGCGGCGCGAGCGGCGCGAGTATCTTTATGAGCACGCCGAGCACATACCGCATGTATTCGGGCTTATAGCCCGCGCTCTGACGGTAGGCGTAAAGCGCGTTCAACAGCTCCATTATCCGCGCAACGGCGGTATTGAACCCGAACCGCGGTATATCCTCGCTCACGCGCTTGATACAGTAATTTAGCTCGTAATCGAGCGCGCCGCTCGACCCGTCGGGCGCAACGTCCTTTACTTCGGCGGCGAGCCGTTCTATCCTGTCCATAAACTTGGCGCACGACGCTATGCCGCTCTCCGACCACGGTCCGCCGACGGTATAATCGAAGCCGAACATGAGATACAGCCGAAGCGCGTCCGAGCCGAATTTCTGTATTATAGGATCGGGCGAGACCACGTTGCCGCGCGACTTGCTCATGCGGTTGCCGTCGGGACCGAGTATCACGCCCTGATGCACCAACCGCTTGAACGGCTCGTCAAAGCCGATAAAGCCGGCGTCGTGCAAAAACTTTGTAATAAACCGCGAATACAGCAAATGACTGCACGCGTGCTCCGCGCCGCCGACGTAGCAATCGACGGGCAGCAGCTCGTCTACTGTTTTTCTGTCGAACGGGGCTTTGTCGTTGTGCGCGTCGGGATAGCGCAGGAAATACCAGGACGAGCAAACGAAGGTATCGAGCGTATCGGTCTCGCGTCTTGCGGGCTTGCCGCACTTGGGACAGACCGTATCGACGAACTTATCGCAGCGCGCGAGCGGCGACTTGCCGTCGGGCGTAAAATTGACGTCGTAAGGCAGTTCGACGGGCAGCCCGCTCTCGGGCACGGGCACGGTGCCGCAGCAGTCGCAGTACACGACGGGTATGGGCGCGCCCCAATACCTCTGACGCGATATTGACCAATCGCGCATGCGGTAGTTTATCTTCTTCCTGCCGCGCCCGAGCTTTTCAAGCTCCTCGATCACGGCGAGCTTGCCCTCGCCGCTTTTCATACCGTTGAACCTGCCGCTATTCGTCATCACGCCGTATTCGGTGAACGGAAGCTCGTCGCCGCCGTTCTCGGGCATGACGACGCGCTTTACGGAAAGCCCGTTCTTTTTGGCAAACTCGTAGTCGCGCGCGTCGTGCGCCGCAACGCCCATCACCGCGCCCGTGCCGTAAGTGGAAAGGCAGTAATCGGCGACGTATACGGGCGCTTTTTCGCCGTTGATCGGGTTGATGCAATAGCTCCCCGTAAATACGCCCGTCTTTTCCTTTGCGGTCGACGTGCGCTCGATCTCGCTGCGCTTTGCCGCCTCGGCGACATACTTTTCGACCGCGGCGCGCTGCTCTGCGACCGTAAGTTCTTTGACCATCGGATGCTCGGGCGCGATAACTACGTAGCTCACGCCGAACAGCGTATCGGCGCGCGTCGTAAATACCGTTATCTTCTTCGCGCCGTCGGACCCGACTACCTCGAAGTCGACCTCGCCGCCGACGGACTTACCTATCCAGTTGCGCTGCATCGCCTTGGTCTTTTCGGGCCAATCGAGCCCGTCCAGCCCGTCCAGCAGTTTTTCCGCATAGTCGGTTATCTTAAAGAACCACTGCGTCAGCTCCTTGTGCACGACCTCGGTCTTGCACCGCTCGCACTTGCCGTCGACGACCTGCTCGTTGGCGATAACGGTCTGACACGACGGACAGTAATTGACGGGCGCTTTCTTCTGATACGCGAGTCCGTGCTTGTAAAGCTGCAAAAACAGCCACTGCGTCCACTTGTAGTAATCGGGCGCGCACGTGCGGAACTCGTGCGACCAGTCGAACATTATCCCCATCTCTTTGAGCTGACGCTCCATGGTCGCAATGTTCGCATCGGTGGAATCCTTGGGATGTACGCCCGTCTTTATCGCATAGTTCTCCGCGGGCAGACCGAAGGCGTCGAACCCCATCGGCTGAAAAACGTTCTTGCCGTTCATGCGCATGAACCGCGCGAAGCTGTCGGTAACGCCGTAATTGTACCAATGCCCGATATGCAGCTTCGCACCCGACGGGTACGGCAGCATTTCGAGACAGTAAAACTTATCGCCGCCGCGCTTAAAGTCGTTTGTTCCGTTGCGCTCCCAAATGTCGCGCCGTTCCTTTTCTATACGGACGTGATCCATAAAAACTCCGATGATAAATTATTCCAAAACAGCCTTGATACGCCTTACGCCCGCCGAGCTCGACTGCTCCTTGACTATGCGAAAATGCCCGAGCTCGCCCGTACGCGCCGCGTGCGGTCCGCCGCATATCTCCTTGGAGAACTCGCCCATGGTGTAGACCTTGACCTTTTCGCCGTACTTTGACGTAAAGAGCCCGACCGCGCCCGCGGCTTTCGCCTGCTCGACGGTCATCTCCTCGCACACGACGGGAACGTCCGCGGCTATCGCGGCGTTGACCTTGTCCTCGACGGCTTTCACTTCCTCGGGCGTCATTGCGCGCCCGAACGAAAAGTCGAACCTGAGCCGCTCGGGAGTTATGTTAGACCCACGCTGATTGACGGACTCGTCGTTTAGCACGGTTTTGAGCGCGCGGTGCAAAAGATGCGTCGCCGTGTGCAGACGCGCCGTAAGCTCGCCCGTATCGGCAAGCCCGCCCTTGAACCGCTGTTCCGCGCCCGCGTGCGACAGGTTTTTATGCTCCTCGAACTTCTTTTCAAACCCCTCGACGTCGACGGTGAACCCGCGTTCTCTCGCCATTTCCACCGTCATTTCGAGCGGGAAGCCGTAAGTATCGTAAAGACGGAACGCGGACTTTCCGGGTATCACCTTGTCCTGCAAGAACCTGCAAAGCTTTTCAAACTCCTTGATACCGTTCTCGAGCGTCTTGGTGAACCGCTCCTCCTCCGCGTCGATCTCGCTCTTTATCTTGTCGCGCGCCGCGTCGAGCTCGGGATAAACGTCCTTATACAGTCCGACCACTATATCCGCTATCTGCGAATAATCGCCCTTTTTAAGTCCTACCGTCGTTCCGAAACGGATAGCGCGGCGCAGCAGCCTGCGCAGGATGTAGCCTTGGTCGACGTTTGACGGAACGACCCCGCGCTCGTCGCCGAGTATGAATGTCGACGTGCGGATATGATCGGCGACGACGCGCACCGCGCGTATATCGTCGTCGGTCGGCGCGTCGGTGACGCGGCTGTCCGCGCGGCTCTTTATGCCGTCGACTATGGGCGCGAAAACGTCGGTATCGTATACCGACTTCAAGCCGTGCACGTTCATCAGCACGCGCTCCAACCCCATGCCCGTATCGACGTTTTTCTGTTTAAGCGGCGAGAAACTGCCGTCTGCGTTCTTATTGAACTGCATGAACACGTCGTTCCATATCTCGACGTACTTGCCGCAGTCGCACGCCGGCGAGCACGCGTCGCAGCACTTCGGCTTGCCCGTATCGAAAAACATTTCGGTATCGGGTCCGCAAGGTCCGGTCTGACCGGCGGGTCCCCACCAGTTATGCTTTTTGCCGAGATAGAAGATATTCTCCTTTTTGATGCCGCACTTGTGCCAAAGCTCGGCGGTCTCGTCGTCGCGCGGACAATCCGCATCGCCCTCGAACACCGTGACGGCGAGCCTGTCCGGCGCAATTTTCAGCACCTCGGTCAAAAACTCATAGCTCCAAGGCACCATCTCTTTCTTGAAGTAATCGCCTAAGCTCCAATTCCCGAGCATTTCAAAAAACGTGCAATGCGAGCTGTCGCCGACGTCGTCTATATCGCCCGTGCGCACGCACTTCTGCGCGTCGCAAAGCCGCTTGCCCTCGGGGTGCGGCTGACCCAAAAGATACGGAACGAGCGGATGCATGCCCGCCGTTGTGAATAACACCGTCGGGTCGTTCTCGGGAATGAGCGACGCCGACGAGATCGGCGTATGTCCGCGCTCACGGAAAAACTCTATCCATTTTTTTCTTAATTCGACGCTTGTAAGTTTCATGATGTCTCCTTTTTCTTGCCTTTCGTTTGTATGTCCGGCATGTAAATGCCGCATCGTCGCTTCCCCCTCTCGTGGGAAGCGTCCGAGCATCGCGAGGACGATAGGGACTTATACCGTATAACGATCTATTCCCCGTCGTCGGCCGCGCCGCGGCGCTTTGGCTTTAACTCTTCGTACAGCTTCTTTACGCCGTTAGCTGTGGAAGTGAGCTTTATCCCGAGCGTTGCGACGAGCTTATCGTTAGCCGCCGTGTACTCGAGGTCGGGGCGGTCGTTCTTTATCCGTATCTCTATATCGCCGCCGTCGCGCCTTACCGCGCGTTTTACCGACTTGGCTATTTCGAGGTAGCTCGTCTTGTCGGAAGAAACGAGGTTGTAATCGCCCTTCGGGTAATCTCCGCGCAAAAACGCCGCTATAACCTTAGCCACGTCCTCGACGGAGATCGCGCTTACGGTCTTGTCGCGGTCGATGACTATCGTCTTTTTTCCGCGGCTGCCCGCGGCGACTATGCGGTTTATCTGCGGCTTGTTACTGCCCGCGCCGTACACGTCGAACAGCCTCAGCGACGTAGTGATCTTATCCTTGCTCGCGAGCAGGTTCACGAGATACCAGCCGAGCCCGTAACCGTCGGTAGGTATCGAACCGCCGAACTTATCCTCGGTAAAATCCGCTATCGGGCGCGATCTGTCGAAGTCCGCGCCCGCGCCGACTATCAACAGCTTTTTCACGCCGTGGACTATCGACATGTATTGGATATTCTTGAACATAATGAGGTTGTCCGCTTCGAGCGCGGACGGCGCGGAACGCTCGTCAACGCCCGCAAGATGCACGACCGCATCGAACCGGTGCTGCCTGAACATCGCCTCTATCGAGCGCGCATTGAGAAGATCCATCTCGCCGTGCGTCGGAGCTACGATATCGAAAGTCTTGCGATACCGTTTTATAAAGGCTTTGCCGATAAAACCGCTTCCGCCCGTTACCAAAATTTTCATAAACGCATGCTCCTTTATCGTATCGTTTCGGACCTACATCAGCTCGGCTTGTACGACGACTTTAACTCGACCGTTCTGTTGAACGCGTCCGTCTCCACTGCGTCGCGCGCGAAATACCCTATGCGGAAGAACTGAACGCCCTCTCCGACGGGCAGATCCGCGACCGCGCGCTCGGCTTTCGCCGTTGCGTACGCGAGCGAATTTTTGTCGACGCGGTCCATCAGCTCGCCGTCGCCGTCGGGCACGACCGCCGACAAAAGCCGTATCTTTATATCGACTGCGGTATCGCGGTCGACCCACTGTATAACGCCCTTCGCCTTGACCTCGTCGGTCTTTTCGACGCGTATCTTCGTCACGCGCCCGTCGCCGTCCGTATCGAACCCGACGCAGCGCACTATAAACGCATTTTTGAGCCGCGCGACGCCGTTGGGCGTCAAACGGTGATACCCCTTCGGCGGCTCGGGCATAAAGTCGGCGCGGTCGATATAAAACCGCTTGCCGAGCCGCACCTTTCGCGTCACGATCGGCGCGGTGCGCGTCTCGGGGTCTAAAAACGTCCTGTGCGGAACGGCGTATTCGCCGCCGTCGGTCATTTCGATCATCTCCTCGAACCCGTCGTCGACGTTGACTATCTCGACCTCGACGGGATCGGGCACTACCATGAACCGCCGCGCGCTCGCATTCAGCTCGTCGCGCACGCAGTCGTGGAACTGCGCGGTATCGACGGTACTGACAGCCTTGGCTATACCGACCTCGGTGCAGAACGCTACTATCGCATGCGCGGGCACGCCGCGCCGCCTAAGCCCCGACAGCGTCGGCATGCGCGGATCGTCCCAGCCGTCGACGCTCTTTGAATCGACGAGCTGTTTGAGATACCGCTTGCTCATCACCGTGTCGGTCATATTCAGCCGCGCAAACTCATACTGATGCGGTTTCGCATCGGTCTTACAGTTTTCTATCACCCAGTCGTAAAGCGGTCTGTGGTCCTCGAATTCCAGCGAACAGCAGGAATGAGTAACGCCCTCGACCGCGTCCTCGAGCGGATGCGCAAAGTCATACATCGGGTAAACGCACCACTTATCGCCCGTGCGGTGGTGCGGCGCGTGCAGCACCCTGTAAATAACAGGGTCGCGCATGTTCATATTGGGCGACGCCATGTCTATCTTGGCGCGCAGGACCATGCCGCCGTCGGGCACTCCGCCGCTCTGCATCTTGTCGAAAAGCGCGAGGTTTTCCTTGACCGACCGCTCGCGGCATGGCGAGTTCTTGCCCGGCTCGGTAAGCGTGCCGCGCATGATCTTGATCACGTCGGCGGGACTGTCGTCCACATACGCGAGCCCTGCCCTGATAAGCCCGACCGCGCAGTCGCGGATATATCCGAAGTAATCGGACGCGTAGTACACGCCCGCCGGCTCGAACCCGAGCCAGCGTATATCGCGCTCTATCTGTTCGCAGAAGTCCGCATCCTCTTTTACGGGATTGGTATCGTCGAAGCGAAGATTGCACTTGCCGCCGAACTTCTCGGCGAGCATAAAGTTGAGGCACGCCGCCTTAGCGTGACCGATATGCAGTCTGCCGTTCGGCTCGGGCGGAAACCGCGTCACTATCGATTTGACCCGACCGCTTTTAAGATCGTCGACGATTATATTTTCGATAAAGTTGGTCGGTTTATAGTCTTCCATTTAGAACAGTCCCCCTATCTTACCGCCGTCAATCGTCATGCCGACGGCGTTGGGTCTTTTGGGAAGTCCGGGCATGAGCAGGATATCGCCCGCCACCGCGACGACGAACCCCGCGCCGGCGCGGTACTGTACGTCGCGCACGGTAACGGTAAAGCCCTCGGGCCGTCCGAGCTTCTTCGGGTCGTCGGACAGCGAATACTGCGTCTTGGCAATGCACACGGGCAGCTTGTTCACATCCGCGCCCATCTTTTCGAGGTTCTTTTTCGCCTTGGCGGTCCACACTACGCCGCTCGCGCCGTAGACCTTTGTCGCCACCTTCTCCACCTTTTGCATCACGGTATCGCCGTCGTCGTAAGCAAACGTGAGCTTGGGCTCGCCCGCCGCCTTGACAACCGCCTCGGCAAGCTTCTTCGCGCCCGCGCCGCCCTTCGCCCAGCACTCGCAGAGCACGCTCTCCGCACCGTGCTCGCGGCACGCGTCGGCTACCGCTTTAAGCTCCGCGTCGGTGTCGTCGGTAAACCTGTTGACGGCTACTACGACATTCTGCCCGAACACGTTTTTAAGATTGTCGATATGCTTTATAAGATTGCCCATACCGACGGAAAGATCGCCGTCGCCGCCGTATTTCAGCGCGCGCACCGTCGCGACGAGCACCGTGCACGACGGGCGGATGCCCGATACGCGGCACTTTACGTCAAAGAACTTTTCCGCGCCGAGGTCCGCGCCGAAGCCCGCCTCGGTAACGACGTAATCGGCATAGCTCGCCGCCGTCTTGGTCGCGATAACTGAGTTGCAGCCGTGCGCGATATTGGCGAACGGTCCGCCGTGAACGAACGCAGGCGTGCCCTCGAGCGTCTGTACGAGATTGGGCTTCGCCGCGTCTTTGAGCAGTACCGCCATCGCCTCGTTCGCGCCGAGGTCCTTAGCGGTGACGGGCTTGCCGTCGTAGTCGTACCCGACGATTATCCTGCCGAGCCGTTCTTTAAGATCGGCAAAGTCCGCGGCAAGGCACAGCGTCGCCATCACCTCGCTCGCCGCCGTGATGTTAAAGCCGTCGTCGCGCGCGTTGCCGCCGACCGCTACGACTATCGAGCGCAGAGCGCGGTCGTTGCAGTCCATACAGCGGTTGAATGTGACCTTGGCTATTTTGAGCGGATTGCCGAAGTATATCGAGTTATCGACCATCGCGCACAGAAGATTGTTCGCGGAGGTTATCGCGTGGAGATCGCCCGTAAAGTGCAGATTGATGTCGTCCATCGGCACTATCTGCGCCATGCCGCCGCCCGTCGCGCCGCCCTTCATGCCGAACACAGGCCCGAGCGACGGCTCGCGCAGAGCGAGTGCGGTCTTAACGCCGATCTTGTTCAGTCCGTCGGCAAGCCCTATCGAAACAGTCGACTTGCCCTCGCCCGCAGGCGTCGGATTGATCGCCGTAACAAGCACTATCTTCGCCTTGGGCACGTCCTTGGGCTCGACCTTGGCAACGATATCCCCGTAACGGTGCAGTTCGGCGATGCCGAGTTTTTTCGCGATCTTTTCGATCGGTTGCGGCTTAGCCGCGTATGCGATCTCTATATCGGTCTTCATGAGTTCTCCTCCTCGGTGATTTCTCTTTTGTCAAGCAAACGGTTCAACCCGTCGTCTATCGTAGTGTCGCAAAGCGGTCTTGCTTCGTCGTTACCGCCGCTCCGCTTGTTGCGGATATTGGCGAGCACGACGGAAACGATCGCAAGCGCGCCCGCCGCGGCAAACCCGTAAGCGAACATATCCGCGCCGCCGACGTACTTTAACAGCAGATA
>CAJTND010000013.1 GCA_910577995.1 uncultured Christensenella sp. | reverse complement strand
TCGGGCGCGCTTTCTGCGGTATATGATTATTATTTATTTTTGGCTATCGGTTTTTTGACGGGAGGCTTTTTCGCCGCAGGTTTTTTTGCCGGCTTTTTCTCGTCCGCAGGCGTATCGACAGTAGCCGCCTGCTCGGAAGTCTTTACAGCTTTTACGGTTTTTTCCGCGGCGCGCTCTTTCTCGCGCTTGGACAGGAAGTCCTTATAGTCTATCTCGCCCTGCGGCTGACCTTTCTTTATAACTTCCCCGATAGGCTCGTAAGAACCGATCGTCACGGAAGCGGGATCGACCGCAAGCTTTATCTTGTCGCCCGTGTTATAGCCCGAAAAGTCGTTGATGACCGCCGTCACGTCACTGTCGAAGCCGGGGATCTGGACGGTGACGAACGCATCGCGCCTGTACTCGTCAAGACGTTTTATAACGCCCGTAAGGACCATCTTCGGCAGTATCTGTATATCGCCGTCGGCATTGCTCTCGTGCCGCGCTATGGAGAAGCCCTTATTGTCTATATGGATAGGCGTTTCCTGCTCCGACGTCTTTACATTGCAAAGCTTGACGGGCGCGCTGTCGGCGTCGGTCTTTTTGATGTTGACAAAGCTGAGCTTGTTATGCGAGCCGTTCGCGCCGTTCAACTTATAAATAACGGTGTTCTGGTTTTCGGTAACAGTGCCGGATGTCGTGTTGCCCGTTACGAAGGCATCGGCTATGATACGCTTGCCGTCCGCATCGAAAAGCTGAATTTCGCGCGGGTCGATATACCTCACGATGTCCTCGCCACCCGATACGTTCTCGTCAAGCGGTACGGACACGATAACGTTATTTTCGCAGCCGGGTATCTTGGCATATACCGCTTTGAACCGCGGATAATTGTCGCAGAACTCGACTTTGCCCTCGATCTTGACATACTCGACGCGCTCGGGTCTTTGCTCGGCGGCGGCTTCCGCATCGGTATTTTCCGCTTCCTGTTCGCCCGGCAGTTCGTTAAGGAATGCTTTGGGCGATATGCCAATGGTTATCTTGCTGTTGACCGCAGAGTTGTCGGTGATGCGCCGAATAACGCTTTCGGGGAGCTTGATGCACACGTCGCCGAACACCACCGCGAGCGTGCCGTCGATAGCGACGGTCTGCGCCGGTATCAGGTTGTAGTCGGGAACGCCCATGAGCGTCATTTCGGTCTGAGTGTCAAAAAGATGCGTGTGGTCGGTAGCGAGATACATCTTTACTACGTCGCCCTGCGCGAACGAATAGCGCGAATTTACTCTCGCTATAGTATAATCGTCCTTGCCATCGACGTTGAGATAGAGTATCGTTTCGTTACCGAGGTTTTCGATAACGTCGACAGTCGCCTCGATGACCGATTCGGGATGAGCTTCGACAAGGCTTTGCTCGTAGTGCACGTCCTCGGGACGGATGCCGAACAGCACCTCCGCGCCGCCGTCGCTGCTCTTATCGAGTATGGACTTGTCGATTATGCGCTTGGCGCGGGATTTGGGGATAAGAACTTTGTTAGTTTCGCCTATCTTGGCATAGACGTTGCCGTTTTCTTCGATCAGCTTCGCCTTGAAGATGTTCATTTGCGGCGAGCCGAGGAAGCACGCGACAAAGAGGTTCGCGGGATTGTCGTAAAGCGTTGTCGGCGTATCGACCTGTTGGACGATACCGTCCTTCATGACGACTATACGCGTGCCCATCGTCATAGCCTCGGTCTGGTCGTGTGTAACATATATAAACGTAGTCGCGAGCCTGTGGTGTATCTTGGTTATCTCGGTACGCATCTGTACGCGCAGCTTTGCGTCGAGGTTGCTGAGCGGCTCGTCCAAAAGGAATACCTTGGGCTCGCGGACGATCGCTCGACCGAGCGCGACGCGCTGACGCTGACCGCCCGAAAGTGCTTTGGGTCGGCGGCTCAACAGCGCTTCTATACCGAGTATCTTCGCCGCTTCCTGCACTTTTTCGTCTATGACCTGAGCGGGAACGTGGCGCAGTCTCAGACCGAACGCCATGTTATCGTAAACGGTCATATGCGGATAAAGCGCGTAGTTCTGGAAGACCATCGCTATATCGCGGTCCTTGGGCTCGACGTCGTTAACGAGCTTGTCGTCGATATACAGCTCGCCCGCCGAGATATCCTCCAAGCCGGCTATCATGCGGAGCGTGGTCGACTTACCGCAGCCGGACGGACCGACGAATACGATAAACTCCTTGTCGTCTATATCGAGGTTGAAGTCGCTGACGGCGCGGACTCCGCCGGGATAGACCTTGTAAATGTGTCTTAAAGACAAGCTTGCCATAATTTTCTCCTTATTCGATTGTTCGTATATATAGTATATATCACCGCGCGTTAGTTATCAACCTAAAACCGCATAAACTTTGAGCGCGCTTTTTGTACACATTGACCATACGCTTAATGCGCGGCGATCGGTATACAGAAAAACGCCGCCGCTCATGCGACGACGTTTATTACTGTTTGATATTGTCCGACTATTGAGCCGACGGAAGCTTTACGGCGGCGTCCGTCGTTGCGACGGATGCGGCGCCGCGTTTTTCTTTGCCGCGTCTGCCGCGGACGGCGCGCCTCAGCGCGGGATAGAGCGACGAAACTAGCCCGAGAAGCACAGCGTCCTTGAGCGCGAGCACGGCTATCGCGGGCAACCCGCCTATGACCGCCGCCCACGCACTGCCGACGTAATAATAAAGTATCAGCGTTTGATACGTCACGCCTATCGCATATACGGGTATCATGCCTATAAGCGCATAGACGAACGCGCGCCCGCGCGATAAGCCTTTACGCCGCGAGCATAACGCGCCCGACAGAAACGCGCCTATCGGGAAGCCTATCAGGTACCCGAACGACGGCTTAAAGACATACATCACGCCGCCGCCCTGTGTGAATACGGGCAAGCCCAACAGTCCCATGACTATATAGACAAGCACGGCAAGCGCGCCGTCGCGTCCGCCGAGCAGCATGCCCGCCATTATGACGAACAGCGTTTGGAACGAAAGCTCGACTTGCGCGAACGGGATCGGCACGGAAACGAGCCCGCCGACCGTGATGAGCGCCGTAAAAACGGCAATGGAAACCAACCGCCTCGCGTTCATGCCGTCTCCTTATGCGTCGGGATGAGTCTTTTTGTACTCGATGAGCGCGCGCGCAAACTGATCGGGACAGGACGTGCCGTTGCGGCACTCGATACCGCCGAGCAGCTCGATCAGTTCGTCTATATCGCGACCTATCGCGAGCTTGGCGACGCCCTGCGTATTGCCTGCACAACCGCGGATAAACTTGACGGAAGTCACCTTGTGGTCTTTTACGTCGAACATTATCTCGCGCGAGCATGTTCCGTGCGTTTCGTACTTTTCCATGATATCTCCTTTACTCTATCAAATGCTCTTGGAGCATAAGATATATATTTGCGGCGTTGGAACGCCAGTTTTCGTGTATGTATTTCGCCGTCCTGTTATTGGCGACGACGAGTTTGAGGTCCATCAGCGTCGACGACGGCGATACGATACGCAGCCATACCGTATAAGTGCCGTCCGCGTTCTTATAATAAGTATGCTTATATTCCTGCTCCTGCTTGAAGCGCAGACGGTTTTTCTTTACGTAGTCGCTTATTTCCTGTCGGAGCGATTCGGGGATGCGCGAATAAAAATTGGCAAGACAGACCCTGCCGTCGGGAGTAAGCGTATACAGCTTATCGCCGCCGCGCGATACCTGATGTATGAAGTTTGCTTTGACTAATTTTTGTATCGTGTCCATACAGTATATCGGCATTATCCAGCCGTTGTCCGTATAGCAGATGATGATTATCGTCTTTTCGTCGAGCGCGATATCCATCTTGTCGAAAACAAACAACACTATCAGCTTATTGAGTAATTCTTCGTCGGACTGTTGCAATCCCCGCTCCCCGCCCTTCGGCGTTTCCGTCGTTATGCCGCGATCGCGACGTGCATCAAGAAAGCTTCTCTCTCAATGCCGCAATGCGCTCGGTATAGCTCTTGACCTTTTCTTTTTCCGCCTCGATAAGCTTGGGCGGCGCTTTAGCGCAGAACCCCGCGTTGTTCAGCTTGGACTGCGCGAGCCTGAGCTCGCTCTCCGCGTGTTCGAGCTCTTTTTCGAGCCGTTCGCGCTCCTTGCCCGCGTCCGCGAGCGGAACGTATATCTTTATCCCGTCGAGCGCGATGAGCGCGCAGTTTGCGACCTCGCCGCGCTTGACGTCCTCGGTCTTGGCAAGCTGCGGCAGGTACGAGCCAAGCAACGCGCAAAGCTCGTCGTCGCCGTCGCAGTATACCTCGGGACGCGCCGCGACCGCCTGATTGGTCTGTTTAAGATTGCGCACGGCGCGCACGCAGTCTTTGAGCCGTTCGGTAAGTCTTTCGGCGTCGCCGTGGTCGCCGCGCTTCTTTGCGGGATAATCGCAAAGCATAAGCTCGCCAGAGCAACCGGGGATATTGTCGTATATCTCCGTCGTAATAAACGGTATTATCGGGTGCACGAGCTTGACGAGCGTTTCGAGCGCATACCGCAGCAGTCCCGCGGTATTCTTCGCATCGCCCGTTTTGAGCTGTATCTTGGCGAACTCGATATACCAATCGCAGAACTCGTCCCAGATAAAATCGTACAAGAGCTGTGCCGCATGCCCTACGTCGTATTTGTTCATGGACGTAGTGACCGCGCCTATCAATGCGTTGAGCTTGCCCAAAAGCCAGCCGTCGGGCGCGGTCAGTGCGACGGGACGCGCGGCGTAGCCGTTCTCGCACGCGCCGAGCACGAACCGTGCGGCATTGTAGAGCTTGTTCATAAAGTTGCGGTACGCGTTAAGCGAGTTGTTGGAAAAACAAACGTCGCCGCCGCGCGCTATGCCGTTGACTAGCGAGAACCTAAGCGCGTCCGCGCCCGCAGTCGATATTATTTCGAGCGGGTCGACGCCGTTGCCGAGCGACTTGCTCATCTTGCGCCCCAAGCCGTCGCGGACAAGCCCGTGGATATACACTTCCTTAAAAGGCACGTCGCCGACGAACTTGATGCCCGAGAATATCATGCGCGACACCCACAGCGTGATTATATCGTATGCCGTGACGAGAAGATCCGTCGGATAGAACTTTTGTAGATCCTCGGTATTGTCGGGCCAGCCCATAGTCGAGAACGGCCACAGCGCGGACGAGAACCAGGTATCGAGCACGTCGGGATCTTGGCGGAGCTTGCCACCGCAGTGCGGACATACGTCTATATCGGTCTTGCTCGCCGTCTGCTTGCCGCACGCGTCGCAATAGAAAACGGGTATACGGTGACCCCACCACAGCTGACGCGATATGCACCAGTCGCGGATATTGTTCATCCAATTATAATACGTCTTTTCAAAACGCTTGGGGATGAATTTTATCTTGCCCGTCTTGACCGCGTCGATAGCGGGCTCGGCGAGCTCTTTCATGCGCACGAACCACTGCTTGGATACTATCGGCTCGACGGTGGTCTTGCAGCGCTCGCAATGCCCGACATTGTGCGTGTAGTCCTCGGTCTTTTCGAGCAGACCCTGCGCACTCAGATCGGCGACTATCGCGGCGCGCGCATCTTCGCGAGTCATGCCCTCGTACTTGCCCGCCTCGCCGTTCATCGTGCCGTCGTCGTTCATGACGCGGATGACGGGCAGATCGTGACGCTTACCTACCTCGAAGTCGTTGGGGTCGTGAGCGGGCGTTATCTTGACCGCGCCCGTGCCGAAATCCTTTTCCACGTATTCGTCAAAAACTATGGGGATCTCTCTGCCGACGAGCGGAAGAACGAGCATACGCCCCTCCATTCCCGCATAACGCGCGTCCTTGGGATTGACCGCGACCGCGGTATCGCCGAGGAGCGTTTCCGGTCTGGTCGTCGCAACGGTAACGTAGCCGTTGCCGTCCTTGAACGGATATTTTATATGCCAAAGATGCGACGGTTCGGTAACGTAATCGACTTCGGCGTCGGATATCGCCGTCTTGCAGCACGGACACCAGTTGATTATACGGTCGCCGCGGTAGATATAACCCTCGTCGTAAAGCTTGACGAACACCTCGCGCACGGCTTTGCCGCGCTGTTCGTCCATAGTGAACGCCATTCTCGACCAATCGAGACTTACGCCGAGCGTTTTGAGCTGCTCGACTATACGGTCGCCGTACTTGCGCTTCCACGCCCAGGCGCGCTCCAAAAACCCGTCGCGCCCTACGTCGGCTTTGCTAAGACCCTCGTTGCGCATCGCTTCCACGACTTTCATTTCGGTAGATATGGACGCGTGATCGTAACCGGGCAGCCAGAGCGTTTCATAGCCCTTCATGCGCTTGAAACGCACGATTGCATCGGGTATCGTCACGTTCATCGCGTGACCGACGTGCAGCTGACCAGTTATATTGGGCGGCGGCAAAACGATAGAAAACTTCTTTTTCTTTTTGCCGGGCTTGGGCGCGAAATAACCGTTGTCAAGCCATCTTTTATTGATCCGCTGTTCAAAGCTTTTCGGATCGTAAGTCTTATCCATAGCCGATGTATCTCCGATAAGTTAAAAAATCATCTGTCGTTCATTATACCATAGTTACGGTACAAATGCAAACAAAAAGCGGAACTTAATAAGTTCCGCCTTGTTCTGCGACAAAATTTTTCAGTTGAACTTTTTGAGAAGCGGGAGCGCGCCGCCGACCGCGCCGACAAGACCGCCGATAAAGCCGAGCCACACGCCCGCGCCCGCCGAATACTTAAACTGCGCTACATCGCCGAGATCCAACGAAAGCCCCTCGCTGCACTGACTTACCATCACAAGCCCCGCGACAAGAATAAGTATCGCGCCGACAAACGTTACCGCAACGCCGAGCATGCGGATTATGCGAAGATCCTTATTGAGGAATATACGGAATACACCGTCGAGGATCAATACGACCAGCCCGACAAGCGTCACGATAAACGAGATTATCGCAAACACGTTGCTGACGCCGACCTTTTTGCCCAAAACTTCCCTGACGCCCCACGCATCGTCGAACAGTTTGATCGATTCCGAACTCGACTCGGTCAATATCTTGCCCGTCGCGATGACCTGACCGACGAACATGCCGACTACGACGAGCACGAGCGCGACGAACACAACGCCCATCAGCACGTAGCCCATAACGGACTTTTTCTTTTTTCCCATTTTGACTTACCTCCGAAGATTGATATATTTAATATAACACCTAATTATGCGGATGTCAATAGAAAAACTACACAAATCACTGTATTTTGTATATTTTCGCGCCGACGGAAACAATAGCCGCTCTATGTATAAATGAAGACGAAAAAATTTTCAAACCGCTTTCACTTCCGAAACGGTAACGGCATATACCGGAATATATTTTGTTTTCGGAGGAAACTATGAAAGGTAAACTTACGGCTTTCCTTACCGCTGTCGCGGTCGCGCTGTGCCCGTTCATGATAACGGCGTGCTCCGGCAACGGTAAAACAACAGTCAAGCTCTGCGAGGTGACGCACTCAATCTTCTATGCTCCGCTGTACATAGCCATTAACAACGGCTATTTCGACGAGGAGAAGATAGACATCAAGCTCTCCAACGGCGGCGGCGCAGACAAGGTGATGACGTCGGTCATCTCCGGCTCTTCCGACATAGGTCTGATGGGTCCCGAAGCGACTATTTACTGCCATGTCGAAGGACAGCGGGATTATCCGATAATATTCGGTCAGCTGACGCGGTGCGACGGGTCGTTCCTCGTAGGACGAAATGAAGAACCCGATTTCGACTGGGCGTCGCTTCAAGGCAAACACATCCTCGCGGGACGTCCCGGCGGCGTGCCCGCAATGACCCTGCAATGGGTGCTCAATCAGCACGGTGTATCTACCGACGATCCCGCGCTGTTCGATACGTCTATCGCGTTCGACGCCATGGTCGGCACGTTCGATACCGACATGAGCATAGACTACACTACGATGTTCGAGCCGACGGCGTCCGAATATGTAGCGCTCGGCAAAGGCTATATCGTAGCATCCGTCGGCGAAGCGAGCGGCGAAGTTCCTTATACCGCTTTCTCGGCGCAAAAGTCCTGGCTCAACAAAAACAAAGACACCGCCAAAGCGTTTCTCCGCGCGGTGCTCAAAGGCTATAAGTATATGACCGAGAACACGCCCGAGACCGTCGCAAAGGCGCTCGCGCCGTCGTTTGTCGGTACGCCCGAGACTTCCATCGCCGCATCGGTCAAGAGCTATGTAGCAATAAACGCGCTCGCCTCCACACCCGTTATGAGCAAAACCAGCTTCGATCACTTACAGGAGATAATGGAGAATGCGGGCACGCTCTCGTCGCGCGCCGACTATTCTCTCGCGGTCGATAACACCATCGCGCAAGAGCTTGTCAAAGAACTCGGGTTGTAAATAAGCATGGCACTGCTCGCGCTCGATCACGTCGATCTTATCTACCAAACGGAAAAGAACGAGACCGAAGCGGTCCGAGACCTCGACCTAACGGTCGACGAGGGCGAATTCATAGCCCTCGTCGGACCGTCGGGTTGCGGCAAGACGACCGTGCTCTCGATGATAGCCGGACTGATACCGCCGACGCGCGGCACGGTCACGGTGGACGGCGCGCCCGTAAGATCGAAGTCGGGCGACGTCGGGTATATGCTCCAACGCGATAATCTGTTCGAGTGGCGGACGATAGAAAACAACGTTTTTCTCGGTCTTGCCGTCCAGAAAAAACTGACGCCCGAAAACCGCCGATACGCTATCGAGATGCTCGACAAGTACGGGCTCGGCGAATTCCGCAACGCCTACCCGACAGAGCTTTCGGGCGGCATGCGCCAACGCGCCGCGCTGATACGAACGCTGGCGTTCAAGCCCAAGCTTCTCCTGCTCGACGAGCCGTTCTCCGCAGTCGATTTCCAAACGCGCATGACGGTCTGCGACGACGTGTATTCGATAATCAAAAGCGAAGGAAAAACCGCGCTGCTCGTAACGCACGACATATCCGAAGCCGTATCGATGGCGGATAGGATAATCGTACTGACCAAGCGTCCCGCGACGGTCAAGACAATATTCAAAGTCGATATCGACGCACCCACGCCGCTCAAAAAACGCGAAAGCCCGCGGTTCTCCGAGTGGTTCGACCGAGTATGGAAGGAGGTCTCGGCATGACGGAAAACAAGGTCACAGGCAAAAAACTGCTCGAGGACTGCGCTATCCTCGCGCGCGATCTCGGCGCGTTCGTCCTGGACGTGAGCAAGCGCGCTTACGCGGTCATCAAGAACGCGTTAGCCGAAAAGAAAGAAAAAGCAAGCGATGCCGCCGATACGGAAAAGAAAGGCGTCGCGCATGCTACGCTCGACGGCGACGGCGAAAAAAAGCCGACTGCGGCAGTAGGCTAACGGACGGCGCGGCGGAACGCGCCGCAAAAACAAAGGAGGTTTTACGTTTATGATCAAAAGATCCGTCAAGGCTCTGCCCTGCCGCATGCGCAAGGTCAAGTCGCCGCGGCAGATATATCTTGCCAAACGCAGGAACGACAAGCTTACCGTGATCCTTTTGCAGATAGGCGTGCTCGCCGCGCTTATCGGACTGTGGGAACTCGCCGCTCAGCTCGGCTGGATCGATCCGTTTATCACGTCGTGCCCGTCGCGGATCGTAAAAACGCTCGGCGGCATAGACGCCGCCGACCTGTTTCGGCACATAGGCTACACGCTTTTGGAGTGTATAGTCGGATTTATAGTCGCAAGCGCCATCGGAATACTGATAGCAGTACTGCTTTGGCGGTTCAACAAATTCCGACGCGTCGCCGAACCGTATATTGTCGTGCTCAACGCCCTGCCCAAAATCGCGCTCGGACCGATAATCATAATCATGGTCGGCGCAGGCTCGCAGGCGATAATAATGATGACCGTGCTCATCTGCGTGATCGTCACCATAATAAGCGTGCTCAACGGGTTCATGTCGGTAGACGACGGCAAGATATTTCTTATGCGGTCTATGGGCGCGTCGCGCTTTCAGATACTGACAAAACTTATATTCCCCGCCAATGTGCCCGCACTCGTCAATATGCTCAAAATAAACGTCGGGCTTGCCTGGGTCGGGACTATCATGGGCGAATACCTCGTATCGACGGCGGGGCTCGGCTACCTGATCATATACGGCAGTCAGGTATTCAAGATGGATCTCGTAATGGCGAGCACCGTCATACTGTGCCTGCTCGCAACAGCTATGTATCTCGGCGTAGCCGCGGTCGAACGCTTTACCAAACGCCGTTTCCACACAGATTAAAACCTGTTTCTATCGATAAACAACGCGACGCGTCATGCGCCGCGTTTTACCGTGCGCTTGACTTTGCTCTTGACTTTTTTCACCTTTTTCTTAACGTCGCGCTTTATGCGCGTTTTGAACAAGTACCAGCCGTTTGCGGCGAGATACAAAAGCCCTATCCCGCCTATTATAGGGTATATCCTGCCGACCACAGTTGAAAATCCGAACGCGCCGACGAGCAGTCCCGCCGCAAGCACCAGCCCCGCAGATACGATCTTGTGCTTTATAAAGCCAGACAAGTAGTCATATACCGATTTGAATGCCGAAAGCATCGTTGTGAATATCGAGGCGGCGATGACGGGCAGACAGATAAAATACATGACCTTGCCGCTTTTGAGCGCGATGAGCAACATAGGCATATCCGCATGCGCCGCCGACGAGCTCGAGAGCGCGCCCATTATCAGCATCAGCAGTCCGGCTATCAAAGTCGACGCGACGGCGGACGAAAGTATTATCTCGCGCGGCGACAGCTCGTGGACCGTAGACAGCACGCCGCCGCCGAGTATCATGTTCATCGATACGTACAGAACGACGGAATACGGTTTTATTGGCGACGAGCTCGATCTGAACGGGAATTCTATCGCAAGTATGCTGCAAACCGCCAAAAACACTATCATTACGGGCACGAGCACGGCGTTGGCTTTGAGCACGCCCTTTAATCCGCGCACGGCGACGACCGCGCAGACAAGTCCCGTAATAACAGACGCGAGCGGACGCAGGTCGATAAACTCCGCGACGAGGCTATCCGTGCCCGCGAGCATCGCGCCGAGCACCGTCATCGAATTGAACAGCATGAAAACATCGGCGAAAGGACGGAGCTTGCCGAATACAGCACCGTTGACCTCGCCTATATCGGTCTTTTTCACGCGCCGCCCGACAAACAGGAACAGCGTAGAGCAACCGAAAACGAGCACGCCCGCGACCAGCGCGATAAACACATTGGGCACTGCGCCGAAAAAGCTTACTATCTCCTTGCCCGACGCAAACCCCGCGCCTATCATCGTTCCGACGATAAGCATCGCGACGGACATGGAACGCAAAAAGGACTTGAACATGCTCTATTGTATGCCCGCGCGCACTCTAAAATGAGTATACGAAAAACGGCGGCATCGCCGCCGTACTCCGACGCCGTATTACCGACATAAGATCAGCGTCGCTTTTTCCTTTTGTTTTTTCTGTTCGCCTCGGCGCGTGCCTGTTCGCGGCACGCAAGCTCGGTCTTGATTAGCTCTGCGAGATCGCCGTCCGCGCTTACGTCTGTTTTTTTCAGCGTTTCGTCGTCGGTGCACATGACGACGAAAACAAGCAGTGCGTGCGGCGCGAAGTCCTTTATTTTTTCGAGCGTCTTTTTGCCATGGACCGCGAAGATAAAGCCGTCGCTCTCGTTGTTTTTGTCAAAGACATATCCGAACTTACGGGTCTTATCGGGCTTGTCCGTTTCGACGAGCGAGACCGCGATATCCTCCGCAGGGATCGTCCTGCGCCCGAACCTGATCCGGAAAGTGACGGAGGTCTTGTCTATATCGACAAAGGTCAGCCGAGCGCGGTACAGTCTGTAAACGAAGGTCGTTCCGAAAAACAGTGTAGACAGCGACAGCATGCCGACGATCACGCCGAACGTCCATGAACGGTCTTTTATCATACAGGCGACTAGTATCAGCGCCGCTGCCTGCAAAAACAACACGCCGAGCTGTATAACGAAGTCCTTCGTTATATTGGCGACTCTTACGGAGCTTTTGGTCTGTTTATCCGGCACGGCGATCTATTTTATGCCTTTAAGCGCCGCATAGGCCGGGTCGTCGGAAAAGTCGCGATATTTGTCGTCGACCGTTCCGCCGAGCGTTTCTATCGCGTTGCGTATCTCGAGGAAGGTCGCATAGTCGCAGGTATCCAAAAGAGGATAAAGATCGGACGCGGCGCGCTCGTCGCCGTACCTGCCGATAAGCCCCGCGACATAAGCGGTATTGGGATCCATGTTGAGCAGTATGCGGAGCTGTTCGAGTATCCTGTCGTTGCCGGGCGCGCAATATGTAAGAGGCTCGAGCATAAGCTCTATAGTTCCTACGTCGTCCGCGCTCTCCGCGCGGTGCAAAAGCTCTTCGCAAAGCGCTTCGTCCGAATCCGCTCTTTCGCAAAGCATATCTATACACATTTCTTTTACGCAAGCGTCGACGTCGCGCTCAAGCATTCCGAGATAAAACGCATTGTCGCCGCCGCCGAGCTCCGCTATAAGACTGAGAGTGACGGTAAGCAGCTTCTCGTCTGCAGACGACTCCGCCAGCTCGCACAAGCCGCCGAGCAGCGACGGCTCGGTCGCTATCCTGTCGAACAGCAGCGACGACGGATTGCCGTCGCCGACACATGCGCCTTTTAGGATATCTATAAGTTCCTCGGTCGGTATCCTGTTGAAGAATTCCGACGGCGAAAGTCCGCCGAGCACGTCCTGCGGCGAGGTCGCCCACAAATGATATATTTCGTCGAGATCCTTGGCGAAGTCGTCGGGCGACGAATACTCGGACTCGTGCTCACCGTAGTACTTGTCCGCAAAATTCTCGAACAGTTTATCGAAATCGAAATAATACAACTCTTTGTTTTCAGCCATGACCGTCTCCTTTCGTTTGGGTTATTATAATACGTTTCTTACCTTTTTGTCAAGCATGACGCACACGCGGTTAGCCTCGGCTTTGCTCTTGCATCCGAGCGCTATCGCCAGCCTGTCGTCCAGCTTAACGTTGCATTCGGCATAAGCGTGCTTTACCACGAAGTACGCAAGCTCGCTCTCGTCCGCTTCGGCGTTCTTTACCTTGTCCGCTATCTTGCGGACTATATCCGCCGCGACCTCCGCCCCGCCGTCGAGCATGACCGTAGCGAAGGCATAGCCGCGGTAAAGCCCCTTGCGATAGCCGCTCTCGAGCTTGGGCACGGACTTATCCGAATACGGACGGTATTTTACGGCGAACAGGAACGGCGCAGTCGGATCCTTCTCCATGAACGCACCGAGCGCGACCGCCTTGACCATCGGTTCGGCATACGGCGATATGAGCGTATCTCGCATCTTTTCCTCGTACTCGTCGGACTCGGACATCCTGCGCACGACATCGAACATGCGGCGCAGTATATTACGCTCGTTGCGGAACTCCAATGTCAAAAAGAACTCCGCGCCGTACAGTTTTGTATCGCCGTCGACGGGCGTTTTTTCGGCGTTCTCGACGTGCGCCATAAACGTGTCGACTATCGAGGAAAGCACGTCCTGCGGCATTTCGTCGGTCTTGGGCATTTTGTCGATGCCCGACCTTGCGAGCAAGTAGAAATATCTTACGAGGATATCGTCGTAAAATATCCGCGTCAGCATGTACATCTCGTCGAGCGCCTCTTCGCGTTCGCCGCGGTTGTACAGCAGCTGAGCATAGATGAGCCGCATATCGAGCATGTTGTACTCGTCGATATAATCCTCTATAAGCGCCTCGGCTTGCTCGTCGTCGCAATACCTAAGCGCGAGGTATGCCGCTTTGAAAACATGCTCGCCGTTCATGAAATCGGTTATATCGATCGCGGCGAGCGCGGCGGGCACTTTGTCGCCGCGGTTGGTGCGCACGTAAAACTCGCAACGGATAGTCCCGATGAGCGCGCCTCCGGGACGAAGTTCCAAAGCTTCCTCTATCACGCCCTCGGTCTTTGCCGCCTCGCCGAGCTCCATATACGCAAGCGCGCGCAGGCACAGCGCTATGTAATATCTCTGATCGGTCTGCGGCACTTTGTCAAGCTCCGTCAGCGCGAGCAGATACTCGCCGTCCGCAAACATCATCTCCGCTTTTTGCAGGACTCTCAGCGTAGCGTCGTCGCGCTTGCCGCGTCCGTCGGGCGCAAGCCCTATCTCGTTGAGCAGATCCTCGAG
Organism: uncultured Christensenella sp.; assembly: GCA_910577995.1. Taxonomy (GTDB): domain Bacteria; phylum Bacillota; class Clostridia; order Christensenellales; family Pumilibacteraceae; genus Anaerocaecibacter. Next base: position 22,924 of record CAJTND010000013.1, on the reverse strand, counting down.
CGCATGAAAGTTCTCGTTATCGTCGTCCGTTAGATCGCCCGGCGCATTGCCGCCGCCGTCGCGCGAAAACAGCTCCGACTGCTTGATGCTTGAAATTTTACCGTCGAAGCGCCTTGCGCTCTTTTCCGCAGCGATCCCGCCGCCATCCTGCTTTTGCCCGCCGCGGAACGCTATGATCTTATTCCCGCCGTCCGACTGTTTTTTTGTATCGGTCGTTTTCTGCGCGTCGCTTGCGGCGTTTGCATCGCCATGCAGGTATATATCGCCGAGGTCGCGCGTGCCGAACAGTATCTCGAGATCGGGCGGTTCAAACGTAGACGAAATGACGCGCGTCGCCACAAGCTCCGCTATTATCTCGTCGCCGTCGATACCGTTCTCCTTGAACCAATCGAGATAGCGCGGCAGATCGGGCGTGTCCACCCGCAAAAAATCCACCGCGAGCGCGTTCCTGTACGCGTGCGCACAGTCGGGGTGCTTGCGAAGATACGCCATGAATTCGCGATACGCCATATACAAAAGATCGGAATCGTCGCTGTCGAGCGTCATCAGCGTGTACAGCATGCCCGCCGCCATATGGAACTCGGGAAAATCCGTCGCTTCGTTGTATTTCAGCAGAACGTCGAACGCGCCCTCGAAATCCGCATCGTCGTAGCTCTCGGTAAACCGCTTGCGCAGCCGATCGACTATGCCGCCCCTGTCAAACCCCGTTATCAAGCTTCACCGTCCGTTTCGGCGACCGCGGCGGTATCGTCCGCGTCGTCTATATCGCCGACCAAATCGAGCTCCGGCTCGATATCAGGCTCGGCGCTGTCGTCCTCCTCGCTCTCGCGCAGGATCTCCTCGTGCTCTTTTGCGAGCCGTTCTAGGTCCTCGCGGCGGAACGTCGTCGTGAGCGGCGTTATGTTCGCGCCCTCGTCGATGGACTTCTTGCGCTTTTTCGGGTTCTTATACGGCGCGGGCTGTTTCTTTTTGGTTTGAGCGGAGCTCTCCGCCGCACGCGCTTCTTCTATCTCGTTGGGACGTTTCGCGTACACTGCGGACGACCTGTCTATCTTGTCGTAAAGGAATTTTTCATAGCAGTAATGGCAGTACAGCGACGAAACGAGCGTCGTGAACGATACGCCGAGGAACATATACAGTATGGCGACTATGACGGTTATACCGGGTATCAGCCACAGGAACGCGGGCGCTACCGCTATCGCGATAAACAGTATCGATTGGATATTCGTGCCGAAAACAAAGAGCATCGAGTTGCGTATCAGCACGTTGGCTTTCATTTTGAACGCGGCGTTCTGCGTGAGCAGGAACGCGGTGAATATCGTCATGAATACGAGCAGCAGCGACGCGAGTATGATGCTGACGACTTTGAGCGATACTGGCAGTCCGTATACGTCGAAATAGTCGAGCGTGAATATAAAGAGAAGTATCGTAAAGCCGAAAGCCAGACCCATTACGAGCGCGGCGAGCCAGCATTTTTTGATACCGCGGAAAAAGTCCTTTACCGTCGAGGTCGGCTCTTCCCATATCAGCTTGCGCATAACGTAAAAATTGCCTGCAAGACCGAGCGCAAAGACCATGATACAAGGTATCAACAGCACGCACTCGAACACGCTGTAATTAAACGCCGACAGCACGCCCAACGCCTCCGCGTCGTTGACGACGGGATAGCCTATGCCGAAGTTGGCGGAGTACGGGATAAGCCCGTTGCTTACCGCTATGTTCATATACGACAGCACTATGACCGCGACGGCGGGTATTGCGAAAATACACGTCAAAAGATTGAGCGCGACGACAGTGCCGAATCGGTGACCGAACAGGTACTTAAAGGTCTCCCATTTCGACGAGTTGATCTGCTCGGGCTTGAGGTCGGGTTTGTCCTCGTTGCCGAACATCATCAGCTGAACGATATTTTTTCTTTTTTTCTTAGGTGCTCCGTCCTTGGTCCTTGCCATAAGCTCTCCTTATTTATGCGAGGCTATAAGCCTTAAAAACAGTTCCGTGCCCGTAAGCAGCGCGCGCTCGTCAAAGCCGAAGGTATCGCTGTGCAACGGGCTCGTGTGCCCGTCCGAGCCGACACCGAGCCACACCATGCACCCCGGTCTTTCGAGCAGATAGTTGGAAAAATCCTCCGCGGTGTTCTTAGGCGCGGTAGCAACCGCGGCTTCGCCCATTACGGCTCGCACCTTGTCGACGCAAAGCGCGTGATTGACTACGGGCGGATACACAGTATGCGTCGTCAGCCTGTGCGACGTGCGGTACTTGTCGTCTGCGGCGATTAGCGCGCGCTCGATATCGAGCATGACGCTCTCGCTTTTCGCGCTGTCGTAGAATCTGAGCGTGTATTCGGACAGGCTTTTGTCCGCGACAATGTTGCGCGCCGCGCCGCCCGTTATCTTGCCGAGGTTGAGCAATAGCCCGTTTTTGTCCGCCGATGCGAATGCCGCGGCGGCTGCCTCGATAGCGGCATGCACTGCGTTAGCGCCCTTTTCCGGCACTGCGCAATGTGATGCGATCCCGTCGATGCCGACGTCGAACTCGACGCATCCGGCGAACATCGCGCCGTAGCAGTAACCCACCTTGCCCTCGTCGAGCTCCGGCGAAAGGTGCAGAGCGTATATCTCGTCCACGCCGTCGAGCACGCCGCCGTCTATCATAACGCGACTGCCGCCGACGCCCTCCTCGCCGTATTGGAATATGAACCGCAGCGGAACGTCGGACTTTCCTCCGACTATGCGTGCGACGTTCAGCAGGTTGGCGGTATGTCCGTCGTGACCGCATGCGTGCATGCACCCGTTTTCTGCGGCGAAATCCGCGCCCGTCGCCGCGACGTTCTCCGTTATGGGCAGGGCGTCGATATCCGCGCGGAACGCGAGCCGCGGCGCGCCCTTGCCGACGTCGCAATAAACGCCCGTTTCGATAAACTTCGGCTTGTAGCCGAGGCGCGAGAGCTCGTCCGCGATAAAGCGCGACGTGTTATATTCGCGTCCAGACGGCTCGGCAAGCCTGTGCAGCTTGCGGCGCGTGACGGTCAGGTATTCGAGCGACGCATTATCCATGATTTCATTATACATTATAACGCGGCGTATTTCAAGCGATTTACGCCCTATTTTGCAAATACGCGGCGCAGGTATTTTTATATGGTAATGTCATACACTTGACGCGGACGCACCGAAAATGTTATCATAATGACAGACATTTCGGAGGTAGACCATGAATGTAAAAGTCGCCGTAGTCGGCGCAACGGGCGTCGTCGGACGCATGATGCTCAAAGTCCTCGAAGAAAGGAATTTCCCCGTCGAAGAACCGATACTTTTCGCCTCGGCAAACAGCGCGGGCAAGACCGTCGAGTTCCGCGGTAAAAAGCTTACCGTGCGCGAGCTGACGGAGGACAATATCAGATCGAGCGGCGTCAAGTACGCCATATTTTCCGCGGGAAGCGGCGTATCGGAAAAATACGCGCCCGTATTCGCGCGTTGCGGCGCGGTCGCGATAGACAATTCCAGTTTTTGGCGCATGGATAAAAACGTGCCGCTCGTCGTTCCCGAGGTCAATCCCGACGCGGCGTTCAAGCACAACGGCATAATCGCCAACCCCAACTGCTCCACCATCCAAGCCGTTGTCGCGCTCAAACCTCTGCACGACGCTTTCGGCATAAAACGTATAATATACTCGACGTATCAAGCCGTATCGGGCGCGGGCAAGCAAGGGCTTTCCGACCTCGCCGACGGCGAAAAGGGTCTGCCGCCCAAAAAATTCCCCTACCCGATATCGCATAACATCATACCGCATATCGACGTGTTCACCGCGGACGGCTACACCAAAGAAGAAATAAAAATGATCGAGGAAACGCGCAAGATACTCGGCGCGCCCGATATGCGCATCACCGCGACCACTGCGCGCGTGCCAGTGTATTACGGACACAGCGAGAGCATCAACGTCGAGTTCGATAAGCCCGTCACGCGCGAAGCGGCGATAAAAGTGCTTTCTGCGGCAAAGGGCGTGATCGTCCGCGATGACGTCGCCAACAACGTTTACCCCATGCCTATCGACGCGGAAGGTCATGACGAGGTTTTCGTCGGGCGCATACGCAAAGATAACTCCGTGGAGAACGGGCTCAATCTTTGGGTCGTTGCCGACAATATCCGCAAAGGCGCGGCGTCCAATGCCGTCCAGATAGCGGAGCTGCTCAACTCGCGCGGTTAAAGGCAATACAAGCCGACGGCGCGCGGCATATACAATAACTAAAAGAGATAACCGAGAGGTATATTATGGCATTATTCAAAGGTTGCGGAGCGGCAATGGTCACCCCGTTCGGTCGGGACGGACAGATAGATTACGCCGTGCTCGAACGCTACATAGAACACTTGATATCAAACGGCGTTTCCGCCCTGCTCCCCTTCGGCACGACGGGCGAACCCGCTACGATAACGCACGACGAGTATAAAAAAGCGACCGAGTTCATTATAAAAAAGGTCGCGCATCGCGTGCCCGTCATAGTCGGCGCGGGCAGCAACTGCACTGCGACCGCCGCGGAAAAAGCCGCCGCCGTCAAGTCGTTTGGCGCGGACGGCGCGCTCGTCGTTACGCCGTATTACAACAAATGCACGCAAAACGGCATCGTCGAGCACTATAAGGCGGTAGCCAAAGCCGCAAAGCTTCCTATCATAATCTACAACGTGCCGACGCGCACGTGCGTCAACATCCGACCGGAGACCATAGCTCGCCTCGCAAAGATAGACGGGCTCGTTGGCATCAAGGAAGCGAGCGGCGACATCGACCAGTTCCAGGATGCGGCGAAAGTCTGCCACGACGTCGGCTTCGATCTGTACTGCGGCGACGACAGCCTTACGACGATAGCTATAGCTATGGGCGCGCTCGGCGTTATTTCCGTCGCGGCGAACCCTGCGCCCGCATACATGAGCGAGCTGACCTCGCTCTGCGAAAAAGGCGACTTTAAGTCCGCGCGCGAGCTTCAATTCAAGCTCAACGAGTTTATCCACACGCTGTTCTGCGAAGTCAACCCCATCCCCGCCAAAAAAGCTATGCAACTCCTCGGCTACGACGTCGGCTCCCCCCCCTGCCGCTTACCGAGCTTGAACCCGAGCACGTCAAACTGCTCGAATCGACAATGCGCGGAGTCGGTCTTATAAAATGAAAAGAGTATTCATCGTCGGTATCAACGGCAAAATGGGCAAAGTCCTTACCGACGTCGCGCCCGAATACGGCTACTCTGTTTCGGGCGGCTACGACGCACAGCCCGCCGCAGACGTGTTCAGCGATGCGGACAAGGTAAACGTCGAGTTCGACGCGATCATAGACTTTTCGCGTCCCGAAGCCCTACCCGCCGTCGTCGCGCTCGCTAAAAAGCACAAAACTCCCGTCGTCATCGCGACAACGGGCTACACCGACGCACAGCTCAAACAGATAGACGAGCTGTCCGAGTCCGTGCCTGTGTTCCGCTCGGCTAATATGAGCCTCGGCGTAGCCGCCGCCAAAGCCGCGGCTAAAACCGCTCAGGCGATACTCGGCGACGCGTTCGATATCGAGATAGTGGAAAAGCACCACAACCAAAAAGCGGACAGCCCGTCGGGCACCGCCCTGCTCCTTGCCGACGCACTGTGCGCCAAAGACAAGCAAGTGTTCGGACGCAACGGCAAGCGCAACGCCGGCGAAGTAGGCATAGTTTCCGTGCGCGGCGGCGGCGTAGTCGGCGAACACGAAATAGGCTTTTACGGCAGTGACGAGACCGTCACGGTCTCCCACTCCGCAAGAAGCCGCAGGCTGTTTGCCGCAGGCGCGTATAAAGCCGCCGACTATCTGCTCGGCAAAAAGTCGAGGCTTTACGATATGGACGACCTCGTCGCCGCCCTCGTCGGCAAACGATAGAGCAAGAAAAACGACAAGGATGATTTTCAGCAAAAGAAGCTCCGTTATCGGTGTATTTCATAGAGATTAAAGCAAGGACTGATTATCGTCCTTGCTTTTTTAGTACGGTTATGCTATAATGAAACTACTATAAACCGTAATTTGCGGGGTGTTTATGTTTAATGAAATATGTATATATGAGGCAAAACCGACCAAGTTAGATGAAATCGAAGAACTGATGAAGGAAGTAGCGGAATTCTACTTGGAGCAAGACGGTGTTATTGATGTACACTATATAAAACGTACTCACCGACAAAAAGATTTCAATGCAGTTAAAGACGGCGAATTGCCTGTTCGTCTTACAAGAAATGTGGGTAAAGTAACATACGTTTTATATTGGGTGTTGGAAAATGAAGAAGTTCATGCAAGAGTCGGAAAACTCGGTATAGAAAAATTTTATAAACGTTGGAATAGGTGTTTAACAACTATGCCCAAAATAATCTTGGGTGAGAATATTGTTTGATTTACAAATTATAATTTATCTTTATAATCTTTTATAAAGTATAGCGCACTATACTTCGCAAGCGAAGATAGTGCGCTATTTTTTTGCCCACAAGAAAATCCCCATAACAGATACCCTTACGGCGGAGCTTTTACTATATAAAAAAACCGCCGCAACATAGCGACGGTATTTATTTTTATCAGAATCTTATATCGAGCGCGACGGGCTTATTTGCCGCAAGCTTCAAGCCGATGAGCAAGCCGCGCGTATCGTCGAACTTCTCCGCATCGACCTTTTTGGGCGGTTTCGCGGTCTTGGGAAGCTGTACGTCGATCACGGTCGCGCGCTTTGCTTTGAGCTTGGCGACGAGCGTTCCGCGCGATACGTCCCAATCCAAAGAGGTTATCTCAACGTGCGCGCGGGTCTGGAAGCCGGATATCGAGCCTTTTTCCATGCCGTGACAGAGCGCGGGGAGCAGTGTGACCGTATCGGGCGTAGACTGAACTATCGCCTCTTGTATCGCGCCCGTCACTATCGCATTTACGTACGGGACGGGCTGTGCCCATATACCTTCCTTGCCGCTGCCCATGCCGCGCCAATCGGTGTTTGCAAACACGAGGTTGTTCATCGCCATACCGCGAACGAGCGCGTTTATCTGATCGTACACTCCGTCGCCGTCGCCCAAACGCGCGAATATCAACGCGTAACGCGCGAGCTCAGCGGCGGTCATGTTACTGCGCGCGGTCTGCGTTTTCTTTTTGGCGGTGGCGGTAAGCCCCTTATACAGCTCGAGGTTGTCCGCATTCCTGTAATCGGGATAGACGGGATAGAACATAGCGACCGACGGCGATTGCGGATTGTCGGTGCAGCGGTCGTCGATAAACTCGCTGACCGTGCCGTCGGGATTATACTTGTACGGCGGGATCTTTTTGAGCATGTCTTCCCACTTGATTATCTCCGCCTTGTTCATCGCCGCGACCTTAGAGCCCTCGATGAGGTTTTTCAAGAGGTTGCGCGCGACGGCAAAATCGACTGTCGCATTCTTGGCTATCGCATGCTCCTCGCCCGTTCCGACAAGATTGCCGGGCGTCGTGTTGGGTGAATACGACGGTGAAGACTCGTAATATTTGAGATCGACGAGCTTAAAGAACTCCTCGTAGAACGTCGCCGCCTCTTTCATGAACGGCAGAGCGCGCGTTTTGAGGAACTTCTGATCGTCGGTAAAAAGCGCGTAATCGTAGAACAGGTTGCCGAGCCAGCCCGCGACGCCCGTAAAGTGTATCATCGCCTCGCTGACGTCGCCGAGATAACCCGTCGACGGCGACGTCGTATACGGAACAAATATACCGCGACAGCCGTACAGCCTCGACGCATTGTATTTCAGCGACGGCATAACGCTCTCGTAAAGCCCGAAAACGCTCTCCGCAAAGTCGTTGAGGTTGCCCGTCTGCGTCATGTCATAGACAGCTTGCAGATCGCCTGCGGCGTTTATCTGCGCGCTCTCCGCCTTGTAGTCGCCGTTCCAGAGTCCGTACGGCGCGAACGGCCGAGCATCGGGACGCGAGCCGGTTATCATGAGATAGCGTCCGAAGCTCCACAGCTTTTCGAGAAGCATAGGATCGGTATCGCCCGATTGCAGCGCGTCGTTTATCGCCTCGTCGACAAAGTCGTCGCGCCCGTCGCATGCGAACTCGACCTCTGCGGAATAGAACAGCTTTTGATGGAGCGACGTATGCTCTTTGAGCAGTTTGTCGTAAGGGAGCTTTATTTCGGATATAGCCGCCCTGCACTCCTTCCACGCCTTTTCGCGCTGTCCCTCGATAAACGGCTTGATGATGACGAGTATCTTTTCCGCACCCGTTATAACGAGGCTGTCGTCGACTATCTCCTGCTTGCCTGCAAAGAAGTTGACTTTGGCTACCGCGCCGAAGTCGGAGCCGTTGGATGAGCGCGCCGAAAAGTACAGCCAAAAGTTTTCGCTCTTGGTGTTGACGTTCTCGGGCGTAGCGGCAACGGCGACGAGCGTGCGCGCGTTGAATTTGTCGTGCAGCTCGAATTTGAACGACGCGTCGATATTCTTCTGCCCGACACGGGTTATCTCGTAAACTATGATATCGCGCGCGCGCGACACGAAGGCGTTGCGCTCGAAACGCGTCGCGCCGTCCTTGAACGACACGGACGCCTCGGCATTTTCCATATCGAGCGTGCGGCTGTATTCCTTGGCGGCATGGTCGAGCTTCATCGACACTTTAAGATCGCAAAGCGGCAACGGGAAAGAGAGTTGCGGTCTGTAGCCCTTGCGTATGAGCTCGGTCGAGAGTATCCTCTCCGCGCCTACAAAGTCGCCGTCGTCTATCTTCTTGCGTACGTCCTTGACTTTTTCCGACACGTCTTGCAGCACCGAATCTTTGCCCTGCCACCACAGATCGCCGTGCGTGAGCATGACTACGTCATCGGCAGCGCCGCCGTATACGGACGCGCCGATAACGCCGTTACCGAGCGGTAAGCCTTCACGCCAACGACTGCCCCACCAGGACGACGGCGTTGAGAAACGCAAAGTATTTTTCGGTTTTCGTGCTGCTGCCATTTTTACCTCGACTTGATATCTATCGTTTTTCTCCGTAAATTATAGCATATAGTTTTCCGATTTGTCCACTGTTCGAGCCGCTTTTTAAGCGCCAAAATGCTATTTTTCAAAAATAATTGCCTTTTTCGCGCCCTATGACCGCCCTATTTCGGACAAACGCCGCTAATGCGCAAAATTTCCGAATTCGGCATGCGCCGTCATATGCGCGGATAACGGCATAAAAAACGCGCCGCCCGTTATCGGACGACGCGTCGTGTTATTGTAAGATCACAGCGAGAAATCGCATTTGAGCACTATACCGCCGCGCAGGTCGCTTGCTATATAGCTGTCGCGGTAGTACTGCAAGACCTCGTTCCATTCGTCGACGTTGGCGAGCGCGTTGTCGGGGCTGTCCGCGGTGACCGCGCGCTGTTCCTCGTATTTGACCGTGCTCGGGCTCGTACCCTCTATATCCAACGTGAAGTCGCCGAAGCCGTAAGGCAGAGCGAGCTTTATCTCGTCCACCGACGCGAACTCGTATTCGTATTCGATGCCGCGCGAGTTGGTGACGGTTATCTTGGTCACCTGCGACGCCGAAGGGATAGTCAGCGTTACGGTCGAGCGCGGACCGTCGAAGGTGTCGACGGTGTAATGCCCGTCGCCGTCTTTCTTGACGGTCGGCTTGGACGCGATGATATCGGAGGTGTTGTAACTTACAGTCTTGTAATAGTATTGGTTGGTCGGATCCCAAACGAGATCGGGCACGGCATAGCGTATATACTTGTAAGCGATAAGATCGTCGACGATTATCTTTTGCGTCGTCGTGCCGCCGCTCTGCGACCACTCGTAGACGATAGCGTCGTTATAGACGGCTTCGGCGTACGAATGCGGCGCGGTAAGCGTCTTGCCGTAGCTCACGCCGAACGCACCCGAGAACAGCGCCACGACGCAGCCTATGACGGCGACGGTGCTTATGCCGAAATAGTTTTTGTAATTGACGGCGACTTTTTCTTTGTCGATGCGCTTGACCGTGCGCTCGGTGAACTTGCCCTTCTTAGCGCGGTCCTCCACCTTTTCCGTGACGACGCGCTCGATACGGAGCGTGCGCATGGGAAGCTTTTTGGCGACCTTGTCGAGGAGCGGCTGAGTCCTGTCGAGATACGGCACGGCAGTGCCGAGCGCAGCGACGAACGGCGTGATCACAAACGGGAGCAACACCGTCGGAAGAAGCGCGCTCATCGCGGCTATCGACGAGAACATGAGCGGCGCGCAAATGATGAACGGCAGCGTATACACGAACAGCCTATCAAAGCCGAAGCCGAGCTTGTCTTTGAGCGTTCCGTTGAGGAGCGCGGTTACGAGCAACAGCGCTACGCCGAGCAAGCCGACCCACGCCGTGATATACGAGAACTGCGGCGCGGCAAAGCCCATGATAGCCGCCACAAAGCCGAACATGAGCGTCGTACCGCGCGCAACGTCGGACGACGTGACTTTGAACAGTTTTTTATAGAGCGAGGTGAAGCCGAACGCCGCCGCCGTAGCAACGAGCATCGCGGCTATCAGTATGCCTGCGTTGAAATGTCTTATCTGCGTTATAGCGTGTATGGGAAGCACACCGAAGCCAGTGAGCATGAGCGTGACGAGGAAGTACGCGCCGAACAGCGCGACGACCGAGCTCGCAAGCACGAGCAGTTCTACGCCGAGCGCGATAAACAGCTTTTTGACGGAGAAAGTCTTTTTGACTGCTATCACCGCTATCGCCGCCGCTATGAGCGCGACGGTAAGCGCGGCAATGACATACGCCGCGATATCGTTATACGCGACCGTGCCCCAGTCGAAGTAAGAGAATACGGCGAGCGCGCCGTCGTCGACCGCAAAGTCCTTAGACGCGTTGCCGAAAGCCGACGCAAAGCCGCCGAACAGCTCGGCTTGCTGATGCAGTATCGCGCTCGACACGTTGTTCACGTCGTCGCGGGCGGACTGAGCCGCGTCTATGCCGCCGACTACCGCGACCTGGACCGCGGGGATATCCGCATAAGCGAAAGCGTCGGTAGAGCCGCGTTGCAGGAGCGTATCGGGCACGCACGCCTCGGCTATGGACGAGTTGAACACCGTGCCCGAAGCCTTGGTATAGAGATTGATATAATCGAGCCCCGCATTGGAGGAATCGGTAAGCGCGAGCGTGCCGGCATTGCCGTAAGCGTCGAGGTTGATGCCCGCTATTGCGCGCGATACGACGCCGTTAAAGCCTTTGAACGCATCGAAGAATACATACGAGCCGTAGGACTCGCCAAGCTCCTCGGTGAACACTACGACGATATCGTTATCGAATTTCTTTTCGTCCGCGACGAATTTTATGAGCGACTGCATAGCCGTCGCTACGAATGCGGCATTGCCCGTCGCGCCCGCGGTATCAGTGCGGGTGTCGTATCTGACGGTTATTATCACCGCGCCGGACAGCTCGCCCTTTGCGGTCTTTTCCGACGGGATGACGGCAACTACGTCGGAGAGCTCCGCACCGACGAGATACGAGCCGACGCCCATCTTCGTTTGAAGTTCCGCGGTCGGAACTGCGGTCATTACAGTGACGGTCGGGACGGCTATCCCCGAGGTCTTTACGAAATCGGTGACGGTAGTTACCGGATCATCGTCGTTGTCCTCGCCCGCTTTGACTTCGTCGGTAAGCGCAAATCCGTTGGCGTCGAGAGTGTCGACGATATACTTGCGCGCCGCTTCCGTGCCCGTAGACGCCATCTGCGACCGCGTGCCGCCGAGCCCCGCGATGTGCGCGTTGACTGCGGTATAAAAATCGGCGTTGTACTTGGACGGCTTATATCCGAACACGCCGTCCACTACGGAAAACACTATCATCAAAAGCGCGACGAGCGCGAGCACGGGATAATACACGAGCTTAAACGTCTTGCTCATGCCCTTTGCCTTAGCTCCGCCATTGTGCGCTTTTTCTTTGACTGTCTTTTTCTCGGTCCTGACTGCGGGCTCGTCCGACTTGACGTCGCCGCTCGCCGCGCCGACAGCGTCGCCGTCCGCGTTTGCGGCGTCCGTCGTTTCGGGGGTTTCCGAAACCTCGGTATCGGCGTCGGGCTTTTGCTCCGCTGCCGTTTCCATCGGCTTGTCCGTCGCCGTATCCTCCGCAAGCGGAGCATCCGCCGCGGTCTGCGTCACTTCCGCTTCGTCGTTTTTCAGTTCTTCGTTACTCATTACCGCTCCTAAGCTATATTATCGGTATATCGATATTTTAACATACTTGCACGATTATTACAATCGATTTGGCGGCGTTTTTCAAAAATTTTATCTTGACAACGCGCCTACCGTTATTTATAATTGATATATATTCTTGCCGTCTGCGGAGAAGGTATGCAACAATCCACGGTATTTTCCATACTGATGATACTCCTTACCAAAAGGAAGGTATCGCGCGACTACCTCGCCGAGCGCTTTTCGGTAAGCAAACGCACGGTGTCGCGCTATCTCAATATCCTTGAGGACGCGGGCGTACCGATAGTTTCCGTGCCCGGCGTCGGCGGCGGCATTTCGCTCGCCGACGATTACACCGTCGACAAAAATTTCCTGTCCGAGGCGGAACTCGCGCGCATACGCTCCGCACTCGACAAGACCGCCGACGACTTCCCAGACAACGTCAACCGCGCGCTCTCGGAAAAGCTCGAACACCTCGGCAAGACCCGCGAACGCGACGGATATATCATCAAGCAGGACGAGCTGTACATAGACTGCGAATACGAGCAGGCGGCGTTCCTGCGCCCGAGACTACGCACGCTGTCGCAGGCAATAGAAGTAAAACGCGCCGTCGAAATAAAGTATATAGATTCGCGCGGCTGCGTATCATACCGCACGGTAGAGCCGTATACGCTCGTTTTCAAAACGGGCGCGTGGTATGTCTACGCCATGTGTCGGCTTCGCGGCGACTTTCGCCTGTTCCGCCTTTCGCGTATAAGCGATATACGGATAACGAGCAAAAGCTTTATGCGTTACGAAAGCAGACTGACGGAAAAGCTGGAACTCGAATACTACAACGAGATCTATATCGAGCTCGAGTTCGAGTTCTTCCCCGCTGTGCGCGAGAGCGTCGAGGACTGGCTTGGCGGCGACGCAGTGAGCGAACGCGGAACAACGCTCGTCGCGCGCGCGGAAGTTCCGCTTACCGACGCGCTGTATAAACACCTGCTCGCCTACGGCTCGTCGATAAAGGTCACCGAACCGCCCGAGCTCGCGGAACGGCTGAAAGAGGACGCGCGGCTCATGCTCGAGGTTTACGGCGGCGCGTGATCGGCGAAATAATTTTGCGCCGTCCTGCGCATAATAAAAACATGGACGACAGACTCGAAGAACAACACGATTTCAGGAAGACGATAGAAGCCGCCGCCGAACTCGGCATCGATCCGCACGAACAGCACGCCAAAGAACGGCTCGAGGACGACATCGCTTACGAAATGCTCGCCGTAAACTCGGCTATGGGCATGTTCGGCATGGAGGAGACTGCCGCCGACCTGATGCAGCTCGAGCTCGCGCGCGAGCTTGCGTATAAACAGCGGCTCGTCAACGAGGGTCGCACAAACATCTCCGACGAGCTCAGTTACGACACGCAGAACTCGAACGGCGAACAAAATACGGACTGAACAAAAAAACGACCGCGGCGCTATCTATAGCGTCGCGGTCTTGCGTTTTGTGGTGCCGGTGATCGGGGTCGAACCGATACGGATTATTAGTCCACCGGATTTTGAGTCCGGCGCGTCTGCCAATTCCACCACACCGGCAGTGGTCATAGAGTACCATATCGTCGCTCAAAATGCAAGCGAATTATCGCTCAATATCGGAAAATCCCATAAATTCAAGTAAAATATCATAATGAGGAAGCTTTGCCGATGCTTTGCGGCGCGATATAATACCGCCCGCCATTTTTTTCTTTCTATTTATAAATAGCATACGTTTAGCATAGGGCTTGATTTTTCGTTTTATATAATGTATAATGATTTACAGTAAATTCGATCCGCCCCGGTAACAGGCGGCGGAAAAGGACTTATTATGGACGAATTGCTTGAATTCAGCGACAGAGCGGCTTTTCGGCAGTGGCTCGCCGAGCACTGCAAGACGAGCGGCGGAGTGTGGCTGTTGTTCGGTAAGCCCGGCGGGAGCAAGACCGTCAAGCCAGACGAGGCGCTCGAAGAGGCGCTTTGCTTCGGTTGGATAGACGGACAGATGCAGCGTATCGATGAGTTTTCTTATAAGAAATATTTTTCCGAGCGACGCAAAAACAGCAAGTGGTCGGAAAAGAACAAGGCGCTTGCAAAAAGTCTTACAGAGCGCGGGCTTATGACCGAATACGGCACGGCTAAGATACGAGAAGCCGAGGCTAACGGGCAATGGAATGCGTCCAAACCCGCCGCTATCACTGACGATGACGTCGCGGCGCTTTCCGCCCTACTCGACGGGCACGAGCCGGCTTTTACCAATTTTCTGGCTATGCCGCCGTCGGTAAAAAAGACATACACGCGCGCATACCTCGACGCCAAGACGGACGCAGGGCGCGAAAAGCGGCTTGCTTGGATAATAGACAGGCTGGACAAAAACCTCCGCCCCATGTGATTAAACCCTGTTCAATATATCGCAAGCAATAAGCCCCCGACAATCATTCTGTCGAGGGCTTTATACATTATACATTATAATTTTTGCTTACAGCATTTTCAGCTTCGCTATGATCGCTCGCTTCGCCTGTTCGGGCTCGTCCGTGTCCGCGACGGCTTGCTCCATCGGGCAGATACCGTCGCCCTTGCGGTTTATCACCTTATCGGCGAGCGTCTCGAACGACGGCTCTATACCGTATCTCCGACATACAGCAACCGCTTGCTCCGTCATGACGTGCGCATAAAGCCGATTTACGCCCATCAACGCATAAAGCATCGCCGCCGCCTTGCCCACCACCTTATCCGCCGCAACAAACCCGACGAAGCTCTCGCCGCTGTCAATAAACGCTATGAGCGGCTTCACGCCGCGCTCGCGGCTCGTAAATGTTTTGCCGCCGTCGGATAAAACGCATGTATAGCCGCCGTCCGTCAAAAGACTTTTTACGTATTCGATATCGCCCACCGCCGACCTCCGAATACTTTATTTATCGTAGCGCTTGATAAGCGCAAGTATTCCTATGACCGCGACAGGCCCGAGAGCTATTTGCACAACAAGCCCGACGAGCCCTGTTTGCACCTGCGCCCAAGCCGCGGAAAACGACAGCGGCGAAACACTTTGGAAAAGCGCGGCAAGCGTCAAAAACACGATCCTGCCAGATACCGCCGCTACGAGCACCGCGGGGAACGCCGCAAAGCGATCGGCGGCTATTTTTTTCGAGAAAGCGCCCGACACCGCAGCGAACACGGCAAGCTCCGCCGTCATGTACGGCAGACGCACCGCCGCAGGCATGGGCTCGCCGAAAACGGCGGTCAGAGCAAAGCTCGCGATCGGCGAAAGCACGCCGATACACAAGCCCCACTTAAAGCCGAGCAAACAGCCGCCAATAATAACGGGCAGATACATCGGCAGCCATTGCGCGCCGCCTTTTGCGCCCAGCGTCGCATGGACGAGCTGAGGCAACAGCACGGCAAGCGCGACTATCCCTGCCGATACGAGCATTTTTGCGGACACAGTCCGCTCGGTGCTTACGCGGTTTTTCTGCAATAAAACATTCGTCATAGTTAGTTCTCCTTTAACCTTGTAGTAAAGTCAGTCATCATTTCGGATATCTTGATGCCCTGCGGACAGACTTTTTCGCAACTCTTGCAACCGATGCACGCGCTCGGTTTTTTCTCCTCCGCATACGCCGAAAGCGCCATCGGCGCGATAAATCCGCCGCCCGTGAACCGATGCTCGTTATAAAGCTTGATAAGCTCGGGGATATCGAGCTGTTGCGGGCAGTGGCTCGTGCAGTACTTACACGCCGTGCACGGGAGCTTTGTCTTGCCCGTCATTTCGTCGGCTATATGTAAAAGAGCGCGCATCTCGACGTCTGTCAGCGGCTTGTCGTCCTTAAAAGTGTTTAGGTTGTCCGTCACCTGCGCGAGGTCGGACATGCCCGAAAGTATGACGCTCACCTGGGGCAAAGACTGCAAGAAACGGAACGCCCAAGCGGGTATGCCCTCTTTCGGTCTGAGCTTTTTGAGCTGCGTTTCGTGCTCGGGATCGAGCTTTGCCAGCCTGCCGCCGCGCAGCGGCTCCATGACCCAAACGGGTATTCCGCGGCTCGACAAAAGTTCCGCTTTTTGCTTTGCGTTTTGGAATTCCCAATCGAGATAGTTTATTTGGAGCTGACCGAATTCCATATGATCGCCGTACTTGTCGAGAAAACGCGTCAATACGTCTATATCGCCGTGCGCCGAGAACCCGAGGTGCTTTATCCTGCCCTTGCGCTTTTGTGCTATAAGGTAATCGAATATACCGTGTTTTTCGTCGAGATAACCGTCGATATTCAGTTCGCATACGTTGTGGAAAAGATAAAAATCAAAGTACTCGACGCCGCATTTTTTAAGCTGTTTTTCGAATATCTCCTCCACCTTGTCAAGATTGGCGAGGTCGTAGCCGGGGAACTTGCTCGCGAGATAAAAACTTTCGCGCGGGTACTTTGAAAGTATCCTGCCCATCACCGTCTCCGAATTGCCGTCGTGATAGCCCCACGCCGTGTCGTAATAATTGACGCCGTTTTTCATTGCGAGCTCTATCATCTCCGCGGCGGCTTGCTCGTCGATATCCGCATACACGCCGTTTTTGACGGGTAAGCGCATACAGCCGAAGCCGAGCATGGAAAGCCGTTTGCCTCGGAACTGCTTGTAGATCATCGTGACCTCCTATAAAAAAGTTTTTCGTATCATACCATATTTACGCCGCGCCGTCAACCGTTTGCGCCTGCCGTCGGTAACGGCGCGCTCTGCCTTTGCATATACCGAAATATGGACTACGGGAAAAACGAAAAAGACATGGTATGCACCGATCCGAATTGCCCTATCGCAAAGCCGCACTGTCATATGCCGCGCGGCGGCGACGGTACGGATACGGCGCGCCGCGACGGTGAAAAACAGGACGAAAACCGCTAAATTGCGTTTTTCGGTTGCAATTTGCTTTGCGGTAATGTATAATGAAAGAAATATATATAAAGGATAAAAAACGGACAAGCCATGAGCAAAGCAAGGATAAAAGCGGCGGTAGTCGGCGCTAACGGTTATGCGGGCGCGGAGGTACTGCGCCTATTGAGCGCGCATCCGCGCGTCGAGCTCGTCGCGGCGACAAGCCGCACGCACGCGGGCAAGCCCGTAGAAGAGGCTTTCCCGAGCCTTCCTGTCGGACTGACCTTTTCCGACACTGCGGCGAAAGAGCTTAAAGGCTGCGACGTCGTGTTTACTGCGCTGCCGCAAACGGCGGGCGCGCGGCTCGTCGGCGAGCTTACGGACGGCGGTGCGCGCGTAGTCGACCTTTCCGCCGACTACCGTTTCGACGATATCGGACTTTACGAAAAGACATACGGCGTAACGCATCCGCGCCGCGAGCTCAACGACTCCGCGGTCTACGGGCTGTGCGAGGTCGAGCGCGAGCGAATAAGAAAAGCCAAGCTCGTCGCCAATCCCGGCTGCTATGTTACGAGCGCGCTCCTGCCGCTGTTGCCGCTCGCCGAGAAAGGGCTTTTATCCGACGTGATCATTGACGCAAAGAGCGGCACGTCGGGCGCGGGCAGAAAGAGCGACGAGGCATATTCGTATTGCACAGTCGACGAAAGTTTCAGGGCTTACGGAGTGTTTACCCACCGCCACGCGCCCGAGATATCCGAAAAACTCGGTATGCCCGTCGTGTTCACGCCGCACCTGCTGCCGATAAAGCGCGGCATATTGTCGACCGTGTATTTCCGCACGAACGATCCCGCCGCGGCGGAGAGCATACTGAAAAACGCATACGTCGGCGAGCGGTTCGTCACATACTCGGACAAGCTGCCCGAGATAGCCTGGGCGGCGCACACCAACCGCTGTATATATTCGGCGCGGTTCGACGGCGAGCGCGGTATAATAGTTTCCGTCATAGACAATCTGCTTAAAGGCGCGGCAGGTCAAGCCGTGCAGAACATGAACATAATGTTCGGCTTTGACGAGGCGGACGGCTTGCCCGTTTGCGCGCCCGTATAATTACTATCTACCGAGGTATAACGTGAAAGATTCATACAAGTCGACCATAGAACGCGCAAAGATAATCTGCGAAGCCCTGCCCTACATACATAAGTACACGGGCAAAACGATAGTCATCAAGTACGGCGGCAACGCCATGGGCGACGACAAGATAACCGAAACGATACTCCAAGACGTCGCCGCATTGAAGATAGTCGGCGTAAATCCCATACTCGTCCACGGCGGCGGTCCCGAGATCAATAAGATGCTCGGGCGGCTCGGTATCGAGGCGCAGTTCAAAAACGGTCTGCGCGTCACCGACGCGGCGACTATGGAGGTCGCTCAGATGATACTTTGCGGCAAGATAAACAAAAACATAGTCGGCAAGCTCAATACCATCGGCGTTAAGGCGATAGGGCTTTGCGGCAAGGATTCACAGCTTATCAAGGCGGAAACGCTCGACGGCGATCTCGGCTATGTCGGCAAGATAACCGAGATAAACGGCAAGCTGTTGGAGATACTCGCCGAGGACGAGTTCGTGCCCGTTATCGCGTCGATAGCGACCGACGACGAGGGCAACAGCTACAACGTCAACGCCGACACCGCCGCGGCGGCTATCGGCGCGGCAATGCATGCGGAAAAGCTGCTGTTCCTTTCGGATATCGACGGAATAATGGAAAACAAGGACGACGGCGCGACGCTTATTGACAGGATAACGGTCGACAGGCTCCGCGACATGATAAAAAGCGGCAAGATAGGCGGCGGCATGGTGCCCAAGGCGGAGAGCTGTATCGACGCTATCGAACGCGGCATCAACAGCGTGTTCATACTCAACGGCACGCTCCCCCACTCCATCCTGCTCGAGCTGTTTACCGATAGCGGCGTCGGCACTATGATAGAAAAAGCATAAACCCGAAAATTTATAAATTTAAGGAAACCTCATGAATTTCGCCAAAATAAAAGAAGCGGAAGCCGAACACTACATGCCCGTATTTGCGCGCGACAATCTTTGCATCGAGCGCGGCGAGGGCAACTGCCTGTTCGACATCAACGGCAATAAATACGTCGACTTCGTCGCGGGCATCGCGACCAATATCCTCGGCTACGATCACCCCGTATATACCGAAACAGTGTGCAAGCAGATACACAAGCTTATGCATGTGTCCAATCACTACTACACCGAGATACAGTCGCGGTATATAAAAAAGCTCGCGGACGCGTCGGGCTTTAAGCGGATATTCCTCGCCAACTCGGGCGCGGAAGCCAACGAGTGCGCGTTCAAGCTGATACGCCGTTTCTTCCGCAACCGCGGCGAAGAAAAAACGATCCTCACGTCCGAGGGCGCGTTCCACGGCAGGACGCTCGCGACGCTTACCGCCACGGGCAACCGCGGACAGCACGACGTATACTCGCCTCTTCCGAGCGGGTTCAAGTCGTTCAAGTACAACGACTTCGAGGACTTCAAGAGCAAGCTCACGCCCGACGTCGGCGCGGTGTTCCTCGAAACGATACAGGGCGAATGCGGCGTGCGTCCATTCTCCAACGACTTTATGATCAATGCGTACGCGCTCTGCAAGTCGCGCGGCATACTGTTTGCCGTCGACGAAGTTCAAACAGGCATGGGGCGCACGGGAAAGCTCTTTTCTTTTGAGCAGTACGGCATACGTCCCGATATAATAACGCTCGCAAAAGCGATAGCTGCCGGCATACCGATGGGCGCATGTCTTGCGACCGAAGAAGTCGGAACGGCTTTCAAGCTCGGCGACCACGGCTCGACGTTCGGCGGAAATGCGCTCGCCTGCGCCGCCGCCGACGCAGTGCTCGACATACTTCTCGGCGGGCTTTTGGACAGTTCCGCCGAGGTCGGAGAATACCTCGGCAACAAGCTCGCCCATCTTTCCAAATACAATTTCATAGTCGACGTGCGCGGCATGGGACTGATGCGCGGCATACAGCTATCCGACAAAATACCCGCCGCCGTGTTCGAATCCAAACTGCGCGAGCGCGGATATCTTGTAAACGTCGCGGGCAATAATACGATACGGCTCCTGCCGCCGCTGACGATTACCGTCGAGGAGATAGACGGATTGGTCGCGGCTATCGACGAGATATGCGCGGCGACGTGCGTTATGTAACAAAAAAATACACCGTGTTTTGCCGCCATAATGCGCAAAATTTTGTTTTTTGCTTGCTTTCGTCACTTTTATATGATACAATACGTATGCGCAAAGGATAATATCCTGCGCATATTATTTTTTTCGAGAACGTTTCGGAGCGCGCTCCGAATAAAACTTTGGGAGAACTATGGACATTTCATCGTACAAGCCGAAGGGCAGGATAGAACACAAACACCTTCTCAACCTGCTCGACTATTCAACCACCGATATATACGAGATACTTCATCTTGCGGAATCGCTCAAAGCGGCACAGCACAAGGGCAAAAAGCATAAGCTGCTCAAAGACAAGACGCTCGCTATGATATTCGCCAAATCGTCTACGCGTACGCGCGTTTCGTTTGAAACGGGCATAACACAGCTCGGCGGCAAAGCGCTTTTCCTCTCGTCGTCCGATATCCAGCTCGGACGCGGCGAGACAATACACGATACCGCGCTCGTGCTCTCGCGCTACGGCATAGACGGCGTGATGATACGCACGTTCAAGCAATCCGACGTCGAGGAACTCGCCAAGTACGGCAGTTTTTCCGTAATCAACGGACTTACTGACGACTTCCACCCCTGCCAAGCGCTCGCCGACATAATGACCGTCGCGGAAACATTCGGCAAGCTCGAAGGCATAAAACTCTCCTACTTCGGCGACGGCAACAATATGGCGCACTCGCTGATGCTCGCGGGCGCTAAAACGGGCATGAAGATATGCATCTGCTCGCCCAAGGGCTATGAGCCCAACCCCGAGATAGTCGAAGCGGCGAAAAAGTTCGGCGACGTCACCGTTACCGACAGCGTGGAGGAAGCCGCGACCGATGCGGACGTGCTGTATACCGACGTTTTCTTCTCCATGGGACAGGACAAGGACCCCAAAAAAGAAAAAGCTCTCATGCCCTATCAGGTCAACGCCGACGTGCTCGCCAAAGCCAAGAAGACGGCTGTTTTCATGCACTGTCTGCCCGCGCACCGCGGCGAAGAGGTCACCGAGGACGTCATCGACTCGCCCCGCTCCGTCATTTTCGAGCAGGCGGAAAACAGGCTCCACGCGCAAAAGGCGGTCATGTGCCTTTTGATGGGTAAGAAATGATGTTTTTGGCAATTCGGCGCGCTACCGACGAGGACACCGCCGACGTACTCGAGATAACCAAGCAATCGTTTTCGCTGTACCAGGACGAGCTCCACGTAAACTACGAGGTAAAAGCGCTTAAAGAAACGATAGAAACGACGCTCAAAGACATACGCGAGAACGCCGTGTTCATCGTCGAGCGTTTCGGCAAGGCTTGCGGCGCTATCCGCATAAAAAAGCTCTCTGACGATCTTTGGTACATCTACCGTTTCGGCGTCAGTCCCGAAATAACCAATACCGGGCTCGGCTCTGCGCTACTGGACGCCGCCATCACCTACGCGAAAAACAACGGCGCAAAAGCCATCGCGCTCCACACCAATTCCAAATATTACAGGCTCGCACGGTACTACTACGGAAAACAGTTCTACGTACATTCGACAAGCTTCGACAGAGGTTACGTCCGCGCGCTTTTCATACTCGAGCTGTCGCCGGATAGCGGCGTCGACCTCTCGCCCGCTTTTATAGAATAGTCTATACCCGCCGCACGGCGGCGAAACACCGCGGGCACACCGCCCGAAAGGAGTTATAATAATGGATTTCATCTTGGCAACCGATTCCACATGCGACCTTCCCAAGGACAAGCTCCGCGACATGGATATAGCGTCGCGTGACATGCTGTATTACGTCAACGACGTCGAATACGGCAAGGACGACGACAATCAACTCGAATTTCACGAGTTTTATCAGAGCATGCGCGACGGCGCGCGTACGAGCACGTCCATGATCAACGAGGATGCGGCGCATGAGTTTTTGAGCGAGCTCCTCGAGCAAGGCAAGGACATACTGTATCTGTGCTTTGCCAAGGCATGCTCGGGCACTTACGATAACTTTGTCAAAGTCGCGGATGAGCTCAACGCCACCGCCAAAAACAAGATATACGTCGTTGATACCAAGGCGGAATCTGGCGGCGAAGGACTTATCGTGACGCTCGTCAACGAAAAGCGCAAGTCCGGCGCGACATTTGAGGAGACCTGCGAGTACGCCGAATATATCCGCGACCGCGTGATGCATTACTTCGTAGTCGACGATCTTAAATACCTCGCGCGCGGCGGACGGCTCAGCAAAGGCTCGGCGTTTTTCGGCACGGTGCTCAACATCAAGCCTGTGCTCCACACCGACGAAGGCGGCTTCCTCGTCCCTATCAAAAAGGTGTTCGGGCGCAAAAAATCGCTCCGCTCGCTCGTCGATAAGTTCGAGGAACGCTACAACAAAGAAAGCGAAATAGTTTACATCACGCACGGCGACTGCTACGACGACGCAAAATACGTCGCCGACGAGATACAAGCCAAGTTCGGGCTTACCGCAGAGATCCTGCCGCTCAGCTATGTGATAGGCAGTCACTCGGGGCCCGGCACCGTCGCGCTGTTCTTTACGGGCGATACTCGCGTCGAGAAATAACGATCGCCACAATTCCCTGCCCCGCATAATAAAGCATACGAAAAAAGTCCGATGACTGCTATGAACCCCAAAAGTTGGACAGAGAAATAACTAAAAAGCTTGTGAGTAAGTTCGGTATTGTACCGGACTCAT
>CAJTND010000012.1:8648-38462 GCA_910577995.1 uncultured Christensenella sp. | reverse complement strand
CCTCCGTCGGCTTCGCCGACACCTCCCCCAAAAGGGGGCGGCGAAGAGGTTACACGCACGCCGGCACATCCCAACGGGGACGGCGAGGATTTCACAATTTTATAAGACGACACCCCCGAGCGAAAGCGTTTCGCTCGGGGGTGTCTTTAATTCAGCGTTATCCCGTTATTCCGCCGCGGCTTCGGTCGCGGCTTGTTCTTCCGTCGGTTCGGCTGTCGAGGCGCGCTCGACGGGATAAATGTTTCTGTACATTTTCACGCCCGTGCCTGCGGGTATCAGCTTGCCGATGATGACGTTTTCTTTAAGACCGATAAGCGGATCGATCTTGCTCTTGATAGCGGCTTCGGTCAGCACGCGCGCGGTCTCCTGGAAGGATGCGGCGGACAGGAAGCTGTCGGTCGCGAGCGCGGCTTTGGTTATACCGAGCAACGTATGCTTGGCTATGCCCGGTCTGCCGTAGTTCTCTATCGCTTTGGTGTTAGCCTCGTCGAAGGTCGCGAGGTCGATGAGGTCGCCCGGCAAAAGGTCGGTGTCGCCGCTGTCCTCGACGCGGACCTTTTTGAGCATCTGCCGCACTATGACCTCGATATGCTTATCGTTGATATCGACGCCCTGCGAGCGGTAGACCGATTGGACTTCCTTGACGATATATTCCTGAACGTCGTTCCTGCCCTTGGTGCGGAGTATGTCGCTCGGGTTGAGCGGACCTTCGGTTATCGCGTCGCCCGTTTTGATATAAGCGCCGCTCGAAACATACGGTTTGAACCTCGCGCCGTGCGGTATCGAGTACGTATCCTCGCTGCCGTCCTCGCGCTTGACGATGACGTCGCGCTTGCCGTCCTTTTCGACTATCTTCATCTTGCCGTCATGCTCTGCGAGCACCGCGCAGCCCTTGGGGTTACGCGCTTCAAAAAGCTCTTCTACACGCGGAAGACCGGTCGTTATATCGTCCGCCGATGCGACGCCGCCCATGTGGAAGGTACGGAGCGTGAGCTGAGTACCCGGCTCGCCTATACTCTGCGCGGCGATTATACCGACCGCCTCGCCTATCCTGACGGGCGTGCTCGCCGCCATGTCCCTGCCGTAGCACTTGGAGCAAACGCCGTGCTTGCTCTTGCAGGTGAGCACCGTTCTTATCTTGACGTGCGTTATGCCGCAAGCCGCGATGCGCGCCGCGACGTTCTCGGTGATCAGCTCGTTGACGTCGACGAGGACTTCCTTGGAATTTTTGGGATTGACCACGCGCTCGGCGCTGTATCTGCCGACGAGCCTATCCTCGAGCTTTTCTATCACCTGATTGCCGTCCATTATGGCATAGGTGTCCATGCCCTTGGGAACGTCGCCCGCGCAGCAGTCGTCCTCGCGGACGATAACGTCCTGCGCGACGTCGACGAGCCTACGGGTAAGGTAACCCGAGTCCGCGGTCTTGAGCGCGGTATCGGCAAGACCTTTACGTCCGCCGTGGGTGGATATGAAGTATTCGAGAACGGTCATGCCCTCGCGGAACGACGATCTGATCGGAACGTCGAGCGTTTTGCCCTGCGGGTTACGCATAAGACCGCGCATGCCCGAAAGCTGGCTTATCTGCTTCATGTTACCGCGCGCGCCCGAAGTCGCCATCATGTTGATCGGGTTATACGCGTCGAGCGTCTTTTTGAGGCTTTCGGTCACTTCGTCGTTTGCTTTGTTCCAGATATTGACGACGGAATTATAACGCTCGTCCTCGGTGACGAAACCGCGGTCGTAAAGCTTTTCGATCTTGACGACCTCTTTCTCCGCATCGTCGAGTATCTTGAACTTGTCCTGCGGAATGTGCATATCGAATACGGACGTGGTTATCGAGCCTATCGTCGCGTACTTATAGCCCATGTCCTTTATAGCGTCGAGGACTTCGACGGTGCGGGACGCGCCCTTGCGCTTGAACGTCGTATTGACTATGCCCTTGATAACTTCCTTGTTCACACAGAAGTTGATCTCCGGCTCGAACATCTTTTCAAAGCTGTCGCGCACGACGTAGCCGAGGTCTTGCGGTATGGGCTCGTTGAATATCAACCGACCGACAGTCGTCGTGACGTTGTGATAGTAGTACTTGCCGTCGGGCGAAACGACGTTCTTGGGAACTGCCACTCCGCTGTTCTTGACGTCCTCGACGGTGCGCGCGCGGCGGACCTTGATCGAGGTCTGGAGCTCTATCTCCTTGTTGAAGTACGCCATCTTCGCCTCGTCCGCGTCGCAGAAGGTCATGCCCTCGCCCTTGGACTTCGGCTTATCCATGGTAAGGTAGTAGCTGCCCATTACCATATCGAGCGTCGGCGAGCACACGGGCGCGCCGTCGGAAAGCTTGAGTATATTGTTGGACGCGAGCATGAGCACGCGCGCCTCGACCTGCGCTTCCACCGAGAGCGGAACGTGTATAGCCATCTGGTCGCCGTCGAAGTCGGCGTTGAACGCGCCGCAGGCGAGCGGGTGGAGCTTTATCGCTCTGCCGTCGACGAGCACCGGCTCGAACGCCTGTATACCCAGACGGTGGAGCGTCGGCGCGCGGTTGAGGAGCACCGGGTGGTCCTTGATGACCTTTTCCAAAACGCTCCATACTTCGGCGTCGGCACGCTCGGCGATGAGCTTGCCCGTCTTGGCGTTGTGGGTCTTGCCCTGCGCAACGAGCTCTTTTATGACGAACGGCTTGAACAGTTCGAGCGCCATTTCCTTGGGCACGCCGCACTGATAGAATTTGAGCTCCGGTCCGACGACTATAACGGAACGGCCCGAGTAGTCGACGCGCTTGCCCAAAAGGTTTTGACGGAAACGTCCCTGCTTACCGCGAAGCAAGCCCGAAAGACTTTTTAGCTCGCGGTTGCTCGCGCCGCTTATCGCCTTGCCGCGCCTGCCGTTGTCTATAAGCGAATCGACGGCTTCTTGCAGCATGCGCTTTTCGTTGCGGATGATTATATCGGGCGCGCCGAGCTCCATGAGCCGACGCAAACGGTTGTTGCGGTTGATGACCCTGCGGTAAAGGTCGTTGAGGTCGCTCGTCGCAAACCTGCCGCCGTCGAGCTGGACCATCGGGCGAAGCTCGGGCGGAAGCACGGGCAGAACGTCGAGCACCATCCATTCGGGGTTTGCGCCCGATTTGAGGAATGCGTCGAGGATGTCGAGGCGTTTTATCGCGCGGAGCTTTTTCTGTCCCGCCGATTTCTCGACGACGTCGCGCATCTTCTCGTACTCTTCTTTTACGTTGATGTCTTTGAGCAGCTGGCGCACCGCTTCCGCGCCCATACCGACCTTGAACGCCTTGGGACCGTACTGCTCCTGGTATTGGCGGTACTTGTCGTCGGTGATTATCTCTTTGTATTGAAGATCGGTTATGCCCGGATCGAGCACTATATAATTGACGAAGTATACGACCTGCTCGAGCTGTTTGAGCTGGAGGTCGAGTATGAGCCCTATACGGCTGGGCACGCCGCGGAAGTACCATATGTGCGTGACGGGCGCGGCGAGCTCGATATGACCCATGCGCTCGCGGCGGACCTTCGCCGTCGTGACTTCGACGCCGCACTTATCGCAAACGACGCCTTTATAGCGTATGCGCTTGTATTTGCCGCAGTAGCATTCCCAGTCCTTGGTCGGTCCGAATATACGCTCGGAGAACAAGCCGTCCTTTTCGGGCTTTTGAGTGCGGTAGTTTATCGTTTCGGGTTTGGTGACCTCGCCGTAAGACCATTCGCGTATCTTGTCGGGGCTGGCGAGCTGTATCTGCATCGAATCGAAATTGTTCAGTTCAAACATCGCTTATTCTCCTTTAATCCTCGTTGTCCGTCTCGTCGTCGTCCTCGAAGCTGCCGTCCGCGAACGGGTCGTCGTAGTCGACGTCGTCGTCGAACAGCGACGCGTCCTCCTCGACGTGCGGCGCGGGCTCTTCCTCCTCGTCGCCGAGACCGCCGAGTATATCGCCGCCCTCCGCTTCGCCGTCCGCGCTGTAATGCTTCTCGGTCGGCTCGACGTCGTACATGACGGGCTCGTCGTCCATGAGATCCTTCATGCCGATCTCGACCTTGTCCTCGGTCAGCACCTTCACATCCAGCGCGAGCGCCTGCAATTCCTTGATAAGGACCTTGAACGATTCGGGTATGCCCGGCTCGGAAATGTCCATGCCGCGAACGATGCTGTCGTAGGTCTTGCTCCTGCCCATGATGTCGTCGGACTTGACGGTCATTATCTCTTGCAGCACGTTTGCCGCGCCGTAAGCGTACAATGCCCAGACCTCCATCTCACCGAAACGCTGACCGCCGTTCTGCGCTTTTCCGCCGAGCGGCTGCTGCGTGACGAGCGAATACGGACCGGTCGAACGCGCGTGCATCTTGTCGTCGACAAGGTGGATCAGTTTTAGCATATACATATAACCGACCGTCGCGCGGTTCTCGAACGGTTCGCCCGTTCTGCCGTCGTACATCTGGATCTTGCCGTCGACCTCGCCGTCGGGCGAAACATAGCCGTTCTCGGCAAGCAGTTTTTCTATATCGGACTCGATCGCGCCGTCGAAAACGGGCGTCGACACCTTCCAGCCGAGCGCTTTCGCGACCAAGCCGAGATGGACCTCGAGCACCTGACCGATGTTCATACGGCTGGGAACGCCGAGCGGATTGAGCACTATCTGCAACGGCGTGCCGTCCGCCATGAACGGCATATCCTCCTCGGGCAGTACGCGCGAAACGACGCCCTTATTGCCGTGACGTCCCGCCATCTTATCGCCGACGGATATCTTGCGCTTCTGCGCTATATACACGCGCACGAGCTTATTGACGCCCGGCTTCATCTCGTCGCGGTTGGCGCGCGTAAAGACCTTGACGTCTACCACTATGCCGCCCTCGCCGTGCGGAACTTTGAGCGAGGTGTCGCGCACCTCTCTCGCCTTGTCGCCGAATATCGCGCGCAGGAGCCGTTCCTCGGGCGTGAGGTCGGTCTCGCCCTTGGGCGTTACCTTACCGACGAGTATATCGCCCGAATCGACCTCCGCGCCGATACGGATGATACCGTCCTCGTCGAGGTTTTTGAGCGCCTCTGGACTTACGTTGGGTATATCGCGGGTTATCTCCTCCGCGCCGAGCTTGGTGTCGCGCGCTTCGGTCTCGTGCTTGTTGATATGGATAGAGGTAAAAACGTCGTCCTTGGCGATACGCTCGCTTATAAGGATAGCGTCCTCGTAGTTGTAGCCCTCCCAGCCCATAAAGCCGACGAGTATATTCTTGCCGAGCGCAAGCTCCGCCTGCGAGGTGGAGTGACCGTCGGCAAGCACCTGACCTTTTCTCACCTTGTCGCCCTTATTGACTATGGGCCGCTGATTGATACAAGTGCCTTGGTTGGACCCGACGAACTTTTTGAGTATATACATCTGACGCGAGCCGTCGTCCTCGTTGACGATAATACGCTCCGCGTCGACATAATCGACAGTGCCCGCCGCGCGCGCTATTATCATAACGCCCGAGTCGTAGGCTATCTTGTGCTCGATGCCCGTTCCGACTATCGGCGCTTCAGTCTTGAGCAGAGGAACTGCCTGACGCTGCATGTTGGACGCCATCAGCGCGCGGTGCGAGTCGTCGTTCTCGAGGAACGGGATAAGCGCGGTAGCGACTGAAACCATCTGGCGCGGAGAAACGTCAACGTAATCTATACGGTCGCTCGACACCTCGCCGATCTGATCGCGGTAACGCATCATGACGCGCGGACGCACGAACCGACCATCGTCGTCGAGCGGCTCCCCCGCCTGCGCTATCATATAGCGGTCCTCTTCGTCGGCAGGCAAATACTCGACCTCCGACGTGACGACGCGATTGACCTTGTCTACTTTGCGATACGGCGCTTCTATATAGCCGTACTCGTTGATGCGCGCATAGCTCGAAAGCGACGATATAAGACCGATGTTCTGACCTTCGGGCGTCTCTATCGGGCACATACGCGAATAGTGCGTGTAGTGAACGTCACGCACCTCGAAGGTAACGTGCTCGCGGTTAAGACCGCCCGGACCGAGCGCGGAAAGCTTGCGCTTGTGCGTCAGCTCGGCAATGGGGTTGGTCTCGTCCATGAACTGCGAGAGCTGCGACGAGCCGAAAAACTCTTTTATCGCGCTCGACACGGGGCGGACGTTGATAAGCGTCTGTGCGGAAAGCTCCGCGTCCGTCTGTATCTGCATGCGCTCGCGCACGACGCGCTCCAGCCGCGACATACCGATACGGAATTGGTTTTGCAAAAGCTCGCCGACGCTGCGCACGCGGCGGTTGCCGAGGTGGTCGATGTTGTCGCAGGAGCCGAGACCGTGGTGCAGTCCCATTATATAGTTGACCGTCGCGATAACGTCCTCGACGACGATATGCTTGACTATGAGGTTTTCGACGTTCTTGGCGCAAAGCTCGGCGAGCTTGGTGCGGTCGCCGTCCGCCTCGTCCATGAGCTCTTTGAGCGCGGGATAGTACACGCGTTCGTTTATGCCGATACTGCGCGGATCTACGTCGATATAACCGTCGAGCGCGACGTGCGCGTTGGATATGACCTCGAACTCCTTGCCGTCCTCGTCGAGCACGCTTATCTTGTTGATGCCCGCGTTCTGGATCTTTTCGGCAAGCTCCTCGGTAAGTATGTCCGCCGATGTGTGCGTCTGCTTGTTCTCGGCGCGGGCGTAGACTATGCCGTCCTCGTCGATAACGTCTTTGGCGACGCGCAGTCCCGCGACGCGGTAACGGAGCGCGAGCTTCTTATTGTATTTGTACCTGCCGACGCGCGAAATATCGTACTTGCGGCGGTCGAAGAACATTCCGT
The DNA here is from genome assembly GCA_910577995.1 of uncultured Christensenella sp. Classification (GTDB taxonomy): domain Bacteria; phylum Bacillota; class Clostridia; order Christensenellales; family Pumilibacteraceae; genus Anaerocaecibacter. The sequence goes on along the minus strand of CAJTND010000012.1, from coordinate 31,652 downwards.
AAATGAACTGCTTGATCGAATCGATCGTCGGGGTCTCGCCGCTTCTCAGCTTGTGGTTGAGCTCGTACAGCGCGCGCTCCTCGTCGAGCGTCGGCTTGTCCTCTTTGTCCGCGTAGCGCTGACAGGTAAGCTCGATCATCGGATCGTTGTTGAATATCTCGCGCAGCTTCTCGTCCGTACCGAAGCCGCCCTCGGTCACAGCCGAGAAACAGCTCAAAAGTATGGTCGCGAGGACTTTTTTCTGACGGTCGACGCGCACCCACAGCACGCCCGAGGAATCCTCCTCGAATTCCAGCCATGCGCCGCGCGACGGTATGTTCTGCGCGCTGTAATGCGCCTGACCGGTCTTGATGTCTTTTTTATAGTCGAAATAAACGCCGGGCGAGCGCACGAGCTGACTGACGACGACGCGCTCCGCGCCGTTTATGATGAAAGATCCCGTCGGGGTCATCTTGGGCAGATCGCCCATGTACACCTCGGAACGCGTAGACTCGTCGGTCTCGCAGTTGCGAAGTCTTACTTTGACATACAGCGGCACTGCGAAGGTCGCGTCGCGGTCCTTACATTCCTTCTCGGTGTAGTTGCGCTTCTGATTGTTGCCTTCGCGGAAACCGAGCGAATAATCCTCGAAAAACAGCTCGACACGGTTGGAATAATCGGTTATCGGCGAAAAGTCCGCAAGCACCTCTTTTATCCCGTTGTCAATAAAATCGTTGTATGACTTTTTCTGCACTTCCACAAGGTCGGGCATGTCGATGACCTCGCGGCTCTGCGCAAACGACATGCGCTCGGTATTACCGTACTTGACCTTCGTGATCTTTCTTTCAGCCATTAAGAACTCCTGTTAGAGGTTATTTTATAGTAAAAAAAGCAATATTCGACGACAAAACGCCGCCTTTGACGCGTCCCGAACAGACCGAACGCACAAAAGCGGAGCAAAGCCCTCGCCTAACTCCGTAAGTCCGAATATTCGCTTTGGATTGTGAACAGCAACCTATACGATCTCTTTTTCAAAGACTTATTGCGCTTGTTACGTTCGCAACCGCCGTTACGGGTGGCTACAATTAGGCACACTAACGCATTTTGATATTGTATCACGACTTGTCAACATTGTCAAATGAATTTATATATATTTTTTGTTTTATTTTTGATATTTTGTATAGACAGCAAACCGCGCCGACGGCTGCCGCGCCTCGCGGCTCGCGCATAAGAAAGAGGAAAGCCGTGCTCAAAATTTTAGACACTATAATGAAAAACGGTTATCTGCGCACAATAAAGCAAGTACGATCTAAGGAGAACCACGAAATGGACGAAAAGCAAGCAAAACTCGACCGCGAGATAGAGTTTTTGAAACAACTTCACCAGGCAGCGCAAATGGGACGCGACACGCTCGAGCACGTCAACGGCAATATCGGACCGGGCGAACTGCGGGAGGCAGTCGAACAGGATATTTTCGATTATTCCGACGTTTGCGCGCAGATAACCGAAAAGCTCGAAAAACGCGGCGAAGACCCGAAGCCCGTCGGCAAGGTCGTGCGCAAGATGGCTGGCATGATGATAGACATGAAGATATCCGACGACACCGCCGACAGCGAGGTCGCCAAAATGATAATCGACGGCACGACAAAGGGCGTGACCGAATGCACGAGCAAGCTCTCCGATTTCGCCGACGTAGCCGACGATATAAAAAACGTCGGGTATAAGCTGCTTTGGGTACAGCAAAAAAACATCGACGAAATGCGCCGATTCCTGCATAACTGAGGAGCTGTCCCTACTACCGAAAAGCCGCCGCCTTTTTCCAAAAGACGACGGCTTATTATTTTGTTAAATAGAAGCTTTACGATAACAAAGTGTAAGAGTATCGCCGTTCTTCCGTTAAAGCTCCGGCGCTTCCCTGACGATAAAGTCGTTCGCCCGATCTTCCATATTCGCGTTCGCGCCGACAAACACGGAAAAAGCGAGCAGACACTGCGCGGGATAATACGTCGCAAGACAAAGTATATCCACTATCCTCGGCAGGTCGCCGAACACGTTGAACAGCAGCATGAGATCGGAAAAGAAGAAAAGACAGCTGCCGACGGTCAATACTATATTGAGCAAGCTCCTTTGCGCGACGAGGTTGGAAACCGCCTTACCGACCATACAGGAAATAACGGCGGCGTATACCACGCACACTATTTCCATAGCGACGCCGCCGAAATCGAATATCGGCGCGAGCGTTATCAACAGCACCGACGGCACGAACAGCGCCGCGCCGTAAACGAGGTCAATCGGCTTGAACCTGTGCAAAAAGCAGTACGCCGCGAAGTAGAACACGTGCCCGACGGCAAACAGTATCGCGCCGCCTATAAAATGGATATTCAAAACGACGTCGCCCGCCATTGCGAACGCAAGCCCGACGAGCATCACGACGGGATATTTTCTGTTTTCCGCATGCGTCAGGAAAGCATAAGCGAGATCGACCGCGCCGAGGATAACGAACCCAGCGCTCGTAACGCCCTTTAACGGCAGTCCCCCAAGCGCCGTAAAGCATACGTCGCCGATAAGCACCGCGACGATAAGTATTATGTTGACTGTAAAGAATATCTTTTTCACCGCTCTCTCCTTCGGGTCATTTCACCGTATCGCCATTATACAGCAAATTTGTTGATTTGTCAACATTTTTGACCGTGTAAATAGCGCGCACGGCAGGCAATATGATTCGACAAAATCGAACAAAAAACGTATAAACTCGGCGGAACGGCGCAAGCTAAATACGAGGAGGGATCAAGATGAAATCCAACAAGTTGACATCGGGCGAGATCGCGCCCAAGACCGGCGAATACAATGTCGTATCGCCTAACGGTCGCGTCGTCGGCACGGTTCGCGTCAAGAAAGGCAACAGAATGCCTCCGACGCAGCACGGCGGAAGCCACTTCGAGATAGACTGACCGATCTTGCCTTCGGAACTTAAAAGACCGCCCGATTTAACGGACGGTCTTTTGAGTTAAAAAAACTTCTTTCTAAAAACACGGCGTCAATCCGAACGCCGCGATACGGCAAACGAGAAACAGCAGCACGGACAAGCCGACGGATATCAGCATGGAAACGCACGCGCCGAAAAAAGCTTTGCCGAGCTTTTGTCCGCGCGCCGACGCGCAAAGATATATCCCCGACGCGCACCCGACCGCCGTCAGCCCGTACACCGCGCCCGACATTGCGAATATCACCGTCGAGCCGAGCGTACCGTCGGCGCACATCAGCTCGTATATCGAGAACCAATAAGTCCGCTCAATAAATATCTCGTTACCGTTCGCGTCAAGCCCGGGCAGTACCGAGCGCGCGGGGATAATATCGACAAAGCTCAAAACGGCAAAAGCGACCGCCTCCGCTATCCCTATCGCAAATATAGGTATCAGAATCCTTTTTCGCATATCCCCCGCCTCCGCATCGAATATACGCTCATCATACCACGTCCGCGCCGTAATGTCAACACCGCATAAAAAATACATTTACGAAAAAACACCCGATCGGGTGTTTCGTTTAATAAAGCAGTTATCCTATCAGCCCCGAGCGAAGTTTCGGAGAGCGATCGGAGCTAAAAATATTAACGGGTCTAACGGAAGTAGCAAACACATTTTTCTTTCCGACAACGGCAAAAATATTGCGTTTTTGCTGTTCTTGCTATTGCTTTTTTGCCGATAATGTGCTATACTTATAAACGAGGTGCTATTGCAATGAAATATCTGTCTGTAACCGAAACGGCAAAGAAATGGAATATATCGGAACGGAGCGTTCGTAACTACTGCGCGTTGGGAAAAGTTGACGGCGCATTTTTAACAGGCAAGACTTGGAATATACCAGAAGACGCGCAAAAGCCGGACAGAGCAAATAAAAAAATTGAATTGCCGATTACCCTTTTGGAAGTGCTGACGGCAGAAAGACGCGCCAAACTTTCGGGCGGCATTTATCATAAAGTGCAAATTGAATTGACCTACAATTCCAACCATATCGAAGGCAGTCGCTTAACGCACGACCAAACGCGCTATATATTTGAAACGAATACGATCGGCATTGACGGCGGCGCGGTAAAGGTTGACGACATCGTAGAAACGGCAAATCACTTTAAGTGTATCGACTTGATTATCGAAAACGCAAAAAAGCCGATCACGGAAACCTTTATAAAAGAATTGCACCGCACGTTGAAAAGCGGGACGACGGACTCACGTCAGGATTGGTTCGCAGTCGGCGATTACAAACGCCTGCCGAACACCGTCGGCGATATGTTCACAGCACAGCCCGAAGAAGTTTCCCAAAAAATGAAAGAACTGCTTTTCGAGTATAACGAGAAGAAAGAAAAGACGTTCGACGACCTTTTGGACTTTCATTACAAATTCGAGTGTATTCACCCATTCCAAGACGGCAACGGGCGTATCGGCAGACTGCTTTTATTCAAAGAGTGCCTAAAATACAATATCGTGCCGTTTATCATAGACGAAGAGCTTAAACTGTTCTACTATCGCGGCTTAAAGGAATGGCAGACCGAACGCGGTTATTTGCGTGATACTTGCCTAACGGCACAAGACAAATTCAAACTTTACCTTGACTATTTCAAAGTGCAATACTGATAAATTAAAGCAAGAATTTGGGGTTAGCGGTTGAGCGCGACCACGGTGAGCAATTTCGTGAAGAGACGGACTTACAAAAAATAATCGAATTGATGTTCGGCGTTTCGGAAAATAATATCGTTGACCGTATTCAAGAAAAAACGATGTATATACCGAAAATTCGTACCGAGCAAATCGGTGAAGAACAATACATAATACAGGATTTCGACCTTGATTTAGCTAATATGACCTACGTCCCTATCCGTAACGATTTATTGGTTAAGAATATGATAGATTCGTTGGAAGAAACGTACACGCTAAAAGGTAGAGTAATCGATTACAATACGGAAAAGCCTGAAAAATTGCTTATCGATTGGATTAGAAAAATAAACGAAATCGACTACGAGAAATGCCTGAAATTGATACAAAAAATCGTTATGCAGTTTTTAACGCATTACCGAGCTAAATATACCGAGCAAGAAGTTCGCAGTATTTGCATTATGGAGTATCATGATATAATTGATAAGTTCAAAACGCAACTTATACAACATCTTGCAGTTAAGTATGACGGTATTGTGGATATTGTTCAAGAAATTGAAACGATTATACAGGGTTATTACGTTGATATAACAGACGGAGTGCAAAGTATCGCTGTTGCGCCTAAAACAGGTCAAAGCATAAAAACTATCGTGTATAACGGTTCAAGAAAATCTGCCACCAAGTGTTTTAAGTTCGACAGCAATCCCGAAAGATTATTTGCGCTTGCTTGCGATAATTCCGATGAGGTTTTGCAATGGTTGCGCCCTGCGGCGAAGCAATTTAATATCACATATAATCGCGGACACGAATACAGACCGGACTTCGTTGTTGAAACTGCAGATAAATATTATTTGGTTGAAGTGAAGGATAGGAGGAAAGTAAACGATGCTGATGTTATGGCAAAAAAAGAACGCGCAATACAATAAGGCTTTGAATACTTGTTTATCCCCGATAATGAAATAAGTAGCAGTTCAAGTTTTAACACTTTGCTCGCTCGGTTTAGAGAAAAATAATATGCCTATAATTCACTACAAATTTGCAAACGGATATACGGAAGAAATTGAAGTAACGGACGAGGTTGCGGCGGTGTTCGAGCCGTTGGAAAAATACGAAAAAAAGTCAAGCGCGAAGAAACACGGCGGCACATTTCGTTAAATGTGCTTTTAGATAGCGGCTTCGATTTTCCTACCGAGAGTACAGATACTTTCGGTACACTTGATAAGCAAGAGTAGGAAAAATCGGAATGAGAAAAATTCCGCAGACATAATCTTGACATAAGAAAGCGGAAATCATTTCCATACTTACCTATCGGCAAGTCGATCCTATCAGTCCCGAACGAGGTTTTTCAGCGCTATGACGGTAACGTCGCTTTTGTATCTGTCGATATCGGTATACCCGTATCTTTTATCAAACACCAAGTACATGGGCGGCAGCTCGATATTGAGCAACACGTCGAGGAGCGGAACGGTCTCTTTGAAATCCGCGATATTCTTGCCCGTCGCATAGCCGTTGGCTTTTTGATATTCGTGCAGCTCTATCAACGCCCCCGCATCGTCGGGAAGCGCGATATTTTCGACCTCCTCGCCGTAAAGTCGCCGCGCAAAATTGTAAAGCCCCAATGCAAAAAACGGGAACTGTCTGGTGAACTTGTTGTCGTCGTATCCGCTCGCCCGACGCTTGCCTTTGCATATGTTATCGAGCTCGACGGCAAACCTGTCGAGATCTTTATCGACCAAGCTCAAAAGACAGTCGACGATAGCTCTTTGCTCGATAGGCGCTTTCTTAGAGAAGCTTCTGCCCTCATCGACCGCTTCCGCTCTCCACTCTTCCTCGCCGTAGTACAGATACATGACCAAATTCGTAATGAGCTTCAACACTCTCATTCCGTTTTTGCTCAGCCCGTTTTCCTTCGGGAATATATGCTTTATATCGTCGAAACGGTTGGCGGACAGCAGCACGGGCAAAAGATTCCACGCATAAATGCAGTGATCGTAGCCCGACGACATCGAGGCGAATTGCATCATCGAAGTAGCGGTATACAGCGCGTCGTCGAGATAGCGCATGTCGTCTTTCTGTAACGCAAGCATCGCGCCGAGATATACGAGATCATACCCGTCGCCGCCGAGCAGTCTGAGCCACATCTCGACTTGATCCTCCGTCGGCGCGTCGGCGCAATAACCGCCCCGCTTGACCTGCTCTTTCTTAAAGCTATTTAAGCTACGGTAATAATGTTTTTCATCCTGTAATTCACAATAAAGCTTGACCAGCTTATCCTTTTGCGCTTTTGTCATCATGCCGTGTTGTGTCCTTTGTAGATCGTAAATAATTTTATTTTGAAACACCCTCCCAAAGCAGTGCAGAGGGAGGGCGTTGTGGAGCTGTTACCGGGATTCGAACCCGGGACCTCCACCTTACCAAGGTGGTGCTCTACCGACTGAGCCATAACAGCATGTTTATTTAATTCGTGGATTCTTCTCCGCTGAGGACGTCCTTACCAAGGCGGCGGTCCGACTGAGCCATAACAGCATATTTATTTAATTCGTGGATTCTTCTCCGCTGAGGACGTCCTTACCAAGGTGGCGGTCCGACTGAGCCATAACAGCATGTTTATTCAGTTTGCCATTACCAAGGCGGCGGTCGCTTACGGCGACTTTCCACGCGAGAATCATTATACAATAAACGCGGCGGCTTGTCAATCTTTTTACCGCAATTTGTTATCGGTATTTGCTCCGTCGGCGCGAATACGCTTACATATAATATAGCATGGCTGTTATATGGTTACTTATGCTGTCCGCGTCGCTCGGGCTGATGATATTCACCGACCCCGCCGCGGCGGTAAACGCCATGATAGACGGAGCGCACGGCGCGGTCGAGCTGTCGCTCAATCTTTTGGCGCTGTATGCGTTTTGGCTCGGGTTCTTCTCTCTTATCGAGCGGCTCGGGCTGTCGCGCGGACTGGAAAAGCTTTTGCGTCCCGTTATCTCACGACTGTTCCCATCCTGCGACGCCGAAACGCGCAAATTCATAACTATGAACGTTTCCGCCAACCTGCTCGGGCTAGGCAACGCCGCCACGCCCATGGCGATAAACGCGATAAAGCGCATGTACGTCGGCGAGCCGCGCGCGTCCGTCGATATGATAATGCTTACCGTCATTTCCGCGACGAGCCTGCAACTCCTGCCGACGACGGTCATCGGCATGCGCGCGACCGCAGGCTCTGCCAATCCCGCGGACTTTCTCTTTCCCTCGCTCGTCGCGACCGTGCTTTCTACCTTGATCGGCATAATCGGGGTCAAGCTGTGCGCTAAGATATTCGACCGCAAAAAGCGTTCCGCGGTATCCGACGCGCCATCCGCGCCGCCGCTCTATCCCGACTCCGCGCGCGGTAAAAAGACAAAAAGACCGCGCAACAAACGCGCCAAGCCATCTATGCGCCGCGCCCCACGCGCCGCGGCAGTTGCCGCCGCCGAGGTGAAAAAGACATGAGCGCATACATAATACCCGTAATATTCCTCGTCGTGCTGTTGCTGTCGTTTCTCAGGCGGCGCGAGCCCTACGGCGGGTTCATCGACGGCGCGCGGCAAGCCGTCGACCTGACTATCAACGTTTTCCCGTACCTGCTCGCGGTTATGGTCGCGGTCGAGGCGTTCCGCGTATCGGGCGCGTCGGCGTACCTTGCCAACATGCTCGCGCCCGTGCTCGGCAAGGTCGGGCTTCCGAAGGAGCTCGCCGAGCTGCTGTTTCTCCGCCCCGTATCGGGCGCAGGCTCGCTCGCCATACTCGACGGCATATACGAGACCTACGGACCGGATAGCTATGTCGGGCGGTGCGCGTCGGTCGTTTACGGTTCGAGCGAAACGGTCTTTTACGTTGCGACTATCTATTTTTCGCAATCGCATATCCGCTGCCTGCGCTATGCTATACCCGTCGCGCTCGTCGCGACGTACACCGGCTGTATCGTCGGGTGCTTCCTCCTCAGGTTTTTCTAAGCCGCTTGCCTACCGCGGCTGTTTCCCAAAAGCAAAAGCGTTCCGCGATAAGAGGAACGCTTTTTATGTAGCCTGTTTTATTATCAGCAGAACGTGGCGAACTTGACCGCGAAGATATCGGTAAGCACTATCTTGTCGCCGCATGTGAGCGCGACCCAGGCATTGCCGACGGCGTATATCTCGCCCATGACGCTTCGCACCGTACCGTCTATCAGACCGACCTCGATCTTTACCATGCGCCCGATATTTACCGAGAACAGCTGTCGCCACGAACCCTGCGAGCCGGGCGAATCGAAGTCGGGCAGAAGCTCGGGGATATTGATCTCGGGCGGCTTGCCGCAACGATCACACTTGCAATTATCCATTATATACAAGACCTCCTTAAAGGCAATATTACTCTTTTCGTCGTCAGGTAAGGAAATAGCTGTCGGTCGGCGCGTAGAAACAGTGATCGCCGATACGCGTTATAAGATAGCCGTTCTGATTGGGAAAGTTGGGACGGCAGTTGGGTGAATACGGATTGAAGAACCACAGCGCGTCGCCCGTCACGCCCAGCCTGCCGCCGCCGATCGCCCACCGCGCTATATCGTAATGAATTTGGTCGGGCGAAAGATTGAAAACGCTCTGCGGCTGGTCGGTCGCGCACTCGAACTGCCGCGGCGCGAAAACAACGTCGTTGACTGTGTTATAGCGTCCGTACTCGCCGCGCGATTGACGCACTCTGTTCATGACGACGGACGCGACGGCAGCCATACCGTCCAAGCCCTCGCCGCCGGCTTCGCACTTTATTATCCGTGCAAGAAGTTCAAGCTCTGACATAACACTGTTATATATGAACCGCGCCGACGTTGCGTTACTTATTTCGGCAATAAAAAAGCGGCGATGCCGCCGCCCGTCGCCGGACTGTTTATCCGCGCCACTGAAACCTGTCGAGATCGACCGCGCCGTCCTCGACGGTCACGCCCTCCGCCTCGAGCATCGAGCGTTGCAGCTCCGCGCCGCCGAACCCGAACTTTTCGGCGAGCCTGCCGCGACTGCTGACCACGCGATGGCAGGGCACGACGCCGTAAAACGGATTGACGTGCAGGGCGTTGCCGACGGCGCGCGCCGCGCCGCGGTGTCCCGACATAAGCGCGACCTGCGCATACGTCACGACCGTTCCGCGCGGCACCGTCATAACGGCTCGATACACATCGCGCGCAAATCCCTCGCACCCGTCAAGCTCTTTTCTTTGGTTTTCTTCCATATATTACGTATACCCTACTCGCCGTCCGCGGTCGCGCCGTTGTTGCGCGCCGCCGTTTTTTTGAGATAGTCGACGCACGGCGCGGCGTCGAGGATATGCTTCATGCGGTAGCGTTTTTTTCCGCCCTTGTCGGTCCTGACCGTAACGGTGACTGTGCCCGTGCCGAGGTCCTTTTCGTAGAACGCGCTTTTATACGAAACCGCCGTCACGCGCTCCGTCGGAACGGACGCGCGCCTGTCGTCGCCGCCCTTCTTAAACACGATGCGCGCGCCGTACACCGTGTACGTATATTCCCTATGCAACGAAACAATCACGGCGAGCGCGCCGACGAACAGCGCGGCGACGGCGAGCACGATGCCGAGCGGTATGCTCACGACGCACAGCGCGGCGAGCGCGCCCGCGGCGACGGCGGCGATAGCGGCGCGGCACGATATCATCGCGCGGCGGTACGCCTTGTAGCTCATAACGTATTGAAACAGTATCTTTTCTTCCATAGTCACCTTGTTCGGTCTATATCGGTATTACGCCCGTCGTCAACAGCAGGAACAGCAGGTACAGTATCGGCGGCAGTGCGTTCAGCGCCTGCACGCCCACGGTCGCGCCGATGCCGATGAACTGCTTTCTGCGCTTGACAAGCTGTACCGCGAGCGTCGCTATCGTCGCGGCAAAGCCCAAGACGAGCAGCCAGAACGATTCGGCATTGAGCACGTACACGTGCGAAGCCGAGCCGAACGACAGCATATCCGCAACGGTAAGTATTGCCAGGTTGAACATGTTGGAGCCGATTATATTACCTGCCGCGGCGTTGAAGTTGCCGCGATAGCACAGCGTCACCGACGATATCAGCTCGGGCAGGCTCGTCGCGACGCCGAGGAACAGCGCGCCGGCAAAGGTCTTGCCGAGGTCGAGCTTGTCCGCCACGATATCCGTTAGGTACGTCATAAGTATAGAAACGCCGATAAGCACGACCGCGCATATCGAGAACCTGATGACCGCGGTCTTTAACGGCATGTCCTCGTCCGCGCCGCCCTCCTCCTCGGCGGTCTTGGGCATTTTGTATACGAGCATGATATACGCAGCGAGTATTATCGGCGAGGTGACGGAATACCAACCGAGCCGCATATAGTCGTCGAGGAACATGCCGACGGCGACGAGCCCGTACAGCAGCAGTCCGACGAGCAGCGACGTTATGTAATACTTGCTGAACTTCGCCTTTCTCATCCCGCGCGTGAACACGAGCAGTATCACGCCGAAGAATGCGAGGTTGATAAGATCGGAACCGAGGATATTGCCGATGACGAGCGAGCTCTCGCGCACTATCCACACCGACGACAGCGAAGTAAAAAGCTCGGGCAGGCTCGTGACAGCCGCGAGCATGACTCCGCCGATGAACGCGCCGGAGATCTTGCTCTTGGCGTCGATGATGTCGACGTATTTGCCGAGCTTGAACGACAGCAGTACGACGACTATCACCGTTACGGCGTATCCTATATATACGAGTGTATCGGGCATGTTAATGTATGCGCTCCTTGACCGTTGTTATTTTCCGTCGGTATCGACGCTTCCGCCGTAATTATCCGCTATGTATTTTCTGACGCGCAGAGGCACGCCCAGACCTTGACAAAGCCTCTCGCACTCGCGGATGCTCTCCTCGCCTATAACGTCGACCACCGTCATCACGACGCTCAGCCCCGCCGCTTTGCACTGCGCAGCGAACTCCGTGACCGCGGGAAAAGCCGCCGCGCCGAACTTCGAGCGAGTGACCGCGGCATACTTGTCCGCGTCGCAATGGTTGAGCGAGATCGAAACGAGATCGAAGTCTTTCAGCTCGGGCGCGATATCCCTGCCTGCGACAAGACTGCCGAGCCCGTTGGTGTTGAGCCTTACGGAGTAACCCGCGGCTTTTATCCGCGCCGCCGTTTCCGTCAATACGTCGAGCCGTTCGGTCGGCTCGCCGTAGCCGCAGAACACGACCTCGTCGCTTTCGAGCTTAGGTCTTATTTGCTCGAAAGCGCGCATCACCTCGTCCGCGGTCGGTTCTTTTTTCAGCCACAGCGGCGTTCCGGCAACACCGTCGCCCGTATTTCTTATGCAAAAAGTGCACGCGTTATGACAGCGGTTGGTCAGATTGACGTAAGCCTTGCCGTCGAGCATATACACGTAATTATCGGTCATTTCGTTACTGTTTCCCGTCATAGCGTTATCCCGAACAGTTGCCGCGCGTTGTCTGTCGTGACGCGCTCGACGTCCTCGGGCGTCATGCCGCGCAGTTCCGCGAGCTTGTCGCGCACGTACGCGACGTACTTCGGGTAATTGAGTTCGCCGAGCTTTTGCGACGGCGTAAGGTACGGCGCGTCGGTCTCGAGCAGTATGCGCTCTATCGGCACGCTCGCCGCGACCTCCGCCATTGTCTTGGAATTCTTATATGTCAGCTTGCCGCCGAACGATATATACAGTCCCTTTTTGATGCAGTATTCCGCGGTCTCGCGCGAGCCGGAAAAGCAGTGCATGACGCCGCTCTCGGGAAACTCGCGGTCCTTGGAAAAAGCGTAGAAGTCGCCCGCCGCCTCGCGGACGTGGAAAACTACGGGCAGTTTCAGCTCGCGCGCGAGCTCGTACTGCATGACCGCCGCCCGCATCTGCGCGGCTTTGTCGAACACGTCGTGATGATAGTCGAATCCGAACTCGCCGACAGCTACGACCTTCTCGCTCTTAGCGAGCGCGCGGAGCGACGCGATACACCGATCGGTGACCGTTTCGGGATAGTACGGGTGCACGCCTACGGTCGCATAAACGTTTTTGTTTTTCTCGGCGAGCTCGACGCATATCCTCGAGGTCTGCTCGTCGCATCCGACGGTTATCACCGCGCCGAGCCCGTCGGCTTCCATGTCCGCTATTATCGCTTTGCCGCCGTCGCCGTACTGCTCGTCGTAAATGTGCGCGTGCGTGTCTATCAGCATATCTTTTCGCCCGCCTCGCCCTTCGGTTCTACGAGCTTGGGCTTGCCGTCCGCGCCGACCGAGCACAACAGCATGCCCTCGGAAACGATGCCGCAAAGTTTAGCGGGCTTGAGGTTGGCGACGAGCGCGGCGTTCTTGCCTATAACGTCCTCGGGCGCGTAGCAGTGCGCTATGCCCGAAACTATCGTGCGGCGGCGCTCGCCGTCGAACACCGTCAGCTTCAACAGCTTGTTGGACTTTTCGACCTTGACGCACTCCTCTATCTTGACGACGCGAAGCTCGGTCTTGAAAAACTCGTCTATGCTTATCTGTTCGGGCGCGCCGTCCTTATCCTTGTCCGCGGCGGGCTTTTCCGCCGCTGCGGGCTTGTTGGTCTCGGCGGCTATCGCTTCGAGCTCCGAAAGCTCTTTCTTGATGTCCAAGCGGTTGAGTATGGGCTCTATCTCCGTCGTTTTGTACGCATCGACCTTGCCGAACGCGCACGCCGCAAGATCCTCGGGCACGGGCAGTCCCAGACCGTCGAATATGCGGCGCGGATACGCCGTGAGGAAGGGCAAAAGCAGATTGGCAGATACGCGTATCGCATCGAGCAATACGTACATGACGGTGTTCAGCCTGTCGGTATCGGTCTTGATAAGCGCCCACGGCTTGTTTGCGTCGATGTATTTATTGGCGCTGTCGATAAGCCCGAATATGCGTTCGAGCGCTTTGGACACGAGCGGTCTGTCCATATCCGCGCGCACCGCCGCCGCCAGCCCGTCTATCTCGGCGATGAACTTTTTGTCGCCGTCGTCGAGCTTGTCCGCCGCAGGCTTTTTTACCGCGCCGCCGAAGTACTGACGGCTCATCGCGAAAGTGCGCCTTACGAGGTTGCCGAGGTCGTTGACTATATCGTTGTTGATAGACGAGAGCAACAGCTCGTTGGAATACTGCATATCGTCGCCGAACGGCATCGCGCGGAGCAGGAAGTACCTTAGCGCGTCCACGCCGTAACGGTCGGTCAGTATGAACGGATCGACGACGTTGCCCTTGGACTTGCTCATCTTGTCGCCGTCGAACATTATCCAGCCGTGACCGTAAACGCGTTTGGGCACGGGGATATCGAGCGCCATGAGTATCGCGGGCCACACTATCGAGTGGAACCGCACTATCTCCTTCGCCATGACGTGCATATCGCACGGCCAGTATTTGGAGAAGTTTTTTCCGTCCGCGCCGTAGCCGAGCGCGGTGATATAGTTGGGCAGAGCGTCTATCCATACATAGATGACGTGCTTGGGATCGAACGGGACTTTTATCCCCCAATCGAACGAGGTGCGTGTCACCGCGAGGTCGGAAAGCCCCTTGTCGATAAAGTTATTGACCATCTCCTTGACGCGCGAATCGGGCTGTAAAAAGTCCGTTTCGGTAAGTAGCTTTCTAAGCCTGTCCGCGTACTTGCTGAGACGGAAGAAGTAACATTCCTCCTTCGTTTCCTTGACGGGTCTGCCGCAGTCGGGGCACTTGCCGTCGACGAGCTGCGACTCCGTCCAGAACGATTCGCACGGCTCGCAGTATTTGCCGACGTACTCGGACTTGTAGATATCGCCCTTTTCGTACAGCTTGGTAAATATGTCGGCGATAGCCTTTTCGTGCGCTTTGTCTGTCGTACGTATGAACCCGTCGTTGCTTATATCCATGCGCGTCCACAGCGCTTTGATACGCTCGGCGAGCGAGTCGACGAAAGCCTGCGGGCTCATGCCGCGTTCCTCCGCCGCCTGCTGTACCTTTTGACCGTGCTCGTCCGTGCCCGTCAGGTAATAAACGTCGTAGCCGTCCATGCGCTTGAACCGCGCGATCGCGTCGCAGCACACGGTCGTGTAACAGTGCCCGATATGCAGTGCGCCGCTCGCGTAGTATATGGGCGTGGTGATATAAAATGTCTTTTTGTCGGCTTTCGCCGCAGGTCTTTTTGCCATGGATAGCTCTCCTTGTCGTTATTGCGGTATAAACCGCGTTATCGTCATTCCGATCTCAGCGCGGTCACGGGATCGCGCTTGCTCGCCGAGTACGCGGGGATCATGCCCGCGACTAGCGTCAGCAGAACGCTCACCGCTATCAGCAACACGAAGTGCCACCACGCCATCAGCACGAGGCTTGTCGTCACCATGCCTTCGGATATAGATATGAACAGCGACGACAGCGGGAACGACAGTATGAAAGTGAACAGCACGCCTATCACGCCCGCCGCAAACCCGATTATCATCGTTTCGGCGTTGAACAGGCGCATGATGTCTATCTTGCGTGCGCCGACCGCGCGGAGCACACCTATCTCCTTGGTGCGCTCTACTACGGATGCGTAAGTGATTATGCTTATCATCACCGACGACACGACGAGCGAGATCGCCGCAAAAGCGACGAGCACGTATGTCATGATGTCTATCATCTGCCCGACCGCGTCGGTGACCATAGCTACCGCGTCGAGCGAGAATATCGCGTCGTCTTTGTCCTTGCCGACGTTGTACGCATCGAGGTAAGCGAGCATTTCTTTTTTGCTGTCGAAGTTGGTCGGATAGAAGTTTATCGTCGTGGGGATCTTGCTCGCGCCGACGGCTTGGCACGCCATGAGGTATATATCCTCGGGACGCATGACAAGCCCCATCGAGCTCATAGCCGGCTTGAGAAGCGTCGATATAAAGCTGAACGTCAGTCCCGCGCAAGGCATCGAACTCGACGCCGAGCCGATGACGAGCGCGTCGCTCACGCACCTCTCGGCGTTTTCCGCCTGAGCCTTGCCGACCTCGCTCGCGAGCGCGTCGGCTATGAGGAAGTCGTCGAGCTTGGGCGAGTACGCGAGCCCCGAAGAATACATCGCGAGCGCCGCCGACTGCTTGACGCGCATAACGCCGACGACTTTCAGCTCGAGGTTGTTCTCGTTGTCGTACAGTTCTTTCCTCGCCTCGGGCGAGCTGCTGTTGAAGTTGAACGCCTTATAATACTTGGCGTCCGCGTCGTAGGTGAACCACTCGTTGTTGCGGACGACCTTTATCGACTGACCGATAACGTCCTCGAAGGTCACCGTTTCCGCGCCGTCGGGCACGCTAAGCCCCGCGTCGTTTATCGTGGTCAGGTTGATCGCGTTGTCCCTGCCGATGATGAGCGCTATCTCGTTCGCCTCGCTCGGGTACTTGCCGCCGAGCACATCGTACTGCGACAGGACGTAATCGGTGTTGCGCATCAGCGGTTGGAACGACGACGTGCCGAGCATGCTGTTGACTTTGACTTCGACCTGCTTGACCGAGCCGTCGGACGTGTTCGCGCTGAGCAGCGGTTTGGACATCGCGTGAGAATACGTTATATCGACGCACAGCCCCTCGGGCATGGCGTTTACATAGTCGAGGTAGTTTTGGTCGATACGGTTGAAGTGGTAGGTCATCACGCGGCTCGTATCGATTATTATCTTATTGCCGTCGGGATACTCCTCGCGCTTGACCGCGCCCGCCGTCGCATTGCCCATGGTCGACTCGACGTCGACGGCTGTCTGCGACACGGTAACGGGGTAGCTTGCGAGCATCTGCATTTCCATATCGTCTATGTAATGATTGAAGCCGTTGGACAGCGCCAGCACGAGCGCGACGCCGATTATGCCTATCGACCCGGCGACGGCGGTCGCGAGCGTCCTGCCCTTTTTGGTTATAAGATTGCGCGCCGAATGTGCGAGCGCGGTGAACAGCCCCATCGACGTGCGCTTCATCGCCGCCTTGTTGGACTTGGTTATCTCCTTCTGTCTGCGCTTGTGCTCTTTGGCAAGTTCTTTTTCCGTCTTTACCTTTTCAGTGCCGACCGCATCGCCGCTATCCGATCTTTCCGCCTCGGTATCGATAAGCGGTACGGGCGCGGTGTCGTCGAGCACCTTGCCGTCGAGCATGGACACTATGCGCGTCGAGTATTGCTCGGCGAGAGGTTTGTTGTGCGTGACCATGATGACGAGCTTATCCGCCGCTATCTCTTTAAGCAGATCCATGACCTGAACGGACGTCGCGCTGTCGAGCGCGCCCGTCGGTTCGTCGGCGAGGATTATATCGGGATCGTTGACGAGCGCGCGCGCAATGGCGACGCGCTGCATCTGTCCGCCCGACATTTGGTTCGGGCGCTTTTTCATTTCCTTTTCCAGCCCGACCCGCGCGAGCGCCTCTGCGGCGCGCTTCTGCCGCTCGGACTTTCTGACGCCCGAAAGCGTAAGAGCGAGCTCGACGTTGCCGAGCACCGTCAAGTGCGGTATCAGGTTGTACGACTGAAAAACGAACCCTATACGTCGGTTGCGGTACGCGTCCCAGTCCGCCGCCCTGAAGTCCTTGGTCGAACGTCCGTTTATTATAAGATCGCCGTCGGTGTAAACGTCGAGCCCGCCGATGATGTTGAGCAGCGTGGTCTTTCCGCAACCCGACTGACCGAGTATGGAAACGAACTCGTTTTCGCGGAAAGCGAGGCTCACGCCTTTCAGCGCGTGGACCTTTTCTTCGCCTACCGAATAATCCTTTGTGATATTGCGTAGCTCGAGCATTTATATCTCCGTCCTTTTATCGTGCTATATATTATATACTCTTCGCCGCCGTTTGTAAAGGATTAAGCCGCGCCCGCTATAATTCTTAATCAAACTTTAAGAAAATTTCACCATAGTGAATTTTCTCGACCGCACGACCGCCGCGACTGCGCGGCACGAACTGTGCATAATTCCGCGCGCGCCGCCGATACTAACATAAACAAAAATTCAAACCAACCGAAAAAAGGAGCATGATATGGATATCAAAAAGAAGTTCAAGGACATGTGGCGCAAGGTCAAGGGCGAAAAGACCGCAAAAAAGACCGCGCCGCGCCGTGCCGCAGTCGACGCGGAAATATCCGTCGAGGAAGTGACCCGCGAGGAGATATTCCCCTCGGGCAAGCAAAAAACGACGAATAGATCCGCCGCGGCAAAACCTGCGCCGAAACGCGCCGCCGCGAAGTCTGCGACGACTGCTTCGGCGACTACGGCAAAAAAACCGCTGTCCAAGCGCACGCGCCCGACCAACCCCGATTATAAGATGATCGACCCGTCGGGCAATTCCTGCGACACGAGCAAATCGTAAGCTTTGTACAAACGCTCGGGCGACAGATCCACCGATCCTCGCCCCGTTTGTTACTCCGAGCATAAGCGAAGAGTCTCTCTGTCGTCTCTCCGCCACCCCCGTTTGTCACTCTGAGCGCAAGCGAAGAGTCTCTCTGTCGTCTCTCCGCCGCCCCCGTTTGTCACTCTGAGCGCAAGCGAAGAGTCTCCGTTTTTTGTCACTATAAAGCATATCGCCGACGTCTCCATCGTTTGGGGAGACGTCGGCATTGCTTTACTCGACGCTTTTCAGCGCCTCGACCATAGATATCTTTTTCAGTTTCGTATTGAGCAGCATCGTCGCGATAAGCGAGAAAGCAAATGTCAGCGCGATACAGCCGAGGACGACGTACCAGCTGAAAAAGCTCGAAATAAAGACGTTGAACGACTTGGTTATCTCGACGAGCCACCACAACAGACCGTAGCCGAGCGGCAGACCGAGCACGCACCCGAGCCCCGTTATCACGAGGTTTTCCACTATCAGCATGTTCGCCGTTTCGTGCTTATTGTAGCCGAGCACCATCAGCGTCGCTATCTCGCGCGTGCGTTCTTTAAGGTTGGTAGCGGTGATATTGTAAATGACTGCTATCGCGAGCGCCGCCGCGCCGACGACGAATATGATGACCGCGTAATCGAGCAGCGACATCTGTTTTTCCAGCGCCTCGAAGTTCTCGCGGAAAGTCTGCACCGCGCGCACCGCGTCATGGCTCTCGAGCGCCGCTATCGCCGCCGTTTCGTCCGCGCCGGGCAGGAACGAGCCGTAGGTCTTGTCCGCAATCAGACCGACGTTGTTTTTCGCAAACACGTCGTAAGCGCAGTAAGCCTTCTGCTCGAAGTACTCGCACACTACCGCCGTTATCACGACCTCGAAGTCTATGGAACGGTTGTCGAGCGAATAGCCCGTGACGCGCACGGTATCGCCCGCCTTTGCGCCGAGCTTTTGAGCAAGCATCTCGGGAATGACGAAAGTATCCGACTCGAACAGCACGCGATGTTTTCCGCCGACGTCGGTATACAGCCGCACGCAGTCCGCGTCGGCATAGGGATAGTTCTTTTCGTCGGCATAAGTCGGTATCGCCATGACCGTAAGGTCGGCGGTCTTGCCGCCGAACTCGAACCGTCCCGAAAAGTCGGGGACGAAAGTCAGCGTGTGCATGTACTCTTCGCCGTCCGCGCCCGTCATCTCGTCGTATATCGCTTTGTCGGTTATATCTACGGCGACGTCTGTCACTATCGAAATATCGTAGTTCGCGCTCGCGTCATATGCGCGGAACGACATGGACATATTGTCTTTCAGCCCGATGAGCCCGATGAGCAACGCAAGACAGCCGACTATCCCGACGGACGAAAGAACCATCTTGGTCTTGTGCAAAAACATATTGCGCAAGTTCATTTTCGCGCCGAACCCGAGCTTTTTCCATAGTCCCGTCCAACGCTCGGCGAGTATGCGCCGAGTCTTTTTGGGCGGCTTCGGACGCATCGCCTGCGCAGGCACGACGCGAAGCGTCTTATAGCACGACACGAACGCGGAAAGACACGCGAGCGCCGCGCTTATCGCAACGCCGATAAGCATCCACACGCCCGTAACGTGCCACGCGGTCGGCGGCATGGAAAACTGCCTAGCATAGATAATGTCGAGCAGGTACGGCACGAAGAACGTACCGACAAGCCCGCCCGCGGATCCGCCGATAAGACAGGCGAACAGCGCATAGAAGATATACGAAAAGTAAACGTTGCCCTTGCTCACGCCGAGCGCCTGTATTACGCCTATCTGCATGCGCTGATTGTCGACCGTCTTGGAAAGCGATATCACGGTTATCGCTGCGGCGACGGCGAAGAATATCAGCGGCAGTACCGCGGCGAGCGCGGCTATGGTATCGTTCATGCTCGAGAACGCCGACACCGACGGGAACCGGTCGCGTTCGAGCGAGTACATATACAGCCCTGCCGCGGCGTTCGGGTCTGCGAATATCGCTTCGAGCTGTTCCTGCGTCGACACGGTATACCTGTCAAAAAGCTCGGGATATCCCTCGAAGCCCTTTTCGCACTTGACCTTAATACCGTTATATAGATCGACGTCGAGCGCGGAATATTCAAGAAGCGGCGTTTCCATCTCGCCGCCCGGCGTTTGCACGCGAAGCACTATCGACGCGGCGTCGGTATAAGACCGTATCTCGCCGTAGTTGACCTGCGCGAAAACAAACGACACAGGCGCGGCGGAAGTGTTGAGAAGATTTACTTTATAAATAACGTCTGGCGAGTGATAAAAT
This sequence comes from uncultured Christensenella sp., assembly GCA_910577995.1. Classification (GTDB taxonomy): domain Bacteria; phylum Bacillota; class Clostridia; order Christensenellales; family Pumilibacteraceae; genus Anaerocaecibacter. The sequence goes on along the minus strand of CAJTND010000012.1, from coordinate 11,440 downwards.
CCGCAGACCGTAAACTCGTGCTCGACGCTCTCGTATTCCGGCGCATACTGCAAAGTCGGATTGAACGAAAGCTTTATCTTGTTCAACGCGCTTATGCCGAACTCCACCTTGTCGCCTATCTTCACGCCGTGCTTGCCTGCGAAAACGCTGTCTATTATCATTTCGCGCTTGCCCGACTCGGGCAATCTGCCCTCGGTCAGCTTGGGATCGTCTATCCCGGGCGTGAGCGTCGTTATAGTCATGTCGCAGCGTATGCCGCCGAAGCTCGTCGTCCGCGTTTGAAAAGTATCGTAGCCCGCCGCCTCTGTAACTCCGTCAGCCGCCGATATGTCCGCGACCGCCGCCGAGTTGACGTACATATACTCGCCGCGCGCGTCCGAGAGGTTCTGCGCAATGTAATAATCCTCGACCTGCGCGGTTATCGCCGCCGCGCCCTCGCCTATGCCCGCAAAGAAAAAACAACCGATAAAGATGATGACGAGTATCGATATGAAACTGCCCACCGTCTCGCGTATATCGCGGAACGTTTTAAGCATGATATACTTCATTATATCACCTCCCGATGTTTTTTTCGCAAAGCCGCGTCACCACTCTATCTCGTCTACGGGCACGCGCGTCGCGTTTACGTCTACCGCCTCGACCTTGCCGCTCCTGACGTGTATCACCTTGTCCGCCATCGGCGCGAGCGCGCTGTTGTGCGTTATCAAAACGACCGTCTTTTTGTACTCGACGTTGACCTTTTCCAACAGTTTGAGCACGAGCTTGCCCGTCTTGTAGTCGAGCGCGCCCGTCGGCTCGTCGCACAGCAGCAGCAACGGGTTTTTCGCCACCGCGCGCGCTATCGCGACGCGCTGCTGCTCGCCGCCCGAGAGCTGGCTCGGGAAGTTGCGCGCACGCTCCGCGAGCCCGACGTCGGCAAGCGTCTTTTCGGGATCGAGGTGGTTGGGAACGACCGACGCGGCGAACTCGACGTTTTCGAGCGCGTTCAGGTTTGTTATCAGATTGTAAAACTGAAAGACGAACCCGACCTTTTCCCTGCGGTACAGCGTCAGCTGCTTCCTGTTGTACTTGGTTATGTCGCTGCCCGAAACGAATATCTCGCCCGAGGTCGCCGTATCCATGCCGCCTAGGATATTGAGTATAGTCGACTTGCCCGCGCCGCTCGCGCCGAGCACCACGACGAACTCGCCCTCGTCCACGGCAAAATCCACGCCGTTGAGCGCGGGGATCTCCACCTCGCCCATCTTATAGATCTTGCTGACGTTGCGAAACTCGATAAGCGTCCTACCGCTCGGTTTTCCGCTCCTGTCGACCGTCGTCGCCGTATCCGTCATGCCTCGCCTCCTTCGGCGAAAAGTCCTTTGGTCTTGACCTCGCCGTAATACCTGTACCATTTGTTTTTAAGCTCTTGCTCGGGCGCGAGCGCGGTAAGATCGTCGAATATCCCGCGTATCAGCGCGTTCAGCTCCCGCGCGCTGTCGGTGTCGGTACGACCGCCGAACTCGCACGCAAAGTCGAAATACACGCCGTCGCCCGACGCGAGCTCGTCGAGCATCTGCCGCACTTCGGCGAGCTTGCCATCCGTGTCCGCGTCGCTTTTGAGCACCAGCGCGAGCTCGCGCCGCATCAGCTTTAACCGCTCGATACACAGCGCGCGCACGATCTCGTCCTTGCTCTCAAAATAGACGTAAACAGTCGCCTTGGAATAGTTCGCTTCCTTGGCGAGCATATTCATGTTCATACCGTCATAGCCGAACTCGGTCAACAGTCTGTCCGCCGCTTCGAGCAGCGCGCGCCTGTGATACCTGACCGCCGACGCTTTCTTCTCGCCCGTCATGATTACCTCTTTTGTTGCGGTCATTATACCACAGACCGCGCCTTTTGTCAACAGCAATAAAAATCGGCGCGCCGTCCGCCGCGGCAAGACGAAAGTCCTGCCGCCGCAAAAACAAAAAAAGCCCGCTCTCGGGCTTTTTCGGATAAACTCTATCTACGGCGCGTCGGTCTGCCCGACGGGCGTCTTGCGGGTCTGCCGCCGCGCGAGCGCGGCGCGGGCGCTCTGCGCTTTTTGGACGGCGCGCGCTTGACGGCTTTCTTGGGCGCGGGCTTCTTGACGACGCGCTTCTGCACAGCCGCGGGCTTTGCCGCAGGCGCAGGCTGCACCGCGCCTATCGCCGCTTTGGATGCGGGCGTCATCACATATACCTGCTTGTCCTTGGTCGAATACACCACGCCGTCGGCGAGCGTTATATACTCCGAGGTCGCTCCGCCCGGCATGACGGGCGCGGCTATCGGCATGTCCGACGAATCGGAAAGCTGTATCATTTCGGGACGGATATCCTTGACGGCGTTCTCCGCCTCGCGCTGTTTGCGCTCGAGCTCGCGCTCCTTTTCCTTGATCTCTTTTTCCGCTATCTCGCGGCGCATGCGGTCGAGCTCCTGCTCGAGCCGACGGTAATCGTCGCCGCGATAAACGGGCTGATTGGGTATGCCCTGCGTCTGCGCTTGCGCGCGCACCTGCTCCTGCGCCTGCGCGAGCGACGCCGTGAGCTTGTTGATGGTATCGCGCATGCCGTCCATCTCCGACCTGAGCCGGTCCACTTCCTTGACGGTATACCCATCCGCGGACGGCGCGACGACTGTAGACTGTTGCGCTTTGAGCTGTTCCTGACGCGCCTGCTCCATCATGAGCCGCGCCTGTTCCATCATCACACGCGCCGCCTCATTGGCGGAATCGTTCTGTTGCGATGACGATCTGTCCGCAGCGCGACGCGCCGCTTCCTCCGCGGCTT
>CAJTND010000012.1:0-8486 GCA_910577995.1 uncultured Christensenella sp. | reverse complement strand
CCGCCGCTTGGGCTTTGACTTGCTCCTGCCGCGCCTGCTCCATCATGAGCCGCGCCTGCTCCATCATCGTCTTTGCGGCTTCGTTGGCGGCGTCGTTCTGCGCCGCGCTCGCCTGCGCCGCCTGACGCGCTGCGGCCTCCGCCGCTTCCCTCGCGGCAGTTTCCGCGGCCTTTATCGCCGCCTGCTCCGCCGCCTCGCGCGCCGACTCTTGAGCCTGGCGCATCATCAACTGCGCCTGTTGCATCATCAGCTCCGCCGCGTCCTTGGCGGAATCGTTGGCTTTTGCGCCGCCGCTTGAGCCTCCGCGCGCTTGGCTTCGTCCATCGCGCGCTGCGCTTCTTCCATCATGCGCTCCGCTTCCGACAGCTTCCCGTCGGCGGCGGCGATCTTCTTTTCCGCCTCGGCGTGCGTGTTCTCCGCCGCTTCCGCCTGCTCGAGATTGTCGAGCATAGCCGACAGCGCGACTTCCAAAGCGTCACCCGTCTCCTCGGCCCGGCGCGTCTCCGCATCGAAGTTATCGAGCACCGCGTCGAGCGCGGCGTCAAGCCCCTCGGCAACGCTCTCGGTATTCCCGCGATCACCGTCCATGTGCTCGAGCACGGCGTCGAGCGCCGCGTCGAGATTTTCCGCCTCCTTCTCCGTGCGCTCGTTCTCGCTGTCGAGATTTTCTATAACGGCTTCGAGCGCCGCATCGAGCGCAACGTCTATACCCGTCGCGTGCGGCTCGCCCGTCGGCGGCGGGGGCGGCGTTATCACCGCGTCGCCGGACTCGGGCGCAGGCGGAACAATGACCGCATCGCCGGCGTTATCCGGCGCGGGCGGAACGATAACAGTATCCTCTGCGACTTCCGCCTGTTGTTTATCGGTCTGTTCGGGCACGGAAAATTGCGGCTCGACGGTCTCGCCGTCGTCCGCAGGAACGATGACCGCATCGAACACGATGGGCGGCTCGGTATCCTCGATCACTCCGTCGCCGAGTCCGTTATCGTCCTTGTTTCTACTCATATGCCACACCCGAAAAATAAGTCTACGCGTTTAACGTACTTTATATAATACATTATTTTACATTTATTGTCAATACTTTTGCAAATTTTTTTACGCCCGCAAAACGACCGCACGCCCTTAATTATCTTTTATCCCGCGCCCGCTCTTTATTCGGCAAGACCGTACCTGATCGCACCGCCGCCCGTTACGACATTATCCTATCGAGCTGTTCCCGAGCCTCCGGGTGTCCGTTACTCGCCGCGGATCTCGGCGTTCGGCACGTGCCGACGGCTGATCTCCAAGTATCGCGCCATCGTCGCGTCGTCTGGCGCGTGCAGCGATTTGTCGGCAACGGTCGGGCGCATGGCGAAACGCTGCAGATAGTATTTATCCGCGCCCGCTACAAGCCGCGCCGCGCCGTCCATGCTCTCGTCGTCGAACGTTTCCGCGGCTACGGTCGTGCGGAACTCGTACTCTACGCCCGACGACATTATTAGCTCTATCGAGCGTTTTATAGGCGAAAAATCGGTCGACGGCGAAAGCCCCGTCGTTTCGGCGTACCTGTCGAGCGAATTTTTGATATCCATGGCTATGTAGTCGACAAGCTTTTCGCCGAGCAGTTTTTCGATAACGTCGGGTCGGAAACCGTTGGTATCGAGCTTGACGAGCAGTCCCATATCCTTGACACGGCGCATGATCCTGTCGAGGTCGGAATTGACCGTCGGCTCGCCGCCCGAAATACACACCGCGTCGAGCATCCTCCTGTGCTTTTCGATATGCGAGAAGATCTCTTCCTCGTCGAAGTATTCGCAAAGCCCGCCGATTATCTCGCTGTTGTGGCAATACGGGCACTTGAAATTACACCCGCCGCAAAACAACGTGCATGCGGTATGTTCGGGATAATCCAAAAGCGTAAGGGCTTGCCAGCCTGCTATCTTAAAGTACTTTTCCACGTTTGTTTCCTCGCTGTTATCGTTTCGATTATACAGCGTTTCGCGGCGTTTGTCAATAGACTATGTACGCATTGCGCACGCGCGGCGATCTTATCCCGTCGCGCACGCAAATATCAAACCCCTTTAAGAAGCTTGGCGAGCCGCCGCCGCTTGCCCGCCGAAACGTCCATATCAACAAGACAGCAATCGGAAAAAGTGCACGCGACGCAAAACCCAGGCTCATGCTCGAAGAACGGACGCGTCGAATACTGCGGCATCGTGTGCACGGGCGGAGGCGTTTTTACCGAAAACCCGCAGCTCTTGAGCTTTTGCGTCAGGTTGGCTGCCCGCACCAAAGCGAACGCCGCCGCATCGCCGAACGTCGGGCGCGCCACACAGTCGAGCTGTGCCGCAAGCGCGGCGAGATTGCCGCGGGCGCGCGCCGTTATCTTTTTGCCGTCGGGCAGCTGCGCAAAATCGAGCGCGGCAATAACGTTGTGCATGCGGTAGTCGTGGTTCTCGTTCTCGGTGAACGCCCCGCGCGAAAACTCCCGCGCCGCCGTTTCCTCGTCGCCGCAGACCAAAGCGCCGCCGCCGCCGTCTATGCGTTTGGTGAACGCGACGACGCCGTAATCGCCGTTCGCGCCGCACGGTCTGCCCTTGTAATCGCCGCCGAACGCGTCGCACGCAAGCTCTATCACGGGCACGCCGTAGCTCTTGCAAAGCGGCGTGAGCACGTCGAAGTCCGCGACCGAGCCGAACGCGTTATCGATAACGACCGCCGTCGGCAGTTTGTTTTGCAGGCTCGCCCAAACGAACGCCGCTTCGAGCGCGGCGGCGGACATGCACCGCGTCGTCGGGTCGCAGTCGATAAATACCGTCGCCGCGTCCATGCCCGTCACCGTCGATACGTACGAATAGAACGTGAACGACGGCACGAAAACATAATCGCCTTTTTTTGTTCCGCACAAGTGCAGCGCAGTATGGAACGCCGCATCCGCCGAACTCATAACGACGCAAGCCCTGCCGTACAGCGCGCCGAGCGCGGCTTCCAGCTTAGCCACGTAATCGGTGCCGCTCAGCGCGTCGCACATAGCGCCCGCCGCGCCGCTTGTCCTGTCGAAAAGCATCATACCCGTAGTATGCGCCGAATACACTCAAAAATCTCTTTATATATCGTCTCGATTTTTTTGATCGGCAAGGACAGTATACATCCGTTTATCCGCTACATGTCTTGCCGCACCGTAAAACTTTATATTATTTTATATTCGGATAAAATTATTTACTTTTGTACGGTGTTGATGTATAATAATCTTATGACAATATCCATATCTCGGCTCTACCTACGAATTTCTTATGTTGCCGACCATAGCCGAAAATCTTCACATACCATTGAAATATATGACAACGAAGCTTATTCGATATATCTCTGATTCCAAAATTAAATATCTATATTTTCTCCAAACTATTTATTTTTGCCTAACTATCTGATATATCATAAGTTGACCGACGATAGGTCGGAATAAATACCAAGGAGAAAAAACATGACAAACTTCACCGACTATCAAAACGAGGAGCTCGACATCAAACTGATGCTTGACCGCTGCGGAGTTTCGCAGACGACCAAAGGCTTCGACTTTCTCTCAAAAGCGATCTTTCTCTGCGAGCTCGACCCGCACAGAAAGATTTCGGATATCTATTCCGAAATAGGCGCGGACGATAACTACAATGAACACACAGTACATAACTATGTCGACTACGCTTTGAACAAAGCGCATGACCTCTGCGCGTTCATAAACGAAACGCTCAACACAACTTACAAACCTTATCAACTCCAAAACAAACTCACCGTCAAGTTGCTCGTAATGTGCCGCGCCGCAATACGCCGACAATAAACATTCCGGCAGTCATATGACCGCTTCTTGCCTATAAGTATTGCGGCATTGCTTCAAAAGTTTTCGCTCTATGCCGACGTTTGCCCAACAAGCCGTTATCTTGTTATCAAGCATTTCGGCTTTTTCCGCTTGCAAAATTCCCGCAGTTCTCCGAGTCGCGCATCGTTTGTCACCTTAAGCACCGCCCGTAAGGATCGGCGCGAAGCGGTCAAAGCCGAGCTTGACAAACAAGGAGGTACATAGTATAATGTAATAAAAAATCGGGAGGGAGTAAAATGAAAAAAACGCTTGGGATCTTGGCTGTTGCGTTCGCGGCGATCGTAATGACAGTCACTATGATCGGTTGTTCTGACACTTCGGCTTTGCAGTCCGATATTGATCGATTGACGGATATCGTTGCCGACTTGACGGATACCGTTGCCGACCTGACGGAAGATAATGAAAACCTGACAGACAAAGTGAATTCTCTTAACGTGTTTACCTCTGACAAGGCGGAGTACAGCGAACATGAAACCATGACGGTGTATTTTAGGAATCAACCGGTTTTGAAGATTCGTTTAAGTTTTGATAATGCTGATGGTACTCCATTATGGGGAAGATCGTTTAATTTCACTGTATATATTACGAGTTTATGTACAGATATTTATGACGAATCAATAATAAGCACAGCGTCGTTGGTTTGGAATCAAGGGTCATGCGTGCGCAAGCCGGCATCTTCGTATATTATTAAACAAAATGTGGAAAAGAAAGCGGGTGGATATTTTACCGAGACGGACGAAGCATATGAAAAAGGAACATGGTTCGATCTCGTGATCTGCGTTCCAGGTACGCCGTTTGAGCTCGCACGGTTCAAGAACGTATCGCACACAAAATAACTTACGGAAATAAAAACGACTATAATGACTTTATTCTTATATTATATTAAATGAAGTTAGTGCCCGAGATTCAGGGAGTATATAAGCACTCGCTAATCCACCCTCAAGCCTTTCCATACGGGCTGACGCATTCCGCCGCTTTCCGTTTCATGCATAAAATGCGCCGTGCCTATTAGCTCGGGCTTCAGCCATACCGCATTTTTATATTTCTCGAACCACGGTCGCTTGACCGTGTTCTTTTTGGCGAACTCGCCTATTATCTTTCTGTCGCTTTCCGACACGCCGAGATAGACCTTGCCTCGGCATTGTAGTTTGTCGTTATCGTCGTAATAGCCGAGAATCAAGTCTTTGACGTTTCCGTTCTCGTCGGTTTGGTAGCCGAACACAAACAAATCCTCGTCCTGCATGACTTTTATCTTTACCCAATCATGTGTGCGCTTGCCTATGTGGTAAAGTCCGTCTTTCTTCTTAGCGACTATGCCTTCGAGCTGTTCCTGCTTTGCAAGCTCAAAGAAATCTTTTCCGTTCTTTTCTATATATCTCGAAACACTCAATCCGTGTCCTTCGGTAACAGTTTTAATTAATATTTCTTTACGTTCCGTTAAGGGCTTATTCGTTAAGTCTTTACCGTCGAGATAGAGAATGTCGTAAGCGACGAACTGCACGGGATCATTTTTTGCCGCGAGCTTAATTCTGAACTCGTCGCTCATAAGACTGCGCTTTTGCAAAGCATAAAAATTCGGCTTGCCGTCTATTAGTACGACAAGCTCGCCGTCGAGAATTACACGTTTCTTCACGCATTTTTTCATATCGGACAATTCGGGATAAATATCCGTCACGTCCTTATGTCGCTTGTTTTGCAATACGACCGACTTCGGCTCTATATACGCGATACAGCGTATGCCGTCGAGCTTTAACTCGAATATATGCTCGTCGCTGTCGAACGGCTCCGTTTCGTATAGCAACATCGGGTCGATATTTTTATCTATGAATAAGTCAGACATTACGCGCGTTTTCTCTTTACCGTTTTGCTTGGAGCGGTTTTACGCTGTCGTTTTATATTTTGTTCTTTCATGAGCGCAAGGCTTTGCTGCAATGCGTCCATAAGACTTGCCGCCGTTGTCGTAGTCTTTTCTTTGGGCTTTACTATTTCTTTGCCGGCTATCTTTTGCTCGATCGCTTTTTGTACCTTTTCTCGGTATTCGTCTTTATACTTTTCCGGCTCGAACTCGCCGCTCATGCTCTCTATTATAGCTTTCGCCATTTTAAGTTCGTCCGCGCTGCCTTGTTCTGTTACCTCTTTCGTCGGGTTCTTTGTTATCTCTTCTTCGAAGAACAGTGTATTGAGCAGCATTTGTCCGTTCTTTGCGCGAATTAGGATCAACGATTCTTTTGTGCCGAGCACGGTTTTTGCGACAGCCGCTTTATTCTCTTGTTCCATTGCTTTGAGCAATACCGCAAACGCTTTTTCGGCGCCCGTCGGCGCAACGTAATACGGCTTGTCGAAATAGATAGGGTCTACTTCGCCGAGCGGTACGAATTTGTCTATGGTTATATTCTTGTCTTTCTTGGTTTTGAGCTTTTCGAAATCGCTTTCGTCGAACACGACGTACTTGCCGTCATCATACTCATAGCCCTTGACTATATCTTCCTGCTTGACTTCCCGACCGCCGCAGTCCTCGCACGTCTTCTTATACCGCACGCGACTCATTGTCTTTTTGTCTATCATGTTAAAGCCTATGTCATTGTTTTTGACCGCGCTGTGCAGCGTGACGGGAATATATACCAAGCCGAAGCTTATACTGCCTTTATAACTGTATGCCATAAGGATAGTATAAATATATTAAGTGAATAAAATACCATCGACATAAAAAGCACAACGGGGCGGCTTAATTTCAAGCCGCTCCGTTGGTTTTAAGATATTTGTTTGTTTAAGCGTTCCGAACGGTATTGCTCGGTAAGACTGCCTGCGCGCGGGAACGTATAGTGGTAAAGCGCTACGTTGTATATTTTTGTTTCCTTGTACTCGCGCTTGAGCTTGATCGTTCTCGTGAACTCCCAATCCTCGTTGATTCTCGCGTCGGTAAATCTCGTTTCTCCGATTGTATCTCGCTTATAGAAGTACCGCCATATAGCATCGTCATCGAAAGCTTTTTGATCGGACTCGAACTTGCTCATGTACACGGCATTATACTCTCCGCTTTCCATTGCTTCAGTCATACGCTTTAACGCAAGCAAATCAATTAAGTAATCGTCGCCGTCTACAAAGTATATGTATTTGCCTCGAGCGATTTCCAAACCTGCGTTGCGGGATATCCCTGCGCTACGGCAATCTATATAAAGGATTGTATGAGCTATGCCACTGCTTTCGAGGTTGAATTTGGCTATCTCCTCGGAGCAATCGGTACAAGCATCCAATACGGCTATTATTTCGTACTCCGACTTGTCATAGTGCTGACGGATCAGGCTTTGAAGGCACTTGTCTATGTACTGTTCGACGTTATAGATGGGGATGATTATGGAAAGAATCATAATTACATTACCATTAAAGTAAGAATTAACAATGATATTTTAGGAAAAAATATGTCCCCAATATAATACCTATAATCCCTCCCGTGAAAAATAGAATTGCTCCTGCAATAACATAATTCCACACTGCCCACAAAATTAAACCTATAATAGCGACTACTAAAAATACACTCATTATAATAGCTACTATAATATCACTTAACGGCCATCTTATTCTCGGTTTCTTTTCTTTATGCGTATCGTTTTGATGCTTTTCTTCCATTGCCACCTCCGAAAATAAATTCAAACAAAGAAACTATTCCTTTAAAGATTGCTCGACCGACTGCTGCAATACCTGTACCGATCCAAGCAATAGCCTGACCTACCAATATCAACGCATCTATTGCAGCTATACCGTTGACTCCCAAGGCTTTTAGCCCCGCCTTTATACCGTTGCCCAAGTTCTTTACCCATTTACCTGCTCCCGACATAATTCCGGAAAATATACCGGTGGCAACTGCACCGCCCCAATTTACTTTACCGAAATCTCCGCCGTTTTCAAACAAATCGTTCCCTACGCTCTGGACAAAACTTATAGTTCCTATCACGGCTCCGGATACAATACCGCCGAGCGGAGAACCCATTACGGCACCTATTCCCATACCCATCAATCCGTTAAACGCCACTTGACCCCAATTTATATTACCGAATCCGTTGGAGAGACCTTGTGAAACAATGCTATTGCCAAGAGCAAAAAGTCCGCCTATACCGGCACCTAATAATATAGCAGCAACGGGAGCACCTATACCTGTGATTGACAAAGCGACACTTGCAACTATCATAGCCACAGAAGCCACAGCGGCTAAAACCGTCCAAAACTTACCCCAATCCCAAGTACCGTCGGGGTCGTAGCCCATCACGGGATTATTACCGCAGTAAGCGAACAGATTAAGCCCATTGATGTGTTCGGGATCGAGATAGCTTACGTCGTCTTGAGAAATAAATCGACCTGTCTCGGGATCGTAGTAGCGCGTATTAAGATAGTAAAGGTTCGTTTCCGTATCGTAATAGTACGAGCGGTATCTAAACGGATTCAACTCCGCTATCCCCGCATGGTTCTCATCTTTTACCTCTGTTCGTATGCCGCCCCATGCGTCGTACTTGTATTGTACCACTTCTTTCCCGCTTTTGTCAAGTATGCCTATTATATTCCCATGTATATCCTTACTATATATGTATTCTTTGTCGTTATGCTTTACTCCGCTCAGTCCGCTGTTGTCGTAGACATACTC
>CAJTND010000011.1 GCA_910577995.1 uncultured Christensenella sp. | reverse complement strand
GCTTTACTGTAGGGCAGGAATATAGTAGCAGAGCGATAGTTACAATAACGCCCCTATCGGCACTTCGTGCCACTTCCCCCAAGAGGGGGAAGCGACGAGGCGACTGCTTGTTTATGTATTCCGTTCGTTTGTCACTCTGAGCGTAAGCGAAGAGTCTCTATGGTTAAGTAAATAAGGATGAGATCCTTCGCTTCGCTCAGGATGACAAAACGAGTTTGACTGCGTGCAACAACTTCGCCGCCCCCTTTTGGGGGAGGTGTCGGCGAAGCCGACGGAGGGGGCTTTACGGTAAGGCAGAATAAGTAGTAAAGCGAAAGTTTCCATAAAGCCCCTATCGGTTTTTCGCTGCGTTCAAAACCACTTCCCCCGAGAGGGGGAAGCGACGGCGTGACGGGTGTATGTGAGTAAGGGGAAGCGACGAGATGACGTTAGGAAAAGTTATTGCCTATATCAATGGGCGACGGCATAACGCGTGAAACGACTACGCCGCTACTGCCGAGGGGAAGCGACGAGGTGACTGCGTGTTTATTGTACCGTTCGTTGTCACTCTGAGCGTAAGCGAAGAGTCTCCTTGGCGATGATTAAGTGGTCGAGATCATTCGCTTCGCTCAGGATGACAAAACGAGTGTGACAAGTGAAGCGACATCGCCGTCCCCTTTTGGGTGAGGTGTCCGAGCATAGCGAGGACGGAGGGGGCTTTACGGTAGTGAAATCCTACATATCGGCACGTGCGCATATGCACAAGCTGCGAAAAAACACTTATTTTATTCCGTAGACAGAGCGCAGTACGGCGCGGCGGGCGCAGCTCGGCAGTATTTTGTACGCCAAGAGCCGTGCTTTGTTCTTTATGCCGATAGTGACTGCGGGCGGCGGCGCGTCGCTCGCGAGCACCTTGATTATCCCGTCGGCGACGCGGTTGACGTTATAACCCGTCTGTTCCATTTTTATCAGACTGTCGGCGGCGGCTTTGAGGTCCTTGTCGTAATCGCCGCAGTCGGTGTATATCTTGCGCTTGAACGAGAAACGCGTTTTCGTTCCGCCTATCACGACGGCTGTCGCGTGCACGCTCTGCGTTTCGAGGTTGAGCGCTTCGGCAAAGGTGATGAGCGCAGCTTTGCTCGCCGAGTAGAACGCGTCGAACGCGATGGGCGCGACGCCGCCCGACGAGGCGAGGAGCACTATCCGTCCGTCGCCGCTCGCGCGCAGTTTCGGCATCGCGAGCTTGACGCACTCCGCCGCGCCGAGCAGGTTGACCTCAAACAGCTTGCGGTAGTCCTCCGTCGCGGTGTATTCGACGGGCGCGGCGAGCGACGTGCCGGCGCAGTATACGAGCGCGTCAATGCGGTCTATGCGCGCGAACGCCGCGCCGATCTCGTCGGGGTCGGAGAGGTCGGTTATTATGTTTTTGACGCCGGCGACGGGGCATGCAGAGCGCGAAAGGTTGATTATCGATTTTTTTCCCGCATCCAGTTTTTGCACGAGCGCGAGCCCGATGCCGGACGAGCCGCCGGCAATTACGATGTTATTTATGTTTTCCGTGGTCTTCATACAGTAAGTATGCGGCGCAAAGGGCGCGGATTATTACCGAATGTATAAAAAACCGTATATCCGCCCATCGTATATACTGTATAAATGCGTCGGATATCGACAATCTGCGTCGCTTTTGCGCTTGTGTGCGAAAATAATGACGAATTTTGTTGATTTCGGTATACAATAGTGTTATAATATAAATGGATATGAAACACGCTCCAAAGGAGAAAAGCATGGATCAAACTTATGTATACGAGGAAGAAAACGAGGAAAACGGTCTTACGCTCAAAAAGGTAGGACGGTTCTTTAAGCGCGGTTGGGTAACGATGCTGGTCTGCGTCGTCGCCGCCGTGCTGATAGCCGCAGCGGTGGTTTTCCCCATTAAGCTTCTATACAAGACCGAGCAGATCGCTCGCACTTCCATCGAGTATATCTATAAAGGTATCGAGGAAGGCAAAGACCCCAACGGCGGAACGTTCAATTCCGACAACATCATTTCGACTACGGTGCTCAGCAAGGCGGTCGCCGATGCGGAGCTCGATTCCGTTATAACCGATATATCGTCGCTCCGCGAGCGTATGCGCATCGAGTCTGTCGAGACCGAGGAATATATCAAGCTCGTAAACGACGCGGCTAACGGCGTGCAGTCCGCCATAGACAGGCTTCGCACCTACGTCATGCGTCCGACGCGGTTCGTGATCGTAATATCCAAGCCGTCGGCGCTCGGTCTGTCCGACACGCAGGCGAAGATACTGCTCGACAAAGTGGTATCGAGCTACTACGAGGACTTTAAGAGCCGTTTTGCCGTCACCAACATGTTCCCGACGGGCGCTTTCGGGCTCTCTGATAACGAACTGATGGAATACGCCGATATCTACGACGAGTACATCGACACGATCAAGCCCGTAGCCGATTATCTTCTTACTATGAGCGACGAGGCGGGCGACTTCGTTTCGACCAAGTACAACACGACCTTCGCACAGCTCGCGACCGACCTCGGACGTATCGAGTCAAACCTCGGCTTGCTCAACAGGACTATACTCTCCAACAACGTATGGAAGAACAAGCCCGCCGCGCTCGGCGCGCTCACCGAGAGCAAGTCCAATCTCACGACGCTTATCGACAACACCGACGAATATATCAGATCGCTTACCGACCAAATAGACAAGTTCAAGCCGAACACGACGTCTGTGACAAGCCCCGACGGCGGTCAGACGACGACCAACACTTATTCCGAGTATTATACCGAACTTCAAAAAACGCTTAACAATTACAACCTGCTCAAACTCGATTATCAGTCGCAGCTCGCCAACATCACCGCGCGTATAAACGCGCTCGGCAACGAGACCGTCGCTACGGCGGAGGCAGTCCAGTCTGTCGAGAACCTCATCGCCGCGATAGAGAATTCGGCGACCGAGCTTTACGAAAAGGTCAACAACGTCATAGCCGATTACTACGATACGACGTTCGTTTCGTCGGCGGTGCGGCAGGTCCAGCCGTCGGTCATCACGAGAAAGAGCTCGAATATCAATATGATAGTCGCTTTCGGGCTTGCGGCGTTCATCGGGTTTGCCGCGGCTTGCATTATTACAACGGTGTTCGTAGTCAAGGCGAACAGAGCCGAAGCTGCGAAGAAGGCGGCGGCGGAAAAAGCCGAAGCGGAAAATACGGTAACGGTCGCCGACGTCGGCGGCTCGACCGAGAAAGAAAGCAAAACCAAAAAATAAATAACCGATAAACGACCGCCGAGCTGACCGCGAAGCGGTCGTTCGATAGGAGAGAACATGACTACCTGGTTAAAGTCGGCGGTATTCTACGAGATATACCCCAATTCGTATAAAGACAACAACGGCGACGGCTACGGCGACTTCAAGGGCATTACCGAAAAGCTCGCTTATATCAAGTCGATAGGCTGTAACGCGTTATGGCTCAATCCGATGTACGATTCGCCGTTCATGGACGGCGGTTACGACGTGCGCGATTACTTTAAGGTGTCGGAGCGGTTCGGCAGCGAAGAGGACTTTGACGAGCTCGTCAAGTCGGCGCACGCCAAGGGGATAAAGGTCATACTCGACCTCGTGCCCGGGCACACGTCCGAGCAGAACGCGGACTTTCTGCGCAGCGCCGAGCCGACGCCTAACGAGCTTTCGGATAGGTTTATCTGGACGAACAACGAGTGGGATTTTCCCGAGGGCTTCAAGGCGATATCGGGCAGGCACGACCGCAAGGGCAATTATATAGTAAACTTCTTTTCGACGCAGCCTGCGCTCAACTACGGCTTCAACCGCGTGGACGATCCGTCCTGGCAGGCGTCGTACAAGTCCGAAGCGGCGCTCAAGACCCGCGAGTGGCTCAAAAAGGTAATAAGGTTCTGGCTCGATCGCGGCGTCGACGGGTTCCGTGTGGATATGGCAGATTCGCTCGTCAAGAACGACGGCGACAGCGGCGACAAGCCCGCTACGAGCGAGATATGGCGCGATATACGCAAGATGCTCGACAAGGACTATCCCGATGCGGTGCTCGTGTCCGAGTGGTCGAATCCGCAGGCGGTGCGCGCGGGATTCCATGCCGACTTTATGCTCGATCACCACGGCAACCCGTACAACCTTTTGGTGCGCGCCGAGGAGTGCGGCAAAAAGAGTTATTTCGACGCGGAGGGCGGCGGCGACGCGGCGGCTTTTGCTAAGGGTTTTTCCGAATGGCACGACGCCGTAAAGGACGCGGACGGTTATATCGCCGTTATAAGCTGTAACCACGACACGCCGCGGCTCGCGCCGTTCTATACGCACGAACAGCTCAAACTGATATACGCGACGCTGTTCACTCTGCCTTGCGTGCCGTTTCTCTACTACGGCGACGAAATAGGCATGAAGTACGTCAAGGACCTGCCCTCGGTCGAGTGCGGGTTCGCGCGGACGGGCTCGCGTACGCCCATGCAGTGGAGCACGGAAAACAACGCGGGCTTCTCCGATGCGGAAAAGACATTCCTGCCGACGGAGATAGACAAGGCGGTGAACGCCGCGGCGCAGGAGCGCGACAAGAAGTCGCTGTTGAACGCGCTCAGGGGCTTGTTCGAGTTCCGCAAAAACTATAAACAGCTTATGAGCCGCGGGTTGGAGTTCGTTCACGCCAAGGGCAGCGAGCCGCTGTGCTACAAGCGCGGCAACCTGCTCTGCGTCGTCAATCCGCTGAAAGTCAAGGCGGTAGCGCCCGTCGATATCCCGACCAAGACGGCGGCGGTGTACGCGGTCGGCAAGGCGGCAAAGCCCAAAAAGACGGGTATCGAATGCGCGCCGCTCTCGTTCACCGTGTTCGAGCTGAAGTAAGCTCGGCGGACGGCAAAAAATCAAGATATCCCGAGGAGGATCGTAATATATGGCAGTCAAGGTAAAAGACTTAAAGTACGAACGTATCGACGTGGAAAAAGCGTCGGAATTTATCGCATCGTGCACGGCGCGCGCCGCCGCGGCGAATAGCGCGGAGGAGCTTGTAAGCATCCGCGCGGAGCTTAACGCCAAGCTCGACGAGTGCTTTACGATGTCGTCGCTCGCGGCGATACGCAACTCGCTCAACGTCCGCGACGAATTTTATTCCAAAGAAAAGGACTACTACAACGAGACCATGCCGTCGCTGTCGGCGCGCCTGACGGCGTTCAACAAGGCGCTTATGGCGTCCGCGCATTACGGCGCGTTCAAAAAGCTCGTCAATCCGCTTATCATAATGAACATGGAAGCGGCGGTGCGCGTCATGGACGATAAGATAATCGACGACTGCGTCGAGGAGAACAAGATAAGCACCGATTATGCGCGACTGCTCGCGGAGCTCAAATTTCCCTGGAACGGCGGCACCGTGACGATAGGCGAGATGCGCGGTATCGCCAAGGACGCCGACCGCGAGGTGCGCAAAAAAGCTTTTTCCGTGATAGGCGAGACGCTCGCGAGCGTTTCCGACAAGCTCGACGGATATTACGATAAGCTCGTCGGGATCCGCACGCGCATGGCGAAAAAGATGGGGTTTGCCGATTACGTCGAAATGGGCGATCTTCGCATGGGGCATATCGGCTACGGCAGAAAGGAAATAGCGGTGTTCCGCGAGTCCGTTCTTAATGACGTTGTGCCCGCGCTCGTCAAGCTCAAAGCGGCGCTGTGCAAAAAGCACGGTTGGGATAAGACCTATATCTACGATAACGACAACTACATAGTCGGCGGCAATATCGATCCCGTCGGCACGGCGGAACAGCTCATCGCGGCGGCGCAGTCGATGTACGATGAGATGCGCCCCGAGCTCGGCAAGTTCTTTAAGAGCATGTGCGACGCGGAGGCGATAGACTATATCGCGCGCGACGGCAAGGAGTGCGGCGGCTATGCGGAAATGATCTACGGCTACGGTCAGCCGTTCATATTCGCCAACTTCAACGGCACGATGGACGACGTGGGCGTGCTCACGCACGAGCTCGGTCATGCTTACGCTTTCGAGCGCGCCGCCGCCAACAAGATAGACCGCGATCTTTTTGTCGGGAGCATGGAGACCGCGGAAACTCATTCCATGGGCATGGAAGCGCTTTGCAATCGTTACAACGCCAAGTTCTACGGCGACCGTGCGGACGAGGCGACGTATCAGCAGATATTCGACGCGTTCAACTTTTTGCCTTACGGCGTGATAGTCGACTACTTCCAAGAGCTTGTCTATAGATCGCCCGAAATGACGCCAGCCGAGCGCAAAGCGCTGTGGCTCGACCTCGAAAAGCAGTTCCGCCCGTACCTCGATATGTCGGGCGTGCCGTACATCGAGGACGGCGGAAGGTGGCAGTATCAAAGCCATATCTACGAAGTTCCGTTCTATTATATAGACTACTGTCTTTCGACCTGCCTTGCCTTGCAGTTCGGCGAGCTCGCGTCGACAGACTATGCCGACGCGCTCGACAGATATCTCAAACTCGTCGAAAAGGGCGGGACAAAGACTATCGACACGCTTGCGCACGAAGCCGGGCTGATGAGCCCGTTCGACAAGGGCGCGCTCAAAAAGCTCTGCAAGCAAGTCACCGAGCATATCCTCGAGCTTGAATGATACGAAAACCGTTTATAAAGCGCCGCGTTACAGCGACGCTTTTTTTGTGCCCGTAATAATCCTTAACAACAAACGTCGGATGCTCATATACCGAAAAGAGGTACATTATAGAAAAATGAGCAACGGCGCGATAGCATTTTTGATGAGCGTGCTCGCGGGGCTTGCGACGGGCATCGGCAGTTGCGTCGCTTTCTTCGTTCGGCGCGAAAACAAGACCTTTCTCGGCATTTCGCTCGGGTTTTCGGCGGGCGTGATGCTGTACGTTTCGATGGCGGAGATGTTCGATTCCTCGCGCGGTCTGTTAGATGCGGCGCTAGGCGAAAAGGCGGGCGGCTGGGCGGCGGTAGGCGCGTTCTTTTGCGGCATGCTGTTCATCGCGCTAATCGAGCGGTTGATACCGTCGGGCGAGAGCATACTCGAAAGCGAACTCGAAAAGGGCGGAGCGGAGCTTTTGGATAAGCGCGCCTGCGATGCCGAAAGCACGGTGCGGGACTTAAAGCGCGCGGGCGTACTTACCGCCGTCGCTATCGCTATACATAACTTCCCCGAGGGGCTTGCGACGTTCGTTTCCGCGCTCGGCGAGCCGAGCCTCGCAGTGCCGATAGTCGTCGCGATAGCTATACACAATATCCCCGAGGGCATTGCGGTGTCCGTGCCCGTTTACCGTGCGACGGGTTCGCGCGCAAAAGCTTTTTTGTACTCGCTGTTGTCGGGGCTTGCCGAGCCCGTCGGCGCGCTGCTCGGCTGGGTCGCGCTCACACCGTTCATGACGGATACCGTTTTCGGCGCGGTGTACGGCGCGGTCGCAGGCATCATGGTATTTATCGCGCTCGACGAGCTGTTGCCGAGCGCGCTCGAATACGGTCATTACAAGGCGGTGTACGGGCTCGTATGCGGCATGGCGGTGATGGCGATCAGTCTTATGCTGTTCGTTTAAGCTCCGAGCGACCTGCCGAAAAAATACCGCATCGAAAGTTCTTGCTTTCGGTGCGGTTTAATGCTACAATGATATTTATGGTATTTACGGAAAGCGATAATTTCAACGCCGAGGAGATAGCCGAGGAAGCGGCGCACCTCGAGCGCGTCATCACGATGATGCACGAGCAGATACGGCTGCTCGAAAACGACGGTTTCGAGCTGCGCGGCGTCGACATCTACGACGATCAGTCGGTCGAGGAATTCCGCACAGACAAGTTCCGTCACGACGAGCGGTTGTATGCGGCGCGGCTGTTGCGGCAGAGCCTCGGCACGCCGTACTTCGCGCGCATGAAGCTGAGGCAGATAGGCGCGTGCGATTACGACGACACGCCGTCGATGATAAAGGCGCGCAAGCTCGAGTTCGACACCGAGCCGCTCGACGATCCCGATATCTACGTCGGCGCGCACGTCGTTTTCTACAAGGACAGGATAATAGTATACTCGCATAATTCGCCGCTCGGCAACCGCGTATACGACAGGTTCGAGAACGGCGAGATAGAGTACGGCGGTTATCGGTACGAGGTGATTTTCAGGCGCAAGTTCGACATACGCGACGGCAAGCTCACGGCGGTATTTCAGGATTATTCCAAGGAGAGCGGCGGCGTCGTCTACGACAAGTTCCTCGCGCACATGCTGGAAAAAAAGCGCGGCGACAAGCGTCTTACCGACATAATCCCGACCATCCAAGCCAATCAGAACGCGATCATAACGCGCCCTGCCGACGAGAACTGCGTCGTGCGCGGTTGCGCCGGCTGCGGCAAGACGATGATACTTCTGCAACGGCTCGAATATCTTTCGTTCAATAACAAGCTCGATCTGAACAATGCGACGGTCATCGCGCCCGGCAAGCGGTACATCGAGCATATCCAGCCCGTCGTCGACGATCTTATGATAAACGCGGCGCGGCGCGTCACCATGCCCGAGCTGTACCGCGAGCTGATACTTTCGCTCCGCGGCATACGCGCGAGCGAGCGCAAGCGGCTTTCGGACGCAGAGCCCGTCGGCGACGAAACGCTCGACGCAAAGTCCGCGGTCGCGGTCTACGGCGACGATATAAAGAGAAAGCTCGTCGCTGCGCTCGCGCCCGTCAAGCGCAGTTATTACGAGCGGCTCGCGCTGTACCGCGCCGATCTTGCGAGGTACGAGCGCGACGCGGTCTGGGGTCAGCCGTCGGACAAGCCGAAAGCTCCCGCCGTGTCGGTATCGCTCGAAAAGCTGAAATTCCTGCCGCCGCTCGGCGACGGGCTTACCAAGGCGCGGCTATACCTCCTGCTGACGGCGTACTGCTATATTCTCGGCAAGCCCGAGTATGAAGGCGCGCTGTTCATCGACGAGGGGCAGGATTACTTCTTCAACGAGTATAAGCTGCTTGCCGAGCTGACGCGCTCGACGGTCAACGTGTACGGCGACGAGAACCAACAGCTCGATAAGAAACGCGGTATAGGCGATTTCGCCAAGCTCGACAGGCTGTGGAAAAACGCCGGGCACTACTCGCTCAACGAGAACTACCGCAACGCGCGCGAGATAACCGCTTACGTCAACGGACTGCTCGGCATGGACGTAACGTCGCTCGGGCTTGAAGGCGGAACGGTCGGCAAGATAGACCGCGCCGAGCTTGCCGCGGCGCTCGTTCGAGAGCGCGACTGCGGCGACGACCGCGTTGCTTTTATTTATTCGTCGTCGGACGAGGACGCGGCGCGCGCGCTTGCGGACGTGCCCGAAAGCATGCTGTACACCGTTGCGCAGGCTAAGGGCATGGAGTACGAGCGCGTCTATGCTTGCGGCAGGCTGACCGAGACCGAAAAATACGTCGCGTACACGCGCGCGCTGTCCGAGCTGTATATCTGCGAGCAAGTATAGCTTATTTTTTGAGCCGACCTTTCCGCCGCTATTGCATTGACAAAAGGGCGGTCATGGTGTAGAATATATATATTAAATTTACGGAGCATCATTATATGAAGATAGGTGTCGTAGGCTTGCCCAACGTCGGCAAGAGCACGCTTTTCAACGCGATAACCGAGGCGGGCGCGGAGTGCGCAAACTACCCGTTCTGCACTATCGAGCCGAACGTGGGCGTTGTCGCCGTGCCCGACGAGCGGCTCGGCGCGCTCGAAAAACTGTACTCGGCGAAGCGCGTCGTACCTGCGACGATCGAATTCGTCGATATAGCGGGACTTGTCAAGGGCGCGAGCCGCGGCGAGGGCTTAGGCAACAAGTTCCTCTCGCATATTCGCGAGTGCGACGCGATAATCATGGTCGTGCGCTGCTTCGACGATCCGAACATAATCAACGTGTCGGACACGGTAGACCCCGTCCGCGACGCGGACACGATAAACACCGAGCTTTGCCTTGCCGACCTCGAGAGCATAGAAAAGCGGCGCGCGCGGTTTGAAAAGACCGCCAAGAGCGGCGATCCCAAGGCGGTCGAGGCGCTCGCGCTTCTCGACAGGATGTCTGCGTGCATCAACGACGGCAAGTCGTTGCGCTCGCTCGGGCTCGATCCCGAAACGCTCGCGACCGTCGAGGGGCAGTTCCTGCTTTCGGCAAAGCCCATAATATACTGCGCGAATATCTCCGAGGACGATATAGGCATATCGCACAACGAGTACGTCGACAAGGTCAAGGCTTACGCCGCCGCCGACGGCGCGGCGTGCATAGATATCTGCGCCAAGGTCGAGCAGGAGATATCGTCGCTGCCGCCCGAGGAACGCGGCGAGTATCTCGATGCGCTCGGGCTTGTCCGTTCGGGCTTGGAGCGTATAATCACGTCGGGCTACGAGCTGCTCGGACTTATGAGCTATCTTACCGCCGGCGAAAAAGAAGTGCGCGCTTGGACTATCGAGCGCGGCACTACCGCGCCCAAAGCGGCGGGCAAGATACATACCGATTTCGAGCGCGGCTTTATCCGCGCGGAGATAGTGTCATATGACGATCTGATCTCGTGTGGATCGCTCGCGGCGGTCAAGGCGGCCGGCAAGCTCCGCAGCGAGGGCAAGGATTACGTCATGCAGGACGGCGACGTCGTCGAGTTCAAGTTCAACGTTTAAGGTGCGAAATGGATAGAAAGGAACAGATCTATACTGCTGTTAAGGACGTTCTGCCCGGATCGGAGCTTTCGGACGTAGCCGTCGCCGAGCAGTTTTGCGATTACTGTATACCGTGTTTTAAGTTTGCCAAGCTTTTGCGCAAGAGCCCTGCGGTCATAGCGTCGGAGGCGGCGGCGAAAGTCGCTATTCCCGATATGACAGTCGAGGCGCTCAACGGTTATCTTAATTTTACCGTTTCGCGCGTTGCGGCGGTCGAGGGCATGTTCGCGCATAAGCTCGGCGAAAGCAAGCCGCTCGACGGTACGACCGTGTGCATCGATTATTCGTCGGTCAATATCGCAAAGCCGTTCCACATAGGGCACTTGATGACGACCGTCATCGGCGGTTCGCTTTATAAGATGTACCGCGCGCTCGGCGCAAAGACCGTCGGCATAAACCACCTCGGCGATTTCGGTACGCAGTTCGGCGGACTGATCTCCGCGTTTCGGCGGTGGGGAAGCGACGCCGCGCTCGAAAAGCGCGGGCTCGACGAGCTGCTCGAACTTTACGTCAAGTACAACAACGAAAGCGAGAAAGACCCCGCGCTCGCCGCGGAAGCGCGCGAGTGGTCCAACAAGATCGAGGCGGGCGATAAATACGCCGTCGGGCTGTTCGAGAAGTTCAAGGCGATTACGCTCGAACAGGCGAAAAAGGTATACGGCAGACTGAATATAGAGTTCGACAGCTACCTCGGCGAAAGCTTTTACGTCGACAAGGTGGCGGCTGTCGAGGACAGGCTCAAAGCGGCGGGACTGCTCAGGATAAGCGACGGCGCGGAGATAGTCGAGGTCGGCGACGACGCGGACAAGATGCCGCCCGCGCTGATACGTCGGAGCGACGGCGCGTCGCTGTACATAGCGCGCGACCTCGCCGCGGCTTACTACCGTCACGATACCTATGACTTCGATAAATGCCTGTACGTCGTGGCGAGCCATCAGGCGTTGCATTTCCGTCAGCTCTTCGCCGTGCTCAAACTGCTCGGCGAAAAATGGGCGGACGACATGGTGCACGTCAGCTACGGCATGGTTTCGGTCGAGGGCGCGGCGCTGTCCACTCGGCGCGGCAACGTGCTGTTTTTGAGCGACGTGCTCGATTCCGCAGTCGTCAAAGCCGAGGAGATAATAAAAGAACGCAACCCAGATCTTGAAAACAAAGCCGAGGTCGCGGAAAGCGTAGGCGTCGGCGCGGTCGTGTTCGACGCGCTGTACGACGGCAAGGCAAAGGACAAGAATTTCTCGCTCGCGGACGCGCTCAACTTCGACGGCGAAACGGGTCCGTATGTTCAGTATACGCACGCGCGCTGTCGGTCGGTCATCGCAAAAGCGGGCGGCGCGTCGGGCGCGCCCGACTGCAAACTGCTTACCGACGACGAGGCTTACGAGGTAGTCAAGCTTTTGTCCGACTTCGACGAGGTGGTGCTCAGCGCGGCGCAGAAATACGAGCCGTGTTATGTGTCGCGCCGGCTCGTCAAGATCTGCCAGGCGTTCAACAGGTTCTACAACGCCGACAGGATAATGTGCGGCGGCGCGGAACAGACCGCGCGGCTCGCGCTCACGGCGCGTGTCGCCGATACGCTCGCTTACGGGCTGTCGCTGTTGCTCGTCGACGCGCCCGAAAGGATGTAACGGAAAAACAAATAACGGCCGTCCGCAAAGGGCGGTCGTTTTTTATGCGTTATAAAGCGTCCTCGGCGCGGTCAGAAGGTGAAACCCTCTTCGCGGTCGCAGCTCGTCCTGCCTTGCGGCAGCCCGCCCGAACGCGACTGCATCATCAAGAACATCAGTATCATTTGATTGATACATTCCTCGCCGCCGCCGTTTTCCAGCATGAGTATCATCAGCAGCAGATTGAAGATGTCGTTTTGCATAAGGCGCGCCCTCCGTCAAAAATGTATATGCGCGCGGCGTTCGGCTTGTGACAGTTATTTGCGTTTTCGACAAAATCCGACATATCGCCGATGCGTTCGTCGGTAAATGATTTTCGCGGCAAATCCTCCGTAATCGACGCAAAAATACCTTCTATGCCAAATTACGGGATTGACAAACACATTTATATATGGTATATTGAGCATATGAACATGATGCTCTTGGACGATCTGACTGCGGAACGCATATCCGAGGACATGCCGAACTGCGACGCTTTGACCGCGCTTGCGGATTACTTCGACGCGCTGTCCGATACGACGCGGCTCAAAATACTTTCCGCGCTGTCCGCATCGCCGATGTGCGTCACCGATCTTTCGACGCTTACGGGGCTCAACCAGACTACCGTTTCGCACCAACTGCGCATACTCCGCGCAGCGCGCATAGTCGAGTTCAAGCGTCAAGGCAAGGTCATGTTCTATTCCCTCGCCGCGGGCGGTTTTCCCGAGATAATGGATCTCGCCGTCGGAGCGGTGACGGGCAGGGAGATACTATGACGATAACCGAAAAATGGGACGAAGTTCTGTCCGCGGAATACGAAAAACCGTATTTCAAAACGCTGAATATCGCGATAGACCGCGAGTACGCCAACTATAAAGTCTATCCGCCGCGCGAGTGCGTGTATGCCGCGCTCAAGCTCGTCGATTACGACAAAGTGCGCGTGGTCATACTCGGTCAAGACCCGTACCACGGCGAGAACCAGGCTAACGGGCTTGCCTTCGCCGTCAATAACGGCGTGGAAGCTCCGCCCTCGCTCGTCAATATTTTTAAGGAAATAAAGACCGATATCGGCATCGAGCCCGACGACGATACGACGCTTGTCGGTTGGGCTAATCAGGGCGTTCTGCTGCTCAACGCCGCGCTCACCGTGCGTGCGGGCAGTCCGCAGTCGCATGCCGAGATAGGCTGGCATAACTTCACCGATGCGGTGATAAGATCGCTCAACGCAAGAGAAAAGCCCGTCGCTTATATCCTTTGGGGCATGAGCGCGCGGCAAAAGACGGAGTTCATCGATAAACGCAACTTTATCCATACCTCGGCGCATCCAAGCCCGCTCTCCGCTTATCGCGGGTTCTTCGGCTCGAAGCCGTTCAGCAAGGTAAACGCCTGGCTCTCGGAAAACGGCATGGCGCCCGTGCATTGGCACATGACGGGCGCGTTCGAGCCTGCCGAGTACTACAAGACCGCCGACAGGATAAAACGCGTATAGATAAGTACGGTCATTTACGGACGCTCTCGTTATCGAGGGCGTTTTTTTGTGTGCGAATCAAGCCGTCGCCGCGGCGGTGATACGCCGCGCATCGCCGATGCTGTATCGGTTCGCTTTGCTGCGAAGGACGGGTCGGGCTGGGCGAGAAGCTCGGTCTTTGTCGAAAAAGCCGAGTATTATACCGTTTTCGCGCGATGTCGAAAAAGCCGAGTATTATAACATTTTCGCGTTTTGTCGAAAAGCTCGGGTATTATAACTTATTCGCGCAACTGCGGCGCGACGTCAAATACGCCGCAATACCTTGACAAACGACCGCGAGTGTGGCACAATAAGACCATGGATAAGAATAAGAAGAAAAAAGACGGCGTTACGGACGCGGCGTCCGAGAATACGCCCGTCGTCGTCGAAAAAGGTCTTACGGTCGAGACGGAGAGCGGAGTTTCCGTCGCTCGGGAGAAGCTGCCCGACCGCACGACCCAGCCCGTAGCGGCGCAGTCGAGCGCGCCGTCCGATTATCGCCGCGTGACCGCGGAGATGCATTCCGACGACGGGGATGCGAGCATGTCTGGCGGGTTCGCGTCGGTCAAGGGCACGCGCCGCCGCGAGAACGGACTTATCTGGGCGGTCGTAGCCGTTATGTGCGTCATGTGTATCGCCGTCGGGATATGCTCGTCGGTGCTCACTGCGTACTTTATGCGCAAAGGCAACGTGCCGCCGCATATAAATACCGAGGACGTGAGCCAGCAGATAGCGGCGGTGGTCGCCGCGCGCAAGCCGTCGGTCGCGGAGGTGCGCGGCGGCAGTCTGCGCGGCAGCGGCGTTATAACCAAGTACGAAAACGGAAAGGTGTATCTTTTGACAAATAACCACGTTATAGCCGGCGGATCGGTGTCCGTGCGGCTCGGCGGCGAGGACTCGTTTTACGAGGCGGACGTCGTCGGGTATAATTCGTATTACGATATCGCGGTCGTTACCGTCGCGCACACGCCCGAACGGGCGGTGTTCGACCTCGACGGCAGCGAGTACTTTAAGCAGGCGGCAGAGTACTCCGAGGGCGATCACGTCGTCGCGATAGGCAATGCGATGGCGATGGGCGTGGCGGCTTACGACGGTATCGTTTCGCGTTCGTCGGATATCCTCAAATATAACGATAAGCACGTGCCCGTGCTCCGCACGACAGCGGCGGTCAACGCCGGCATGAGCGGCGGCGCGCTGTTCGATATGAGCGGCAATTTCCTCGGCTTGACCACTTATCGCATGTCGTCGTTCCCCGACGGCGCGACGCACGAGCCGTCCAACGACGTGGAGGACACGGCGTTCGTCGTGCCCGTGTCGGTGGTCTATCCGGTGTACAAACAGATACTCGGTCGGGGCGAGCCCGATTCGGACATGAGCCTTTTGGGTATGACGTTCTTCGGCGCGACTTCGACCTCGGCGGTCGGCGGCATGATATTCTCAGAGCTCGGCATAACGTGCGAATTCCGCGCGGGCGGACTGACAGTCGCGCGCGTCGACAGCGGCATTGCGCCGTCCGAGATCGCCGTCGGCGACGTTATAACCAAGATTGGCGGCGTCGCTGTCACGGGCGACGTTTGCACGACCGCGGGAGAGTTTTTGCGCTACCGTCCGAATGTCGATACGGGCGCGAACGTGCCCGATGCGGCGCAGCTTCGGCTCGAGATCAAGCGCGGCGGTGCGCTGCGCGACGTAGTGTACAAGAGGATATACCGCTATGTCGGCGCGTAAGGGAGCGGCGCTCGCGGCGGCGGCGCTCGCGCTATGCGCGCCCGTGCTCGTCGGATGTGCGGGCGGAAAGCCTACGCCCGACCTCACGCCGCACGTGATAGCGGCGGCAGATGCCGAGCCCGTTCGACCGATAGACGGGCGGGATGGCTATAAAATGTCGGAGTTTTCGTCCGAGCTTAGCGACGAGGAATACCGCGCGCGCGTCGACGAGCTGTATACGGCTGTCGTCATCGACGGAAAAAAGCCGATATTCCCTGCCGGCGATCCCGTCGCGGCGGTGTACGACGCGGCGATAGCGATGCTCGATAGATACGTGCTCAATGAGTGGCACGGCACGGACGACGGTGCTTTCAAGACGGTGCATACTCTGCATGACCTGCTCGCTTACGATATCGCGTATGACTTCGAGCTTTACGACAGGTACAGCAACGGCGAGGATATAGGCGACGATCCCGCGTTCCATATAGACGGCGTGTTTATAAACAGGCTCGCCGTGTGCGACGGACTGAGCCGCGCGATGAGTTTTTTGTGCGCGATAGAGGGCATCGGCTGCGAGCGCGTGACGGGCGCGTACAGCGGCGTTGCGCATGCCTGGAACAAAGTCACGATAGGCGGCAAGCGGTATAACGTGGATATAACCGCCGACGCAGCCAATTATTCCGTCAATGCGGGTAAACTCGAAAAACAGCTGTCGCACGGCTTTTTTATGCTGAGCGACGAGACCATGCGCACGTTCCGACCGCGGCTGCACGACTACGACGCGTCGGAAAACGTCGCGCTCGAGGACTACGATTACTATGCGGAAAAAACGGTGACGGTAGGGGGCAGCGTGTTTTCCGCGACGGTACGCGACGCGGCGGCGCTCAACAGGATATTCGAGGCGATAGGTAAGTCGGGACGCGCCGTCGGCAAGATTGAGCTGAAACTCGACTTTGCCGAGAAGATAAATATCAACGACGGGGATATGTACGCGACCGAGATAGCCGAGGCTTACCGCAAGGTAAAAAAAGCGGATTTCTCATTCACCGCGACGAGTAAGCCGTACTTCCAGTACCCCAACGGCGTTTATCTGTTTATGATCTACCTCTGAGAAAAAAGGGCTATATAAATATTATACCGAAGCTTCGCTCGATGCTTGATAAAACAGAGTCAATAATAAAACCGTTTGCCTATCGCGGCGACGCTTTTTCCATCGAGCAGTCGATTTGAAAGTTACGGTTTGTTTGTCAAGCGTTTTTCTATTTCGCGTGCTACCGTTTCCATTGAAACGTCGAGCGCGCAGCATATACGGTAAAAGGTCTCGAGGGTCGGCTTTCTGTCTCCGTGTTCTATTGCGATAAGGTGAGTCCTGCCTATATCGGCAAGTCCGCTCAAGACCTCCTGTGATAATCCTTTATTCCTTCTGAATTCCGCTATAACGTAACCGACGGTTTTTCCGTCAAGAATAGGTGTGGACATCTTATTCCTCCATTGTATAAATAATAAACTTTTTTTATGCGAAAAAAGTCTACATATGTTGACAAAAGAAGGCGGGTCGTGTATAATTGTCCTGTACGGGACATGAGCGCAAAAAAAGCCGCCTCACTTCGGAGAAAAAACGATGCTACGGATAAATGTCGCACAAAATAACGGATCGGACTTATTGAATCTATTTTACGGAGACGGATCTTTATGATCGCTGCGATAGTAATTTGTGCATTGACATGCGTCCTTATGATAGCAGGCGTGCTTTTCGTTCCGAAGATACGCATAGGTGCGATCGGGATAGACTCGTATTGGGTAGTTACGACGATAGGTGCGGTCATCGCCGTACTTGTTTGTAAGGTCGATTTTTCGACGGTCGGCAAGGCGCTTATCGCCGACACGTCAATAAACCCCGTAAAGATACTTGCGCTGTTTATTTCCATGACCGTACTGTCTATTTTTTTGGACGAGCTCGGGTTTTTCCGTTATTTGGCGGTGGTGGCGATCAGGCATTCTCGGACGGGACAGATCAAGCTGTTTTTGATACTGTATTTCGTTGTTGCGGTACTGACGGTGTTTACCTCCAACGACATAATAATACTGTCGTTTACTCCGTTTATCTGCTATTTTGCGAAGAACGTTGATATAGATCCCGTGCCGTACCTTGCCGCAGAGTTCGTTGCGGCAAATACTTGGAGCATGCTGTTTATAATAGGCAACCCGACGAATATCTATCTTGCGACGGCGAGCGGGCTCGGTTTTTTGGAATATTTGAAATACAGTTTTTTGCCGACGGTCTTCGGCGGAGCGGTATCTCTCGGGGCGCTGCTGCTGGTATTCGGCAGAAAACTCAAAAAGCCGCTGACGGCGGCGGATATCGATATTCCGAAGATAGAAGATAAACTGTCGTTTGCCGTGGGTATCGTACATTTATCGGTTTGTACCGTACTGCTTGCGATCGGCTCGTACATAAACGCGGAAATGTGGTTGATTGCCGTTTGCTCCGTCGGTAGCCTTATCTTGTTCAGTCTTATAATATCCCTTGCACGCCGCGAAAAGCCGCGCGTTTTGGGCAGAAGTTTGAGCCGCACGCCTTATCAGCTCGTGCCGTTCGTGCTTTCCATGTTTGCGCTTATCGTCGTGCTCAACGAAGTGGGCGTGACTGCGGCGATAGGCGAGGCGTTGGGCAGCGGCTTGCAGATCTTGAAATACGGTCCGCTGTCATTCCTCGCGTCCAACCTGATCAACAACATACCCATGAGCGTACTGTTCTCGTCGATAATCGGCTCGACGGGCGGCGCCGTGGGGATAGGCGGACTGTTTGCGACAATAGTCGGGTCTAACGTCGGTGCGTTTTTTACGCCCATCGGCGCGCTTGCCGGGATAATGTGGAGTTCTATCATAAACAAGCACAATATCAGATTCGGTTACGGCGACTTTTTGAAGATAGGAGCGAGCGTCGCCGTTCCTACGCTCGCGGCATCGTTGTGCGGGGTCTATCTTACGACTATAATTTTTTGATATTTATAACGGAGGAAGAAAATGACAAAACAAACGACAGTCAACGGAGAAATCAATAAGGATTGGACCAAAATCGAGCTTGACGCATACGACGGTCCCGAGCCGTATATCTTTATCAGCTACTCGCATAAGGATACCAAACAGGTCTATGAGATATTAAAGATAATAGACCGCGAAAAATACAGATATTGGTATGACGATACCATGGAGATAGGCGAGGATTTTCGAGAGGAGCTTCGGTCGCGCATAGAGAACTGCTCGGCGTTTTTGCTGTTTCTGTCAAACGAGGCGCTGCTCTCCAAATATTGCGGCATGGAGATAATCACGGCGCACAAATACGACAAACGCATTTATCCAGTGTATTTGAGCGACGACGTAGTTATCCCGGCGCCGCTTAAAATGATACTGGAAAATCTTCAGCACGTCAGCGGAATATCGAAACAGAACACCGACAAATATATAAGCAAACTGATACAGAGCCTGCCGATAGAAACGATGCGCAACCTGCAAACGGAAAACGACGTGCTCACGCACTGTAAAGACGGCAGTACGTCGATAGCCGTGCCGAGCGGTATTCGAGTGATAGGCGAGGGCGCGTTCAAAAACTGCGATAAACTCGAGGATATAGATTTCGGCACGGAAGTCGAGGTACTTAACAAAGAGGCTTTCCGCGGCTGTAAATCGCTCAAAGAAATAAGGCTGGCGCAGAATATACGAAAGGTCGGCGAAAGCGCTTTCCGCGATTGCATCAACGCTAAGTCGCTGAGCGTCGAATGCGGCAAGATAGAACTCGGCGAACGCGCGTTCGAGAATTGCGCGTCGCTTTCCGAAATAGAGCTTTGCGACGATATAACGGAGATATACGGCGGCGTTTTCAACAGCTGTAAATCGCTCAGGTCGATAGACCTGCCGAAAAAACTGACTATAATCGGTGAAAGCGCTTTTGCCGACTGCGCAAAACTGCGGTCGGTGAAGATACCTTCTCACGTGACTAAATTGGACGATATGGTGTTCAGCGGCTGTGTCGAGCTGGAAAGCGTTGATCTTAATAGCACGCTTTCCATAATAGGCAAAAACTGCTTTAAGGAGTGCATCAGCTTAAAGACGATACAGATCCCCGCGTCGGTCAAGTCTATCGGCTTGGGCTTGTTCCGAGGCTGCGTATCATTGGAGAATATACTTGTAGATCCCAAAAACAAATGGTATAAAACTGTCGACGATGTACTGTTCAATAAGAACAAGT
Organism: uncultured Christensenella sp.; assembly: GCA_910577995.1. GTDB lineage: Bacteria > Bacillota > Clostridia > Christensenellales > Pumilibacteraceae > Anaerocaecibacter. The sequence goes on along the minus strand of CAJTND010000011.1, from coordinate 21,262 downwards.
CCACCATCATATGTTACCCGTCGCAGAGAACGGGCGACGTCTACGTTATACCCGATTCCGTCACGGTCATAAGCGATTGGACGTTCTGCAACAGCAAGCTGAAAAACATCGAGATACCCGACAGCGTGAACAATATAGGCGAGGGCGCGTTCTATAACAACACGAATATCGAGCATATGGTCCTGCCCGATTCGGTCACAAGGATAGACGATTCCGCGTTTCGCGGTTGCGTTTCGTTAAAGACCGTCGTCATACCGAGCTCCGTATCGGAGTTCGGCTGGGGACTGTTCAGCGGCTGCGATAAGGTCACTATCATATGCGAAGGCAGGTCGGCGGCGGCGAAGTATTGCGCGACCAACAATATCGCTTATAAAGAAAAATAGATTTTTATTCAAAGCAAAAAGGCGACGGGAAGTCGCCTTTTCAGTTTGATCTTTCGATATGCGCAGTTGCCGAACCGTCGGCAACTGCGATCCGAGTCAAAAATGCCGTGTTATTTTTCGAGGTAGTTTACGAGGTCGCCGACGGTCTTGACGGAGTCCATGACGTCGTCCTCTATCGTTTTGCCCGTTTCCGATTCGAGCTTGAACATAAGCTCCATTACCGCGAGCGAGTCCGCGCCGAGGTCTTTGACGAAATCGGTGTCGGGGGTTATTTTGCTCGGTTCGAGCTCGAAATACTCGGCGAGCTGTTTTTGGATAAGTTCAAACATTTTTATATATCTCCTTTTCGGGTTTTTACATATTGAGTATGGCGAGCGCTATTTCTTCGGTCATGCGCGCGCAGCCGACGCTCTTTTTGCCGCAGGCGATGTCCTTGGTGCGGAAGCCTTTTGCGAGCACTCTGTGCACGGCGTTTTCTATAGCCATCGCTTCGTCGAAGAGTTTGAGCGAGGTGGAAAGCATCATTGCCGAGGCTAGTATCGTCGCTATCGGGTTGACCTCGTCCCTGCCCGCGATGTCGGGCGCGGAGCCGTGTATTGGCTCGTACAAGCCCTTGTTGTTCGCGCCGAGCGAGCTGGACGGCAGCATGCCTATCGAGCCCGTTATCGCCGCCGCTTCGTCGGATATGATGTCGCCGAACATATTGGTGGTGAGTATCACGTCGAACTGCGACGGGTCTTTTACGAGTTGCATCGCGCAGTTGTCGACGAGCATATGCTCGACCTTGACCGACGGATAGGACTTGGCGACGCGGTTGACGGTCGCGCGCCACAGTCGGCTCGTTTCGAGCACGTTGGCTTTGTCGACGCTGGTCACGTGCTTGCCGCGCGTCGAGGCTATCTCGAAAGCGATCTTGGCGATGCGCTCTATCTCGTTGATGGAATACACCTCTGTATCGTAGGCTTCCTGACCGAGCGCGCCGTCGCGGTAGCCGCGCTCGCCGAAGTATATTCCGCCCGTGAGCTCGCGGACTATCATGATGTCAACGCCTTTTTTGGCGAGCGATTGGTTGAGCGGGCTGGCGGATAACAGCTCCGAATGAAGCACCGCGGGACGGAGGTTGGCGAAAAGTCCTAGCCCCGACCTGAGGCTCAAAAGCCCTTTTTCGGGCTTGAGGTGGGCGGCGAGCCCATCCCACTTCGGTCCGCCGACCGCGCCGAGCAGCACCGCGTCCGCGGCTTTGCAGTCCTCGAGCGTGTCTTTGGGGAGCGGCACGCCCGTCGAGTCGATAGCCGAGCCGCCTATGTTCATGCGGTGCATGTGGAAGTTGTGACCGAATTTCTGCTCTATCGCGGCGAGCACCGCGACTGCCGAGTCGATTATCTCCGGACCTACGCCGTCGCCGGGCAGGAGCGTTATGTTGAAGTCCATGAGCTTGTTCTCCTTGAAATTTTCCTTAGTTTTAGGCGTTGCCGCCGAGCAGTCCGCCGCGCTCGACTATCTTTTTTATCTCGTCGGGGTAGGGCGGGAAGCTGTAAGTTTTGCCTGTCGTTAAGTTTTTGACTTCGCCTTTGTCGAGGTCGACGGCGACCTCGTCGCCGCTACGTATCTCGTCCGCACCCTGGCACTCGACTATCGCAAGCCCGATGTTGATCGCGTTGCGGTAGAATATCCGCGCGAAGCTCTTTGCTATGACGGCTTTTACTCCGCACGCCTTTATCACGGCGGGCGCGTGCTCGCGCGACCGCAGCCGAAGTTTTCGCCTGCGACTATATAGTCGCCGGCTTTGACCGAGGCGGCGAACTTGTCGTCGACGTCCTCCATGCAGTGCGCTTTGAGCGCGTCGAAATCGGATACGTTGAGATACCGCGCCGCTATTATCACGTCGGTGTCGATATGATCGCCGAACTTATATGCTTTGCCGCTTTTGGAAATTTTCATTTTATCAGCCTATGTACCCGAGCAGGGCGGCGCGCGCCGCTACGTAAGGCGACGCGAGATATATCTTGGACGTTTTGTCGCCCATCCTGCCGATGAAGTTGCGGTTGGTCGTCGCGATCGCTACTTCGTTGTCGGCGAGTATGCCCATGTGTCCGCCGAGGCACGGTCCGCAGGTCGGCGTGGATACCGCCGCGCCCGCCTCGATAAACGCCTCGATATAGCCGAGCCTCAGCGCCCGAAGATATATATCCTGCGTTGCGGGTATGATTATGACGCGCACGCCGCGCGCGACGCGGTTGCCTTTGAGCACCTTATAAGCCGCTTCGAGGTCGGAGAGCCTGCCGTTGGTGCACGATCCGATGACGACCTGATCGACTTTTATTTTTTCCTTCGCTATCTCGTCGAGCGTGACGGTGTTCTCGGGCAGGTGCGGCTTTGCGATCGTCGGGCGGAGCTTGCCGAGCTCTATCGTCAGCTCGCGCGAGTACTGTGCGTCGCTGTCGGGCAGGAGCGTATCGAACTTGCCGTCGGCGCGCTCCGCGAGGTATTCGCGCGTTATGTCGTCGACGGGGAATATGCCGTTCTTAGCGCCTGCTTCTATCGCCATGTTGCACACGGTGAGCCTGTCGTCCATAGTCAGCGAGCCGATATCGCCCGTGAACTCTATCGACGCGTACCGCGCGCCCGAAACGCCTATCCTGCCTATGATGTCGAGTATGAGATCCTTGCCCGAAACGTCGGGGGAGAGCTTGCCTTTGAGCGTCACCTTTATCGCTTCGGGAACTCTGAACCACAGCTTGCCCGTCTTTATCGCGTAGGCGAGGTCGGTCGATCCGACGCCCGTCGAGAACGCGCCGACGGCGCCGTAGGTGCATGTATGCGAGTCTGCGCCGACAATGAGCATTCCCGGCAGTGTCAAGCCTTTTTCGGGCAGGAGCGCGTGCTCGATGCCCATTTCGCCGACGTCGAAAAAGTTTTTTACGTTGTGCTTTGCGGCGAACTCGCGGCACACGGCGCACTGCCGCGCGCTCGCTATGTCCTTGTTCGGCGCGAAGTGGTCAAGGACTATCGCTATCCTGTCGGGGTCTGCGACCTTGCCCCCGCCCGCCGCTTCAAACGCCTTGACCGCGACGGGGCAGGTTATATCGTTGCCGAGCGCGAGGTCGACGTCCGCCATTATCATTTCGCCGACGGCGAGGCGGTCTTTGCCGCAGTGCGCGGCTAAAATCTTTTGGGTAAGCGTCATATTCCCTTTCCGTAATCAGTCGTGCGGTCGCGCCGAGCTTAGCGGTCGCGTCCGAAATATCAGAACTTCTTTTTGAGCACCGCGCCGTTAGCCGCCGAGGTGACGAGGTTTTGATAGCGGAGCAGCCAGCCCGTGGCTACCGAGTCTTTGGGACGGAGCTTCTTGCGCCGCGCGTCGAGTATTTTCGCGGTCACGTCGAGCGTGAGCTTGCCGCCCGGGATATCTATCTTGATGACGTCGCCGTCGGCTACGAGCGCGAGCTTGCCGCCATCCGCCGCTTCGGGACTGACGTGCCCTATCGCCGCGCCGCGCGTCGCGCCCGAGAACCTGCCGTCGGTGATGAGCGCAACGTCCTTGTCGAGCCCCATGCCGCAGAGCGCGGAGGTGGGCGAGAGCATCTCTCTCATGCCCGGACCGCCCGCCGGACCTTCGTAGCGTATGACGACTACGTCGCCCTTCTTGACGCGTCCGTCGTATATAGCCGCGACCGCGTCTTCCTCGCTGTTATAGCATTTCGCCTTGCCGGAGAATACGAGCATGGACTGATCGACCGCCGAGCGCTTGACTACCGCGCCGCTCTCGGCGAGGTTGCCTTTGAGCACCGCGATGCCGCCTACGGGCGATATCGGCGCTTCTATCCTGTGGATGACGGAATCGTCGAGCACGTGCGCGTGTAGGTAGTCGTCGGCGAGCGCGCAGTCGTGGACGGTGTGCATCGAGCCGTTGATGAGGTTCTTTTTGGCGAGCTCGTGGAGCACGGCGGGCACGCCGCCCGCTAAGCCGAGATCTTCCATATCGGTCTCGCAAGAGGGCGAGAGCTTGCACAGCGTCGGCGTTGCGTCGGATATCTGTTGGACGAGCTCGAGGTCGAGCGCGACGTTGCATTCCGCGGCTATCGCGAAAAGATGAAGGATCGTATTGGTCGACGCGCCGAGCGCCATGTCGAGCGTGAGCGCGTTCATGAACGCGTGCTTGGTCATTATCATGCGCGGCGTTACTGCGTCGCGGACGAGCTTGCAAGCCGCTTCGCCCGTGCGTTTCGCGAGGCGTATGCGCTCCGCGGAAACGGCGAGCGCAGTGCCGTTGTACGGCAGAGCCATGCCGAGCGCCTCGCACAGACAGTTGAGCGAGTTGGCGGTGTACATGCCGCAGCAGCTGCCGCAGCCAGGGCAGGCGACGTTCTCGAGCGCGCCGAGCTCGTCGCGGCTCATAGAGCCCTTGTTGACCTCGCCGATGCCCTCGAACACGGTCGACAGCCCGACTTTTTTGCCGCGGAACTTGCCGCTCGCCATAGGTCCGCCGGATACGAACACCGACGGGATATTTACGCGCGCCGCGCCCATGAGCATGCCCGGCACTATCTTGTCGCAGTTGGGCACGAACACCGCGCCGTCGAACGCATGACCGAGCAGCATGCTCTCCACGCTGTCGGCGATAAGCTCGCGCGAGGGCAGGGAGTAGCGCATGCCGTTATGACCCATTGCTAGCCCGTCGCAAATGCCTATCGACGGAACGACTACGGGCGTGCAGCCGCCTGCGTAAACGCCCGCTTTGACGGCGTCCGTTATGCGGTCGAGGTGAACGTGCCCCGGCACTATCTCGGACTTTGCCGACACTATGGCTATGAGCGGCTTGGATATCTCCTCGTCGGTCAAGCCCAAGGCTTTGAGAAGCGCACGCTGCGGCGCTTTTTCCATGCTCGTACTGAGTTCCTGTGACATTTTTTACTTCCTTTGCGGTTTACGGCGTGTTCCCGCCGTTATCTTTGCTTTTCTTTAATATACGGATATTTTAACACACATGCCGCGGCTTTGTCAATTTTATAGTGAACAAAAAAGGACGTCAAACCGCATTTGACGCCCTTTCGGAGGGATTTTTCGTGATTTTGCGCTCGATGCGCCGATGTTTTTACAGGACGGGGATATTGTACTGCTCGAACACCGCTCTGATCTCGGGCACCCATACGAGCACCGAGCTGACGATAAGGAACACCGCGAGCACGATGAACACTATCTTGATGATAAAGCTATCCGTCCACCCGAGCGCGTTATACAGCACTACGCAGATGGTAAGGCATTGCACTATCGTCGTGATGATGCTTATCGCGTCGACTGCGCCTTGCGGTACGCTCTGGTATATCATTATCCATTTTATGGTGATGATAACAACATACAGCAGCAGGACTATGACGGATAAGAATTGGTCGAGTTTTCTGTCTCTTTTTGCCATTAGGCACCTCCCAAGGTAATTTAACGATTTGATTATATCCTTTATTTATTAAACTCAGATATGACTTTGATTAAAATCTGATTAGAATTTTCAAGCGTTTACGGCTATCGGAACGCAAGACCGTCGGCGCACGGCGGGGCGGGCTTGTTAAACCGTTTCCGTTTTGTTCTCGTCGCTTTTTAGTATCTTGCCGCCGCGCTCTATCGCGGTAAGTCCCGTGCGCGACAGCTCGAGTATGCCGTAATGCTCTACGACCTCGATGAATCCGTCTATCTTGCTCGGCTTGCCCGTAAGTTCGACGACGACGGAATCGGGCGAGAGGTCGACTATCTTCGCTTCGTAGGTGCGGCAGACCGTTTCTATCTCCGCGCGTTCCTTGGCTTTCGCCTTTATCTTGACGAGCAAAAGCTCGCGCATGACCGCCTTGGCGGCGGATATCTCGCCCGTCATAAGACAGGCGGGGAGCTTGCCGAGCTGCAAGACAATCTGCTTGATCTCGCTCGCGTCGCCGCGCACGACTATCGTCATGCGCTGATGCTTGGGATCCTCGGTCGCGCACGTCGACAGCGATTCTATATTGAAGCACCGCCGCGCGAACAGCCCCGACACTCTCGAAAGTATGCCGCTCTCGTTGGCTACGAGCGCAGATATTATATGCGTTTCGCCCGTCATTTTTTGTCCTCCGACGTTATCTCGGTGATGATGTCGTTCATCGTTTTGCCCGGGGGTATCATCGGCAGGACGAGCTCGTCCTTGTCGATGACGCAGTCGACGACGGTCACGCCGTCCTCGGCGAGCGCCGCGCCGACGATTTTTTCGACGTCCGCGTCGTTGTCGAGGCGGTAGCCCTTCGCGCCGAACGCCTCGGCGAGTTTGACGAAGTCCGTCTTGTTGCCGTCGAGGTCGGTGGACGAATAGCGTTTGCCGTAGAACAGCGTCTGCCACTGCCTGACCATGCCGAGCGTGCGGTTGTCGAACACGAACACTGTAAGCCGCAGTCCGAGCCGAGTCGCCGTCGCAAGCTCGTTCATGTTCATGTGGAACGAGCCGTCGCCCGTAAAGAGCACGGCGCGCTTGCCGGCGCCGACCGCGCCGCCGATAGCCGCGCCCAGACCGAAGCCCATCGTGCCGAGTCCGCCGCTCGTTAGGAACGTGCGCGGCGCGCGGAAGCCGTAGCCCTGCGCGACCCACATTTGGTGCTGTCCGACGTCCGTCGCTATGACCGCGTCGCCGACGTTGTCCGATACGTACCGAATGACCGTTCTCGGCGACAGTCCGCCGCGGCAGGGCGGGAGCGGCGCGGCGGCTTTAAGCTCGGCGTTGAGCTTTATCATGCCGTCGTCTGTCTTTTTCGCGACAGCGCGCGTCAGCAGTTTCAGCACCTCGGCTACGTCGCCGCGGATATGCGCGTCGGTCGTTACGTTTTTGTCTATTTCCGCCGCGTCGATATCTATATGCAATATCTTTGCGTGCTTGCAGAATTCGGAACGGTTGCCCGCCACTCGGTCGGAGAACCGCGCGCCGACCGCTATTATGAGATCGGCTTTGCCTACGAGCTTGGCGACGGATGCGCGCCCGTGCATGCCTATAAGCCCGGCGCAGTACGGGCTGTCCGTCGGCACTGCGGTAAGCCCCATCATCGACGAGGCTATCGGCGCTTTGATATGCTCGGCAAAAGCGATAAGTTCCGCGCTCGCGCCCGACGCAATGCAGCCGCCGCCCGCGTAAATGACGGGACGCTTTGCGCCGTCGATGAGCGCGACCGCATCGGTGACGTCCGCCTGCATGGGCGGCTTGTGCGGCGGCGCGACCGGAGTTTGCGCGTACTCGACGAGCGCCTGCTGGACGTTTTTCGGAACGTCGACGAGCACCGGACCGGGACGGTCGGAACGCGCTATGTAGAACGCGCGGCGAATAGCGTCGCACAGTTCGGCGGGGTCTTTGACGATAAAGTTATGCTTGGTTATCGGCATGGTGACGCCCGCGATGTCTACTTCCTGAAAACTGTCGCGTCCGAGCAGGGCTACGGGCACGTTGCCCGTTATCGCGACGAGCGGCACGCTGTCGAGATACGCGTCGGCAATGCCCGTGACGAGGTTGGTCGCGCCCGGACCGGACGTAGCGATGACGACGCCCGTCTTGCCCGTGGCGCGGGCATAGCCCTCCGCCGCGTGCGCCGCGCCCTGTTCGTGCGAGGTGAGTATTCGGTTTATCTTCGGCTCGTTGTACAGCGCGTCGAACAGATCGATTATCTGACCGCCGGGATATCCGAATACGGTAGTCGCGTCTTGTTCGAGCAGGCATTTTACGATCGCCGCCGCTCCTGTGATCTTCATAGCGTATATTATATATGAAACGGCGCGGCTTGTCAATTATTTGTTCGTTTGACAAAGGCGGCGCGTTCGTGTATAATCAAACGGAACATCGGAAAAAAAAGAGGTCGGTCATGAAGGTAGTTTCCAAACAGAACAACTCGCATATGTGCATAATCTGCGGCATGGATAACACGCTCGGAGTAAAAGCGCAGTTTTACAATATGGCGGACGGCTCGGTCGGCGCGCTGTTCACTTTCCGCCCCGAGCATCAGAGCTACCCGGGCAGGGTGCACGGCGGCATGCTCGCGACTATGATAGATGAGCTTGCGGGCAGGGTGCTTTGGACGGACCGTCCCGACTGCATCGCCGTCACTATGGATATAAGCGTCAAATACCGCAAGCCCGTTCCGTATGACGTCGAGCTTGTCGGCAGGGGAGTGTACGTGGAAAAGCTCTCGCGCGGCTATTCCGCCAAATGCCAAATAATGGACAAGGACGGCAACGTGCTCGCCGAAGGCGTCGCCAAGTATCTGATAATGCCCTGCGAAAAAATAACGGACGTAACGATAGAAGAAGAACTCGATATAAATATCCCCGACGACGTGACGGAGATCTATTTCGGCAAAGAATAAATTAAATAATCAATAAAACGAGATCCTTCGTTTTTGCTTGGCACGACAAGCGCCATGACAGAGCGTTCGTCATTCCGCGGCAAAGCCTTGGGATCTCGTTTTTGTATTACAATATTTTATATCTTCATGTCGCCGGGCTTTATCCAGCCGAGCTTTCGCATAAGTTCGCTCGTGCCGAGCGCGACCGCCGCGGGGACTGTTATATAGCAGGTGAGAACGGCTATCAGTATGTACCACCAGGCGAGCCCCGCGCCGAGCGACGCGGTAAACGTGTTGATCACGCCGACGAGCCCCGCCGTGCCCATGCCGCTGCCGCTCGCGTCGCACACTATCCCGAACGCCGCCGATGCGAGCGGACCGCTCACCGCCGACGCGACGATCGCGGGGATAAGTATGCGCGGATTTTTGCCGAGGTTGGGTATTTGCAGCATGCTCGTGCCGACGCCCTGCGAAACGAGTCCGCCCCAACGGTTCTCGCGGAAGCTCGCTACGGCAAAGCCGACCATGTGCGCGCAACAGCCCGCGCAAGCCGCCGCCGCGCCGAGCCCCGCGCTCGCCATAAGTTCGGGCGTGTCGATGAGCGGCGAGGAGAATATGATAACACCGAACGCCGCGCTCGACGTAGGTAGGGTCAACAGCAGTCCCATTATCACGGCGATGAGTATGCCGAACGATACGGGCTCCCAGCCTATCGCCATGGATACGCCCTTGCCGAACAGTGCGAAGATGATGCCGAACGGTATGCCGAGCGCGATCGCGGCGAGCGTGCCGCAGCATACTGCGGCGAGCGGCACGACTATTATATCTATCGGTGTCTTGCCCTCGACGAGGTCGGCAAGCTCTATTGCCGCGACCGCCGCGACGAACGCGCCGACGGGATCGCCGACGGTGAGCGGCGCTTTGGCGGACGCGCCGTATATCTCTATCCCCGACATTGCGAAAATGTTGGTCATGTTCGCGCCGAGCATGCCGGCGACAGCGGCGGAGAAGCCGGTCAGTTTTTTGGCTTTGAGACTGTGCGCTATGCCTGCGCCTATCCCTGCGCCCATTATGAGCTTGGCGATGTTGCCTATGTTCCAAAGTATCTTGCCGAACGGATTTTCTCCTATGAGCGACCCTATCTGTCCGACGATAGTCCCTATGATGAGCGTGCAGAACAGTCCGAGCGCCATTCCGGAAAACGCCTCGATAAAGTACCTGTGCGCGTAATGCTTGACTATCTGCCCGGGCGTGCGTTTTTTCTTCGGCTCGGGCGGCTCTGCGGTCTGCGCGGCGTTCGGCTCGGTTTGCGCTTCTTGCGGTACGGTCGTAACGCCGTCGGCGCATTCGGGCTGCGCCGTCGTTTCTTCCTTAAAGTTCTCTTCCATACGATGATTATACCACGTTCGCGCGCGGTAGGTCAATCGTAGGATATCGCTTGACTAAATATATTATGTGCTGTATAATCGTAGCATAAAACCGAAACAAGGAGATACCGATATGTCCGAAGAAACGGAATTCCGTTACGACACACAGCTCCTTATCGAGGGCAAGGACCTCGACGAGGACAAGATCAAAGACTACTTCAACACCAACTTCAAGGGCGACTGCCTTCTCGCAGTCGGCGACAGCGAGCTTATCAAGATACACTTCCACACCAACGAGCCGTGGAAGGTGCTCGAATACTGCGCCTCGCTCGGCGAGATCTACGATATCGTCGTCGAGGATATGGACAGGCAGTCGAGAGGCTTGCAGGGCTGAAATAAAAAACGGGCGGTTACGTCCGTTTTTTTGTTGCCGATAGATATGATAGATAAGTCGGGGATCATGCTTATTCCTCGGCGTTAGAGTTCTCCTCGGCGAGGTCGGGCGCGACCGGCGTTTGAGTAAGTTCTGGCGGCGGCGCGGGCGCGTCGTCGGCGAGCGTTGCGGCGGCTTCGTCGACTATCTCGGTCGTCGGGGCGAGGATGGGCGGCGGAACGACGTGTTTTTTCTTTTTGAGCGAGAGAGATATCTTGTTCCTGCCGACGGTGTCGGATATCTCGGTGACGGTGACGAACGCGTCGGGGTCTATCTCGTGCACCGTGCGTTTGATGCCGAGCAGTTGGAAACGGTTGGCGACGCAGTACAGCGCAGTCTTTTTCTCGCGCGAGTAGTAGCCCGAGGTCTCCCACATGGTGATGCCGTGACCGAGCTTGTTGCTGAGCGCGGCGGCTACCTCGTCGGACTTGCTCGAAATGACGAGCGCGGCGACGGCTTTATCGAGACCCTCGACTATAAAGTCGACCGCTTTTATGCCGACGGCGTAAGCGACTATCGAGTACAGCGGGAGCACCCAGCTGTTAAAGACTATCGCGCTTATTATGTAGAGTATGACGTTGTATATCATGACGAACGTTCCGACGGAAAGACCGAGGCGCTTGGCAAAGAGCACCGCGGTGACTTCCGCGCCGTCTATCGCGCCGCCGCAGCGAATGGTCAAGCCGCTGCCGATGCCCGAAACGAGTCCGCCGAACAGCGCGCACAGCAGCACGTCGTTGCCCGCTATCGGCGAGCCTTTAGACCAGTCTATCGGGAAAACGTGCTGTATGAGGAACGCCGCTATCGAGTACACCGCAACGGCGAAAACGGAATACACGGTGAATACCAAACCTTGCTTTTTCAGTCCGAGCAAAAAGAACGGGATGTTGAGTATCAACAGGAAAAAGGTGAGGTTGAGGAAGTGCGGCGTCACTTGGAACAGCAGCATGCTCGTGCCCGAAAACCCGCTGTCTATCAGATTGACGGGTATCAGGAACATGGTAACGCCTATCGCGTTGACCGAGCCGCTTATCAACAGCCCGAGGAAATTGAGCGGGCGGAGAGTGCGGAGCGATCGGATTTGTTCTTTGAGAGTGGCTTTGTTCATTAAGCTAAATATACCACAGCCGACGCAAAAAATCAAGTGAATAAAGGCGCGCCCCGTCCATAAAGCTTGTGTCGCGCCTCTACTAAGGCGGCAGGGAGAGCGTGCGCGCCAAAGACTTGATTTTTGCAAGGTATTTTGCTATTATACAGACAGCATACCGCGCGGACGCGAATGAGATACAAGGATAACGAATGATAGCACAAGGTATAAAAAATTTTTTCAACAGCCTGAAATATTTTTTCACGCCGCTCGGAACGATCGCGCTCGGGTTCGTCATAGGGCTGTCGGTGCTGCTGCCCGGGCTGTCCGCGTCCGTCGATACGCTGGTCGCGGAAATTTCGCGCATACTTTCGGAAACGCAGATAGACCTCACCGCGCTTAAAGACAGCTTTACGTCGGCGTTCTATGCGCTCGATTGGAACGACCCGATGGAAGCGGTAAAGACGATGTTGAGTTACGACTGGCTGACTACGACGATAAACGGCTGTATCGCCGCGCTCGTCGAAAGCTCGGAGGCGTTCGCTGTGCCGATAAACGCCGCCGTCGCCGTGTTCGTTACCGAGATCTTTACATACCTGATAGTTGTCGTGATATTCCTGTTGCTCGGCGTGATAGGCGGGTTTTTCCTTACGAAATGGCTCGTCAGGCGCAACGTGGCGAAACGCGCGCTGTGGAAATATTTTCTCCACGCGTTTATCGACGGCGTGATAACGGCGACGCTCGTCGCGTTCTGCTTTTGGCTGATATCGGTATGGAAGCCGAGCGTATTCGTTACGACGCTTAGCTCGATACTGCTTTTCGGGTTTATCGCGCTGTTCGAGGCGTACGTTATCCACGGCTGGAAAAAAGTCAAGCTGATAAAGATTGTCAACTGCAAAAATATCCTGTTGCTGTTCCTTACCGATATGATAGTCTTTGTGCTCGCCGCCGCGCTCGGTTATATCGCCGTCGCGCTGACCAATCAAATAGTCGGCGCGTTTATAGGCGTCGCGGTGTTCGAGATAGCGTTTGTCGTTATCGGGCTTAACGCCGAGGCTTACGTAAAATCGATAGCGCAAAAGACCCTCCCGCTGTGGGAGAGTGCGGACGGGCTGCGTTTGGCGTCCGATCAGTCCTGAGCTATATGCTCGAGGACGAGCGCCTTCTTCGGACAGAAGTCGGAGCACTTACCGCACGCGATGCACTTGCCGCGGTCTATCACGGGCGCGCCGAAGTCGGTCTGCGAAAGCGCGCCGACGGGACATATCTTTACGGCGGGGCACTTGTGGTTCTGCGGACAGTTTTCTTTTTTAAGCGTCAGTATCTTGTTCATTATTCTCTCCTTTCGGGTCGTCTATCGGTGATATTGCGACGTGCGCCGCGGCGCGCGTCTTTTTGACGACAAGCTCGTGCATGACTGTCATCAGCGCGAGGAACGCGACGAGGAACAGCGGCAGGAGCTTGGGCGTAACGTTGTTGGCGATAAGCCCGAACAGCGGCGGCGCGACGAGCGTGCCTATGTACGCGCTCGCCATTTGCACGCCTATCATCGCCTGCGAACGGTCTTTGCCGAACAGCTCGGGGGTCATGTGGATTATGCACGGATAAACGGGCGCGCAGCCCAAGCCTATCGTGACGAAACCGACGGTCGTCAGCGCGGGGACATTGGGCACGACGACGAAGATCGAGCCGACGAGGATGAGCGTCTGCCCTGCGCGTATCAGCGTTTTGTCGGAAAAACGTATCGTCAAAAAACCGTTTACGCCGCGCCCGACTGTCATGCCTATAAAGAACAGGCTTGCGAACATCGCGGCTTTTTCCGCGGTTATGCCGTTGAAGTCTATCATGTACGTGCTCGCCCAGAGCATGGTCGTCGATTCGAGCGCGCAGTAACAGAAAAAGCATATGAAGCACGCGACCGCGCCGCGTATCTTGAATATCTCGCGGAACGGCGCGGCGGCGGGTCTTTGCGCGGTCTGCTCGGTCGGCGTGGCTTGCGTTTCCGACTCTGTGCCGACGGGCGCGGCAGGCGCGGCGGGCGAGAGTTTTTTCGCGCATTTTTTCCACAGCGGCAGGCTGATGAACAGACAGACTGACAGTGTTATTTGTATCACGGAAACTATAAAATAGCCTTGATGCCAGCCCGAGCCGCCCGTTATCGCATAGCCCATTATGTACGGACTGACCGCCGCTCCGACTCCCCACATGCAGTGCAGCCAGCTCATGTGCCGCGCTTTCAGATGGAGCGCGACATAGTTATTGAGCGACGCGTCTACGCCGCCCGCGCCCAGCCCGTAGGGTATTGCGAACACGACGAGCATCCAGAACCTGTCCGCTATCGAGAACAGGAACAACGCCGCCGCCGTCATTGCGACGCTTACCGCCGTGACCGCGCCCGTGCCGAAACGCTTGGTCAGGCGGTCGCTGAGAAGGCTCGAAGTTATCGTGCCCGCGCTTATCACCGTCGACACTATCCCGGCGAACGACAGCGGCACGCCGAACTCGGGCTGTATTGTCGGCCACGCCGCGCCGAGCAGCGAGTCGGGCAGTCCGAGGCTGATAAAACTGACGTATATTATCGTGATAAGTAATGCTATCATATCGCATCCGTCATTTTTTATAAAAGACCAAAGACATCAGAGGATTTATCTGCTTGATCTTATCGGTTTTTACATATCCCATTTTTTCATACAGGTGACAGTTAGCCGCTTCCTGCAATATGGTATCTATTTCCCAACCGTGAGAGCCGTGGATATCTTCGACTCGTAAAATAGCCGCTTGCGCAAGACCGTTATTGCGGTATTCGGGCAAAATGAACAACGGCGATATATGCTTCATATCGGCGCTTGTTTTTTTGTCGACGACCCTTATCGCGCCGATGTTTTTATCGTTCGATCTTATCAGATAGAAATAAGTAAACGGCTGTCTTAAACGCATCACGACCTTTTCCAAAGGCTCGTTTGCGGGGTTTGTTTCATAGTCGCGATATTTGTTTAACAATTCGGCAAATGCGATTTTTTGCATATCCCAAATCTCTTTCGCATGGCTTTCGTTCGCTCTTACCAATTCTATCTTCATTTTGCCTCCGTCAACATATTATTTTCAAAATAATAACCTAACTCGATGATCCGAATTAGGTTAAGCTTGGTGCACCCTAAGAGACTCGAACTCCCAACCTTCTGGTCCGTAGCCAGACGCTCTATCCAATTGAGCTAAGAGTGCATAAAGTTACTAAAAAAAGATGTTCCGTTGCTTTTGTCGGAGCGCATAAAAGCGCATGACTATCAAGCTTATACAGTATAAGCCTTGTCGGTGCGTTTGTCAAGCGTTGGAGCGGGATTTTTTTGAAAAGTATCGGGTTTAGCCGAGAAGTTTGCAAAAAGCGGCGAGGTCGGGCAGGCAGAAAAGCGCGTCCTTGTGTTTTATGCCGCCGACGGCGACAACAGTCATGCCGCATGCGAGCGCGGCTTCTATACCGGCCGCCGAGTCCTCGAACGCGATACAGCGTTTCGGACTTGCGTTAACCGCTTTCGCCGCGGCGAGGAAAACGTCGGGCGCGGGTTTTTTCGCATAGCCGTCGTTGGCGTCGACGACCGCGTCGAAGTACGCGTCGAGCCCGAGCTTGTTTATCGTCGAACGCGTCGTACTTGCGGACGACGCGACGGCGGTCTTGATCATGTCTTTGTCGAGCCGCGCGAGAAGCTCCGCCGCGCCGTTTATCATGTCGGCGCGCGATATCTTTTCTATAAGGGTTTTGAATGTATCGTCCTTGACCGATACGACCGTTTCGCGCTCGGCGGCGGCGAGCGCGCGCCCGAGCTTGCGTTCGCAAAACGCTATGATATTCGGCTTGCCCGTGCTTTTGAGCGGCGCGTATTCCGCCTGCGTCAGCTCCGCGCCGACGGCGGCGAATGCTTTCCGCCATGCGGCATAGTGGAATTTTTCGGTATCGGTTATAACTCCGTCGAAGTCGAATACGCACGCGTCGAAGTCGTGACGCGTTTTGCTTTCGGGCGCGTCGAAGGAAAGTTTTTGCTCGAAGCTTTTGCGCACGAGCTCGGCAAGTTCGGCATTGGCGGCGACGATAACCCCGTCCGCGCCGAAACGGTACGAAAGACCTTTGAGATCGGTGACCGTCGCGCCTGCCTCGCGGCAGAGCAGTATGCCGGGCGCGATGTCCCACAGGTTTTTGGTGATGACGACAGTGCCGTGCGTGCGTCCCTGAGCGGCGAACGAAAAGTCCATGCACGCCGCGCCGAACATGCGAATTTTGGCGATGACGGGATACAGCGCGCCTATCGCTTTGTGCTGTATCTCGGCGACGCGCTCCTTGCCGTGCGGATAATCGCCGAAGCTTATTATCGCGTTGTTTGGCGTTGCGGACGGGTCGACGGTCACGCGCCTGTCGTTGACGAAACAGCCCTTGCCCTTTTCGGCGCATATCCATTCGCCGAGGTGGGGCAGGTATACCGCCGCGGCGACTATATCGCCGCCGTCGATCAGCGAGCACTGCATGCCGTACAGCTTCGAGCCGCTCGCCATGTTGCATGTGCCGTCGATGGGGTCTATCGTCCACGTCCTTCCCGTTATGCTCTGCGCGAAAGAGAACTCCTCGCCGAGTATCTTATCGGTCGGGAAGCGTTCCGCTATTGCGGCGGAAACGGCTTTTTCTATATTCTTGTCTACGTCGGTCACGAGGTCGAACGCGCTTTTCTGCGCGGTGTTGAACGGGATCGCGCCGTAGGCGTCGAACGCGCGGCGCATCTGCTCTTTTATGAATTTCAATTCCGTGCCGTAGCTCATTATCATATCTCCATCGGTTTGGCTTCGCTTTTAAGGTAGTTGTACGACTTTTCGCAAAATTCGTACACGGGCGACTCTGCTTGCTTTTCTATAAAGAACGACGGGTTGTTTATGCCCTGGACGTTGTTGGAATAGTACTGCAATAT
Source organism: uncultured Christensenella sp. (assembly GCA_910577995.1). Classification (GTDB taxonomy): domain Bacteria; phylum Bacillota; class Clostridia; order Christensenellales; family Pumilibacteraceae; genus Anaerocaecibacter. The sequence goes on along the minus strand of CAJTND010000011.1, from coordinate 4,701 downwards.
CAGATAGTCGTCGACGAATATCATGTTCATGCGCGGCTGCTTGTCGTAGGTGTATATCGTCATGTTGGACCTGCCGTCGCCGAGCGAGTCGCGGATATCGAGCGCCGTTTCGATATTGACGTTGGTAATGTTCTTGATGCGGTTGGCGCGGAGATCCTCTTCCTTTTCGCGGAGCGACGTGTACGTTCCGTCGGGGTCGAGAAAGAGTATTTCTATCTTGCCGCCGCGTGCGATACAGTTGCGTATCGCGCTCGGATTGATGCGCGCGGTCAGCTCGGAATTGGATATCCCGACCGCGCGGACGCATTTCGCCGTTGCGACGAGATCGTCGAATCGGCAGCTTTGGTTCATCGACGCGCGCGTCGCGAATACCTCTTTTATCTCGGACGTTATCTGCGTTTCGTTCCATGACACGGCGTTTTCCAGCCTGTGCGCCGCCCAATCGTATATCATGGAAAAGTCGTTAGCCTCGTCGCCGCTCTCGTAAAAGTGCGTGCGGTTGGAGAACAGCTCGTGCAGACACGCCTCGTCGCCCTTGCGCATATCGCCGCAGGCGTATATCTTTGCGTCCTTGACGGCGGCGTCGCCGAGCTGGGTCAGCGCATAGAACGCGTCTATTTCGGTGGAAAGCTCGTAGTGGCGTTTGGGGTCGAGCCGCTTGCTGTCGTCGGTATGTACTCCCGAATTGCACACGAACAGGAACAGCCGCGACTTCATCACTTCTATGATGTTCGCTTTGTACGCGTCCTTTGCCGAGCGCGGGAAGTAAAAGCACTTTATGCCCTTGCCCGTAAGGTACGAATATATCCTGTCGGCAGTGCGCGCCGAGCCGTCCGCCTCGTAACTGCCGTGGTATGCGATAAACACGTCGTATTCTTTCTTTAACTGCATGATCCCTCCGCTACCGAGCTTTTGGGGATATTATATAACTTATTCGGAGTTTTGTCAAGACGGCGGAAAAACTCGGTCGGCAAAGAATCCCGTAAAGCCCCTATCGGCGCTTCGCGCCACTTCCCCCGAGAGGGGGAAGCGACGATGTGACGGGTAAAGGTAATGTCTTCGCCGCCCCCTTTTGGGGGAGGTGTCCGAGCAAAGCGAGGACGGAGGGGGCTTTACGGTAAGGCAGGAATATAGTTGCAAAGCGAACGTAACTATAAAGCCCCTATCGTCAACGCTTGCGCGTTGCCACTTCCCCCGAGAGGGGGAAGCGACGAGGTGACGGGTGAAACGTCTTCGCCGCCACTGCTGAGGGGAAGCGACGAGGTGACGGGTGCAACGCCTTCGCCGCCACTGCTGAGGGGAAGCGACGGCGTGACACGTGCAACCTCTTTGCCGTCCACTTTGGGACGTGTCGGGTGAAACGCTTTTATCGATATTGTTCATAACTCGGCGTGCGGATGACAGGCGGTTTTTTCGGTGCGGAAAGATTAAAATCGGATTAAATTTGCGGCGCAGGCTCTTTGTTTGCTTGACAACGTATGCAGGGGGGGGGTATAATCATATTATACTCGGCGCGCACTGCGCCGAAATTTTTGTGAGGTAAAGCAAATATGAAGAAATCGGGCATAAAAATGTGCACAACCGCGCTCGCGCTTGCGGCGTGTCTTGCCGCGCCCGTCGCGCTCGCGGCATGCGGAGAAAAGACCGGCGGCACTTCGGGCGGCGGAAACGGCAACGGTGACAAATGCACCGTTACATTCGATGCGGGTCGCGGAACGCTTTTCGGCGACAGGATATACAGAGTTGATGTAAGCAAGGGGCAAACGGTAGCCAAGCCGAGCGAGGATCCCGTCAGCGACGGCGAGTTCTTTTTGGGTTGGAGCATGTCGTCAAGCGGCGACGGCGCGATGTGGAACTTCGATACCGAAAAGGTAATGTCCGATATGACGCTTTATGCGGTGTGGACGCGCGAATGTACCGTTATTTTCGATGCGGACGGCGGAACGTTCGCGGGCGGCAGCGAGGTATACAGGTTGACCGTCGCACAGGACTCCAAGCTGACCGCGCCCGAGGTGACTGCGCCGACCGATCGCGTGCTCGACGGTTGGTATGTCGACTATGCCACTAAATGGGATTTCGCGACGGATAAGGTCACGCGCGATACCGAGCTCACCGCGAGGTGGGCGCTCACCGCGGAGCTCGAAACCGCGCTCGAACCTTTTACATATACGGAGAGCGCGTCCGGGTTTACCGTTACGGGCATAAAGGACAAGAACGCGACCTCGATCGTCGTGCCGTCGTGCGTGACCGAAATAGAAGAAGAAGCGTTTAAGGACTGTGCGGAGCTGACTTCCGTCGTCATAAACGACAGCGTCAAGAACATAGGCGTCGGAGCGTTTAACGGCTGCGCCAAGCTCAGGACGGTGACGCTCCCGTCGTCGCTCAAGCGTATCGAAAATTCGACCTTCGGCGGCTGCTCGTCGCTCGAAGAAATAGACATACCCGATACCGTCTTTTACGTCGGCGCGTCCGCGTTCAGCGGCTGTGCTTCGCTCAAATCGGTCGTTCTTCCCGTCGGCGTGACCGAGCTGAACAACTATTTGTTCGACGGTTGCGCGTCGCTCGAAAGCGTCGAGATAAAGGGCGCGGTAACTTCCATTAATTATTGGGCATTCTACGGTTGCGCCAAGCTTACCGACTTCGATATCCCGTCGAGCGTAACGGAGATAGGTCAACTTGCTTTTTACGGGTGTTCGAGCTTGCAGACGGTGGATATTCCCGAAGCCTGCGAGATAGTCGATGTGAGCGCTTTTCGCAAATGTGCGGGCTTGAAGTCGGCGAGTGTCAATTGCGCGACCGTCGGCGACGGTGCGTTCATGGAATGTTCCGCGCTCGAAACGATCACGATTGGCGCTAACGTCAAAACCATTGAGGGCAGTGCGTTCAGCGATTGCACTTCGCTTGCAAGTGCGGCAATACCCGATACGGTCACGAGCCTGGGCAGATATGCGTTCAATGAATGTACGTCGCTCAAAAGCATTACGCTCGGCAGAGGCATCACCGTTATAGATGGCAATACGTTCAGCGGTTGTGTTGCGCTCCGCAACGTCGAAATGAAAGGCGCGATCGCCAAGATAAACGCTTACGCTTTTTCCGATTGCAATTCGCTTACGTCGTTCACCGTGCCCGAGAGCGTGACGGAAGTTAACAGTTCCGCTTTCCGAGATTGCGGACGGTTGAAGGAGATCCTCAATAAATCGAGCTTGTCGCTGAGCTTTTCCGGCGGGATAAATGTCATTACCGACAGCGCGGACAGTAAAATTACGACCGACGCGAACGGCTACGTGTTCTATCCGCAATCGTCGAACACACGTGCACCGTATAGTCTTATCGATTACGTCGGTACGGGAGAAAACGCCGTACTTCCCGAGCAATACAACGGCGGCGCGTATACTATATCGAATTATGCGCTCGCATACAACAAGAAGATAAAAAGCGTTACTCTGCCGTCGCATGCGGAAAAATTATCACCCAACATGCTTTACGGCAGCACGAACGTTACCGAATTGAAGGTCGCAAGCGGCAATACAAAGTTCACTGCGCAGGGCAACTGCATAATCGAAAATGGCTCTCAGCCGGGCGACCCGAAAAGGCTCGTTATCGGGTGCAAGACTTCCGTCATTCCGACGGACGCGAGCATAGTCGACACCATAGGCGGCGACGCCTTTGCGGGCGTAGTGTTACCCGTCGGGTTTACGATACCGTCGAACATAACAACGATAGAATCGAGCGCTTTCGAGGACTGCGAGCACTTGATGCATAAAGAGGGCAACGTCGTCTATCTCGATAACTGGGCGATCGCGTGCACGGTCGAGGGCAGCACGCCCGTAACTATCGAGTTAGCCGCCGGCACGGTCGGTATCGCCGGCGACTTTATCGGTTATTATGCGGATAAGAGCGAGTATAAATCTTGGAGCAAGGTCGGCGCTTTGGTATGTAACGACGACCTCAAACATATAAGCAGCAGAGCGTTTTACAACTGCACCAATCTTACGGAAGCCAGGCTCAACGACGGATTGCTTTCGCTGGGCGCATATGCTTTCAGTACTTGCGCTAAGCTTACGGAGATAGATATTCCCGACAGCGTGACGTCGGTAGGTATATCGGTCGTTACGGGATGTACTGCGCTCGAATATGCAAAACTGCCCGACGGACTTACGACGGTGAACGATTTCATGTTCAGCGGCTGTTCAAAGCTTAAAACGGTCGTTATCCCGTCGAGCGTGACCAAGATAGGGCGTCAGGTATTCAACGGTTGCGGCGCGCTTACCGTTGTCTACTACGGCGGAAGCGACCTTAGCGCATGGCAAAGCATAAACATTAGTTCCGATGGTAATACCTCCGTTGCCAATACCTCCAAAATAAGGTTCTACTCCGAGACTGAAGCGGCAGGCAAGTGGCACTTCGGCGCGGACGGCAAGCCCGTTATGTGGTAAGTAATGCTATATATTATAATGTATAGTAAGGAGAAGCTCCGAGCGTATGCTCGGGGCTTCTTTTGCGTGCGAAAAGCTCCGAGAAGACGCTCGGTTTCTTCGGCAGGCAAAATAAAGCCCCTATCGTCAACGCTCGCGCGTTGACACTTCCCCCGAAAGGGGGAAGCGACGGCGTGACAAATGAAACGACTTTGCCGCCACTGCTGAGGGGAAGCGATGAGGTTGCACGCGAAATGTCTTTGCCGCCCCCGTTGGGGGGAGGTGT
>CAJTND010000010.1:29272-41699 GCA_910577995.1 uncultured Christensenella sp. | reverse complement strand
GTCGGCGGGCGGCTGATAAATCGGTATTATACCGCGGGGCAAGCCCCGGAATCGCTCGCTTCGCTCGCAAGTTGCGCCCCAAGGCGGCGCGGTATTACACGTGATTTGTCGTCGTCGCAAATTTGCTCCCGCAAGCGGGCAAATTTGTTCCTCGAATAAAAAAATCGACAAAACTTCGATGGTTTGCCGATCTTGGTCGAAGTGGCGAGACTCGAACTCGCGGCCTCATGGTCCCTAACCATGCGCGCTACCAACTGCGCTACACCTCGTTGGATTAGTATTATACTATGTATGCGCGGATTTGTCAACGCTTTTTCGCCTGTTGCGCGATAAAGCGTTTTCGCCGTCCAGCCGTGCCGATCGGCGTACGTCGGGCGGAGCGGCGTTCGTTGCCGATGGAATACCGTTAGAACTTGGGCATGAACTTGACGTTGCTCACGGTCAGCTTGCCGCCGCAAGACGGGCACGGCGCGCGCGCGACCGTTCCCTCAAACAGATAGCCCATGTTCGCGTCGTTGATGAGCACAAGCTCGTTGGCGCAGGTCTCGCACTTTTGATTGTAGATATACACGCGTTCCTTCTTATCCTCGACTGAACGCACTTTGAGATACAGCCCCTGTTTGAGCTGTTTGCACTTGCGGCAATAGAATATAGCGTCGAAAGCGACGAACCCCTCGCCGCAGCGCACGTCCTCCCACAGCGCCATGCTCTGATTGAGCTTGTCTATCTGCGCCTGGTTGTATGCGGAATAGTGTTTCTTTATGGTTTCCGCATCGAACAGATTGATAGCAGGTCCGCAAACGTCGTAATTTATCATGGACAGCGTATCGGCGTTGTTCATCATGAACGCGGTGCGCTGTGCCTCGGTCTTGTTCATCAGCATGCGGTTGACCGCTTCGAGCAGTTTGTCCGCATCGCGCTCGGGAACGTTGTCGAGCGCGTCCTGGAGCGTCGCCATATCGCGCGCGCCTATCTTAAAGACGTGGTCTTTCCCGCATTTATCGCATTTGAAGGTTACTATCTTTATCATTATAAGCTCGACTGTTTCCTTTTACCATTATATTGATGCCCTTTCATTATATCACTAACTCTGGCAATTTTCAAGTGATTTAAGCGAATTGCTCCGATTATTCCGCCGCGCTCACACGAACCGTATATCTATATCGCCGTTGGCGGTCTTTGCGCTCAGCCGCTTGGTCAGCCGCGCGACGTCCGCGAGCTTCTTGTATTCCGCGCCGTCGACCGTCAGCTTGCCGTTGGAAGTTTCCGCGGTCAGCTTGTACTCGTCGCGCTCGCCTATGGGCGCGGCTATTATCCTGCCGTTGGAGGTTTCCAGCCGCAATTCGTCCGCGCCGATGCCGCTCGCATCGATCGCGCCGTTGGACGTACAGCAATCGAGCTTCTTGGCATTTACGTCGATGACCGTCAGCGTCGCGTTGGCGCAAGAAACGCCGAGTTCGGGCGTAGTCACCGACTCGACGCGCACGCTGCCGTTGGAGCACTTGATGCTCGCCCCCGTAGCGACGTTTACCTTTTTTACCGTGATGTTGCCGTTGGACATCTTTATGGCAAGCTTGTCGCACGACAGATCGGAAACGTCGTACTTGCCGTTCTTGGTAGAAAGCTCCACGCTCCCGAACTCGCCGCCCTGCAAATAAAGCCCGCCGTTTTTGTTGCGCAGTCGGAGCTTGCCGCGGAACGTCTGCGGCAAAATCAGCTTCAACTCGATGTGCGGCATGATAATGCGCGAAAACAGGTTACGGGATTTCTGCGTCACCGTAAGCGTGCCGTTGTCAAGTTTTACGTCGAAATATTTCTCTTTGGCGGAAACTATCTCGGCTTGCGCCGTATTGCCCCGCCTCACGTCGACTATGCAATCCGTGCCGTATACGGCTACGTCCTTTACGTCGTTGAATTCCATACAAAGAGCATAACACATAACCGAAGAAAACGCAAGCGAAAAACAGACAAGCGCCCGACCGATCCGCGACACGCCGCCGCCGCCTCCGCAAAAAACAGTGCACTGCATTATACAACGAATATAAACAGATGCGCCGCCTTATACGTCGGATAGCGCATAAATCGGTAATATGTCCGTCATTAAATTACGTTTTCCCTCTTGCAATTCACTTTGCGATGTAGTATAATGATACCGAACTTTTCAACAAGCGAGGTAAATCATGGCAAAGAAAAAATCAGCAGAAACTTCAGCCGAATACGAATTTTACGGCGCGGTCGAAAACGGCGTTCTTCTCAGACACAGGACGGCATGCGGCGGAAGCCACAACATCGCCATACCCGACAATGTGACAAAGCTCGGATTTGAATGTTTCGAGGGCGAATGGTGCGAATCCGTCATCATCCCGTCGTCGGTCAAGCTCGTCGGCGAGGAGGCGTTCAACCACTGCGAGAACCTGCGCGAAGTCATACTCAACGAAGGCATCGAGGAGCTCGGAGCGTGGGCGTTCAACGCCTGCTACTCGCTCGAGAGCGTACATATCCCAGCTTCGGTCGTCAAAATAGACAAAAAGAAACAGCCGTTCAACAACTGCTACGGTCTGCGCGAGATCACCGTCGACGAAAACAACCCCGTTTACTACGCCGAGAACAACTGCCTTATCGAGAGAAAAACGGGTACTGTCATAACCGGATGTTCGACGAGCGTCATACCCGACAACGGGAGCATCAAAGCTATCGGCGAGGGCGCGTTCTGCCGTCAGTTCCGCTTGAAAAAGATAAAGATACCGCACGGCGTCGAGCGCATCGAGCGGCTCGCGTTCTACTTCTGCGGCTCTCTTGCCGAGGTCGAGCTGCCCGAAACGGTGACGACGCTCGGTTCGGGCGCGTTCGAGCGGTGCGACAAGCTCGCCAAGATAAACATCGATCATATAACCTCGTTTGCCGACTGCGTGTTTTCCGACTGCAAAAAGCTGCCGGGCGAGCTCGTTCTGTCCGACGACGTGAAAAAGCTCGGCGCGCGCGCCTTTGCCTATTCGTCCGTGGAGTCGGTGACTATCGGGCGCGGCATAACGTTTATCGACGACGGCGTGTTCCGCAACTGCGAATCGCTCAAAAAAGTCGTTTTGCCCGAGGGACTGACCAAGATAGAGAAAAACGCGTTCATCTGCTGCGAAAAACTCGAAAGCATCAACCTGCCCTCGACGGTCAAATATATCGGCAAAGGCGCGTTTTACGCCTGCGAAAAGCTGAAAAACATCGTTCTTCCGCCCGACGTCGAGTTTGTCGCCAAGGACGCTTTCGAGGAGTGCGCCGAAATAGTGCGGGTGTCGAGAAAGACGTCCAACCCCGACTTCGAGATAGACGGGACCGATCTTTGCAAGTACCGCGGCAAAGCCGCCGCCGTCGTTATTCCCGACGGCCTTACCAAGATAAAAGCGAAGGCGTTCCGCAACAAGAAAACGCTTAAAAGCGTCGTCATCCCCGCGTCGGTCACTAATATTGCCGCGAGCGCGTTCGAGGGCTGCGAAAACCTCGGCTCTATAACCGTCGCCGAGGGCAACCCCAAATACCGCAGTATCAACAACTGCATAGTCGACTTCAAGAACAAAACGCTCGTTTGCGGCTGCAATGCGTCCGTTCTGCCCGAAAGCGGCATCAACAAGATAGGACCGAGCGCGTTCTACAAATGCAAGACGCTCGAAAGCGCGATCATACCGCCCGGCGTAAAAAAGATAGGAAACAAGGCGTTCGAGGGCTGTACCGCGCTCAAAACCGTTACATTCCCCGACGGGCTGGAAGAGGTCGGATCCTACGCATTCAACAAATGTTCGTCGCTACAAGCGGCAAAATTCGGACCGGGTCTGAAACTGATAGACATCCTCGCGTTCTGCGAGTGCCGCGAGCTTGCCGAGCTCGTGCTCCCCGAGGGACTCGAAAAGATATTGTCTTATGCGTTCGAGAACTGCAATAAGCTCGAAGTGCTCGACCTGCCGGAGGGCTTGACGGACCTGGATTATCCTTTCAAGGGCTGCAACAGCCTCAGACGCATTTCCTTCCCGTCGACCGTTACGAGCATGTACTGCTCGGGGCTCACGAGCAATCCTAACCTCGTCGAGATAACCGTCGCCGAGGGCAACCCCAAGTATCATTCCAAGGGCAACTGCCTTATCTTTTCCAAGAGCTACGTCGACGAGAACAATGTCACGAAAAACTACGTCGAAATACTTCTCGGGTGCACGACGAGCGTCATTCCCCAAGACGACGGCATCACGCTGATAGGAGACAACGCTTTCTCGAACTGCGATATAGAAACCGTCGTCATTCCCGAGGGCGTAATTTCGCTGTATAGCGATTCGTTCCGCAACTGCAAAAAGCTCAAAAACCTGACTATACCGTCCACGCTCAAAAACCTTTCCACGCAGTTCAGCGACTGCGAAAACCTGGAAAATGTTTACGCGCCCAAGCGGTACCGCGACTGCTTCAAAAATCATAAGATCAAATTCACCGCGACGGACTGAATGAACGAAAAGATCGCAGACGTCATATCGCGCCGCGAGTTCGCTTTCGCGCCGACGGCCGACGGGAGCGTGTTCGAACTCGTGTGTTCGCTCGGCGGCAATGCCGCGAGCCGTCGCGCCGTACTGTCCCGCGCCGAGCGGTTGTTCGGCGCGCTGTGCGGCGGCGGCGTCGACGCGGTGTTCTTCGAGCATTACGTATTCGATATTTCGTCGGATTGGGCGGATACACAAGTATACCTGCCGCCGCGCGCGACGCTTGATGAGGAACTCCGCGTTTGCGAGCTGATGCGCGAGCTCAGTCGGTTTCCGCACAGAACGGTGACGGACGTCGCTGTCGACCGCAGTTACTATGACAAAACGTTCATACGCAAAAACCGCTGTATCGCCGAGGTCGGCGGCAAGTCGCTCGACGCGGTCAAGTACATCAAGTCCGACCTGTTCACCGCCGCCCCGACCGTGCATTTCGTGTCGGAAAGCAATCGCTGTATCCTTTCGTTCGACGACGACCGCGAAGCGCGGATAGCGTTTTTTTCCGAACAGAAGCGCGACCTGTTTCTCGCCGAGTTCGACGCGATGCTCGCGCCTTACGGCATAGCTATCATATGATCCCGCGACGGCGAGCCGCAGTCGAAACAGCGGCTTTACCGCGGACACCGTAAAAAACCATAGCACGCAAAAAGCCCCGACGACCGCATGCCGACGGGGCTTTTTCCATGACCGTCATTGCGATTTCAGTATCGCGCCGAGCCGACGTATGCCCTCTTCTATCGTGGCGCAGTCGGCGTTGGTGAAGTTCAGCCGCATGGTGTTCGCGTCCTTGCGGTCGACGTAGAACGGATCGCCAGGGACGAACGCGACCTTGTTTTCGAGCGCTTTGGGGAATAGCGACATCGCGCTCATGCCGTCGGGCAGCGTGACCCAGAGGAACATACCGCCGCGCGGCTCGGTATATCCGACCGTCGGCGGAAAGTATTTACGCATCGCGGAGATCATCGCGTCCGCCTGCTTGCGGTAAAGCTCGGTGATGCGCGAGATGTGCGCGTCGTAGTCGTTGTGGGTAAGATAGTCGTAAATCAGGTACTGCGAAAATATGTTGGTGTGCAGATCGCTCGCCTCTTTCGCGACGGAGATATGCTTCATCAGCTCCGCGTTCTTGCAGACGATGTAGCCCGTCCGCATGCCGGGCGTGCACGTCTTGGAGAACGTGCCGAGCAATATGCTGTTTTTCAGCCTGCCCGCGCCTATATACGGAAGCCGCGTTCCGCCGAACATCAGCTCGCCGTAAGGATCGTCCTCTATAAGCACCGTGTCGCGTTCGTCGAGCGCCGCAAATACCCGCTCGCGGCAGGCGGCGGAATACGTCAGTCCCGTCGGGTTTTGGAAGTTGGGGATGGCGTAAACGAACTTAACATCGTTCTCGAGCGCGCGGCGAAGCCCGTCGACGTCCATGCCCTCGTCGTTCAGGTCGACGGGATAGAACTTCGGCATGCTCATCGAAAAAGCCTGGATAGCCGCAAGGTACGTCGGGTTTTCCACGACCACGCCGTCGCCCCTGTCGAGCAGGACCTTGGCGATAAGATCGAGCGCCTGCTGCGAACCCGTCGTTATAATGATCTCGTCCTCGGTGATATCGAGCCCGTGCTTGGCTTTGTACCGTTGCGCTATGTACCGCCTGAGCTCGGGCAGTCCCGCCGTCAGCGAGTACTGAAAGACCTTGCTCCCGTAGTCCTTGACTATGCGCTGCATAGACTCCGACAGCGCGTCCTGCGGAAACGATATCGGATTGGGCAGCCCGCCCGCAAACGAAATGATGCTCGGGTCGGCGGCGACCTTGAGTATGCCGCGCACGAACGACGCGGGCGTCGACCTTATACCTTCGGATAACAACTCTCTCATAAAATACGCTCCGCCGTTATTATATTCCTATCCGCGCATAATGTCAACCCCCGCGCACCGACGTCCAAACAACCATCAACAAAAAAACTTCCCGCTCTTAAAAAATTCCGAGCTAAATCACTTTACAAACCCGCCGCAATATGTTAAACTATATCTCGCTCATGGGGATATAGCTCAGTTGGTAGAGCGATGCGTTCGCAACGCATAGGTCATGGGTTCGAGTCCCACTATCTCCACCACCTAAAAGCGCAGTATGCACAACATATTGTGCTTTTTTGTTTGCCCGCGTTTCCGTATATTGTGGTCGAGTTAGTGGGAAATCGTCGCTATCGTATAGCTAATAATCGAGCTTTTGCGCTTCGGTTTTCAGATACTCGTCGGACACGTCGGTATAGGTATCCGCAAGCCCGCCGAGCGAGTGACCGACAAACAGTTTTCGGGCGACTTCCGACACTCTTAATAGTGCTTTTTCAATCCCTTTTGACGCCTGTCTACGCGGTTTATCTTCTTCCACGCTTTGTGCATGCTCTTGAATATGTATTGCTCGACCTAGACGAGATAGCATTCGGGGACATAATATGTATTTGAATATCCCAATAATTTCAAACAACAATATATGGACTCTATCGCAAGATGTTGCTTTGCCCTATTTCAACGGCGTTTCACAAAATATATTCAGTGGGCATTTAAAATATTTTAACGACTAAACACAAAAGGCTTTTTCGTTGTTGTAATATTTTATGGCTTAATGCAATAAGTTGTAAAATATTACAATAATGCAAGATTCTAATGATACAATTAAATCAAAAAATACAAAAAAATACTTTGACATTTTTGCTGAATAAAGTTGAAATCAAGCAAAAGTTATGTTACAATCATCTTGTTTAACGAACTGAAATAAAAAATTCCGAATAGGTTAACAACGTAATAAGTTATTATGAAGAAAACAAAAACCCGCTATATTTTTAATAATATATCTAAAAGCACATACTCGCCGTATCATCGGGCAAATAAAATTGCTGATAAATACAATTTTAAGAAAAACATTTAAAGGAGAAAATATGAAAGAGATCCAATCATTAAACTTAGGTTTTTCCGATGCACAAAACTATATGCAAAGAGAGAATAAACAAATTTTAAATAGCGTTTTTGTAAAAAATTCTTTTTTAGATGATTTACTTAAACCCAATGTTTATTATTTAATAGGAGAGAAAGGGACGGGAAAGACAGCTTACGCTACTTATTTAAATAATTGTGATTATAAAAATCAAAAATCAGTATTAAAATTTATTAATAGCACTGATTATGAAAAGTTTTATGAACTTAAAAAAAATAGAAAAATAGATATTAGTGGCTATACTGATATTTGGAAAACAATTTTATTATTGCTTTTGTCTAAAAGCGTGACAGAGTCGGATAAGACTATTTCAATTTTTAATAAAAGTAATATTAATAGTTTAATGGATGCAATAGATGAATACTATAATAAAGCCTTTTCACCAGAAATTATTAGTGCTTTAAAGATTGTTGATAATAGCGAATTAGTAGCCAAATTAATATTTAAATATCTTGAAATGGGTGGTTCATCTACAAAAAGTGTAGAGTTTACGGAGCAACGTTTACAAATGAACTTATATTATATCGAAAAACAATTTTCAGATTGTTTAAGCAAACTAAAAATAAATAAAAATATAACATTATATATTGATGGTATTGATGTTCGTCCTAATCAAATTGTATATTCTGATTATTTGGAGTGTATAAGAGGATTAGCAAATGCAACATGGTCACTTAATACTGAGTTGTTTGCCAATATAAAAGATTCGAGAGGCAAATTTAAAATAGTTTTGCTTTTGCGTCCAGATATATTTAACTCTTTAAATTTACAGAATGCTACTAATAAGTTAATTGACAATTCTGTTTACTTGGATTGGCGAACAACATATATTGAATATCAATCATCGTTTTTATATAAAATGGCTAATAAATTGTTAGCATATGATCAGGAAACTTCGTCGGAATACATATGGGATGATTATTTTAAGTGGCAAATAACTTCAACCAGTCAATCAAGACAATACGATACAGCTTTTATGGAGTTCTTAAAAATTTCTTTAAGTCGTCCTAGAGATATCCAACGTATATTAAAAATACTTCAAGATCTTATGAAGCAACGAGGCAAAGGAGGTTACAATCAATTTGATTATAAAACTTATTCGAGCGATGAATTTCAAAATAATTATTCTGAATATTTTTTAGGATCATTAAAAGACCAGTTATCATTTTACTATTCAGAAGATGATTTTAAGCATTTTAAAAAATTTTTTGATTTTTTTAATGATGCACAGTTTACGATAGAACAATACAAAAAAAACTATGAAAAGTATATTGATTATATTTTAGAAAACGCAAAAGAAGTTCCTCAATTTGTTGAAGATCCGCAGCAATTTTTACAATTGTTATATGATAGTAATGTTATAGCAGCAATAGAAGGAAATAATAAATATTTTCATTTTTCTTATAGAGAAAAAAGTCCAACCAATATTTCCCCAGAAGTTCCATACGATAAGAATATTTCTTATAGATTTCACTATGGACTTTATAAGAAAACAAAACTGGGAAGATTCTAGTTAATTTTTCTTTCCATCCACATGTAACTTACATTTGTGATTAAAGTTAGGTTCGCTTTTAGAACTTACGATCCACCACCTAAAACGAACTCATTATTAATGGAAACGGTTTTAGGTTTTTTCTTTGACGATTTTTGTTTCGAATAACAGGTTTTTACTCTGTTATGCGGTTGAAAATGGCGGTAATCTATGGTATAATATGTTTGCTTAATAAAGCTATAAGTTGTATCAATGAAAGGCATTGTAACGTTATGCGGGATGAAAAAATCGAAAAAGAAATGTACAAAATTGCAAAGGACTTTATAGAGAAACGCTATCCTGTCGGTTGGGGTGGCGCAGCCGTCATTCACACCGAACAAGAGCATTATCTTATTAGTGTAAGTATCGAAACCGCAAACGCATCGGCTATTCTGTGTATTGAAACAGGCGCAATTTTAGAGGCGCACAAGTTCAATGAAAAAGTTACACACTGTTTGTGTTTGGTTCGAGATAATGAAAGATCTCCGTTTAAGATCTTAACCCCTTGCGGAATCTGTCAGGAACGGTTGAAATTTTGGGGAGATGAAGTGCAAGTGGCAGTTACTACCGAAGACTATTCCTTGAAATTTGTCCAATTGGCTGAATTACAACCGTATCATTGGTCAAAAGCATATCCTGCCGACAAATTGGAACATTTTGAAGAATAAATTTCAATTTAGTTTATCTTTTCCCAACCACTCAAAAGCGCAGTAATCAAAACATATTGCATTTTATTGTATGCCCACGTTCCCGTATATTGCGGTCGGGTATGTGATGCGGACGTATAAAACTACTCTAATATTCGAGCTTTGCGCCTTCGGATTTCCGATGTTCACCTGACACGTCTGTATTTGTATCATCAAGCTCATAGCTACTTATTGACTTTACATGATTTATCTGTTATTATTGCAAAGAAGATGTTTCTTTAATTAAAAAATGAGGGGTTAACACAAATGAAATCAGGTGAAAAAATTTATGCAAATACACACTACGAATTTATAAACAAACTCTTGAATAAGCATATCGACTATTTTGGGAAATGTGCGCTTAAAATGAAAAATGATGATATACTATGGTTTATTCCAATTAACGGGAAGCAACATTCATCGGGGTGGACAAATACGCCGTATGACGGTGGAAATGCAATCCGCGAAGAATACACGGCAGGTCTAAACATTACAGACGAATTTGAGCTGGAAATGCAAAGAGTGGTTTTTAATGTGATCGAAGCTACATACAGCGGCAGAGAGTATGTTTTTATGGGTGTTTATGAACTTGATTATAAGCACAACTTCAATTCTACCCATCATACTTGGAGAAAAATAAGCGATACATATGACTTTTCAAAGTGCAAGTATTAGAAAATAAAAACCAGTATTTATTTGATTTTACAAGCGTCGCATAAAGTATTTGCAATATATATCAAGTTTCTTATTGCGAACGTGGTTTCCACGGGCGGGATCTGCCGAGCCAGCCGCGGCTGTGCCAATACGCGGCGTCGGCGTAGTCGGGGTTCTTTTTGTAGAGCCTTTTTTGTATAAATCTGCAGATAGTGAATTTTAGCTTTGTCGCTATGCTCGTATGCGCGGGCTTATCGAAGTTTATCCTCGACGTTCTTTTCGAGAGTCGCTCTATTTTTGCCGTGAGCTTGTTCTTGCGCTTTTCGGACAGTCCGTCCCATACGATATTCTCCATGAGCGCGCCGGCGAACACGTGTATATCGGATATGCCCCACTAGGACAGACTGTGCTTGATGTCTTTTGCCGCCTGCTTCGCGCCGCCGCCTAGGCACTGCGTTATTATAACCGCGCGCTTCCCGAACATTTCGGGCGCGGGTCGGTGCGGCATCCAGCGCGGAGCGAAGTGATCCAGCAACGCTTCCATCGCGCCCGTGGCGTGCATCGCATAAGCAGGCGACGTCATGACTATAAGGTCGGCTTCCATGATCGCTTTTGCGATATGCCGAACATGCTCGAAGTCCTTGCATTTGCTCTCGTCCTCGACACAGCACCGCATGCAGCCGCTGCAAAAACACGGGCAGTCCTTCGGCAGATAGAACTCCGTTATTTCTTTTGTTCCCGAGTTCGGCTCGAAACGCGCCAAAAACATTTCTTTGAGCCTGTACGTCGCCGCGCTTCTCCGTTCCGTTTATCACAGTTATCTTCATTCCGCCGCCCCCACAATATCCCATATAAGCCGCCTGCAATAGTCCGCTCGAGCGCGCTTATCCGTTATATCCGCGCCGAGCGCGTCGGAGATAGCGCCGCTTCTCAAAAACGACTGCTGCATCGACGCTATAAGACAGTGCGTCACACGCTTCACTCTGTCCTCGTCCCAATCGGGTCGGCACGCCGCCACGAGCGGAAGATATGCCGAGTATGTCCTTTGCGTGTTGTCGTCGGGCTTCGGCGACTGCATGTCCGAAAGTATAGATATCCGCGACACCGCGCGGTGCTCGAACAAAAAGTCCAGCGTCATTTCGACAAGGCTTTCCAGCTTTTCCGACGGAAGCATCCCCTCCGTCCGCTCGCGCATCTCGATGAACCTCGCGACGATACCGTTTATTATCTTTTCCACGCACTGCGCGATAAGCTCGTCCTTATTCCCGAAGTGGTAATTGACAAGCCCGAGCCCCACGCCCGCCCGCTTGCCTATCTCGCGCACCGTGACCGAGCCGAGCCGCTCGCCGCGCTCCTCGATAAGCTCCGTCGCGGCTTTGATCATCGCTTCTTTACTATCCATTTCTACCGCCTTTGAACAGTGTTCAAACAAATTATACTCTCACGGCGCGATAAAGCCAAGCGATTGTTGAACATTGTTCAAACTTAATTAAAAGCAAACGAAAACAGGCGGCGATATGGCGCGCGCCCGTTTTCGTTTTCCGTCGTTTCGATTTATCAAACGACGGCAGTCAGGAGGAAATAGTCGATATCGGGGAAACGCATGGTCTTTGCCGTTTCGCCCTTGAACGTGAGCTCTATCTCGTTAAGTCCTTGCTTGACGTCTATCTCGCCGACTATATCGGTCAGCACCGTCCACAGCGTCATATCCTTCCAATTCGTGTCGGTCGCGCTGCCCTTGCTGCTTCCCGACTGCGCGCGCATGCCGAGCGTGAACGTTCCGCCCGCGAGCGCGTCGAACCTTACGGTTATCTTATTGCCCTTGACGGAAATATTTGATGTGCAAGAGCCCTCCGCATCGCTGGGCACTATACCGCCGCTCGTCAGCGTCTGCATGCTCTCGAACTTTTCTTTCTCCGCGTCCTGCGCCGCCGCGCCGCTCATGTCGACGTACTCGCCGTCCTCCGCCTGTATCTTGACGAAGCCGCCGCTCGATTCGAGCGCTTTGACCACCGCTATATCGAGCGTGCACTCGAATCCGCCATGACTTACCGTCAGCGTCCTT
>CAJTND010000010.1:0-29262 GCA_910577995.1 uncultured Christensenella sp. | reverse complement strand
CCGCCGTAGGTATCCGTGTCGAAGCCCGTCACCATATCGGCGGTGAGCGTTATGTCCTCTGTCGTTTGGTTGTTGTAGACCAGCGTCAGCTTGCCTGCGGCAAAGCTCTCGCCCAACCTGTACGCCGTCTTGTTTTTCGCTTTGTCCGCGCGCACGCCGATAAGCGCTTTTTCCACGACCGAAATAACGACGGAAGTTTCCGTGTCGCCGTAGGTCAGCGTTACTCGCAAGCCGTCGTCGTTTGCGCCGATGACGTCCGCCGAAGCGCGTATCTCCGAATTGTCTATCTTTTTTACGAACCCGCACTCGCCGCATTCTACCTCGGCGGTCGCGCCGTCAAGCGAGAATATATCTCCGTCCGAATATATCGTGCGCAGGTCGTACACGAACAGCTCTAAGCTGTGCGCCCTTTTTTCCGACGGCTCGCCGCAGCGCGCGCAGTCCTGCCAGTGCTCCGCGTCGTCCGCGCGGTCGATATTGTAGTTATGCCCGAGCGCCGCAAGGCTTTCCGTGCCTACGTAGTCGCATACCGCGCATACGAACCGCTTTAGCCCGTCGATCTCGCAGCCCGCTTCCTCGGTGACGGTTATTCCCGCGCGGATGTGCGCCGCCTCGTCTGTGCGCGCGCCGCATGAGCACTCGCGGAAATGCGACTGCGCGTCGCTCTTCCACTCGACGGGGAACTCGCACACGTGGTCCGCCGCAACGACGGTTATATCGAGCGTCGCGGTCGCCGTCGCGCCGCGTTCCGTGTATGTAAACGTTACGACCTGTTTTCCGATCTCGAGCGGACCGACGTCCGTCGTCCAGCCCGTTACGGTGCGGCTGCTGCCGTCCGAGTATGTCGCGTTTACCGTCACGCTGTCCGCATCGATGACATCGCCCTCGACAAAGACCGTCGTATCGGCAATGACCTCGATGGAGCTGAGCCTGTTTCCGCCGCACGCCGCGAACGCGACGAACACGAGCGCCGCGGCCATGCCGCCCTTGCGCGCTACGGATACGTACACATAGCGTTTTTCCGGCTCCTTCACCTTTTCCGCCGCGTCGATCGCATTTGTTATCGCGTTGTCGAACAGCGAATATATATGGTCGGTGTCCATCGCGGATACAGCCGACCCGTCCGCCATGCACACGAGCTGTATTCCGTTCTTTTCGCACTGCACGCCCGCATCCGCGAGTATAACGTCGAGCGCGTCGTTGCCCGTGCGGTAGCCCGCGTCATAGCTCTTGATGGCGCTTTCGAGCTTTTTCAGTTTGTCGCTCGCATAGCCCGTTTCGCCGAGCTCGCGTATGCGGTGTTTGAGGTCGTGGCACATTATGTTGATACGGTCTATCTTGTCCTTGCGTATCTCGAAGCTCTCGCGCTCGCGCCCGAACCGCAGCTCCATTATCGACTTTTCGTGCTGTAACGACTTGTTCCACAGCGAGAATATCAAAAGCCCGATGGTGAGCAGGCACACTATCATATCGTAAACATAGCACAGCGCAAACAGCGTGCGCGACATGTTTTCCACCTGCAAGAACACGACTACCGCATTGAGTGCTATCTCGATGACGAGCGACAGTATCGACAGCACGACGAGCATGAACCCGTGGATGCGTATACCGCTCATGTTGCGGAATATGTAACGGACGGCAAACATCGATATGAGATACACCGCGACGAACGCCGCCGTGCCGATGAGGAGCGACCCCGCGTTATAGACGGTGATCGTCGACTCGTAGACCGAGCCGCTCGACAGCCCGGCTTCCGTCGTGATAAGATTGCCGATGAGATACGAAAAGTGCTGAACGGTGTACGACCATATCCCGCAGAACAATATTACGCTGAACTTCTCCTTGAAGCAAAGCGCCATCGCGCCGAGGCTCGCCGCAAACAGCACGGCAAAAAGCGCCGACACCGCGAGCGCGTTATACCCGAATACGGGCACGGCAAAGGTGAGCGCATACATGCCGAGCACCGACAGCGCCGCGCGCAGCACGAACCTGCCGCGCTCTTTGAGCAAAAATACGAAAGAGCACTCCGCCGCTAAAAGCTCGGTAATGAATATGAACTTGTACCAGAACAGCGCAGAGGAGAAGTTATAAATATTTTCCCCCCCCCCGTGCGTCCGAGGTACGCCGCGAGCGCGGAGAAAAACGCGTTTTTCTGCTGACGGCTGACGGGCAGAACGTCGTCGCCGACCGTCACGCTGTCCTTGGATGTTTCGCGCACGTGCCCGAGATTGACTAGGAACGAAACGTGACAGCGCGCAAACACCCGCTCGGGCAGGCGCGCCGATACCGCGTTCATCAAGCCCCAATCGGAAAACACGCCCTTTTCGGTATGCCAGGTAATGCGATGACCGCTGCCCTCGACATACAGTATTTCCGCCGCGCCGAGCACGGCAGTCCGCCCGTCGGCGGCGTTCTTGACGGTGACGGTAATGTCGCGGCTGCGATCGAGCGCGGCGAGCGCGCGGTTCATCACGCGATTGACGCTCGCGGGGGCGGCGGGCTTGACTATAAAGTCGGACGCCTGCACCGAATAGCCCTCGACCGCGTACTGCACCATGTTGGTCACGAATACTATACCGACGCGCCCGTCGCTCTTGCGTATCCTGCGCGCAACGTCCATGCCGCTTATGCCTGGCATTTGTATATCGAGGAAGATAAGATCGAACTTGCCGTCGTAACCCGCGACAAACGCGAGCGGCTCGCAAAACCACTCGACCGAATACTCGCGTCCGTGCGCCGCGGCATGATCGAACAGCAGGCTTTTCAAAAGCTACGCTTCCTTTTGCTCATCCTCGACTATGGCGATACGCGTCATTTCCACTCTCCCGATACGTTATGCCGCCGACGCGTCGCGCGCCGACAGACCGTACGGAAATAGTATATCACGAATTTTCAAAAAAGCAAGCCTTTTTTTCAGCCGCTTCCTTCGCCCGCTCCGTCAGCCGCTCATGCGCTTCGGACCGCCGTCCGAACTCCGCGCCGTTCCAATACAGCACGCGCCTTTTATCTTTGCCCATCCCCCTCGCATAGTCCGCCGCTTTTTCGGGCGGCATAGCGCATACCTTTATCTGCTTATTTCTTTGCTTAAAACACAACGCGCACTCGAAGCTTTCTATGCTCGTACATTGCACCCCGTCGATGACGAACGACGTTTCGCCGCCGCACGCGGAAGCCGACACGCCGACTGCCGCACTGCGCGCGCCGCTCGCCGCGATGCGCGCTCTCCGTCCGAACACGATACCGACTATCGCCGCGGCCGCTGTAAGACACAGCATGCACGTTCCTATGATAAGCGGCATCGGCGACGGCTTTTTGCCCGTCAGCACAAACACAGAAAGACTGTCGGCAAAAAAGACTATCGCGCCGCCCTGTATCTCGAATTCGACCGAGCTATATTCCGAGCCGTCGAAACGAAACAATCTAAGCGCGTCGTATTTATCGGCGTCTGCCGTTTCGACGGATATCTCTATCCTACCGTTCGGCAAAACGCGCACGTTGCCTTTTTCAAAAGATATATCGTATACCCATACCGGCTTGTCCGCGGCAGGCAAAGCCGCGCTCGGACGCTCTGTCTTTTCCACGCGCAAAACCGCGCCGTAATCGATATAGCCGTCAACGACGCGAACCCCTACTCCGCTATCGCCGTCGGCAAAGACCGACTGCGCGATAAACATAACGGCGCGCAGGTCGGCTATCGGCTCGTAGTTTCCTTTTTCATCGACAAACCGCGCCGTAACCGTATGCTCGCCGATCTCCGCCATGCCGTTGCCCACATACTCGACGCTCAGTCCGACGGGCAGTTCTCCGAGGTAAAATACCGATCTCGGAGCGCCGTCATATGCGAAAGTTACCGACGGAAACATCGTCACGACGGGCGCAAAGACCGCCTTTTTTATCATGATGCTCGCAAGCGGAGCGACAGGCTCGTAGCACGATGCGTCTTTACCTATAAGCAATATCGCGATGTGCACGTCGCGCATGCCCGCGTCGGCGGAGACCGCGTTACACTCGCCGAAAACAAAATCTACGTCGTCGCCTGCTATTGCGCCCGTCATTCGCCCGCCCGTCGGCACGACCGATGTCGAACCGTCGAACGTCTTGTCCGCGACCGCCACTCCGTCGATGATCATCTGTTTCTTGCCGATAACATAACGACAGACCGCGTTCCCGACCGTATAATTCCCGTCGGTCAATTCGACCTCCGCGACGTACTCTCCCGAACGCACGGACTGCGGACAGCGTAAAACGCAGCCGACCGTATCGCCGGGCAAAACTCCCGTTATCGAAACGACTTCGGGCTTTTGTTCTTTTCCGTTATAAACGAAACGCTCCGCAGACAGCACGACCTCTACCGGACGCGGCGCTATGTCGTAGGTAAGAGTATTCGTAACGATATAATTGCCGTTAGCCGAGGAAATTTCTATTCGATACCCGCTCCCCGCATCGCGTCCGTCGTAACCGCCGTATACAAGCTCGACCTTATCGGGCGTATCTGTAACGACTTCCGCATCGGGTCGCAGTACAGCGCCGTTGTAAACGAGCGCGCCGTCCTTCCACTTAACGACTATCGGCATCGGCTCGATCCCGTAATGCACTGTAACAGGCTCGAGCGCGTAGTCCGACCCGTCGCGCAGCCTGACGGTAACGGTATGATCTTCGCCGACGGTAGCGGCGATATTATTCTCGTGACCGCTTACTATAAACTCCGCATATCCGCCGCATAGTCCCGACGCAGTAAATTGCGGATACTGCGGCTTGCCGTTGTAAATAAGCGGCGCGTCGGAAAAAGTCAAAGAGATCGGCGCGGGCGTTATATCGTAAACGCACACACTGCGCTCCGCCGTGTAGTTTTTGCCGACAGCGTTTTCTACAAGCTCGGCGCTCACCGTATAGCCCGTGCCGACGTGCACGTTGTTTTCATGCCCCGAATAACGGAGCGCTATTTCGTCGCCGTCGGCGCTGTCTGATACGAAAGCCTCGGGATGGCATGCCCGACCGTTAAAGACCGTCTGCCGTGCCGCCCACTCGATCTCGACCGATCTTCGGTCGATCGCATAACCGAGCTTATCCGCACGCAAAAAGTAATTCGCATTGACGGCGTTATCTTCAAGCCTTATCGCAACGGTATATTCGCCCGCATCGATATTATCTTGCCAGCCGTCTATATCGAAAACGATGTGCTCGTCGCCTATCTTTCCCGATATTATTTCCACCGTCGGCTTTTGCGCTTTGCCGTTGTAAACGGTATCTGCGGCGGCGGCTATAAATAAGTCGGAACGCAATATCGTATACTCGGTCTCCGCATTTTTTATACTGTAATTGTTCGCGTCGCGCTCGTCGGCAATAACGGCTCTCGCCGTATGCCTGCCCGCATTTATACCGCCCGACGTTTCGTATTCAAACTCGATGTTTTCGCCGTCGACTGCGCCGACCGCGCGCGCAATCGGCGTTTGAACACTGCCGTTATACACGATCGCGTCATCAGACCAATCGAGTGATATCTCGCGCTTGGCGACGGTAAACGCGAATGTGAAGATCCCTTTATAATAATTGATGAACGTTATCTCGACGCTCGCGCCGTTCTCGCCGCCCGCATCGATACCGTCGGTCGTCTTTCGCGTATATATAACGTTCTCCGCCGCAATGCTCCCGCCTAACAGCACGTCGGGCTTGTGCTCCCCGCCGCTGTATATAAACCTGTCGTTATCTATCGCCACGTCGGCGGCGGCGACCGTTATCCGCGCGGCTGCCGCGCTCTGTCTTGACGCGCTCGCCGCGACCTCGCATGTACTGCCGCCGAGCATAGCGAGCTCGGGCATGTACCAATTCCCGTCGTCAAACTCGCGCTTGATCCATTTTCCCGCGCCGACGCCTTGCGCCAGACCGCCGAGCTTGCCGCCTGCCAATATGACGTCGGGCATAGACAGATCGAAATCGTCGACGCCCACGCAATCGACGCTGTCGGGATATAGCGTAGCGGAGTTGTAGCAAAGTTCGACCGAGCCGACGTTCCTGCCGCATATCGCGCCCTTATGCACCCTGCCCGAGATAGTTTCGGTACGGTTATAAGCATTGCTCAAAACGCCGCCGTTTGTTCCGCAGATCCCGCCCGCGTGATCCGTCGACATGACCGCCGCGGTATTGTAAACGCATGCGACCGTGCCGTCGTTGCCGCCGACCACGCCGCCCGAGTAAGTATCTACATCGACCGCGCCGCTGTTGAACGACTCGGACACGATCGCACCGTCGCTGTTCATGCCGACAACGCCGCCGCCGTACTTAAGCAGAGAAGATACCTCCGCCGCTCCGAAACACCCTTCCACGACGGCATCGTTTATCCCGACGACGCCGCCGACAAAATACAGCGCGCCGTCTATATCGCCGAAGTTGCCGCAACCGACTACCGCGCCCCCGTTCAGCCCGGTAATGCCTCCGACGTTCATCGCCATTTCCGCCGTATCGTTATGTATCCGAGCATGATTAAAGCAGTTTTCTATCCTGCCGAAGTTCTGTCCTGCGATCCCGCCCGTATTGTTTTTTCCGACGATGTCACCGTAAACACTTAGACCGACCACCGTCGCCGCCTCGTCGAGTATACCGAAAAGCCCGACATAATTCTCATCGGGTCGAACTATATCGAGGTTTTTTACGGCGAACCCCCGCCCGTCGAAATGCCCCTTGAACCTGCTCAGATAATCGCCGACGGGATCCCATCCCTCAGGGCTCGCCGCGCATATGCCGCTCATGTCTATATCGTTGCTCAAAACGAAATATTCACCGTTATACCCGTCGACAGTTCCGCTCGATATTTCGTCGGCAAATGTTTTTAACTGTTCGGGCGTGGAGATAATATGCGGATCTTCCGCAGTGCCGACGCCGCTCTCCGCCGCTGCACGCGCGCAATAGCACACGCCGAAGATACCCAAAGCAAAAAGCGCGATCAGTATTACAGTAAATAAAGTTTTTCTCTTGACCATTGTTATCGACCGTTATGCTCCGCTTTTTCTATCCTATCGAGCTGTTCCCGAGCTTTCGGGTGTCCATTCATCGCCGCGACCTCGAACCAATGCTTTGCCTGCTCTATATCCTTCTCCGTTCCCCAGCCGTTAAGGTAGCATCGCGCAAGGTCGAACTGACAGTCATAAAAATTAGGCTCATTTGCTATTTTACGCAAATATGCATAGGCATGGGAAAAACTTTGCTTATAAGTAATACCGTACATATACGCATACGCCAATTCTAAATCATAGTTTATGTCACGATCTTTTTCGGAATATTTCGTTATAAACAATTTTTTATCGGATATGATATCCGACTTACTGTTCCTACGACAAAGAAAGCGTATGCGCCGAATAAACCAAGCCAATAAAACCCCTTGCTTGATATTTTCTCCGTCTTTATTATAATATCCCACGTCATCCCAGCCTTTTTTTATTGCCGTAATATCGTCAATCGACAGTATTTCGATAGGCAAACCAAAGGCATCCCATACATCAAAAATCGATCTCAAATAATCTAACGAAACAACGAATTTTTCGCTGTTAATAAGCGCTTTTCTAAAAGATTCTTTGAAAAGCTCTTGCGAAAGCGACAAAAGATACCGTGCAATATAATTTGCACCTGATAAAATTCCATTGTAATTCAATTTTATCTTTTTGTTTGACGAGGCATAAAAATCCATATATTTTTCATTGGCAAAGTTAAACCAACGATAAACCTCTGCGATATCTTCTACGGGGTCTCCTAGGCTTTTCAGTTTCTTCACAACTATTTCAGCCACTATTTCTGTATCTATTTTCTCATAAAAATCAATCCACTTGTTTATGTAAAGCTTATGCTTATCAAACATAACAAGAAACACGCTTATAGGATATTTATCGGAAACGAATTTATCGATATATTCTTCCCTATTCGCCCCTTTTGAAATCAACCCCGTCCATTCCTTTATCATGCTCGTTATAGTGGCATTTTCTTTCGCGATCGCACTATCAAGAATTGCGTAAAATTGCCGCTCAAAATCCGGATCGTCATCCGCTATCCCTATGTAACCGTTTTCCGTCTCGGTTTCTAAAAGCAGCTTTTCTCCGCAATAAAAGCATATATCGCTGAAAATGTATTTTCTATTCAATTTGTCCCTATCGATATTAAAAACTTTTTCATAAAAGGTTTCATCGAAATCGCTCAAGCTTCTATGCAGTTTAAGCCATTTTATAGAATTGGGACTTATCCGAAACTTAAGAAACCCGATTTTATTCGCTGTATCGTATTCTATAAAATCGTTACGTAAAAGACTGTTTGGCTCATACGAAAGTACATCTTCTAATACGATAGATGAAAACTTATTAAGGCTTAAGCTACCGCTTCTAACAGCAAAGCTATCGCAATGATCTATCAGAAAACCTATTACGTTGCCCCAATTATTTTTTAAGTTATATCTATAATATCCGTTCATTATCTCACGCGTTTATCATAAAATAAATGATAATTTCCTAGTTTTTTCAGAAATTCATCTCCATACTGAGAAAAGTCATTCAAATAATCTAAGTTTTTTAGTTTTACATGGTAATGCTTATACTGTGCAGCAGTTTTATTACTTAGTTCTTCTGGTTTATAGTGATGAGACGTTATGATATCAACACCTAGTAATTCTAATAATGTAGATGCACAAATTTGCAAGGCTAATGCATGAGGTTTATTTTTTGTGTAAAATCCTATAGCATAAATATTTGCCTCATTATCCATTTTTATAATTTCTTTATAAAGCCTTTCAACATATTTCATAACAAAATTATTTATATCAATGTCTAAATTTATAAACTTTGATGCAAATTCAATATCACTAGGATTTTTCTTCAGATCATCTATTAACTCATTTATATCAATAACTAAAAATGTTAAAGCGATAATTAATGATGCCTCCGTTAAAGTAAATTGTGTTTTCTCAATATGTATATCGTTTTTTATCCCATTTTCTATAAAAGCAAATCTATAATGCGGCTCATCATTATTTGGCCGTGGCTTTGGCAAATCCCAATCTATATCAGAAGCTTTTTCTTTTTCATTCTCATCTGTAATTTCACATGTAAATATTTCAAACCACGTTATCTTACCAATAGCAAGTAAAATTAAAATTTCTGAGATTGACAAACCAGTAAACATAGCATAAGCTATTAAAGCTTCTGTTTGCTTACCACTAAGCGTAATGCCTCCGCATACATTATGCACGAGCACGCCCGTCTTGCCGACATAATAGTTATGGTCGTCTGCGACCGCGAAGTTGTATACTGATATCGGACGCTCTTTCAGCTCGTGCCGAACTTTTTCCAGCACGTGTTTTTCCCCGTTAACGTCGACTAATATATCGCCTGCTCGCAGTTGCGACGCCGCTATATAACCTTTATTCTCAACATACACGGGGTGTCCCTTTGTCGTTTCTATCTCTTCTCCGTCGACCGTAAGCTTTACCGTTTCATGCGCTTGTTTTACGTAAGTTTCAGTTACTTCCTTTTCTTCCGTTTCACCTGTTTTGTCGTTGCGCGCGAGCACCGTATCCCCGACCGCGATATCCTCGATAGCGGTATTCCCTTCCGGCGTCGCAACTTCCGTGCCGGCGACAAAACAACCGCCGAATGCAAGTCCGCCGCCGAGCGCGGCTCCTGTGATACCGCCTACTTCCGCGCACGTAACGCCGAATTCGAGCGCCGTCATACCTATCGCCGCCCAATCGATATCTTCGCCGCTTGCTATCTGCGACCCGAGCTCGAAAGCAAAGCCCGTCGCCGCGCCTATCACGAATCCCGTGCCTGCGCCTATCAGCGCGCCTGCGCACACTGCGGCAACTATCGGCGTGCCGCAGCCGACCGTCGCTATCGTAACGACCGCCGTAACTACAATAGTGGCGACGACCGCGACGCCGAGCGCGACGGCACGCCAAAACCGACCCGATTCCGGCTCGGGAAGTTTTTTGACCGACGCTTCCCCGTTTTCGTCAAATACCCACGTCATTCCATTAGGTATCTTGACGAGATCCCATATGTTCTTGCTGTCGTTGGTATTAAAGATTGCCGGGTCTTCGTAGGCGTTTATCTTATCCGAGGTGAGCTGAGCGTTTGCCTGCGCGACCTCGAGCTGTTCCTGAACGTTGTCGTAGTATTCCTGGGTCATGCCCGCTATGATGCGGACGCCCTCGAACATTTCTATCTCGTAGTCGGGTTTATTAAATATAATATACAGCGATCTGTCGTAGTCATATACGTTGGTATTTCCGCTGTAATTATCCGACGTGTTTTCGAGCACGTCGTAAATAATGATGCCGTTTTCGATAGTCGCATAGCGTATAAGACTGCCGAGAAAGACGAACTCGCCGCAGATATCCATAGTGCCGCTCTGGGGCTTGTACGACGAAAAGTAGTTTACGCGTTTGTCGCTGTTTTCGTCGGTAAGCTCGCGCATTTTCTCCCGAGCGTTGCGCAACTGCGTTTCCGTATTTAATACTACGTCGTATACCTGATTTCCGTTAAGCAGGTTGCCGCAGGTAAACGGCGCTATTTCGTACGGCAATGTATAAATATCGACAATGCCCGTTTTTTCGCCCGCTTCGGTTTCGACGTACAGCCCGAAGCCTACCTCGACTTTTTCGCGGTCGAAGTATGCGCTGACTATCTGCATTACCTTGTCGTGTATTACGGTGTGCTTATTGACGGGTGCTTTTTTGAGATACTCTTCCGCCGTCGCCGTCGTGTTGACGACGGTCGCCGTCGTTCCGTCCGCGATTTTTTTCGTTCTCGACGTTGCGGGGTCGTACACGCCGTCGGCTGTGTAATACACGCCGCGGGCATGGTCGTATACGCCTTTTCCGTCGAAAAGAATCGAGTTGGCTTTGCCGAGCGTTTCCGCAAACGCGCCGGCGGTCGCATAAAGCTCGCCCGTCGCGGTAAAGTAGTATTTTACTACGACGTTACCGTATCTGTCGAGCAACGCGTCTATCCTGCCGAGCGTATCGTAACCGTAAAAAAACGTTTCGCCGTCATACACGAGCCCTGCGTATTTGAGCTCGCCGTCGAGTATGTATTCCGTCATTGCTCCGTCGGTTATTTCTACGGTAAGCCTGTCGTTGACATAGGAATAATACGTAGTTTCGTTTTCGGACGCTGATTTAGTTATATATGTCTTTCCGCCGTACTCGTAGCCGTAACGCGTATCGACAAAATCGAAGTCGAAGTTTTGCGCAACGTCTATCGTTTCGTAATTGAATGCTATCCCGTCGAATATACGGTATTTTTTTATCTCGGTGAGCGTTCCGCCGATGTATGTATAGCCGTAAGCGCAGCCGTTTATCGCGTCGGCTTCGTACACTATGCGCGACTGCGCGTCGGTCTCGTATTCGTAGACCGTCTTTCCGTTCGACTTGACGGCTATAGTTTCGCCCGTGCTCCGCGCGGCGGCATGCGCGCCCGCACCCGACCCGCCGCGACGCTGTTCCGCAGTCATTTGCGCGCGCATCGTCTGAACGGTGTTTTCGTTGGTCTTGACCGCTCTTATCGTGCCGTCGGCGTTGTAGTCGTACATTACGGAAAAATCGCCGTATTCGACGATATCCGGTTTCATATCGCCGCCGAAATACGTTTTTTCCATGACCTGCCTGCCGCGGTATTTAACCGTGTCGACAAGCAAGCCCGATACGTAATTGCTCTCGAACTCTACTTCGCTATCGCCCGCGGTATACGACACCAAGCGGTCGGTTTCGTCGATATTTACTGTCGTATTGTAATAGCCGTATTCTTTTTTGTCCGTTCCGCCGTCTATCTCGAAATTGGTAGCTATTTCGCGGATATTCCCGTCGTCGGTGTATTCTATTGTCGCTTTGGGCGTCGGCTTGGAACCGCGGTCCGCAGGTATAAGCGTCAATAGATTATAAACGGCGAAGCTCGTCATCACCGCTATCAACAGCAGCGTTATTATACGAGTCAGCCCGTTTCGGTATTTCCATTCGCCGATCTTTTTCATTTGCCTACACCTCTGACGATCAAATAGATCTCGTACACGTCCGTCGGGTCGAGCTTGCTCGTCACGCGCAGATAGTAATGCGTGCCGTCCGCATCGCCCGTAAGTCGGTAGCCGTGCTCCTGCGCATCGACTGCGCGCCCGTCGACGCGCATTTCCGCGGTCATAATATCTTCGTCGATAGCAAGAGTTATCGTACCGTCGACTATCGTCTTGTTTGCGTCAAGACCTATTATCCCGCTGATATCCGTTACCGTAACGCTTACGGTGATATACGCATCGGAATAGCGGTCTGCAACGGTATATTCGTAAACATTCGGCGCGGCGCTCGACCGCGTTTCGCTCACCGCCGCATATTCGGCGATCTCCGATGTGTCCGCTAATTTATGATCGAGCACGCGGATCGCGCCCGTCGCTTTTATAAATTTACCGCCGTTTATCTCGATAGGCAAGTACAGCTCGCGCGGTCTTACCGTGACGCCGAACGTCGTTTTCGATCCGTCGAAGATATTTTTTATACATACCGCATAATCGCCGCTCGCTATAAAATACTTACCGTTTGCAACGTGTTTTTCTCCGTTCACCGTTATATCGAGATATTCGGACTGGAACGGTTCGGCATACTCGAGCTTGAAGCGATAGACCGAGATATTGCCGCCGTCGCGGATATCCGACGGGTCATTCGCGTCTGCGAACAGCTTGGGTAGCGCGGTCATGTTTTTTACCGTGACGGTAAACGCCGTCGTCGCGCCGCTGTATATATCGCGCGCGACTATGTTATACTCGCCCGCCGCCGTATATTCGCAGTGCCCGATCTTTGCGCCGTTGACCGTCACTTCCTGGTGCGCGAGCGCATCGATAGCGAATGCGTAAACATAATAGTTTCTGCCTTGCTCGCCGCGGAGAACCGTTCCGCCGTCATAAGTTATTTCGGGCGCATCCGACCGCTCCGCTATGCGGATAGTAAAGTCGAGCCGCCGCCCATTGTATCTGTCTATGATCCCGACCGTATGCTCGCCGAACGCGTAGAGCGTGTAGGCGTCGGTATATGCGAGAACGGGCTCGTCGTCTATCTCGACCAAAAGATGAGCGGGAAGACTGTCGACCGTTAAAAATGCCGCATCGTATACCGCGCCGTCCGTCGGGTCGAGCTCACCGAGCTCGGACGAAAGCCGCGCGTCAAGCTCCCGCGGCGTTATCGTTATATTCATCGTTTCGACGGTGTTTTTATAAAGATCTTTCACGGCGACGACGTATTTTCCGAATCCCGTTATCATTCCGCCGAAGTCGTAAACAACGCCGTTGACGCTTATCTCGGTATATGCTTTCTTTTCTGCGTCGAGCGGGTTTATCCTGAACCTGTACACGTCGTAACTTTCGCCGTCCGCCAGCTTTTGCCTTCGGTTATCGTCGAATATCATAACGACGTCCGTTTCCGTACCGTCGACAACGACAGTAACGGTATTGCACGTTGCGGCGTAAATATCCCTTATCTCCGCCGTGTACACGCCCGCGGCGGTAATATAACCGTCTACCTCGTTATATATCGCGCCGTTTATCGTTATCTCCGTATACTCGGGCATATCGGTAAACGCAAATCTACGCACGATATATTCGCGCTCCGTCACCGACGACGGCGCATCGCCGTCGACCGCTATGCGCGGCGCGGATCTTTTTTCGAGCGTGATGCCGAAGCGCGTTTGTTCCGCGCTGAATTTATCTACTATGATGATCTCGTACTCGCCGGCAACGGAAATGCGTTTCGGCAAGTCGACGGATCTAAGAGCTTTATTGTTGATATATGCGTCGAGATAGTCGGGCAGCTCGTCTATGATAAAGTTATATATCGCTCCGTCCGAATTTCCGTTTACGCACCATGTATCATTGTTTATCCTGTAAATAAGCTCCAACGGTCTTTCTTCTATCACGAATACGCTTTCGTATTTCTTCCCGTTGAATATGTTCTCGACGTCGATCTTATATATACCGGGCTCGGCAAACATCATACCGCGATTATCGTATGCCACGCCGTTTATCTTTACCGACATATAGTACAGCTTGTCCTCGCTCAGTCGCTCGAGCTTGAACTGATCGACGATCGTATATTCACCGCCCGTCAGCACGACGTCGGCGTTGTGATCCGTCTTAGCCGCAAGCGAAATATCGCGCTCCTCGACTGTAACGGTAAAATCGAGCCGCGCCCCGCTGTATATATCGACGGCGGTCAGTTCGTACACTCCGCCGACGCTCAAATAACCGCCGCATTTATTATTGCCGTCGATGCGTATATAAAGATCGTCGTACTCGATGCGGAATCTGTTTACCGTATATCTGCCGTTGTTTTCGATACGCGTAAGCTCGTTATCGTCCCAAACGAGTATAGGCGCAAGCTCGCGCTCGGCAATACGAACGCCGAACGATATTTTTTCCTCCGAATACTTATCTCGGACGTCTATCGAATATACGCCGAACTGCGTCAGCGTGCGGTTCAGTTCATGATACGGCATTTCCGTGCCGTTTACTGTAAATTCGTAAAATACGTCGGGGAATCTCGCGTTTCTCATTTCGAGCGAGAAATTAAAGACCGTAAAATTGCCGCCGTTCTTTGCTTCGTAGAAATTCGATCTATTGTCGGCGTTTAGGCTTACGCTGAGTTCGCGTTCTCGTACAACGACCGCAAAATTCGTTTTGTTCTTGTTTCTGTCGTAACATTCTATATTATATACGCCGCTGTCATAAAAGGTCGGGATATAGTCGCCGTGCAGATAATACTGCCCGTTTACTTTTAACACCGCCCAGGGATCGTATTCGTCCCTGTGATCGCTTATCTCAAAATAATCGGTAATATACTCGGTCTGCGTCGCATCGATACGTCTGCTGTCGTTAAGCCTTATTCCTACGACGGGCGCGGAAATATCGCGGTATACCGTGTAGCGAGTGCTGTTACCGTATATATCCGACTCGGTTATATCGTACCTGCCGTCGGGCAGACCGATCTGCCCGACAGGCACTCCGTAAGGTATGGTTCCGCTTTCGCCGTTCGGACGAACATAATGCACGGTCGAAGTTTCCCATGCGCCTTTTTGAACGAATTGAAACGTATCGTCGAGGTAAAGATGCGATCTGTCGAACATACTGTTTTCCTCGAAAACGCGTTCCGTTCTATCGTGGCAGTCAAAGTAATTTTCGGTTATGCGCTTTTCCGCGCGCTCGTTCATGACGGCGGTCAGCTTGATATTGTCCGTTGTATTGCGTCTTATCGAAGATATCTTCGCGCTGTGCGTTCCGCCGTACTTGTTGTACAGGCTGTTTATCTCCGAATATTTATTGCAATAGTAAGCGCGGAACTCGCCTTCGTTATTGACTATTCCGTCCTCGATAGACATTGCGTAGCTAAACGCTCTGTCATACTCGTAGAAACAGCGTATATCGCCGCCGTATTCCAATTCAAACCATTTCGTCTTGATATAATTGAACCGCGACGCGGTCAGCGCTTCGTAATTGACGCTCGGTTTTGCGTATTCCTCTACGTCTACGTCGTAAGTCGCTATTTCAAACCCCTGCGCAAGCAAATTCGCGGAATTATCGAAACGCATCACGACTTTATACCGCCCGGGGACTTCTACCTTCATACTGCCCGACAGATCGCGCCCGCGCATTTCTCCCGGCGATTCGGTCGTGTATGTATCTCTGTCGTATATTTCACACGCTATCTTCCATTGACTGTCATTGCCAGCGTCCCAGTTGACAGTTACGTAACCCTCGCATGTAGGAATACCCGAGGGATATGCCTTGATATTCCCGAAGCTTGCCGACGGAGTCCGTCGGTCTATCGTGATCGTGAACGCACCGAGATCGAACGGTCCGAGATACTGAAAAAATCGATACTTACCGGGAGCGTCGAATCGTTGACCGTTACGAACAAGCCCACCGCCCTCCTCGTCCGTCGGCGACATGTACATATAAATGACGTTCAAATTGTGTAGATCATTGAAGTTTACCTTGAACTCATTTCGCGTAGCGCCGTTTTTCGGCACATAAGCGCCGCTGTTTGCGCTGTCCTCTATCACAATGGAATTGGAGTGACCTTGATCCGATCGTGTGTTGATGATTCGGAATTTTATATCGATACGGTGATTGTTTCCGCCCACGCCTTTCGCCTCGAAAAACAGCGAAACTATGTATTTTCCGTTTGCTTTGAACGGAATTATCCCGTCGGTAGGCGTATCGCCGTTCATTGAGGGTTTGAAAAAACCCGGTAGAAAACCTTGTAATGACTTTTCCCCATCATCGTTTTCCGTGCAAACTACTATCACGCCTCGTCCGACCGCATCTGCCGTTCCGGCTATCGAGCTCACGCTCTTATCGCCGTAACCCATATGCGAAAGATCTACGCTTTTCGCCCAGTCGTTGGAAAGCGTATGACTGCCTATCTTGGATGACGTAGGCAGAGCTCTGGCGCGTAAGGTCACCGCCGAGGGGAATGTCATCCAGCCGTTGTGCATTTTCCCTTCCCCGCTTTTTACGGTAAATTCGACCGCGTCGTTCGGATCCAAGTGGTGTTCTTTTACCTCGCTGCCGTAGCCGCTCCCATCGGAAAAGCAATGATAATCGAGCGGCATAACGGTAGTGACCGTCTCGCTGTCGCTTTGCGTAGCGTTTTCGGCGACGGAACGTATTCTGCCGCCGCCCGAGATAAATAATGATATTCCGATCAGCACTGTCGCAATGACTACCAACGGGATAAAATATTTTTTAGCGAAACCTACTTTGACCATATCACACAATCCTTTCATTCGTTCTACATCAACAATGCTGATTTTTATTAAACAAAAATATTATACGCCCGCCGTTACGGTATGTCAACGAAAAACCCCGCCAAAAAGCAAAGACCTAAAAATATACAAAACGCATCAAAAAAAATTCAAAAACATATTTTTTGACTTTTACGGTTGAGGTGTACCATCGAAACCGGCAGGAACATTGTATAAAGTTATTGTATTTTCCAATTTATCTCTCGAAGATTTCCACTATGGTGAATTTATTTGACCGTAGGGGCGGCAACATAATGAGCATCGCGCCGCATCACAGAAAGATTTTTGATTATGCTTCCATTTTTATATGTAATATTAAAAAGCCCGATGGGGGTCGAGCTTTTTCTTTTTTGCGTTATTTACACTAACATCGATGATAGTAATTATTGAATAGCACTATGCGGCTTATTTCTTTTTTGCGGCGGAGCGTTGTTTCGCGCTTATCGCGTTTTGAACATAGTCGACGTAACGGCGGTTGGCGTTGCGCGTGAGCATCGCCACGTTCATCGCGAAGAATATCAGTTTCTGCGCGTTGTCTATTCTGTCCTCGGCAACGTCGAGCTTGGTAGGAAGTTCGCCGTCCGCCGCGGCCGCGCCGAGCTGTTCGGGCACGGTCGTCGGATCGACTGCGAGATACAGTTCCACTACGTCGCCGTTAAGCATGAGCGCCGCTTTTTTGTCCTCGCCGAACCGGAACTCCTCGCCGTCCTTATTGAGTTTGGCTTTGACGCCGGGATAAGAAAGTATCGTGTTCTTTAATTCGTTATACACCGAGTGTACTGACTTGGCGTCGATCAGTCTATCGATAAATGCTTTGTCCGCCGACTTTTTCTGTGTCGATTTGGCGGCGGTCGTTTTAGCCGCGGTCTTTGCCGTCGCAGGTTTGGCAGCAGCGGTTTTAGCCGCAGTCGATTTGACTGGCTTATCCGCATCGCCTGCCGATGTTTTCGGTTTTGCGGTAGTTTCGGTCTTTGTTTTTGCCGCAGTCGATCTCGCCGTCGACGTCTTTTTTGCCGTCGGCTTTGCGGCAGCTTTTTTCGTCGGAGCTTTCGGCTCTTCGTCTGTCGCGACGGTTTCTGCCGTCGCGCTTTGCTCAGCCGCAGCGTCCGAACTTTCGCTTACTGTCGGAGCGGGCTCGGCAGCGTCGGTAGATGCCGCCTGTTCGGTCGTGCCGTCGGCGACGTCGGTTTCTTCTTTTTTATCTTCCGCAGATTTCTCCGCCGCATTCGGCTCGGTCGCAGTGTCCGCGTCGGTGTTTTCCGTCGGCGCGCTTTGCTCCGCCGCAGCATTAGTGCTCTCGTTTACTGTCATAGCAGGCTCGGCAGCGTCGGCTTTTTCGTCTTTGCCGCCGTCGGGCGTCGCCGTGTCTTTTGCGTCTTGTGTGTCTGTTCCTTTACCGTCAGGCGCAACGTCGTCGGGCTTTTTATGCTTTTTCGCATAAATGATATAACCGCCGAGTGCGGCGAATATCAGAGCGAGAAATATTATCCCTACAACGTAGTACCACGGACTGCTCGGGTCGTTGAACGCCGCCCATGCCGAAATTGATCGTATCATAGCTTCTCCTTTGTATTACCGATATATTGTAACACCGCCGCACGGCAAAATCAAGCTTTTGCGATAAAAAAGCTTTCACTTCCCTAAATGAGTAACTTAAAAACGAAATTCCCCGCAGGGTGGGCGAAGTGATAAATATTTCTGTTTTATTGCGAGCGTTGAGAAATTTTTCGGGGCGTATAAAACATGTTGAAAATCTTGATTTGCTAAACCGTCGGTTTAGTTGTACGGTAGGGTATACGGAAGTTCTCTCTGTACATGTTAAATTCTGTCTGAGAGCACGAAAAAAGCCGCGTCGGTAACGATGCGGCTTACAAGCGATGTCGGTCATTATGCTGTTATCTGTAATTGACTATCTCGCGCTCGGCGGTGCGCTTAACGTCGCGGTCTTTGATGACCTGCTTTTTCTCGTAGTTCTTTTTGCCGCGGGCGAGCGCGATCTCGAGCTTGACGAACCGACCTTTGAAGTACATCTTGACGGGTACTATTGTAAAACCTTTTTCGGCGGCTTTGCCTGCGAGACGTTTCAGCTGTGTTTTGTGAAGCAGCAGTCTGCGGTTGCGGCGCGGGTCGGGCGCGAACGCGCCGACTTTGGCATACGGCGTTATCTGACAGTTTTTCAGTTCGAGGTTTCCGTTGTCGATATGGCAAAAACTCTCTCTCAGCGATACGTCGCCGCGCTTTACCGACTTGACCTCCGAGCCTTCGAGTGCGATACCGACCTCGAGCGTTTCCACAAAATAATAATCGAACGCGGCTTTCTTGTTGACCGCGACCGTCTTATCGGCGGACTTTTTAGCCGCCTGTTTCTCGTTTTTGCGTTGCGTCTTGCTTTTCATTATAAATAACCCTCACTTGCCGACGCAGAATCGGCTGAACACCGAGTCGATGACCGCTTCGTCGGCGTTTTCGCCGTACAGCTCCGCGACCGCCGTATACGCCTCGTACAGCAATGCCGCTACTATTTCCAGCCCTTCCGCCTTGCCGCTCTCGCGTTTTGCCGCCTCGCATGCGTCAAGACAGCGAATAACGCAGTCGTACTGCCTGTGATTGCATATTCCGCCGAGCTCTTTCGGGCAGAGCGAATATATTTTCTCTTTAAGCGCTGTGATATTTATACCGTTTTTCGCGCTGACCTCGAGCGCGCCGTCGTGTTCCGCCGCGGCGTACTCCGTGCCGCTATCGGTCAGACCGTCGCACTTGTTCCTTACAGTGAACGCGGCTTGTGCGGTAGTTTGGTTTTCCGCGTCGGCATTTCCTGTGATATCCGATGAATCATTGCCGTTTACTACGGTTATAACAGCGTCGGCGTCAGCCGCGGCGCGGCGCGCTCGCTCGATGCCTATCTTTTCCGCTTCCGAAACGGCTTTTTCGTTGAGCCCTGCCGTATCGGTGACGATAAACTTCCTGTTTTTGTATATATACTCGCCGTCAAGCGTATCGCGCGTCGTGCCTGCTTCGGCTGTGACTATTGCGCGATCGCTTTCGGTCAGCGCGTTGAGCAAAGTAGACTTTCCGACGTTGGGCAAGCCTATCAGCGCGACCCTGAACCCGTCTTTTATCATTCTGCCGCTCGCGTACTTGTCTTTTTCCGCTTTCAGCTCGGCTATCATCGTGTCGAGCGCGGTATAAACGTCGTTGGGTAAACCGTCGTCTATGTCCTCTTTTTCGAGTTCGTCGCCGTAATGCAGCACCGCCTCGACAGTCGAAAGCGCGGTATTGAGCAGTTTTCGCACAGTCGAAAGCGATCTGAACTCGTTGTTGTACCGCTTGTTACCGTAAACGAGCTGTTCGGGCGTTTCCGCGTCGATGATATCCGCAAGCGCCTCGCACTGCATAAGATCAAGCTTGCCGTTGATAAACGCTCGCTCAGTGAACTCTCCGCGTTCCGCCGCGCGTATCCCGAAGGAAAACAGCGCTTTTATTATGCCGTCGCACACCGTCATATTTCCGTGCGGGAACAGTTCGACTGTGTCCTCGCCCGTGAACGAGCGTGGCGCGCGGTAATACACCGCCGTAAGGTTCTCCGTGAACGTGCCCGTATCGAAGGTATTGAAGCAAAGCCGACCGTCGACGAGCGGACGGCGCAGAAAACCCTCGACTGCCGCTTTGCAACCGTCGCCGCTTATGCGT
The DNA here is from genome assembly GCA_910577995.1 of uncultured Christensenella sp. Taxonomy (GTDB): domain Bacteria; phylum Bacillota; class Clostridia; order Christensenellales; family Pumilibacteraceae; genus Anaerocaecibacter. The sequence continues at coordinate 8,755 of CAJTND010000010.1, read as the reverse complement.
ATCGCCGCTATCGCCGACCTGCCGTAAGGCGTGGCGAGCGCGGCTATAATATCTTTGTTTACTTTATTGTGCATTAGTTTTCGACTTTTTGTTCAAAACTTCGGTTTCGGTCGCAAAAACTGCGGTTTTGTTCCTGTTTTTGTGGATAGCGCGGCAGAGCTGTGAACATCGCGTGTTCAGCGCTTTGCGGTATATGAACGGACACTGTGTAATAGTTATCGCTCGGAAAGCACTATATATTGTCGGTTTTACCCCTGATATTGCGCTATGTTGTGGAAAATGCGGGATATGAACATTTACACACGCTCTATTATACTCTACTTATAATAAAAAGAATATATATAACACAACACATACCGCGTCAGTTCTTTTCGTATACGAGCAATCGACGTTTTATATCCGTTCCCGGAAGAAGATGATCGACTGTTTCTTTGAGCGTGACTTTGAGTTTGTTTATAGTTTGAGTAGTAGCCGCCGATTCGTTTTGAGTGCGGTAAAGTACTATCTTACCGTTAGTCTTTGCGAGCGGCGCGCAGTAGCTCAGCGCTTTGTCGACGTCGGCGAGCGCTCTCGCGCATACAGTGTCGAACCTGCGCCCGAGCTTGGCTAAGTCTTCCGAACGCGCGTGATCTGTTTTGATGTTTTTAAGTCCGAGTTCGGTCTTGGCTCTGTCGATGAGCAAAAGCTTTTTTCCTACGCTGTCCAGCCCCGTTATGTCGCAGTCGGTGAGAATGGCGAGAGGAAGACAGGGGAAGCCGCCGCCGCAGCCGACGTCGCATACCGTACCGGAGAATTTATCCCAATGGTACGCGCTGTCGAGGTAGTGCTTGATATAAACATCGTCGACGGTTTTAAGTCCGGAAATATTGATTACCGAGTTCACTTGATAGTATAGATCGGTGAGCATATCGAACTTTTCGAGCGCATCGGCTTTGCCTATCGAGCCGAGGAAATCGGCGAATATGCGCCTGCCGTCGGAGCTATTGAGCTCGGCTTTGAGCTCGTCCGTCATTTTTTGTCTCCGTCGTTGATATACAGTATGCCGAGCGTGCTTTTGCCGCAGTGGCTGGTTATAGTCGCGCCGGCTATTGTCTCTATGATCTTATCGGGCGCGAACCCGAACTCGACGAGCCGCGCGCGCACTGCGTCGACGACCGCCGGCTCGGCGTGCGTATGAGTGATGAAAACGCGCGTCATGTCGGGATGATCGTAACGTTCGAGCGTGTAGTCGACGTACTTTATTATGTTTTTGTCGAACTTGCCCATGAACTTGCGCGCGACGGTTATATTGCCGTCGATAAGCTGGAGCGTCGGCTTGATGGAAAAAGCTTTTCCGAAGAACGCGGAAAGTCCGCTGCATCTGCCGCCTTTATATAAAAAGTCGAGCGTGTTTATCATGAACGAAGCTTGGACTTCGGATTTTCGCGCTTCGAGAGTTTTGGATATAGCCTCGCCGTTCGCGCCGCCGTCGCGAAGATCCGCCGCCGCGAGCGCCAAAAGCCCGGTGCCGGAGGACAGAGAGCGTCCGTCGACTACGTACACGCCGTCGAGCCGCTTCGCCGCGGTAAGCGCATAGTCGTATGTCGACGATATTTCCGACGATATCGCTATATGCACGACTTCCGTGCCGTCGTCGGTAAACGACTTAAAGTAATCGTAAAAGTCCTCTATAGAGCGCGCCGCCGTCAGCGGGAGCTTGCCCGTTTTTTCGTAAAAGTCGAATATCATCGTCGGATCGATGTCCACGTCGTCGAGATACTGCTTGTCGCCGAGCGTCACGTACAGCGGAAACTCGCCGATATCGCGCTCTTTGAACAACACGTTAAGGTCGGACGCGCTATCAGTCGTTATCTTCACTTTTTTATCAGCCATGTTTTCACCTATATAGTTATAATATTATATACCAAACAAGAAACGCAACATGTTGTCGAGGGCGGAGCCGCCGTCGGTTATGCGTATGACTTTGCCGACGAGCCTATCGGTCGGTTGCGTGCCGTAGCGGCGCGAGTCGCTCGAATTGTTGCGGTTGTCGCCGAGCAGGAACACGTGCGAGCTCTGGATAGGTATGCAAGCTTCTACTGCGGCGATGCGGAGTTCTTCGGTACGCGGGTCTGCGTTCTCGGTATCGAGGTCGAACGACGTCAGCAGGTCCTCGGGTGCGTAAGAGAGCAGTGCGTAGTCCCCGTATGATACGTTGGCTCGCATCGGTTCTTTGATATACGGTTCGTCGACGTAGGACAGGCGTGTATCGCCTTTTTTGCATATATATAGCGACACGTTACGCGTGTTCTGCGAGCGGACGAAAAGCAGTCTGTCGCCGCCCAAGCCGATCACGCGCTTAATAATGTTGTGACTGCCGTCCTGCTTGTCGGACACGTCGGCGGTCACGAGGTCGCCGCGGCGGAGCGTGTAGCCGCGACGTTGAAGGACTACGCTTTGACCGTCATATATCGTGTTTTCCATGCTTTCGCCGTTGATCGGCGAGTACGCTATAAAGAAGAAAAAGAGCAGTAATCCTATAAGCAGGACTATAAAGAAATACAGTATCGCCGTCGGCGCGCGCGATTCTTTTTCGGAGAACAGGCTTTCCCCGTTAGCTATGCTGTTCAATGCGTCACACCCACAGCACGGAGCTGACTATAAACTCCTCGTCGGAGAACAGCTCGAGCATTATCACCGACGAGAAATCGTCGGGCAAGCCCTGTCCCTTAAAGTCGGACAGCGACAGCGTGAATTTGTGATATTCGTTCGGACCGGGTATCTCGACTTGCGCATAGAACTTTTCTTTGCCGTCGTAGATGCCGACGTTAAGCTTTTGCCGACTGCCGCAAACGAGGATCTGAAGCATTACGTCGCCGTCGGCGCGGTACAATAAGTCGCCCGGCTTGAATGTCACGAGGTGATTGCTGTCGCTCGAAATGCCTTCTATGTCGAACGCACCGCTCTTGACCGTGACAGTGCCGTTGTTGGGCGACGCCCATACGTCCGTGCCCATGCTCCCGTCGTATATAAGCCGACGGTTGACCGCCGACTGTTGGGGTATACCGAGGTTTTTGGGTGTAACGGTCAAAAGTGTCGACGAGCACACGTCGCCGAGCTCGTTTTCCGTGTTGACGAAAGCGTAAACGGGCTTATCGTCTTGCAGTACGTCGACGTGCGCCATGTATTCGCCGCCGGCGAGCCGCATCAGCTTTATCTGCGTCCAGTTGCGGTAGCTCGCGTCCTTTATGCAAAACGCCGCGAACAGCTTGACTGTCGTTTTTTCCTGTTCCGCATCCGTCTTTATCTCGAAATACAGCTTGTTATCGGAATTGACTGCTTTTATCTCAGTGTGCGGATAGGTCGGCTCGCCGCCGAGATACCCGTCGAAGAACCGCGAAACGTGCGGGAACGCTTTGATTATGCCGTCGTTGAACGCGCGCGCGATTATGCGGAACGTCTTTACCGACGCGGTGTCGCGGACTAGCTCTGACATTTTGTCGAGCGAGCCGTCCTCGGCGTTGGACGATACCGCCATAAACAGCGGTATTGCCGTGATCGGCGCGTAAGCGTTGTTGTCGAGAGCGGCGCGGTAGTTGATGAGCTGTGCGCTCGTTCCGTGCACCTCGGGCATGATGTTGAGCAGTGTAGCGGCGGCTTTCAGTCCGTCGTCGAACGCGCACAGCTTGTACACGGTGCAGCCGCCCAGCCCCTTACCGAAAGCGAATATAGGCAGTCCGAACTCGCCGAGATAACGCACCGCGCGGCGCGCGACACACGTCCAAATGAACCAACAGCTCGACAGCGCGTCGCCGTCCGCCTCGAACTCCGTCTTGCCGAAGGCGTTACAGCCGACAAGCGACATCGGATATATAGTATACTTGCCATCGGATACTCCGCGGTAGTCGAGAGCCGCGACGGTATAGCCGTCCTCCAAAAAACAGCGTATCTCGGGATCGACGCCCTCGTCGGGCAGATACAGTATTATGCCTTTTGCGTCGGGCGCTTCGTATATCCTGAGGAACGCGCGGACCATGCCGTCGACAGTGGCAAAACCGTTGAAATACAGCTCGCGAATATTGACGCCGTTTTCAGTCCTGCCCGACAGCATCGTAGCGTTGAACGGCAACGCGTCAACGTCGTAATCCTTCCATAAACTGTTAGTTCCCGTTATATCCAAAAACGCAACGCTCCGAAATACATTTGCTGTATTATACGCCCATTCGCGCCCTTTGTCAAGCATTGTCCGCTTGTCGAAAACTCGATATTTCTGTCGGTCGGCGCGGTATATGACGCGCCCGCGCCGTGCGTTATCGGCAAAGGTCGAAGTCTGTCGGATAAGCTCGAACGTTCGCCCAACGTCGCCGCGCGGTGTGCGCCGCTCTTTCGCTTGACTTTTTTCGGCACGTCTAATATAATATCGTTAGAATAAACGCAAACGGAGAATATAATATGTCACCTATTAGAAAAGGCGGTCTCGGCAAAGGTCTCGGCGCACTGCTCGGCGATATCGAGGAAGAATCCATTTACGGCTCGTCGTCGTCTGAGGAAGCGACCAACGAATTGCTCCTCGCCGACATCGACCCGAATATCGATCAGCCTCGTAAGGAGTTCGACGACGACGCGCTCGCCGCGCTCGTCGAGAGCATAAAGAATCACGGCGTTATAACGCCGCTGATCGTCACGCCCAAGCCCGACGGCAGATACCTTATAATAGCGGGCGAACGCCGCTATCGCGCGGCAAAAGCCGCGGGGCTGGTTTCCGTTCCCGTTTGCGTCCGTGACTGCACGCAGGTGCAGATAGACGAGCTTTCGCTTATCGAGAACATCCAGCGCGAGGATCTCAACCCGATAGAAGTCGCGCGCGCCATCAAGAAGCTGATGGACGACTACGGCTACACGCAGGAGCAGGCGGCGGAGCGCATAGGCAAGGCGCGCCCGACGGTAGCCAATCTCCTGCGCCTTATCGACCTGGACGAGTCCGTGCAAAAGCTTGTTTCGAGCGGCAGACTGTCCGCAGGTCACGCGCGCTGTCTTGCCGTCGTTCCGCTCGACGCGCAGTACGAGCTCGCCGCCAAAGGCTGCGACGATAAGATGAGCGTCCGCGACTTCGAGAAGTTCGTCAAAAACGCGCTCAGTCCCAAAAAGAAGTCCGAAGCCCCTCAGCAGAGCCTCGAACTCAAAGATATGGTGACGCGCTTCCAGCGCACGCTCGGCACAAAGGTCTCGCTGCTCGGCAACGAGCGCAAAGGACGTATCTTTATCGACTACTACACGTCTGACGACCTCAACCGCATAGAGAGCATGCTCGCGTACCTCGAAGCAAACTATAACGGAGAAAGCGACGGAGAATAATGTTTCACGTGGAACATTAACCGCCGCGGACGGGCAAAAATTGTTCCACGTGAAACAATTTTGACCCCACCGACCTATAAAAATGCTATGCGCTATGTAAAACGCCCCGTCTTTTCGGTGAAAAGACAGGGCGTTTGCTTATAAACGGATGAGATCCTTCGGTTACGCCTCAGGATGACAAAACGGACGTAACGGCTGTTTTTGCGCCGACCGTTTTCTATTGATGGCACGATATCGCGCATCGTTTGCAGCTGAAACATACTGTCTTGCCTGTTTGTCACTCTGAGCGAAGCGAAGAGTCTCAATAGTAACGCACGGAAATATGCTCTACGCGGCAAGCGAGATAAGGTTGGCGTGTCAGCTTTTTCTGCGTCCGATGTCGATATTGTCCTCTTTGCGGTTGCGTAAGTTTTTGACGGGGTGCTCCGAAACCTCGAAACGGTAGTCCTCGCCGAACTCCGCTATATAGCTGTCTATCACCTTGTGGCTCGCGACGGCGTTGGGCGTCTTGTTAACGGCGTTGTTGTGCTTAAAGTATTCGTAGTCGTCGGGCAGGTTGTTGAGGTCGGTATATTCTTCGAGCACCGAGGTGTTGTTGACGGTCTTTTTGAGGATATTGCGGATATAGTGCTTGTTCTTCTCGTAGTTGGCGTTGAACGACAGAAGCTCGGGGAATTCCGCGTCGGGTATGACCTGCCGCCATTCCTTCTTTTCGTACTTTTCGAGGAGCTGCGCGGCGTAGTGCAGGTGCGCAAGCTCCTGCTCGAAGTGCATCGTCCATATCTTTTTGGCGACGTCGTTGGTCTCCTCGGACATCGCGGAGTAATATAGATAGCACTCGCCGTACTCGTGGAGAAGCAGACATTCGAGCCAGGTCGTCGTCGGGTCCATGAGCGACTCGTACTGCGTCACGTGTTCCTCCTCGACCATGCCTATTTCGAGGAAGAGCTTTCGCCCGAGGTCTGATGCGGGGTAGAACGTGCCGATGTTCATATAGTAGTTCATCGTCTGCTGTTCGGCGGCGGTTATCGTCATGGTGTGCAGCTTGGTGGCGAGCGACGCGTTCGGCTTGATGGGGCGGCGAACGTTGTCAAAAGGGTGACGGTGCTCGGCGATGGTCGGTCTGCCGGGCATTATTTCGGTGTACGAGCCGACGAGCTTCTCGCCGGAAATGCCCTGCTCCATTTCCAAAAGGTCGCTGAACCGATAAAGATGATCGAAGTCCTCGAGCAGAGCAAAGTCGAGCGCGGCTTTGACGTATTTATCTTTTTCGGTCTGTGCGAGTATGGCGGTAAGATCGACCGCGAGCTGTTCGTAAGAAATGGTCGTTTCGAGCACGGTCTCGTCCTTGGGCTTGAAGTACGACAGCCGTTTTTGCTGTTGCTGTTCGAGGTTGCGCAGGAACGCAACGTCGCGGCGCAGATCGTTGTCGGCGGTGTGGCGGCAGAGCTGATGCATAAACCAGTTTTGCTCAAACTCCGTGCCGTTCATTAGGATAGTGCGGACCTTGGTATAAGCGTCCGCGTCGTGCTTGTCGTAAGCCGTCGGATAGAGCTTTTTCCAATCGTCGACGCACTTGGTGATGTTGCACGCTTTCTCGTTAAAAGGGTTCATTCGATACCTCCGATATTTCCGCCGACGGATAACTGCCCGACTGCGGCTTGAATGATTATTGTCTTTATCGCGGTTTATTAAACGACAGCAGCCAAAACAGTGGAAATTTTATATCGAGCGTGATATAATATATACGATGAAACTTCGCAGGACAAAAGCGACGACGCTATACGAAACTCGGCTGAGCCGAGTATGGATCGCGCGCACGGCGGTCTGTTATCTGTTCGCCGCAATAATTTGGTATATCCTGTGCGTGATAACTCCGTACATGGACAGCGTCGGCATACCTGCGTCCGACGCTCCGAACCTTACCCGCGCCGCATTCACCGCGACCGACGCGGAACGGGAAAAACCGGATTCCGACAAGCCGAAAGCCGCGTTCCTGCCGACGGGCGAGCAAAGCTTTTACCTTAGGCTCGATATGATCGAACGCGCTAAGTCGAGCATCGACTTTATGGTCTACGATATTTACGAGGACGTCGGCGCGCAATACTTCTTTACCGCGCTGTTCCGCGCCGCCGACCGCGGAGTGAAGATCCGTATCGTCACCGACGGCAAGCTCGGCACGTTCAAACCGCCGTATATCCCCTTACAAGATATTATATATAATCATAACAATATAGAGGCTTACGGCTTCAACGGCATCGATTTCGGCAGACCGCAGGGGCTTATGACGCTGTTGCATGACAAAGTGCTGTGCGTCGACGGCGACGCGCTGATAGTCGGCGGCGCGAACATGGGACACGCGGCGTATCTCGATAACTACGACGCGGAAGTGCTGATAACCGACGGCGGCAAGAGCGACGTTATAAGCGATGTGCGCGGTTATTTCGACGGAATGATATCCGATAAGCTTACTTCGCGTCGGAAAAGGTCGAAAAAAGTCGACGAAAAGGCAAAAACGCGGTATGAACACGAGCTTGAAGAGTATCTAAAAACGTGCGCGGATAGGTTCGGCGACCCGCGAGCGATAGCGCAAAGCGTCGCGGTCGACAGGATAACGCACCTCACTAACCCCGTGACCGACGGCAAAAAGTCGCCGCGGATAATGCAGGCGATGTTCGAGCTGGCGGAAAGCTCGGAGCGCACGACGATAGTCACGCCGTATGCGCTGATAACGGATAAGAAGATAAATCGCCTCCGCGCCGCCGCCGAAAAGAATAAAAGCTTCCGATTGATAACCAATTCGCTGTACAATTCGCGAAATGTGGCGTACGCGGTGTACATGCAGGGCAGAAAGAAATACCTAAGCGACAGTATCGAGCTGTGGGAATATCAAGCGGACGATCAGCTCCATGCCAAAATCTCGGTATACGACGGAAGGTATACTATGATAGGCTCGTTCAACCTCGACGAGCGCAGCGCGCATATCGATACGGAAAGCGTGCTCATCATAGACTCGCAAGCGTTCGCCGCCGCCGTGGAGCGGTACATCGACGAAAAGATAGTCGCCGAGAGCTGCCGCGTCGGTATGGACAATAAATATATCCCGTCCGACGTCGAGCCCGGCAAAGTTCCGCGCGACAAACAAGTAAAATACTTTTTCTATACCGCCCTCGCCGCCGTGATTAATTTGATATAGAAATTCCGTTTGTTTGCCGCTTCAAACCACGTACCTCTTGTTTGTCACTCTGAGCGAAGCGAAGAGTCTCGATCGCTATGCACGATATATTAAAGGAGTTGAGATCCCTCGCTACGCTCGGGATGACAAAACAAGCTTGACATCGTGCAATGCCATCGCCGCCCCCAACGGCATAACACGTGCACCGTCTTCGCCGCCCCCTTTTGGGGGAGGTGTCGGCGAAGC
>CAJTND010000009.1 GCA_910577995.1 uncultured Christensenella sp. | reverse complement strand
TCGGCTATCTCGGTCTTGAAGACCTCTTGCCATTGCTCCGCGTCATAGTCCTCGATCGTGCATGTTATCCAGTGCTTGTCTGCACCGAGGTCGCGGCTGAGCACTTCCACGAGGTCTTTGGCGAGCTTTTCTTTTTGCTCGCGCGTCCTACCTGCGAGCATCTTCACCGATATGTTGGGCATCTTTTTTCTCCTTTTTGACTTGTTTGGGCAGCAGCCCGATATTGACGAGCAGGGGAATCATTGCTACGGCGATAAATATGTTTATACCGGCGACGAGCGGCTGCATGGCGCGCTTGGCAGCGAAATACTGCCAAAACGAGAACATGTCTTTATAAAACATCACCCATATCGCGAACGAGTTGAAAAGACAGGTGCATACGATAGTGCAGACGACGCCCGTGACAAGCATTTTTACAACGTAGCTTCGCGACGGCGTGTACTTGAAGCACAGTCCCGCGATAACGCCGTAAGCGGTGTTGCCGAGGACGAGCAGGGGATTGATTGCGCCCATCGGTATTACTATCGCGCCGAGCACGTCCGAAACGAATCCTACCGCGCCGCCGCCGATAGGACCGAGGACTGCCCCCGCAATCAGCCATATAAAGTAAATGAGCGTTACCTTGAAGCTGTCGGTGAATGTGAGGACCTGACCGATAAGCTTCATAACTATAGCCAGCGCGGCAAATACCGCGATGTAAGTCAGATACTTTGTCGGTGACGATCCGATCCTTTTCTTGCGTAGTTGTTGCGAACCGACAATATCATTGTCCGGAGTCGCAATTTCCTGTTGAGTGTTTCTCAATGTCGGGCTTCTCCTTTGTATTAAATTAGCCGAAAGTCTCTGCTTATATGTTCGACTTGCTGTCGCTCTCGCCGATAAGTGCGTTGTGCCTCCTCGACTTATGACTTGCCGTCGACCTTATCGCAGGGGTATTCGACTGTCCGCTGTTTGCGAACTGAAACAGTATATCACGGATGCGTGCGAAAGTAAAGCGATTATACGGCGGTGCGCGGTTTTTCGCGGGGGGCGCGCTTTTTGGGCGCGGCAGGCGACGAGCCGAGAAGACGTTTAGTCTTTTTCGCGCGCTTGCCGCCGATGTTTATTTCTATATTGAACGCACCGAACACTACGCACAGAAGTCCCATAAAGCACACTCCGCCGACCGCCGCCACAGCCATCGCCGCGTAATGGTTGGGGATTATCGCGCTTACGTATTCGGTGAACAGCCAAGCGGGATAGCTCGACGCGAGACAGATCCCGAGCGGACGGAGAAAGGTAAGCTTGAAGCCCGTGCGCTTTTTGATATCGATAACGTCGAGCACCGACGACAGCACGAGGCTCGCGCCGAATGCGTACATGTACACGTCCATATCGAACCTGCCGTAGAAGCAGAACGATACTATATACAAAAGTCCCGCGCCGATAAGATAGTTTATGAGCGATTTCTTTTCGAGGTCGAGCGAGTTGAGCATGGACGAGGCGATATTCTCGAACGCGAGCGGGAGTATAAGCCACGCGGATTTTTTGAGGAATACGCCCGCGTCGGTGTTGTCGTAGATAAGCACGCCGATATCGTCGCCGAGCGCGCCGACCGTCGGCAGAACTATAGCCGCGACGACTATCGCGAAGGTGAGCGCGTTTTCTATCTGGCTGCACATGCTTTTCCTGTCGTTTTCGGCATACGCTTGCGAAAGCGTCGGGATCATGACGAAGGCGAGCGAGCCGACGACTGTTATCGGCATGTACAAAAGCGGCAACGCCATGCCGACGCACGAGCCGAAAACGTACATCGACTGTTCGGCGTTAAGCCCCGTGGACATCAAAAGGAATGGGATAGCGACCGCGGTTATGTAGTTGTTTACGCTCGACGTAGTGCGCGAAAGCGTTATCGGTACGGAAGAAGCGAGCAGGGGCTTGAAATGCGCTTTGGGCTTGCCGAGCTTGCGTTTGCCGCAGAAGTAGAACAGCGCACAGGCGAGCGCGGACACGCCGCACGCTACCGTCATCGACAGCGCCACGGACTTGTTTTTATCGGCGAAGATATGGAAGAAAACGACGCAAACCACGATGCGCGCGATTTGCTCGATAAGCTCGACTACGCTTACCGAGGTGAACTTTTTTTCGCCCCAAAGCACGCCGCGGAACGCCGAGTACACGCCCGAGAACACGAGCGCGGGCAGCATTACCATTACGAGCGTCATCGACTGCGCGTCGGCAAACAGCGAGCCTATCGGCTTACGGAACAGCGCGACGACAAGGCACACGGCGAGCGCCGTCAGCACCTCTACGATAAGCGCGGCGGAGCACAGTCCCGAGCTGCCGTCGCGCCCGTTCTTGGCTGTCAGCTTGGACACGACGAGCGGAATGCCCGAGGTCAGGAGCGTGAGCAGCACGAAAAAGAACGACAGAGCGACCGAATAGATGCCCATGCCGACTGCGCCTATCTCGCGCGACAGGTATATCTTAAAGAGGAAGCCGAGCGCACGTTCGGCTACCGTGAATGCGGTAAGCGTCACTACCGCTTTAGCCATCGATCTCATCGGTTTATCTTATGCCGACTTTGTCCGTATAATGATATTTAAGCGACAATCGCCTGCGGCGCGGACGGCGGCGTCGACAGCCGAAGGGCGGGAAAGATTATAATTGCGTTAGAAATGCATTATTATTCGACGCTTTTCTTGATTTTGTGCGCGACATACTATATAATATAGCGGTAAGCTCATGCTAAGGACCGTATCGAAAATCAAATATTCGACGGCGTCGGCATTCGTGCTCGTGCTGTCCGCATTAACGCCTATGCTCGGCGGATGCTCGGGCAAGGTCGGTTTGAGCTTTTCCGTTGACGAGATAAATATCAAAGTCGGCGAGGAACGCGACTGCTTGCCTTATGCGGTGTTCGACCCGATAACGGCGGCGGACAAAAGCTTTGCGCTCGTCACCTCCGACAGCGGTATAGCCGAGGTCTATGGAACGGTCGTTCGCGGCGTAGGCAAGGGCACGGCGACGGTTACGGCGGAGGACGGCGCGGAAATAAAAGTAAACGTTTCGTACCGCGCGCCGCAGGAGCTTTTTATCGAGGCAGACGGCGCGACGGTCATGACGCTCGACGATATATCCGACGCGGAAGAAATAACTTTTACGGCGACGCTCGACGGCAACGCCGATCCCGATACCGAGATAGTCTGGGAAACGGACGGCGAGAGCTGCGGACGCGGCGCGACGTTTGCTCTCGAGCCGACGCGGTACGGCGAGTACCGAGTTTGCGCGCGCGCCGACGGGCTTTCCGCCGACGCGTCCGTGCGTATATACAGACCTTCGGAGGCGCATGCGGAGTTCGACGGCGAGCTCGTTCAGGTCAAGGATCTTTCGCCTGTAACGTTTTACGCGCGGGAGCGCAAGGACTCGCGCGACGCGCCGTCGACGGTCGAGTGGCGTGTCAACGGCGAGCCGTACTCGTCGTCGCATATCTTCGAGTTTACGCCGAGCGTCAGCGGCGAGTATAAAATCGAGCTGAGCGTCAACGGCGTGCCGCGCACGTTCTCGGACGGGTCGGCGTATGCGACCGTATCGGCGACGGGCGGGCGCGCGCCGCGCGGCAATGTCAGGCTTGACGCGGACGGCGTATATATAGTATGGCGCGACGGCGGCGGCGTGACGGCGGTTTCCATAACCGAGCCGAACGGCAAGCGTACCGTATACGAGCGCATCGACGGCGAGCACTCCTACCGCTTCGGCGGCGGCGTCTTCGACGCGACGGGGCTAATCGAGCCGTGCGCCGCCGAGCCGAAAAACTATACGGTTGCGGTCATAGCCGACGGACGGGGCGACGACTTCGAGTTTATGCAGTACGGCGCGGACGCCGAGCCGTTCGTCGAGAATAAGCTGTTTATCGGCAATACGTTTCTGGACGAAGCGCATCGGGCGGCGGAGCTCATCCGCGAGGCATACGCATGCGGCAGGCAGGCTTTCCGCGCGTATCTCGGACGCGACGTGACCGTGAGCGATGCAGAAAGCGCGTTCCTGTCGGCGGCGGGCGAGCTCGGCTTGTCGGCTAACGTCGGGTTCGACGGCAGGATAGCTTCCGTCGAGCTGTCGGCTTTCGACAATACGCCGAGCGGCGGCGCGGAGCAGACCGAAAGCCCGCAGATGTACGCGGAGCTTCCGCATATAGAATACGACGGCGCAAAGCTCCGCGGCGAATCGTATGTTCTTGCGGTCGAACGTTTACCGCGCGCCGTCGAGGTCGACAATACGGAAAAGCTGTTGCTTGCCGTTATGCGCGGATATAAGCCCGAGCCCGTCGGCGCGGCGCGGACGGCGTATGCGCGAGCGCGCAACGCCCTTATCAACATCATAGGCAGGGACTACGACGATAGTCGAAAGGTCCATGCGATATACGATTGGTTGCAGTTCGCGTCGTTCCGCACAGTCGGCAACAGCGGCGCGCCGTGCAACTATATCGACGGAATGTTCGGCGTTACGGGCGGCGGCTCGGTAAGGAGCGGCATGTCGGACAAAGGTCTTGCCAAGACCTTCGCGCTCATGTGCGGCATGGAGGGCATAGAGTGCTCGATCGCGGTCGGCGCGGACGGTAAGCATTTCAATACAGTAACGCTCGACGGCGCGCAGTACAAAGTTGACGTGTTCGGCGGCGAGCGCGGCGGCGCGGAACTCGGGCTTGCCGACGCGCATGCGGAGCTGACGTCGCACGGCGGACTGCTTACTGCGGACGCCGCATCGGCTTACGTCGTACCGAAAACGCCGTTTCTTAATAAGACCGTATACTCGGGCGCTTACGTCGACGCATATATAGATATCGCAGAGCACGCGGATAATGCGAGCACAGCTGCGGCGGTGAGCGCGATATTCTCGTCGCAGACGCTCGGCAAAGTGTCGGTGTATATGCCCATGGGCATAAGCATATTCCAAAACACGACGCTCGGCGCGGAGCTTGCGCTCGACACGTCGTTGACCGAGGCGCAGGCAGAAACCGTGCGGAAAGCGGCGGTAAAAGCCGCTGCCGAGTACTTAAAGGCGACGTACGGCGGCGAGCCGAGCAATATCCGCAGTTACCGCGCGCAAGACAAACTGTTTATCATCGTTCCCGTGCCGACGGCGGCGTTGCCGCACACGGCGCAAAAAGGAGTGTAATATGATCGCATCATCAAAAAAGACAAGACTGACGGCGGCGTTTACCGCCGTCGTTATGGCAGTTACCGCGGTATTCGCACTGACGGGCTGTTCGTTTTTTACCAATAAAAACGACTACGTAGACTTTTCAAAGTCCACTCTCGAGCTTGCCGTCGGCGACGAGTACGACCTCGCCGGTCTTATCCGCAGCAATACGAGCAACTATACGCTTACGTCGTCCAACGCGAGCGTCGTATCGCTGAAAGGCACGACCGCATCCGCGCTCAAATCGGGCAAGGCTACCGTCACAGCCAAGACCTCGAAGGGCTCTCAGGCGACGCTCAACGTCGTCGTGGCGGACGAGGACGCGTTCTCTGTCGAGGTCAACGGCGCGCTCGTGCAGACTGTCGGCAAAAGCTCTGTAATAGAATTCATACCGACGGCAAAAGGCTCGGTAGCGTCCGAAAAAGTCGTATGGAAGATAAACGGCGACGTAGCGTCCGAGCTATCGGCGCGCGCGTCGTTCAAGTTCGAGCCGAGCGAGGCGGGCGAGTATGAAGTCGTCGCCGAGGCGGCGAACGGCTTTTCCGCAGAGTTCACGGTACGCGCGTATATTACCACGGAAGCGTCGGGAACGATATCGGGCGAGCTCGAGCAAGACGAGCCGTTCGCGCCGCTCGCTCTTTCCGCTACGGTACGGCACGTCGCGCAAAACCCCGACGATCATATCGAGTGGCGTGTCGACGGCGTTACCGTATATGCGGGCACGGAAACGCAAACGAGCTATATGCCGTCGGTCGGGTATCACACCTTCGAGCTTTACGTCAACGGCGAAAAACGCGAGATAGACGGCGCGCCGTCGGTCCGAGCGACTTTCCGAGGCAGTGTCGTGCCCGAAGCGCCGCAGGTGCTTTTCGACAATATGTATCCCAATATATACGTCACGAGCAACGTCGTCGGCGATATGCAGGTGGAGATCACTTCGCCCGACGGTACCGTCGATGAGTTTTCGGAAACCGATCCCGCACTCAGCTATACTTTCAACAACGATTACGGTTTTAACGCGCGAAACGTTATCTATCTGTGTGCCAATGGCACAGCGGACAAATACAAGATACGCGTAAGATCGCTCGGCGACGGCGGCGCGTATCTTCCGAGCGATTATTCGGAATATACCGAGTTCGTTCAGCTCCCGTCGGAGGCGCAGCCGTATATTGCCGACAGAGAACTCGATTTCGATGCGTACATCACCTCGCCGCAGGAGTATGCGGAGCTTCTCGAATACAACATCATTTACCGCACAAAGGTAGGCAATACTAAGGTATCGTTCCGTTGCTATATAGCTTACGAATTCGAGGGCGGAGCTAACTCGTATGCCGAGGCGCTGTTCGAGGATTCTTTCCACTGGGCGGCAACGAGCGGAAGCTATACAAACATCTCCACGACCATAAGAAACAAAGTGATGACGACGTCGTTCTATGTGGACACGATCAACTCGCCGAGCAGAGAAACGTGGTCGTCGGTCAACGAGTACCTCGGCGCATATGCGAAACAGCTACACGCTATCATGCCGCATATCAACTACGATGCGGACTTATACCGTCCCGATAACTACGTTTTCCCGATCGACAGGCTTTCCAACACGTCGAGCGTCAGATATTCCGACGAGCTGTACCTTGCCGCGGAGCACAACACGCGTCCCATACCCGTCGCAGGCTCGGCGGCGGATACAATATACAAAATGGCTAAGTCGGTGCTCCGGCAGATAGTCACAGACGATATGACAGACGCGCAAAAGGCTCATGCTATATACGATTGGATAATGTGGCAGGTGACTTACGACACCGAAGCGGCAGAGATAACAAAGGACGGCGAGGCGTATTCCGCGTATTACCTCGAGGGCGTGTTCGGCGACGGAAAAACGCCCATAGGCGGAAAGGTCTATCATCCTTACGCCGTGTGCGACGGCATGAGCAAAGCGTACTCGCTGATGTGCAATATCGAGGGCATACCGTGCGTGCGCGTTTCGGGCATGGCGGGCGAGAGCAAGGACGATGCGGGCGGTCACGCCTGGAACAAAGTGTGCCTCGACGGCGAGTGGTATCTCGTCGACTGCACATGGGGCGACGGTACTGCGGTCATGGAATTCGATCGCGACGTCGACGTATACGAGCTGGCGCTCCACGATTGGCTGTTCGTCACCGATCAGTATGCGGACTTGACGCACTACGAGCCTTACGAGTTCGGCGAGAGCAGTATGATATGCGCGCCCGAAACGTCGACCAAAGGCTATAACGTCTATAAAGAAATGACATATAACGGCGTTGAGATAGACTGCTCGATAGGCGGCGGCGATGACGAGCTCGAACGGTTCGCCGAGATCTGCGAGGCGTTTGCCGAGGCATATACGCCGCGCACGTCCGTATATATCCCCGGCTATAAAGACGGCAATTACAGGATAGACCGCGAGGGAATAGAGATATACTTCGAGGACGGCGTAACGTCCAACGAGCTTGCGCTTGTCGAGCTCGCCGAGGATACGATAAAAGCCGTTCGCCCGAGAGCGGAGGTTTCGCTGTACACCTACGGCAACGTGCTCTTACTGCTCATAGAAGAGTGACGACCGCAAAACAAAAAGAGCGCTTACTGCGCTCTTTTGTTTTGTAAAAACTCGGTAATGCTTTACCATGATAAAGACCTATCACAGCGCGGAGAAAGCCTTTAACAGTTCCGCAAACGGCTCGCGCCAGGCTTTTTCGTTGTGCTCGGCTCTGTTGTCGAACCGATACGTTATATCCCGCGCTCCGCCGCGCCTAAGCCCGTTTATCAGCGTGTGCGCGTCGTCTACGAACAGCTGCGGAGTTTTGCCGCGCTCCTCCGCGATGTCCTCGCTGCCGCCGCAAAACACGCGGTAGCACGCGTCCCCGTCGAATTTCGCGCCGCCGAAGAACTTTTCGTAAGCGTCGCCGCACACGAACAGCGGCGTGGAAAACATACCGTAAGCGCATATGTCCGACGGGCGTTCCGACGCGACGGCGAGCGTTGCGAGCGCGCCCGCGGACGAGCCGACCATGCCGAGCTTGGTATAGCCGAAACGTTTTTTAAGATACGGTATGACGGTAGAGAGGATATAATCGACGTAGACCTGCGCCTTTCCGCCCGTCTGCGGCGTTGCCGACGCCTTAAATGCACTGTCGACGGGAAAGGGCAGGTAGTCGTCGTAGCGCGTGCTCGGCACGCTGTCTATACCTATTATCGCCGTGTTTTTTATGCCGTTTTTTTTGAGCGCGTCGAGCGCGCGCCAACTCATGCCGTAAGCCGCGTCGCCGTCGCGGAATGCGTTCTGCCCGTCGTGCATCAGTATAGCCCTATCCGCTTTTTTGGGCGAGAATACACGCACCGTCCGCGCGAACGCGCCTTTGGATAAAACAACTATCTCATAGTCCCGTTTTTCAGTCATGATCGCTCCGTCTATATTTTAAGGCGATTATACTATAAAGCGGCGGTCAAGTCAACCGTTGCGCGGCGGCGAAAAATACGCCTTGGCACAACTTTAATAGTAAAGGCGCAAAATTATCGGCTATTAGCCTTGATTTTTTTTTCGGCGTATGGTAAAATCATATAAACCATGAAAATACAGGTAGATAACAAATCAGCCGAGTTTATATCAGCGCTCGGCGAAAAGGTGTACATAGTCGGCGGCTATGTGCGTAACAGCCTTTGCGGTCTCAAATGCACGGACATCGATATAGCAGGTCCGACGCCCGCTCAGGCGCTCAAACTTCCGCCGCGTGCGACGATGACGATGGTCAATCACCGCATGGGCACGGCGCAGATAATCTACGACGACGTAAAGTACGAGTATACGCCGTTTCGGGTGGAGGTGTACAATGCGGGCGGCGAGCATACTCCGTCGCAGGTATACTTTACCGAGGATATGGACGCGGACGCACAGCGACGCGATTTTTGCTGTAACGCGATATATTACGACGTGCGCAACGACGAGCTCATCGATCCGCTCGGCGGCGTGCGCGACGCGGAAATGAAGGTGCTTCGCGGCTGTAACAAGCGTGTGTTCGAGTCCGACGGACTTAGGCTTTTGCGGCTCGTGCGGCTCGCGGCACAGCTCGACTTTAAGATAGAGGGCGAAACGGCGGCTTCGGCAAAAGCCAATTCCGACAAGCTGTCGGATATCACGACGGAAAGAAAGCGCGCCGAGCTCGACAAGATACTTTACGCCGACACTGCTAACGGCGTGCCCAACGCGCATTACCGCGGGCTGAGGCTTATGAAGCAGCTCGATATTTGGCGCAATATCATTCCCGAGATAGCCGAAATGGACGGCATGGTTCAGCCCGAGCAGTTCCATAAATTCGACGTAATGGAGCACACTTTCCGCACGGTTCTTTATGCCGAGCCGATAGGCAACCTCAGGCTCGCCGCACTGCTGCACGACGTCGGCAAGCCGTACTGCATGAAAAAGTTCAACAATTACCACGGTCACGAGCATAGCTCGGAGGTGCTCGCGCGCATAATACTCAATCGCCTGCGCTATCCCAAGGACGTCATCGAGCAGGTGTGTCGGCTGTGCGGTCTGCACATGTACGACATGCGCGGCGACGCGCGCGAAGCCAAGGTGCGCGTGTTCGTCGCCAAAAATTACGATGTGCTCGATAAGCTCGTCGCGCTTATCCGCGCCGACAGGCTCGCGACGGGCAGGGCGGACAAGGACGAAGTCGCCGCGCCGCACAGGTTCGAGCTTGTGCGCGACAAGATGATAGCCGAGGGCGCGCCCATACTCAAACGCTCGCTGCGCATATCGGGCAAAGACCTTGCTGAAATGGGGTTCGAGAGCGAGGCTATATCGGCGGCGCTCGACGGGCTGTGGCGGAGCTGTGTAATAGAGCCCAAGTACAACAATACAGAGTGGCTGACCAAGATGGCGGAGCGTTATCCCAAAAAACCGCAAAACGCATAGTAATAAATACGGTAAACATTCGTCGGCCGATGCTGTACAAAAAACGGCGTCGGCCGATTTTTTTCGTGATAATTCGCGCAAGACGGTTATTTTCGCGTACATTCGACATACTAACGCGGATGAACATGTGCGCTAAGATAGTATCCGTGATAGCGGCATGCGCCGCGCCTTTTATGTGCGCCGCGCATACCGCGCCGAGCGAGCACTCGGATATTGCTTGCGCGCTTTTGTATACCGTAGATACGACCGAGGAAAAACCGATAGCCGAAGTCAAGATCGACGTCGGCGGCAAAACGGTGGTCTATACCGACCGTCCTCTGATCCCGTCCGATTTTACGGTCGCCGAACAGATAGCCGCGAGGCGCATCAATTCGCCGCTGTCCGAAAAGATACGTTTAGTCGACGAGTATCTGCAAAACGGCGCGGACTACAAGAACGCGCTCCGCGTGTGTTTCCCGTTGCTCGACGCGACCGTAAAGGATATTGCGGATAAGATGTACGTCGCGCCCGTCGATTCGACGGCGGCATACAGGGGCGGAAAGTTCACTGCGACGAAGGAGCGTTACGGCGAAAAACTCGACGAGGACAGGCTTTACGGCGGCATATACTATTCGCTCAAATTCGGCTCGGACTATACGGTAAAAGCGACGACAATACCGCTTGCGCCCGCGGTAACGCAAAAAGAGCTGGCGGCAAGACTGACTCTGCGATCGGAGTATACTACGGACTTTACGTCGTCGACCGAATCGCGCGCGCACAACGTCGCGCTCGCGCTGTCCAAGTTCGACGGTGCGAAAATAGCCGTCGGTCAAACGCTTTCGTTCAATACCGCGGTAGGCGCGAGGACGGAGGAAAACGGGTTCGAGAGCGCGAAAGTGATAATCAACGGCGAGTATGTGGACGGCGTGGGCGGCGGCGTGTGTCAGGCGTCGACGGCGGTCTACAACGCCGCGCTCATAGCGGGGCTCGACTGCGCGGCAAACGCGCATTCGATATGCCCGTCGTACTGTCCGCCGGGGCTCGACGCTATGATAAGCTCGTTCAGCGATCTGCTCATTACAAACAATACCGGCAGCGATGCGTATATATCGGTAGCTGTCGACGGCGGTCATGCGACGGTGCGTGTTTTCGGCAAGCAAGATGATTACACGAGAGTGCCGGAGTCGGAGATAGTCAAGACGATAGAATACGAGCGGCGAGAGGTAGTCGATACCGAGCATAAGTTTTTCGATTCGAGCGCGGCGAGCGGCGACAGGCTGGTTGCGACGACGGGCAAAGACGGGTACGAAAGCATTACTTATATCAAGTATTACAAGGACGGAAAGTTTGTAAAACGCGTAAAGATACGCGACAACGTGTATAAGTCCGCACCGCAAATCACCGTGATAGCGCCGTAATACTTGACAAAAGTTTTTTTCGGGTCTATAATCATGCTATGAATTGGTACGGCTTTATCATAGCATGCGGCATTATATTATGCGTGGTGCTCGCATACTTTACGGCAAAACGCCGCGGTATCGAGGGCGACGTCGTTATCGATATAATCATATTCTGTCTGCCGCTCGCTATAATAGGCGCGCGTATCTATTATGTTATATTCGACTTGTTAGACCCCAACGGTCAGGATTGGACGTTCAGTAAATTCATAGGTATAGACGACCACGGGCTTCAAGGACTTGCCATTTACGGCGGTCTTATAGGCGCGGTGATCGGCGCGGTGCTTTTGGTGCTGTGGAAACGCCGTAAGAAAAACCCCGTCGACAAGCGCATATCTTTTTTGCAAATACTCGATCTCGGCTTTACCTTTATAATCCTCGGTCAGGCGGTCGGGCGGTGGGGGAACTTTGCCAATCAAGAGGCTTACGGCGCGGAGATAACGAACCCGTCTATGCAGTTCTTCCCGATAGGCGTATTTATAGAAAGCGAAAGCTCGTGGCACTACGCGACTTTCTTTTACGAATCGCTTTGGAACACCATTGGCTTCGGCATACTGCTCTATCTGTACTTGGGCAAATATAAGAGCTTCGACGGCTTCAATTTCTTCGCATATTGCATATACTACGGAATAGGCAGGGCGTGGATAGAGGGCTTGCGCACGGACAGCCTTTGGCTCGTGCCGCCGTCGGCGGGCTTTGCGGGTATTCGCGTCAGTCAGCTGCTTAGCATAATACTGATATTCTTCGGTATCGGCGCGATGATATTCCATATCGTCCGTGCGAAAAAAGCCGGCAAAAAAACTTTTATCTTTGTGAATAGGGCTAAGCTGTGCGACGACTATTACGGTTACGAAAAGACCAAGCTCGCGCACCCGATGCCCGATATCTACCGTAAGAAAAAGACCGAAGATATCACGGTCGACGAGAACGGCGTCGTTATCCGCGCGAATGCGGACGGCGATACCGCGGCTGATACGGCAAGCGCGGATACTGCGGGCGATAAATCGGTCGCGTGCGGCAAGTCTGCCGATAAAGCTGTCGCAGCAAAAAAATCCGTCGCGGACGACGGGGGCGAGGTATATGAAGACAAGTGGGACGACTGAGGTACTTCCGCTCGGAAAAAAGCAGAAGTACGCGTGCAACATAGTTATGGGCGTTTTGCTCGTCGTCGCGGGCGTGGTGCTGATATTGGCGGGCACGGGCGTGATAAAAGCGTCGGCAAGGAGCATAGCCGCGCCGACGGTGCTTTTCGCCTTCGGGCTGTCGGTGCTCATAAGCGCGGTCATAGCCAAAAACGCGCTGTCGATGTGGCTTGCGGGCGTGCTTTTGGCGTGCGCAGTGCCGTCGGTCGTGTCGCTCGCGAGCGGCGTCGGGTACGGTGTGCTTTATCCGATATATATAGCGTCGCCTGCGGTCGGGTGCTGCTTTGCACTGCCGTTTGCGGAGCTTAAAATGCCGCAGATAAAAGGCATTGCGTTTTTCGGCTGTATCGCGGCGATATTCGCGTTGCGCTCGTCGGGCTTGTGCGGCTGGGGGCTTACCTGCGGACTGCTCGCGGCGTTTGCCGGCGTGTGCATAATAATATATACGATACTCAAGTTTACGGCGAAGGACGGAAAAGAAAATGCGTAATCTTACCATGATGACCGATCTTTATCAGCTTACGATGATGAACGGTTATTTTTTGGAGGGCAAAGCGAAACAATCGTGCGTGTTCGACGTGTTTTTCCGTCAAAAGGAAACAATGAATTACGTCGTGTACGCCGGGCTCGATCAAGCGATCGAATACATACGCGACCTGCATTTTTCCGATGACGACGTTAGCTACCTGCGTTCGCTCAATATTTTCCACCCCGACTTTCTCGAATACCTCCGCGGCTTTAAGTTCACGGGCGATATGTACTCCGTGCGCGAGGGCGATATAGTCTATCCGCAAGAGCCGATAGTCGTCGTCAAAGCTCCGCTCATCGAAGCGCAGTTGATAGAAACCGCTCTTCTCAATATCATCAGCCACCAAACGCTTATCGCGACAAAGTCGTCGCGCATAGTCCATGCGGCGCGCGGCAAGTCCGTCGTCGAGTTCGGACTTAGGCGCGCGCAAGGACCGGACGCGGGCATTTACGGCGCGCGCGCCGCGATAATAGGCGGCTGCAACGGCACGAGCAATGTTTTGACGGGGCAGATGTTCAATATACCCGTCAAGGGCACGCACGCGCATAGCTGGGTCATGAGCTTCCCGACCGAGCTCGATGCGTTCCGCGCGTTTGCACGTGTCTATCCCGATACCTGTCTTTTGCTCGTGGATACTTACGACTCCGTGCAGGGCATAAAAAATGCGATAACGATATTCAACGAGCTGAAAGCGCAGGGGCATCGTCCCGTCGGCATACGGCTGGACAGCGGCGACCTTGCGTATCTGTCCAAGCTCGCGCGCAAGATGCTCGACGAGGCGGGCTTTACCGATGCGATAGTCATGGCGTCGGGTGACGTGGACGAGTATCTTTTGGAATCGCTCAATAATCAGGGCGCTAAGATAGACGTTTACGGCGTAGGCACTAAGCTGATCACGAGCGAGGACATGCCGTCGCTCGGCGGCGTATATAAGATATCCGCAATAGAAAAAGACGGCAGGCTCGAGCCGCGCATGAAGATATCCGATTCCATAGTCAAGGTGACTAACCCGGGGTTTAAGTCGCTGTACAGGCTTTACGACAAAAAGAGCGGTATGGCGGTCGCCGACCTTATCACGCTTAAAGACGAAAAGCTCGGCAAGCCGCTCACCATAACGCACGAAACGGAGCGTTGGAAGTCGACGACGCTCGACGATTATGAGTGCAGATGTATGCTGTATAAAATATTCGACGGCGGAAAAAATATCTACCGTAGCCCGTCGCTCGACGAGATCGTCAAGTTCGCCGAGAGCGAGAAAGCCAAGTTCTGGGACGAATACAAACGCATAGACAAACCTCAGATATACAAGGTCAATCTTTCGGACAAGCTTTACGAGCTGAAACACGATATCTTAGCGAAACACAAAAGCCGAAAATAATTTAATTACTGCGGTGCAATATGGACGGCAAAAAAAAGACTTACACTAAAACCGATTTCGACGAATATACCGCGGCGGTCAGGCGCGAGTTCGAGGAAACGCTGTACAAACAGCGCGAGCGTATCGACGAGCTAAAAGCCGCGCTCGACGCGGCGGAGCGCAAGATAGCCGAGTACGAGGGGCAAAAGGAACTCGTATACAAGGCTATTACCGCCGCGCTCAAAAAAGCCGACGATATCGAGCGAGTTTCGCTTATTCGGTATAATCAGGAAGTAGCGCAGCTCAAATCCTTCCACAATAAGTGGATGGGTTATTACGATAAGATAATCGAGGCGTATCCGCTCGACGAAAACCTTGTCGCGACGAGCCGCGTCAACGAGAAGATAGCCGAGGTGCTCGAACGCTCCGGCGATGTGGAAGCGCAATACAACGAGGAAAAAGAGCGGCTCTCTCTGTCGCTCGAGGAAGAGCGCGAGCAAAAGGAACGCGGCGAGGCCGTCGGAGCGGCGGTCGCCGCCGTCGCCGAAAAGTCCGATGATTATAAGGACCGTTCGCCTGCGGGGTTCTCCTTCTCCGAGGCATTGCACCCGAAGGACGATCTCAAGGACATAATGCGCGAGCTGGGCGTGATAATGGACGACGGCGAGTGACGCGCATCGTATATGATAGTCGGACTGTAAAGTAAATTTTAGGCGCGGGCGGGCGAGTCCGCGCTTTTTCGTGTGACGATCTCGGCAGTAAAAAACCCTCCCGACGCGTGTCGGAAGGGTAGTAGAAGCAGACTTACGATCGTTACTCTGCGGACTCGGCAGGTTTCTCTTCGGTCTTTTTCGCAGTCTTTTTGGCGGCGGGTTTCTTGGCGGGAGCTTTTTCCGCGTCGGGCTTTTCCGCAGCTGCCTTGGTCGACTTTTTGGCTTTCTTTTCCTCGGTCGGCTCGGCTTTGACTTTGTCGGTCTTTTTCTTCTTTTGCTCGGTCTTTTCGGCTTCCTTCTCCGCCTGTTTTGCGCGGATCTCCGCACGCGCCGCTTCGCGCGCCTGTTTGGCTGCGAGCGCCTTTTCGGCGGCTATGGTCTTGTTGTCCTTTTTGACCGTGATAGTCAGCTTGCCGCTCTTAACGTCGCTAAGACGCTTGGAGATAGCCGACTTTTTGTTGGCGGCGGTATTCTTGTGTATGATGCCCGCCGTAACGCTTTTGTCTATCACCGACATGGTGATGGGAAGAAGACGCTCCGCCTCCTCGAGGTTGGCGGTGTCGAGAGCTTTGTTGAACGCCTTGATGGCATTGTTCATCTTGGAACGGTCGCTGCGGTTGCGAGAGTTCTTTTTCTTAGTAATCAGTACGCGTTTTTTAGCGGATTTGATATTGGGCACGGTAGTCCACTCCTTTTGAATCGATTTATTAACTACATGATTATACCATATAGAAAAACGTTTTGCAACTAATAATCGGTACTGCGTTTAATTTTTTTTTAATTACAAACAATAAATTTATGGGAAAGCGCGTTAATTTCAGCGATATGGCGGTGGAGTTCTGCCGCTCGCGGACGATATCGGACGACGGCGTCGTCAAGCTTTACGAGGTGATCGTCGACGAAAAGGCGTCGCGTAAGCTCGGCAGACCGTGCGGCAGATATACGACGCTCGAGACCGAGTGCGTGACGTCGGGCTTGTCTGACGAATACGGCAGAGTGTCCGACGCGCTCGCGTCGTGCGTAAAAAGCTATTGCGAGGACTGCAAAAAGATAATGGCGGTCGGGTTGGGAAATCCCGACCTTACCGCCGACGCGCTCGGCGACAGGGTGTTCAAAAAACTCGCCGTCACTCGGCAGTGGAGCGGCGATCGCGACGAGTATCTTTGCGCGTTAACGCCCAACGTGCTCGGCATGACGGGTATAGAGAGCTTCGATATAATAGCTGCGGTAGTCGACCGTATCAAGCCCGACGCCATCGTAGTTATCGATTCGCTTACCGCCATGGCGACGCATCGCATAGCGTCCGCCTTTCAGGTGACGGACAGCGGCATAACTCCCGGCAGCGGCGTAGACAATCACAGGCGCAGGATAGACCGCGATTCGCTCGGCGTGCGCGTCGTTTCCGTCGGCGTGCCGCTTGTAGTGTACTCGTCGACCATCGCGCGCGATTACTGTTCGGCGGCGGAGGGCGGACGCGGCGATATGGTAGTCACGCCTAAGGATATCGACGTGCTCGTAGAGGACTGCGCGTGCATTATAGCTAATGCAGTAAACGCCGCGTTCTCGCATGCTCGCGGATAGCGGAGCGCTCGGGCTTATTTCCAAGACTTGACGCGGACATTCCGCGATATCGCGGCATATATAAAAAACGTATGTCGTGCGATAATCCCGTAGGTTTATTCGACAGCGGAGTCGGCGGGCTCAGCGTTTTGACCGAGTGCGTAAGGCTTATGCCTAACGAGAGATATATCTATCTTGCCGACCGCGCCCACATGCCTTACGGCGGACTTTCCGCCGACGATATCAAGAGCGCCGCGCTCGGCTGCGCCGCAAGGCTCGTCGCCATGAACTGCAAGGCGATAGCCGTTGCGTGCAATACCGCGACGGAAACGGCGATTGCGGATATACGTCGGTTGTACCCCGGTTTTACCGTGGTCGGCTTAGAGCCTGCGGTCAAACCGTGCGGCGCGGAGCTATGCGGAGGTTATGCCGTTGCGCTCGTCACGCCCGCTACGGCGCGCGCGCCGGGCTTTAAGCGGCTTATGGGCGAATACGGCGACAGGATAACCGTTTCGCCGCAGTCTGAGCTTGCCGCGATGATAGAACGCGGGCTCGGAGATATCGGCGCGCTCGCGCCGTATGTCGAGAGCATGCTCGACCCGTACCGCGATGCGGAAGCCGTTATACTCGGGTGCTCGCATTATGCGTTTATAAAAAGCTTGATAAAAGATTTTTACGGCGGCAGAATAAAGATCTACGACGGCGCGTGCGGCGAGGCGGAACGGCTAAAAGCCTTGCTCGGGCAGAAAAAGCTGCTCAGCGGCAGGACGTCCGTCGGGACTGTCGAGTTTTTTTCTACATAGATAAGCCGGTAAAAAAACGCCCGCTTCGTATAAAAAACGGAGCGGGTGTTTTTTATTGCGTGTCGTTAGACTTATTCGACTGTCACGGATTTGGCGAGGTTTCTCGGCTTATCGATATCGCACTTGCGATCGAGCGCGACGTAGTAAGCAAAGAGTTGGAGCACGACCGCCGTAAGCACGGGCGAGAGGTCGTCGTCGCATTCGGGAATGGTCAGCATATCGTTGCAGCACTCGCCGATGTGCGAGTTGGCGGGCGAGGCGATGGCGAGCACCGTGCCGCCGCGCGATTCCACGGATTTGATATTGGATTCCATTTTGTGATAGAGCGCGGTCTGCGTCGTCAGCGCGAGAGTGAGCGTGCCCTGTTCTATGAGCGATATGGTGCCGTGCTTGAGCTCGCCCGCGGCGTAAGCCTCGGCATGTATATACGAAATTTCTTTCAGTTTGAGCGCGCCCTCGAGCGATGCGGCGTAATCCGTGCCGCGCCCGATGAAGAATACGCAATGATGATCCGCGTATCTCGCGGCGAGAGTTTTGACCTTTTCGACCTCCGGCTCTGCGAGCTGTTCGGTGACGTTGTTCGGCAGCGCTTCGAGCTTTTCGACCAGGTCGGTAAAGCGTTTTTGCGTTATCGTGCCTTTTATCGCCGCGAGCTTGAGTCCGAGCAGATACAGCGCCGCGACCTGCGTCGTGTAGCCTTTGGTCGTCGCTACGGCTATCTCGGGACCTGCGTGCGTATACAGCACGCTGTCCGCATCGCGCGCTATCGCGCTGTGTACGACGTTGACAATGGCGAGCGTCTTAGAGCCGAGCTTTTTCGCCAGCCTGAGCGCGGCGAGCGTATCGGCTGTTTCGCCGCTCTGACTGATAATAACGGTCAAGCGCTTGCCGTCTGTTATCGGGTCGGAATAGATGTATTCGCTCGCGAGTATATTCACGACGGGTATACGGCAGTGCTTTTCTATAAAATATTTGCCGACTATGCCTGCGTGGTACGCCGAGCCGCAGCCGACGATGTCGATGCCCGTCAGCCCGTCGACGTAGCTTTTGTCAAAGTTTATACCGTCGAGGTCGATGTCGCCGTCCGATATGCGGGGGCGGAGAGTGTCGGTAAGCGCGCGCGGCTGCTCGTGGATCTCTTTGATCATAAAGTGCGGATATCCGCCTTTTTCCGCGCGGTCGACGTCCCAATCGACGGTATACGGTTCTTTTTCTATCGGCGCGCCGCTTGCATCATAGCATTTTATGCCGTCGGGTGTGACGACGGCTGTTTCGCTGTTGTCGAGCAAAACGAACTTGCGGGTATATCTGAGCGCGGCGGAAATATCGGAAACTATGAAGTTCTCGCCGTCGCCGAGCCCTATTATAAGCGGGTTGTCTTTGCGCACGGCGTAAAGTCTGTCGGGCTCGTCGGCGCAGACGATGCCGACAGCATAAGAGCCTTTGAGTCTGCTTTCGAGCGTGCGGAGCGCGGCGAGCATATCGCCGTCGTAGATGCGCTGTAAAAGCTGAGGTATTACTTCGCTGTCCGTTTCGCTCGCGAACTTGCAGCCGTCGGCGATGAGTTCGCTCTTGAGCTCGGCGAAGTTCTCGATTATGCCGTTGTGCACGACCGCGAAACGCCCGTCGTTCGATACGTGCGGATGCGCGTTGGTCGTGTTGGGTTCGCCGTGCGTCGCCCAGCGCGTGTGACCTATGCCGAAAGTGCCGTTGAGTTTTTTTCCGCCGCTCGATCTCTTTTCGAGCTCGGCTATCTTGCCCTCGCTCTTGATGAGCTTTATCTTCGCGTTTTCGACGACGGCGATACCGCTCGAATCATAGCCCCTGTACTCGAGCCTTTTAAGCCCGTCGATAAGTATGGGCGCGGCTTGTCTTTTTCCGACGTAACCGATTATTCCGCACATGAAATAGAGTTCACTCCTTTTTGTCGTTTGCGGCAGAGCCGCTGTTATTCCTTATATGATTTTCAGAGTCGTTAGGTGTGACGGTTTCCGCGGCGTCCGTGTCGGCAGAGATAGCGCCGCCTTCGGCTGCCGTCTTGTCGGGTTTGTATATGATGAGTTTGACTATCAGTATCAAAACGACTATCACCGCGATAATGAAAAACGCGAGCGTGATATAGTTTACGTAGTCTGCGAACAAAAATCCTATGAGAGTCAGTATCGCGCAAGCGACCGCGTTGCCCGCGACGACGCCTATAAGACCTTTGACGAAGCCGAGCTTGATTATCGACGCGACGGCGCTGCCCGTCCATACGCCCGTGAGCGGCAGGGGAACGGCTACGAAAAGCGCCGTGCCGCCCATGCGCTTGAAGTCGCGCTTGTTGAAAAACCGCGGCTTTTCGTCCGTTTGCGCGTCATCGTCCGCGAGCTTTTTGGATTTTTTGCTGAACTTGTCGAAAAGGAACTTTCCGAGCTTGGAAAAAAGCTTTGTCCGCGACAGCGCGTTGATGATCGGGATAAGTATCAACAGCAGTATGGGCGTGATGAGAGACGTGCCCAAAAATGCCCATCCGAACGCTTCGAACGGTTTTAATCCCATGCTTATCCCGAAAGGTATGGCGAACCGTGCTTCGGCGATGGGTATCATCGATAACAGAAATACCGCGAGCGGCGCGCCGAGCGACGAGCTCATCGCGTCTGCGATGCTTTGTACGAATTCGTTCATGCTATCGTATTATAACCCGTAGCGGCGCGGTATGTCAATCGAAAAAGCCGATTTGTGAAGATAATGTTTGACAAACTCATATAAATATATTATACTGCTTTCGTTGATAATATGAACGGCGGCGGTCATTATGCGTCGCAATGTGTTGCGGACGCGTTAAACAGCGGCGGCGCGCAAAAATTCAAGGAGTTGGAATGAGCAAATATTTCGGAACCGACGGCATAAGGGGCAAGTACGGCGACAACCTCGACAGCGCTCTCGCGTACAAGGTGGGGCTTGCTATTGTCGCATATTTCGGCAAGGGCGGAGTAGTCATCGGGCGCGATACGCGCGTATCCGGTCCGGAGATAGAAGCGTCGCTCATCGAGGGATTGAAGCGCGGCGGCGCGGAAGTCCTGCAAGTCGGAATACTCCCGACGCCGGCGATCGCGCGCATGGCTATCAAGTACAAGGCGCTTTGCGGTATAGTCATATCGGCGTCGCACAATCCGCCCGAATATAACGGCATCAAGATATTCGACGGCAACGGCGTCAAACTCAGCGAGGAGCAGGAGGGCAGTATCGAGTACTATATCGACAACCCGTCCGAGCTTCGTGCGGTCGGCTCTGTGTACGAGATAGCCGACGCAAGACAGCAGTATATAGATTATTTGGTCGAAACCGTCGATTACGACATGACGGGCGCAAAGGTCTGGCTCGACTGCGGTTACGGCGCGGCGGCGACCGTTGCGAAGCAGGCGTTCGAGCGGCTCGGCGCGACGGTGGAAATAGAGAACTGCAAGCTCCGAGGCGAAAAGATAAACTGCGGCTGCGGCGCGCTCCACCCGGATTACGTTCTGCATTCGATGGTCGGAACGGACTACAAACTCGGCTTTTCCTACGACGGCGACGCCGACAGGCTGTCGTTCGTATTCGACGGTCGCGTCATGGACGGCGACTCGGTGCTGTACAACCTCGGGCGCGAGCTCACGCTCAAGGACGACGTCGTGGTCGGCACGGTGCTTACCAACACCGCGCTCGAGCGTCGGCTCGAAAAGGACGGTCGTCGGCTCGTCAGAACGCCCGTCGGCGATAAATACATCTGCGACCTCATGTTCAAGAAAGGCTATAACCTCGGCGGCGAGCAGAGCGGGCATTATATAGTGTATCCGCAGGCGACGACGGGCGACGGCATAATGTCGAGCATGATCATCACCAAAACGCTTTACAAAAACGGCAAGCTCGGCGAGTTTATCGAGCTCAATCTTTTCCCGCAAAAGGCGATAGCGGAATTTGCCGATCAGTCGATAATGTACGACAAAGAAATGGTCGCGCTTATCGAGGACTATACGGCGCGGCTCGCCGGCATAGGCAGGCTCATCGTGCGCATGTCGGGAACAGAACCGAAGATACGCGTAATGTGCGAATGCGAGGACTCCCGCAAGATAGACGAAACTCTCGCCGTCTTCAAAAAATATATAAATAACAGACGGTCGGGCTGAAACAAGCCCGTTAGCCCCCGCGGAATAAAACGCGGTGCGTTTCGACAAAATATTAAAAATAACGGGAATGTATTGACAAACCCGCGCGCGGTATGTTATCATTATGTACAGCGAGGAAGAATGGCTAAGAAAAACGATCATAAGGACAAAAAAGCAGGGAAAACCAACGGAAGAAAGGGCAGATACGAGCTTCCGTCGTTTTTTCAGCCGAGATACAGACGCGTCGTACTGACGTTTTTTCTCGATATCTGCTTTGTCGTAGGCATGTTTTGGTTGGCTCGGTTCGCTATGTTCTACAAGATAGATACCGATATGCCCGTCAACTATACCAATTTCGAGATCCCGATAATGCTCGTCATGGTCGCAGTGCCTATAAGCATGCTCGCACTGTTCGATTGCTATAACGTCGTATGGAAATATGCGGGGCGCGTCGAGTTCATCAAGTTCCTTATTTCGTATATCGCGTCGTTCCTGATACTGCTGATAATAAAAGCCATAATCCAAGCCGCGTTCAACGTGGAGCTTTGGACTACTCAAATATTGCTTTTCCTGCTGTTCGCCATGTTCACGACGGGCGGCTTGCGGTTCTTCAATCTTATCGCGCGCTATATCAAATATCTGCGCAAAGGCAACAACCAGGGCGACGGACCGAAGCTCCTGCGCACGATAATTATCGGCGCGGGCAACGTCGGCTCGGCATTGCTCGGCAGGTTCCTCGGCAACGTGCAGGAAGGGTATCTGCCCGTCGCGCTCGTCGACGACGATCCGGACAAGCACGGACACACCATAGCGGGCGTGCTCGTCGCCGGCGGGCTCAATCAGATCGATTCGATAGTCGAGCAGTACAAGCCCGAGATATTCGTCATAGCGATAACCGATCTTACCAAATCGCAGCTGAAAGGCATTTACGAGCGGCTCCCGCGGTTCAATATGCCGATCAAGATGCTGCCGCGTATAAGCGACGCGCAGGCTGTGACGAGCTCGTCGCTCGAGCTGAGCGATATCAAGATAGAATCGTTGCTCGGCAGAGACGAATTCAAAATGCGCAGGGAGCTTGTAGATACTTGCGTAAAAGATAAGGTCGTCATGGTCACGGGCGGCGCGGGCTCGATAGGCTCGGAGCTTTGCCGTCAGTCGCTGTCGTTCGGATGTAAACATCTTATTATATTCGATCAGCACGAGAACGGAATGTTCAACATCGATCAGGAGTTCGTCAAAAAGTACGACAAGTCGCGCTATACGCTTGTAATGGGTACGGTGCGCGAAACGGACAAGCTGTCCTACGTTCTCGATAAATATAAACCCGAAACGGTTTTCCACGCGGCGGCGTATAAGCACGTGCCGATGATGGAGATATCCCCGACCGAGGCAGTCAAAAACAATGTCTTCGGCACGAAAAACCTAATCGAGCAGTGCCAAAAATACGGCGTCAAGCGTTTCGTGCTGATTTCGACTGACAAGGCGGTAAACCCCGCAAACGTCATGGGCGCGAGCAAGCGGCTCGCGGAAATGCTTGT
This sequence comes from uncultured Christensenella sp., assembly GCA_910577995.1. GTDB lineage: Bacteria > Bacillota > Clostridia > Christensenellales > Pumilibacteraceae > Anaerocaecibacter. The sequence goes on along the minus strand of CAJTND010000009.1, from coordinate 19,657 downwards.
ACAGACGCGCGCATCGGACGGCGGCATGCAGATGGCGGCAGTGCGGTTCGGCAACGTTCTCGGCTCGTCGGGCTCGGTCATACCGACGTTCCTGAAACAAATTCACGACGGCGGCCCCGTTACGGTCACCGACCGCAATATCAAACGTTACTTCATGACAATACCCGAGGCTGTGCGGCTCGTACTGCAAACGGGCGCGCTCGCGTCGAGCGGCGAGGTTTTTGTCCTCGATATGGGCGAACCTGTGTATATATACGACCTCGCGTGCAACCTTATACGGCTCAACGGCTACGTGCCCAACAAAGATATACAGATAGTCATATCGGGCTTGCGTCCGGGCGAAAAGCTTTTCGAGGAGTTGCGCTATGACAAAGAAGGCGTCGACTCGACTTTGCACGAGGGCATATTCGTTACCAAGCTCGAGAATATAGACCGTAAAAAATTCGATAAAGCTCTCGCCGAGCTCGGCGCGCTCGCATACGCCGAGGACGAGGACGGCGTGGAGAAGAAGGTATTCCGCATCGTGCCGTCGGAAGCGCGCGAACAAGCGCTCCGCGAGCGCGAGGCGAGCCTGAGATCGGCGGAAGCGGAGGCGAAAATGCTGGAAGAAGAAAAAGCCAAGCAACAAGCCGAAAAGTCGGTTACGGGGCGAAAAAATTCGTCCCACATCCGAAACGGGCTTGACGCAGACCGTGTAGCTCAATAAGCCGAAACGATGTTTCGCTTGACCGAAAAGTAATATTTTGCATCGGTCGGTATTAAATATAGAATAACGCGGCGTAGCGCAAACGGCGGCAAAGGAGGCGGCGCTTTTGAATATGGTTTGGTGGCAAGCCATGATACTCGGGCTTGTTCAGGGTTTTACCGAATTTTTGCCCGTCTCGTCGAGCGGACACTTGATACTCGTGCGCGAGCTGATGGGGCTGAACTCGTCGAGCGCGGCGCAGTTCAACCTTATGTTCGATATAATGGTCCACCTCGGAACGCTTGTCGCAGTGCTCATAGTGTTGTATAAGGACGTAATATCGCTGTTCCGAAAGCCGTTCAAGCGTCTCGGCATGCTTATCGTCGCGAGTGTACCCGCGGTCATCGTCGGCTTTACGTGCAAGGACTTTATAGAAAAATATTTCTCTACGTCGACGTATCTTTGCTTCTTCTTCCTGTTCACCGCTTTGATAATGCTGATAAGCGAGATACTCGCAAAACGCAACAAAGACCCTAAACCGCTCGGCTGGGGCGGCGCTGTCGGCATGGGCATGATGCAGGGCTTGGGCGTTTTTCCCGGCGTGTCGCGCTCGGGCTCGACGATTTTCGGCGGCACGGTCGCCGGAACAAACAGCAGACAGGTCGCGACGTTCTCGTTCCTTATGAGCATGCCGATAATACTCGGCTCGCTGCTGCTCAGCGTTATCGACGTCGCGCAGTCGGGCGCGCTCGCGTCCATAGACTGGTTCTGCGTGTTTATCGGCGCGGCGTCGGCTTTTGCGTCGGGATATTTTGCGGTAAGAGTCATGCTCAAGCTCATAGCCAAAGCCAACTTCAAGTGGTTTTCGCTGTATCTCGTCGTTATAGCGGTGCTTACGTTCTCGTTCTACTTTATCCCCGCAGTAAGATAGCCGATCTCCGCCTTACGTCGGGAGAATGCATATTAACCAAAACTGCGCCGCGGTCATATATACTAATGTATGATCGCGGTATTTTTCGGTGGAAGGTCGTGTGAGCACGACATAAGCATAATCACGGGCTTGCAGGCGCTGTCCGCGTGCAGGCGCGAGGCTGTCGGCGTGTATATCGACAGCGACGGCGTTTGGTGGACGGGCGACAGGTTCGACAGCGTAAACGCAGTCAAGCAAGGACGGTTCGGCGGCAAGCGCGTGCACCTGCGCCCGAGCGAACCGTATCTGTATTGCAAAAACAAGCGGCTTTATAAGATAGACGCCGCGCTGTTGTGTATGCACGGCATGCTCGGCGAGGACGGTTGCATGCAGGGACTTTTGGAGATGTGCGGAATACCGTACACGGGCAGCGGCGTGCTCGCATCCGCCGTCGGCATGAATAAGCTGTTTTCCAAAAAGATATTCGAGAGCGCGGGGCTTAGCGTCCTGCCGTACTCGCGCATAACGCGGACGGAGTACGAAAGCGACGCTTACGCCGCCGTTAAGCCGCTTATAGAAAAGCTCGGCTTTCCGATGATAATCAAGCCGTGCAACCTCGGCAGCTCGATAGGCATTACGATAGCCAAGGACGTCAACTCGCTGTATACCTCGTTGCGCGTCGCGTTTGAATGGGACGATATCGTTATAGCGGAGAAAGCGCTCGAAAACTTTATAGAGGTCAACTGTGCGGTCATAGGCGACGGCGAGGGCGACGCGCTTCCGTCCGATACCGAACAGCCCGTCGGGTGGACGGAGTTTTTGAGCTTCGATGATAAATACTCGGGCGACGTAAAAGCTACGCGGCACAAGATACCCGCCGACGTCGGAACGGAAATGAACGAGAAAATACAGGAACTCGCCGTCACGGCGTATAACGCAGTCGGGTGTGAGGGCGTGGCTCGCGTAGATTTTTTGGTCAAGGACGGCGAGGCTTACGTCAACGAGATAAACACGATACCCGGCTCGCTCGCAAATCCGCTGTTCCGCCGCGACACCGAGTTTTCCAAGCTGATAGATAAAATGCTCGCCGCCGCCGCCCTGAGAAAAGCGCGGTTCGACAGACTGAAACACGCTTACACACCGACAACGCCGATAATAGGAAAATAATTCCATGCCATTAAGGACGGTCCTTCCGTCCTTTTTTTATTGCGGTTGGACGTGGCTTAAAGCAGTCCTTTCTTCTTAGACCGAAGGTAGATCGATAGCATAGCGACTACGAGCTTCGGTTCCATTTGATAGGACTCATACTCTGTATGAAATATCGAGTTGAGCGTCGCCGCCAGCCCGTCGGCATGGTTTATGGCATAGGCTATGTAGTTGCAGACGTTTTTCGCGCGGCAATCGTACTTATAGCCGAGCTCGGCGTATAGCTCGGTCATCCTGCGATACGGACGCGCGTCGTATAGGATCACCGCGTCGGCGAGCATGTAGAAGCCACGCAGCTTCGGCGATACGCCGCAGCGTATCAGGATCTCGATGACGATCTTCTCGTCGGTGTTGTCGGTCAGTGTTTCCATGGTTTTCTCCTTATATATTGCTCTGTTGATATATACCTGCGTTATAGGTCGATCGTCCAAACGCGCGGTAAATTTTTTATAAAATGTATGCGACGGATAACGGAGTTTTTTTTGCGAATTTTGTCGGCGCGGTGGAATAATGGGGGTATTGCTTTCATACAAATAAGCGAGTACGAAAAAGGAGCTTATTATGAGAAAGAAGATCACGGCACTTATGCTTGCGACGGCTGCGGCCGCGCTTTCGACGGCGCTTGCGGGCTGTTCGCCGACGGCGGACAAGTCGAATACCAAGTACGACATCACCGCCGCGCTGTCGGAGGATAACACGCTCACCGCGACGGTGACGTGCGATTACGTCAATAAGACCGACGTGCCGCTGTCCGAGCTGTGGTTTCATCTTTATCCCAACGCATACCGCGAGGGCGCGGAGTACTGCCCGATATCGGCTTCTCAGCTTGCTGAGGCTTTCCCCAACGGCAGGAGTTATTCCGTGCTCGAGGTGCGAAAGGTCGCAGTCAACGGCAAGGATACGGACGTGACGATAACAGGCACGGACAAAAACGTTTTGTCCGTTGCGCTTGGTCAGACGCTCGACCCGACCGATAGGGTAAAGGTTGATATCGAATACTCGGTCAAACTGCCCAACGTCAAGCACCGCTTCGGCTATGCCGATAAGACGGTCAATCTCGCGAACTTCTACCCGATAGCGTGCGTATACCGCGACGGCGCGTTCGTCGCCGATCCGTACTATTCGATGGGCGATCCGTTTTTCAGCGAGGTGGCGGACTATACGGTCGACATGACGTTCCCCTCCAAGTACGAGGGCGCGTTCACCGGCTCGGTCAAGTCCAAGACGGAAACGGGCGATACCAAGACGTACAGCGTCGAGGCGGAGAATGTGCGCGACTTCGCGGCGGTGCTCGGCGAGTTCGAGAAGATGAGCGGCGTCGCCGGCTCGACCATAGTCAATTATTACTACACGGCCGATTCCGAGCCCGAGCGTTCGCTCAATACGGCGGTCGCGGCGATCAACACCTTCGGCGAATACTTCGGCGATTACGCGTACAACGAGTATTCGGTCGTGCAGACGGGCTTTGTCCACGGCGGCATGGAGTATCCCGGGCTTACCATGATATCCAACAAGTACACGGGCGATACCTACAACGATATAATAGTGCACGAAACGGCGCATCAGTGGTGGTACGCGGCTGTCGGCAACAACGAGGTAAAGCACGCATGGCTTGACGAGGGGCTTACCGAGTATTCCACGATGATGTTCTACGAGAAGAACACCGACGGTTATAAATTCACGCTCGACGGCAAGAGAGCCGACGCGCTGTCAGCGTATATCCTGTATTGCGAAACGTACAAGAACAACGGGCTCGGCGATACGTCGATGACGCGTCCCGTCAACGAGTACGCGACGGAAACCGAATATGCGTACATGACGTATGTCAAGGGCGCGCTTATGTTCGACGATATCCGCAACACGATAGGCGACGCGGCGTTCAAGACCGGGCTCAAAAACTATTACCGCGACAATATGTTCGGCATAGCCGAGCCGCAGGATCTTATAGGCGCAATGGAAAAGGCGTCCAAGCGCCAGCTCAACGCGCTGTTCGAGGCGTGGCTGGACGGCAACGTCAAGCTGTACTCATCCAACTGACGGCGGACGGTTCGACACGATATAACAAGATCGGCATAGCTTCGGCGTCATAACGCGCCGAAGTTATGCACTTATGCACAAAGTTATGAACAATCGCCGTGCACAAGCGCGTGCATATGTCGAGCGTTCGATAGAAAACGAAAAGGCGGACTGAAACATGGCGTTTATCACCATCAGACGGAAAACTCTTATCGCGGTGCTTTCGATAGTGCTTTGCGCCGTGGTCGTTGCGGCGACGGCGGCTACGGTGATAGCGGCGACGCGCACCGACAACGGCATAACGATAGTTATAGACGCGGGACACGGCGGCGCGGACGGCGGCGTCGTCGGCGCGACAACAGGCACTAAGGAGAGCGACGTCAATCTCGGCATAAGCAAGTACCTCATGAAGCATTTCAAGGAAGCGGGATATAACGTCGTGCTCACGCGCAGCGACGCGGGCGCGGTGTCGGGCGGTATCAAGTACATCAAGCGCGAGGATATGCGCGCGCGCAAGAACATAGTAGAGTCGGCTGCGCCCGACGTGCTGATAAGCGTGCATTGCAATTCGTACCCGGTGGCGAGCGTCAAGGGCGCGCAGGTGTTTTATTCCTCGGGCGCGAGCACCGGCAAGAACATCGCCGAAACGGTACAGAATTATTTTAACGAGATACTCAACGAACGTCCGCGCACGGCGGCGGTCGGCGATTACTATATGCTCAATTGCAGTACGTACCCGTCGATACTCTGCGAGTGCGGTTTCCTGTCCAATCAGACCGAGGAGAACAAGCTTATAACCGCGAGCTATCAGGAGAAAGTCGCCTATACGATATTTACTGCGGTGAATTCGGTGTTCGGCGAGCGAGCCTGACGGGTGGATCCTGTTTATTAGAATAAGGTTAAATATACAGCATATCCCGAAAAACACTTGCAAAGGATATCGCGGCTATGGTATAATACTTTTACGGTCGCGGGAGTCGCGGTCGAAAGAGTAAACGGAGGAACAAAATGAGTTTGCTTTCTTTATCTACGGGCGCGATCGTCGGTATCATAGTCGGTGGCGTAGTGCTTGTTGCTATCGTCATCTATGCCTTTTGGTACATATCGACGAAAAACAGCCTGATATCGCTCCAAAGCGACATGGAGGAGTCTTTCTCCGCCATGGACGTCCACATGAAAAAGCGTTACGACCTGATCCCCAATCTCGTCGAGATATGCAAGGGCTATTCCAAATTCGAGTCTGATACGCTTATCCGCATAACCGAGGCGCGCAATATCGCCATGGCAGCCAAGGGCAACGACAGGATGGCGGCGGAATCCGCGCTTACCTCTCAGCTCCACACGTTGCTCAATGCGGTCAACGAGAGATATCCCGACCTCAAAGCCGATAGGCAGTTTTCCAATCTTGCGGGTCAGCTCGAGCAGTGCGAGCACGAGATAGCCAACAGCCGCAAGTATTACAATGCCAAAGTCAAGATACTCAACAACAAGATACTCAAATTCCCGTCGAGCGTCGTCGCCAACAAGATGAGGCTCGAAAAGATACCGTACTTCGAGATAGAGGACGCATCCGAGCGCAATGCGCCCAAGATCAGCTTTGACGACGCGCCCAAATACCGCCTTTGATAAACGGGTAATATGAACGCGAAGACCCAAAAGATACTGTTTTTGGCACTGTTTGCAGTTGCGATCTTCTTCTTTACCATAATCATAACCGTAGTGCCGATGTTCGCAAGCGGCAGCGGAGTTCAAGTGCGTGACGACGGAATGGTTTTCACGCATTTTGACGTTACGGTCGATTGGAACGACGACCGCTCGTGCAAGATAAGCGAGGAGCTCGAAGTCGAATTCCACGTTTCCAGCCACGGCATTTATATCGATATCCCCGTCAATTCGGGCGAGAAGGTGCGCAACCTCGAGGTGGAAACGTTCCCCGACAAGCCTTGCGAGCTTTCGCGCGAGGCGGGCAGTAAGATAATCCGCGCGCGCGTCGGCGACCCCAATCTTACGTTCCGCCGCGGCGAAACTCTCAAATGCACGGTCACTTACGATTATTACACGCCCAAGCATAAAAAGGGCGGCGACCTGCTTGCATTTATGCCGATAGGCAGAGGGTGGACGAGCGATATCGAATCGGCGAGCGTCCGCATAAACTATCCCGCCGCGCCGGCTTCGGGCGGCGAGTACGGCGTCGATCGCGGTATATGGATAGCCGGCGACGTCGTCAAAGAGAGCGATAGGCGCGTCAAATGGAGCAACGACGGCAAGACCGTGGATATATCGGTCGGCGCGCTCAACGCGTTTGAGGGCGTGGAGGTCGTTTACAGCATGCCGAGCGGCGTGCTCAAAACGGCGTTCGAGACGGAGGCGCTTTGGGCTGTTGGCATAGGGCTCGTAATGATCGCGCTCGTGCTCGTTCTGGAACTCGTCGTCATGAAAAACAAGCCGCTTACGCCCGTAGTGGATTACTATCCGCCGCGTATCGGCGCTAACGGAGATAAGCGGCACATGCTGCCCGTGCAGATGGGCAAGATCATAGACGACAACTGTTCCGCCGACGATGTGACGTCGCTGCTGTTCTATTGGGCGAGCGAAGGTTATATTACCATCGACGAGCGCGAGGAGGGCACGTACTTCACGACGACTGGCAAGCCGCTCAACGAGGTGACTAAGTACGAACGCCGCATGTACGAAAGGCTGTTCTCTTACGGCACGACGGACAAAAACGGCTTGATAACAGTATCGCTCGAAAAGCTCAAAGGCAAGTTCTACAAAGCGATAAAGGACGTGCAGACAGCCGTCAACAAAGAGTTCGGCGGGTTCTATACCAAAAACTCGATGAGCGTATCTCTCGCCGTCGCGGTGCTCGGCGCGCTGTTCGCCGCCGGGTTCGCGGTGCTCACGTCGCTCCGAGTGGGCAAGTGGCTGTTCAACTTCTACGGGTTCTTTACGCTCGTGCCGGTCATCGGCTCGTATATAGTCGGAACATTGATCGCAAAGCAGTTCTTTAAGCTCGAAAAGCGCAAGCGTCAGATGATGCTCGGGTTTTACGGCTTGGGCGTCGTCGTTCTCGGATTCGGCTTGTCGTTCGTGATACCGTTCGACGTCATGGGTTGGTTCGAGCGCGTGGCGTTTACGCTCGGCTTGACCATTCCGTCGATGATAGCGCCTTTCCTCATAGTGCGCAAAGAGTCATATAACGAACAGCTCAACTCGATACTCGGTTTCCGCGACTTTCTGCGCGATGCGGAAAAAGACAGGCTGGAAACGCTGCTCGCGGACGATCCGCAATACTACTACAATATCCTGCCGTACGCCAACGTGCTCGGGGTTTCGGATATTTGGGAAAAGAAGTTCGAGGGCTTGACCATAGAGCCGCCGAGCTATTACAGGTCGTACCGCGGCGGAAATGTGATATTCTCCATATACTTGTACCGCAGTCTTACGAGCGATATACGCGAAAGCGTCACTTACGTACCGCCGAGCGCGAACTCCGGCTCGTTCTCCGGCAGATCTGGCGGCGGCGGTGGCGGCGGCTTTTCGGGCGGGAGCTTCGGCGGCGGCGGCGGCGGTCGTTGGTGACAATAACGCCGACTACTTTAACGGACAGGGCATGACAAAACGGAAGATCGGCATAATCGGGCTCGGACTCATAGGCGGTTCGCTCGCGCTCGCGCTCAATGACGCATACGACGTTATCGGGTACGACAAAGACGAGCGGACGCGTGAGGCGGCTCGCAGGCTTAATATCGACGTCAGCGAACGTTGCGAAATGGGCGACGCACGGATAATATTTTCGTGCGTGCCCGTTTTTGCTATGAAAACGACCCTCGACATGCTGACCGGCAAATACCCTAACGCCGTCGTGACAGACGTCGCGTCGGTCAAGTCGCCGTTTGCGGCGACGGGCGGACGGTACGTCGGCGGTCACCCGATGGCGGGTACGGAAAAGGACGGCATCACCGCCGCAAGACCGCATTTGTTTGAGAACGCGTATTGGGTGATTACGGGCAAGGGGCGCGACGCGGAGCTCGTTGCGGACACGGTAGGCGCAATAGGCGCAAAGCCCGTGTTTATGAGCGCGGAAGAACACGATAGGAGCGTCGCCGCGTTCTCGCACGCGCCGCACGCGGTGGCTTACGCGCTCGTAGCGTCGGCAGTCAAGGACGGCGCAAGCCCGATAGCGGGCAGCGGTTTTATAGACACTACGCGCATAGCCAAGAGCGACGGCGGGTTTTGGAGCGAAATATTCGCGCTCAACCGCGACAACGTGCTCGGCGCGCTCGCCGAGTTTCGAGCCGAGCTCGACGCTGTGAGCGGCATGATAGAGCGCGGCGAGACGGACAAGCTAAAAGCATATCTCGACAGAGCGCGGATCAAGCGCGCGGCGCTCGACCGCTCCGATCTCGGCGGCGCGGAACTTTACGTCGATCTTGTCGACAGAGTCGGCGAGTTCGAGCGCGTGACGGGCGTTATCGCGCGCGCGGGGATCAACCTCGCGAATATCGCGCTCGTGCCGGCTCGCGAGGGCGCAGGCGGCGCGCTAAGACTCGAGTTCGGCTCGGAAGCCGACAGAGAACGTGCGGCAGCCGCGCTCGGATCGGACGAGGACGGAGAAATCGATAGGCGGAGGAACGGATAAATGGCAGGCATAGAATACATCACGGCGGGCGAATCGCACGGGCGCATGCTCGTCGGTATCATAAAAAACATGCCCGCGGGGCTTACCGTCGACAAGGCGTTTGTGGACGGTGAGCTTGCGCGGCGCATGCTCGGTTTCGGGCGCGGCGGACGCATGAAGATAGAACGCGACGCGGCGGAGATAGTCGCGGGCGTGCGCGCGCATAAGTCGCTCGGCAGTCCGATAGCCGTTCTTATCGAGAACAAAGACCATAAAAACTGGAAGGATATAATGGGCGCGGACGCGACAGACGCGGGCAATGCGGACAAGCTGATAACGGCGGTGCGTCCCGGACATGCGGATATCACGGGCGCGGTCAAATACGGATTCGATGACGCGCGCAACGTGCTCGAACGCGCCTCGGCACGCGAAACGGCGATAAAGGTCGCGCTCGGTGCGATAGCCAAGCTTTATCTTCGCGAGCTCGGTATCGAGGTGCAGAGCCATACCGTCGCCATAGGCGGAGTCAACGCCGACGGCGTTACCGACGGGATCTTTTCCAATATCAACGCGCGCGCGGACGCAGATCCCGTGCGCTGTCTGGATGCGCAAAAAAGCGCGGAGATGACCGAGCTTATCCGCGGCGCGGCGGCGGACGGCGACACGCTCGGCGGAGTTACGGAGATAGTCGTTACGGGCTGTAAAGCGGGCATAGGCAGTTATGTTTCAGCCGACCGTAAGCTCGACGGGCTGATCATGCGCGAGGTCGGCTGTGTGCAGTCGGTAAAGGCTGTGGAAATAGGGCTCGGCGCGGCAGCTGCGGCAAAGCTCGGCTCGGCTGTCCACGACTGTATCTATCCCGCCGACGGCGGCGCATACTACCGCACGACCAATCGCGCTGGCGGCATAGAGGGCGGCATGACCAACGGCGAGCCTATTATCGTTCGCGCATACTGTAAGCCCATTCCGACGCTCAAACGCGGGCTCGATACCGTGGATATATCGACGGGCAAGGCGGCAAAAGCCGCGTCGGAGCGCAGCGACGTATGCGCCGTGGCGGCGGCTGGCGTGGTGTGCGAGGCGACCGTCGCGCTCGCGCTCGCGGCGGCGGTGTCGGATATGCTCGGCGGCGATACCGTGGACGAAGTGAAAAAACGCTATGCCGACAAGGTGACAAGACATGCCGAGTGAGATAGTAAAAGACGCTGAAAAATCCGATATCGTAAAAGCGGTCGGGGCTTGCGCCTTTGCCGTAACGGACAGTAACGTTGCAAGACTTTATCCCGACGTGACCGCGGGCGCGTTCGTTATCGATGCGGGCGAAAAAAGCAAGACGCCCGAAACGCTGTTCCGCATCATCGAGGCTATGCACGAAAAGAGGCTCAAACGCGGCGACACCGTCGCGGCGATAGGCGGCGGCGTTGTCGGCGATATTACGGGGCTCGCCTCGGCGATCTACATGCGCGGCGTCGCTTGGATAAACGTGCCGACGACACTTTTGGCTATTATAGACGCAGGCATAGGCGGTAAGACCGCCGTCGATTTCTGCGGCGTGAAAAACCTCGTCGGCGCGTTCCACGAGCCGAAAACCGTATATATCGACACGGCGTTCCTCGTCACACTGCCCGAGCGCGAATGGGTATGCGGCACGGGCGAGCTTATCAAGACGTGTGTCTTGCGCGGCGACGCGTACGAAACGCTGTATACGGAGCTCGGCGGTTTCCGCGTCAAAAAAGCGGAGAACGTGGAGCGGCTCGTAAGGCTCTGCGTCGACATCAAGTCTGACGTCGTCGCGTCCGACCCGACGGAAAAGGGGCTTAGAAAGATACTCAACGTCGGGCATACCGTCGGGCACGCGCTCGAAAGCATAGACGGGTTTCGGTCGAGCCACGGCGAGTATGTCATGAAGGGAATGTTGACCGAGGCGGCTATGTGCGACGACATGATAGACAAAAAGTTTTTCGGTGAGCTTATGTCGATACTCGGCATGTACGTGCGTCCGCCGCGCACCACGGCAAAAGCCGTTTGCGAGCTTGCGGCGTCGGATAAGAAGAACGAGGGCGATACTGTCACGATGATGATACCGTGCTTGCCCGCGGATATAAAGGAAGTCAAGCTGACGCAGGCGGAGTTCGTTTCGCGCTACGATGCGGCTTTGCGTCGGCTCAAGGATGACGCGAATGGTTAGATCGATAAGCAAGCTGAAAGGTTATGACCGTGTTATAAACTGTATGCCCGATAAGAGCATATCGGTCCGCGCAGTGCTGTTCAACGCCTTTGCCGTCGGCAGGGCGACGGTAAAGAATCTGCTGTTGAGCGACGACGTGCTTTCCGCGATAGCATGCGCGCGTGCGCTCGGCGCGAGCGTGGAGCTTGACGGAGATACCGCGGTGATAAGCGGCGCGCCGTTCGGCGGAGCTACGCTCGATTGCGGCAATTCCGGCACGACCGCGCGGCTCTTGATAGGACTGCTGTCGGGGCTAAACGGCAAATATACGATAACGGGCGACGCGTCGCTCTCGTCGCGCCCGATGCGGCGCGTGACCGAGCCGCTCGCTCGCATGGGCGCAAAGCTCGCTGATACCGACGGGCGGCTGCCTATCGCGATAACTGGATCGCGCCTGCACGGTATAGACTACGATATGCCCGTCGCGTCCGCGCAGGTCAAGAGCGCGCTCATGCTCGCCGCGCTCAACGCAAGCTCGCCGGTGACTGTGCGCGAGCCAGCTCCGACGCGCGACCACAGCGAGAACATGCTCGCCGCCATGGGCGCGACGGTCAAACGCGGCGACGGCACCGTCACGATCGAGCCGTCAGTACTGCGCTCCAAGGATATTACGGTGCCAGGCGACATATCGTCGGCGGCGTACCCGATATGCCTTGCGCTCGCCGTCAGTGGCGGAAAATGTACCGTAAAAAACGTCGGTATCAATCCGACGCGCACGGGGCTCATCGACGTACTGCGCGACTGCGGCGCGGATATAGAGTTTAGTAACGTTACGACCGACGTCGAGCCGTCAGCGGACATAACGGTAAGACACGGCAAGCTCAGACCGTTCGCGATCGACGGCGCGCTCGTGCCGCGGCTCATCGACGAGATACCCGTGCTTTGCGCGCTCGCGTGCTTTATCGACGGCGTTAGCGTCGTCAGGGGCGCGGGCGAACTGCGCGTCAAGGAGACCGACAGGATAGCGACGACGGTCGCCGCGCTCAAAGCGCTCGGCGCGGATGCGGAGGCGACGGACGACGGCATGACGATACGCGGCGGTAAGCCGCTCAAATTCGGCGAGGTCGATCCCAAGCTCGATCACAGGATAGCGATGAGCGCGGCTGTTGCCGGCGCGGCGGGCGCGGGCGTAACGGTGCTCGATGCGGACTGCGCGTCGGTCAGCTATCCGAATTTTTACGGCGAGGTGATAGGTGATTAAGCTTGCGCTTTTGGGTAGCGGGATAGAGTATACAAAGTCGCCGACCGTGCACCGCGCGATAGGCGGCGCTATCGGCAGGGAAATATCGTTCGATGTGCTGGACGTGCCCGTCGAACGGCTTGACCAAACGGTCCGCGACGCTCTTGAAAGCTATGACGGCTTGTTTGTTACAAAGCCGTACAAGAACGATATCAAGCGTTTCCTCGGCGACATAAAGACCGCATGCGGCGTTAACTTTGTGCGATGCGCCGACAAAACGGGCTACAATACCGACGGCGTCGGATTTATCCGCGCGCTCGACAAAGCGTTTTGCGATTGGCGGTCGCGCGTCGACGGCGCGCTCGTGCTCGGCGCGGGCGGCGCGGCGGCTTCGGTAGCGGAGGCGCTCGGAAAGGATGGTAAAAAAGTCTATATCCTCGATCGCACGGCGATGAACGCGGCGCGGCTCACTTCCTCGGTCGGCGCGGCGCTGTATACCAATCAGCCGGCGGAGCTCATAGTCAATGCGACGAGCGCGGGTCGACACGGCGAGGATATACTGCACGCGCTGTGCGTGGGAACGGAGTTTGAGTTCGCGTTCGATCTTATCTACGACCCGCCCGAAACGCCGTTTTTGCGGCGGTTGAGCGGCGCGGGCGCAAAGACGAGCGGCGGGCTCGATATGCTCGTCTATCAGGCGATAGCGGGCGATAAGATACTGATAGGCGAGTTCGACGATGACGCGGCATACGCCGCAGCGGCGACTGCGCTCAAAGGATAACGGCAAAAAGCGATCGGAGGCGATAATGAAGATACTTGTACTTAACGGCGTCAATCTCAATATGACGGGCAGGCGCGAAGCGGTCTACGGCGAAGAAACGCTCGACGCGATCAACGCGCGGCTCGAAAAGTTCGCCAAAGAGCGCGGCGCGGAAATAGAGTTTTTCCAATCCAATTCGGAGGGCGCGATAGTCGACCGTCTGCAACAGGGCGGCTTCGACGGGCTCGTCATCAATGCCGGCGCATACACGCATTATTCGTATGCGATAGCCGACGCGCTGTACTCGGTCAAGGCAAAAAAGATAGAGGTGCATATTTCCAATATCCTCGCGCGCGAGGAGTTTCGGCAAAAGAGCGTGCTCGCGCGCAACTGCGACGGCTGTATCGCGGGGCTCGGCGCGGACGTATATTTCCTCGCCGTGGAATATCTTACATGGAAGTCTTGACGCGCCGTCGGCTCGCGCTCATAGGCCCTATGGGCAGCGGCAAAAGCTCGCTCGCCAGGCGATACACCGCAAAGTACGGCGGGACGGTATTCGATACCGACGCGGAGTTTACGCGCCGTAACGGCGATATTTCCGCCTTTTTCGCGCGCAACGGCGAGGAAGAATTCCGCAAAGCCGAGCAACGACTGCTCGTCGAGGCGGCTCAGTCCGACGCGTCCGTGATATCGACGGGCGGCGGCGCGGTGCTCGGTCGCAAGGGCATGTACGCGTTGCGCGCGGCGTGCGACGTGGTGTATCTCACCGCGCCGACAGCCGTGCTCGAAAAGCGGATAAAGTCGTCGGACAGACCGCTTAAAAACAGTCTTGTACAGACGATCAGTGACCGCGCGCCGCTGTATGAAAAGTACGCCGACTATACGATAGATACCTCGGTCGATTCGGTGCGGGAGCTCGAGCGCGCGCTCGAAAAGCCGCGGCGGAACAGGTACGACGTCGTGCTTTGCGATGCGGACGATACGCTGCTCGACTTCAAAAAAGCATGCGCCGTCAGCGTCGCCGCCGTAGTTAAAAAGCTCGGGCTCGAGTGCGACGCGGACGTTGCCGTCAAGGCGTTCCGCGCGATAACGTGCGACGTGTGGCACAGGCTCGAGCGCGGCGAGCTTACGCGGGAAATGCTCGGTGCGGAACGCGTAAGGCTTTTGTCCGAGCGGCTCAAAATACGGATAGACGCGCAGAAGTTCGACACGGCGTATGCGGACGAGATGCGAAAGACACGATATTTGCGCGACGGCGCGACCGATTTTTTGACGCGGCTCAGGTCGCGCGGCGCGCGTGTCTATGTTATAACCAACAGCTTTAAGCGCATAGCGGAGGAGCGGACCAAGCCGCTCGCGCCTTACGTCGACGGAACGTTCGTTTCCGAGGACATCGGCGCGTACAAGCCCGACGGTGCGTTTTTCGATGCGGTCGTCAAGGCTGTCGGCTGCGATAAACGTCGGGTCGTAGTGTTCGGCGACGGCGAAACGTCGGACATAGCCGGCGGCGTTTCATTCGGTCTCGACACGTGCCTGTACGATCCCGTCGGCGGCAAAGAGACTGCGGCGGATTACAGGGTGCGCGAGTACTCGGAATTTTTAGATATTCTGTAAATTACGGGCGAAAAACGATTGCTTGCGGCGGCTAAAATTGATATAATATAGACGATATACGTTTAAGCGTTACAAGCTACTATGCGATGCGGAGGCGGTAATGGAAAACTATTCAAAACTTAAAAGCGGAACTGATATACGCGGCAGAGCGATAGAGAGCGAGGGCAAGCCCGCGATCCTTACCGATAAAGCCGTCGCAGATCTTGCCGCCGCTTTCGCGCTGTGGCTTACTCGGCGCACTGGCAAGACGCGTTGCAAGCTCGTGGTCGGGCGCGACAGCAGGCTGACGGGCGAGCGGTTCGCTCAGGACATAATCAACGCTCTTCGGACTGCGGGACAGGATATCTACGACTGCGGCATGTTCTCCACGCCCGCGGCGTTTCTCGTGACTAAATTTCCGTCGATCACCGCCGACGGCTCGATCATGATAACCGCGAGCCACCACCCGAGCGATATCAACGGACTTAAATTTTTCACCGCCGACGGCGGCGTCAATTCCGCCGAGCTCGACGAGATAATCGCGCTCGCCGAGAACGGCGAGAAGATAGCGGGCGGCGCGTATTCCACGGTGATCAAGCGCGACTGTCTGAGACTGTACTGCGACATGCTGACCGACGTCATACGCAAGGGCACGGAGCTTTTTCTGCCGCTTAAAGACATGAAGATAGTGGTCGATGCGGGGCACGGCGCGGGCGGATTCTTTGCGTCGCGAGTGTTGCAGCCGCTCGGCGCGGACGTATCGGCTTCGCAGTTTTTAGAACCGGACGGGCATTTCCCCGCGCACGCGCCCAATCCCGAGAATGCCGAGGCGATGGACTCGCTCAAACAAAGAGTGCTCGCGAGCGGCGCGGATCTCGGCGTTATTTTCGATGCGGACGTCGACCGCTGCGCGGTGGTTGCCGCCGACGGCACGGAGATCAACCGCTGCAAACTGATAGCGCTCGCGTCGGCGATAGTTTTGACCGACCGTAAGGACGCTACGATAGTCACCGACTCGGTAACAACCGAGGGACTGAGGCAGTTCATCGAGAGCCGCGGCGGCAAGCAGTTGCGGTTCAAGCGCGGTTATCGCAATGTTATCGACGAGGCGAAACGGCTTTGCGACGAGGGCACGGACGCGCCGCTCGCGATAGAGAGCAGCGGTCACGTCGCGTTCGCCGAGCATCATTTCCTCGACGACGGCGCGTACTTTATAGCAAAGATACTCGTCACGCTGTCCAACCTGCGCAGGCAGGGGCGCACGCTCACCGATCTCATAGCGGACTACGAGCCGCCGCTCGAAGAGGGCGACGTAAGGCTCGATTTCGTATGCGAGGATTGGCGCGAGCTCGCCGAAAGGATAATCACGCGGCTCGGCGGCATGGCGGAGCGCATGCTCAAGGTTTCGCAGGACAACTACGAGGGCGTGCGCGCGTATGTATCGCATGCCAAGGGCTATTTTATAGTAAGGACAAGCGTCCACGACCCCGTGCTCCCGATCTATATCGAATCGGACAAGGTCGGCGGCGTAGCGTCCGTTGCGCGGCTTCTGCTGTCGTTCCTCGGCGGCTTCAACGGGCTCGACTGTTCGCCGCTCGAAGTGTTTATCGCGGAGCGAACGAGCGCAGGCGCGGACGGTGAGGACGGCGGGATAGACGGCGAAGCCGTCGATGCTCAAAACGAATAGCCGAAACAATCAATACCATCACGATCACTACCCCTTAAAGGAGAGAATATGACTAACGAAGAACTTACCGTTTCCACCATGCGCGTGCTGTGCGCCGACGCTATCGAAAAGGCAAAGAGCGGACACCCCGGCATATGCCTCGGCGCCGCGCCGACGGCGTACACGCTTTGGGCGAAGCACTTGAAGCACAATCCCAAAAATCCCGGGTTTTTCGACCGCGACAGGTTCGTACTGTCGGCGGGGCACGGTTCTATGCTGTTGTATTCGCTGCTGCATCTTTTCGGCTACGGCTTGACAAAGGAAGACCTCATGCGTTTCCGTCAGCATACCTCCAAGACGCCCGGGCATCCCGAGTACGGCGTCACCGCCGGGGTGGAGGTGTCCACCGGTCCGCTCGGTCAGGGCGTCGCCAACGCCGTCGGCTTCGCGCTTGCGGAACGTCTGCTCGCGGATAAGTTCAACCGCGAGGACGCCAAACTCATCGATCATTATACATACGCGCTTTGCGGCGACGGCTGCATGATGGAGGGCATAGAGAACGAGGCGGCGTCGCTTGCCGGCACGCTCAAACTCGGCAAGCTTATATTGCTGTACGACAGCAACCGCATAACCATCGAAGGCAGTACCGACCTCGCTTTTACCGAGGACGTGGGCAAGCGGCACGAGGCGCTCGGCTGGCAGGTCCTGCATGTGACCGACGGCGAGGATATGGAGCAGATCTCCGCGGCTATCACGCTTGCCAAGGCGGAAAAAGAAAAACCGTCGCTCATCGTGGTAAATACCGTGATAGGCTACGGCTCGCCGCTTGCGGGCACTTGCAACTGCCACGGCGCACCGCTCGGCGCGGATAATGTAAAAGAACTGCGCAAAACGCTCAATTATAAGAATAAGCCGTTCGAGGTCGCGCCGCAGGTGACCGAGCATATAGAAACGCTGCTGCCGACATTTGCCAAGTACGAGGCGGATTGGAACAGGGCTGTTAAGGCGTACAAGACGAAATATCCCGAGGATTACGAGGAATTCCAACGCTGGCGCAAGGGCGAGATAGACTTTTCCGCGCTCGACAGCATTTACGGCGACGCGCCGAAAAAGGAAGAAGCAGGCAGAGCGTCGTCACAGCGCATACTCAACGCGATAGCGGAGCAAAACGGCTTTGTGGTCGGCGGCTCGGCAGATCTTGCTACGTCCAATATGGTCGTCATCAAGGACGGCGGCGAGGTGTCCGCGACCGAAAGCGGCAGGAACATACATTTCGGCATACGCGAGCACGCGATGGGCGCGGTCGCAAACGGCATGTATCTGCACGGCGGGCTTTTGCCGTTCTGCGCGACGTTTGCCGTGTTCTCCGATTACATGAAGGGCGCGATGCGCATGAGCGCGCTGATGAATATACCCGTCGTGTACGTTTTCTCTCACGACTCGATAGGCGTCGGCGAGGACGGTCCTACGCACCAGCCGATAGAACAGCTTACGATGCTCCGCTCTATACCGAATATCAAGGTATTCCGTCCCGCGGATTCCAAAGAAGTCGCTGCGGCATACGAAGCGGCGTGGACAGGCAAGAGCCCGACCGCTATCGTCGTTTCGCGCCAGGCGCTCAAACAGCATAAAACGACCGGTCCCGACGCGCTCTACGGCGGTTATATCGTCGCGGACAGCGAAAAGGAAACGCCCGACGTTATACTTATCGCGACGGGCTCGGAGCTTTCGCTCGCGCTCGAATCCAAAAAAGCGCTCAAAGAAGAGAATATCGACGCGCGCGTCGTCAGCATGCCGTGCATGGAGCTGTTCGATATCCAGACGCAGAAATACCGCGAATCGGTGTTGCCGTCGGGCGTTCGCGCTCGCGTCGCGATAGAGGCGGGCAGGTCGACTCCGTGGTTCAAGTACATAGGCATAGACGGCGAGTGCTGCTGTATCGATAACTTCGGCATGTCCGCGCCTGCGGACGTCATGTTCGAGGTGTGCGGCTTTACATCCGATAATGTGGTTCAGCTCGCGAAAAAGACGGTCAAGAAATGCCAGAAAGCCTCGGCGTTCATACCGACGGGCGACGGCACGGAAGATAACGCATAATATGACGAGTAAATTTTTCGCTTTTCTCGACCGCATGAAGCTCATCGACAGGTGGGCGCTCATGCGCAATACAACGCGCGAGGACGTGGCGCAGCACACTATGCAGGTGTCGCTCATCGCGCACGCGCTGTGCGTGATAGAAAACACGCTCTACGGCGGCAAGCTCGACGCGGACAGAGCGGCAGTGCTCGCGCTGTACCACGAATCGGCGGAGGTCGTCACCGGCGATCTTCCGACGCCCGTCAAGTACTACGACGCGGATATAAACCGCGCATACAAAAATATAGAGAGCCGTGCCGAGCTCAAGCTGATAGACACTCTTCCCGACGAGCTGCGCGCCGCGTTCGCGCCGTGCGTCCGACCGGAAAAAAACTCGGCGGAGCGGCTTATAGTCAAGCGCGCGGACAAGCTTAGCGCGCTCATTAAATGCGTCGAGGAGCTTGCCGTCGGCAACGTCGAGTTCAAAAACGCTTACGAAGTTACCAAGCGCGAGATAGACGCGTCGCCCGAAAAGTGCGTCAAATACTTCGTCGACGTGTTTTTGCCCGCGTACTCGATGAGCTTGGATAACCTGCTCGATTGACGAAAAAATCAATCATAAATAAAAAAGTCCGAGGTCTGAAATGCACCCCAAAGTTTGGACAAAACTTAGGAGGTGCATTTTATATGGCAAAGAAAGGACAAACATTCAAAAAA
>CAJTND010000008.1:11384-45459 GCA_910577995.1 uncultured Christensenella sp. | reverse complement strand
GGGCGGCGAAGGCGTTGCACGTGATTATGCCGACACGTCCAAATGGGAGGCGAAGTCGTTGCATACGGTCATGATTGTTTTGTCATCCTGAGCGGAGCGAAGGATCTCAACTACTTAATCATCGCCAAAGAGACTCTTCGCTTACGCTCAGAGTGACAAACGAGCGGAACAGCGGCAACACGTCAAAATAGGCGGCAAAGATGTTTCGAGGACAGACGGCAGGCAATAAAAAAACCGCCCGCGGCGCAGCGCGCTACGGGCGGTCCTATTCGGCAGTCGGACTATCCTATTTTAAGTTGAGCATGATGTAATCGTAGTTGTAACCGCCGAGGTCGCTGGATGAGTTATAATCCTTTGTGGTAAATCTTATCTTGTTCTCGCCTTTTTTGAGCTGTATCGTACCGAGATCGATCTCGGTCAGCGCGTCGCCTTTCCATTGCAGACCGGCATTATCGATCGCTTCTATCGTCACGTTGCCCGCGACGGTCTGCGTGCTTCCGTCCGCGTACGTAACGACCGTATCGACCCAATCGGAGAAAACGGTTTGCACACTGCGCTTGTTGAGCCTTAGTATGAGGTCGGCTTGACAGTCGGCGGCGGCGGTATAGGTAAACTCTACGTACGCACCGATATTGCCGTTGAAGCCGCTTACCCATTTGCCGTTAACGTCGCCCCAGCTCATCACGATATCCTCGACTTTTAACCCGCCCCATGAAGGGCTGGGTCCGTCAACGATATCCGCGTCCTCCGCTTCGAGCTTAACTTTTGTCCAGGTCATCTCTGCGGTGAGATCGCGAAGTATTATCTTGTCGAAGTTACAGGCATTGCCGTCGTCGGCTGTCTTGATCCAGAAGGTTATCGTATTGATACCTGCGGTAAGCTCGATGTCGCCGAGCACTACCTCTTTGTAAGACGAATCCGCCCACTGATCCCAAGATTGCGGCATTATCGCGTCGCTCGTATACTCGGCGCCGTTTATCCTGACGCCTATTATGTCGGTGAACTTGACGTCGTAAGCTTGTATGCTCGAGTTGATCGAAACGAGTTCGGCGGTATACTTTTTGCCTGCCTCGCCGTTGACGAAAATCTTATAGGTCACTTCGGCGTTGATGTTGGTGTTGAAGCCCTTGGCTACGACGCGCGTAACCGTCTCGCCGACCTTGACTTCTTCCGTACCTACGTGCGCCCAGTCGGCGAGGTCTTCGCTGTCGCCGTCTTTAAGCTCCGCATCCTCCGCCTCGAACACCGCGTCGGCTATCTTTTCCGCCCATTTGGCGACGAACGTAACGTCGGTCGAAGGCATCGTGAAGCTCGCGCCCGCCTTGTAGTCGTTGCCGTCGTAGGTCCAGCACACAAAGTAGTGACCGTCTTTTTTAAGCCCGTCGCCCGAAGGGAGAGCGAACGTTTCGCCCTCCTCGTAGCTCGTGCCGACGCCGACTATATCGCCCTCGCCGCCGTTCTCGTCGAAAGAGAGCGTATATGTGGGCGCGGGCGGCGTCGATTCGTCGACGAACTGCGCGGTAACGGTGACGGCGGCATCGGGCATGATGAACTTTTTGGTCGCCGTGATGTCGATACCGTTATATTTGAGGCTTTTGAGCACATAGCCTTCGTCGGGCGTGACAGTAACGGTTATTTCCGTGCCCGCGATCGCTTTGGTCGCGCCGACGGACACAGTGCCGCCCGTTATGCCGCTCGCGACGGTTATATCGTGCTCGACGGGTTCGGGCGTAACGCCCTCGCCCAAGAGCCCGAGCCGTATCGCGTCGAAGTTGTATCCGCCGAGCTCCGATGTTGCGTCATAGGTCTTGATCGTGAATCTGATCTTGTTGACGCCTTTTTTCAGGCGGACCTTGCCGAGCATGATCTCGGTGAACGCTTCCGCCGACCACTCGTTGTCGTGAGCGTCGAGCGTCGCCTTGCTGACTATCTCTATGCTCGTGCCGTCGGGGTACGTCAAGCGCGTTTCCACCCAATCGGAGAAAGTCGTCTTGCTCTTGCGCCTGCTGACCGAGACGAACAGGAGCGCGTCGCGTTCGGTATCCGAGGTATAGGCAAACTCTATCCACGCACCGACGTTTTCGTTAAAGCCTGCGATCCAGACCTTGTCGCCGGGAGCGGGCTCGCTCGGCTCTTTGTGGAGCACCGCCCAGGGCTGATGCTCGCCGGGGCCGTCGGCATAAGTCGTAGTCGCGTCGTCCTCCGCTTCGAGCGTGACGCTTTCCGTAACGTTGTCGCACTCGCACTTTTCGGCACAGCCGCCGTTGTCGCAGTCGGTCGTGCAACCGCCGCACACTTCGCACTTGTCGGAGCACTCGTGCAGGACGGGCGGAGCGTTGCGCAGCGTTATCTTGTCGAAGTTGTAGCCGCCGGTCTCGCCGCCGCCGAGCACCGTGAACGATATGGAGTTCGCGCCCGCATTGAGCGTTATCTTACCGATAAAGAATTCGCCGTAAGACTCGTCGCTCCATTCCGCGCCGCTGAACCCTTTTATAACGGTATCGCTCATTATAGGCTCGTCGCCGTTGACGGTGACCTCGATATTGTCGGTGAACACGGTATCGATCTTGAACCGCGAAACGACAACGTAAAGATCGGTCTCGAAAGTCTCGCCCGGCTCGCCGTCGACGTACACTTTGAAGGTGATGTTAGCGCCGATGTTGCCGTTGAAGTTTTTGACGACGGTCCTGCCCTGCTCGTTGGTAAAGACCTCGAGATAGCCCCATTGCGCCTGACCGTTGCGGAATTCCGCGTTCTCTGCCTCGAAGTCGACCGCGCAGGAGCACTTCTCCGCGCATGCCTCGTCTTGACATTCCTCGTCTGTGCACTTGCCGCAGGACGGGCACGCGCTCGCGCACATGTGGCCTTCTTCGAGCGGGTCTTCGCAGAGCAGTTCTATCTTGTCGAAGTTGTAGCCGCTGTACGCGCCGTCGCCGAGCACGGTGAACGATATCGTGTTCTGTCCCGCGGTCAGCGATATACAGCCGAGGTTGTATCGTGCATACGAGGCTTCCTTCCATTCGTCGTCGGACGATACCGTCGTGACCGTCGTCGAGCGTTTGAGGTACTCGCCGCCGTTGACGGACACGCCCATAGTGCTCGTGAACTTGGTCGGTCTGTCGCGGCGCGATACCGTGACTACGAGCGACGCGACCGTATCGACGGGTGCGTCTACGACAAAGGTCACCGATGCGCCCTTGTTGTTGTTAAGTCCGGCTACCACTACGCGTCCGGGCGCTTCGCCCTCTATCGACAGCGGTCCTGCGGCGCCGACGAGCACCGCGTTTTCCGCCTCGAAAGCGTAGGTCTGTTTTTCGCCGCCGCACTTGTCGGCGCATTTTTCGTCCTCGCAGTCGATGTTGGTGCACTTGCCGCAGACCTCGCATATGCTCTGGCAGACGTGGGGTTTCAGCGGCGGCGCGCCGCTGCCTTTGTTGAGCGTCGGGACGAGTATCGCCGTGAGCAGAAGTCCGACGCCGACTACGCAGGAGCAGATCACTATGAGATTTCTGTGGAGCGGTTTAAGTCTATTACCCCCCCCCCGTGCTTTTTTCTCCTCCGCACGGCGCGCGGCAAACGCCTTGTATCTCGCCGTTGCGAATACGAACGACAGCGCGCACATCGCAATACTTGCGAGCAGGCACACGCCGACGACGACGCAGAGCGATACGAGCAGCGTCTCCCACCACGGCGTGATGGAGATTATGCGCGTATTTACGGAAACGCCGTTCATCACCGAGCTGTGCAGCTGCGTATACAGTATCCTGTGGCACGCCTCGCGCATCGCCTGCATGACGGTCGCGTTTTTCTTGTGCTCGTCTAAGAAGTTTTCGTTGCCGCCGGACAGCCACAGGTCGTTGCCTGCGACGATGCCCTCGGCTCTTGCGTTTTGGTCGAGCATGTGGAACGGCGAGTCTTTGCCGTTGCATGCGTCCGTTTCCACTACGCCGATAAAGTTCCACTCGTCGCGCAGCACGTCGGTCAACAGACCTTTGTGCGCGCCTGCCCACGTCAGTCCGACGCGGTTGAACGAGCTCATGACTCCGTTCATCTTGCTGTCTCTTACAGCCGACTCGAATGCGCGGAGGTAGATATCGCGCGCGCTCTGCTCGTTGAAGAACGTCGCTACGCCGTAACGGTTGCGTTCCTGATCGTTGAACGCGAAGTGCTTGGTCATGACTATGACGCCGACGCCCTGTATGCCCTTGACTTCCGCCGCGAGCATAAGTCCCGAGAGCACGCCGTCCTCGCTGTAATATTCCCAGTTTCTGCCGCCGTAGGGGTTTCTGTGGATATCCGCACCCGGCGCCCATATAAGGTTGAAGTTGCGGTGCATCGCTTCGTGTCCCATGGCGTCGCCGACGCGTTCCATAAGCTCGACGTTCCAGGTAGCCGCCATGACGACGGGCGACGGGAAAGCGTACTTGGACGAGCGAACGCCCGCAGGTCCGTCGGTCGCAGTGCCGCCGGGCGCGCCGACGCTCTCAGCCGCCGCGAGATAGCCGAGACCGACCGAGACCATAAGGTTCTGTTCTTTGAGCGTCATTTGGTTGAGAAGGTGATCCCACTGCGGATCGTCGTATTCGAGATCCTTCATCATGGCGAGGCTGAGCTCGCCGTTGGGAGAGGTTATCTTGCCGTACACGGGCAGCTTGTCGCCTTCCGCGACTTCGACCGTGTGCCCGTACTGCATGTCGCGGACCATTATATCGTTGACGCATTTGAGCGCGACCGCCGCCGTCGGGAAAGTGCCTTCCCAGTCGTTGCGGCTGAGGTACGATATAGTCTGATCGTCCTTAGTGCCTTCGTACAGGTTGAGGTCGGCGTCGTCGAAACGATTGGTTATCTCTTTTTCCGTTTCCGCCGATTTGGAGAATATCTCGTAATCGGGCTGAGCGACGGTTATCTTGTGCGCCATAGCGGCGTTGCCGGGCGCGTCCATCCTCGCCTTTTGCTCGGCGGTGAGGTCCTTGCTCGCAAGAATGTTGTTTAGCGCGTCGTGCGCATTGTTGCCGACGGCGAGATAGTAGTCGCCCTCTTCGAGTATGTACGTGCGCTTGCCGTAAGCGTCGTAGGTGCGGAACGCCTCTTTATCCACCGACACGGTAAGCGTCTGCTTGCCGTCGGCGTTGGCGGTGAGCCTGTCGGTCTTGGCAAAGCCGACGAGCTCTATCGCGGGCTTCTCTATGCCGTTCTGTTTGTCATACTCGGTGTACGGTTTTTGGATATACACCTGCATGACTTCCTTGCCCGCAACGCTGCCGCTGTTGCGGATATCGAGCGAAACGTCGTAGCCCGTTTCGGTCTCAGTCACTTTGAAGTTGCTGTGCTCGAAGGTCGTATACGACAGTCCGTAGCCGAACGGGAATGCGACTTCCTTATTGTAGTCCCATGCCTTTTTGTCGGTCGCGCCAGCGGCGGACGTTGCGCCCTCCACGCCGAGGACGGTATCCTCGTAGCGCGTTTCGTAGTATCTGTAACCGACGTAAACGCCTTCCTGATAAACTATGTATTTAGTGTTGTGCGTCCAATAGTAGCTTCCGTATTCCTTGTCGAGGTCGGGCAGTTTATTGGAGTGTTCCGTCCAGGTGAAGTCGCCGAAGTTGGCGTCCGACGGAGCGGAATGATTGTTGTAAAGCAGAGTGTCCGTCGCGCGTCCCGACATGACGAACTCGTCGTGACCGACAAGCACGTCGGCGATCTGGGCAAAGCTCATCGTGCCGCCCTGACCTATCCATATGCACGCGTCGACGCCGTACTCCTCCTTGCTTATCTCGGAGAACTGCATCGGGTTGGCGGTGTCGAGCAGGAGCACCGTCTTTTTGAGTCCGCCCGCCGCTTTGAGCGCTTGCAGGTTTTCGAGCACGCCCGCTTCTTCGACGGAGAGCTCGAGGTAGTTCTTGACGCCGCCCACCATGTTGTCGCGCACGTCCTCGGAAATATCGAAGTCCTCGCCCGCGGTGCGCGAGATTATCATTACAGCCGTATCGTCGGCGGTGACGGTGCTTTCCGCAACGTCTTTTATCTCGCTGTACGGGGCTTCGCCGACCTTGAACCACGGCAGGTAGTTGGACGCCGCCGTGTTGGTGTAGCCCGACTGTCCGCCGTACTTCGCGGCGATCTTTTTGTATCTTTCTTCGAGCTTGGTATTGACCTTGACGCCCTTGGCGGTGAGCGCCGCGCTTATCGTGCCGTGCACGGGCGTGACGTCGACCTGACCCGAGCCGCTGCCGCCGAACATGTATTTCTGCGACGCTATGCCGAACATGCTGACCTTAGCGCCCGATTTGAGCGGGAGCGCGTCGTTGTTCCACAGCAGGACGCTGCCCTCGACGGCGGTCTGTTCGCCGACAAGCTCGGAGTTCCTGCGCATAGCCGCGTCGTCGCGGTTGGTCGTTTTGTTGCCGTTGCCGTCGGGCATGTACACTATCTCGCCGCTCGCGTCGCGCTCGATATAGTCGGACTTGTACCAATCGAGGTCCTCGTCGCCGTCGCCCGTCGTCACCTTTTTGCTCGCTTCGATGCCGAACATCGAATTGATCGGCGCGGCGTTGTCCTTGGCTATGCTCGTGCCCACGCATAAGAATACGAGAAGCAACGAGAAAAACACCGTGAGCATAACCCACACGGATCTTACGAACGGCGTCGTTTTACGTCTGCGCCTTATCATGCTTTTTTCCTCCGTTTTTGAGTGTCGCGCACCGCAACGAGCGCTGTTTCGAGCTCGGCGTTGCGCGCCTTCGCGTCGGACAGCTCCGCTTGGAGCGCGGCGTTTTGTTCCGTAGCGTCCGCGAGCGCCGCTTCCAGCTCGGCTATCTTAGCCGCGCGCGCGTCGAACTCGGTTATCATCGCGTCCGCGCCGCCGAACGCGTTTATCCTGTCTTTTGCGGTCGCATCCGCCTCATCCACGTCCTCGTAGTACTTGTCGTCGCTGCCCGCTATGAGCATCATGCGCCTGAGTATGTACAGTACAAGCGCCGCAACCGCCGCAACC
This sequence comes from uncultured Christensenella sp., assembly GCA_910577995.1. Lineage (GTDB taxonomy): Bacteria > Bacillota > Clostridia > Christensenellales > Pumilibacteraceae > Anaerocaecibacter. The sequence continues at coordinate 38,465 of CAJTND010000008.1, read as the reverse complement.
GCGGCAAGTATAAGTACGATAAACAGCACTACCTGCCACCAATTTTCCAAAAACGAGACCGTTTTGCCGGTCTGCGCCGCTATGCCTGCCGTCACCGCATAACCGATAACGAGCCCGAGCGTCGCGAAAAAAACCGCGATACCGCAAGCGCCGCAGATTATCCCGAACGGGACTTTTCTCGTTTTTAGGAAAAACTCCTCGGCTTTTCCCGTCATCACTATACCTCCGATCCTTTATTACCCGACGCTCGCAATGCGCCGATGATATGCTCGGATTATACAACGGCGGGATCTTACGGTCAATATCAAATACTTATTCGGTCATGCGAAATACTTATTCGGTAGTTTACGACGGTTTTCGCGGTGTTTACGCTCATGACCGCAATAAAAACGCGCCCGAGCGATCTACTCGGACGCGCCGTCGGGCGTCGACTCCCCCTCGTCGATATTGTCGGTCGTCGGGAACAGGATATTCAGGTTGAACACGCCGTTATTTGCGACGAGCGACAGGTCGCCGCCGTACTTTTGCACGAGGTACGTTATGCTCTTGATACCGAACCCGTGATAATTCTTGTCGTTCTTAGTGGTGCGCGGCAGTCCGCCCTCGTCGAAGTCGAGCTCGCCGACGAACGGATTTTTTACGTTGATCGATACGAACTCGCCGGAGCGGCGTATTTTCAGCCCGATAGTCCGCCCGTCGTGCTCGGCTATCTTGAGCGTCGCTTCTATCGCATTGTCGAGGATATTGCCGAACAGCGAGTACGTGTCCGATTCGCTCATAAACGACAGCAGCGAGCCGTCGGCTACGCAGGTGAACAGCACGTCGTTGGCGTGACAGCGCAGGCTCTTTTCGGTGAGTATAACGTCGAGCGCGGCGTTGCCCGTTTTTACGGCGCTGTCGTATATAGAGATCGAGTTCTCTATCTCCGCGATCTCCTCGTCGGAAAAGCTCTTGCCCTGCGCAAGCTCGCGTATGCGGTGGCGCATGTCGTGGCACTTGATGTTGATTATGTCGATGTTGTCGCGCGACACCGCGTACTGCTCTTTTTCCTGCTGCCACAGTCGGCGCACGAAGTCGAGCTCGCTCCGCACTTCTTTTTCCGAAAGCAGGTTGAACTGACAGGCTATCAGAAGCATGCAGCACAGCATGTTGGTTATGTACGCGATGAGCGAGCCGATAAAGTGCTCGCCGAGGTGGTACGTCACCACCGAGCTCACGAGTATGTCCGTCATAAGTCCCGCGACGATGAGCGCGAATATCGTATTGCTTTTTATCTCCATGTCCGCGCCGCTCTTTATCCGCCGCCCGAACACCGCATACAGCAGCCAGTACGACATCAGGTAGCAAATAAGGTACAGCGTAACGACGAATACGGTGGTCTTGTCGATCTCGGAAAAGTCGATAGCGGAATTGCTGTACATGCCGAGCAGGGGGCTTGTGCCCCAGCGCAGTACCGTCATCGCGAGGTTGGTCAGTTCGTAGGCGAAGTGCTGGCAGGTGTACGCGGCTATCGCGCAAAACAGTATAAATGCGAACGACCTGTCGTAGCAGAAGAACAGCATCGCGACCGACAGCCCGAACATCATCAGGAACACGAGCGACGTCGACCAGAACGCCGTCGTCGGGATGGGTATCGACGCAACGCCCATCAATGCGGCTAAGCACGCGAGGTAGCGCAGGATAAAGTACGGGCGTTTTTTCAGCCTGAACGTGAACAGAAATTCCGCGACGCACAGCTCGAGCGTGAACAGCAGCTTGTAAAACGTTATATACGATATCATGCTCAGTCGACGCCCATCGCGATATGGTTGTTGAGCGCGCTCATGAACAGCGCGCGCTTCGCCCGCGATATTTGAAGGCTCTCGTCGCCGACGACGGCATACTGCTGTTTTACCGCGGTGACGTAAGCGAGGTTGACGAAGTAACAGCGGTTGCACAGCGCAAACGGCTCGTCCGCGAGCAGTTCCTGCAATTCCGCGAGCGTGCCCGTTTCCCTGTACTCGCCGCGCACGGTGTGATATATGAGGATGTGCGACATTATCTCGACGTATTTTATCTCCGTCGTGTTGAGCTTGATCTTGCCGTCCTTGTTGGATATCCAAATATCTTTGCCGTGCTTTTTGCGGAGCGCGTCGAGCGCGCCCGAGAATTTGAGCACAAAGCTATTATACGACACGGGCTTGACCACAAAGTCGAACGCGCGCACCTCGTAGCCCTTGATCGCGAGCGACGCCATGTTGGTAACGAATATGATAAGCACGTTTTCGTCCCGCTCTCTCAGCTTGCGCGACACGTCCAGCCCGTTGCCGTCGGGCAGTTCGATATCCATCAGCACTATGTCGAAGGATCCGCGCTCGGTCAAAAACGTCCCCGCATTGTAAAATACGTCGACGTCGAACTTGCGGTTGCTTTCCGCGGCGTACCTGTCAAGATAGCCGGAAAGCAGCTCCGCCGCATTATGGTCGTCTTCTACGATGGCGATCCGCGTGTTCATTACCGCTCCCGAGTAGTAGTATAGCCTATTTTCAGTATTGTAAAGCAATATTCTGCTTTTGTCAATACATTTCGTGGTTTTTTTGTCGGCAGTCGTCCCGTGCGGAACATCGCCCTTTCGCGCACGAGAAAAGGCCCGCCGCTTGTCGGAGAGCCTTTGTGTGTCGTTATCAGCAGCCGTATATCGGCTTGTCGTTGTAGGCGTAGCACGCGCTTATATCGTGCTTGCCTTTGAGCAGAGCCTTGCCGGGCTGCGTTCTGTTTTCTATGGCGAAGTTCTCCGTCGAGAACGCAGTCAGGTATTCGCCGTCGACGTTGAGCACTACCTTGAACGGCATCGTCACGCACGCGGCGTAGATTATCTTTTTGCCGTTGTCGGTCTTGCCGCGCTCGAAGTCGATTATCTTGATGCCCTTTCTGTAACGCGCCATAACGTCTATCTGCGAAACGAGCACGCGCTTGACGAAGCCGCGGTCCGTGCACAGCGCGATCTCGCCGTCGCCGTTGACCTGTTTTATCATGACGCATTCGTCGCCGTCGGCGAGCGCGATGCCCTTGACGCCCGTCGCTATCCTGCCCTGCACGGGAACGTCCGACATGTCGGCGTTAAGGCACATGCCGTCGCGCGTGACGAACATGAGCGAGCTGCCCTCGACCTCGTCCTCGATGGCGAGCACCTCGTCGCCGTCGCGGAGCTTGGTTACGGCAAAGCTCGATTTGACGACGCCGTTCTCGCTCCATGCGCTGCGCTTGACGAGTCCGCAACGGGTATAGAACAGCAGGTTGCCTTTGGGCAGTTTTTCGCCTATCGTGCGCATGTACAGCGGATATTCGTTTTCCGCCGCGTCCGCGACTATCTCGCAGAGCGCCGCGCCTTTCTCGCGCCACTTGCCGTCGGGTATCGCCTCGACGTCTATCTTGTAGCAGTTGCCGAGGTTGGTGAAGCAATACACGCGGTCGCCCGACGACGCTTTTACTATGCTCGAGCACACCTCGTTGAGCGTGGAGTTGTCGGTAAAGTCGCGCGTCGCCATGGTGAAGTTCTTGACGAGCATCTTCTTTATCTGGCGGTTGGCGTTGGCTACGACCATATATTCGAGCACGGGTTTTTCGTCGTCGCTCGGCACGCTGTACTTGTCGACGCTGTCGACGAGCGCGGATTTGCGCGTTTCCTTATACTGCTTGCGTATGCCGAGGAGTTCGGTCTTGACGAGCTCCATTTGCAGTTTTTTGGACGCGACGATCGCTTCGAGCCTTTTTATCTCTTCCTGAACGGCGGCAAGCTCTTTTTCCAGCTTGAATATTTCGAGATGAGTGAGCCGCGCGAGTCGCATATCGAGTATCGCCTGCGCCTGTATCTCCGACAGCTCGAACCGCTTGCGGAGCGCGTCCTTGGCAGCGGTCGTGTTGGGGCTGGCTTTGATTATCGCTATCACTTCGTCGATGTTGCGCACCGCGATAACAAGACCTTGTAATATGTGCTCGCGTTTTTTCGCGGCGTCGAGCTCGTAACGCGTGCGGCGCAGTACGACCTCGCGCTGATAGTTGACGTAGTACGCGATTATGTCGAGCAGTCCCATGAGCTGGGGCTTGCCGTCCGCTATCGCGACCATGTTGAACGAGAAGTTGACCGAAAGATTGGTGCACTTGAAGAGCATGTTGACTATCTCTTTCGGGTTGTAGTCGCGCTTGACCTTGATGACGGCGCGCGTTCCCGACCTATCCGATTCGTCGACGACGTCGGTTATGCCCGTGAGCACGCCTTTCTTTTCCTCGCGCACTTTGATTATGTTTTCCAAAAGCTGCGCTTTGTTGACCTGGTACGGCAGTTCGTCGATGACGATTATCTTTTTGTCGCCGTCGTTCTCGATATGGAGCTTCGCGCGGATCTGTATCTTGCCCTTGCCCGTGCTGTACGCTTTTTCGAGCTCGGTCGGGATTATCACGCCGCCCGTCGGGAAGTCGGGACCCTTGATTATCTTCATCATCTCTTTGAGCGAGATGCGCGGATCGTCGATATACGCGATAACGCCGTCTATCGATTCCATTAGGTTGTGCGGCGGGATATTGGTCGCAAGCCCGACGGCTATGCCCGTCGCGCCGTTGACGAGCAGGTTGGGAAAACGCCCGGGCAGTATGTCGGGCTCGAGTATGGTGTCGTCGAAGTTCCACGACCAGCGCACGGTGTTTTTTTCGATGTCGCGCAACAGCTCGAGAGCGAGCGGCGTGAGCCGCGCCTCGGTGTATCGCATAGCCGCCGCGCCGTCGCCGTCGACCGAACCGAAGTTGCCGTGGCCGTCGACGAGTATCGCGCCCATGTTGAAGGTCTGCGCCATGCGGACCATTGCCTGATATATCGAGCTGTCGCCGTGCGGGTGGAGCTTACCCAAGCAGTCGCCGACGATACGCGCGCTCTTGCGGTACGGCTTGTCCGGCGTGATGCCGAGCTGGAGCATCGTGTACAGTATGCGGCGCTGAACGGGTTTCAGTCCGTCCTCGACGCGCGGCAGCGCGCGGTCGAGTATGACCGCTTCCGAATACGGGATCATCGAGTCGCGCATCACGTCTTCCATCGTTTGGACGATCAGCTTGCTCGTGTTCTCTTTGACTTCCTTTTCTTGTCCCATGATCACCTTTCGCCGCACGTACGGCGGCGGTTTTTTCCGTTGAGATTATGCGGATACGACCGAATTACTTTTCTGAGCCCTTGAACTCGTCGACCTTGTTGAAGTCCGCGTTTTCTATTATATACTCGCGGCGAAGCTCTACCGCGTCGCCCATAAGCACCGATACGAGCTTTTCCGCTTCCGCGGCGTCGTCGATAGTGACCTGCATCAGCGCGCGGCGCTCGGGGTCCATAGTCGTTTCCCAGAGCTGCTCGGTATCCATTTCGCCGAGTCCTTTATAGCGCTGGACTATCGCGCCCTTGCCGAACCGCGTTTTCGCCTCGGCGAGCGCGGCGTCGTCATACGCGTATTCGACCTGATTGCCCTTCTCTATCTTGTAGAGCGGCGGCAGTCCGATATACACCTTGCCTTCGTTGATAAGGTCCTTCATGTATCTGAAGAAGAACGTGAGGAGTATCGCGCGGATATGGTAGCCGTCGACGTCCGCGTCGGACAGTATGACGACCTTATGATAGTTGAGGTTGTCTATATTGAAGTCCTCGCCTATTCCCGAGCCGAGCGCTGATATAAGCGTCCGTATCTCCTCGTTGGCGAGCACTTGGTCGATGCGTTTTTTCTCGGCGTTGAGCGGCTTGCCGCGTAACGGCAGTACCGCCTGGTACGACCTGGCGCGCGCCTGCTTGCACGTGCCGCCCGCACTGTCGCCCTCGACGATGAACAGCTCGTTGTTCTCGGGTTTTTTGCCCGTGCACGGCGTGAGCTTGCCGACGAGGTTGAAGTTGTCTATCGCGTTTTTGGCGCGGGTTATCTCTTTTTCTTTGCGCGCGGCTTCGCGGACCTTAGCCGCGAGCATGCCTTTTTTGAGTATCGCTTCGCCGACGTTCTCGTTCTCGGGAAGTGCGAAGTATTCGCTCAGCAGCTGCGATACGAGCCCGTCTATGGCGACGCGCGCCGCCGGGTTGCCGAGCTTGGTTTTGGTCTGACCCTCGAACTGAACGTTGGTCATCTGCACCGACAGCACCGCCGTGAGTCCTTCACGGTAGTCGTCGCCGAGCAGGTTTTGGTCTTTTTCTTTGAGCATGCCGACGCGGCGCGCGAAGTCGTTCATGACTTTCGTATATGCCGCTTTGAAGCCCGTTTCGTGCGTGCCGCCCTCGGTCGTCGGGATGTTGTTGACGTACGAGAACAGGTTTTCGGTATAAGCGTCGGTATGCTGGAACGCGAGCTCCATGGATATGCCGTCGCGCGCGCCCTTGATCATGACGGGCTCGTCGTACAGCGTGCTCCTTGCCTCGTTGATGTATTTGACGAAGTCTATTATGCCGCCGTCGTAGCAGTATTCGAGCGAGCGGTAACCGTCGCCGACCGCGACGCGCTCGTCTACGAGCTTTATCCTGACGCCTTTATTGAGGAACGCGAGCTCTTTGAGCCGACGCGATATCACGTCGAACTGGAACACGACGGTTTCGAATATGCGCTTGTCGGGCATGAACCGCACGGTCGAGCCGTGCCTGTCCGTAGTTTCGCCCGTTTCTATAAGGTGGTACTTCGGCAGTCCGCCCTTGACCTCGCCGTTGACTTCTTTGGACTCGAACTCCATGCGATAGACTTTGCCGTCGCGGCGCACCTCGACCCTCAGCCATTCGCTTAGCGCGTTGGTGACCGACGCGCCGACGCCGTGCAGACCGCCCGAGTGCGCGTAGTTGCTCGTGTCGAATTTGCCGCCCGCGTGGAGCTGCGTGAATACTACCTCTACGCCCGATACGCCGAGCTGAGGATGAATGTCGACGGGTATGCCGCGTCCGTCGTCCTCGACCGACGCGCTGCCGTCGCGGTGGATCGTGACGAGCACGCTCGTAGCAAAGCCGTTGGACACCTCGTCTATCGCGTTGTCGACTATTTCCCATAATATATGATGCAAGCCCTTTACGCCCGTCGTGCCTATATACATACCGGGGCGCAGACGCACTGCGTCCAAGCCTTCCAAGACTCTGATATTGCCGGCGCTGTAAGTTTCTGCCATACTTCCTCCGTGGTGTCCTTTTGCAATGCCGAAAAAACGGCATGCGATATTTCCGACCGTATCATTATACCACAACGCCTTTTTCTTTTCAACTGTTTGTGCGGAAAAAATTTTCTTGTTATGGTTTGATATGCCCGAGCATGACAGAACGCCGCGCTTAGGTAAGCGCGGCGTTACGGGGCTTTTTATTCCAGACCGACGAAACCCGTCTGGCGCAGGGCTTCGTACAGGACGAGCGCGGCGGTGTTGGAGAGGTTGAGCGAGCGCAGTCCGCCGCGCATGGGGATGCGGAGCGCGCCGTCGGGGTTGCCGTAGACGAGCGGTTCGGGCAGGCCTTTTGTTTCCTTGCCGAAGACCAGGAAGTCGCCGTCGCGGTATTTGACGTCGGTATAGCGTTTTTTGGCTTTCTTGGAGAGGTAGAAGTATCTTCCGCCTTTGGTGCGGGCGAAGAAGTCGTCGAGGTCGTCGTAGTATGTCAGGTCGAGCTTGTCCCAATAGTCGAGCCCCGCGCGCTTGAGCTTGGCGTCGGTTATCTCAAAGCCCATCGGCTTGACTATATGCAGTGCCGCGCCGGTGCAGGCGCAGGTGCGCGAGATGTTGCCCGTGTTTTGAGGGATCTCGGGCTCTACCAAAACAATATTAAACATTATATAGCTTTTCCTTGATTGCTTTTTATTATATTTTCAAGAATATGACGCAACTGCAATGGCACGGATTTCCGCACTGCGGGCAGTGGAATCCCTCTTTCAAACTGCTTTCATACCAATAATTCGGCAACTCCATTATTTTCTCGAAGCCGCATCTGTCCAAAACCGACTCTATATTTATTATTCCGGCGTGTTTCCAAGCCGTTGATATAAAACTATCCATTACGTCTTTCTTTAACTTGTCTATGCTTTTATCGACAAGCATAGTTCCCAAACCTAAGCCTTGACATACCGAGTCTACGGCAACTGTTTTTACGAATCCGATTTTATCTTCAAATGACAGCTCTTTAATATTTTGAGACTGCGATATTTCTTTTACTTCATCGTAAGTTATTGCTTTACTTATAGAAAAGCCCGCGATTTTATTCGTTTTAGTATTATAAGCGACTAAACAGAACGTCGATTTATCCTCATCTATTATCTCACGTAAAAATTCTTCCGTAATATAATCCTTTCCCAACTGCGAATCGGCGATTTTCGTTATTGCCGCAAAATCCGATTTTACGGCGTTTCGGATCTTATAGTCCTGAACTAAGGGACGAAATAAATATCGTCCCGTCGTAACTTGATTATTTTCATTATCATAACCCGACCAATAACCATCCAAAATCCCGTTGGTTTTCAATTCGAGATAAAACGTTCCAAAACCGTCGTCGAGATAACCTTTCGCTCTGTAAACACCAGCCAATCGTTTCTTACCGTAGATCTTACCGCTGATCTTCCAAGATTGCGACGTTCCAAACGAAGTCTTACCCCACACGATATTACCGAATGTGCGAAGTTCCGCATACGCTTTTCGCACTACCGTTCGCCCTCGCTCATTATCTTCATACTGAGTAATATATTTTCCGGAAATTTTAGGTTTTTTGGCAGAGTCACCCGTGATCATATTTGAAAAAGACTGCTTTTTATATTTCAAAAGCGGCGGTAACGATTCCAATCTCGCCGATAAAACAGATCTATTGAAATCGATAGTCTGATACATCGAGATCGCTCTTATGTCTTGCGGAAGTTCGGCAGGATATACAAACGATTCTTCTTTGAGAACGATTATATTCAGGTTGTACTCTAATGCCGTCGCTATTTCCATTCTTAACCAATCACCATCTGCGTCGCAACGGTCAAGAGCATGCTCGGATAAGATCAATATATAATTTTCGGATTGGATCAATCTTAATTTCAGTTGCTCATCGAATCTACCCATTTCCATCCCTGTAATATCATAAAACGGGTTATAATCTTTGAGTTTTAAGTAATCGTATAATCTTGCGGCTATATCCGAACCGCCTGCCCGTCTGTAACTTATAAAAGTATCGTACATATACTTATTTCCTCGTAAAGCGATTTGTTGATCACTTCAATATAATATCGTCGATCTTTCTCCAAACCGCGAACGGCAATATGCTTGATGCCGTGTGCGTGGACTTTCGTTTTTTTGCAGAAAGATCAGGCTTCTACACAATAAATTCAAAGGTCATCACGACGGGATTATGGTCGGAGTACTTAAAGTCGGAATCTATTATGCGCGTGCTCTTTACTTTTACATTGTCGGACACTATAAATCCGTCGATGACGCAGGTATACGTACTGCCGCGTTCCCACACGACGTCCGCGCCGCGGCACGAGCCGACCGCCGAGTTCTTGTCGGCGTGTATGGCGAAGTGCTCGGGTATGTCCTTTGCGTCGTAAGTGGATACCCACTCGGGTATCTTCTGCTCGGAGGGGAACTTTTCGAGATCGCCTATTAGGTCCTGATTGAAGTCGCCGCCCGCGATGACGTAGTTGCCTTTTTCGTACTCGGCGGTGAGCACCGACGCGAGCAGTTCCGCCTGTTTCTTTCTTATAACGCCGCCCTTGTCGTATGCGGACATGTGCAGCGAGATGAGCGAAAGCGTTTTATCGCCGACGGGGATATGCGTTATCGAAAAGCATCTGTCGAGGTCGGTGAATTTGGAAAACCCGCCCGCTATCGGGAAGGCGTACCTGCGGCTGTCCGTTATGCCGTAGCGACTGAGCGTCGTTATGCCCGCATTGTTCTTGCCGTGAGGATCGCCGAACGGGTACATAAGATAACTGCTGTGGTAGTTCTCGGCGAACACCGAGCCGTAGCCGTCGAGCGCGAAGTATTCGCGCTGGTCGACCTTATAGCTTCTGGTCGATGCGTAGTCGACTTCCTGTATCATCGCGAAGTCGGGCGCATGCTCCTTTACAAGCGCCGCCGCGCCGCTTATGTTGCGCTCCATCTCGGCTTTCGAGCGCGCAGTGCCGTGCTTGCCCTGCGTCGGCTTGCCGTCCTTCATTATGCCCGTATCCATAAAGAACGTATAATCGGGCGAGTACGCGCCGAACCCGACGTTGTACGTCATGACGGTGTATTCGCCGTCCGCCGCCGCCGCCGACGTTTGGTTCGACTTCACTTCGAGCGCGATATCGTCTGGGATACGGCGGTAATCGGCTACTACGTACAAAAGGTACGACAGCACGGTGAGCAATAACAGCCCGACGACCGACGCGAGCGCTATCGCCGTTATGACTATCGCTTTTTTCCGCGTCGACCACGGACGCTTTTCGGTCTCAGTTTTCATCGGCGTTTCCCGCGGGGTCGGTACAGTCGTCGAGGAATCCGAGGAAATCCTCGTACACCTCGCCTTTGTTCAGCTCGTTGAGTATCTCGTGCCTGCCGCCCTCGTACAGCTTGAACCGCGGCTCGAGCCCGCATTTTCTGCGATAGGCGTTGCGGAGCTTTTTCACCAGCTTGCCGTAACCGCCTACGCCGTCGTCGCCGCCCGACGCTATCATCAGCTTGAAGTCGGGCGGGACTTTTCCGCGCTCCTTGTTGGTCGTCTTTAACCCGTCGAACATCGATTTATAAAAACCGTTGGACGCGAGGAAGTTACAGCGCGGGTCGGCGTTGTACTTTTCCACGGCGGCTTTGTCGCGGTTGATCCAACCGTTGACGCCGTCCTTGAGTTTCTTGTCGTAAGCCTTGAAGGTGAGCTTGGCGAACGCCTCGCCCGGCTCGTCGCGGTGCTTTTTGTACTTGCGGTCCGCGAGGAACTTCCCCGCCGAAAGCACGACGCCGCTTTGAAGCGTCGAGCCGCACAGTATCGCACCCGCAACGTCGGCATGGTATTTCTCTATGAATCGCTGGGTCAAAAGACTGCCGTAGCTGTGACCGATGACGAACACCGTATCGGTGTTCCAGCGTTTTTTCGCCTCGTCGACTTCCTGCTTGATGTCGTCGACGGTGTCCTCGAACATGCCGGCATAGCCCTTGCCGAGCGCGTCGGGATCGGTATCGCCGTAGGAACGGTTGTCCATGCCCATGACGTAATAGCCGTTCTTGTTGAGGAAGCTGCAAAAATCGTCGTAGCGCGAAATGTACTCGCACATGCCGTGCACCATCACCACCGCCGCGCGCGGCTCGCGCACGTCCTCCCAATATCTGACTGCGACGCGCTTGCCGTCGCGCATTGTCATAAATTCCATGATCCCTCCGACCGTGATTTTGGACTATTCTACTATATAATAATTATTTTGTCAATAGAGTTTGGAAAAAATCCGTTGCAAACGCGCGCCGATGCGCATAATAAATTAGAGCGCGAGCGAGGTCTTATCGCGCCGAGCGACGGCGAAAACGCCGCGAGCAAAAAACACCGAGAGGGCTGTAAATGAAAAAAATAGTTTTCGCGGGCGGCGGAACGGCGGGGCACGTCATGCCCAACCTCGCGCTCATTGACGAACTGAAAGCCGAATACCGCTGTATCTACGTCGGCGGCTCGGGAATGGAACGCGGACTGTGCGAGGCGCGCGGCATACCGTTTTATGAGATAAAGACGGTCAAGCTCCGCCGCGATGCGTTTTTCAAGAATGCCGCCGTGCCGTTCAAGCTGATGTCGTGCGTGCGCGCCGCAAAAAAGACGCTCGCCGAGATCTCGCCCGACCTGATATTTTCCAAGGGCGGATACGCGGCGCTGCCTGCCGTGCTCGCCGCCAAGCCGCTCGGCGTGCCGCTCTTGTGCCACGAGAGCGACCTCACGCCCGGCATAGTGACCAAGCTCGGAAAAAAACGCGCGCAAAAGGTGCTGTGCGCGTTCGAGCCGTGCGCCGAGCTGTTCCCCAACGGCATGCACGTCGGAACGCCGCTCCGGAAAGAGCTTTACCGCGCAAGAGCCGTCGGCGCGCGCGAAAAGGCGCTGCGGTCGCTCGAGCTTTCGGGGAACAAACCCGTGCTGCTTATCATGGGCGGCTCGTCGGGCGCGGCGACGCTCAACGCCTGCGCCGAGCGCGCGATAGATTCGCTCATAAAGACCTTCGACGTCGTGCACATCACGGGCAAGAACAAGAGCGGCTGCGCGCCGCGCGCGGGCTACCGCAAGACTGAGTTCTGCGACGATATGCCCATGCTGTACGCCGCCGCCGATGCGTGCGTCTCCCGAGCCGGCGCGAACGCGCTCGCCGAACTTGTCGCGCTCGGCATACCCACCGTCGCCGTGCCGCTCGAAAAAGCGTCGCGCGGCGACCAGATACAAAACGCCGAGTACTTCTCGGAGCGCGGCGCGGTGTCGGTACTGCGCGAGAAGGATCTTACAGCCGAGGCGCTCGCAATAGCCGCCGCCGACGTTTACCGCAAGCGGCTCGAATACGCCGCCGCCATGAAAAAGCTGATGGTCGACGGCACGGCTGAGATATGCGCCGTCATAAAAGACATATTAAAGTAGTTGCAACAGAAAACGAAAAAGCCCGAGCTTAGCTCGGGCTTTTTGCGGCACGATCTCATGCCAGCGTCACTACGTAGATATCGAGCCCGCCCGACCCGACGGAAAGCGCGTCGCCGCCCGATGCGGACAGGACGAGCGTCGTTTTGCCGCCTATCACCGCGCCCGCGTACACCGTGCCTTCCGTTATCGGCAGCGATACCGCCGCGCCCGTCGACGGCGTTACCACGTTGACGGCGACGCCGCCGCTGCCTGTGCCGCTGCGCTCGGACACGCGCCCGACGACGGCGAACGGATTCGTATCGATCGCGCATTGAGTTTTTACTCCGTCGAGCGCGGTAAGCCGCCTGCGGCTCAGGTTCTCGTCGAGCTCGTAAGTGACAGACCCGTCCTGCCTGTCGAAACAGGTATAGTAATAGCCGCCGGAGTAAAGGAGCGTCGCGTCGGTAAAGGTATAGCCGAGCGACTGCGAGCGATACGTCGCGAACGTATAATCGACGTTGATAAACGTCGCGATGCCGTTCTTCGCCGCGACCGCGAAGTAACCGCCTGGATACGGCATGACGGCATACGGGCGCGTGACGTTCTCGCCCGTGCCGCCGTAATAGTGCGCCGATGCGTCGCCGCCCGGCTCGAACTTATAAAACACGACGGAATCGTACATCGGCAGGCTGTGCGCGCGCGCCGCTATCACGCGCGAGCCGCCGAAGTCGTAGCAGTCGAAAAATCTCAGCGTGTAGCCGCTGTCGATGCGCGTCGCTTTGTCGGGCGTCCACTTGCCCTCGTCCGCCGCGATATACTCGGCGTACATAAGCGACGACGTCGTCGGCTGCGTCACCGCCGCAACGCCCCTGTCCGTAGCGTACAGACCGAGCGCGCTGCCGTTCAGCTCGGCGATGACCGTCGGCTCTCCGTTCTTTACTGCGTACAGGGTCTTGCCCGCGGCGACGGCGTGACCGCCCGGCAACACGCCGACCGCGGTTATCGCGCCGTCGAAGTACTTATACGACGTTATTTTCCCGTTGCCGTCGACTATGCATAAAAACCCGCCGTAATCGTCGAAGTCCAAACCCTTGACGGTCGCGTTGCCGTATATGTAAACGCCGTCGTCCTCGAAAAACACCTTTACCGCCGTTTCGTCGCCGACGCCCATCAGCCGCGTTTCGCGCTCGATCTCGGGTATCCTGCCCTTGACCGCGTCGCGAAGCTTGTTATGCGCGGGCGGCTCGGGGTCGTCCGTCTGATCGCCGCCGACGGGTTTATCGGTCTTGCCGCCCGGCCAAAAGCTTTTCGGCACGAACAGAATCGCCGCGACGAGCGCGACTATAAGTACGTTGAGTAACGATATGACAATGACTTGCTGTTTGTTCAAACGCATCGAGGACCGCCGAAAGACTATCATGTTCTCTTCCGTGTCCGTACATATTAACACATAAAAAAAGCGTAAGTCGGGCTTACGCAAAAAAAGACAAATTTTTACGGCGGCGGTCTTTTCTACTTTCCGCGCGGCGCGGGCAGGAGCTTGCCGCGGTCGGCGTGTATGACCGCAGTTTTGTAGTACTTGGTCGGGCGCGACACCTCGACGAGCGGCGCGCGCCAGGCGAACGGTATCAGCTCGTCCGCGCTCCCCACCCATTTCGGATCGTCTACGGGCTTGCGAAGGTGCAGGCGTGTTTTTATCTTCTCGGTATTTTCGCGTTCCTCGATGGACTTTGCGCCCTCGACTGCGGCGGCGGCGGAATCGAGCTCGACCGTCTTGACGCGGACGCGCTTATTTCGCTCGTTCTTTTTGCCGGGGCGGTACGCCTTGGACACTGCCGAGGTCTTTTGCTCGAGCCTGCCCTTAGCCTCCTCGTACATCTCCGCCTTGGTCTTGGGCAGAACGACCTCTGGCACTTCCTCCTCGACGGTCTGCGCCTTGTGCTTGGTCTTGACGTACTCCATATCGGGAACGACGGAGTCCTCTATTATTTTTTCTATGCTCTTTGCCAAGATCAGCCCTCGAACTCGGAGAATTTGTTTTTGTTTTTGTTGAGTATGAATTTGAGCTTTTGCACTTCGTCCTTGCGCACGCGGAACGGCGTCGTAAGATGCTCGAGCGTCGAGAAGGTGTTGCGGTCGGACGACAGCACGAGTATACCGCGCTCCTCGTCGATTATGTAGTCGCGGACCTGATGCCAATCGAGCATGCCGAAGCCCGTATATACGCCCTTGTCGACGACCGCGTTGCGGCTGACGGCGAGCGTTATTATAAAGGTCTCCGCCGCTATCATCACTATCAGCGCGAACATGAACGCGATGTTTACGTGAAGCCGCGACACGCCGAACATCTCCTCGAATGCGACGACGCTCGGCGCTTGCGCGTCCGCCATCTGCATTATCAGGTAGAATATCATGAACCCGACGACGCCTGCGAAGATCCAATACACTATCTTGTTGGTCTTGAGCTCGACGAGGTTTATCGATCTGTAAAGCTTGATCTGGCGCATGATAAGAAGTATCACCCACCGCACTATCGCGGCAGTGACAGCCACCGACACTATCGCCGAGATTATCACGATCGCCAAATACTTAGCCATACTTGGGATTATATCATCGCCGCAGGATTTTGTCAAGCGCAAAAAGAGCGCTGTTGCCGCTCGGATCCCCCGCTTCGCTCGGGACGACCAACAAGCAAAGCGGTATGTCGACAAACATGGCGATAAAAAACGCTCCGCCCATGTATCGGGCGGAGCGTCGTAGCTATGTATCACTTAAAGTATTCCACGCCTGCTTTGAACAGCTTCATATCGGTCTCGGCATAGCTGTCGACGGCGTTCTTCATCATGAACTCGCCGATACGCTCGCTGTGTCCCATCTTGCCGAGTATGCGTCCGTCGGGGCTTACGAGCCCTTCTATCGCGAGCGTCGAGCCGTTGGGGTTGAACGGCGACTTCATAGTCGCTTTGCCGTCGAGGTCGCAGTACTGCGTCGCTATCTGACCGTTCTTTATGAGCTCGGCTACCGTCTTTTCGTCGGCGACGAGCTTGCCCTCGCCGTGCGATACGGGCACGGTGTAAGTTTCGCCGACCGCGGTATATTTGAGCCACGGGCTGAATGAGGACGCTACGCGCACTTTTACGAGCTGCGACACGTGCCGCGCGATGTTGTTATACGTAAGCACGGGGTCGGTCTTTTCGGGCGTTTTTATGTGACCGCCCGGCAGCAGCCCGAGCTTGATGAGCGCTTGGAAGCCGTTGCAAATGCCTATCGCGAGCCCGTCGCGCTTATACAGCAGGTTTTCCACCGCCTCGGCTATCCGCGCGTTGGACAGGAACGCCGCGATAAGCTTTGCGCTGCCGTCGGGCTCGTCGCCGCCCGAGAAGCCGCCGGGGAGCGCGAGTATCCTGCACGTCGAAAGCGACTTGACCATCGCCTTTACGCTGTCCTCGACGTCCTGCGGCGTGCGGTTTTTGACTACGAACACGACGGGCTCTGCCCCCGCTTCCTCGAACCGTCTCGCGGTGTCTATCTCGCAGTTTGTGCCGGGGAACACGGGTATGAATACTTTGACTTTTTTCGGTTTTTTCGCGCCCTTGGGCTTGGTGCGCGGCGCGCCTTTGCCGTCGTAGCAAACGTCTGCCGCGTCGCCGTCCTGCTTCGCTGTCGTCGGGTACACGCTCTCGAACGTGCCCGTGAACGCTCTTTTAAGCGCGCCTGCGTCTATCTCCTTGCCGTCGAACACTATATCGGTGTCGTCCGCCGCGCGCGAGATCGTCGCGCCGACGATGAACTTTTGCTCGGTCGTCACGCCGACGAGATCGAGGTCATAGCCGAAGAAGTCGTCGCCGCCGCGCACGGAGAATATGATATCGCCGTTGTTCTCCTCGAACAGATCGCGGTCGTTGGTCGCGAACGCGAAGCCGACGCCGCTGCCCAAACAGGACTTTATCACCGTTGCCGCCGCGCCGCCGTGCTCGACCACAGTCGCCGCGGTGACGTTGCCCCTGCCTATCTCGCCGGCGAGCAGGCTGAGGAAATCGTTGAGGTTGTCAAAGTCGGGATAGCCGTAAGCGTCGCGTTTGAGCTTGTAACGGTATACGCGCATGCCCGCGGTCTTGAACACGTTGTCGCACACTGCCGCGCTGTCCGCTATGCCCATACCGAAGCATATAAGCGTCGGCGGTACGGACAGCTTCTCGAACGTGCCCGACATGGAGTCCTTGCCGCCTATCGCGGCATGCTTGAGCTTGACCTGCGCGGTGAGCGCGCCGAGCAGTGCGGACATGGGCGCGCCCCATTTTTCCGAGTCGGTGCACCGCGCGAAGAATTCCTGCATTGTCAGATATATGTGCTCGGGACGCACGCCCGCCGCGGCGAGTTTTTCCACCGCGACGATGACCGAGTACATGCCGCCGACGAAC
Source organism: uncultured Christensenella sp. (assembly GCA_910577995.1). Lineage (GTDB taxonomy): Bacteria > Bacillota > Clostridia > Christensenellales > Pumilibacteraceae > Anaerocaecibacter. The sequence goes on along the minus strand of CAJTND010000008.1, from coordinate 21,494 downwards.
GGCGAGCGTTCGCAGAGCTCGGGGTCGAAGCCGTGCGAGCACACCGTGCATATATCGGTGTCGGTCGGGAGCTTTGCCGCCATCACCTGCGAGGGGGTCAGCGCATGCTTGCCGCCGAACGGCATGAGCACACTGCCCGCGCCGACCGTCGAGTCGAAACGCTCGGACAGTCCTTTCTGCGAGCAGACGTTGGGATCGGCGAGTATATCGCAGAGCAGCGACTTGTAGTCGCCTTTTTTGTACATGGCGGCGCGCTTGTCCGCGAGCGTGCCGAACGAGATCGCATCGTCCTTGATGAGCGCGGTAGCTTCCTGCCTTACGCCGTTGCTGTCGAGGAACTTGCGCTCGAGGTCGACTATCAGCTTGCCGTCGAGGTACATGCGCATACGGTCGGTATCGGTGACCTTGGCTATGACGGTCGCGTCGGTATTCTCCGCGTGGCACAGCTCGGTAAAGCGTTTTAAGTCCTCGGGCGCGATGACCACCGCCATTCTTTCCTGGCTCTCCGATATGGCAAGCTCGGTCGCGGAAAGCCCGGCGTATTTCTTGGGCACGCTTCCGAGCTCTATATCTAGCCCGGGCGACAGCTCGCCGACCGCGACGGCGACGCCACCCGCGCCGAAGTCGTTACAGCGTTTGATGAGCCGAGTGAACTCGCCGTTGCGCATGAGGCGTTGGAGCTTGCGTTCTATCGGCGCGTTGCCCTTTTGAACTTCCGCGCCGCACGTTTCTATCGAGTGCGCGTCGTGCGGCTTGCTCGAACCCGTCGCGCCGCCGCAGCCGTCTCTGCCCGTTTCGCCGCCGATAAGCACGACGATATCGCCCGCAGTCGGCACTTCGCGCACGACGTCCTCCGCGCGCGCCGCGCCGACGACGAAGCCCGTTTCCAAACGCTTTGCGGTATAACCGCTGTGGTAGTATTCCTTGACCTCGCCCGTTGCAAGACCTATCTGGTTGCCGTAGGAGCTGTACCCGAGCGCGGCGCGCTTGCTGATGACGCGTTGCGGCAGTTTGCCGGCTATCGTCTTGTCGAAAGGCGCGTTGATATCGCCCGCGCCCGTTATGCGCATCGCCTGGTACACGTACGCCCTGCCCGAGAGCGGGTCGCGTATCGCGCCGCCGAGACAGGTCGCCGCGCCGCCGAACGGTTCTATCTCCGTCGGGTGGTTGTGCGTTTCGTTTTTGAACAGTATATACCAAGGCTCGACGGAGCCGTCGCGCATTACTATATCGTACTTGACTGTGCACGCGTTTATCTCGGGCGAAACGACGGCGGCGGGCGCATGCCCCTGCCGCGCGAGCACCTTCGCGCCTATCGTGGCGACGTCCATCAGCGACGGATATTTATCCGCGCGCCCGTCGTATATCATGTTGAACATGTCGGTATACTCGGCGTACGCCTCGGCGATATGCGGGTCGTCCGACTTGATCTTGGTTTTGAGCGCGGTCAGGAACGTCGTGTGACGGCAGTGGTCCGACCAATAAGTATCGATGACTTTGAGCTCGGTATATGTCGGTTCGCGCCGCTCGTTGCGGAAATACGACTGAACGAAAGCGAGGTCGTCGAGGCTCATGGCAAAGCCCTGCTCACGGTAGAATATGCCGAGCGCGATATACGGCTTTTGCGTGAAGCCCTCTACGAGCCGCGCGGGCTCGGGCGGCGCTATCTTCTGTTCGAGCGTCGTCGGTTTTTCGAGCGAGCACAGCCTGCTCTCGACGGGGTTGACCAGATAGTTCTTGATAGCGGCTGTCTCTTTGTCGCTCGCCTCGACCGCGTAAACGGTAGCGCAACGCACCGTCGGCTTGTCGCCCTGAGTGAGAAGCTGCACGCACTGCGCCGCGGAATCCGCGCGCTGATCGAACTGCCCGGGCAGGTACTCCACGCCGAACAGCGCGCCCTTTACGTCGTCGGGCAGGCTTTCGAGATACACCGCGTCGGTCGCAGGCGTCGAGAACACTATCGGCACCGCGCTGTCGAACTGCTCGTCGGTCAGTCCCTCAACGTCGTAGCGTATGAACATACGCGCCGAACAGTTTATGCCGAGCGTTTCCGCAAGGTCCGAGCCGAGCGAGGCGTTGCTCGCTTTTCTTTCCGTATATATCCGTCTTATCATCGTAGTATCCTTGTAGATCTGTCTAATAGTGTTGTTATTTCAGAGCTTCGCGCCGATGTCGCGGCGGTAGAAACAACCGTCGAAGCGTATCTTCCCTATCTCGCGATAGACCGTCTCGCGCGCCGACTCGAAGTCGTCCGCCATAGCCTGAACGCACAGCACGCGTCCGCCGCTCGTCGCAAGTCCGTCACCGTCGCGCTTGACGCCTGCGAAGTAGACAGTCGCGCCGTTCACGTCGTCCAGCCCCGTAATGCGCTTGCCCTTTTCGTAAGACAGCGGATAACCGCCGCTCGCGAGCACGACGTTTATCGACTTTTTGTCGAGCCAGGTTATGCGCGTTTTGTCGAGCGTACCGTCGACGCACGCGTTGAATATCTCGTAAAGATCGCCGTCGAGGAGCGGCAGTACGCTCTGCGTTTCGGGATCGCCGAACCGCGCGTTGTATTCGAGCACGCGCACGTCGTCGCCGTCGACCATCAGTCCGAAGTACAGTACGCCCTTGAACGGCGCGCCCTCGCGGCGCATGCCGTCGAGCGTCGGCTCGACCACCGTTTCGACCGTCTTTTTAAGCAGCTCCGCGCCGAACACGGGGCACGGGCTGTACGCGCCCATTCCGCCCGTATTTAGACCCTTGTCGCCGTCGAGCGCGCGCTTGTGGTCGCACGCCGTCGGCATGAGCGAGTAATGCACGCCGTCGGTAAAGACGAGGAGCGATACCTCGTAGCCCGACAGGAACCGCTCGACGACTATGCGGTCGCCCGCCGCGCCGAACTTTTTGTCAGACATGATGTCGTCGACCGCGCGCTCCGCGTCCTCGGACGTTTCGCACACGACGACGCCCTTGCCGAGAGCGAGCCCGTCCGCCTTGACGACGACGCGGAAGCCGCATTCGCGGATATAGCGTTTGGCGGCGTCCGCGCTGTCGAAGCTTTCATATTCCGCCGTGGGTATACCGTAACGCCGCATAAAGTCCTTGGCGTAGGCTTTGGACCATTCGAGCTTTGCCGCCGCCTTGGTCGGACCGAACGCCTTATAACCATTGGCAGAAAGCACGTCGACCATGCCCATGCTGAGCGGATCGTCGGGCGCGACTACCGTAAGCTTGATATCGGGGTGCGCCGCGACGAAGGTGACGACGCCGTCGATATCGGTCGCGGATATGCCCGTTTCCGTCACGTCCATGCCCGCGTTGCCGGGCGCGCCGTACACCGTGCCGACCGCGGCGGAGCGTTTGAGCGCGCGCACTATCGCATGCTCTCTTCCGCCGCCGCCGACGACGAGCACGCCGTCGCCGCCGAGCTTTTTGAGGTCCTTGTTTATGTTCGGACGCTTGCCGTTCTGCGGTTTGTTCAATACCATATACTTCTCCTGCCTATTGCCTCTTCGATCGATGCTCCGATCGACTCTCAGTGCTTGAAGTGTCTTTGACCGACGAACACCATCGCGATGCCCGCCTCGTTGCACGCCTTGATCGAGTCCTCGTCGCGCACCGAGCCGCCCGGCTGGATTATGGCGGTTATGCCGCCGCTTTTACGCAGTCGTCGAACGGGAAGAACGCATCGGACGCGAGTACGCCGCCCTTGGCATGCTCGCCCGCGCGCTCTATCGCCTGTTCCGCCGCCCATATCCGGTTGGTCTGTCCCGGACCTACGCCGAACGCCGCCGAGTCCTTGGCGACGACTATCGCATTGGACTTGGTGTGCTTGACTACTTTATACGCGAAGTCGAGCTGCGCGCGCTCCGCGTCCGTCGGCGCGCGGTCGGTAACGACCTTGTACTCCGCCTTGTCGTAAAGACTGAGGTCCTTTTGCTGGACGAGCAGCCCGCCGTGCACGCGCTTGAAGTCGTATGCGCTTTCCGTCTTGTCGCAGATATGCGGAAGTCTGAGCACGCGAAGATTTTTCTTTTTGCCGAGCACTTTGAGCGCGCCCTCGGTATAGTCGGGCGCGATGATTATTTCGAGGAATATCTTAGCCATTTCCTCCGCGGTCTTTTCGTCGACGGTGCGATTGCACGCGACGATGCCGCCGAAGATGCTGACGGGATCGCACTCGTAAGCGCGGACGTACGCCGTGTATATATCGGCGGCGGTGGCGACGCCGCAGGGATTCGTGTGCTTGCTCGCGACGACCGTCGGCTCATCGAACTCGCGCAGGAGGTCGAGCGCGCCGTTGGCGTCGTTGATGTTGTTATACGAAAGCTCTTTGCCGTTGAGCTGCTCCGCGCACGCGAGCGACGACGCGGGCGTTATCGGCTCGCGGTAGAACGCCGCGCCTTGGTGCGGATTCTCGCCGTAGCGCATCTCCTGCGCCTTGTCATAGGCGAACGTGATGTGCTCGGGGAAATCGATGCCGAGAAGCTTCTGCATATAGCCCGATATCAGCGAGTCGTAAGCCGCGGTATGACGGTAGACCTTGTAGCTGAGCGTCAGACGGAACTTCTCGTCGTCCGTGCCGTTCTTTATCCTGTCGAGCACGTCGTCGTAGTCGGACGGCTCGCACACGACGAGCACGTCTTTATAGTTTTTTGCGGCGCTCCTGAGCATAGTAGGTCCGCCTATATCGATGTTCTCGACAGCCTCCTCGGTAGTGACGTTCGGCTTTTGTATAGTCGCCTTGAACGGGTAAAGGTTGACCGCGACGAGGTCTATCGTGTTGTAGCCCATTTCGCCGAGCTGAGCCATGTGCTCGGGCAGGTCGCGCCGCGCGAGCAGTCCCGCATGCACCGCGGGGTGCAAGGTCTTGACCCTGCCGTCCAGACATTCGCGGAAGCCCGTGACGTCGGTTATGGATATAGCTTTGATACCGCTGTCTAATAGCGTCTTGAGCGTGCCGCCCGTCGACACTATCTCGAATCCGAGCTTTTCGAGCTTTTTGCAAAACTCTACTATGCCCGTCTTATCGCTCACGCTGACGAGCGCGCGTCTTTTTGCTTTTACTGCTGCCATGATCTCTCCTGTATGGTTGATAGTTATTGTTGAGTTGTTTATCGTGCCGCCGCGCCGGCGGTCGCCGCTATGCTTTTTTTGCGCAGAGCATTGCGACAGCCTCGACGAGGAGCGTGTGCTCTATCGTGTCGAGTATGCGCTGTTGCAGGCTCTCGGGCGTGTCCGTCGGCAGAACGTCCGTTTCGCGCTGAATGATGATCTCGCCTTGGTCGATACCGTCGGCGACGTAATGAACGGTCGCGCCGCTCTTTTTCTCGCCCGCGGCGATGACCGCTTTATGCACGTTTATACCGTACATGCCCTTGCCGCCGAACTTCGGGAGAAGCGACGGGTGGATATTGATGATGTCGTCGAACACGCCGAGGAGCTTGTCCGTAAGTATGCCGAGATAGCCCGCGAGCACTATCATATCGACGTCGTATCTGTGCAGAGTTTCCGCAACGGCGGCGTCGCGCGCGGCGGCGTCGGCATAGTCCGATTTCTGATAGACGTAGCAATCGATGCCCGCTTTTTTCGCGCGCTGTATGCCGTAGGCGTCGGGCGACGAGCTTATCGCGACGACTATCCTGCCGTCGAACTTGCTCATGTTCTGTCCGTCGATGAGCGATTGAAAGTCCGTACCGTTGCCCGAAAAAAAGACCGCTATGCGTCTCACAGCGCAACGCCCTCGCCACTCACCGTTTCGCCTATGACGTAAGCCTTTTCGCCGAGCTCCGCCGCGCGCGCGACGAACTTATCCGCGTCCGCCTTTTTGACTGCGGCGACCATGCCTATTCCCATATTGAAAGTGTTGTAAAGCTCGTTCTTGCCGAGCCCCGACCGCTCCGCCAAAAGCCCGAATATCTCCGCTTTGGGGAACGAGTCTATATCGACCTTACAGCCTATGCCCTTGGGGAATATGCGCGGTATGTTCTCGATGAATCCGCCGCCCGTGATGTTGGCGAGCCCCAAAACGTCGAATTGCTCGGCGAGCGCGAGCACCGACTTGACGTAAAGATGCGTCGGCGTGAGTATCGCGTCGAGCAGCGAGCCGCTGCCGAGCTTTTCGCGATCGAGCGCCTCTACGTCCTCGCCGAGCAGTCGCCTTACGAGCGAGAACCCGTTGGAATGAAGTCCGCTCGACGCCAAGCCGACGAGCGCGTCGCCGGGCGTTATGCGGCTGCCGTTTATTATCCTGTCGCGCTTGACTATGCCGACGGAAAAGCCGGCGAGGTCATACTCGCCCGCGCCGTACATCGACGGCATTTCGGCGGTCTCGCCGCCGACGAGCGCGCAGCCCGTCTGTCTGCACCCCTCGGCAATGCCTTTAACCACGTCGGCAACGACGTCGGGATTTATCCTGCCCGTCGCTATGTAGTCGAGGAACAGCAGCGGCTTTGCGCCCTGGCATACGATATCGTTGACGCACATAGCGACGCAGTCGATACCGACGGTGTCGTTGCGTCCCGAAAGGAACGCGTATTTGAGCTTGGTCCCGACGCCGTCCGTGCCCGCGACGAGCACGTCGCCGTTCTCGCCGTCGAGCGAGTAGAACCCGCCGAAGCTGCCGAGCCCCTGCAAAACGTTTTTGTTGAAGGTCGACGCGGCGTGCGCCTTGATCTTTTCCACGGCGGCATAGCCGCGCGTAACGTCGACGCCCGCATCGGAATATGTTATCTTTGTCTTGTTTTTGTCTGCCATGTCGTTTCCTTATAATTGTCTTTTTTGCCGCGGCTAAGCCGTGTGGCAAACGCAAAGCGGCGTTCGCCGAAAAATCGGCGCGCCGCGATGTTTGTTTGTATTTATTTGCTTAAACCGATGCGGCGCATCATCTCGCCGTATGCATCTTCCACTCCGCCCATGTCGCGGCGGAATCTGTCTTTGTCGAGCTTCTCCTTGGTCTTGCTGTCCCAGAAGCGGCAGGTATCGGGGCTTATCTCGTCGGCGAGTATAACTCTGCCGTGATAGCGTCCGAACTCGATCTTGAAGTCGATAAGGTCGACGCCCACGCCCGCGAAGAACTTGACGAGATATTCGTTGACCTTGCGCGCCGTCGCGCCGATGACTTTGAGTTCCTCATCGGTCGCCCAGCCGAACGCGACCGCATGGTCGGCGTTTATCATCGGGTCGCCGAGCTCGTCCGATTTATAATAGTATTCGAGCACGGGCATGCTCGGCTTTTCGCCCTCGGGCAGTCCCGTGCGCTTGGAGAGCGAGCCTGCGACGACGTTGCGCATGATGACCTCGATGGGCACTATCTCCACGCGCTTGACGACCGTGCGGCGCTCGGACAGCTCCTCGACGAAATGCGTTTCCACGCCCTCTTTCTCGAGCTTTTGCATGAGGTAGTTGGACATGCGGTTATTGATAACGCCCTTGCCGACTATCGTGCCCTTTTTAAGACCGTTGAACGCCGTCGCGTCGTCCTTGTAGTCCACGATGAGAAGGTCGGGATCGCTCGTCGCGTACACCTTTTTAGCCTTGCCCTCGTAGAGCTGCTCTTTTTGTTCGACCATGGTTTTCTCCTTTATATACAAAAAAGTGTATTGCCTTTAATTGAGCTGTGCCGCTATCGCCGCGTCGTCGGCTAACGTTCTGTCGTGCATTTCCTTGACGTAGCCGAGGTATTTTTCGGTCAGGGCCTTATCGCCCGCGGCGAGCACGCGCACGCAGAACAGCGCGGCGTTCGCGCCCGAATTGACACCGACGACCGCAACGGGCACGCCCGACGGCATCGGCAGTACGGACAGCACGCTGTCCAGCCCGTCGAGGAACGACGTCGAAACCGGGAGAGCCACGACGGGCAGTGTCGTCGCTGCGGCGAGCACTCCGCCGAGGTGCGCCGCTTTGCCCGCGACCGCTATTATCGCGCCGTAGCCGTCCGCCGCCGCCTTAGCCGCGAACTCCGCCGCTTCCGTCGGCGTCCTGTGCGCCGAAAGCACGCGCACCGTGTACGGCACGCCGAACTTTTTGAAGATATCGACGGCGGGCTTTACCTTGTCCGCGTCCGAGCTCGAACCCATAACGACAGCTACTTTAAGCATGTTTTCACCTCGCACAGCGTTTTACGCATATCGCATACAGTATAACATCTACTCGCCGCGCTGTCAATCATATAAAGCGCTCGCACCGCAAATTCCGACAAGCGGCGACGCAATTGCAAATAAACTCTTGACTTAGAATAAAACATACTATATAATAGTGAATACAAAGAAATTTCGGAGCAACGCATGAAATTATTGACAAGTTCGCTTTGCAAACAGGGCGGACGCGAATACAATCAGGACTTTCTCGATCTGTCGGTCGCCGACGACGGAGCGTGCCTTGTCGTTTGCGACGGGCTCGGCTCGTATTACGGCAGCGAGGGAGCCGTATCTGCGCGACCAATATCATCGAAACATACAGCAAGATAAAAGCGCTCGACCGCGAGCGCGCAGTGCGTCCCGAGTTTTGTTCGAGCTACATACAGACCGCGCACAACCGCGTTATCGACGAAAAGGAGCGCAATCCGCATATCAAATCGTCGTGCACGACGGTCGCGTGCGTCGTTACCGATTTCCGCACTACGGTCATGTCACACATCGGCGACACGCGCGTATATTTCTTCAAGAACAACAAACTGCATTTCCAGACAAAGGACCACTCGCTTTCGCAGATAGCCGTCGAGATGGGGCGCATACCGCTCCGCGACATCCGCTCGCACAAGGACCAGAACAAGCTGACCCGCGTGCTCGGCTCGGATTACTATATCCCGCCCGACTGCGATATCTACAACACGCCGCTCCAGCCCGGCGACGGATTCATACTCTGCACCGACGGGTTTTGGGAATACGTGTACGAAGAGGAAATGGAAGAGGATCTCCGCACCTCCGCTACGCCAGACGAGGCGCTCGCGAAAATGGAACTGCGCCTACTCGAGCGCGTAAGTAAATTCAACGACAACTACTCCGCTATCGTCGCACAAGTCAAGGATTGATCATGGCAAGAGTTCGTACCAATAAAAATATCTGCCTGTATTGTTTCGGCGACCTCGACGCGAGCCGAGTGTGCATGAGCTGTCACCGCAAGGCGGACGACACGCCGTCGCCGCCGCATCACCTGCCGCAGCGCACCGTGCTCGGCACGCAAAACCGCTATCTCATCGGCAAGGCGCTCGGCGAGGGCGGCTTCGGCATAACCTACCTCGCCTGGGATCTCCAACAGGGCATCAAGGTCGCGGTCAAGGAATACTTCCCGTCGGGCTATGTCACGCGCGTGGCGGGCAACAACCAAGTTATAATCAATTCCAAACAGAACCAAGCGGCGAGCAACCGCGGTCTCAAACGCTTTGTCGAGGAAGCGCGCGCGCTCGCCAAGATAAAGAACCTTTCGGGTGTGGTCAACGTCCGCGACTTCTTCTCCGCCAACGGCACGGCGTATATCGTCATGGAATTCCTCGACGGTATGTCGCTCAAAAAATACCTGCAAAGAAAGGGCGGAAAGATATCCGTCGAGGAGGTGCTGACCATAATCCGACCCGTCATGGACTCGCTGACGCAGGTCCACAAGATAGGTCTGATACACCGCGATATCTCGCCCGACAATATCCTTATAACCAAATACAACGAAGTAAAGCTGATAGACTTCGGCGCGGCTAAATACTCCAACCCCGACGGCAGATCGCTCACGATAGTCTTAAAGCAGGGCTTCGCGCCGCCCGAGCAGTACGAAACGCACGGCGAACAAGGTCCGTGGACGGACGTTTACGCCCTAGGCGTTACTATATACTACTCGATAACGGGACAGCTCCCGCCCGAGTCCATACGGCTGATGATGGGCAAAGAAACGCTCAAACGCCCGTCGGAGCTCGGCATAGAAATAGATCCCGGCGTAGAAAACGCCCTGCTCAAATCGCTCGCCGTCGACAGGAAGAAACGCTATCAGGACGTTCAAAGCATGATAATCGGGCTGTACACGCCCAAAACGCCCAAAAAGCAGGTCTCCCTCGCCGCTCCGACGCGCACCGCGACCAAAAAAGCAGTGCCGCGCACGGCCACGGCTACCACTGCCGAAAAAGCCGCCGCAGCCCGC
>CAJTND010000008.1:0-11358 GCA_910577995.1 uncultured Christensenella sp. | reverse complement strand
GTCACCGCGACCAAGCCCGCCGCGACCGCAAAACCCGCAGCCGCCAAACCGACGGCGCGCCCTGCTTCGACCGCGACCAAGCCCGCCGCAAAGGGCAGCGGCAATATCGCCGTCGACAAGAGCGCAAAAGGCGGCACGGCAAAGAACAACGCGCCCGCGCCGAGAAAAGACGGCAAGACCGCAGGCGGGCTGTTCTCCAAGCTGTTCAAAAAATAATATATTTATAGTAGCAAAACGGCTGTCGCCTACCGCGACAGCCGTTTTCATTTATATATCGACCGAGAAACGTCAGTCGACGTCGGCGACGTAGATCTTTACACCGCTTGACATATGTCAATAAATGACACAAAAAAACGGAAGCCGTTGACTTCCGTTTTTTATGCCGATATATCGTATCAGCTTTTGAGCGTTACGCCCGCAAGCTCCGACTTGAACGTCGCGCCGGCTATGTTACAGCCCTTGCCGCCGTCCGAACTGATATTGCGTATCTCTATCGTGTTGTCGCCTTTATCGAGCGCTATCTCCGCGATAGCCATATCCGCGAACTGCGTCCATACCGTGCCGCCCGTCGGAACGCGCGAGCAGGAGAACACCGACCGACCGTTGACCAAAAGCTCAAACGACTGATTGAACAGATAGTCGCCGTGATAGCTGACGTTCAAATACATGACGGATCGCGTTGCTTCCGCGGCGTTGACGGTAAAGCTTATCGTCGCATTTGCATTGCCCGATATGCCGCCGAGCCATGCGCCGCCGTTGTCTATCATAACGCCGCCGCCGATCGTCACGCCCTGAGTCACCGCCTTATTTCCGCCGTCTTCCGTAACGAATCTTATATCGGTATTATCCCAAGCCGACGCATAGCCGTAAAGCGCGTCGTCGGTAAGCGCGATGTTGCAGGCGTTTTCGGTAACGAGTTTGATGCCGCGGACATTATAATCCTTTTCTTTGCCTATAAGAGTTATCTCGGCGGGCTCGTTCGCTTGAAGATCGATAAGCCCTATCCGAATAAGGTCGTATTCCGTCCACTGCGTTTTTCCGCTCGGCATAACGACGCCGCTCGTCAGCCTCTTGCCGTTAATGTATAGCTCGAACGCCTCGTCGAAGAAATATTTTTCGTTATAGTTGCTGACGTTGAGATACAGCGCGGCGCGGGTATCGGTGTCCGACTTGACCCTGAATGTCGCGTATCTGTCCGTAAGGTTCATTTGCCCGAGGCAGTTCTCTCCGCCGTTGACCGTCGCCGTCGTATGCACGCCCGTATTGAGGTTTCCTCCGTCGAGCGCGTTGAGCACCGTTTCCTCGCTCCACGTTCTGTCGGGGAACGAGCATTCTATCGTTTCCGATTTGAGCGTTATGCCCTTTACGTTGCCGGCAAGATCGGCTTCGCCCGTATCTTTGACGGATATCATTATGGTATTGCCGCCCTCGACAAGATCGACTTCGGCGATCATATAGTCGCGGAAGTTATCCCAATTTTGAGATCTCTGCGACATGTCGGCGGAACTTTGCACCGTAACACCGTTGACTTTGAGCGTGTACGCATCGTCGAACACGAACTCGCCCGGTCTGTCGCACACGGTGAAGTACAGCAACGCCTTGCCCGCGGTATCCGCATTTACGCCGAACACCATGACCGAACCGAAGTTTTTAGCGACGTTGCCTATGTATCCGTCGTTGACGATATACTTTCCGCCGGCGCCCGACATAAACGACACGTTTTTATCGATAACGCCGAACTCATACGCCGCCCATTCTTCCCATACGGCTGTGAATACGACGTTCTCGTCGGGCATTTCGTACTGCTCGCCGAGCTCGTATTCGGTCGTACCGTCGGTCCAGCCTATCAGCGTGCAAGCTTCTTTGGTAACCCCGTCGCCCGTCGGCAGTTCAAAGGTATCGCCCGGTTTGTAGCTCGCGCCGATGATCGTGCCAGTGCCGCCGTCGAGCTCGAATGTGACAGTAAATATATGACCTTCGCACTTATCCGCGCATACGGGATCGTCGCAGTCCGCGTCCAGGCATTTGCCGCAATCGGGTTCGGGGCAGACATGCCCGCACTCGTGCTCGTCGGGCGGCGGAGTCGGAGTCGTATGACCTTGGCACTTATCCGCGCATACGGGATCGTCGCAGTCCGCGTCCAGACACTTGCCGCAATCGGGTTCGGGGCAGACATGCTCGCATGTGTGCGGCGGCGGCGCAGGCGTTTTGCTGTCGCAAGCCGCGAGCGCGCCCACGCTCATCACGCCGAACACGGCGGCGGCTACCAGCGCAAATAGTTTTCTCTTCATTTTATCCTCCTGTAAATCGTTTCGATAGGTATTAGGCGCATCGGCGCGGATAACGCGTCACGACTGTATGGAAAAGTCGAGTACGTTATCCGTCGCGTTCAACTTGATGCCTTTGAAGTTGCTGCAAAGCTCGTCGCGGTCTTTGACCGTGAAAGTTATTACGTTGTCGCCCTCTTTCAGCGTTATATCGCCGAGTAGGTAGTCCTTGAAGGTCGTCCACGAGCCGTTACCGTCTCTCGACATGTCCGCATCGCTCGATACGTCCGCGCCGTTGACCGTCAGCGAGTACGCGTCGTTGAATACGAAATTCTTTTCGAGGTTGCGCTCGCTGACCGTGAGCCAGAGCTTAGCCGCGCCCGCTTTCTCGGCGTGGATATTAAAGGTTATCGTTGCGCCGTAGTTCATCGCGACGCCGCCGATATAACCGTCGGGATCGACGTTGAGCGAGCCGCTCACCGCCTCGCCGTTGACTATCGTCACGCCCGAGCTGAGCTTGCCGCCCGTTACGGTGTTGAAAACGACGGTGTCCGACTTTTCCCACGACAGGCGCGTGCCAGCGGTCTTTAACGTTATGCCCTTGAGGTTAGCCCCGACGTTCGTCTTGTCGACGACCTTTATCGTAATGCTGTTGTTGCCCTTGACGAGCTTGACGTGACGCACGAGATAGCTCTCGAAAACTTCCCACTCGTCGCCGCCGCCCGTCATATCGGTAACGCTCGGATACAAGACGCCGCCGACGGACACCTCGTAAGCGTCCTTGAGCCTGAACTCGCCGTTCCGCGTGCTCACTCTGATGTACAGCGTCGCCGTGCACGCGCTGTCGGCATATATGCCGAACGTGACCGTCGCGCCGTAGTTTTTCGCAAGGTTGCCGATATATCCGTTGTTGTTGACGACGAGCCAGCCCTGTTCGTGCGAGCCGTCGACCATAGCGACGCCGTCGTGCAGGCTGCCGCCATCCACCGCGTCGAACGCGTATTCCGTCCAATCGCCGTCGTCGACTTCCTCGCACTCGCACTTATCCGAGCAAGCGGCTTGCTCGCAGTCGTAGTCGATACAGCCGCCGCAGTCGGGGCATACCGCGCCGCACTCGTGCTTGGGTATGACGTTCTCGCATTTGTCCGCGCAGGACTGCTTGTTGCACGTTATGTCCGCGCACTTGCCGCAATCGGGGCAGACATGACCGCAAACGTGCTTCGTCGCGCCGAGCGCCGCGCTCTCCGTCGTGAGCGCTATGCCCGCGATGTTGGCGCCTAGCCCGCCGTCGTCGCTCTTGACCGTTATCGTAACGGTGTTAGTTCCTGCCGCAAGCGTTATCTTGCCCAGCCCGACGGAGGAGAAAGTCGTCCACTTATCCGAACCCGACGGCATCGTCGCCGATACCTCGACGGGCGCGCCGTTGACAGTCAGGTCGTAAGCCTCTGCGAATACATGCGTCCGCGTGCGCATGGATGCGTACAGATAGAGCACCGCCTCGCACTCCTTGTCGCTCGTCACCGTAAAGGTCGCACCTGCGCCGACGTTGCCCGAGAGATTGCCGAAGTAACCGCTCGCGTAGTCCGCAGTCGTGAATATCGCGGGCGCAACGGGCTGAGCGTTGTCGCTCTCCCTGCCGCCGACGCCGACCGCAAACTCCGCGCGCGTCCAATCGTCGTCGCCGAACTCCGACGGTGCGGAAACGAGCGCGAGCGGCGCGGTGCTGTCCAGCCTGATACAATCGATGTTGTTGCCGCGCTCCTCGGATATCTGTCTTATCTGAACGGTGTTCATGCCCTCGGCAAGCTCTACGTCGCCGATGCTGACGTCGCAGAACCGAGTCCAGCCGCCCTCGCCCTCGAAGTCTATCGTCGTATCTCTGCCCGACGCGTCGAGCATCTCGCCGTTGATGAGCACCGTCACCGAGCCGAGCAGCGGCGCGAATTTATAGTTGGTGCTGACCGAGATCTTGAGCTCTGCCGTCGCCGCGCTCTCCGCTTTTATGTAGTAGGTTATCGTCGCGCCGACGTTGCAGGAGAACCCGCCTATATATGTTTGCTCCGAGCCTTCCTCCTTGGAAACGTAAGGCATGCTCGCATTGCCGCTGTACGAGCCGGCGCCGAGAACGACCTTCGGGTCTTCCGCCTCGAAGGTATACGTTTCGCGCGGCAGCGGCGGTACGACGGGTATCGGGCGGTTGCGGTACGCGCGCACCGCGAGCGGCGTTATTATCGCCGTAAGTATCATGACGACAGCGAGCGATACCGATACGATAAGTATTATCTTACTGCGCTTTCGGAGCGTGCCGTACCTGCGCCCGATGTTGACGAAAAAGCCCTTGAAGCCCGTCGCGCGTTCGTACGGATAGACGTAAGTGCCGTCGGCCTTGGCGACGTACATGCCGCCGAAAGCCTTGGTCGAAAACACTATGCCGAGCACGGTCATGACCGCCGCTATGACTAGCACCGTCACCGACACCGCTTGAAGCGCGGTAAGTGCTATCTTCCACCACGGCGTTATATCGCGGAACTGCGTATCCGCCGAAATGTTGTTCATGCCGTTGGAGTGGAGCTGATTGTATAGTATCCTGTGCGCCGCCTCGCGCATGGCAAGGCATACGGTCGCATTGGTCTTGAACTCCGTAAGATCGGACGTTTTGTCGCTGCCGTACATCCAGAAATCCTGACCCGCGACCAGCGCGACAGCCATCGCTTTGGACGTGAACTCGTGATCGGAGACCGCCGCGTCGGTAATGGTTATGCCCGTAAAGCCCCATTCCTTGCGCAGTATCTCGTTGAGCAAGCCGCTGTGCGCGCCCGACCAGGTCGCGCCTATGCGGTTGTGCGAGGTCATTATGCCGTTGGCTTTGCCCTCGACGATACCGCCCTCGAAGGCTTTGAGGTAGATCTCGCGTATCGCCTGCTCGTTTGCCCAGACCGTGCCGCCGTAGCGGTTACGCTCCTGATCGTTGAGCACCATATGCTTGGCGAAAACTATGACGCCGCGCTTTTGCAGTCCGCGCGTTTCCGCCGCGAACATCTTGCCCGAAATGAATCCGTCCTCACTGTAATACTCGAAGTTTCGACCGGAGAACGCCGAACGGTGTATGCCAGCGCCCGGACCGTATATCGCGGTATAGCCGGCGTGCAGCATCTCCATGCCGAACGCGTCGCCTATCTTATTGACGAGCGGCAGATCCCACGTACAGCAAAGCACCTGCTGCGACGGAAAACACATATACGACGTAAGTCCCGGACAGATATTGCCCTTGATGCCCGCAGGTCCGTCGTTGGCTTTCATCTCGTGCGAACCTATCGACGATATGCCCATGATGTTGCAATAGCCGTACTTTATGAGATCGCGCTGGGTTTCCCAGCTTATCTGGTTGAGAAGGTCCTGCCACAGCGGATCGCCGAACTCCTTTTCCATAAGGTTGACGAGCAGCAGTCTATCCTGTTTTTTGTCGTCGTCCTTGCCCTCGTTAAGCCCGTCGAGCACGTCCTGCGCGACCGTCACTTTGTCATAGGTCGGCATAACGTCGTTGGGTCTGTTGGGCACTGCGCCGCTGCCGCCGTACTGCATGTCGGCAATTATCGTATTGTTGGTCGTTATCTTGACGCCCGACGGGTACGTGCCCTGCCAATCGCTGCGCGAGAGGTACTTGACGCCCGACATTTGATCCTTCGTGCCTGCGTAAAGCTTGATATCCGCGTTGTCGAACTGATTGGTTATCGCATAGCCCGTGACCGACTTGGAATACTTGACGTAGTCGTCCGCGTCGATATGTATCTTGTACGCGAGCGACGCGTTGCCGTCCGCGGGCGCGCCGAGGTCGTCGGTCATGCCGTCCGACGCTTTGTAGCCTTTGAGCGCGAGTATGTTGTTGAGCGCATCGTGCGCGCTCCTGCCGACGGCGAGATAATAATCGCCCTGTTCGAGTATGTAGGTGCGCTTGCCGTAGCTGTCGTAGGTCTTGAACTCCTCGCCCTTGACCGTCACGGTCAGCGTTTGGTCCTTTGTTATGCTGTCGGTCTTGTCGAAGCCGACGAGCTCGACTGCGGACTTCTCTATGCCGGTTTTTTTGTCGTACTCGGTATACGGCTTTTGAAGATAGACCTGCATGACCTCTTTGCCAGGTATCGAGCCCTTGTTGGTTATGCGCAGGCTGACTTCGTAATCGTCGCCCTTTTTCTCCACCTTGAACCTGTCGTAGGAAAAGTCGGTGTAAGTCAGTCCGTAGCCGAACGGGTACGCGACCTCGCTCGAATACTTCCAACCGTCGGACGCGTCGCCCGCCTTGACGCCCGCGCTGCCGTTCGCTCCGCCCTTGCCCGTCACGAGATCCTCGTAACGCGTTTCGTAATAGCGGTAGCCCATGTAGATGCCCTCTTGATAGACGAGCGTCTTGGTGTTATGCGTCATCTTGTTGGTGGCGGGAAGTCCCGCGAGCGACCCGTCGAACGTTTCGTCGCCGAAGTTCTCCGTCACGGGCGAGCTGTAATGGTCGTAAGCAAGAGTGTCCGCAAGATGACCGCTCGGCGCTATCGCGCCCGACAGCACGTCGGCTATCTGCGCGTACGACGCGCTGCCGCCCATGCCGACCCAAACGCACGCGTCGATATCCATTTTGCGGATGTTCTTCATCTGCAACGGGCTCGCCGTGTTCATAAGCAATACGACGCGCTTGACCGTGCCGCTTTTTTTGAGCTTGATAAGCTCCTCGATCACCTTATGCTCATCGGCGGAAAGATCCATATAATTGCCGTCGAGGTTGTTGTCGTTGTAAATGCTCTTGCCGTAATCGACGGTCGGATCGAAATCGGTGTCGCCGTCCTCGGATGTGTAGCGCGTGACGGTCATGACCGCCGCATCGCCGTAATCGCCGACAGTGTCCGTCACCTTGCCTACCGTCGACGTGTCGAGCACGTCCCACGGTATCTCGCGGATGCGGTATTCCCAATAGTTGGAATCGCCGACGCGCTTTTTGGCTTCGTCGCCGACGACGTAATAGCCGTAGTTTGCTTTGAGCAGGCTGTACGCGTTCCACAGCTTGGGATTGACGACGAGCTCGCGCTCCTCGAGCTTGGATTTGACCGTGTCGGGCGTGTTGATGCCGATATAGCCCGAGCCGCCGCCCGCTACCAGATATTTCTGCGTCGCAACGCCGAAGAGGCTCACCTTGCCGCCCTTGGCGATAGGCAGAGCCTTGCCGCCGCTCGGTACTGCGTTGTTCCACAAAAGCACCGCGCCCTCCGCCGCCGCCTGCTCCGCCACTTCCATCGAGTGCCCGCGCATGGCGTCGTTGTCGTAGCCGTTCTTCTTGTAGAAATCGCTTTCGTAATACTCCTCGCCGCCGCCGATTATCTCCTGCGTCTTGATGTTGAGCACCGCATTGAGGTTGGCGCTGTACTTATCGGCAAAGCTCCCGCCGACGAACGCTATTATCGTCAGTATAGCAAAAAACCCGGCAATGAGCGCCCATACGCCCCTGTCGAATATCCTCGTAAGCAGTCTGTAAGAACTCTTTCCGTCGCGTTTATTGCGTGACATGCTCTTTCCTCCTCTTGGCTCCGCTCAGTATCATCATCGTGTAAGACCCGACGACGCCTATCGCAAAGACTATATCCGCGACGAATACCGCGACCTGCCACCACGTGCCGAACGGCGACGCGGTGTGGCTGGTCTGCGCCGCTATCTGATTGAGGATGAGCCATGCCGCAATAAATCCTATCGTAAGGTAAAAAACGAATATCGCGCACAGTCCGCCGAGCAGTCCCCAGCGTATCTTCGTCGGGGCTTTCTCGGGCTTGCCTACGACAGCCTCGACCGAAACGGGCGTTTCCGCAGTCGGCTCGGTATCCTCTTCGGCTATCGTTTCCGCCGCGCGAACGTCGTCCGTCGGCTCGACCGTGGCGGCGTTATCCGTTGGGCTCGATACTTTCTTCCTCATCCGTACCTCCTTTTCCGATGGTAAAGTTTACTTTTGAGGCAAGTATAAGCCGCCGTATTCGTCAAGTCAATACGGTTTTCATATTCGTGAGGGTTATGTGCATATTCGTTGAAAAAAAAGCGCCGATCACTCGGCGCAGGTCTGTCTTTTGTTATTCGGAAGCAATACGTTAAGATTGAACAGCCCGTCCCTTACGCCGAGCGTAAGGTCGCCGCCGTACTTTTCGGCTATAAGCTTGATGCTCTTAACGCCGTAGCCGTGCAGCTCGCGTTCGGCTTTGGTCGTCTTGGGCATGCCGTTTTCAAACTCGGGCGCGACGGCGAACGTGTTGTGCACCTCGACGGCTACGAAGTTGCCCGACGCGAATACGGACAGTCCGATTATGCGCTTTTCCGCCTCGGGTATGCGCGACACCGCCTCTATCGCGTTGTCGAGCGCATTGCCGAACAGCGCGTAAAGATCTGCGTCGCTGACGAACGAAAGCGCTTTGCCGTCGGCGACGCACGTCAGCGTTATGCTGTCGCGGTTGCATTTGAGGTTCTTTTCGGTAAGTATCGTGTCGAGCACGTCGTTGCCCGTTTTTACCACGGAATCGTAAACGGTTATCTTGCTCTCTATCTCTTCGAGCGCCTCGTGCGGTATGCCCTTGTTCGCGCCTATCTCGCGTATCTGATGCTTCATGTCGTGGCATTTGAGATTGAACATCTCCATGTTCTCTTTGAACAGCTCGTACTGCTCCTTGTCCTGCGCCCACAGCTTGCGCACGAAACTCAGCTCGGTTTCGAGGCTCTTCTGCCGAATCAGCCCGAACTGAACGAACAGCAACAGTATACAGCACATGCAGTTTGACGAATAGATTATCAGTCCGGACGCAAAGTCCTCGCCCTTGCTCAGATACACGTAGCCCGAATTGAGCACGATATCGACGATAAGCCCGATACCGACGACCAACAGCAGGTACGGTCGTTTTACTTCGAGGTTGCCGCTCTTTTTTATCGACTTGCCGAAAATGACGAAGAACACGCCGTACACCGCGTAATAGCCGAGCACGTAGATAAGCGCGTATATTATCTGACCCTGCGACAGCGCAGTAAGGTCGACCTCGGTCGACGTGTACATGCCGAATATGGGCGCGGAGTTCCTGAGCGCGACTATCAATATAAGGTTGGCGAGTTCGTAAGCGAAATGCTGTACGGTGTACGCCGCGACCGAGCAGAACAGTATGTTTATCCACGGCTCGTTATAGAGCAGTTTCAACAGTCCGACGGTTATCGCGAACAGCGTAAAGAACATGAAGCACGCATACGGGAAGTTATTGACCGCAACGGGAAACGCCGCGCCGACGGCGAGCGATACTATTATGTACGCCGCGAGCCGCAGCGGATATTTGCTCCTCTTTTTGAGATACACGGTGCAAAGTATCTCCGCGACGAGTATCTCGACCATAAAAAGGAGCTTATTGAGAAAGATATTACTCAATAACACCCCCCCCCCGTCGACAGATAGAGATTGAGCTTACTCATAAACTCGTTGCGCTTTAAGTGCGATACCTGCAAGGTCTCGCCGCCGACGACTATCTGGAACGGACGCACTTCCTCGACGAATTTGAGATTGACGAGATAACAGCGATTGCACAGCTCGAATGGCAGGTCGGAAAGCTCCTCCTTTACTTTGAGCATACTGCCCGACGACGCGAAGTCTCCCTCCGTCGTGTGATATGTTATCCTGTGCCCCATCACTTCCACATATTTGAGCTGGGCGGCGGATATCCTGCGCCTGCCCGCGCCCGAAACGTTTATCCAAATATCCCTGACGCGCTTGGTCTTGGACCTTTCGAGCGCGCGCCTTATCTTGATGGTAAAGTTATAGTACGTCATCGGCTTGACTATAAAGTCGAACGCCTCGACCTCGTACCCCTTGACCGCGAACTGCGCCATGTTGGTAGCGAATATCACGATAACGTCGCGATCGCGCTTGCGCAGTTCTCGCACCGTTTCCATGCCGTCCCTGCCGGGCAGTTCTATATCCATGAGGATCATATCGAACGACCTCTCGTCGGCGAGAAACGCCTCGCCGCTGCCGTAGTCGGATACGTCGAAGCTTACGCCGTTCTCGGCTGTGTAATCGGAAAAGAACCCGCGCAGCATTTCGCGCGTTTTCGCATCGTCCTCGACTATTGCAACTTTCTTCGGCTCGTCCATTATGCCTCCCGCTATCGTTAGGTACAGTATCCGCTGAAAAATTATATCATGCCGACGGTCATACGTCAATACCTATTTCCTATTCGTGCGTGTTATATTCACATTCGTGATACATACAAGGCAAAAAAGGCGCGGACAATATGCCCGCGCCTCGTTATGCGTTATGATGTATCAGTCCTTGTCCTCGGTAGCCGCGACCGCCCGCTCGATATCGGTCTTTGCGTCCGAGGGTCTGAGCGTAGCGAGCAACGCGCGGATGTCTTTGAGTATCTGTTCGGTCGTTTCGGGCGCGGCGGCGGCGGCTTCGGCTTCCGCTCTCGCCTTTTCCTCGGCGGCTTTTTTCGCAACGTGCTCGCGCATCTGCTTGCGGCTCATGCCCTGCGCTTTGAGCTCCGCGCGCTCGGCTTCGGTTATGTCGAGCTTGTATTTTTTACCGCCGTCGCGGAAGGTGTTGATAGTCTTGATTATTGCGAAAAGGATGACAGCGGTCAAAAGGAAGTTGACTATCGCCATGATGAAATCGCCCCAATCGATATAAACCGACTTGCTTAGATCGATATCGGCCGAACCGAACGCGACCTGTATGCCGTCGGCGTTCTTGGGCACGAGCATCGTTATCAGCCCCGAAAGATCGCCCATCGGTATCGCGTTTATCAGCGGCTTGAATATCCCGTTGACGAGCGCGGTGACTATCGCGGTGAACGCCGCGCCGATGATCATACCTACGGCAAGATCGATAACGTTCCCGCGCGTGATAAAAGTCTTGAATTCCTTGAACAGCTTTTTCATTGTTTGCCTCTCGAGTATCGTTTATCTATATATATGATACTCGCCGTGACCTCCCGTGTCAAGTTTTTTCGCGCCCTTTTTCTTTGTCCGCGGCGCAGTCATTCCACCCGTCACCTCGTCGCTTCCCCCTCTCGGGGGAAGTGGTTTTGAG
>CAJTND010000007.1:35277-49398 GCA_910577995.1 uncultured Christensenella sp. | reverse complement strand
GAGGTTGCACACGGTCAAACTCGCTTTGTCATCCTGAGCGAAGCGAAGGATCTCATCCTTATTTACTTAACAATAGAGACTCTTCGCTTACGCTCAGAGTGACAAACGAAAAGTGCGAAAAACCGATAGGGGCTTTATCGGTACGGTGATTGGTTTATATAAAAAACCCCTCTCGCTTTTGCGAGGGGGGTTTACGAATTACATATTATAGATCAATCGTTTTCGTACTCGGCGAAGCGGCGGAGCGTTGCCGCGTCGACCGAGGGCTTGATCGAGGCGAGCGCCGCTTCCATATCGGTTTGGGTAAGACCGCTGACCGTGCCCGTGCCGAGCGAGCGTTTTAGCGGCAGGTCGGTCGCACGGTCGATGAGCTCGGCGATGTCCGCGCCCGAGTAGCCGTCGGTCAGGGTGACGGCGTACTCGATATCGATATTGCCGTCGGTCTTGACTTTGGCGAGGCGGGCTTTGAGCATTGCGCGGCGCGCCGCGTCGTCGGGCAGCGGGATATATATTTTTTGGCTGAACCGACCGGGGCGCATTGCCGCGGAGTCGACCGCCCACGGGTTGTTGGTCGCGCCGAGGATCATCAGCCCCGAGCTTTTGCTCGAAAACCCGTCTATCTGTTGGAGCAGTTCGTTGACGCGACGGTCGTTGTGGACGTCGCTGCCGCGTTTCATGAACAGCGAGTCGAGCTCGTCGAAAAAGATTATTGCGCGGTCGTTGCTGCGCGCCGCGTCGAACAGCGCGGCGATGTTCTTTTCCGACTCGCCTACCCATTTGCTGACGATGTCCGAGCACTTGACGGCGTAGAACGTCGCGCCGGCTTCGTGCGCGGCGGCTTTGGCGAGCAGGGTCTTGCCAGTGCCCGGCGGGCCGTAGAGCAATATTCCGCCGCCCGAGCTTTTGCCGAGCGCGGCGTACACGTCCGCGTGCGACATGGGATAGATCATTTTTATGCGGATGGCGTCCTTGGCGGCGTCGAGGCCCATGACGTCGGCGAACGTTACGTCGGGTATTGCCGCCGCGGCGAACGTCGTTTCAGCGTCGGAGGCTTTATCGCTCGGCGCGGTGCGCTTGGGTTTGGGCTGTTTGGGACGCTCGGCTTGAGGGAGCGAGTCGGCTATCGCGAGGATGCGTTTCGCACGGTCGACCCGCGCCGCTTTAAGGCGGTCGCCGCTCAGCGATGCGAGCTGTGTCATGTATTCCGCGGCTTTGTAGTAATCGCGTTTCGCTTTGCCGTACTGACCCGCGTTGTGCTCGGACTGCGCGGCTTTATACACGGTGTCGAACGCGAGTTGAAGGCTGTCTTCCGTCATTGCTGCTCCGCCTGCGCGCTTAGCTCCGTTGCGTCGGACGCGATGTCCGCGTCGACGTCGAGCTCGGAGTCGAGCTGTTCCTGCATTTCGAACATGGCGAGAAGCTCGTCGTCTGATTTGTTGACGGAGTATATCGGGCTCGCGTCGGAGTCCGCCGCTTGTTCGTAGGTCTCGAACATTTGGTCGGCGTCGACGAGCATATTTTCCGCGTCGGTGCGGTTCTTGATCGATTGCTCAAGGAACTGCGCGAGCGCTTTCTGGTCGTTGAGAAGTTTGTTGAGCGGGAGCTTGCTCGTGTTCTCGACGAATTGATTGTCGTCGATAGCGGCTTTGAGCTTTTCGAGCAGCTTTGCGTTGTACAGCAGGAACGCCGCGCGTTTGCTGTCGCGTTTGATCTCGTCCTTGAGGCTCGTGACCTTTTTCGCGCACAGCAGTTTTATATCGCGGTTCTTTTCTTTCCTGCCGCGCTCCATCAGTTTTTCGACCTCGTCGGATTTCGAGAGTATGCCCGATTCCAGGTCGTCCTGCTGCTTGTTGAGCGCGATTATCGCGTCGACTACGTCCTCGCGTTTGAGTTTTTTGAACATGTTCCTTCCAAACATTTTTTTGACCCCTATTAGTCTTTGGGTGGTTATTAGTATTATCTTCCGCTTTCTTGCGGTTCTCTTGACCCGTATTAGCCTTTGGGTGGTTATTAGTATTATCTTCCGCTTTCGTTCCGTGCGGGTAAAAGAGATTCCTCGGCTTTGCCTCGGAATGACAAACCGGCGTGCCGCTTATTTTGACTTCGCCGCGGAATGACAAACGGGCGTTGTCGTAACGTCCGCTGTCGCTGTCCGCTGTTATTTGGTATACGAGTTGCGCTCGGCGATAGCCGCTTCGATGTCCTTGACTATCTCTTCGGCTTGGAGCAGTGCGCGGTCCTTGCCATTGCTCAGGGCTATTTTGAGGTCGCCTGCGAGCGCGCCTATTTTTTTGTCCGCCTGCGCCGCGCCGACGGCTGTCGACGGGATCATGTACCGCACGGCGTCGTAGACGCGTTCCACGGCTTTGCCGAGCTCGCCCTCGGCAAGCTCCGCACAGACCGACAGCACGCGTGCGTTGGATTCTATCACCTCGCGGTTGTCGGCGAGGATCTCTTTTTTATCGGGTGAAGAAAAACAAAATCCCATGGTACTCTCCTGCTCCTTTTACTTGACCTTTTTTCCGCACTGTGCGCAGAACTTGGCGTTGGGTTCGAGCTTCGCGCCGCAGTGCGAGCAGAAGCCCTCGGTGAGCGACGCGCCGCATTCGGGACAGAACTTCGCGCCGCCGACGGCTATCGCGCCGCACGCCGCGCAGACCTTGGTCCCTACGCCCAGCTCGTTGCGCTTGCGCTCGATTGCGGTGATGTCCGCTTCCGAAATGATAGCGCCGCCGACCGCGAACGAGCAAAGCTCCAAGCCGTACTCGCTCGCGAAGAACTCGTCGAGCTTGTCTTTGAGCTGTTCGGATATCCTGCCCTTGTTCTCGGTGAACTCGGTATAGCTGATGCGGTCCTCGCGCATGATGGCGGCGACCGTCGGCTCGACGACGCTCATCAGTCGGCTTTGAAGCCTGCGTTTGAGCTTGTCGACGCTGTACTCGGTGTCCGCCCCGACGAGTTCCAGATAGAACTGCTTGGGCGTTTTTACGCGGAATTCGAGTTCGCCGTTGATGCCTATCGATACGGGTACGTCCGTTATCGGGTCGCGCGTGCGGATAGGCGTGCTCGTGCCCCAGAGCATGGGGAGCTTAGCCGTTTTGGAAACGAACACGAAATCGACCGACGCTACGTCGCTGTCCTTTTTCAGGCGGAACAAGCCGTTTTCGGTATCGAATATATCGTGACGCCCGGGCTGTAACGCCTCGGATACGACGCCGTCCTTTATCAACAGCACGCAGTGCGTTTCGGGCACTATCACCTGCGCGTTGGCGTGCAGTTCGTCCGCGCTTTCGCGGCAGAACAGCTCCGCGTTGTTGCCCGTGAATTTGACTATTTCCTTCATTTTTTACCTCCTCTGCGGCCTTTGCCTATCAGCCTGAAGCTAACTGCTATTTCGAGTGCGATCGCGCCGATGTTGACCGGCATGAAAAAGCCGAAACCGAGCGAATAGCTGCCTAAGTTTGCGAACATTATCTGCGATATGATGCTGAGCACCAGATCGATCCGCGCTATCACTCGCGACGGGCGCTCGTCGGACGAATACGCGCACGCGATGTCCGCCGCTATCCTGAACAGCGCCGCGCACAACAGGAACACGGACGCATTGTAATCGTCGAGGCTCGTGAATAGGAACGAGGCGGCGAGCAATACGTACGAAAGCGGCGCGATGACAAACAGCAGTACGCGCTTGCCTATTTTGAGCGAACGCGCGCGCTTGGCTTTTTTGAGTTCCTTTTCTTCCTCGGCGCGTTTTGCTTCCTGCAACTGCCGCGTTTTTTCCGCGCGGTTGCGGTCGAGCGCCGCGCACAGAGCGTCGTACTCGGCGCGCTGCTCCTCCGTCGCTATCGACTGCGCGAGCATGAAGTATTCGTTGGTGGATATATCCGCGTCCGACGCGCGGAGAGCGTCTTCCGTCATGCCGAGCTGATCGAGCATCTTGCGGAAGTACAGCAACGACGAGTAGTGACCGTAGACCTCCGTCGGAAGTATGTTTTTGTTGTCGACCAGGTAGTCGACGAGCTTGCCGTCGTTGACGCGGTTCTTACTGCGCTCGCGCAGGAAAAGCTGTGCGTTTTTGGAAACCGTTTCGCGCGCGAGCTCGTACTGCTTGGCTTGCGTCGGCGACGCGTACTTGACCGCCAACTTATACTCTTTTTCGCGCGTTATGTCCTCGACGCAAACAAGCGGGGTCTGACCGTACTTAGCCCACAGCTTGAGCCAGAAGAAGCGGCTCGCGACGTCGGGGAAACGCTCGAACACGATGCTCTCCTCGTCGGCAAAGGCATACGCGCATGCGGACAGCGTGTCTGCGAGCGCGTCGAAGTTCTCCGCCTCGAACAGTTTTTCCGCATCGGCGAGTTTCCTGTCGACGCGCTTGACGGTCTCGTTGGCATACTGCGCGTCGACTGCGTCCACTCTGCGCCGCATCGCGGTGTCGGCAAACCTGACCGCGTTTTTGTAATAATGACTGACCGTGTAATCCCTGCCGCATTCGAGCAGCTTGCGGTCGGAGTTGACGCGGTGCGAGCTCAACAGCATCAGCCACCAGGCGAGCGGATTTTCGGGATCGAGGTCGAGCGTTTCGTCGATTATCGATTCCGCGCGCGCATAGTTGCCCGATTGCAATTCTATCTCCGCGCGTTTGAGCCGCGCCGCGCTGTTTGAGCGTTGCGGAGCTACGCCGCCCGAGACGAGCTTTTCCAGCCTGTCGAGCCGTTCCTGCTCCGCCGACCGCGCCGCCGCCGCTTCCAGCCTTTCGCGCTCGCGCGCGGCGAAGCGTATCTGATCTATCTCGGCTTTTTCGCGCACGTCCTCGGCGAGCATGCCTTTTATATCGACGACGAGCTGCTCGAGGTGCGCGTAAGGATCGTCGCTCGCGTCCAGCCACTGCACTTTGCCGAGCGCTTTTTCAAACGCGCCGTCGTAAGGCGTATCGTCGATACGGTAGCTGTAAAGCGCCTTGTCGTCGAGCACCGCGGCTTTCAGCTCCATTTCGCAGTCCTCGGAATATATCGACTTAAAGCTCGATACCAAGAGGAACAGCCGACAGCTCTCCACGCCCTTCATGATGTCGCGCTCGTAGTTCTGCGAACCGGCGAGGATATTGCGCGGCGCGATCCAGCACCGCAAGCCGCGCTCTTCGAGCCGCGAGCATATGGCGTCCGCTATGTCCTGATCGGGCGCGGCGGTCCTGTGACAGATAAACACGTCGCGCTCCGCTGCGCGCGAATATTTGAGTTTTTGTATGTACAGTCTGATGTTGCGCTCTATCGGCGCGTCGTACACCATATGGTTTTGAGGATACGCGCGCTTGATAAAAGCCTTGACGTCGTCGAGGTATTTGGGCTCGACGGTCGCAACGAGCGAATCGACCACGTCCTTGCGCTCCGCCTCGGTAACGCCGCAAAAGTCGGCGCACGCGAGGAAATCGGTGAACGCGGTGTCGTTGTCGTCGTCGTAGCGTTCGGCGAGCGCGACGTAATACTGCGCGCAGAAATCGTCGGGAAGCACCGACAGTATTTTTTGCGCAAATAGCTTGACGCCGCCGTAGTCGCGCGCCTTGCTGCTTTCCGATTGGAGCTTGAGCTGCTTGGCAAGATACTCGCGCCAGGCGCGCACGTCCTGCGTGTGGTCGAGCGTCACCTTGGAGAACGCCGCAGCTTTGGGAACGTAAAACACGCTGCCGCATGCCTCGCATGTGCAGTACTCGCCCGAGCCGTCGGGTATTATGGCGGTGGAACCGCAATTTGTGCATCTTACCTGTTCCATAATATACAGCTATATTATACAACAGTTAGGATTAGTAAACAATATGATAATCATTAGAATTACATTAGAATTTCGCGCATTGCTCATCGCGCCGCGGTCATTAGTCGCTTGATGCGTCGGACGGCATGCGGAAATCCGAGCGCGGCGAGAACGACACCGAGCCGATCTTCGGTCCGTCGGGCAGGCACGAGCGCTTGAACTGCGCCGCGTCGAAGCGCTTATAGAACGTGTCGAGCGCTTTTTTTATCTCCGCGGCGGGCGTTTTCGTAAACGCCGACTTGATGAGAAACTCTATCTTTTCGCGCGAGAAGCCGAAGCGCACGCGATAGTAAACTATAAAGTCGATAAGATCGTACTTGCCGAGTATGTCCTCGGTCTTTTGCGCGATCCTCCCGTCATCGGACGGCAGAAGCTCGGGCGAAATGTCCGTGCCGAGTATGGCGATCAGCGCGCCCTTAGCCACGCCGCCCAGCCGCTCCGCCTCGTAGCGCACGAGCCGCTTGACGAGAGTTTTCGGCACGCCCGCGTTCACTCCGTAGGACGACATATGATCGCCGTTATACGTCGCCCAGCCGAGCGCGAGCTCCGACAGGTCGCCCGTGCCGACGACTATGCCGCCCGTCTTGTTGGCAATGTCGAACAGCGTCATCGTGCGCGTGCGCGCCTGCGCGTTTTCAAAAACGACGTCCTTATCCGAATGGTCTATATCCTTTAAGTGCAGCTCTACCGTCGGGCGTATGTCGACGGTGCGCATTTTAAGTCCGAGCGCGGCGCACAGCCCGTCCGCGTTGCCGAGCGTCTTATCCGTCGTTCCGAAGCCGGGCATGGTGACGGGCATCACCAGCTCCGCGCCGACCGCGCGCACGCACACCAAAAGCGCGAGCGCGGAATCCAGCCCTCCCGACACGCCGATGACCGCCGTTTTTGCGCCTATCGCGTCCATGCGCGAGCGCAGCGCGTGCGACTGCATTTCGAGTATGAGCTCGGCGCGCCCGTCGGACGTCGGCACGAACGGATATTTTTCGATCGCGCGCGTAAGCCTAACGCCGTCGCCGAGCGAGAAGCTTATCCGCTCGAACGTCCTTTTCGGCTCCGCCATGCCCATCCTGCGCCTATCGAGGTCGAGCCTTTCGACGTCTATATCGGTCATAGCGCAGCCGTCCGCAAACGGCAGACTCTCCGCCATGACGGTGCCGTTTTCCGCTATCATGTCGTGCGCGGCGAACACCGCGTCGGTGGTCGACTCGCCCTCGCCCGCGTCAGAATATATATACGCGCAGCGCTGTCTGCCCGACGCGCCTGCGACGAGCGTCCTGCGGTACTCCGCCTTGCCCACAACCTCGTTCGACGCGGAAAGATTGACTATGACCGTCGCGCCCGCGCGCGTCGCCTCGACCGACGGCGGGATATCCGCCCACATGTCCTCGCAAATCTCGCAGCCGACGACCAGCCGAGCGTCGGCGGAGCATTCGTACAAAACGTCGCCCATCGGCGCGTCGAGCGGCGCGTAATGCTCCGTCCCCGCAAACGCGCGCGTAAAATACCGTTTTTCGTAAAACTCGCCGTACTCGGGCAGCTCGGTCTTAGGCGTTATGCCGAGCGCCTTTCCGCCCGACATACCGACCGCGCAGTTGTACAGCCTGCCGCGGAGTGCGAGCGGCGCGCCTACGAACACGAGCATGTTTTCGGGCGTCGCCGCGGCTATACGCTTGACCGCTTTGAGCGCGCCCGATAAAAGCTTGTCGGTATAGAAAAGATCAGCCGCGGTATAACCCGTGACGCACAGCTCGGGAAAGACCGCTATCTCGACGCCGAGCTTATTGAGCCTTGCTATCTCGGCAACGATCGCGTCGGCATTGCCGAGCGGCGCGCCGACTTTTATCTTCGGCGACGATGCCGCGACTTTGACAAATCCGTATTTCATACTATATCGCTCCTTGTTTGTCAAACCTTGGGCGTTACCAGATCGCGCCCGAAAAGCGTTATCGCCCGAGAAAGATCGTCCGCATAAAGATCCTCGGCGGTCTTTTCCGCGCGCGCACGCTTTTTTATCCCCGCCGCGTCGAGCGCGGCATTCAGCTCGGCCAAGACGCGCTCGTCGGTCATGGACAGAAAATCCTCGTCGCGCGTGACGAAAGCTATATATTCCGCACGCTCCTTTACGGACACGTCGCGGCTTAAAAGTTCTCTCGCGCGCGCGGCGTCCGCCGTGCCCTTTTTGCGAAGATACGTCGACAGCCTGCCGAGAAGAGCAAGCCCGTTAGCGCCCTGCGCCGACATGTGCATGAACTCGCCCTCGTCCGCGCTCTTTACCTGCTCCGCGCCGTCCTCGGGCTTTGCCGACTTAGGCGATGCGGAGCGCGTTTGCGGCACGGCCCGTTCGTCGCTCCGACGCGGACTTTCCGCCGTCTGCGGTTTAACGGCCTGCCGCTGTTTATACGCGGGCGGCGCGTCGTCGAACTCCGGCGGAGGCGGTTCGAGCCCGGCAAACTCGTCGACGCTCGGCGCAGTCGGCTTGACGGGCTGTACGCTTTTCGGCGCGTACGGCTCTGCCGCTTTGCTCGCGGCGTTTGGCTCGGGGCTTGCCGCCTCGGACTTCTGGGCAGAAGCGGTCTGCTTTACGGCGGGCGGTGTTTCTACGTTATTTTTTTTTTGCTCTCCGTTTGCGACGGAGAGCCTGCGTTCGAGCGCGGCGACGCGCTTTCTGAGATCGTCCTCTTCGTTCGCGCCGCCGATCAGCTTGACGAACGCCGTTTCGAGATAAACGCGCGGATCGACCGAGTATTTGAGTCCGCTCTCTGCGGCGGAAAAACTTTCGAGTATGTTCGATATATCGGCGAGCGTCGCGCGTTCCGCCGAGGCGGTCAGCCGCGCATACGACGCTTTATCGGCATTGACGAGGCTTTCGGCGTTCGCCGCGCCGACGGACTTTACAACGAGCGCGTTGCGCGCGTACCGCGTGAGCTGTGCCGCAACCGCGGACATGGAGCTGCCGTCCTTGGCGAACCCGTCGATGCCGCGTAGCGCCGCGGGAAGATCGCGCGCCGCCGCCGCGTCGAACAGCTCGGCTATCCTGCCGCGGTCGCCCGCGCCCGTCAGTTTGAGCACGAGCTCGGGCGTTATCACGTCCGCCGCGGACATTATGGTATCGGCTACCGAAAGCGCGTCGCGCACGCTGCCTTCGCCCAGCCGCGCTATTTCTTCCGTCGCCTCGGGCGTGTACTTGACGCCCTCCGCGTCGTATATCTTTGCGATATGCTTGGCGATGACGGGCGTTTCCACGAGCTTGAAGTCGAACCGTATACACCGCGAAAGTATGGTCTGCGGCAGCTTTTGCGGCTCGGTGGTAGCGAGTATGAATATGACGTGCTCGGGCGGTTCTTCTATGGTTTTGAGAAGCGCGTTGAACGCGCCGCCCGTCAGCATGTGCACCTCGTCTATTATATAGACCTTGTATTTGCACGAAACGGGCAGATAGTTGACCTTCTCGCGTATCTCGCGCGCGTCGTCCACGCCGTTGTTGGACGCGGCGTCCATTTCGATAACGTCGACGTTATCGGGCGCGGCGAGCTTTTTGCACACCTCGCATTCGCCGCACGGACTGCCGTCGACGGGACTGAGACAGTTGACCGCGCGCGCGAATATCCTCGCGCAGGTCGTCTTGCCCGTGCCGCGACTGCCCGTAAAAAGATACGCATGCCCGATGCGTCCGAGCTTTATCTGATTGGTCAGCGTGGTGACTATCGGCTGTTGCCCTATCACCTCGTCGAACCGCTTGGAGCGGTATTTTCTGTAAAGCGTTGCCATGCTTAGATTATACTATGCCGCGCGCCGTTTGTCAATCGTCACAGCCCCGTCAAGTCGGGAAACTCGACGCCGTTATCTTCAAACGCCTGCTTGACGAACGGCGGCACTTCCCAGGCAAAGACAGCCGTCGGCTCGGTCTTGACGAAAACGTTTTTCTTGGTCTTGGCGTCGCCCGTCTTGATATCGACCTCGTCGGTCTGCACCTGCTGTATGCTCACTATCTCGGTGATAACGCCGTCGTCTATCGCGACCTCGTGCCGCACCCTGCCCGCGTCGACGATATACAAGCCCGCGTTCTCGTCGTATTCGGTGCGTCCTATCGCGCCGAGCATGGAAACGAACCCGACGCCGTTCCCGTCCAGCCACTCGGAATAGCCCTTGCCGTCGAGCGTAAAAAAAGCGTCACGCGTTATCCTGTACGCCGTGCCGTAAGCGAGAAGCGTCGCCTCGCCGTCGCCTACGTTCATGCAGAACACGCCGCGTTCCGTCCGCGCGTAGTAGCAGTAGTACGCGCGCTTGGTCTTGACCGTTATCACCGACATAACTATGACCGCGGCGACGACGGCTGCCGCGACGAGCACGGACGCCGCTATCACGCCCGCGCTGTTCTTGCTGATATGTATGAGCACTCCGCAGGCGGCTATACACGCGCACGTAAAAAGCAGTACGGCGAGCATGCTTTGCGCGTGAGCGTCGGTGCGCACTCTGTACCGCACTCGCTCTGCCGCATCGACTGCCTTTTTAAGCTCCGCGGCGCGATCGCGCTCGGGCACGAGCGCATCGGGATAGACCGCCATGGGCGTTCTGTCCTCGGCGCTTTCGCCGTCCTCTATGACCTCGTAAAAAAGCTCTTTGTCCTTGCCCATGTCAAAACCCGCACGCGGTCACGCACACGCCGAGAGCGACGGACAGCGCATAAACGAGCAGTATTATGAATACCGTGTTCTTTATCGGTCTGTTCTGCTTGACGAGCACCGCATAGCCTATGCCCGCCGACACGCACAGCCCCGCGACCGTGCCGCCGAGGTTGAGTCCGCCGACGACGTACAGCTCGGTTATCACGACCGACGCGGCGCAGTTGGGTATAAGTCCGACGAGCGACGCGAGCACGGGCTGCAAATACCCCGTCGACCCGATGAACGCCGCGAGCCGTTCCTCGCCGATATAATATACCGCCACGCCGAACAGCGCATTGACTATGAATATGAACAGTATCACCGTCGCCGTGTGCAACAGCGGATGCATCAAAAACGTGCGCCATACCCACGCGGCTTTCTGTTTGCGCGTCGCATTGTCGGGCGGCGTTTTTTCCTCTAAGTCGTGATGGTGACAGCCGTGCAGGCGCACCGACGTTTCATCGCTCGGCGTATGCTCGTCATGACAATGCGCCTCGTCGCCGTGCGCATGATCTTCGTCGGCATGCGCATGATCGCCGTGCGCATGCTCGGCAAAAGCGTCGGCTTTGTCCACCGCTTGCTCCTCCGTATCGCATGGCTTGTCATTTGCCCGACCGCCGCGTGCCGCGAGTTTTTCTATACCGAATGCGGCATAACCGACTACGAGCGAGAAGCACACCTTGATGATAAGCACGGGAAAGAGCTTGACGAGACCCTCATAGCTCGAGAGCATTATCGGGAGCGCCTCGTCCGACGTCGCGAGGTACACCGCGAGCAGCGTGCCGAGCGCTATCCTGCGCTTGCCGTACAGCTCGGTGGCGACGACGGAAAATCCGCACTGCGGAACTATACCGACCGCCGTTCCGATAAACGGCGCAAAGCCGCCTTTGAGCAGCTTGTCGGCTTTGAGCCCCTTCGACCGATACTCCACGAACTCGATGAGGAAGTTCATTATCAGGAGGAACGGGAGGATCTTGAGCGTATCGAGAAACGCGTCGAGGAATACTTCGCCCATTTATCTGCGCTCGACCTCCGCATAAGTCGATTCTATAAGATCGGCTATCTGTTTCGCGGCGCGCGGCGAACGCCCGCCCTTTTTGAGCGCGGCGAGCTCCGCGACGGACGCATACTCCTCGCGCCACTTGACGCCGCGCGACGTAAGTATCTGTTTGAAAATATCTATGAACTCCGCTTTGTCGGGATTGATATACGTCACGACCAGCCCGAACCTGTCGAACAGCGCAAGCTCGGCTTGCGTCTCGTCGTTGCGGTTCTTGACCTCGCGTTCGGTCTCTTTTACAAGATGACGGCGGTTGGACGTGCAGTATAAAAGCACGTTGCCGCCGCCCGCGAGCGAGCCCTCGAGCGCCGCCTTGAACCCGTCGACGCGCGCGTCGTTCTCCTCGAAACTGAGGTCGTCGACAAACACGATAAACTTTTGTTTCAGCCCCGCGAGCCGCGCGCGTATCTTGTCGAGCGCGCCGATATCTGTCTTTTTGAGCTCTATCACTTTTACGCTGTCGCGGTATTCGTAAGCGACGGCGCGAACGGTCGTCGATTTGCCCGTGCCGCGGTCGCCGTACAGCAGAGTATTGAACGCGGGCAGTCCCGCGATGAAATTCTCGGTATTTTTGACGACCTCGGCTTTTTCCTCGGCGTAGTTTTTGAGATCGCCGAGCCGCACGGGCTCGGTCGCCGTCGGCACGAATCCGTCGGTCGCGCCGTCGTAGACGAACGCGCTCGCGCAGGAAAGTATGCCGCAGCCGTTGTCGCCGCAAAACCTCACGAGCCTGTCTATAGTAAGCGAAAAACCGCCGTAGCCGAACTTGGGAAAGAACTCGCGGTCGGCGTCGGTGCAGTGGTCGTCGGGCTTGACAGCCGCAAGCCGCTTGAAAAGATCGAGCTCGCGGTCGGCTTGCGCGAGCAGTCGGCCGGACACGCGCTCGCCGCGCGCCGCGGCGCGGCTCAGCGGATTGTCGTCGCTCTTGACGAGCCCGCAAAGCCACTCGCCCGTCGTGTCAGCGCCGTATTCCGCCACCGCGCGGAACACCGCCGCGGCGGCTTCGAGCCGCTCGGACTGAGTACGGCACGACGCGAGCTCGACAAGCGGGAGTGCCGCCCTCGCCGCGTCCTTAAACACGCACACGGCTCTGTATCTCGAATAAAGATCGTCCATGACAAAATTATACCACTTACGCGCCGTCAAGTCAATTACACAAAGCATGCTTGCGCGGGAGCGTGCGCGCGCGTCGGTATTCGACGTTTTATGCAAACCGTTGACTTTTTTCGTCGAACGGGGTACAATAATAACATGCACGAAAAAAAGATACGCACCGTCGACGATATTATAGCCGCGACGGAGGAATACGGATTTCTGACTTTTTGGGACGCGGAAAAAACCGCCGCGAGCACGCTTTCCGCGATCGACTTCAACACGCTGTGGGATCTGCGCGAGCAGGCGGTCAATTCGCACAGGGTCGCTTACGGCAAGTATTTCCGAAAAAAGATGACCTTCGTTTCGCTCGAGCTGTTCCCGCATCTTTGCGCGTTACGCCGCGACGGCTACGACTTCGACTCGCTCGCCGACGAGGGCAAAGCGCCGCGCCGCGAGATACTCGTCATGGACGCGGTAAACGCCGACCCCGCGCCCGTGCCGTCCTATGCGCTCGGCAAGTCGCTCGCGATCAAGGGCTTCGATGCGGCGGTCGCGTCGCTGCAAAACAAGACGTATTTATGCGTCACCTTCAAAAAGAGCGCGATGGGCACGGCTCTTCTCGACACGCCCGAGGACATATTCGGCAGCGAGCTCGTCCGCTCCGCTTACGGGCTGTCCAACGCGCAAAACGCCGAGATACTCTCAAAAGCCAAGGTGTTTAAGGAATACTCCGACGAAGAAATCAAAAAGGCTCTCACCCCCGCGGTGTAGAGCCTCTTTTTTATTTATAGCGCACTATAACTCCTTGCGCAAAAATTCCACCCAATATCTCAGGTTGAGTATCACGTCGCACACGCCCGCCGCCGACACGACGAAAAGCGCGACGGGAAAGACCGCGACGGCAGCGAGCGCGAGTCCGAGCAGTATGCGCGCAACTTTTCTTTGCGACAGCGACGCGAAGTAAAACATCAGCGTGACAAAGGCGAACGCCGACGGCAGCGTGATAAACGTATGCGTGACCGTGGCAGTCACCGCATTCAAGCCGCCCGCGATGCTCAGCGCGATAGTAGCGACGAGAGCAGGCAAAAGACACGTCCAAAGATACGTCCGCGGCACGCGCATATCGCGTATCGCGCAGGTGCGCGCCGC
This sequence comes from uncultured Christensenella sp., assembly GCA_910577995.1. GTDB lineage: Bacteria > Bacillota > Clostridia > Christensenellales > Pumilibacteraceae > Anaerocaecibacter. Next base: position 35,622 of record CAJTND010000007.1, on the reverse strand, counting down.
ACCGCCGAGCGACCGCACGCTGTTAGCGAGCGTTTCGCGCGTGGAATACATATCCTCACAACTCGACGATCGGCGGTTGAGCGATGCGGCGAACAGAAAACCGATCGCGCCGAACAGCGCGCCGAAATGCACGCAGTTATAGACCGTATAGGCTTTGGCTTCGTCGCGCACGAACTGCGAAAAATATTCGGTGTATGCCTGTTTGTAACCTGCGTCGCCCGGACTGAGCTTATCGTCCATGCGCCGCGCTCCGTCATACTCCGACCGCGCCAAAAAGTTTACGAACGGATCGTCTATCTCCGCCGTAACGTATCGCGCCGCCACATCCGATAACGGCTCCCCCCC
>CAJTND010000007.1:15924-35232 GCA_910577995.1 uncultured Christensenella sp. | reverse complement strand
CCGCCGTTACCGCGGCGAGCGTTACCGCCGTCATGAACGAGCCGTACTGCGCCGCATACGCGAGCCCGCCGAACGCGACGAGAAGGAACACGAGATACGCGACGGACAGCACGTCGTAATTGAAACAAAGCGAAAACACGCCGTAAAAAGCTATCGTAAAAAGCGGCATCAACGCGCCGAACCGACGGTAAAGCAGATAGCACAGGCACAGTGCGCCGGGCATGAAGAATATCCCCGTCGACGGCATCGCGCCCGCCGCAATGAGCGTCGGCGGCAACAGTGCATACACAACTGTTTCCGTCGGCGTCGCTTTGCGCTGCGGAACGGCGGACAGCGCGCGGGCGTGCTCGCGCCGCGCTTTTCCGAATGCCGCCGCACTCTTGATATGATCGGTAAGCGATCGTTCCATGAGCAAATGATAGCATAAAACAAGACAAAAATCAATAGTTTGTCCGCCGTTGCTAATTCGATTGTTTTCGCGCTTATACCGCTTAATACTACCCGAGCCGCGGATATATTCGCGCGCCCTCGCGTATAAAATACGTTATCGGGTCGATACTAAGAAAAGACCCGATGCGGTAAGACCGCGATCGATATTTACAAAAGGAGCTATGACCATGTACGACCTTAAATGCGGACAAAAAAACTGCAAATACAACCACGGCTACTGCTGCTGCGCCAAAGACGTCGCCGTTTCGCAGGGCACGCTTTGCACGACCTACGAAAAAGCCGAGACCGATCTCAAGACCGAAAGCTCGCAGGAGTTCTCCAAGCCCGACAACTCCGTAGACACGGCGGTCAGCTGCAACGCGCCCTGCCTGTTCAACCACGCGACCAAGTGCATCGCCAACGGCATCACGGTCTCGACGGACGACAACGGCTCGGCGGAATGCCTGACGTTCATCAAGAAATAACGCACGACGGAAAAAGCGTCTTTACCGAAAAGGCAAAGACGCTTTTTTTATTGATTTCGACCGCTGTCGACGTTCTTTTTCATCAGCTCGGCGAGTTTGAGGTATTTGGACAGCACGGGCGACGGCGAAAACGCTATGTATTCTTTGAGGTCGGCTATCAGTCCGCCGAGCGCGGCGGCGTCCCTGTCGCGGATTATGCGCTCGGTGCGCGCGGCGGCGTTCCAATTCATGAGCGTCGCGTTTTCGGGATAGTTTTTGAGCATTTCAGTCGAATATTCGGAAACAAAGTCGAGATCCTTTTGCGCCATGCGCTTTTCCAACACGTCGAACAGCGTTTTCCTGCGCCGCGCGATAAACGGCTTATACCACTTGTATAGCTTGCCCTCGCCGAGCTCGGACTCGTCGCCTATCAGCATTGATCCGAGCGCCTCGACCGCCTTATCGTACACATCGTCGGAATGCAACAGCGAAAAAAGCTTTTCGTCATACTCCTCGTCGACGGGCTCGTTGGTCGCGTCGAGGTAGAAATAATACGTAAACCACAGCGGGCGAAGCTCCGCGAACATGTTACAGCAAAGATATACCGCGGCATACAGCGACAGCGCGGGGATGCGCTCTCGGTCCTGCGGCGGTATCACTCCGCCCGTCGCCAGCTTGTCGAAAAGCTTCGAGCCGTAGTCGTACTTGATAAAATACCTGTCGTTTTTCTCGTACCACCGTCCGCCGAAGGACAGTGCGTCGCTCGACGCCGCCGTATGCACGAACTCGGGCTCGTCCCTGTTGTAGTCGGGATGACGCTCGGGCTCTATCAAAAAACAACAGCCGTATTCAAACAGCGTCTTATGCGGCGTGCCGACGTAATCCGGGCAGACCGCGCACGCAAAGCAATACATATTGTACAGCAACGCGCGTTTCCTTTCGTAATCGAGCTCGCTGTCGCCTATGGCTTCGAAAGTCGGCTCGAACAATTCTTTGACGGTTTGTTTTATATCCATGACCCGATTATACCACCGAAAACGGAAAAAATCAAGTTTTTGCCTCGCGTAATCATATACGCATATGTATAGCTATGGTATATTCGGCGGCTTTTGCCCATATATGCGCAGCAGTGCATACAAAAACGCCGCTTCCCTGCCCCGACGGAAGTCGGCGTTTCGCTCCGAACGCGCCGAAAGCGCGGTTTGTTTATCCTTATATCCTGCCGTTCCGTTCCAACGCGCTCAAAAACGCGTCGCACGCAGCGTCTATCTCAGCGTACGTCCGCGAAAAATCGCGGCTGTACCACGGGTCGATTATATCGCCCGCGCCGGAATACGCGCCGAGCTTGCTTATCTTGTCGGCAAAACGCCCGTTGGTTATAAGATACGAATCGCGGAGGTTCTTTCCGTCCATGACGAGCACGTAGTCGCTTGCCTCTACCTCCGCCGCGGTCAGCCGCTGCGCAATGTGCGTTCCGCCAATGCCGTGCCGAGCGAGCTCCGCCGCCGCGGGCGGATATATGCGATTGCCTTCCTCCTCGTCGGACGTGCCGCGGCTCGATATCTCGAAACGGTCGGCAATGCCGCGCTTTTCCGTTTTGTCGGCGAACACAAGCTCCGCCATCGGCGAGCGGCAGATATTGCCGAGACACACGAAACAAACCTTTATTTTCTCTTTATCCATAGTACGCCATTCCCTTTTACGATCAGCCGTTTTTGAGCTCGTGCCACGGCGTCGTCGGCGGCGTGTAGTTCTCGAGATAATCGATAAGCTTTTCGTCGTCGGCAAAGAGCGAATACAGGCTTTTACAAGTCGGATTGACGAAACGCTTATCCGTCACCTCGTCCATGAACCGTTCCAGCCCGTCGTAAAACCCGTCTATATCGTAAACCGCCATCGCGCAGGTATGCCTGCCGAGCTGTTTCAGCGTAAGCACCTCGAAGAACTCCTCGAACGTGCCGATACCGCCGGGCGCGATGATATACGCCTCGGCTTTTCGCTCCATGGTCTGCTTGCGCTCCGCCATGGTCTCGGTGAAAATAAGCTCGTCGCAGCCGTCGTATATTATCTCTACGCTGTCCTCGCGGAAAAACTTGGGGATAACGCCCGTAATCCTTCCGCCGCCGCGCTTGAACCCGCGCGCCGCCGCGCCCATCAGCCCCGTCGCGCCCGCGCCGAAAACAAGCGAATGTCCGCGCTTTGCAAGCGATTCGCAAAGGCGTTCCGTTCTGTCGACAAACTTCTTATCTATCAGCGCGCTTGCCGCGCCGAATACACAGATCCTCATGATCCACTCTCCGAAAAAACTTCAAATATATTATATGCCGTTTTGCGCGTTTTGTCAATACCGCTTTTTTCGTCTATGGGTAACGCGCACGCGCCGCGCAGAATATAACGGTAGCATGACAGTAAAGCCTTATGACCGCAACGCCGCCGTCGCATACGCCAAGCGGTGGGCGTACTCGCGCAATCCCAAGTATTACGACTTTTCCCGCATAGGCGGCGACTGTACGAACTTCGCGTCGCAGTGCATCTATGCGGGCGCGGGTATAATGAACTTCAAGCCGCTTTACGGCTGGTTCTACCGTTCCGCCTCAGACCGCACGCCGTCCTGGACGGGCGTAGAATATCTGTATAACTTTCTTATAGGCAACGACGGGCTCGGTCCGCGCGCAGTCGAAGTCGATCTCGACGAGCTCGAAGTCGGCGACGTCGTTCAGCTCGGCTATGCCGACGGCGATTTTTTCCACTCGCCCGTCGTCATCGAGATCACGCGCTCGCAGATATACGTCGCCGCGCACTCGATAGACGCTTTCGGCAAGCCGCTGTCCGCATACAACGCGCCGCGCCGCCGCGGCATACACATAACCGAAGTCGGCGCGCCGTAGCTACCCCGAAAGCTTTTCGCAGAGCCTGACCGCCGCGCCCGCGCCGATACCGTCGGGCGCGGACAGCTTGGGATCGAGTATATAATTGGGCTGCCACTCCTCGCCCGCGAGGCTGTCGGCGGTTATGAAGAACGTGTAGAACCGCTTGCCGCGGAAGTCGCAAGCCGCTTGGAGCGCGGCGCATTCCATATCGACCGCGACACAGCCGAGCGACTTCACATATTCCGCGCGCGTGCGCGTTTCGCGGTAAAACCCGTCGGTTGTCCACACACCGCCTTTCAGCGCGGACAAGCCAAGCGCTTCGAGGTGCTCCGCTACCGCGTCCGCGTTTTTCACTGCGATAAACTCGCTCTCTGGCGCGTAATGCCTGCTCGTGCCCTCGTCGCGGAACGCGCGGTCGGGCACTATGAGCGTGCGCTCGGGCACGTCCGTTAGCGCGCCGCAAATACCGAAAGCGACGACGCTATCGACGCCGACGGTAAATATCTGTTCCGCCGCGCCGACCGCCGACGGGGCGCCGACGGGGCTTTTATAGAGCAGGATATTTTTCCCGCCCGAGCGGATGACGTATACGGGCAGTACGACGCTGCCGTTCATGCGCCCGACCTTTTCTCCGCCGTAGCGCGCGAGTATCTCGTCGAAAATATGATCGCTGAACGCCGTTATCGCAACGGTCGCGCCAAGCGCGCGTATTTGCTCGCCGTTCTCTATCGAACCCTCGGGCGAAATTATCCCGTCCTCGTCGAAAAATTCTATCATGATGCACCGTCCTTTGTCTGCCGATTTTCGATATTGTACCACAGCGGCGCAAAAAAATCAAGCTCAATAGTATCCGCCCTTGTACGAAAACGGTCTGTGACGCGTGCCGTCGTATATCTCGGCGGTATCGACGAAATGCGAGTACTGCTTGCGATACAGTCTCAGCGCAGTGCCGTCCATAGGCTTGCGGTAGACGAACGTCGCGTTCGTCATGCCGCGCTCGTAGTCCGTCGCGCCCGAACCGACGCAGAGGAAGATATCGAATCCGTGCCGCCCGTACGCCGCGAACTTGGCGGCTTTCGCGTTATGCAAGCCCGACGGGAAACACAGCACGCGCGTGTCGCCGACTATCGGGCGGATATACTTATCCCACAGGTCAAGATCGCGCTCGATATCTGCGGCGGACATACCGTCGAAGTATTTATGATAGTACGTGTGCGACGCAAACTCATAACCGAGCGCCTTCATCGCCGCGACGGTCTTTTTGCATTGCGCCGTGTCCTCCGCCATGCGTTCATCCGATACCCTGCTGCTCGGCGTAACGCGATAGCCGAGTATCCCGTTGTAGCCGTTGACGCATATCGTCGCGCGCGCGCCGTTGTGGGAAAAATCGGGATGCGCTTCGATAAAGCTTTCGAGTATCGTCACGTTTTCGCGGCAACGCGTGACCTGCGGCTCGGCGTCACGCGTATAGTCGGACAGCTTGCCGCCGTCAAAGACGATCTTATCCACACAGCCGCGCCCGACGGTGTCGTATGTCATATCGTCGAAGGACAGCGCGACGGCGCGCTTGCCTTCCGCAAGCGTTATATCGCCGACGGCGGCGTCGACGGTCGATACGAGCACATAGTCTTTTTCGTAGAGCGAAGATAACAGCGCGGAAAACTCCTTCGCCGTCATGTGGTCCTTGTCAAAGCTGTCGCGAAGCCTGTTGCTCGGCGAGAACGCACGCGCCGTGTCGTAAATGAGTTCGTGCGTGAATATATGCTCGACCGCCGTCGGCGCGCTTTTTTCCGCAATGACGTCCGTAGGTGCACAGGGCACGGCGAGCGCCGCGGCTACAGCCGTTGCCGCTACTATCAAACGCTTTTTCATACTTATAGTATTGTGTGCGCATATGTACGGTTATACGCTTTTCGCGCATACAAAAGCCGCGCCCCCTTATCGAGGGCGCGGCGCATCTTATTCTATTACATCAGCCCCTGTGGATAGAGGTTATAAGGTCCTTGACCGCGGCATACGCGGAAGAGGTGTTGGCGCGGACGTTGATGCCCGTCACCTTGTAGGTCTCCGAGGATATCTCGTAGTTGTCGGTATTGTCGTTGTCGATACGCAAGCCGATATACGGATACAGCGACACTGTGCCGACCTTGCCGGCGGTATCGCCGAACACTATTTTGAGCGTGTCGAAGTACACCGTTTCGCCGTCGACCTTTATCGACTGCGCAGTCGTATAGTCGATGTTGCCGTCCTTGAGCTCGACGGGCTTAAAGAAATACTCGACCATGTACTCCGTTTCGGTGGACGAAACGGCTTTGACTTCTTCGTCGGACAGCTCTATTTTGTCGCCGTCCTTGTTGCGCTTGAAGTTGTAAGAGTAATCCCACTTCCATTGAAGCACCGCGCTCATGACGCTGAACTTCATATCGCCCATAGCCGAGCGCAGCTTGCTGTCCGTTTCGCTGTTGGACGGCTCGCGCTCTTCCGCGCCGAGGTCGTACACCGTGCAGTACTCGGGCTTGCCTATATCCGCCATAGGGTCGATCTTGACCGTGCACATAACGGCTATCGCAACGAGCAGCGCTACCGCGATAGCGACTACGACTATGACCGCGATATTCGCCTTGCGGTACGTCGTCACGCTGACGTTTTTGGATTTCTTTTCGGTTTTTGCCATGATCACCTTCCGAAGCTTTTTCTTGTCGTTTGTTGTACGCTGTTAGCGTTATGCCTTATCGTCGTCGTTATCGGACTTGGGTCCTGCCGCTCTCGACTTGGGAGCGGAACGCTTGACGGGCTTTTTGGGCTCGGGCTTTACTTCCGTATTTTCCGTAGCGGTCGGAGCGTCCGCAGCGGAGCTTTCCGTCCTGTCGGCTTTGTCCGCGTCTGCGGGGCTTGCCGCGCTCTCGGGCTCGGGCTGTTCCGTCGGCTCGATGTCGGCCTTGTATTCGGTCTTGCCGCTCGGCGTTATCGTCCTATCGCCGTCGACGTGCGATATCGGGTCGATATCGGATAGCTTTTTAACGGGGGCTTTCTCCATATCCGCGCGATGCGCCGCTTTGTAGCTGAGCCTGTCTGCAAGCGCCTTTTTGACCTCTTCGGGCGACGCGCCGTTCATAAGCATGTCGACCTCTTCGGTGTATATCGTCTCGCATTCGAGCAGTACGCGCGCCATGTTCTCCATGACCTTGCGCTTTTCGGCGAGGATCTTGACGGCTTTCGCGTGCGCCTCGTCGATAAGGCGTTTGACCTCGGAATCGATCTGGGTCGCGACCGCCTCGGAATACGAGTGCTGCGTTTGATAATCCCTGCCGAGGAACACCTCCTGACTGCCGCCGTAGTATATGGGCCCGACCTTTTCGGACATGCCCCACTCGGTGACCATCTTGCGCGCGATGTTGGTAGCCTGCTGTATATCGCCGACCGCGCCTGCGGTGTAATCCTCTATTATAAGCTCCTCCGCCGCTCTGCCGCCCATCGCCTGAGCGAGCATGCCGAGCACCTTGCTGTGCGCTATATGGCTGTTGTCGTTGTCGGGACGGTACATCGTGTAGCCCGCCGCCTGTCCGCGAGGTATGATGGAAACCTCCTGCACGGGGTCGCAGCCCTTGGTGCAACGCGCTACGATCGCGTGACCCGCCTCGTGATACGCGGTGATACGCTGATCGACGGGCGTTACGAGCCGCGATTTCTTTTGCGGACCCATAACGACTTTATCTATGCCCTCGAACAAGTCCTCCATGGAGATGCGCGTCCTGTTGTCGCGCGCGGTCAGTATCGCCGCCTCGTTCAGAAGATTTTCTATATCCGCGCCCGAGAAACCGCTCGTTATGCGCGCGAGCGTCTGGAAATCGACGTCGGACGCAAGCGGCTTGTTGCGCGCGTGCACTTTGAGTATAGCCTCTCTGCCGCGCACGTCGGGAAGATTGACGTATATCTGCCTGTCGAACCGACCGGGACGCATGAGCGCGGGGTCGAGAACGTCCGAGCGGTTGGTCGCCGCCATGACGATTATATGCTCGTTGGAATCGAAGCCGTCCATTGCGACGAGAAGCTGGTTGAGCGTCTGCTCGCGCTCGTCGTTACCGCCGCCGAGACCCGCGCCGCGCTGTCTGCCTACAGCGTCTATCTCGTCGATAAAGACGATACAGGGCTGATTCTTTTTCGCCTGGTCGAAGAGGTCGCGAACGCGCGACGCACCGACGCCGACGAACATCTCGACGAAGTCCGAGCCGGACTTGGAGAAGAACGGCACGTTCGCCTCGCCCGCTACGGCTTTGGCGAAAAGCGTTTTACCAGTTCCGGGAGGACCGACGAGCAATACGCCGTGCGGCACTCTCGCGCCGACCGCGGTGAACTTGCCGGGGTTTTTGAGGAACTCGACTATCTCTTTGAGTTCTTCTTTCTCTTCCTCCGCGCCCGCCACGTCGCTGAACTTGACTTTGGTCTGACCCTGCGCATTGGTCTTGGTCTTGCCGAAGTCCATGGTCTGCTTGGTCGACGCGCTCATCGCGCGGAACATAAATACGGTCAGCACGACCAAAAGCACCAGCCCGAGCACGGGGATTATATAATCGGTTATGCTCGTCGCATAACGGTTGTTGAACTTGACGATAACGGGCTTATCGGGATTTTCGGCGTTGTACGCATCGATAAAATCGACGAACCCGTCGCGCACGTACACGCGGTAATTATCGGATTTACTGCCGTGGTTGCGGACGTACGCGGTGTCGTTCTCTATATACACCTGCGCGACGTTGCCCGCCTCGATATCCTGTTGCAGGTACGTGTACGACTTTTCGTCCATGCGCCCGCCGACGGAATATACGACGATACCAATCACGCCCGCGACGAGCACGAGCGACAATACGAGTATCAATATCTTTGTAGTATTCTTCAATATATCCTCCGAACAGATCTTTTGGATACGCCGTGTAGGCGTGTGTAAATGCAAAAAAAGTTAAACAATCACCGAATGTAGTATATCACAATCGTTCCGATAGTACAAGCGAATTTTCACACCCTTTTCCATTTCTAATGTTTTTCTAATATATAACTCGCGTCAAAATTCGACCGCGGCGAGCTTGTCTTCCACGTCGCGCTCGGTCGGATAGCCGCCGCCGGCGGCATTGGCGGCGAGCTTGAGCGCCGAAAAGACCTCCGCGCGTTTGAGCGCGTCCGCGGTATCGTACCTGCCGTAATAGTGCAGGAACGACGACATCAGCGCCGCGCCCGCGCCTGCGGACAGCACTTTGCCGACGTCGACGGCTTTCAGCTTGTGCACCTTGTTCTTTTCGCGGTCGTAGCAAAGCACGCCGTCGGCGGCGAGCCCCATGACTATCACGCGCGCGGTACAGCGCTCGGCAAGCGCCGCGAGGAAATCCTCGGGCGAACCCGGCGCGCCCTCGTCGCTCAGGAACAGTATATCCGCGTATTCGATGAACTCGGCGTTGAAGCTGTCCGTGACCGATGTGAGCGCCTGCACGTCGCAGGCTATCGTCTTGCCGAGCTCGCGGGCGAGCGCGAGGATCGGACGGTTGAAGTTGACGTTCATTATGGCGCAGGCGTCCGCCTCGCCGACCGCCGCGCGTATGCGCTCGTCCGATACATCGGTGCGCCGCTCCTGCACGTCTTTAAGATCGCAATATACCTGCCTGCGCCCGAACGGTATCTCCTGCAAAACGACTGTTTCCACAGTCTCTGCAAGCGAGCAGTCTATAAGACAGCGCGGCAGTCCGTCCGCGTCGAGCGCGTCGAAAACGCGCCTGCCCTGAACGTCGTCGCCTACGAAAGAGTACAGCCGCACGTCGTCGCCGAGCGCGCGGAAGCTTTTCGCCATTCTGTACGCCGAGCCCGCAACCTCCGCTCTTATGCCGAAGAACGGATAATCGACGGGATAATACGACACGGGAAAACCGCGTACCGCAAGGGTCGTTTCTATTCCTAATATGCCCGATACGAAAACCTTCACTTTTAATTACCGTCTTTACTTATTATGCGCCGTGCGCCCGATGTTATCGCAATGCCGCCGAATTTTTACGCTGAAAAACATTATAACACGAATGCGCCGTTTAGTAAAGTAAAAACGCCCTTATGCACGGGCATAAGAGCGTCGGGAAAAAATATATCTTTATTGTGCTTCCACCGTCAGTTTGAATATCTCGGCGCCCACCCTGCTGAACTTACCGACGAACCTCTCATCGAAAAGCGAGCACAACAGCCCGTAGCATTCGTCGGTCATGACCTCGCGGCACTGCGCTTTGAGCCTTTCCGCTTCCGCAGTCTTGCCCGCGAATCTGTACACGTCGTCGCCGATATACTTTATTTTGACGGACAGCGTTTCGTAAGGCGCGTCGTACTCGATATACTTCTTACTGACGACCACGCCGCTATCCAAAACGTTTGTCACGCTCGGTGCGAAGTCCTTGAACGCCCTCGCCACAGCATCCCCCGCATTCTCGGCGGCGAGCACGCCTTTATTGACGGCGGACGCTATCTTTTCGCCAAGGTCGGAAAAGAAATAACCGAACGACTTCCCGTCTTTTTTTACCTGTATCGTCGGATCGCCCTCTACGTGTATATCTATCTCGGTCGACTCGTCATCGTCTTCTTCATCTTCTTCGTCCTCGTCGTCATCGTCGTCATCGTCGTCGTCATCGTCGTCCTCGTCATATTCTTCGTATTCATCGTCTGCGTCGGCGTCGTTATCGCGCACGCTCTCGTAGTAATCGACGTCGGACGCGGCGCAGTTGAAGCCGAGTTTTTTCACCGCCGCTTTTACCGCGTCGGCATCGAAATCGCCGTCGACGGTCATGCGCGCGTTTTTGACGTCGGCGCGAGCGTTGTCCACTCCGTCGAGCGCCGCGACAGCCGAGCACAGCTTGGACGCGTCGAGCGGATCTTCCATGCCGTAGACCTTAAAAGTCACGCGCCTGCACGCGCGCCCCTCCGTCGCGTTATCCTGCGCGGCGGCGCGGCTCTCCGCTTTTTCCGACTCATCGAGTGCGGCGAGGAGACTGTCGCGCTGCTCCGCCGTTATCTTGCCGTCCTTGTAAAGTCTGACGACCGCTTTATATTCGTCCGATCTTTTGCCGAACATATTCACTCAGCCTCCTTGTTTTTTATAAGCCTTATAGCCGCTTCGACGTCTATCTCGCCTTTGCCGAGATCGTCGAGCACGTTCATTTTGTACGACTTGCCCTCCGCAAGCCCGAGTATCTTTTTTATCTCGGCGAGCCGCGTCTTGACCGTCGGGTACGAAATGCCGAGCCGCTTTTCCATGTCCTTTATCGACCCCTCGCACTCGACGAATGCGAGCACGAACGCCGTTTGCTTTTCGTCAAGCTTCTCGAAAACCGAAAAACCGAACTTGTTGTTGATGACCGTGCCGCAACCGTCGCACTTGACCTCCGCCGCGTACATCGCCTTGCCGCATATCGGGCATTTAGTAGGTACTTTTATCATATCCCGCCCTCCTCTCATATTTTAATTTTTCGAGCTTTCGCTCCGCATCGATGACGAGCAGTCTGTATCTCTCGCCGTCCGCCCGTAAAAACGCGTTGTTTTCCTTGATCCCGATAAGATCGTCCGTGTTATACATACCGTCGCTCCTTTGCTTGTTTAGTAAGCACATTATATAACACCCTTTTAACTTTGTCAAGGCTTTTTATTAAATTTCTTAATATTTTTTATATTATTTATCAATTTTATTAAGTTTATGGTTCTTTATATTGAATTTTTCGCTCCAAAACGGGTAGAAACGCGTTCCGACACATAAAAACGGAGCGAATTTCGCTCCGTTTTTCGGTAGGGTTTATCAGATATACAAAAGCAGATCGCTGTAAGTCGGGAACGGCCAGAGCGATTTGGGCATCAAAAGCTCTATCGCGTCGCAATAGCCGCGCAGCTCCTGCATCAGCGCGAACACGGTATCGTGATACGCGTCTGCGGCGCTTTGAAGGTCGGGCTCGTTCTTGACGGCGAGCACCGCATCGGAGAGTTTTTTCTCCGTCTTGTACACCTTGCCGATAAGCGCGGATATCTCGGAAAGCACGTCGGACTGCGCGGACGCGTCCGCTTTGAGCGCGGTCAGCTTTTGGATATTGTCGGCGAGCCGCGTCGTGAACTCCGTCGCCGCGGGCAGTATCTGTTTGAGCGTTATATCGCACATGGTCAGCGCCTCGATGTTGATGACCTTGCAATAGTTTTCGAGCAGGATATCCTTGCGCGCGCGCACTTCCTGTTTGGTATAAATTTTGAGCCGCTCGAAAAGCTCGACGTTCTCCTTGCGGTCGTAGTACGAAAGCGATTCGGGCGTGCCGGAAAGGTCCAAAAGTCCGCGGCGGTGCGCCTCCTCCTTCCATGCGGCGGAGTAATTGTCGCCGTTAAAGACTATGCGGCGATGCGCGATATATTCCGACTTGATAAGCTCGCGCGCGGCTTTCTTGAACTCCGACGGCTTGACTTTTTCCAGCTTGTCGGCAAAGGCGTTGAGCACGTCCGCGACGGCGGCGTTTATCATTATGTTGGGGCATGCGATGTTGAGCGACGAGCCGAGCGAACGGAACTCGAACTTGTTACCCGTAAACGCGAATGGCGAAGTACGGTTGCGGTCGGTCGTGTCCTCGTAGATGACGGGTACGGAATCGACGCCGGCGGAAAGCTTGTTGCCGACGTGATTGCTGTATTCCCTGTCCGACGCGAGCGTTTCCAATAGGTCGGTTATCTCGTCGCCGAGGAACATCGATATTATCGCGGGCGGAGCTTCGTTCGCGCCGAGACGGTGGTCGTTGCCCGCCGTCGCGACGGACAGCCGCAACAAGTCCTGATGCTCGTCGACGGCGCGTATCACAGCCGTGAGGAAGAGCATGAATTGCAGATTGTTTTTAAGGTCCTTGCCCGGTTCGAGCAGGTTCTCGCCGTCGGTCGTGGATATCGACCAGTTGTTGTGCTTGCCCGATCCGTTGACGCCCTCGAAGGGTTTTTCGTGCAGCAGGCATACGAGCCCGTGCCGCGCCGCGACCTTGCGCATGACCGCCATCGTCAGTTGGTTGTGGTCGGTCGCTATGTTTACCGTGGAATAGATAGGCGCAAGCTCGTGCTGACAGGGCGCGACCTCGTTATGACGGGTCTTGGCGAATATGCCGAGCTTCCACAGCTCTCGGTCGAGCTCCTCCATAAAGCCGAGGACGTTGACCTTGATTATGCCGAAGTAATGATCCTCGAGCTCCTGACCCTTCGGCGGGCGCGCGCCGAACAGCGTCCTGCCCGTAATTATCAGGTCGGGGCGTTTTTCGTACAGCTCGCGCGGGATAAGGAAGTATTCCTGTTCCGGACCGACGGACGGCGCGACGCGCTCGGGCGTTTTGCCGAACAGCTTGAGCACGCGCAGTGCGGCGGCGCTGAGGCTCTCCATCGAGCGGAGCAGCGGCGTTTTTTTGTCGAGCACCTGACCGGAATACGAGAGGAACGCGGTCGGTATGTACAGCACGGTATCCCTTACGAACGCATAGCTCGTCGGGTCCCATGCGGTATAGCCGCGCGCCTCGAAGGTGGAGCGCAGTCCGCCCGAGGGAAAGCTCGACGCGTCGGGCTCGCCTTTTATGAGCTGCTTGCCCGAAAAGTTCATGATGACCGCGCCGCCCTCGGCAGGCTGGATAAAGCTGTCGTGTTTTTCGGCGGTGATGCCGGTCATCGGCTGAAACCAATGAGTATAGTGCGTTGCGCCCTTCTCTATCGCCCAGTCCTTCATTGCGTTGGCAACGACCTCGGCGACCTCGGAAGAGATGGCTTTACCAGTCCGAATGGTGTTTTGCAGCGCGGCAAAAACGTCCTTGGGCAGACGCTCGCGCATGACCTGCTCGTTGAACACCATCGAACCGAACAATTCGGGAACCTTGACCATATATATCTCCTTATAAAAACAAGGACGCCGCGCTGTCGCGGCGTCCTTGCCCGATCTTTTTCAGTATATCCCCGTCTGCGATTTTTGTCAATCGTTTGGCAATATTTTTTGCAATAAACGGGATTTTGTCACGCGCCGACTACGAGCGAAAAGTCCACTCGGTCGCCCGACGCTTTGTCGACCTGTATCTCGACGGTATCGCCGAGACGGAACTGCCGCCGCCCGCAGTTGATGCACATGCGTTTCGCGTCGAACGCCGCATTCGGCGGCAGGCTCGCCATGCGCACGAGCCCCTCGGCGGAGTTGCCGAGCTCGACGAAAAACCCAAAATCCGTCACCGAGCTTATAAGCCCCTTGAAGCGTTCGCCGATGTGGTGCGACATATACTCCGCTTTTTTATAGTCGTCCACCTTGCGCTCGCAGTCCTGCGCTACGCGCTCGGTCTTGGAGCTTTGCTTGGCGGCGGCTTCCGCGGCGTCGCGAAGCTTCTTGGCGGCAGCCGCGCCGCCTCTCAGATACTGCTTGATCGCGCGGTGGATAAACAGGTCGGGATACCGACGTATCGGCGACGTGAAGTGACAGTAATACTCCTCGGCAAGCCCGTAGTGCCCGAGGTTGCGCGGCTCGTAGGTCGCCTTTGCCATTGAGCGCAAAGTCACGCGCGACACCGCCGCGGATATGCTGTCGTCCACGCCGTCCAACAGCGCCGCGACCTGCTTGGGCGTAGGCGACAGCGGACAGCGCGCCTTAGCCCCGACCGCTTCGAGATAGTCGTTGAGCGCTTGCAGTTTCTCCGCCGACGGGCGCTCGTGCGCTCTGTAAACGAAAGGTATCTTAGCCGCATCGAACTTTTCCGCGACCGCGCAGTTGGCGAGTATCATGAACTCTTCTATTATCCGCATCGATAACAGGCTCGGCTTTTTCTCTATGTCCGCGACGTGCCCCGCCGCGTCGAAGGTTATCTGCGTTTCCGTCAGCTTAAAGTCTATCGCTCCGCGTTCCGCCCTGAGCGCTATCCGTTTTTGCGCGAGTTCCTTCATCAGTTCGAGCGTCGGCACGACGCGCTCGTACTTCGCCCTCAGCGCCTCGTCGCCGTCGAGCATCGCTTGCACGCCCGTATAAGTCAGGCGCGCCGTCGAGCGTATAATGCCCTCGCACACGGTATAACCCGTGCGCCTGCCGCTGCGGTCGAGGTCGATGAGCGCGGCGAGCACCAGCCTGTCCTCGCCCTCGTTGAGCGAGCACAGCCCGTTGGACAGGCTCTCGGGCAGCATCGGTATGACGCGGTCGGCAAGATAGACGCTCGTTCCGCGCAGGTACGCCTCGCGGTCGAGCGGACTGTTTGGCGTAACGTACTGCGCGACGTCGGCGATATACACACCCAGCCGATAGCCGTTATCCGTAGCGACGAGCGACACCGCGTCGTCAAAGTCCTTGGAGTCGCTGCCGTCAATAGTAAATATTATCTCGTCGCGGAAGTCGCGGCGGTACGGCGCATGCGCCTCCTTGACGTCGATCTCTTCGCCGTAGCCGTCGGCTTGGTCGAGCACGTCGTTCGGGAACTCCGTGCGCAGGTTGTGCGAAGCGATAACGCTTTTGACGTCCATGCCTATCTCGTCGAACCTGCCGAGCACCGCCGAGACCTCCGCGCGGTCGCCGCCCTCGTTGATCCCGCAAACGAGCTTTATCAATACCTTGTCGAACTCGCGCGCGCCGCCGAGCGACGTTATCTCAATGCACTCGCCGTAATGCCTGTCGTCGGGCAAAGCGTAAAAAACGTTGTCGCGGAAAGTCACCGTAGCAACGATGTTGAGCGGATTGCGCTCGACTATCTCTATGATACGCCCCTCGCGCCGCCGCCCATCGCGCATGGCGCGGTCGCCGATTATGACGGCGCGAACGGTATCGCCGTGCCGCGCCCCGACGAGATTCCTGCCGGAAACGAACACGTCGCCGAGCGCGTCGGCGATAAAGCCGAACCTGTCGCCTTTGCAGTCCAAAAGCCCCCTCACGGTCGGGAGCGAGTACGCCTCGTGCCGCGGCGAAGCGCCGTTTCGGACGCTCGACGTTCTGCCGTTTCGGACTCCGGACGGTCTTTTGCCGTTACCGCGTCCGCCTTGATGTTTTACGTTGGTTTTCTTTTTCAATTATTTCACCTTGGGAATATAGTATTGCACACAACACGCCTGCCGCCCAACAAAAAAGGGCTTTTGCAAGCCCTCGATCATTTATATCAACCTCTGTATATGACCAACGTCACGAAGAACAGTATCGCCAGCACGCCCTCGGCGATGCCGAGCACTATGGTTATCTTCTTCATGACCGATTCGAGCGACTTGGACTTGTCCTTGGAATAGAACGTGTCGCGCTGACCGGACAACGCGCCCATGCCCGAAGACGAGGACGGCTGGAACAGTATGATAACGATGAGCGCAAGCCCGATCGCCACCATCAAGCTGATGAGGACTATCCTTATTATAGGGAACGAGTCGGTTATCCAACCCGCGATCGAGAGTAAATTCATTATCGACCTCTGCGAATTTCGTTTGTATCGGTAATTATATCACGGCGTCATGATAAAAGCAAGCGTTTTTACATGCTTATAAACAAATTACCTGCACGCGCAAGCCCCGCCGATTCGCGCGGACGGCAAAAAAACCTAACGTCAATAAAACGGCTTTACGCCGCTTTTCGACCGCATGTCCTTTCGTGATGTTGAGTATCCGACCGCCGCGCCCTTACGGGCGAACGGCTACTCGTCGGACGCGTTTTGCGCTGACGCCTTTTCAAGCTCTTCCTTATACTTGTCAAGAACGAGCTTTGCGATATGATCGCGCGTTTCATTGTTGATAGGATGCGCGATGTCGCGGAACTCTCCGGTGCCGATACGCTTATTGGGCATTGCTATAAATAAGTTCCCCTCGTTTTCAACGACGCGCAGGTCATGGACAACAAAGCAATCGTCGATGGTTATCGACGCGGCAGCTTTGAGCTTGCCGGGATCGCGCACAAGACGCAATCTTACCTCGGTAATTTCCACTTCTTCCCCTCCGTGCTTACGATGGTATGTATGGATTATAACATATAAAGTCGAAAAAAGCAATAGTTTGACGAAAGATTTTTCCGCGCCCCCGCCCTCCGCCGTTTTCGCGTCGACGATACAAAAAGGCGGCGGCTCGACAGCCTCCGCCCGCCTGCCTCCCGATGAGCGGCGATGGATCTTTCAGTTACACCGTATGCCTTTTTCAGCCGATTATCGACGTGCCGTGTTTATGCACGTATTCGAGGTATTTCTCCATGGCGTCGGCGCGCTTGGACCTGCCGACGGGCAGCACCTCGCCGCTGACGAGCGTCACGTCGTTGTTATCGAAACGCCTTATATACGCGTAGTTTACGAGATAGCCCTTGTGTATGCGGACAAAATCATACGGCGCGAGCGTTTTTTCCAGTTCCTCCATGCGCGAACGCACGGTGCGATCCTCAAGCCCGTCCATGTAAAACATCTGTTCGTTGCGCAGGCACTCGACGTATTTGAGCTGACTTACGTCGAGCGCGACGAGCCCGCCGCGGTCCTTCATATCGAAACGCAAAAGCGTCCTCGGCTCGTCCGATCTTTTAGCTACGTATCTGTCGATGACCGACGCAACGTCCTTTAAGAACTCGGACTTGCGAACGAAACCGAACGGGTTCACGACAAAAGTATCAAACACCCTGTCGGTATTGCTCGACACGAAAATTATATCGGGACGGTTCGTTAGCTCCGATATCTTTTTGCCGAGCGCTACGCCGTCCGTGTCTGGCATGTTGATGTCGAGAAAAACGAGGTTATAAGACTGCTTGCCGAGCGTCTGCCAAAGCTCGTCGGGCGTCCTGAATCCGTCGATATCCGTTTCTATATCGTGCGAGGAAAAACATTTTTCCACCGTCGCGATGATAATATCCAAAGTTTTGAGTTCGTCGTCGCATACGGCGATATTAAGACGTTTTTTCATTAAATATGCGCCCCCCCCCCGATTTTTCTTTGTACAGCGTATCGAGCAGGCATTCCGAAACGAATTTGCCGTCTTTTACGAAACGCCGACAGTATCCGTTGCATTTTTTGACCGTCTTTTTGATTATCTTCGAGCCGAGCCCGTGCACGGTCTTATCGCTCTTGCTCGTAACGAGATCGTCTATCGACTCCGAATCCTCGAGCCGCGTCGGATTGCTCACGCAGAACAACATGTAGTCGCCCTGCATGCCGAGCGTCACCTCGACAGTCGCGTTTTCCATCCCGTCGCGCACCACCGCCTCTACCGCATTGTCGATAACGTTGGCGAAAAGCGAGAGCAGTGTCGATTTGGAAAACGGCAGTACGGGCGGCACGGACACTCTCAGGTCGAGCGCGACGCCAGCCTCGCTCGCCTTGGTCAATCCGAGATTGAGCACGGAGTCGATGAGAGCGTTGCCGCTGTCGACCGATTTGAACAGCGGCTTCGCAAGCGTGCCGAGCACCTCGTCGAAATACGCTTTGAGCTCGTCGAACTTGTCGTTCTCCAAAAGCATCTGCATATATGCGTATTGATTTTTAACGTCGTGCCTGACCTCGCGCAGTTCCGCGAGCTTGCTCTCGTTCAGTTTCAAAAGCTCTTTCAGTCCCTGCTCTTTCTGAGCTTGGAGACTGAGATCGAGCGCGCGCTCGCGCTGACCGCACAGCTTGTACGTCATGAAGTACGTGACGATGTTTATAGCGAAAAGAAAGATTATGACTACCGTCATGAAACCGGATATCTGAAAGCCTATCGTCATCCATTCATGGCTCGACCGACGCACGTATTCGTATATGACGAAAAGAAGCGCGGACAGGACGTTGCACACGACGTTGAGTATACAGTCGAAAAGATTGGTCTCGAACTTGAACAGCGGATACTTAAAGAACACGACGGAACACGCTACAACTATAAGATACGCAATGATCTTGGTAATGGAAATATCGAATCCGTCGAAGTGCATTTCTATCGCGTTGCCGAATACCGTACCGAGCGACGCCATAAGCGTATTGAGCGAGAATACGACGCTCGCCATGGCAAGGCGGCTTATCCATTTGTGACGGCTCGCCGTAACGGTATAAAGTATGATGCCTAAAAAATAAACAAGGTCGGAAGTGAATGCAAGCCGACGCGGCAAGAACCAGCCCACGACGTTAAAGAACGTGTGCAGCGCGAAAAACACCGCGTACAGCCAAACTATGTCTATTACGATGCGCCGGATCTTGGTCTGTTTGCGCACGCCGAGCAGCAATACCGTAGATACCGTCGCGCACAAGATCTGCATGGCAAAAGGCAAATCGAATATATGTATAAAAAAGACCTCGAATGCCTCTCTCACCGTCCGCCTGTTCCTCCGAAATTTCTAAATAAATGTAACATATTACGATATAAAACGCAACGGTTTTTTACAAACGGCAAGATATTCGTGACGAACTGCGCAGTATTCCGAACAAAACAAACGCATCCCGTCGGCGTTTATGCCGCGGGATGCGCTTTGCTTTGCTATACGTATGTGATCATTCTGTCTTAATACTCGTCGCCGTCGGATTCTTTCTTGACTTTTTCGTTAAGCTTGATGACGTCTTTGGCGATAAGCACGCTGACGACTACGGCAG
>CAJTND010000007.1:0-15914 GCA_910577995.1 uncultured Christensenella sp. | reverse complement strand
CCGCCGCCGCAAGTCCGACAAATACCCAGGCAACGATGATGCCTATCTGCCACGGCGACATATCGTAGTAAACATAGTCGCCGGGAGCAAGGCCGAGACCCGAAAGTATGTTGGAGTTGGCTTTGTTGTAGAGCAGGTGCTTGGTCGAGTTTTTGAGCCACCATATGGCGGTGTCGCTTTCCGTGTCGAACAGACCCTGCGTGCCGTTGTTGGTGAGCGTGAGGTTTTGACCGCGACGGAGCGCGAGGTCGGTGGTCATGTACGTATCGGGTTCGCCGCCCGCGTCGGTAAGGACCGTGCCCGTGAAGTTCCACTCGTTGCGGAGTATGCCGTTGATCGATATCGACGCGCCGCCGTACGTTGCGCCGATACGGTTATAGCAAGTCATTATGCCGGTAGCGGCGGACATCGTCTTTTCCTGCATGACGTACTCGCCGGTCTCTTCGTCGACCGCATAGTACTTGACCTGCATCTTCGCTTCCTTCATGTAGATCTCCCATGCGCGGAGGTACACTTCGCGGAACGCCTGCTCGTTGACCCAGGAGCAGTAACCGTTATCCTGACGGTGATATTCCTGGTCGTTGAGGACGTAGTGCTTCATGTAGACTATCAAGCCTTTTTCGGACGCGCCGGAGGCTTCCGCCATACCGATCTTGCCGCAGAGCACGGGATCTTCGCTGTAATACTCGTAGTTACGTCCGCCGAACGCGCTGCGGTGCTGGTTCATACCGAAGCCGTAGATACCGGTTATCGGAGCGCCGTCGGTCTGCTTCTGCTGATACGCTTCCTCGCCGAACGCCTCGCCGAGACGCTTTGCAAGCTCTACGTTGTACGTAGCCGCGACCATAGGCGCGCCGCAGTACCATTTGTTGACGTTTTTGATGGTGAGCGAGTGACCGTAGTAGCCGTAAGGCGAGTCGGTATCCCAGGTCTTGGGAACGCCGTTATCCTCGTCGGCAGGCGCTTGCCAGCCGCCGTTGGAGAACATGTACGCCATGGAATCTACGGTGAACTGGTTTATAAAGTCGTCCCACTTCGCATCGTCGAAGTCTACGCCGCGCATGTCGGAAAGAGTGTAGCTCGTCTTATCGGTGTTGACTTCGGGAGTTTTGGTTATCTTGTTGCCGTTGATGTCCGTGCCGTTCTGCTCGGAGTCCGCCCATACGTCGTAAACGGCTATCTGTTTGAGCGCGCGCTCGTCGCTGAGGATGTAATCGTTGCCGTTCGGCGCGGTCGGGAAAGAGCCCTTAAAGTTCGCGCGGGTGAAGTCGTGGATAAATCCGTCGCCCGTCGAGCCGTCGCCGTAAGCCTTGAACTTGTAGTTGGTCTCGTCGTCCATAACGTTGGTGGCGACTTTCTCGTCGGTGAGGCGTTTGCCTGCGCCCTTCTCGTTGAACACTATCTTTTTGTCGAGCGTGTCCGTCCAGAGCACCTTCGCTTTTGCGGCGGAGTCGGTCATAGCGTCGACTGCGGTCCAGCTGTGGCTGCCGAGCTCGTCGCTCGCGAGATAGAAGTTGTAATCGCCCGCATCGAGGACGTACGCCTTCTCGGTCTTGTAATCGTAAGACGTGAAGTAGTCGCGCTTGATCTCGATATCGACGGTCTGCGTGCCGCCGTTAGCTTCGAGCACGTCGGTCTTGGCGAAGCCGCCGAGCGTTACGTGCGCTTTTTCGACCTGGCCGTCCTCGTAGGGAACGTTGACGTATATCTGCGCAACGCCCTTGCCGTCTCTGCTGCCGGTGTTGGTGACTTTGACTTTGAACTTATAGGTCTGCGTTTCGCTGTCGTAGACAGGCGTTTCCGCATACTCTTGGGTGAAGGTCGTATACGACAGACCGTAGCCGAACGGATACACTACCGAGGTATCGTAGTCGTAGCCGTCGTAATTGCCCTCGGCGGCTTCCTTCGCCGCGGTCTCGTGGTAACGGTAGCCGATGTAGATGCCTTCTTCGTATTCGACGAAGTACGAGCTTGTCGCATAGGAATTGAGCGAGGCGCTGTTCGTGTACTTAAAGTCGGAGAAGTTTACGTACGTGGGCTCGTTGCGGAGCGTGCGCGCGTAAATATCGGGAGTGTGACCGGACGGGTTGACCGTGCCTTTGAGGATGTTGGCGATAGCCGTGCCGCCCTGCGAGCCGCAGCAGCCCGCCCAGAACGCGCCGACTATCTTACTGCAATCGTACTGCTGTTTGCTGTACGGATCGGTGTAGATGCCGTTGTTCATGTTCGGATCGTTGTCGTCCAAAAATCCGAGTTCCATGGTGTTGGCGGCGTTGATGACGATGATGACTTTATCGAAGTTCTTGCATGCGTAGTCGATAAGCTTCATCTCGGCGCGGTTGGCGGTAAGACCGGTGCGGTTGTTTTCCGCCGCGCCCGAATCCATGACCTGGTCGTTGCCCTCGCCCGAGTTGCGTTTGAGTGTGACGATAGCCGTATTGTACGTGCCGAACGTAGAGGTCTTAGCGTTGAGCGTGCTCTCCACGTTTTTCTCGGCTATATCGCTTTGCAGCCCGGCATAGATCGAGTTGACGTCCTTATTGGTGTCGAACGCGTTCTCTATGCCCTTGTGCAACGAAATAGCTCCGCTCGTCGTGGCGGGGTCTTCGCCGCCCGCCATGTTGTTGTGCCAACCGTAATAACCCAAAAGCGTTATCTTGGCGTCGGCGGCAAGCGGCAGCGCGTTGTTCTTGTTTTTGAGCAACACTATGCCCTCTTCCGCCGTTTCCTGCGTCATGTCCTGCGCAAGCTTCAACGCTTCCTCTTGGGTCTCGCACTCGAAGTCTATGTAGTCGGTTTTAAGACCGCTACTCGAAACGGTGTGGCTTTTGCCCGTGCCGAGGAATTGATCCATATACTCGCGCATCGAATACATTACGCACGTCACGGCTATCATAACTGCCAACAATATTCCGGCTATGACCGAAATGATCGTTATCAGCTTGTTCTTTCTGCTTAATGCCATTGTTTACTCTCCTTTTTGTTTTTTAGTTTGCGGCTGCCGCTTTCGCCGTTTTGTACAGCTTGCGCTGATACAGCAAAAACGCGCCGCGGAATCCCTTGAACGCCGCGATAAGGAAGCACATAACAAACGTGAACACGGGATAGAACAACGTATTGTAAGTGTCCGCCTCCATCGCGGGGATGAGATATTGGTTCTTGAACCCGACGCCCGCGCCCATGTCGGTCGCAGTCAGTGCGGACAGCGGCGCGCAGCATACGAGCAGCAGTCCGCCGAGCAGTATCGCGCCCGCAGACACGAATTCGCATACGGCTTTGCCGCGGTTCTTCATTTTGAGCGATACTATCGCGCAAACGATGACCGCTATTATAGGTAAGATAAATCCGAGGAACAGACCGAAGTTAAAGTCGAAATCCCACGTATTGGGCACATAATCTCCCGCTATCGTGCTTTTCTCCTCGAACAGGCAGAGTATCTTCAAGGGCGGATAACCGCAACCGAGGAATATCAACTGCCAGCCGTAATAGTTATAGCCCTTGGCATACTTGCCTATGTCCGTTGTGAGCCGCGTTGCGGGAGCTAAGCAATAAAACACAACGAAAAACACGGCGAGCACCGATGCCGCGATCGATACTATTTTGAAGATCTTACCGAGTTTTTTGGTTTTTTGCAGTTTTTCACTTACTTCCATCAAAACTCCTTAACCTTGCGCCGCAGGCTTGGTAAACGTAATATTGTAATTCTGCGCAGGCGTGAAAGGATTGGGCGCGGGGACCTGCCATGCGACGTTTATCGTATCGCCGACCGAGACCCAATCGCCCATAGTCAGCACTCCGTCCGCCAGCGTGTACTTGACGGTCTTTAAGGTCTTGCCGCTTTCGTTGACGACGTTGGCAAAATTCTTGGACGTGAGACGAAGCTCGTATGTCGCTCCGTCCTCGTCGACGCCCGACCAAGTCTCGACGACTTCGCCCTCGAAATCGGACGCGACGTATTTATCCCAGGTATACTTGCTCGTATCGCACGACGCGTATACCGTTATCACATTGCTGCCGCCGCCCGGTCCGCCGCCCGCCACGCTGAGCTGCATACGGTAGCCCTCGCGTCCCGCGGTGTCGCAGTAAGCGTCCGTCGCGAACGCCGTCGTACCCGTAGTACCGCTTATCACGTGAGCGGTTTTGTCCTCCGTCCAGGTGCCCTTGCCGTTATAAGTAATGCTGTTGGACGTGCCCGTGAACGACGCAACTTTGCCTTCGGGCAGTAGATACAGCGTAGCGGTGTTAAGGTTGCCCGAGCCGCCTTCCTGACCGCCCTTGAACATGTAAACGCAATTACGCTCCTCGTTTATCACATAATTCGCATTGAGCGTTTTGCGATACGCCGAGTCCTTAGCCTCGAACTTGACGAGCGTTTCCGCCGCCGTGACCTCGCCTATTTTCGGCGTCATATAATAATAGAAGTACTGCCGACCCGACGTTTTGTCGTAGTTGACGACTATCTCGGTGTCCTTGCCGTCGGAGAATTTGAGCGTGTAACCCCAGCCCTGCTCCTCCGTCCACGATCCGTTGACCGCAAAGTTATAGACGGAATAATCGGTGTCGTCCTCCTCGGCTTCGCCCTCGGCTGCGGGAGCAGGCGCGCCGCCCTCTCCGCCCGGTCCGGGCATTCCGCCGCCGTCACCGAACCCGGGGAATCCGCCATCGCCGCCCGGTCCGCCGGGACCGCCGGGACCGCCGGGTCCACCGGGTCCACCGGGTCCACCGGGTCCACCGCCTTGATTGCCGCCGCCTTGAGCTTTGCCGCCGCAAGTGCCGGTAAGTTTAAGCGTCTTGTCCTTGTTGAGATCCAGCGACAGCTTGAACTTTTTGGAATCGAACGTGACATCGGTATCCCAGTTAGTGCCGTCGACGGCGACAAAATTAAGTATTTTGTCGTCGGGGGGCGTGGGATCGGGTTTGTCCGACGGACCGCACGCGACAAGACAGCCGCATGACGAAACCGCCATCACAGCGCCGAGCACGAGAGATAACTTCGTCCTCTTTTTCATATTTACCCTCCGTAAAAATAATAATCTTAAACGCTCTGCTCCCGTCGCACGGCGTCCTCGATTTCGCATACATTATAACGCAATAAAGATACGGTTCGACAAGATCCGTACATCTCATAACGACGGCGGCACAAACGACGCGTCGTATATCCCAAACTGCAATATTTGCGACACGAACCGCACGAAAAAGCCGTTCGTCACGGATAAACCGCCGTTCGTACTTTCGCGATATCGCCGCTTTCCGCTTCAACGCCGTCCGCACACCGACACGGCGGAGCGCATACATACTTGTTATGAATATCCATTTCGTAGGGATCAACGGAGTATCCATGCGCGCGCTCGCCGACCTCGCCGCATCGCGCGGGCACAACGTCACGGGCTCGGACCGCGACACGGGCGGTCACGACGGACGCAACGTCACAGACTGCGATCTCGTCGTATACACCAACGCAGTGCCCGAGGACAACTGCGAGCTCGTAGCCGCCCGTCGGCTCGGCATACCGACGATAGAGCGCGCGACCTATCTCGGCGAGCTGTCGCGCTCGTTCGGCAAGACGATAGCCGTCGCCGGCTGTCACGGCAAGAGCACCGCCACCGCCATGATCGGCAAAGCTTTTTCCGCTCGAAATCCGACTGTCCACGTCGGCGTTGCCGGCGGCTCGACGCTCGGCGGCAGGGGCTTTTTCATAACGGAAGCGTGCGAATACAACAAGAGCTTTTTGCACCTCTCCCCCGATCTCGGCGTCGTCCTCAACCTCGGCTACGACCACCCCGACTGCTACGCGGACGGCGCGGCGGTAGAGCGCGCGTTCTCCGAGTTTTGCGCCAACTGCAAAACGGCACTCGTCAACGGCGACGACGCGCGCTGCAAAACGCTCTGCGAAAAGCCCGTCACCTTCGGGCTCGGCAAGGACAATACATACCGCGCCGAAAATATAAAAAGCGAAAACGGCTGTCGGTCGTTCACCTTTGTAACGCCAAAACGCCGCTTCGCGGTCGGACTGTCCGTCGCAGGAGGACACAACGTGTACAACGCGCTCGCCGCGCTCGCCGCCGCTGATCTCTGCGGCATAGGCGCTACGGCGATAAAAGGCGTAGGCTCGTTCGGCGGCATACCGCGGCGGTTCGAGCGCAAGTGCATCGCCTACGGCAAGACCGTTATGACCGACTACGCGCACCACCCCGACGAGATATCGGCGACGCTCGACGTGGCGCGCGAGATATTCCCGTCGGTCGCCGTCGTGTTCCAACCGCACACGTACTCGCGGACGCGCGCACTGCTCGACGGGTTCGCCGCCGCGCTCGGCAAAGCCGACACGGTCATACTCGCCCCGATATTCCCCGCGCGCGAGACAGACGATCTCGGCGTGTCGTCGCACGATATAGCCAAGCTCCTGCGCGAGCGCGGCAAGCGCGCATACTGCTTCGACACCATGCCCGAGATAACGCTCGCCTGCAAAACGCTCACCGAAAAAGCCGTGATATTCATGGGCGCGGGCGATATAGACAAAGCCGCCGACAGGCTCGCGGAAAAAGCCGAAGCCGACGGCGAATGGTTTTGACGCACAAAAAAACGACCCGTATAGGTCGTTTTTATAATGCCGTCATGTCTGCGACGCGGCTCAAAGCTCGGGAAGTTCGGGCAGCTCGGGGATCTCGGGAAGGCTGAACGTCACGTCGGAATATATCATGAACGCCGCGACTGCGACGACTATCACCGCGAATACGACGGCGAGTATGACGTTGCGTTTGAGCGTGAACTCGATGCCCGCGCAGAATATCGTCGCGAGCGTAAAGTAGTTACGGAAGCGTTCCACGGTGAGCACCGCCGACTCGGGCATGAACCCGCCGAACGAATTGTTTATATACCACACGAGCATAAGGACTATCGTCGATATGGCGAACAGCCCCGTAAAGATATTTATGAACTTGTTGACGACTCTTCCGACTATCATAAGTGACTCCCCGTTACGCGCGGCGCTCCTGCGCCCTCGAACATATTATGCGTAACATGCTTAGATTATAGCCGAAACGCGCGGGCTTGTCAATACGTACCGCCGCCGGAAACGAAGTTTTAATGATGTTTTAATCCTGCTCTAATGTTCGGGCGGCGTGCGTTTTTGCGCGCGGCGCTTTTTGAAATAATCGGTTATAGGTCTTAGACACTCGTCCTTGAGCACGCCGCCGACGACCTCCGCGCGGTGATTGAGCTTTTCGCAACGCGCGACGTCGAGCGCCGAACCGCACGCGCCGAACCGTATATCGTACGCGCCGAACACGACGCGTTTTATCCGCGAATACACAACCGTGCCCGCGCACATCGCGCACGGCTCCAACGTGACGTACAGCTCGCAGTCGCTCAAATTCCACCGCCCGAGCTTTTGCGCCGCGGCGCGTATCGCCACGACCTCGGCATGCGCCGTCGGATCGTTGTAGGTCTCCCTGCCGTTTACGCCCGACGCTACTATCTCGCCGTCGAGCGTCACCACCGCGGCGACGGGCACTTCGCACTCCGGGCACTGTTCGAGCAGGCTTATAGCCTCGCGCATGAGCGCGATATCTCGCTCGGTCGCGCCGCTCGGATCCGCCGCGCGCATAACATCGGTATTATCGTTGTTCATCGTTACTCCGTTTCTCCTCGGTATTGAGGTAGTCTATAAGCATTTCGGGCAGACGCGCGTTGCGCTCCGCCTCGGGCGCGAAATCTTCCTCGCGGAACGGGTGCTCGCCTTGCGCGATCAGCTCCACCGTCACCGCGGGTATGCCGAGCCTAAGCACGCAGTGATCCTTGTAGCCGCCAGCCGACGACAGATCGCCGTCGACGCGCTTTACTCCGATATGCTCGGCGACCGCCGTCGCGAGCCGCATATCCCTAAGCCGCCTATCGCCCGTCTGGAAAAACTCCCAATACAGTTCGCCGCCCATGCAGTGATAACTGACCGTCGCACTCGGCCGCACCTGCCGAGTGAATGCCGCGAGCGCGCGGCTCTCGGGCGCGCTGAACGGGCAAGCCCCGATACAGTCCGCCGCGCCGCGCTCGGTCTTGTTGTGCCTGCCGCTTCCCCAATGCGCGTCGAAATTGCAGTTGAGGTCGACCCCGTCGGCGTTCGCCTTCCACACGAGCCTTTTATCGGCATTGCGCGCTAAGAACTCCGAACCCGAGGTCGCGCCGCTGTCGAAGAACGCCGCGCCGTCGGGATTGACTATCGGCACGAACCACGCGCCGCCGCGCACCGCGCCGCGCCTTACAGCGCGTTCCAGCTCGCGCATCTGCCTGAGGACCACCGTCGCGGTATAGCACTCGCGCGCGTGTATCGCCGCAGTGATCAGTATCTGCGGACCGCCGCCGCCGATGTGCGCGCACAGTATCGGTCTGCCGCAAACGCTCCGACCTATCCTGACCGCGCCTGCCGCGCCGAGCGCCTTCCCCGCCGTCTCGATAATATCCATAATCATGATTATTCCGAGACGCGCGCGAGTGTGCGCCGCGCCGCACGCTCTATTTATGGTAAGGCAGTCCGCGCAGGATGGTCGCCGCGCGGTAGAGCTGTTCGCACAGCAGCAGCCGCGCTATCTGATGCGGATACGTCACCCGCCCGAACGATATCCGCCGCGTGCACTTGGCGCGAACTGCGTCGTCCGTTCCCGACGCGCCGCCTATGATAAAAGTCACCTCGTCGGCGCGCTCGTGCGCGCTCCGCACAAGCTCCGCAAGCCCCTCCGACGTGACGAGCTCGCCGCCGATATCGAGCAAGACGCACGTGCCGCCCATGCGCTTTAACAGCTCCTCGCCCTCGCGCTTGACCGACGGCTGCTCGGGTATCTCGATCACCGTCGTATCGTAAAAGCCTTTCAGCCGTTTGAGGTACTCGGCGCACCCGTCGCGGCAGAACGGCTTGCTCGCCTTGCCGACGCAAAGCAACCTGACGCGCTTCATCAGTAGAAAAACCCCCAAACATAAGTAAATACTGTGGTCAAAACGGTGGTCACGCCGAGCGCGACGACTATCATCACGTCGCGCGCCGACGGCTTGTACCTCTCCTCGGCGTAGTCCGCGCCGTACACTTCCTTTTCCATTTCGAGCGCGGCTATCCGCTCGGGATCGAGCTCGCCCGTCAGCACGACGCGCTTATTCGTAACGTCGAACGCCGACTCGCCTATCACCGACTTTTTGTTTTCGATGACGCGCCGCTCTTTCAGATACAGCATGACGACGACCAGCCCGACGGCGAGCGCGCATACCGTCAGCGCGGACAGCGCGACGAGCCAAATGCGCGCGCCTGCCGTCTGACCCAAAAAGTCGTACAGTCCGCCGCCGACCGCCCAATCGTACTCGACCGCGTGATCGATGTAAACGCTCATGAAATTATTCGCGAAGTGAACGAGCACCGCCGGAAAAATGCTTTTAAGCCGAAGCGTGAGGAACGCCGCGAACGCGCCGAAGCACGCGGTATAAAACACCTGCCGCACGTTCTGATGGAACAGTCCGAACGCGACACCGCACAGCACGACGCAGCCGACCGTGCCGAACGTCCGCCGCGCTGTCGTCAAAAATCCGCCGCGCATGACGAACTCCTCGCACACCGCAGGCAGAACGGCGGTCAGCAATATCTCCGCCGCAAAGAAGCCGAAGTTGAACTTTTCGGGCATGGGCGTAGACGACGGAACGTAGTTATACCCCGTAAGATCGAGCAACGCCGACCACACGGACGAAACGCCTATCGTGATAAAGAAAACGCACACGCCGAGCGGCAGCGCGATAAGATGATACGGCTTGAACCCCTTGAACGAGCTGTATTCGAGCACGCCCTTGAAACTGCGCCGACCGTAATACCTATATATAATGAAAGGTACGCCGAGGAAAAACACGAGCTGTGTGCACAGCGAGAACAGCGCGGACGAACCGAGCTGACTGCCGTAGTCGCCCGAACCTATCGGCGCGAACCACACGACGAGCCGCATGACGATCACGCCGAACACCGCCGAACACAGCGCGTAAGATACCGCGCGGATATCGCGCTTTGTCCCGTCAAGCCCCGTCATAGCAGTATGAGCGATACGAGATTGACGATGAACATCACGGCGCATATCGTTATGCCGACGATGTACGAAAACACTCCGCCCTTCCTGCGCACGTCGCTCATTATCCGCTCGCGCTCGGCGTTGACGAGCTCGCCGCCCGTCGCCGCCGTCGAAGTATCGGGCGCAGGGGCGCTATCCGCGTCGAATTCCGCGGTTTTTTCGTCGTCGGTTTTTTTCTCCGTTTTTCCGCTGCGGAAAAGCTTTTCGGCGAGCTTCGATCCGCCCAAGCCGAACTCGACGAGCGCGAATATCGCCGCGCCGCCGCCGACGAACAGTCCGAGCGTGATGAACACCGCCGCAACGATATTATTTGTCAGCCACACGATACAGCCGTCGAGCACGCCGTAAAACGGCGTGAACTGAATGACGAGCGCGAGCGCGTTGGAGCAGGCGTGGAGTATGATAGACGGCAGAAGCCTGCCGCTTTTGAGCGCGAGCCACGCCGCCACCGCGCCGAGCGCGAATTGCAGTACGACCTGCAACGGGCTCATGTGCATGAGCATGAACGCGAGCGACGACAAAAGCACGGCTTTGACCGCGGAAAACTCGCTCTTTAAGCCGTGGAACAGCACGCCGCGATAGATAGTTTCCTCGCATATCGGCGCGAGAAAGACTGACGCTATCGTCACCATCGTGACCGCGCCGACGGTGTTATCTATCATGCCCGCGTCGGGCGGTATGCCTATCGCGGTCGTAAAGTAACCGTACCAGGTGACGGGCAGGAACATCGCCGCCATCAGCGCCGCCGCCGCGAGCACGGGCACGACGATATGCGACGGCTTGACGCCCTCGTCGCCGCGCTTAAAGTACGAAAAGTTAAGCTTGTTATTTTTCAGTCGCGTGTACAGCACGATGAACGCGAAGTTGGCGAGCTGAAAAACTATCATGAAAGCGGTGTTGAACTCGCTGTTCGACGCTATGTCGGGCGAGGTCTTTGCGAGCGCGGCGGCTACCACCGACGCTGCGCCCTGGCAGACAAGCGTCACGACCACCGCAAACATATAAAATGTGCAAGACGGCGCGAACCCGTACTCGATAGGTTTTTCGGTTTTGGATCTCAGCATACTTCGTAAACCCCCGTCATCGCGTCCTGTTCCGCCGCCGTAACGTTAACGCCGAAATAGCCCGATTTGTTAAGACACGCGCACACCTCCGACACCGCGAGCGTCGGGTCGTTGTTGTCCTCGGACAGGTGCGCGAGGATAAAGTTCCGCACGCCGCGCCCGGCAAGCCCGACGCATGCCGCGGCGCAGTCGGGATTGGACAGGTGTCCGCGGTACGACGCTATGCGCGCTTTGAGCATGGGCGAATACCGCCTGTTTGCGCGGAGCAAGTCCGGCTCGTGATTAGCTTCTATCATGACTATGCCGCAGCCGCCGAGCGCGTCGAGCGTGCCGTCGGTCACAGCGCCGACGTCGGTCACTACCGCAACACTCGCGGTATGGTTGCGCACCACGTACCCGAAGCACGGCACGTCGTGCGGCACGGGCACGGCGTTTACGGTCAAACCGCCTATCTCGGCGGCGCGCGCGTCCACCGTCGGGATAACGCCCGCGCGGCTTATTATCTCGCCCGCGCTCTCGCGCTGACAGTGCACGCGCACCGACGGGTGGCGCTTGCAAAACACTTTGAGTCCGCCGATATGATCGGAATGGGAATGAGTGACGACGACGCTCACACCGTCGGGATCGACGCCGAGCGCGGCAAGACATTTCTCCGCGCGTTGCGCGGTAATGCCGAGGTCTATAAGCAGGTTGGTCTCGCCGTCGGACACAAAACAGCAGTTGCCCTTAGAACCCGACGCAAGACAGCACATAGTCAAACTCATGAACTTATTGTATCAAATACTCGCCGCAAAATCAAGCGAATACCGCGGTATAGCCGAATAGGGCATTATTCGGGCAGTACGCGTATAGCACGAACGCATGCGCCGCCGTCACCCCCCAAAGGGGGCGGCGATGTCGTTTCCCCCGTCACGCTCGTTTTGTCATCCTGAGCGAAGCGAAGGATCTCGTCCTTATATCCGTCACGCTCGTCGCTTCCCCCTTTCGGGGAAGCGGCACGAAGTGCCGATAGGGGCTTATTCCCAAACGCTTGCTTTTGCCGACGTAAAATGTTACAATCGTATTATGAAA
Source organism: uncultured Christensenella sp. (assembly GCA_910577995.1). Taxonomy (GTDB): domain Bacteria; phylum Bacillota; class Clostridia; order Christensenellales; family Pumilibacteraceae; genus Anaerocaecibacter. The sequence continues at coordinate 3,688 of CAJTND010000007.1, read as the reverse complement.
GTTTACGACGCCGAAGAAATAAGAAAGCGGCTGACCGCGCTCGTCGAAAAGTGTCTTATCGTACCCGATCGCGACGTAACGTCGCGGCTGGAAACGCTCGACGACGCGCCGCTCGCGACGACCGCCGCGCGGCTCATCGCGGAGAACAACCGCATTGCCGAGCGCGAGCGCGTATACTGCTGTCAGGACACAGGTCAGGCGATGTTTTTTGTCAGGCTGGGCGACGGCGCGCGCGCCGAGGGACTGAGAGCCGCCATAGACGGCGCGACGCTCGACGCATACGCCGCGGCGCGGAAGTCCGTAGCCGATCCGCTTACGCGCGAGAATACGCATACCAACACGCCGCCTATCATACAGACCGAGCTGGTTTCGGGCGACGGGCTGGAAATAACATTCCTCGCCAAGGGCGCGGGCAGCGAGAACATGGCACGGCTGTACATGCTCAAGCCCGCCGACGGCAAGGACGGCATCGTGCGCTCGGTAGTCGACGCGGCAGAACGCGGCGGCCGAAACGCGTGTCCGCCGCTCGTCGTCGGCGTCGGTATAGGCGGCGTCGCGGAAACGGCTTGCGCGCTCGCCAAAAAAGCTCTGCTCCGCAAGCTCGGCACGCCGAGCGCACGCGCGGACGCGGCGGAGCTCGAACGCGAACTTCTTGACAGGATAAACGCGCTCGGCATAGGCGTAGCGGCGTTCGGCGGCAACACCACCGCGCTCGCCGTGCACATAGAAACAGCCCCGACGCATATCGGCATGCTGCCCGTCGCGGTCAATCTGCAATGCCACAGCGTTCGGCACGGCAGCATCGATTTCGGAGAACTATGAACAACGATACGGAATGGATAAGGCTCGACCTGCCCGCGTCCGAGGACGCTGTAAGCCGGCTCGAGGTCGGGCAAAAAGTCAAGCTGTTCGGCACGGTATATACCGCGCGCGATCAAGCGCATAAACGCATCGCCGAGGCGATACGCGAAGGACGCCCCCTGCCCTTTCCGCTCGGCGGCGCGGCGATATACTACTGCGGACCTACCCCGGCAAACGGCAGGATAATAGGCGCGTGCGGTCCGACGACCAGCGGCAGGATGGACGCTTACGCGCCGCTTTTATTCGAGCACGGCGTCGCAGTCACCATAGGCAAGGGCGAACGCTCCGCCGAGGTCAAAGCCGCGATAACCGAACACGGCGCGGTCTACCTCTCTGCGATAGGCGGCGCGGCGGCGCTGTACCAAAGCCGCGTGCGCGCGTGCGAGCTAATCGCATATCCCGACCTCGGCTGCGAGGCGGTCTACCGTCTGACGGTAGAGGACTTCCCTGCCGTCGTGTCCGCGGTGTGAGCCACGATATAGGCGCATAGCCGCGCGGCATGACGCGGCATAAAAAAAGTCAATAAACCCGAAAGGAGCATAAGGCATGAATAAAAAGACGATAAAAAATCTCGCAATAGCGGCGGTCAAAGCGGGCGTTCACGTCCGCGAGGGCGAAGAAGTTTTCGTGCTCTCGTCGGTGTACGCGACGGAAATAACGCGCGAAATAGTCAAGCTCGCATACGAATGCGGCGCGAAACGCGTGCACGTTAAGTACCGCGACGGCGAGCTCGAAAAACTCGACTACGAGCATCAGACCGTCGACGCGCTGACACACAAGCCCGATTTTCTATACGAGGAGCGCAACTATTTCGCAGGCGTCGGCGGCAGCATAATCAATATAATCTGCGAGGACCCCAACGCCTTTAAATCGATAGACGCGGCTAAGATAACCGCGTCGCGTCGCGCGGACATGAAAGGCTTTGCGCCGTACTACGACAAGGCGATGTCCAACAAGATAAAATGGACGATAATCGCCTACCCTCATCCCGAATGGGCAAAGCTGATGTTCCCCGACCTCGACGAGCACGACGCGTATAAAAAGCTCGGCAAGTACATCGCCAAGACCACCCGTATCGACAACGACGACCCCGTCGCCGCATGGCAGGATCACGCCGCCGCGCTCCGCCGCAGATCGGATAAGCTTAACGCCGCGAACATAAAAAGCTTCTGGTACAAAAACAAGCTCGGAACGGACGTCGTCGTCGGCATGCCCGAGGGCTATATCTTCGCGGGCGGCGCGGAAGAATGCAACGGCGAAACTTTCAACGCCAATATGCCCACCGAGGAGATATTCTCCGCGCCCGACTGCAACAACGTCGACGGCGTTATCAAAGCCGCGATGCCGCTTTGCTACAACGGCAAGATCATCGAGGGCATCGAGCTGAAACTCGAGCACGGCAGGATAGTCGACTACAAAGCGTCCAAAAACGCCGACGTGCTTAAAGGCATAATCGAGACCGACGAGGGCGCGCACCGCCTCGGCGAGATCGCGCTCGTGCCCTACGACTCGCCCATCAGCAAACTGCACACGCTGTTCTACGAAACGCTATTCGACGAGAACGCGAGCTGTCACTTCGCTTTCGGCAGAGCGTATCCGACATGCGTCAAGGGCGGCGACGCCATGACCGCCGAACAGCGAAAAGCCGCCGGCATCAATGATTCCGACGTTCACGTCGACTTTATGGTCGGCACGAAAGACCTTTCTATAACCGCGGAAACGCGCGACGGCAAAAAGCTCGTCATATTCGAGGACGGCAACTTTACCGAAGATTTCGAGTAATAAGTCGTTATAGCTTACAATATAAAACCACCGTCGGCATAGCTTAGTCGGTGGTTTTTTTATGCGGTCATATAAAGCCCCTATCGGCACTTCGTGCCACTTCCCCCAAATGGGGGAAGCGACGGCGTGACTGCGTGTTTATGTGTACAGTTTGTTTGTCACTCTGAGCGTAAGCGAAGAGTCTCCTTGGTGATGATTAAGTAGTTGAGATCCTTCGCTTCGCTCAGGATGACAAACAAGCATGCCATCGTGTAACCTCGTCGCTTCCCCCTCTCGGGGGAAGTGGTTTTGAGCGCAGCGAAAAACCGATAGGGGCGTTATAGTAACGACTGCTTTACTGCTCTATTCTGCCTTGCCGCAAAGCCCCCTCCGTCCTCGCTATGCTCGGACACCTCCCCCAAACGGGGGCGGCGAAGGCATTTCACTCGTAACCTCGTCGCTTCCCCCTCTCGGGGGAAGTGGTTTTGAGCGCAGCGAAAAACCGATAGGGGCTTTACGATTGCGGCGGTTCTTCTTCGTATGAAGAAACACAAAGAATAGTATTTGCGTCAACTTCAAGTACAGCGCATAGTTTAGCTAATGTATCAAGTGCAGGTAATTTACGTCCTTTCATATAACTTGTTATCTGCGTTGGACGTACATTTATCTTACGAGCTATCTCAACATAAGATAACCTACTACGAGTTATTGCACTGACAATTTTTGAACGTATTAAATCAAGTGTAATCATAAATACATTCCTCCTTTAATATTATAGCACAATCGCTTTTATTTGGTTGACAAATGACCTATTAGGTCATATAATATTTATATGACCTAATAGGTCACAATTAAAGGAGCATTTACCTATGAAAAAATTTACTTCTTTTTTTTATCGCGCCACTAACAAAAGTTAGTAATACCGCGACTTTATTTATTTTTGGTAATGGTCGGGATTTTGACGGGGAAAGTTTGTATAATAAGAAAAGCGATATAATACGACAAAGGAGGCGGCGCGAGTGAAAAAAACGAATATACGTTTTGCGGAGCGGCTGAAAGAGCTGCG
>CAJTND010000006.1 GCA_910577995.1 uncultured Christensenella sp. | reverse complement strand
ATTCAGGTGAGCGATACTAAATAAGTCGAGGGCTTGATCATAACCGATTGCCTATAAAGGCGATTTACAAGATTAGACCCAATCGCAAAAGTTATGTGCAGTTGTCACTGTTCGACAGGCGACGGATAGTACATTACAACAATATACGATCCGCAAAAAGAGCTTGTGAAAAACGCGACAAGCGTTTGGACAGTAAGAGCGTAATCCTCGGTAGCTCAGCAGGTAGAGCGTTCGGCTGTTAACCGAAATGTCACAGGTTCGAGTCCTGTCCGGGGAGCCATTGCGGTGGTCATGTCGTAGGGGTCACACCTGTTCACATTCCGAACACAGAAGTTAAGCCCTATGGAGCCGATAGTACCTGTCCGGCAACGGACCGGGAGGGTAGGTAGCTGCCGCATTTCATTAAAAGACGTCGAGTTATCGGCGTCTTTTGATTTGCAAAAAAAGAGTGGTAAACGGAAAAGGAACTCTTCGGCGAGCATAGATCGCTCGGAGAGAAAAAAGGAAAAGAGACTCTTCGCTTAGGCTCAGAATGACAAAACAAACTTTATAGTATATTTTTCTGTACATAACTCATAACATCAAAATAGCATTAAAGCTCGTTTGTCATCCTGAGCAACGCGAAGGATCTCCTGCTGTATTATACGTTTCCGTACGAATTGGGAAGAGACTCTTCGCTTAGGCTCAGAGTGACAAGTGATATGTCAGTCTGTGGGATATAACAAGCGGTAAAGCTTGTTTGTCATTCCGAGCAACGCGAAGGATCTCCTGCTGTATTATACGTTTACGTACGAATTGGAAAGAGACTCTTCGCTTACGCTCAGAGTGACAAGTGATATGTCAGTCTGTGGGATATAACAAGCGTTAAAGCTCGTTCGTCATCCTGAGCAACGCGAAGTATCTCTTGCTGTAATGTGCGTTTCCGTACGAATTGGAAAGAGACTCTTCGCTTACGCTCAGAGTGACAAGTGATATGTCTGTCTGTGGGATATACTATAATATATTGATCTGTGCGGCGCGCATTGCGGCGAGGGCTGTATTGTGGCTTTCCTCGGTCACGCCCGCGCAAAGGTCGGATATGACGGTAAGCTCGGCTTCGGGCAGGTAACTTTTGACGGTAAATACGTTGGATATGACGCATATATCCGTGCAGACTCCGACGAAATCGACCGCGTCGAATTTTTCGCGCGAGGCATATTCGGCGAGAGCGACGCTGCCGAAACCGCATTTATCTATCACGTGTTCGGCGAGCGGTTTCAGCTCGTCAATGATTTCGTGTCCGTGCGTGCCTTTTATACAATGCGCGACGGGCAGCAGTCTGCCTTCGCGTGTTTTTAAGTAATCATTGCCGTGCGTGTCGCGCGTGAATACCACGGTCGCTCCGCGTTTTTTCGCCGAGAGTATCTCGGCTTTTATCCCGTCGATTATTTCGAGCGCGGCGGCGTTTTTCAGCGCGCCCGTCACGAAATCGTTTTGCATATCCACAACGACCAAAAGCTCTTTCTCACCAATCTTCCTTGATATATCGCGACGGCTGCTTTACGTCGTCGTAGTACTCGTCGTATACCTGTTTTGCGGACTTTTTGCGCTGCTCGAAGTCCTCTTGCTCGAACGCGTCCTCGTCGGACTGTTCGGATATCCGCATAAGCTCGTAATCGGTCATGACGTAATTTTAACACATTGCGCGCGATAATGTCAAGGTCTTGACAGCGTACACCGTATGTGCTATACTTAAAAAACAGAGGCGAACCAAGTGACAGAGGCAGAACGAAAAGCGGCTATCAAGCGTAAAAAGAAGAGTAAGAAAAAGCTCCTCGGGTTTTGGGGGCTGATGGTCGCGTTCTTTATTTTTGTAGTACTTCTCGTAAATTCGCTGTTGAGCATATTCGTGCCGCATTACTATCCGACTTTCGGTTCGTATAAATTTGTTGCCGTTACGACCTCGGCAATGGGCGACGCCGTGCCCAACGGCAGTATGCTGATAGTGCGCAAGCCGCCGAACTCGCAGTTCGTATCGGTCGGCGACATCATCACTTTCGAAACGGACGACGATCATGGCATAACGACACACACGCTCCGCGTCGTTGCGGTAGACAGGACGGAGAGCGACGCGGTGTTTACCGCGGTCGGCGACGGTACGGGCGAAACGCTCATTCTCGAGTACAAGCAGATAGTCGGCGTGTACACGGGCAAAAAGTGCGGATTCTTCGGTTATTTCTTCGGATTTTTCAATTCCGCGCCGGGCGCGGTCATCATGATCGTGCTATTCGCCGGAATAGTGGTCTTTTATATACTGACGACGTTCCTCCGTTTGAGCGAGGAGCGGCGCAAACTGCAAGCCGACGCGCTCGGCAAGTGCGCGCGCGAGCTGTCTGGCGTCAATCTGCGGTTCGATAACATACGCGAGATAACAGCCGTCATGGACGTGCTGAATATGATAACGGTCAAGCCTAACAACCGTTCGGAGGCGAAAGAAACGGAAAAGCGCCTGCACTCGTTTATCGATGCGGAGAATATCGAGCTGCCGCAAACGCCCGAGATCGCCGCGGTGCTCGACACTTTGCCGGCGCCCGATACGCCGCTGACGCTTGCCGCCGCGCTGCGTAACGGAGCGACGTTGCGCCAAGCCGAGGACGGGCAGACGCTTATACTGACGGGACTGTCCGGCGGCAGGAGCATCATGCTCACGCCCATACAGACCTCGGACGGCATCGTGCTTTGTCAGCAGGGCGTTAGACTGAGGGCGGACGTCGCGCCGAATATAGAAACGGTCGGCGCAATGAGCATGCCCGAATATCCCGAATTTTTCGAGGGTCAGCCTATCAAGAAGAACGTCGTTTATCCCGAACTGCCGCAACCGTCGTATGTGTTCGGCGCGGAGATGCTGTCGCCGCATAACAGCTATGTGCCGGGCGGCGAGATGCTCGCGTCGCTGATGTCCGCGCCCGCGTCCGCGGCAGACGCCGCCGCGCTCGGCGGCGGGGATAGGCAAGCGTTGCCGTCGCACCAAACGCCGTCCGCGGCGTTGCCCGAGCACGCGCCCTCCGCCGCTCCGACAGCTTCGCCAACCGTTGCTCCTGCCGATAAAGTTGCGCCCGTGCCCGACTGCGCAGTACCTGCCGAGAGCGAACAGTGCAAAGACTTAGCTCCGCCCGACGGCGAAGCCGACGATGTGCTCGCGAGCGCGAGGGCGGCATACGCCGAGTACCGCGCCGCCGCGGACAAGCAGGAGCTTAAACAGACCGAGGAACTTAATACGCTTTTGGGGAGCGTCATTCCGCTGACCGCCGACGAGCAGGCGCTCGTGGACAAGTACAAAAAGGCGAGCGGGCTCGACGACGGCGCAAAGCCGAAAAAGCCCACGCCGCCCGATAAGCTCGCCGCAAGGCGCGACGCCGCGGCTATGAAAAAAGCCGAGCAGGACGGATTCGCGGTCTTGCTCGTCGGTGCGGAAAAAGAGCGGTATCTTACCGAGCAAAAGCTCGCTAAGACGCGTGCCGACGCCGTAAAACGGCTTAAACGCATCTCTGCCGACCGAAAGCTGCTGGATAAGATAAAATGACGCGGCGCGGAACGCTGTGCCTTACAAGGAGGCGTACATGATAAAAACGTTGAAAAAAGCGGCGTGCGGCGCGCTTGCCGCACTCGGCGTGTTTGCGTCGGTGTGCGCTATGACGGCGTGCGAGAAGCCGCAGTCGGACGGACCGTTCACGCCGACCGATCCCGTCGCGCCCGACGGATTGTGGCTGTACTACGGCAATTCGCGCTCGCGTACCGACGGCTCGGAAAATGCGGATATCCTGACGGCCGTCGAGATAAACGGCTCGGAGTTCGCCGCGGACGAATACGAGATCATCGAAATAAATTACGCCGTCGACACGCATGAGATATTCTACTCGCTGCGCGCCGCGGACGCGACGTACGTTTACTGTTACGACTATAAGGAGAAAACGGGCGAAATAAAGTATTCCTTCCCGTCGGACGTAAAAGGAGTCAAGACATACTTTTCGGATACGTACGCGTATGTCCGAAGCGAAAATATAGGCGCGCTTTTCACGCTCGACGGGCAATTCGTCACGGACGATTTTTACGGAACATTGCTCGGCGATGCTGTGTACCGTATCGACAGCGACGGGTTCACTTGGTACAGGGACGGGACGGTTTTCTGTGTCGCGGGCGGCTACAACGATCAAAAGATGTACCGTTTCGATAACGGAGTTTATTTTTTGGATGAACAGCGGTCGTACTTCATAGACCTCGAAACGGGCGCGTCGTCATGGCTCGCGCCGCTCGACAGCGATAATTATTTGTATTACGGCGACATGCACTACACCGACAATAATCTCTATGTCGTCGTTCATTTTCAGGGCAAGCTCGACGGCAAATACGGGCGCTGGCATTATCTTTACAAGCTGAACGGCGCGGACGCAGAGCTTGTCTACGAGTTCGGCGACGCGCAGTTCGATCAAGGCGTTGTGATAAGATTCGCGGACGCCGAAAGATTGTATTTTCACGTCGGCAACGACGGGTATGACGGTCAGCTGCTTTGCTACAATATTGCGAGCGGCATCATGTCGGAGGTAAGCGAAGTCCCGTCGTATCCCGAGCGCGACAGCAAAAAACGCGTCGGCAAGTACGCGTTTTACGTTGACGGAATGAAGTATGCGGTCGATGGCGGTCTGTTGGGTATCGAATTCCGCACACGGTATTATCTAAAACGCGATAGCAACGGCAATACCGAATATTTGCAGTACAGCGATACCGACAAAAAGTTTTTCGACGACATCTGCGAGTTTTGACATCCGCGTCCGCGCGGTCGTCACATCATAGGCGATATCAGCCGCAGTATAGCGTGCCCCAAGCGTTTTATAGCGTTGGCGCCGTTCATGACTTCCTCGCGCGTGACGAGCTTGCTCTCGCTCTGCGTCGCGAGGAAGTCGTTTTTCATTTCCGGGATGGTGTTGACGTTGTAGAGCAGTGCGCCGCATTCGTAGTGCAGATAGAACGAACGGTAATCCATGTTACACGTTCCGATAAACGCACGCTCGTCGTCGACTATCACCATTTTTGCGTGGATAAAGCCCGGGGTGTAGTAGTAGATCTTTACGCCCGCCTGTACGAGCACGGGAACGAACGATTTGGTCGCGAGGTACACCATGTGCTTGTCGGGGATGTGCGGGATGATTATCCTTACGTCCACGCCCGCGCGCGCGGCGTTTTCCAAAACGGTCTGCGTTTCGTTGTCGAGTATCAGGTACGGCGTGGTGATATACACGTAACGCTTGGCGGTGGATATCATATTGATGAACGCGCTTTGTATAAGATGGTCTTTGCGCCCGGGCCCCGACGACAGCGGCTGAACGTAGCCCGCCGCGTCCATGCTCGTCGGCGCGAGGTACTCGCCGAACATAATTTCTTCTTCGGGCGCGAGCGTGTGCCAAAAGGCGAGGAACATCGCGGTAAAGCTCCACACCGCTTCGCCCTCGAACCGCATGTGCGTATCCTTCCAATGCCCGAGCCGCACTATCTTGTTTGCGTATTCGTCGGCTATGTTGTTGCCGCCGCAGTACGCTATCTTTCCGTCGACGACGGTTATCTTGCGGTGCGAGCGGTTGTTGAGCCGCATATCAAAGGAGAACGTTATCTTATTGAACGGGTATACGCGCACGCCGCCCGCTTTGAGCTTTTTTATGACCTTGCGCGGCAGGGTGAACATGCTCCCGACGTCGTCGTATATAAGCCGCACGTCCACGCCCGCGGCGGCGCGCTCGATAAGCGCGGATTCTATCTCATCCCACACGACCCCGCGGTCGATGATGAAGTATTCCATGAACACGAACTTTTCCGCCGACTTTATGTCCTTGACGAGGTCGGGGAAAAACTCGTCGCCGAGCGGATAGTACTTGGTCGCGGTGTTGCCGTACACGGGATAGGACGCCGCGTTGAGCACGAGGTCGGCGAGCGTAGTGCCCGTCGGGTTGAGTGTCGCTCTTGCATCGAGCAGTCCCGCGTTGGTCATGTTGAACAGCGTTTGCGAGGTGTCCGATGCTTTTTTGAGCCGCTTGCGCACGCGGCGCGGCGTGTGCTGTCTGCCGATGAAGATATACAGCAAGCCGCCGAATACGGGCAGCGCGAGTATGAACACGCACCAGGACAGTTTATACGCAGGGTTCATTTCGCGCGAAACGATGTAAAGGCTTATGAGCACGCCGATGAACAGGAACACGAGCCATATCCACTGAAAATACGCCGCTGCAAACAGCACGCCCAGAACGACCATTGCGATCTGGACGAAAAACGAAAATACGGTTATCGCGGCTTTCTGCGACAGCAGTTTGAGCAGTTTCCTGAAAAAGCGCATCGTTTCTCCTCGGCGTATACTTTATATTAACACATACGCGCGGCTAATGCAATTATATTATGCGTTGCGCCGCACAAAATAATTGAGCGCAGGCATATGCTTCCGCTTTGAAAATAGCGTGAAACATGGTATCATACGAGTGCCGCGAAAAATGCGGCGGAGAGATCGACAGGTGACGGCAACGACTGAAAAAACGGAAAACGGTAAAGCGCGGCGCATTTCCGCGCTCGACCTTACGACGGGTAAGCCGCTGAGGCGTATACTCGTTTTCATGTTGCCGCTTTTGGTCGGCAATCTTTTTCAGCAGTTATATTCGATGGTCGATACCGTCGTCGTCGGGCAGACGCTCGGCAGTGCGGCGCTCTCCGGCGTCGGCTCGACGGGCGCGATCTGCTTTTTGATCCTCGGGTTCGTGTCGGGGCTTACGCAGGGCTTTTCGGTCGTTACGAGCCAGCGGCGCGGCGCGCGCGACGACGACGGCATGCGCCGTTCTTTCGCGGCCGGCATAGTGCTTACCGCGGCGGTCATATCCTTGCTTACCGTCGTCGCCGTGTTCTCGGCGAAGCCGCTTCTCGTCGCGATGAATACTTATCCCGAATACCTGCCGTATGCGCTCGAATACGTTACGGTGCTGTTCGGCGGTATGCTGCTGTCCGCGTTCTACAATCAGTTTGCATCGACGCTCCGCGCGATAGGCGATTCGTTCGTGCCGCTCGTGATACTGATAGCGTCGTGCTTCGTCAACGTCGCGCTCGACTGCCTGTTCATCATGACGTTCAAGATGGGCGTAGGCGGTGCGGCGGCGGCGACGCTCGTTTCGCAGGCGTTGTCCGCCGTCGCGACGTTTGTCTATGCCTGGATAAAATATCCGTCGCTCAGGTTTTCCGCGCGGCATTTCCTTATCGGACCGAAGATCGCGATAGCGCATCTTCGGCTCGGATTGCCGATGGCTTTGCATTATTCGGTCGTTTCGATAGGCATGATAGTCTGTCAGACCGCGCTCAACACCATGGATCCCGAGGCGATAACGGCTTACGTCGCCGCGGGCAAGATAGACAACTTCGCATGCGCGGCGGTCAACAGCATAGGCGCGGCTGCCGCGACCTACGTCGGGCAGAATTACGGCGCGCGACGTTACGACCGTATACGGCTCGGCATGAAACAGCTGACGCTGTTCTCGCTCGCGCTGTGCGCCGTGCTCGGCGCGACGGTCGTCGGGCTGTACAAGCCGTTAACTATGCTGTTTATCGCCAAGCCCGAGCAGACGGACAGCTTGTTCCGTTACGCGCTGACATACCTTTCCATAACGTCGGGATTTTACTTCCTGCTCGCGACGCTGTGCACGACGCGCAGCGCATTGCAGGGCATGGGACGCGGCATAGTCGCGCTCGCCGCCGCCGCCGTGGAGGTGGCTGTGCGCGTCGTCGTTGCGTTGATAGCGATGAATTGCGGCAGTTATATAATAGTTTGCATGTGTAACTGTTCGAGCTGGCTGGGCGCGGATATAATACTCGTGCCGTACTTTTTGTATATCCTGCGCAAGTACGTTCCGCTCAAAAAACGCAAGATCGAGGATATAAGACTGCCCGATCCGTCGGTCGTTCCCATGCTGTCGGAGGGCGGCGGAGCGAGTCGGCGGCGCGCGCGCAGGCGGTGAAAAACGCTTGCCTTTCGGCAGCCGAAATGGTATAATAAGAGGGTATGAAGATCGGGATATCAACGTCGACATTTTTCAACAATCTGCCGACGGAAAAAATGTTCGACCTCTTGCGCACCATGCGCGTGGACACGACAGAGGTATGCCTCAACACGTTCAGCGAGTACGACAAGTCGTACGTCGACCACGTTGCGTCGTTCCGCGGCGGCATGAACGTAACGTCCGTCGCGCCGCTTTCCACGCAGTTCGAGCCTCAGCTTTTTTCGCCGAACATGCGCGTAAGAGCGGATGCGGAAGCGCTTTTCAAAAAGGTCTGCTATGCGTGCTTTGCGTTCGGCGCGAAGTTCTATACCTTTTGCGGTCCTATCAATCTCGGCGGACAAAAGGACTTCGAGTATACGCATTTGGCGCAGAGATTTTCCCAGCTCGCGGATATCGCCGCGTCCTACGGCGTTACGCTGTCGCTAAAAAACATGCGTTGGTCGTATGCCGCTACGCCCGAATTTTTCAAGCGGATGCTCGCGCTCTGCCCGCGGCTTTGCGCGACGCTCGACCTGTACAACGCCGAATCGGCGGGGTACGAACTCAACGAGTTCTTCGACGCGTGCCCGCCGTCGCGTATCAATCTTATAGAGGTAGCCGACACGGTAAAGGGCGAGTGGTGCTTGCCCGGCAGAGGCAAGTATAACTTCGAGCGGCTGTTCGCCGATATAGATCGGCGCAAGATATTCGCGCCCGTGCTTATAGCCGCGCGCAACGACTGCTACTCCGACTACTTGCAGGTGCGCGAGAGCTACGAACGGCTGGAAGCGATAGCGTCGAGCCAAAAGTACGGACGCACCGTACAGAGATAAGACCATCCGCGGCTCTGCCGCAAACAATAAAAAACCAAAAATCAAGGAGCAGAAAATGAACAAAAAGACCATTCGCGACGTAGACGTAAAAGGCAAGCACGTGCTCGTGCGCTGTGACTTCAACGTTCCCATGAAGGATGGAGCGATAACCGACGAGAACCGTATAATCGGCGCGCTTCCCACCATCAAATACCTGATGGCGCAGGGCGCGTACGTTACGCTTTGCTCGCACATGGGCAAGCCTCATTCGATATTCTCGGCGGAAGTCAAGCTCAATAAAAAGGATCAGAAAAAAGTCGACGCACTGCCCGAGGGGGAGCGCGCCGCCGCCAAGCAGGCGATAATCGACAAAGCCAAAGCCGAAGAGCCCAAAAAACTGACGCTCGCGCCCGTTGCGAAACGGCTCAACGAACTGCTCGATAACAAAGTGACCTTCGCAAGCGACGTTGTCGGCGCGGACGCCCAAGCCAAAGTCAAGGCGTGCAAGCCCGGCGAGTGCGTACTGCTCGAAAACCTCCGTTTCCACTGGGAAGAGGAGAAGAAGGAACTCGAATTCTGCAAAAAGCTCGCGTCCTATTGCGAAGTGTTCGTCAACGACGCTTTCGGCACGGCGCACCGCTCGCACGCGAGCACCGCGGCGATAGTCGAGTACGGGCTCGTAAAGACTGCGGTCTGCGGCGAGCTTATAGAGAAAGAGCTCACCGTCATGGCGGACTCGCTCGAGCATCCCGTCCGTCCGTTCGTCGCGATACTCGGCGGCGCAAAGGTCGCGGATAAGCTCAACGTCATTTCCAACCTTTTGGAAAAGTGCGATACGCTCATCATCGGCGGCGGCATGGCTTATACCTTTATCAAGGCGCGCGGCGGCAGTGTCGGCACTTCGCTCGTCGACGACGAGAAGATCGACTACTGCAAAGAGATGATAGAAAAAGCCAAGTCCATGGGCAAAGAGCTTTTACTGCCTATCGATACCGTCATCACCAAGGATTTCCCCGAGCCTATCGACGCCAAGCTCGAAACGCGTATCGTTCCGTCCGACTCCATTCCGAGCGACATGATGGGGCTCGATATCGGCGAAAAGACGCGCAAGCTGTTTGCCGATAAGATAAAGAGCGCCAAGACCGTTATCTGGAACGGACCTATGGGCGTGTTCGAGAACCCGACGCTCGCGGCGGGAACCGTGGCTGTCGCACAGGCGCTTGCCGACGCAAAGGGAGCTACGACGATAGTCGGCGGCGGCGACAGCGCGGCGGCTTGCTCGCAGCTCGGCTTTGCGGATAAGATAACGCATATCTCGACGGGCGGCGGCGCGTCGCTCGAGCTGTTCGAGGGCAAGGTCCTGCCCGGCATCGCGTGCCTCAACGAGAAATAATAAAAACAAGCGAAATAACCGTCCCGTCCGAATGCTTGGGCGGGACGGTCGTTTTTTCGCATCAACGGTAGGGATATGAAAGACAGGACTGCAAGGATACTCGCTGTGATCGCGCTCGTGTTTATGGGCGTATTCATCGTGACGCTTATCATGACGCTCGTCGACCACACGATGCTCAACGGCTCGATAGGCTTTTTCGCGCTGGGCGCGGGCGTGTTCGCTCTTATGATACTCGTCGCGCTCAAAGCGGACGGCAGGGGCTTTTCCATGACCAAGATAAACAACGATATAGAAATGGAAAAGATACAGAAGGAGCTTGAAGCCGAGGAAAAGGCGAAAGCGGAAAATACCGACCGTGACGGCGGCGCGGAAAACGCCGAGGACGCTGACGGCGCGGAAAGTGTGAACGAAGAAGCTTCCGAAACCGATGACAAGACCCGGGACGGCGAGCCGAACGACGTCAGCGCCGATCGGTAAAAGATATAAGAGAGAAAAACGCGGTCATGCCGCGTTTTTTTGTTTTGTCACTTTTGCTATGTTGTATATGACCGACGCGGCAAAGAGCGCGGCGGCTATCGCGGCGCACACGATCGCGACGACGGAGCAGGTCACGCGCGAAACGAAAAACAGCGACGCGGACAGGATGAGATAGCGCGGCGTTTTGTCTTTGCCGAGCGCGTTGCGGAATGCGTAGAACCGCGTACGCTTGGCGCGCTCGAACTTGGTCGGCGGCAGTGCGCGGAGCGACGAGAACAGCTTGTACGTATCGTCGCCGACGACGACGCGCAGTTTTACGTCTTTTACGTCGACGGTAGCGGCGGGCGGTGTCTTGACCAGCACGATTATCCGCGACGCGCCGTAGTGCCGCGCGCGTGCGACGAGCCGCGCGCATGCCGCTTGGTCGAGCGGTTTGTCGAACACGGCAAAAGCCGCCGTACCGCCGAGGTACAGCCCGTTGCCGTGCACGGTCGGAGTTTCGCCGCGCGCGCGCAGACCTTTGGCGAGCAGCGTTATCGGCGCATTGGCGGGCAGGAACATAAAGTCGTAGAACATGCCCTCTGCGGCGGCGGACAGACGGCGATCCTCGTCCTTGCGCTTGCCCGACAGCCCGAACAGCAATAGCGCGGTCATGGCGGTCGCCGCGGCGGAGAACACCGCGAGCGAGTTAGGCAGGTAGTAACGCATCACCGCATAGGCGGCGAAGAACAAAAGGAACGCGCCGAGAGTGCCGTCGGTTATTTTGGCGAATTTGCTTTTCACGCTTGAAATTATTGACGATATATGTTAAAATATACGGTAATAGCGGCGCGTCCGAGTTTTTACCCATGCGGGCGCGCTTTGGGAGCGTAACGTGAAGACCGAAATTTTACAACCTACCGCCGCGAACATCCTTCGCTGTGCGACGCATCTTAAATCGGGCGGGCTTGTCGCTTTCCCGACGGAAACGGTGTACGCGCTCGGCGCGGTCGCGACCGATGCGGAAGCCGTAAAAAAGGTTTACGCGGTCAAGGACCGTCCGACGGACCGACCGCTCATCGTCGCCGTCGCGAAAAGATCCGACGTGTATTCCGTCGCAAAGACGGTGCCCGACAAGGCGCGCGTGCTTATGGAAAAGTTCATGCCCGGCGCGCTTACGGTGCTGCTCGACCGCGCCGATAATATCCCCGACGTCGTGACGGCGGGCGGCGGTTCGGTCGCGGTGCGCATACCCGACAACGAGATAGCGCTCAAGTTGATAGGGCTTACGGGCAAGCCCGTCGTCGTGCCGAGCGCCAATACCTCGGAAAAGCCGAGCCCGACGCTCGCCAAGCATGTTCTCGACGACCTCGACGGCAAGATAGCTTACATACTCGACGGCGGACAGTCGGAGATAGGTATAGAATCGACCATAGTCGACGTGCGCACAGAGCCGCCGTCGGTGATGCGCGTCGGCGGCGTGTCGGTCGCCGATATAGAGAGCGCGATAGGCGCGGTGCGCGTCGTGCGCGAAAACCGCCGTGACAGCGGTAAGTACGTGCCGCGCGCGGAGGTGTTATTTTCCGCGTACTACGACGGCATGGCGGACAACATCTGCCGCAGGTACGACGAGCTCGAAGCAAAGGGCAGGCAGGCGGTGATACTGTGCCTCGACTGCAATGCGGACAAGTACGGCAAGCGGCGCGTGTATACCGTCGGCGCGGACTATGCGGCTTACGCGCATAACATGTTCGCGGCGTTGCGCCGAGCCGACGACGAGAATATCGACGCGGTGATAGCGGAGGGCGTTAAGCCCGACGGTATCGGGCTGTCGCTGATCTCGCGGCTCGTCAAGACGAGCGGCGGCATAATAATTTAGAGCGGGAGGCGGCGATATGTCTGAAAGCGTCGGAGAAAGACCGAAGAAAAAGAGCGTCGTTTTTGTGTGCACGGGCAATACGTGCCGCTCGCCGATGGCGGAGTTCATGTTCAAGCAGTATCTCAAAGACAAAAAACTGCAAAGCGACTATACCGTGTCGAGCGCGGGGCTGTACGCCGTGCGCGGCGACGTGATGAACCCGAATGCGGAAAAGGCGCTCGACTTCCTCGGCGTTAAGTATACGAAGGAGCGTAAAGCCAAGGTCTTTACCGTGCAGATGTCCGTCGATGCGGATCTCGTCGTCGGCATGACGGCTCGGCATGCGGACGAGTGCGGCGAGGGTGGGAACATAACGTCGTTCGAGGAGCTCGGCGCGCCCGTGCCCGATCCTTACGGCGCGCCGTTGCAGGAATATATAGACTGTGCGGTGCGCATGCGGTCGATGTTCGACGCAGTGCTCGACAGGCTGGACGGCGTTTCAAGGGTTTGACAAATTTATATAATCGTGCTATACTGCATACAATAAACAACGGGACGGCGGTAAAGAAATGATATTCATTGCAAACGACCACGGCGGCGTGGAACTCAAAAATGCGATAGTCAAGCTGCTCGGCGAGCGCGGCGAAAAGGTCGTCGACCTCGGCACGGGCACGGAGGATTCCGTCGATTATCCCGACTTTGCGTTCGCCTGCGCGGAACGCGTCGCGGCGACCGACGGTGCGCTCGGCATAGTTATATGCAAGAGCGGCGTGGGCGTAAGCATTTGCGCCAACAAGGTCAAGGGCGTGCGCTGCGCGCTCTGTACCGCGGAGCTGAACGCCAAGCTTTGCCGCAACCACAACAACGCAAACATGCTCGCGCTCGGCGCGGGCAATACCGACGAGCGCACGGCGCTCGCGATAGTCGACGCGTTTTTGTCGGCGGAGTTCGAGGGCGGCAGGCATTGCCGCCGCGTCGACAAGATAAGCGAGTATGAGG
Source organism: uncultured Christensenella sp. (assembly GCA_910577995.1). Taxonomy (GTDB): domain Bacteria; phylum Bacillota; class Clostridia; order Christensenellales; family Pumilibacteraceae; genus Anaerocaecibacter. Next base: position 42,369 of record CAJTND010000006.1, on the reverse strand, counting down.
ACGCACATGCCAAATAAAAAATCCGCGCCGAGCTACGGCGACAGACAGGAACTCGACGCGTCGCTCGAAGCGGCTGTCGGCGAGATACTTGCCGCCGAGGAAGAGGCGCGCCGCATCATAGAAGAAGCGCATGCCGCCGTCAAAGCAATACAGCTCGACGGCGCGGCACGCGAGCGCGATATGCGCGCGCAGGCTGTAAGACAGTCCGCCGCGGACAAGCTGAAAGCGGTAGCCGCCGCGGAAGAACGCGCCGACGCCGAATGCGCGCGCCTGCGCAAGCAGGCGGAGCAGGCGGGCGAAAAGCTCGTCGCGTCCAAGCAAAAAGCGGCGGCGGAACGTGCGGACGAGCTGTACCGCGCGCTCGGAGGGAAATAAATGTCGGTCGTCAAAATGACGCATCTCCGACTTGTCGGACTGAGCGCACAGGAGAATAAGATCGTAGACAGGCTGTCCGCGAGCGGTGTATTCGAGGTGCGCAAGCCCGACGAATTGACGCAAAAACTGCGGCGCGGCGACGGTTCGTTTTACCGCGAGCTCATGCTCAAAAAGAGCCGTGTTTCGTTTGCGCTCGATTTTATAAAGGCGCGTTATACTGCGCTTTCCGATCATAACAAAAAGAACAAAAAGACGGGTCGTGAGCTTTATCCGATAGATAAACTCGATCTTTCTTCGGCGCGCATGCTTATTACACACGCCGATTTCGAGGACGTGCGCGCAAAGGAATACGACCTGTTGGGCGTGTGCGACAGCCTGCAAAAGCTGTCGTTCGATATAGTGGACCTCAAAACCGAACAGGCGGAGCTGCGCCGTGCCGCGGAGGAATACGCCAAGTTTTCCGCGTCGCCCGTTAAGATGTCCATGCGCGAGCGCGCTGGCGACGTCAAGCTCTCGATATACAGCGGCGGCAAGCCGACGGACGGCGAGCTGTCCGCGCTCGGCTGCGCTTTCGACTATCGCGAGGACGGCAAGACGTATACCGTCGCGTGCCGTGCGGATAAGCTCGCGGAGCTCGACAGGCTGATGAGCTCTAACGGGTTCGAGCGCTGTCCGTTCACCGACGATACCGACGCGAGGACCGCCGCGGCGGAACGCGCCGCGCGCGCAGACGAGGCGGAACGCGCCGTGCTCGAACTGTCTGCGAAAGCCGTCAAAACCTACGCAAAGCATTACGGCGAACTGCGCATACTGTACGACGTTATCGGGCTGGAAATAGAACGCGCCGAAGCGGACGCGCAGTACCTCAAAACGGACAGTACGTTCCTGCTCGAGGGCTGGCTGCCCGAGGAATGCGCCGCGCGCACCGTCGAGGAGATAAGGTCCGAGTGCCCGAGCGTATTTGTGCAGATGCTCGCGCCCGAGGAGCGCGACGCGCCGCCGACGCTCGTAAGAAGCGCGAAGATAGTCGCGCCTTACGAACAGATAACAAATATGTACAGCCCGCCCAAGTACCGCGAGCTCGACCCCAATCCGATAATGTCGCTGTTCTTCTTCGTGTTTTTCGGCTTGATGATAGGCGACGCGGCGTACGGCGCGATACTCGCCGCCGTCGGGTTTGCGCTCGGACTGTCCAAACGGTTCGATAAGGGCGTAAAGGATCTTTTACTGCTCGTCGCGATGGGCGGCGTATCCGCCGTCGTTTGGGGCGCGCTGTTCGGCAGTTATTTCGCTATCGACTTCGGCGGAACGGACGTCGCGCTGTGGTTCAATCCGCTCGAAGACCCTATGACGCTGTTGATACTCTCGATAGCGATGGGCGTCGTTCAGCTCGCCGTCGGGTACGTGATAAAGTTCGTCAAGCTGTGCATGGACAAAAAACCGCTGTCCGCGCTGTTCGACGCCGGCTCGATATTGCTGCTGTTTGCCGCGCTTATCTGCCTTGCGTCGACCATGCTTATAGAAAACGCGCCGAAGGGTCTTACCGTCGCGGCTATAGTCCTCGCCGCCGTCGGGCTCGCGCTTATCGTCGTGTTCGGCGGACGCAAGAACAAAAACGTATTCGGCAAGGTGTTCGGCGGTCTGAAAGGCGTTTACGGGCTCGTCAATCTTTTGTCCGATATTCTGTCGTACTGCCGCATATTCGGGCTCGGGCTAGCGACCTGCGCGATAGGTCTTGCGTTCAATACGCTCGGCGAGATAATATTCGGGATACCGGGCATCGGCTATCCCGTCGGAGTGCTCATACTTATACCGCTGCACGTGTTCAACCTCGCGCTCGGCATACTCGGCGCGTACGTGCACAACGCGCGACTGCAATTCCTCGAATTCTACGGCAAGTTTTACGACGGCGGCGGCAGACTGTTTTCGCCGCTCGGCTCTAAGACGAAGCATATCCGCTTCGGCTGACGCGCCGATACATTTTGGGTAACGCACTCGGTCCGCCGAGTGGAAACCGATATAAATACAAAGATGATCGATAAAGGAGATCGAAAATGAACATCGGAATGGGTAACTTTTACGCCATACTCGGCGCGGCTATCGCCGTACTGATCGCATGTATAGGCTCGGCGATAGGCGTCGGGCGCGCCGGTCAGGCGTCTGCCGCACTGCTCAGCAAGCGTCCCGAAAAATTCTCCAACGTACTCGTGCTGCAGCTCATGCCCGCGACGCAGGGACTTTACGGCTTCGTCGTAGGGTTCATGGTGCTCGTTCGGCTCAACGCGCTCGGCGGCATGACGCCGATAAGCGTCGAAACGGGGCTCGTCATGCTCGCGTACTGCCTGCCCATCGCGCTCGTCGGGCTCGGTTCGGCGATAATGCAGGGCAGCGTCGCAGTCGGCTGCGTCGGGCTCGTCGGCAAACAGGACGGCGAATTCGGTCACTCGATGGTCATGGTCGTTCTCGTCGAGCTCTTCGCCATATTCGCGTTTATAATATCGTTCCTCGGCGTTATGCTGCTCGATATCGTTCCGCTCGCGGCGGCGTAAAAAGCATGCAGGGCAAGGAGAAGATGATCGACGACATATTGCAGTCCGCCAAGACCACGGCGGCGGCAATGGTCGAAGAGGCGGAGGCGGAACGCGCCGATGCCGAGACCGCGCTGCGCGCAGAGCTCGAAAAAGCCAAGGCGGACAGCGATGCGGAAGCCGCACGCGCCGCCGATTCGGCGTACTCGGGACTCGTCAAGCTCGGCGAGTTGGAGGCGGGCAAGATAATGCTCGACGCCAGACAGCGCGTCGTCGCGGCTGTGTACGACGGCGTGCGCGCGCGCATAACGGGCGCGGGCGACGCGGAGTATCTCGGGCTGATGCACAAGCTCGTGGTCGAGGCATGCGAGGACGGTGACGAAGTGATACCGCCGAAGGGCGATAAGCGCATAACCGCCGCCTGGGTCAAAAAGGCGGCGACGGCGGCTAAGAAAAAGCTTTCGCTCGGCAAGCCCGAGGATATATCGGGCGGGCTGATACTGCGAAACAGCAAGTACGACCGCGCGCTCACTGTCGACGAGATCGTCGCCGACCTCAAAGAGCGCACCGTCGCGGACACCGCGAAAAAGTTGGGGCTGTAAATGTACACGACCAAGGTCTATGCCAATACGCTCGCGCAGTTCAACGCTCGGCGCATGGACGGAGAGCGGCTTCGGCGGTTGGTCGAGGCGGGCTCTGTCGACGCCGCGCTCAAAATGCTTGCCGATTCGGGCTTTCCGACGGCGGACGGCACGATAGACGGGTTTATCGTGGCGGCTACCGACGAGCTTATCGAGTTTATCGAGGAGAACGCCGCGAGCCGCGCGGCGGCTGACGCTTTGACGGCGGTATTTTGGTACAACAATGTAAAGCTCGCGTACAAATCGCGGTTTGCGGCGATGCCGACGGACGCGTACTACAAGATCGACAGGGACGCGGGCAAGATAGCGGGCGGCGATTATTCCGACTGCGACAGGTATCTGACCGACGCGCTCGAAACGCTCGACGCAAGCGGCGAGCGCCGACCGCAGGCGATAGACCTTGCGCTCACGCGCGCGATGTACGCTTACGTTTTGTCGTGCGGCGTGCGTTCGGTCGAACGGTATTTCCGCACGGAGATCGATCTTAAAAACATACTGACGGCGGCGCGGCTCCGTCGGCTCGGCGCGGAACGCGACGAGTTCATCGACGGCGGCACGCTCGACAAGGACGCGCTTATCACGGCGGCGTCGCAGACGACGGGCTTTGCCGATGCGTTTATCGGCACGCCGTATGCGGACGCGGCGGAGGATATAGAGGCTAACGGGTTCGGCGAGCTGTGGCGCGCGGAACGCGACCTCGACGATCATCTGTACTGCTTGACCGACAGGCTTTGCGCGAGAATGACGTCGTTCGAGCCGTTCCTCAATTATTACACGCGCGCGCGGATAGAGCTTAAAGCGGTTAAGACCGCGCTCGTGTGCGTCAAGACGGGCACGCGCGAGGCGTTTTTCGAGCGGTGTCCCAAGCTGTACGGGTGAGATATGGAAAAGATAGGTAAATTCGCGGTGATAGGCGACAGCGAGAGCGTCACCGCGTTCATGGCGATAGGCGCGGCTGTGCGCAAGGTCTCCGACGAGTACGAGGCGGCGGACGCGTTGCGCGCGCTCGCCAAGTCGGACGAGTACGCGGTGATCTTCGTCACGGAGAACTACGCCGCCAAGATGGAACAGCTGATGAACAAATACAAGGAACAGGCGTACCCCGCGGTCCTGCCCATACCCGGCTCTACGGGCGCTAACGGGTTCGGCATGGCGGGGCTTAAAAAGGACGTCGAGAAAGCGGTCGGCGTCGACATACTGTTCAATGGCAATTAAATTCGGAGCGATCATGGGAAAGATAATCAAGATAAGCGGACCGCTGATAGTGGCGGACGGCATGCAGAACGTCAAGATGTACGACGTCGTAAAGGTCTCGGATATGGGACTTATCGGCGAGGTCATAGAGCTTCGCGGCGACCGCGCGTCCATTCAGGTCTATGAAGAAACGAGCATGCTCGGCACGGGCGAGCCTGTCGAAACGACCGAACAGCCGCTCTCCGTCGAGCTCGGACCGGGACTTATCGGCAGTATTTACGACGGCATACAGCGTCCGCTCGAAAAGCTCTACGCGCTGTCGGGCGAGCGTATCGGACGCGGCGTGAGCGCGCCCGCCGTCGACCGCGAAAAGAAGTGGGAGTTCGTGCCCGTCGTCAAAAAAGGCGACGACGTGCAAGCGGGCGACGTTATCGGCACAGTCAAGGAGAACGAGGTCGTAGAGCACCGGATAACCGTGCCTTACGGGATCTCGGGCAAGATCGAAAAGATAAACAAGGGCAGCTTTACGGTCGACGGTATCGTCGCGGTCGTCAAGGACGGCAAGACCGAACACGAGCTTTCCATGCTCCAACGCTGGCCGGTGCGCCGCGGCAGACCGTATAAAGAAAAACTTTCTCCGACCGAGCCGCTCGTAACGGGACAGCGCGTAGTCGATACGCTTTTCCCGATAGCGCGCGGCGGCGTTGCCGCTATACCCGGTCCGTTCGGTTCGGGCAAGACCGTTTTGCAGCATGCGCTCGCCAAGTGGTCGGACGCGGACATCATCGTATATATCGGCTGCGGCGAACGCGGCAACGAGATGACGGACGTGCTCAACGAGTTCCCGAGCCTTATCGATCCCAAGACGGGACAGCCGCTCATGAAGCGCACGGTGCTCATAGCCAACACTTCGGATATGCCCGTTGCGGCGCGCGAGGCGAGCATTTACACGGGCATAACGATAGCGGAATACTACCGCGATATGGGTTATTCCGTCGCGATAATGGCGGACTCCACGTCGCGCTGGGCGGAGGCTCTGCGCGAGATGAGCGGACGGTTGCAGGAAATGCCGGGCGAAGAAGGTTATCCCGCGTACCTGTCGAGCAGGCTCGCGGAGTTCTACGAGCGCGCCGGGTCTGTAAAGATACTCGGTAACGGCGACCGCACCGGTTCGGTCACGGCGATAGGCGCGGTGTCGCCTCCCGGCGGCGATATGTCCGAGCCCGTCAGTCAAGCGACGCTCCGCATAGTCAAGGTCTATTGGGGACTGTCGAGCGCGCTCGCGTACAAACGGCATTTCCCCGCGATAGATTGGCTCGTCAGCTACTCGCTGTACGGCGACAGGCTCGCGGGCTGGTTCACCAAGAACGTCGACGCGCAGTGGGGCGCGTACCGTTTGGAGATAAGCAAGCTTTTGCAGGAGGAAGCCAAGCTCGACGAGATAGTACGGCTCGTCGGTATCGACGCGCTTTCGCCGCGCGACAGGCTGACCATGGAGTCGGCTAAGTCGGTGCGCGAGGATTACCTGCACCAAAACAGCTTTCACGAGGTGGATACGTATACCTCGCTCGATAAGCAGTTCAAGATGCTGCGGCTCATCGTCGATTTTTATAAACAGGCGTTGCGCGCGCTCGACCGCGGCGCAAGCGTCGACGGCATACTCGCTCTGCCGTGCCGCGAGCAGATAGGCAGAGCCAAGTACACGGAAGAAGCCGATACCGCCAAGCTCGACGCACTGCGCGACGAGATGATAAAACAGCTCGCCGAGCTCAAAAAGGAGGACGAGTGATGCGCAAGGAATACCGCACAATAAAGGAAGTCGTCGGACCGCTCATGCTCGTAGAGGACGTCGAGGGCGTCAAGTATAACGAGCTTGTCAAGATAGATCAGCGCGGCGGCGAAACGCGGCTCGGCAGAGTGCTCGAGGTCGACGGCGACAAAGCGCTCGTTCAGCTTTTCGCGCCGAGCAGGGGCTTGCGCATCGCCGAGGCAAAGGCGACGTTCACGGGCAAGGCGATAGAACTGAAAGTGTCGCGCGATATGCTCGGTCGGGTGTTCGACGGCATGGGCGATCCCATCGACGGCGGCGCGGAAATACTGCCCGAAAAGAGCCTCGACGTAAACGGCAGTCCGCTCAACCCGGTCGCTCGCGACTATCCCAACGAGTTCATTCAAACGGGCATATCCGCTATCGACGGGCTCAATACGCTCGTCCGCGGACAGAAACTGCCCGTGTTCTCCATGTCGGGACTGCCGCACGCCGACCTTGCGGCGCAGATAGCGCGCCAAGCCCGAGTCAAGAACACCGACGATAAGTTCGCCGTCGTTTTCGCGGCGATGGGCATAACATACGAGGAGAGCGATTTCTTTATAAACGACTTCCGCCGCACAGGCGCGATAGATCGTACCGTAATGTTCCTCAACCTCGCAAACGACCCGGCAGTCGAGCGGATCAACACGCCCAAGATGGCTCTGACCGCGGCGGAATACCTCGCTTTCGACTGCGGCATGCACGTGCTCGTCGTCATGACCGATATAACCAACTACGCGGAGGCTCTCCGCGAGATCTCGGCGGCGCGGCGCGAAGTGCCCGGACGGCGCGGCTATCCCGGGTATCTGTATACCGACCTCGCTACCATTTACGAGCGCGCGGGACGCGTCCGCGGCAAGACCGGGTCCATTACGCTCATACCGATACTGACGATGCCCGAGGACGACAAAACTCACCCTATCCCCGACCTTACGGGCTATATCACGGAAGGTCAGATAATACTTTCGCGCGACCTTTACAAAAAGGGGCTGAACCCGCCGATAGACGTTTTGCCGTCGCTGTCGCGGCTCAAAGACAAGGGCATAGGCAAGGGCAAGACGCGCAAGGATCACGCGGACACGATGAACCAGCTATTCTCGGCGTACGCGCGCGGCAAGGATGCGAAGGAGCTCGGCGCGATACTCGGCGAAGCCGCGCTGTCCGACGTAGACAGGCTTTACGCCAAGTTCGCCGAGGAGTTCGAAAAGCGGTATATCAATCAGGGCTTCGACGCGAACAGGACGGTAGAGGAAACGCTCGACATCGGCTGGGAGCTTTTGAAGATACTTCCGCGCTCGGAGCTCAAAAGGATACGCGACGAGTATCTCGACGAGTTCATGCCTGCGGACGGCGCGACTGCCGACCCCGAACGAGCGTAACGGAGCGATATGGCAAGACTTAACGTAAACCCGACGCGCATGGAACTGCGTCGGCTCAAAGACAGGCTCAAGACCGCCGAGCGCGGACATAAGCTGCTCAAAGACAAGTCGGACGAAATGGTCAGACAGTTCTTGACGCTTATCCGCGAGAACAAGCGGCTGCGCGAGGAGATAGAGGGCGAGGTCGCCGAGGCGCTCCGTCTGTTTTCGCTTTCGGCGGGTCAGCCGCTCGAAACGTTGCAGGCGATAGCGCTGCCGACGCTCGCCGCGTCGATAACCGTCGGCACCAAAAACGTCATGGGCGTGGACGTGCCGTATATGCAGACGAGCAGGGTAGGCGACGTCGAACTGCCTTACGCGCTGTGCGCCGCGCCCGCCGAGCTTGACGACGCCGTGCTCAAGCTGACCGAGCTCGCCGACAAGCTCCTGCACCTCGCGGAGGTGGAAAAGACGTGCAACATGCTCGCCGACGAGATAGAAAAGAACCGTCGCCGCGTCAATGCGCTCGAATACGTAATGATCCCGCAGTTGAAAGAAACCATCAAATATATTTTGATGAAGCTCGACGAGAACGAGCGCGCCGCAGTCGTCAGGCTTATGAAGGTAAAGGATAAATGATAATTAAAGCTCGTATCGGCGTCGCGCGATACCGACGAATACGCATTTAACGGCAGAGCTGAGGCTTTGCCGTTTTTTCATAAACGGCGCGTCCGCGGCATATTTATAGCACATGAAAAAACTGTGTATGTTATTCGCCGCGTTCATGACCGTTGCGACGTTGGTCCTGCTCGCGTCGTGCGCGCCCGCCGATACCGATATCAGCGAGCGGCGCACAGATTATTTTACCGCGTCCGACGAGATGTTCACCGTCACGGCGGTTTCGGGCATGCGCGAGACGCCTTACGAAACGGACGGCGTCGTCGCGAAGATGATAAGCTATACGCTCATAACCGTATCGCCGACGGACAAGGCGGTGTTCGACGTGACGGCGACCTGCGAGTACGAGGCGAGCGTTCCCGACGACCCCGACAGATCGGGCGAGTCGTCGGGCAAAAAATTCGGCGGCGCGCTCATCGTCCATCCCTTCGCCGCGTCGTATTCCGCGGAGTTCGCTTACGAAACGACGGATACCTTCACCGTCGCGGTGCTGTATACGGAGAACGGCGAAAAGCGTCGGCGCGAGTACAAGATGACCTCGCTCGTCACGCCCGAAATGATGACTTACGACTCGGCGGTAAGCGCGGCAAAAAACGAGTTTGACATAAACGGCGCGCACGAAACACGCGTGCGGCTGATAAACAATCCCGTAAGCGAGGGGCTGTGCTGGTATGTGGTATTCTACTTCGCCGACGGGAAAAATTGCGGCGTCCTGCTCGACCCGACGACCGCCAAGGTGCTCGCCAAGCGCTCCGACCGCAACGAATAGAGACCGCAGCGCGCGGCGCGGCAGTCGATATTTGCGCGTCAATGCCCTTAAAATGCTTGTCTTTGCCGAACCGAATGTGATATACTGTTGCAATGATAGATTCGGACGACAAGATCAACGAAGATATCTCTGCAAGCTCGGACGGCAAAGAGGAGCGGACGGCGGAGCGGAAAGCTCCCGCCGCAGACCGTGCCGAAAGCTCCGCGCGCGACGGCGCAGGCGGCGGCACGGGGCTCGCGGGCGAGCTTGTCAAGCTGTCTGTTAAGGCGGCGGCGGTAACGCTGTCCGTCGTTATTCTTATTTTGTCGATACTTACGGTGACGTTGCCGTTGCAGGCGATGCGCGTTTTCAACAGTCTCGGAATGTCCGAGCGCGCGCTCAATTCTGGCGGCACGTACATCGAGCGCAGGCTGAAGGCCCACGACGCTCTCGGCGCGGACGAGCTCGGAAACTTTACCGCAATAGCTGCCGAGGCGAGCCTCACCGACGACGACATGGTGGAGGCGCTGACGGTGTGCATGACGCTTTCCGACTCGCTTATGCGCCGCACCGAGGCGGACGGCGACAAGAAAAGCGCCAGGTACTTCGCCGAAAAACTTGAATTGTTTACGCGCAGATATGCGAGCCTTAATGCCGTTAGGACGGTCAATGCGAAAAAAGACGCGGTAAATATTGTAAGCGTTCCGTCGGTCACAATGCAGCCGCTCGTATACGATTTCGCGCATACCGTCATGGTGCTAAACTACCGCGCGCGGATCATAATGGGCGGCGACGCGCTTAATTACATGCTGTATGACAGCGGAAGAGACGGCGACTGCGTGCAGACTCTTTCCAACCGTTCCAACACCTTCGCGGGCGTAGTCAACAAGACCGACCCCGATATCATAGACGGGTTCATCGATTATATCGATCTTCTCGACGAGTATCTGGCATATGCCTATAATAAGCTCGGCGTTACCGACAGGCTCAACGAGGCGATATTCTCCGCCACCGAGCCCGAGGAGGCGCGCGACAAGGCGTATAGGTACAGACACATGCTCAAAGGCGACGAGCTCAGACTGTTCATCACGCCCGAATCGGGCTTTACGCCGCTTTACGAAAACCTCAAGAGCTTCCGCGATTTCGCGCAGGCGGCTGTCGATTATAATTGCAAGGATATCAACGATACATTGCATCGTTTGTATTGGCTCAACGTGCTCAACTCGGTGTCGACGCGGCTTTGGTACATGTCCATGATACTGTACTACGACCAGACCGACAGCTACGGCAACCGCGACGCGGTGCTCGACGAGTACGGCACGTGCGAGCTTTATAAATTCGTCAATTACAAAGGACGGCTCGTAGAGCTTGAATACGTCTATACCGAGGCGCTCAAGGAATATCGGGCTCAACTGCAATAGCATTACAAAAAGGAGAAATTTATGGGTAAAATCGTAAAAGACGGACTGACTTTCGACGACGTTCTGCTTATCCCGGGCGAATCCAAGGTGACGCCCAAGGACGTCGATCTGACGACCAAGCTCAGCGCGGACATCACGCTCAACATACCGCTCGTCGCCGCGGCTATGGACACCGTTACCGAATCGCGGCTCGCCATTGCGATAGCTCGCGAGGGCGGTATCGGCATCATACATAAGAACATGAGCATAGACGACCAGGCGGAGCACGTCGACAAGGTCAAGCGCAGCGAGCACGGCGTTATCACGGACCCGTTCTTCCTCGAGCCCGACCGCAAGGTCAGCGACGCGCTCGAGCTTATGCACAAGTACAAGATCTCGGGCGTGCCCATCGTCAAGAACGGTAAGCTCGTCGGTATACTGACTAACCGCGATCTCAGGTTCGAGACAGATTTCGCTCAACCCATAGAAAACGTCATGACCAAGACGGGGCTCGTCACCGCGCCCGTCGGCACGACGCTCGGGGAGGCGCAGAAGATACTCGGCAAGCACAGGATAGAAAAATTGCCGATAGTCGACGGCGAGGGCTGCCTTAAAGGGCTCATAACGATAAAGGATATAGAAAAGGCGATACAGTATCCAAACTCCGCCAAGGACAAGAACGGCAGACTGCTCGTCGGCGCGGCTATAAGCAACGGCGCTGGATATATGGACAGAGCTAAAGCGCTCGTCGAAGCGCGCGTCGACTGCCTGGTGCTCGACACCGCGCACGGACATAACGTCGACGTGATCAAAGCGGCGGAAAAGGTAAAAGCCGCGTTCCCTGCGGTAACGCTTATCGCCGGCAACGTCGCAACGTCCGCCGCCGCGGACGCGCTGTTCAAGGCGGGCGCGGACGTAGTTAAGGTCGGTATCGGACCTGGCTCGATATGCACGACGCGTATCGTAGCGGGCATAGGCGTGCCGCAGATAACGGCTATCATGGACTGCGCCGAGGTCGCGGACAAGTACGGCAAAGCGATAATAGGCGACGGCGGTATCAAGTACAGCGGCGACATAACCAAGGCTATCGCCGCGGGCGCGAACGCCGTAATGATAGGCTCGCTGTTCGCGGGCACGACGGAGAGCCCTGGCGAGCTCGAGATATATCAGGGCAGGAGCTTTAAGACCTACCGCGGTATGGGCAGTCTCGGCGCGATGCCGCTCGGCAGTAAGGACAGGTATTTCCAGGAAGGCACGAAAAAGCTCGTTCCCGAGGGCGTGGAAGGGCGAGTGCCGTTCCGCGGACCGCTGTCCGACATCGTGTATCAGCTAATAGGCGGTCTGCGCGCGGGCATGGGCTATACGGGCATGCCGACCATAGCCAAGCTCAGAAAGGACGCCAAGTTCGTCAAGATAACGGGCGCGTCGCTCATCGAGTCGCACCCGCACGACATCTCGATAACCAAGGAAGCGCCCAACTATTCGCCCAAGAACTAAGTACGCGGCACAGCGTCGCGCGACGGCGGTCGGCAGTGACAATAACGCCGGCTGCGGCATAAACGATATTACCGAAAACAGGTGGTAAATTGCTCGAACAGTATTCTATTCCCGTTGACTATACGCGTCCGCGCACAAAGGTGACCGTCGTCGGCTGCGGCAGATGGGGTTCGTTTTTGGCATGGTACGCGGCAGAGCTTGGACATAACGTTACGCTTTGCGGCAGGCGCGGTTCTATCAGTTACGAAAAGCTCGCCATGACGCGCAAGAACGAATACGTCACGCTTCCGCGCTCGGTCGCGCTGTCTGACGATTTTGCGCGCGCCGTCGGCTCGGCTAACGTCGTGCTCGTTTCCGTTCCGTCGCAGAGCTTCCGCGACGTTATGGCGGAGCTGTCCGCAAACTGCGATCTCAAAAAGAAATATATCGTAACTTGCATGAAGGGCATCGAGATAACTACGGGCAAGCGGCTCAGCGAGGTCGCGCTCGAATTCGGGCTCGAGGAGTGGCAGATAGCGGTGTGGGTAGGTCCCGGGCACGTTCAGGAATTCGTCGTCGGCAATCCCAACTGCATGCTCATCGACGGCTACGACCGCACGACGGTCGGACGCATCGTCGAGTGGTTCAAAAGTCCGCTGATACGCTTCTATTACGGCACGGACATAATCGGCACGGAGATAGGCGCTGCGACCAAAAACGTAATGGGCATCGTCGCGGGCGGGCTTGACGGCATGAACCTCTCGTCGCTCAAAGGCGCGCTGATGGCGCGCGGCAGCAGGGAGGTCGCGCGGCTCATAGACAAGCTCGGCGGCAATCCGATGTCGGCTTACGGGCTGTGTCATCTCGGCGATTACGAAACGACACTGTTCTCTAAGTTCAGCCACAACCGCACCTGGGGCGAGGAATACGTCGCCGGCAAAAAGTTCAAGCTGCTCGCGGAGGGCGTGCACACCGCGCGCGCGGTCGCGCTTATAGCCGACAGGCTGGGCGTCGACATGCCTATAACCAGCGCGGTCAACACGATGATATTAGAGCACGTGCCGCCGCGCACGGTCATGGAGCAACTGTTCGACAGGAGCTTAAAGGACGACCTTGTATAAAGCGCGCGTTACGCGCCGACAGATAACCACTATATACGGAGGCTGTGAACAATATGAAAGTCACAATGGACAAGCTCGTTGCGCTTTGCAAATCGCGCGGCATTATTTACGCGGGCAGCGAGATTTACGGCGGTTTTGCCAATACCTGGGATTACGGTCCCGTCGGCGTGGAGCTGTATAACAATATCAAAAAAGCCTGGTGGTCGAAGTTCGTCACCGAGAGCGAAAACAACTTCGGTCTCGACTGTTCGATACTCATGAACCCCGAGGTCTGGAAAGCGTCCGGTCACCTCGCGGGTTTTTCCGATCCGCTCATGGACTGCAAATCGTGCAAGAGCCGTTGCCGCGCCGACGACCTCGTCGAGGCGTATGCGGCAAAACACAAGCTCGACGTGCCCGTCGCGGCGATGAGCAACGAGGAGCTTTCGGCGTTCGTGGCGGAGCATAAGATACCCTGTCCCGTGTGCGGCAAGTCGGACTTTACCGCCGTCAAGAAATTCAACCTGATGTTCAAGACGTTCCAGGGCGTGACCGAGGATACGGCGGCGACGTGCTACCTCCGTCCCGAGACCGCTCAGGGCATATTCGTCAACTTCAAAAACGTGACGCGCTCCATGCGCGCGCGCGTGCCGTTCGGCATCTGTCAGATAGGCAAGTCGTTCCGCAACGAGATAACGCCCGGCAACTTCATATTCCGCCTGCGCGAGTTCGAGCAAATGGAAATGGAATTTTTCTGCAAGCCCGGCGAGGACCTCGAATGGTTCGAGTATTGGAAACAGTACTGCTTTGATTTCCTGCTCAAACTCGGGCTCGACAAAGACTCCTTGCGCGTCCGCGACCACGACAAAGCCGAGCTGTCGTTCTATTCCAAAGCGACGAGCGACTTCGAGTACCTGTTCCCGTTCGGCTGGGGCGAGCTCTGGGGCATCGCCGACCGCACCGATTACGACCTTAAAAAACACTCGGAGTTCTCGGGCGAAAAACTCGAATACACCGATCCCGCGACCAACGAAACATACACGCCATACGTCATCGAGCCGTCGCTCGGCGTCGGCAGAGCGATGCTCGCCGTGCTGTGTAACGCCTACGACGAGGAACAGCTGGAAAAAGAAACGCGCACGGTCATGCGCTTCGCGCCCAGCATCGCGCCGTACAAAGCGGCGGTGCTCCCGTTGCAAAAGAACCTTTCAGAGCGCGCCGACGCGCTGTTCAGACAGCTCCGCAAGCGCGGCATACCGTGCAACTACGACCTGCCGGGCTCAATAGGCAAGCGCTACCGCCGTCAGGACGAGATAGGCACGCCGTACTGCGTGACGGTCGACTTCGACACGCTCGAAACGGGCACGGTCACAGTGCGCGAGCGCGACTCCATGAGCCAGATCCGCATCGCCGAGGACCGCGTCGCCGACTATATCATAGAAAACACCAAATTTTGATGCGACGGCATGCTTACCGAGTTCGGCCGATCCGAGTTCGGTTTAACGGAACAAATACCGATCAAAAACAAAAGACCGCGCGGGCAGTCCCGTCGCGGTCTTTTTGCTTATTTGCGCCGACCGAAAAGGTCGTTATTTTATTAGCAGCAGCATTTATCCCTACCGCCGCAGCAGCACATGAGTATGTAGAGCAGAAAGATATCTTTGCAGTCGCAACCCTTTTTGCAGCCGCAGTCATAGCCGCCGCCGCAGCAGCAACAGAGCAGTAAAAGCAACATGATGTCGCCGCAGCCTCCGCAACCGTTAAACATGGTGTGATTCCTCCTTATAAAGATTTGTTCGGACGTATCCGCGAGCCTGTCGCGCGCATCCCGGGCAGCGCGCGTGGCAAGCGGCATCGCAGTTATTCTTTGGTACGATACGCGCGTATCTAGTTTCAGTGTATGGGATTTTACGGATTGTGTGCAAGAATGACAGATATTTTTTTTCGAGACCGAAACGGCGCGCTTGCAAATATCCGCGACATGTGTTATACTGTTACAATCGGCGCGTAAGGCATGCGTCGACGGCGGGATACCGACAGGATCTCAGCCAAAGCAAATAACCACATCGGCTGTGGGCTATCCTATATAACGGAAGTCCAACAGAAGGAGCGAGCATGAAAATAAACACGCGTTCCGTCACGGTAGCGGCGACGCTGACTGCGCTCTGCGCGGTCACGGGGCTTATCCCGTACGTATTCTTTCTGCCTGTCGCGGTCGCCGCGACGACGTTGCCATTCGGCATGGTCGCGTTCGTCGGGCTCGCGTTCGGCTGCGTCAGCCTTGCGTACAGCTTTGTTATGCCGGTATCGATAGTATCGACGGCGTTCATCACCGCGCCTTACCTCGCGATACTGCCGAGGATAGCGGCGGCGGTCTGCTGCTTCGGCGTTTTCAGACTGATAACGCGCATAGCCAAGCCGACGGGCAGGGCGGGCAGGTTCGCCGCGGCGTCCGTCTCGGCAGCGCTCGGCTCGCTGTTCAATACGGCGTTCGTCGTCGGGCTGATGGCGCTCGTTGTGCCCGAGCTCGAGTTCGGCGGTATGACCGTTATGGTGTACGTCCCGACGATGCTCATATCGGGCGCGATAGAATGTGCGCTGATGGCGGCGCTCGCACCGCCGATAGCGCTGACGCTCGATAAAGCCGTGCTCTCGCGCGGCAAAAAACGCCGTGCCGCGCCCGACGCGGTAACGGATAAATTCGCGCCCGCGCCCGACGCGGTCGCAGATACGGGACTGTGCGCCGCCGCGCCCGATCGCGCGGACGGCGGATCTACGGAAAACGAGGATAAAAAATGACGATAGTTTTCGACATAGGCAATACCAATATAAAAATGGGTCTGTTCAATGACGACGAGCTGACGTATACATTGCGCATGGCTTCGTCCAATAAGACAGGCGACGAGTATTGGCTGTTGATAAAAGACATGCTGTCCGTCAAGAACATACCGATACGCGACGTCGAGGGCGCTATCATAAGCTCGGTCAATCCCAACCTCAACTATACCTTCGAGCACATGATAGAAACGTATTTCGGCTTCAAGCCGATGATAGTCGGGGCAGGATTGAAAACAGGTCTCAATATCAAATACGACAATCCCAAGGAACTCGGCGCGGACAGGGTAGTTAACTGCGTCGGCGCATACAGGCTTTACGGCGCGCCGTGCATAGTCATAGACTGCGGCACGGCTACCACGTTCAACGTGATAGCTGACGGCGGCGAGCTGCTCGGCGGCGCGATATCATTCGGCTTGAAGTCGGCGGCGGAGTCGCTGTCGGCGGCGGCGGCAAGACTGCCCAAGGTCGAGCTCGTCGCGCCCGCACGCGCGATAGGCCGCACTACGATAACCAACATGCAGTCGGGCATCATTTACGGTTATTCGGGAATGGTAGAGTCGATGGTCGCAAGGCTCAAGCGCGAGGCGGGACTGCCCGACGCCAAGGTCGTAGCTACGGGCGGTATATCCGACGTCGTCAATAAATGCGTGGACGTCATCGACGTAGTGGACAGGACGCTCACGCTCCGCGGGCTCAATATAATGTATCAACTCAACAAAAAGTAAGGAACGTCAGGCATGAAAAACAAGAGCGTAAGAAATATAGCGATAATGGGTCTCGGCACGGTCGGCGGCGGCGCATACGATATAATCGCAAGCAACGGCGACTATATCGAGCGCACGCAAGGGCTCGATGTCAGAGTCAAGCGCATACTCGACAGGACGGACGCGCCGCTCCGTGCGCGCGGCATCGACCCGTCGCTGTACTGCGGCTCGGTCGACGAGCTCGCCGCGGATAAGGAGATAGAGGTCGTCGTGGAAACGATGGGCGGCGTAGAGCCAGCCAAGACCTTTATAACGAAAATGCTCGAGAGCGGCAAGTCGGTCGTCACCGCCAATAAAGAACTGCTCGCCAAGTTTTGGCACGAGCTCGAGCCGATCGCCGCGGCGCACGGCTGCGGACTGTTTTTCGAGGCGAGCTGTGTCGGCGGCGTTCCCGTGATACGCGCGCTCGGCGAGAGCTTTCAGGGCGACAGAGTGCAGAGCATCTGCGGCATAATCAATGGCACTACCAACTATATCCTAAGCAAGATGTCGAGCGAGAACCTCGGCTATGCGGAAGCGCTCGGCGCGGCGCAGTCGCTCGGCTATGCCGAAGCCGACCCGACGTCGGACGTCGAGGGCTACGACGCCGCGTACAAGCTCTCGATACTCGGCTCGCTCGCTTTCCATACATGTTTGCCTTACGGCAGTATCTACCGCGAGGGCATAACCAAGGTCACTGCGGCGGACATAAAGAACGCGCACGACCTCGGCTACGAGATAAAGCTTCTCGCCATAGGTAAGCGCGACGGCAACAACGTCGAAGCCCGCGTCCATCCCGCGTTCGTGCCCAAGAACCATCCGCTCGCATCGGTATCCGGCGCGTACAACGCGGTATACCTCAACGGCGACCACGTCGGCGACCTTATGTTCTACGGCGCGGGCGCAGGCGCGCACCCGACGGGCAGTGCGATAGTATCCGACGTGATAAAAGCGCTTTCGGACAAACCGCGGTATTGCGACTTTGCCAATACGGGCAAGCTCGACAAGTCAGTGTCGCTCGTCGGCGACTTTGTCAGCGGTTACTATCTGTGCGTCACGGTCGACGACAAAGCTGGCGTGCTCAGCCGCCTGTCGACGGTGCTCAGCGATAACGGCGTCAGCATCAAGGCGGCGACGCAAAGCCCGAGCGACGGCGACGCCGCTACCGTGATGTTCCTTACACACCGCGCGCGCGAGCATGCGGTCATGCAGTCGCTCGAAGCGATAGGCAAGCTCGCATCGGTGCGGAGCGTCGATTCGGTCATACGCGTGCTTTGAGCGGTTTTTCGTACATATAATCGCAACGCTATCGTCATAATAGAAAGGACGGCGGAGAAGCGGCGAGTCCGTCGCAGAAAACGCCCCGTCAAAGTATTTTTTTTAGTGCGGCATTAGTGCCGTAAAACGTTTGACAAATTTTCCGTCAAATAGTATAATTTTAGAGTATATGTTTACAAACTTTCGATCAGGAGAAAGTCAACTAGATGAAAAAATCTACTAAGTTAAAGAAGTACGGTATCGCCGCGGCGGCATTGCCCGTCGGGCTTGCGGTCATGCTTACGGGCTTTTCGTTCGTAAACGCTCCGTCTTATGCCGACACCGCGACAAACAAAGATCTGTTTGCCAACGTGGTGCTCGCGGACAAGTGCGACTACGGCGACAGCTTCAGAGTTCCCGTCTCGGGAGTAACGGGCGTTACCCCCGTCGTTACCGCGCCCAACGATCAAACGGTCGACCTCGACGGCGCGCTCAGTTCCGACGGCAAGTATTACACCGTTACCGCGGAGCAGATAGGCAACTATACCGTTACGTACGCCAACGGCGACGATTCGTACACGCACAACGTGTACGTCACGCTCGACGAGGAATACTTTCTGCGCGTCGACGACAACGGCGCGGGCATCCCGTCGTATATGGCTAAGAGCGGCGAGTTTACCGTTCCGGGCGCGAAGGTCGCGTACTACGACGACAACAGCATGCTCAAATCCTATCCGGGCGATATAGTCCTCACCGTCAAAGACTCCGCCAACAAGGAGTATAAGCCGGGCGACACGTTCAAGCCCGACGCCAACGGCAAGACGTACCTCACGTATTCCGCGCAGTTGGGCGGCGAGAGTGGTCGTAAGTTTTTCAGCAAGACTTTCGAGATAAACGTTCAAAACACGTTCAGCGATACGCAAGCCCCCACGCTCAGCGTTTCGGGCGTCGCGAGCGAGATATCCGTCAACCGTGCGGTCAAGCTCCCCACGGCTACCGCGACCGATAACTACGACGAGAACGTCAAGATAGAGATAACGGTGCTCGGACCGGACAGCGAAAAGGTCAAGCTCACCGACGTCGACGATTACGGCTACGCCCTTGTCAAGGAAGGCGTAGAGTACGGCACCGTCGATTTCGACAACGACAAAGCAATGACCTTCTATCCGACCGAGCCCGGCACGTATAAGGTTTCGTACGTCGCCACCGACGACTCCAACAACAAGTCCGCGGTCCGCGAGTACACGATGACCGCAAAGGACGTCGCCGCGCCTGTGTTCCACTCGATAGCGGACGATAAGATACCCGAGACCTGGGGCTTGGAAATAAAGGACAAGGACAGCGTCGTTACCGGAAAAGGCGGCAAAGTCAAGTTCCCCATTCCCGAGCTCGTAGATAACGTCAGCCGTGTCGGCGACGAGGAAAACCCTATATCGCTGTACTTCCGCATAACCGATTCCGATAATTCGCGCACCGTAGTCGAGTTCGAGGACGTGCTCGCGGGCGGCGAAAAAGCGACTTTCACGGGCAAGACCTACGGCAAAGAGACCGACGGCAAGTTCCCCGATCTCGTTTGGGGCGAAGACGGGCTCGAGTTCGACTTCTCGCTCTACAACAGGACGGACTCGTCCGGCGACAAGACCGACGACCTTACGGGTACGTATACCGTGTATTACCGTGCGAGCGACAGCGCGCAGAACAGATCGTCCAAGACCTACACCATTAAGCTCGAAGATACCTACGAGGATAAGGCGTTGCCCTCCACTGCGGAAGTCACCGCGCCCTCGTATCTCTCCGTCATAGCCGACGAATCGTTCACCGTTCCGACGCCTGCGGTCGCCGACGCCAAAGACTCGCGTCCGACCGTCGATTACAGACTGTATTCGGATAACGGGCTCGACGGCGACGCGTTGTTCATCAACGTCAAGGGCGGCGAGAAAGCCGAGTTTGAGACGAGGACCGACGGCACGTATCTCGTAGTCGACAAAGACAAGACGACCAAAAAGGAACTCAAAGTAGGCACGACCCTGTATTATGTCGTGTCCGTTACCGACAAGGTCGGCAATACCAAGACCAACCTCGCTACCGAGGGTGACTTTACCACGAGCGAGACCAAAACGCGCATCGTCGGTGCGGTCGCTTCCGAGGCGGGTGCGTTCACTTATACCGGCAGTATCGCTTTCGCCAAAAAGGTAAACACGCCTTCCGGCGGAGAGAACTCGTCGCGCGATACCGCTGCGATAGAAGCGGGCGATACCGTCGTCGCGGGCGGCTTCTCGATAGACGTCGCCGATGCGTCGATGCGCAAGCTCACGGGCTTTGAAGTCACCGTCAAGAACCCCAACGGCGACGTCGTCAATACGACGCTCGACACCGTTTCTGTGGATAACGTCGGTTCGACCGGTTCTAAGATTTATGTAAGCAACATCACCTTCAAAGCATCGGTCAAAGGCACGTACCGCCTCACCGTCAAGGTGTTCGACGCCAATGGCGTAAGCTCGGCTTACGGTTACAGCGTCGAGGTCGCGCCCTCGGGCAATGACAACGGTATACAGGCGCAGTCCGCTACTATCGGCTCGCGCGCCAACGTCAACGTCAAGTACCAGCTCCACAACGACACCATCGACATCAAAGACGACGATGCCGATCCCAACAAGCACTACTATGTCGCGCGCCGTATAAGCGGCGGTTCGTTCAGCCTTATCGGCAGCGAGTTCACCGCGCACACCAACGGCTCGTACTCAGTCCGCGACGGCTATATCGCTGCCGAGGATATAACGAGCGGCTATGACTTCGCCGACGCGACGCCGTTCGGCAAGGGCGCTTATTCCTTCTCGGCTCAGGACGACTCCGCACCGGTTATCGAGGTGCAGGGCATCATGCCGACGTATGCCGACAAGGGCGCGGAAGTCAAGCTCCCGTTCGTCATCGCTTCGTCGCCCAACGGCAAAGCCGATGTCAAAGTGGTAGTCAAGAACGAAAAGTCCAAAGAGATCCAGGTCGACGAGATCACCGAAGAAGACTCCGAGTACGAGTATGTGTTCAAGGGCACGACCGACGGCAAGTACACCGTGACTTACACGGCGACCTATGCCAATGCGACGCCCGTTACGGCGACGTACTCCATCAACATCGGCGACGTTGTCGGTCCTGAATTCACCATAAAGGGCGGCACTGCCGCATCGGCGCGTATGAGAGTGGGCGACACGTTCAACTTCGCCGATATGGAGCTTTCGCAGAACGAGAACAACGTAACGATAACCAAAAAGCTCTACAATCCGTCGAGAGAAGAAGTGACCGAAGCTACCGTCAGCGGCTCGTATGATTCGCACCGCAACGACAAGTACAACGGCTACGATTCCAAGGACAAAGAGAGCCCGATAAAATTCACGATGGCGGGTCAGTACGAGGTCGTTTACACGGCTACCGACTCCGTCGGCAACGTGACGACGCAGCGTTACAATATCACCGTCGTAAGCAGCGGCTCGGGCAAGCCGACCACGATAACCACCCTTTCCACGGTGCTCATCGTCGTCGCAGTAGTGTTGCTCGCGGGCGTTATAGTCTACGTCGTAAGGTTCCGCAAAGTCAAAGTCAAAAATAAATAATTTATAAGCGGCATCAAGCCGCTTATAATATTTTGCGCGGCAGTCGAATATCTATATAGACGATTCGATTGCCAATCAAATTGGCACGCGCAAATAAACAGCCCGTAGTTTATGATAGGACATGCAAAAGATAAATCAAAGTTATTTTTCGCATGGACCGATATAAACCGTGCGGACAACATAACAACATCAATAAATTATTCACGGAGCAATAATGGCAAATTTAAGATATAATATATCGCCGTGTTCGGCTGACGAAACACAGGCGTTTATATCGAGGATAGGCGCGGAATACTTTTTGCGCAGCGCCGTAATGGCAGACGAAAAATCTCATTACGACAGGTATTCCTACGTCAGGAACGAAAGCCGCGTCGCGGTCGTATACGATACGCGCGCGCAGGTCGTTTCGATAACCGCGCCCGAAGCGTATTCGGAAGAACTCCTCGGCGTGTTCGGCACGGAGGGCAAGACCGTCAAGCGCAGTACCGTACCCGCGCAGAGCGGCGCGCAAGCTCAAAACCAAAGCAGACCGACAGCGGAGCAAAGGTCCGCCGCACCGAGAAACGGCGGATTTAACCGCTCGATATCGGTCGATACGGAAAACGGCGTGCGCGCCAAGATATTCGTCGACAGCAAAAGACCCGACCGCGCGCGGACACAGCAAAAGCCCGCGCCGCAGGCAAAGCCTCAGTCTGATAGGAACTTGCCGCGGACGACCGTCCAGCCTACGCCGCCCATCGCGGTCAAAAAGGCGACGCCGCCCATCGCGCATTCGACGGTGATCTCTGCCAGATCCAAGCTGACTGCGGGCGGTGCGGTAGGCGTGCGCAAGCCGCACGCGACGATATCGTTCGGCGACGAGGACGACGTCAAGCGCGGCGGCGGCTCGACGCTCGCTCGGTCGGGCACGGGACTTTATGCGGAGCTTTCCGCTAAGTCGGCGGGGCGCGGCGGCAATACGGCTAACAATGCCGAGCAGAGCAAAAAACAAAGCGCGCAAGCGCCCAAGCAAAAGCCCGCACCGAAAAACGACCCTAACGCACAGCTCAGACGTTGGCTGCCGACGGCATGCGACTTCCTTCCCGAGCAGGCGCGCAACGATTTTTCCAACGGTATCCACGACTTCTATCAAGCCAAGCTTCAGCCCAAGGATTATTCGGGCACGCTGATGCTGCCGTACCGCGGGCTCGAAGGCTTTGTTGTCGCACTGCAACGCGCAAAGGGCATCAAGGTCAAGATGATAGGTCAGGCGTTCGACAAGGACGACGCAGGCAATTATATACTCAAACGCTGTTATACACAGCGCATCAACAGCGTTATATTCGACGAGGTCATGGTCGCGCTGTATACCGAGTATTTCAAGATGCGCAACTTTATAGTCCATACGGACAATGCCGATGGCAGTGCGTCGCGCTCGATAAGCGACAGGGAAGTAGCCAAAGGCATATTCGACAACATACTGCGCGTCGTCGAGTACAATGCGAAAAAGCTGAAAGAGATAAGCTTCGAGATGGCGCAGGACTGATATATATCGGTCTTGCGGATGGAATAAACAAAAGATAAATTTTCGGGAGGACGGAGCGAAAGCTCCTAAAAGCTATGTCGAAATACATTTTCGTGACCGGCGGCGTTGTGTCCGGTCTTGGCAAGGGAATAACGGCGGCGAGCATGGCGATGCTGCTCAAAGCGCGCGGCTATACGGTCGATATGATCAAGTTCGACCCGTATTTCAACGTCGACTCGCTGTACCTCAGCCCGTATCAGCACGGCGAGGTCTTTGTCACCGACGACGGCGGCGAGGGCGATCTCGTGCTCGGGCATTACGAGCGTTTTCTCGATCAGAACCTGTCGGAAAACAGCAATATAACGAGCGGCAAGATCTACTCCTCGGTCATCAAGCGCGAGCGCGACGGCGATTACGACGGCGAGTCCGTCCAGGTCGTTCCGCACATAACCGACGAGATAAAGCGCACGCTGTACCGCCTCGACCGCAAGGAGACCGATTTTGTCGTTTGCGAGATAGGCGGCGTGGTCGGCGATATAGAGAGCCACCCGTATCTCGAAGCGATACGTCAGTGCCGCAACGAGCTCGGCAAGGGCAATGCGGTATATATCCACGTCACGCTCGTGCCCGTTATAGAAATGAGCGGAGAGCACAAGACCAAGCCGACGCAGAACTCCGTCAAGGAACTGCAAAATATCGGTATCCAGCCCGATATTATCGTTTGCCGCTCCGACTATCCGCTCGACGACAGCTCCAAAAAGAAGCTGTCGATGTTCTGCAACGTCGACAGGGATTGCATCATCGAGAGCGTAACGACGGACGACCTGTACCAAGTACCGCTCAGACTGCACGCGCAGAACTTCTCCGGGCTTGCGCTCAAAAAACTGCGCATGGAAGAACGCGAGCTCGATATAACCGCTTGGACGGAAATGAGCGTGAAGTCCGAACGCGCGCAGAATTCCAAAAACAAGCTCAAAATAGCGCTCGTCGGCAAGTACACGGAAAAAGCGACCGCGTACCAATCGCTGACCGACGCGCTCAATACCGCCGCACTGCTCAAAGGCAAAGCCGTCGCCGTCACGCTCGTTTCGAGCGCGGACGTCAAGAAAGACCCGAATATCCTCGCGGACTATTGCGCGATCGTCATCGCGCCCGGCTTCGGCGTGCGCGGGTTCGAGGGCAAAGTCGCCGCCGCCAAGTACGCGCGCGAGAACAACGTCCCTTGCCTCATGATAGGTCTCGGCGCGCAGGCGGGGCTTGTCGAGTTCGCCCGCGACGTTTGCCACATGACGGGCGCGACCTCGCAGGAGTTCGAGCAAAACACCCCGTACCCCGTTGTCCGTTTCGTTGAGCCGAACATGCTCAAAAAGGGCGCGTTCCCGTCGATGATAACCGCGGGCACGTACCTCAATAAGATATACGGCGACACGACGGCGCGCGAGCGTCACCGCCACCGTTTCGACTTTAACGGTCAGTATGAGCAGATGTTCCTCAAAAACGGGCTCGTATTCGCCGCGCACTCGCCGACGGGCGTGCCCGAGGCGTTCGAGATCCCGACGCACAAATTCTTTATCGGCACGATATACAATCCCGAATACCGCTCGCGCCTTTTGTATACGCACCCGCTGTTCGCGGAGTTCGTCAAGGTAGCGGCGACGGAAGCGTCCAAGCAAGCCAAGCACAAACAGGACGACGCGGAATGACCGTGATGTAAACACCGCAAAACAAAAAGCGACGGATATACCGCCGCTTTTTTCGTTAGCCGATAGATCAGATAAAGCAATAGACGAGATGTTTAAGCGCGAGCACTATCAGCACCGCGCCGCCGATGAGCTTGAACCGCTCGGGATTGGAAAACTTTTTGCCTATCGCGGCGGCACAGCACACTCCGACAAGACACAGTACGGCGGTTATGCCGCCGACGGTCACGCCGTCTATCCACAGCGGCAGCTTCATGGTGACGAGCGTCAGTCCGCAGGCGAACGCGTCGACGCTCGTCGCGACCGATTGCAGAGCTATGGTCTTTACGCCGAGCTTGCTCCGCGTTTTTTCGGGCTTGCCGAACCCGTCTATAAGCATAAGCACGCCGACGATGAGAAGCGCGGCGAAAGCAAGGTAGTTCTGCGCGTCGAGAAACCCGAGCGCCTTATCGCCGAGCAGAGCGCCGAGCACGGGCATAAGCCCCTGCATAACGCCGAAGGACAGCGCGATGGCTATGCGCTTGCCTATCTTCGGGCGGTAAGCCATACCGTCGCATACCGCCGTGACGAAGGCGTCGGCGGCGAGCGAGAGCGATAAGCATATCAAAGTCACTATTTCCATGTTAGTATAGATATGCCTGTCCGAGCGCATTTAGTAGACGTTATCATATTATCCACTTTACTTTCCGATATATAAATGTTATACTGTTAGCGATGTATAAGATAGTCGATGTCGAGAAATGGAATAGGCGCGTGCCGTACCGTAACTTTATCGGATACACCGATCCGATATTCTCGGTCGGCGCGCGGCTTGACGTGACCGAGCTTTTCGCCTCGTCCAAGCGTCGGCATACCTCGTTTTTCAGCGACTTTGCATTTTTGATATCTAAGTGTCTTAACGCCGTAGAAGAACTGCGCCTGCGCATAGTCGATGGTAAAGTCGTTATGTACGACAGGATAGACCCCAACTATATAGTGATGATCGACGGCGGCGTCATCTGCCCGTGTCGTACCCGCATGACCGACGGCTATCCCGAGTTTTACGCGCAGTCGCGCGCCGATATAGATCGGGTGCGGCGGAACGGCGGCGGCGGTGTGTTCAACTGCGGCGACAACGGCGTATTTTACATGTCGTGCCTTAAATGGCTGGACTTTGCGTCGATATCCAATCCTTACGACCATGCCGACGCGGACGGCAGCAGTATACCTCGGCTGACCTGGGGCAAAGCTGTTGCAGAGGGCGACAGGGTGAAGATGTCGTTCGATATCGCCGCGCACCATGCGCTCGTCGACGGCGAGCCTGTATGCCGCGGGATAAATATGATAGCGGACGCGCTCATGCAAGCGGATGAATTTTTGGGAGTGAAAAATAAATGAAGGACAATATCTTTATCGGTTGGAGCGGAAGCAGCGATATAGCGGTCGCGGTCAAAAAGGAACTCGAATCAAAATACAATTACAGATGCTTTATCGGCGGCAACGCCGACAACAGCTCGAGTTTTGCGTCGGTCGGCGATACAGTCATCAGGCAGATAAAGAGCTGTAATCAAGCGATAATCATATTCCAAAACCGTTCCGACGGCGCGGTCAGCAACAATTTGTTTTTCGAGCTCGGGTTCGTGCTCGCGTCGTACGGACAGCCGAAAGTGCACTGCGTCAAGCGCGCGACCGAGCGGATAGTGCTCCCCTCGGACTTCGACAATTCGTTTGTGGAGGCGGTATCGGACGAAGATTTCGTCGGCGGGATAATCAAGTATTTTATAGACCGTCAAAAGCTTTCCGTCAATACCAACAAGATGTACTTGATAGACAACCGCTATATCATTCACGATTTTCTCAAATGTCATTATTCCGACAAGGGCTCGAAATGCTCGGACTATGAGCTTGCGCAGTATATCCTGTTCTATATGCAGGCGGCGCACATGTTCGGCGACTGCGAAAAGATATGCAGGGAGATAATCGAGTTCAAGCACGCGCATCAGTACGAATTTTCGCCCGAGCTCGCCGTCGCCGTCAACCTCGCCATGAGCTTTTTGGAATTTACCGACAATATCAAGATGACCGAAAGCGGCGATATGTATATCGACATCGGCATTTACAGGAAAGTCGTGGATAGGTATAACGAGCTTAGAGCGGAGGTCATCCACGACGATATGGGCACATTCGACGAGTGGGCGGACGTGTTCATATCCGAGCAGCTGTGCTATGTCTACGATCTTTGGGCGCACAATCCCGAGATAAGCGAAGAACGCCGCGATCAGGCGATGCGCCGCGTCATACAGTGGTCGGATATCGCGGTAGAAGATATCGAAAAATTGCAGGCTGTCGCGCCGATAAGAGAGAATAACGACCACGTCGGGCTGTTGTCGCTGTTCAAGGCATATGTTTATCGCAACAGGTTTTTGGCGGAACGTCATCTCAAAACGGGCGATGAGCTTAAATGGCTGAACCTTACTAAGAACGAGCGTGTCGCGCTCAAACGCAACTTCGAATACGGCTCGATCGACTCGCATATCATCGAAAACCTCGAAATGGAATACTATCTGTGCATCACCGAATATCTTTCGTATGCCGACGAGCTCGAACTCGATAAATTCGATGTTTCCGACCTTTTGGAGGAGCTGAGGGAATATCTCCGCAAGTCCAAGATACACAAGGAACACAATAAGTATATCGACAGTATCGCGCACGCCGTGTCGGAGCTTACCGACAAGAAATGACTGTCGCGATGTTATGATCGACAGAATACAAAACCGCCGCCGTGTTACGGATAGCACGGCGGCGATTTTTGTTTGTTTTGTGTTTCAGCGGTCGATGCGCTGTTCGCGGTCCGGTCCGACGCCTATCATCGATACGCGGCACTCGGCGAGACGTTCTATCGCTTTGATATAATCCTGCGCAGCTTTGGGCAGGTCCTCGAACTTCTTACAACCGGATATGTCCTCAGTCCATCCGTCGAACTCCTCGTAGACGGGCGTGCAGCCCTCCAAAAGACTGATGTCGGCGGGGAAGTGCGTCACCTCTTTTCCGTCGCGCATGTACTTGGTCGCTATTTTGAGTTTTTTCAAGCCTGTGAGCGTGTCGAGCTTGTTGACGGCGAGCGACGTCAGACCGTTGAGCCTGACCGCAAGACGGAGTATGACAGCATCCAGCCAGCCGCAGCGCCGCGCTCTGCCCGTCGTCGTGCCGAATTCTTTTCCGACCTCCAAAAGGTGCTTGCCTACGCCGTCGTTAAGCTCGGTCGGGAACGGGCCCGCGCCGACGCGCGTCGTGTACGATTTGGCGATGCCGAGACATTCCTTGATAGCGGTAGGTCCGACACCTGCGCCCGCGCAGAAGCCGCCCGTTATCGGGTGCGAGCTCGTGACAAACGGATACGTTCCGCTGTCGAGGTCGAGAAGAGTGCCCTGCGCGCCCTCGAATATCACGCGCTTGCCCGACTTGATAGCGTCGTAAAGCATAACGCCCGTATCGCAGGTGAACGGTTGGAGCTTTTTCGCATAGCCGTTGTACTCGTCGAGTATCGCGGCGTAGTCGAGCGGTTTGCCGCCGTACACCTTGGTTATGATATCGTTCTTGAATTTGAGATTTTCTTTCAGCTTGCGCGCGAACACCTCGGGCTGAATGAGGTCTATCATGCGTATGCCGATACGGTCGCTCTTGTCGGCATAGCACGGACCGATGCCGCGCTTGGTAGTGCCGATAGCGTTATCGCCCTTGGCGGCTTCGGCGAGTTCGTCGAGCTCTTTGTGATAGGGCATGACGACGTGCGCGCGCAGGTCGATGGACAGATTTTTCATGGAAACGCCCTGCGCTTCGAGCTCGGACATTTCTTCGAGCACGACTTTGGGATCGACGACGACGCCGTTGCCGATTATATTGACGGCGGAGGGGTAGAGTATGCCGCTCGGTATCAGGTGGAGCTTGTACGTCTTGCCGCCGCTCACGACCGTATGCCCGGCATTACTGCCGCCCGTCGCGCGGACCACATAATCCGCAGTGCTCGCAAGTATGTCTATTACCTTGCCTTTGCCCTCGTCGCCCCACTGTGCGCCGATAAGTGCTATCGTATTCATTTTGCCTCCAATAGCGCGCGTTGCCGCGTCGCTTATTTACTTATTTGTTTTCTTCCGCCGTATCGTCGTCGGTCGCCGCAGCTTCGTCGGCGCAACAGTCGCCGCCGCACGACGCGTGCCCGCCGACGGCGGACGGTCTGCACGCACTGCAAGCGTGCTCGTTGTCCGTCGGTACGTCTATCTTGACGGTCTTGCCGTTCTCGGGCGAGGAGAGATTGTCAATCGCGACGGACATCATCAGCTTGATGCGGTTTACCTGGTTGACCTCGCTCGCGCCGGGGTCGTAGTCGACCGCGACGATGTTCGCTTGAGGATAGCGGCGTTTCAGCTCCTTCATAACGCCCTTGCCCGTGACGTGGTTGGGCAGGCACGCGAAGGGCTGCATGCAGATTATGTTAGGCGCGCCTTCCTCGATAAGTTCGAGCATTTCCGCGGTCAGGAACCAGCCTTCGCCGACCATAGTACCCAGACCGACGACGCGCTCCGCGCTGTCCGCGAGCCTGTTTATGCGCGACGGCGTGCCGAACTTGGTGCCGTTCAGCGCTGCGACTATCGGCGCGCGCAGGCGTTC
This sequence comes from uncultured Christensenella sp., assembly GCA_910577995.1. Lineage (GTDB taxonomy): Bacteria > Bacillota > Clostridia > Christensenellales > Pumilibacteraceae > Anaerocaecibacter. Next base: position 12,764 of record CAJTND010000006.1, on the reverse strand, counting down.
GACGTACCAAATGCCTACGTCGGATATCAGCTTGCCCTTGAGCTTGCCGTCGAGCAGGTCGTGCTTGATGGTCGAGTTGTAGAACGAGTAGAGGAAGAAGTCGACAAAGTCGGGAACGACCGCTTCGCCGCCTTCGCGCTCGACGAGGTCGATGACGTAGTTATTGGCGAGCGGGTGGAACTTGACGAGTATCTCGCCGACGATACCGACGCGCGGCTTTACTGTGTCGAGCGTGGGTATCGCGCCGAACTCCTTGACTATCCGCGCGGCGTACTTCTTGGTGGGCACGTCGCCCGCGGCGAACTCCGCGGTCAGCCTGTCGTTCCATTCTTTGTACAGCACGTTTGTCTCGCCGACGTTCTTTTCGTACGGGCGGACTTTGTACACACAGCGCATCAGAAGGTCGCCGTAAAGCACGGCATTGACGAGCGAGCGCAGCATGGGCAGAGTTATCTTGAACCCGGGGTTCTTTTCTATGCCGCTGAACGACATGGAAATGACTGGTATCTGCGACATGTTCGCGCTCTTGAGCGCGCGGCGTATCATGGCTATGTAGTTGGTGGCGCGACAGCCTCCGCCCGTCTGCGTCATGATGACGGCGGTCTTGTCGAGGTCGTAGCGTCCCGAGAGCAGGGCGTTCATTATCGCGCCGATAGTGATTATCGTCGGATAGCACGCGTCGTTATTGACGTATTTAAGCCCCGTCGCGACCGCCTCGCGGCTGTCGGGCATGACTTCCACGCGATAACCGTAACGGTTGAACGCAGGCTGTACGAGGTTGAGATGAAAGGGCGAGATCTGCGGCGAGAGTATGGTGTACGTCTTACGCATTTCTTCGGTGAACACTACGCGCTTGACCTGCGGCGCAGGCTCGGCGACGGTCATATGCTTCGCTTCGCGGTCCTTGATTACCGCCATAAGCGAGCGCATGCGTATGCGTGCCGCGCCGAGGTTGCTCACCTCGTCTATTTTGAGCAAGGTATATACCTTGTTAGCCGCTTCGAGCAGCTCCTGTACTTGGTCGGTAGTAACTGCGTCCAGTCCGCAGCCGAACGAGTTTAGCTGAACGAGATCGAGGTCGTCGCGCGTCCTGACGTAGTTGGCGGCGCTGTACAGTCGCGAGTGGTACGTCCACTGGTCGACGACGCGCAACGGGCGCGGCGCTTTGTGCAGGTGCGCGACCGAATCTTCGGTAAGCACTGCGAACCCGTAAGAGTTTATCATTTGCGCGACGCCGTGATTTATCTCGGGATCGAGGTGGTACGGTCTGCCCGCGAGCACGATGCCGTGTCCGCCTTTTTCTTCTATCAGTTTGAGTATGCGTTCGCCCTCTGCTCTCGACCAGGCGCAGAACGCTTCCTGCTCGGCGTAAGCCTTTTTTACTGCCGCGCGTATCTTGGACGACGGTATGCCTTTGAGCTCCTCGCAAAGCCGTTTCGCCATGCGGTCGGGGTTGTTGAAGGGCAGGAACGGCGCGGCGAACGTTACGCCCTTGGCGATGAACTCGTCGCGCATGTTCTGGCGTATGACCTCGGGATACGACCCGACGACAGGGCAGTTGTAGTGGTTGTCCGCGTTTGGATCTTCCTGCCGCTCGTAAGGCAGGCAGGGATAGAAAACGAACTTTACTCCGCTGTCTATAAGCGATTGGATATGCCCGTGCGCTATCTTAGCGGGATAGCACACCGATTCGGACGGCATCGTTTCGATGCCCTTGGAATAAACGTCGCGCGACGACCGCGGCGACAGCTTGACCGAATACCCGAGCTCGGTGAAGAAGGTGAACCAGAACGGATAGTTTTCGTACAGGTTGAGCACGCGCGGTATGCCGACCGTGCCGCGCGGAGCTTTGTCCTCGGGCAGCGGGCGATAGTACGCGAACAGCCGCTTGTACTTGGTCTCAAACATATTGGGCGGCTTTTCCTCCGCCTTTTCGGGCGCATTGCCGCCGCGTTCGCAACGGTTGTTGGATATGAACGTCCGCCCGTCGTCGAATTCGGATATTGTCAAAAGACAGTGATTGCCGCACTTTTCGCAGCGGCGCGACGACTTGATCACGCGGAATTTTTCGAGCTCCGCCTTGGTCTTGATCGTGCTCTTGCCGCCCGTCCAGTTGTTGCGGCTTATAAGCGCCGCGCCGTAGGCGCCCATCAGTCCCGCCTGATTGGGGCGGACGACTTCGCGTCCCGAAACTTTCTCGAACGCGCGCAATACCGATTCGTTGAGGAACGTTCCGCCCTGAACGATGATCTTTTCGCCCATCTCGTGCGCGTCGCGCAGCTTGATGACCTTGAACAAAGCGTTCTTGACGACGGAATACGCAAGCCCCGCGGATATATCAGCAACGGACGCGCCTTCCTTTTGCGCCTGTTTGACGCGCGAATTCATAAACACCGTGCAACGCGAGCCGAGGTCGACGGGCGACTTAGAGCCGAGCCCGACCTTGGCGAACTGCTCGGCGTTCATGCCGATAGCGCGCGCGAACGTTTCGATAAAGCTGCCGCAGCCCGACGAGCAGGCTTCGTTGAGCAGGATGTCGGTTATTACGCCGTTTTTTATGCGCAGGCACTTCATGTCCTGTCCGCCGATGTCGAGCAGGAACTCGACACCCGGCAGGATAGCGTCGGACGCGGTGAGGTGCGCCATCGTCTCGATCTCGCCGTTGTCGAGGTCGAGCGCAGTCTTTATGAGGCTTTCGCCGTAGCCCGTGATAGTGCCGTAGCCTATGTATGCGTCGTCGGGCAAAAGGTCGTAGATGTTTTTTACTATGTCGATGACGGAGGAGAGCGGATCGCCCGAGTTCGAGCCGTACCAGGAATACAAAAGCCCGCCGTCCTTGTCGATGAGCGCGACCTTGGTCGTGGTCGAGCCAGCGTCAATACCGAGGAACGCCGCGCCGCGGTGCTTCTTGATATCGGCGAACGGTATGGCGACCTTGCTATGGCGAAGTCGGAATTCCGTCAGCTCCTTTTCGTCGTTGAACAGCGCGTCGAGCCGCGATACTTCCTTGGTGTCCGCGTCCTTGACCGCTTCCAGCTTGTCCGCAAGCTCGCGCGCGGTAAAGACCTTTTCCGAGCGGTACGCCGCGCCTATCGCGTTGAACACCTGCGAGTTTTCGGGGAATATCGCTTTTTCGGGACGGAGCGTCACTATGAACCGCTGTCCGAGCTCGCTCAAAAAGTGCAGCGGTCCGCCGAGGAACGCCACGTTGCCGCGTATCGGCTTGCCGCACGCAAGCCCCGATATAGTCTGATTGACTACGGACTGAAAAACCGACGCCGCGATATCCGATTTTTTCGCGCCGTCGTTGATGAGCGGCTGGATGTCGGACTTGGCAAAAACGCCGCACCGCGACGCGATGGGGTAGATAATGGTCGCGTCCTTGGCGAGCTCGTTGAGCCCCGACGCGTCGGTATCGAGCAGTATTGCCATCTGGTCGATGAACGCGCCCGTACCGCCCGCGCAAGTCCCGTTCATGCGCTGGTCGATGCCGTCGTGCAGATATGTTATCTTAGCGTCCTCGCCGCCGAGCTCTATAGCCACGTCGGTCTCGGGGATAAGGCGTTTTATCGCTTCTACGCCCGCGATGACTTCCTGTACAAACGGTATGCCGAGCCATTCGGATACCGAAATCCCGCCCGAGCCCGTGACGGTAACGGAAAACTCGTCGTACTCGGCGAGCAAGCCTTTGAGCACGGTGTAAAGCGTCGCGCGCACGTCGGAATTGTGCCGCTGATAGCTCGAGTGTACAAGCTTGCCGTCCGCGTCGAGGACGGCGGTCTTAACGGTCGTTGAGCCTATATCGAGTCCTATTCTATACATAAGTATTTCCAATCGAAAATTGATTTTTTGTTCGGTTCGGTCGCGGCAGAGCCGCCGCCCGATACCGTGTTAATATACTACAAACCGTCGCTTTTGTCAAGCGTCGCAAGGCACGACGCAATATATAATAAAGATATAGGCAAAAACCGCAGTCCGAGCGCATAACTAAAATACAAAAAACCGCCGCAACGCGCTTGACAAACCGCCGCGGGTATAGTAGAATGTATGAGGTCGCGCGGGGGTGGCGAAATTGGCAGACGCGCAGGTCTCAGGAGCCTGTGGGTAACACCGTACGAGTTCAAGTCTCGTCCTCCGCACCAATGGGAAAAGACGCTTAATAAGCGTCTTTTTTTGTGTCTGCCGCTACATAATAAAGAATGTATCGATCTAAAGATAAGTGACGACTGTGCGCGAGTAACGTCTTTGCCGTCCACACCCGTTGCGCCGCTACATGTTTTCAGTCGTTGCGTTTTTCAGTCCGCGCCAGGGCATTGAGCGTTTCGGCTATTGCCGCTTTGGTCTCGGGCGGAAGTTTTTTGTAATCGCCGAGCACGCTTTTTTCCGTGGCGGACACCGCGACGTGCGAAATGCGCTCCGCTCTCGGCTCGCCGTCGACGGCGGCGGTCTCGTCGCACAGCTCGTCTTTGCCTATAATATAGTCGAGCGAGCAGTCGAAGTATTCCTCGAGCTTGGCTACATAACTTATCTTCGGCTCGGCGACGCCGTTTTCCCATTTGCAAATGGATGCGTCGCTTACCTCGATGGCGCGCGCGAGTTCCGCCATGGATACGCCTGCCGCTTCGCGCAGCTCTTTCAGCCGCTCCGCAAAACGTATATTCGTTTTTTTCACTCGCGCCGTCTCCTTTGTCGTATTGCACTCACAACACCGAAAGCCGTCTTTTACATGCAAAACATTTAATAGCAATATTATATCAAATATATTTAAGGATAGTGCGTATTTGTAATAGTCGTATACGTTAGGAGTATTTATGCGATCACTTTACGATTTGATATTTCTCTATACTTTCTCTTATTATATAGAATATCAATACTATTTTTGTTGACTATATTGAAATAAAGTGTTACTATTAGTAATATAGGAGAGCGGCGTGGATAATATAATCTTAGGTTTGTTGCTGCTTCGGGCGCGGACTATATATCAGTTGAGAAAGCGTATCAACGAGGGGCTTGACCTGATGTACAGTTGTAGCACCGGCAGTATACAAGCCGCTATAAAAAAGCTACTTAAAAACGGTTGTATAAGCGTTGACGAGGTCGAAGAAAACGGTCGGCTCAAAAAGCTGTACAGCATAACCGACGAGGGCAAGAGGCGGTTCGAGCAGTGGGTGAACGCGCCTATCGGCAGTTGCGCGCCGAAAAATCCCGAGCTTTCTAAGATCTATTTTTTTGGTCTTGCCGAAAAGGAGACCCGTATCGTATCGATAGAAAAGCATATCGCCGAGCTGAAAAAGCTTCTTTCGGAATTGGAGAGGATATGCGCGGAGGGCGAGTCTCTCTCCGTCGAAAACCGAAATAACGATATATTCCGTTATCAACTGCAAACGGCACATTACGGACGCGATCTGACGAAGTTCAATATCGAGTGGTATGCCGCTTTATTAAAAGAAATCAAGGAGTAAAACAATGCAGGAACTGTATCTCGAGGATTCGCCGATAGCCTATTATATAGACGACGCGGCAAACAAGGATTGGATCGTTTTTATACACGCGGCTTTTGTGGACCGCAGGATGTTTGAAAAGCAATTCGAGTATTTTTCGGGCAAGTATAACCTGCTTGCCGTCGATATTCTCGGGCACGGCAATTCCTTGCGCGCGCGTAAAGGCGATACCGTGGAAAAGATGTCGTACTGGATAGACCGAATTTTTCAAAAGCACGGGATCTCCGCCGCGCATTTCGTCGGCGTGTCGCTCGGCTCGGTCTTTATCCAGGACTTTGCCAACAAGTACGAGGATAAAGTTCTGTCGCTTTCATGCTTCGGCGGATATGACGTCAATAATTTCGACGAAAAAAAGCAAAGGGCGAATTCCAAGGGGCAGATGAAGATGATGATGAAGGCGATTATATCCGTCAAGTGGTTCGCCAAAGCCAACAAGAAGATATCCGCCTATACGAGCGAGGCGCAGGAGGCTTTTTACGATATGAACGTTAAGTTCAAAAAAAGCTCGTTCAGGTATCTTGCCGGACTGCAAAAGCTCGTAAATACATATCCGCAAAAGCAGCGGCGGTACGCTTTGCTCATAGGCTGCGGCGAACACGATATCCCTGCGGAAATCGAGATAGTCAACGAATGGGCGGAGCGTGAGGGCTGCGAAAAGATAGTCTTCGGCGGCGCGGGGCATTGCGTCAATATGGACGTGCCGCAGGACTTTAATGCCGCGTTGGAAAGTTTCTTGCAAAAATGCGATAGCTGAGCTCCGCGGTTTTTCGCGCGTAGGGATCATGCGTTGTAAACATCGGTAACGCCGTTACATATACTGCATTAAGCTTGTCGGATACTACATACTTTGCTCTCGTCACGGGGGCGGTATGTAGTATTTTTTTATAGGAGAGTGTGGACATGTTGATACCTAATCAATCGAACGTAACTTATAACGCCGTCGTGCCCGGCAAGGCGGGAACTCCCGGCAGTCTCGCGAGCAATACCGTCAATACGGAAGTGCTGTCGTATTCCATAACGAAAACGGCAGTTTCCGACAAGACTATCGCAAAGGAAGGCGAGATGGTCCATAACACGGTGACCGTCACCAACAATTCCTCTACTAAGCTAACGTATACCTTTATCAGCAATTATACGCCGAGCGGCGCGACCCATGTCGAGGGCTCTGTCAAGGTGAACGGCGTCGAGCAGCCGACGCGCAACATGTATGACGGGTTTTTCCTGCCCGACTTGGGTCCGGGCGAAACTATAACTATCGAATACGATATGAAGATAGACAGCCCGATGACGGTTTCGCCCGCCGTCGACAGATCGCAGTATAAGTATACTGTCAACGATCCCGAAAGAGGCGCGGTGAATTACAGAGAGGACCTCGAGCCTATCTCCGTTACCGTCGTTTCCGAAAAGCTCGCCGTGGTCAAGCGCGTGGATAAGGCTTTTGCCGTCAAGGGCGATACACTGACCTATACGATAACGATGACCAACGAGGGCAATATCGATATAAAAGACGTGTATTTTACCGACAGCATACCGCAGGGCACGACGTTTGTCGAGAATTCGGTATTTATCAACGGCAACAACGTCGCCGCATACCGACCCGACGTCGGTTACAGCGTAGCGGATCTTGCGCCCGCACAGAGTGCGACGACGAGCTTTAAGGTCACTGTCGATTGACCGCGAGGTGAGTTATGGTCATAACCAATAAGCTCAGTATAACGTACAGCGCGGTGATGCCGAGCGGGGAAAGCGCCGTAAAAACCGCGGAAAGCAACGCCGTCGGCACGGAGATCCTGTCCTATTCCGTTACGAGATCGCTTTCCTGCGACAAGACCGCCGTTTTCGAGGGCGAAGCATTCCGAAATACCGTCGTTGTGACCAATACTTCGGCAGCCGCGCTGACCGATATCAGGCTTTCCGTGCCGAGCGTGGACGGCGCGAGCTTCGTTGTCGGCAGCGTCAAGATAAACGGCGTTGCGCAACCGTCTTTCGACCCTTTTAACGGGTTCGCTTTGCCCGATCTTGCGGCGGGCGGGAAAGCGGTCATCGAGTACGAGTTGAGGGCGGTCGGACCGATAACGCTCTCGCCCTTGACTCATAGCGCAACGATCGATTACTCGGTCGCCGATCCCGTCAGAGGCGGCGTTCGCTATTCCGAAAACACTAATACCGTTTCGGTGAACGTCGTCGCCGACAATATAAGCATAGTAAAAAGCGTGGACAGGGCGTACGCCGTCAGAGGCGAAAGTCTGCACTATACGGCTGTCGTGACCAACAACGGCGGCATGGCGAAAAGCGGTCTTGTGTTCCGAGATCCGATCCCCGTCGGCACGACGTTCGTTGCGAACAGCGTCAAGCTGAACGGCATCGGCTATTCCGTCTATGACCCCGAAACCGGCTTTGTTCTCCGCGGCTTGGCGGCGGGCGAGGCTGTGACCGTAGAATTCGATGTAACGGTGGACTGATATGAAAACTGTAACGAATACCGCTAATATTACCGACGAGGCCGGCGGCGCATACAAAACGACTTATAGCAACACGGTGACGACTTATATCCGTTCGCCTTACGACGGCGGCACGGGTAGAGAATGCTGTGAGCTCGTGTGCGTTTGCGATCGCTGTTGTACCTGTTGCGACTGCTGCCGTCGCTGCTGCGAGCGTCGCGGCTGCCGCGCCGGCTGTTGCGGTCGTTGATACGACTACGACTGAATGCTTTATCCGTGCCGCGCGGTCGGCACGGTAAATCCTATAACTTGCTCGCTGTTCCGACGCTTCCCGATTTTGCGGAAGCGTCGGTATGGCGCGTCAATATGCTTGACAGGCATCGGGCGGCGGTATATAATATATATATCGTAGTTATCATACTGCGGTAAGACAGTTCGCGACCATCCTGTCTATAAACAAAACTACGGAAAAGACGGGCGCTTCTGCGCCTTTTTGCGTGCGATCTCGGCACGGGTCTTTTTTGTGACTGTCAAAGGTCGGAAGGAGTACGTGTCGTTATGAAACAAAGGTTAAAAAAAGAATGGCGAGAATTCGTCTGCTTGGTAAAAAGCGTGCCGACGCTGACGACGGTGTTTTTTGTTATGAGCGTGTTCGCCATGAATCTTTTGGCTAACAAGAGCGTCGCGCTCGGTGTGGATTGGCTTGCTATCGATTGCGGTATCATTCTTTCGTGGTTCGCTTTTTTGACGATGGACGTTTTGACAAAACACTTCGGACCGAAAGCCGCGACAGAGCTGTCCGTGCTCGCCATGTTTATCGAGCTTTTGTTCTGTTTGTTCATGTTCATCGGCAGTATTATACCGGGAATGTGGGGCGAATCGTTCGTTGATGGCGGAGATATCATCAATACCGCGCTCGACAAAACTTTCGGCGGCGCATGGTATGTGATACTCGGCAGTATGCTCGCGTTTATTACTTCATCGGTCGTCAATAACTTTATTAATTACGGACTGGGAAAAGCGTTCAAAAATCCCGACGGACCCGCCGCATTTGTTTTGCGGTCCTACGTATCGACCGCGGTCGGGCAGTTCGTCGACAATCTTGTTTTTGCTTTTGCTGTAAGTCATTTGTTTTTCGGCTGGTCGGCGTTGCAGTGCGTCACGTGCGCGCTGACGGGCATGGTCGCGGAACTGCTGTTCGAGGTCGTGTTCTCGTTTTTCGGTTACAGGACCTGCAAACGGTGGAGGAACTCCGGCGTCGGCGCGGAGTATTTCGCGTTAGTCGGCGCGTCGAATGAGAAGTCCGCGGGGCAAGAGGAGGTTTCGGAATGAAAGTAGTTATCACGGGGACGAGCAGAGGCATCGGCAGGGCGATAGCCGAGAAATTTCTCGCCGTCGGCGCGGATGTTATCGGCATAGATAAGCTCGATGCGCCGTTCGCGGCGCGCGGGTATACGCATCATGTTAGCGACGTTTATTCGGGCGAACTGCCCGATATTGACGGAACGGAGATACTCGTAAACAATGCCGGCGTTCAGGACAGCGGGCGCGATATAGATATCAACCTCAAAGGCACGATACGCGTTACGGAGAAATACGCGTTTCAAGGCTCTGTCAAGAGCGTGCTGTTCATTGCGTCGGCGAGCGCGTCGACGGGCTCGGAGTTCCCGGAATACGCCGCGAGCAAGGGCGGCGTCGTCGCGTATATGAAAAACGTCGCGCTGCGCATCGCCGAATACGGCGCGACGGCTAACAGCCTTTCGCCGGGCGGCGTGTATACCGAGCTTAACGACAGGGTCATAAACGACCCGGCGCTGTGGAAGCGGATAATGGCGCAAACGCTCATTCCCAAGTGGGCGACGGCGGAGGAGATAGCGGAATGGGCGTATTTTTTGACCGTCGTCAACAAGTCGATGACCGCTCAGGACGTGCTCGTCGATAACGGCGAAGCGGCAAAGTCCGATTTTGTTTGGTGATCATCTTTTTTAAGAGTGCATTTTTAGACCGCCGCGCACGTTGCGGCGGTTTTTCTATGCGTAAAGTGCGCGTATTTGCTCGATATTCGTCAAATATTATCGTTTAAGCGTTTGACAGGTGTTGCGATGTATGGTATAATAAACAAAAATAAATGCTTGACGGAGACGGAGAGGTAGTTCGATGGATAAATATAGTGAAAGCGTAAGCGCTACCTTGACTGCGATCAAGTACAGCAAGATAAGAAGCAAGCGCGAGAAACTCATAGAGAATCTTTTGAATATGACGCTCAACCATTTCGACCGCGTCGCGCGGTTCAAGTTGGCGGATCTGTCATACCTGGACGACGTTTTGTCGATGATGTACAGAAAAGCGATACTGTACATCGATTCATACGACGGCGTGTCAAACGGTTACGGCTGGATGTATACCATTCTCGTAAAAACGATCTATACTGTCAATCTCGCGGTCAAGAAATATCGCGACCATGAGGTCTGTATCGATGATATCGTCGAGCCGAGCACTAACGATAACGGAGTTTTGCGCGTCGGGATAATGCTTGCGCTCGAGAGCGCCGATGAGATCGACAGAGATATTATATTGATGTATTATTACGAGGATATGTCGATACGCGAGATCGGCGAAAAACTCAATCTGTCCAAGTCTGCTATATCTTACAGAAAGACGCGCGCCGAACAGCATATAAAATATTTCTTCGAGAATTATTACAGACACGCTTTGGATAATTGACATAACCCCGAACGCATGATATAATGCTCGCGAAAATCTTTCCGCCGCAGGGCGGAGTTTGTAAAACGGGAGAGAAACCATGGAAAAAGTCAAGAAGAACAACAGGGTAGTTTATGTCGGCGTCAACGACAGGGCGGTAGATTTGTTCGAGGGAATGTACGTCGTGCCCAACGGCGTTTCGTATAACTCGTATATCATTTTCGGCGGCAAGACAGCGGTCATGGATACCGTCGATCACAGGTTCTCGGCGGAGTGGCTCGCCAATATAAAGAAGGCGGTATTCGCCGCCGACAGCCGACCCGATTATCTTGTCGTGTCGCACATGGAGCCCGATCACTCCGGTTCCATCGCCGAGTTCATGCGTATATTCCCCGACGTCAAGATAGTCGGCAACAGCAAGACGTTCGTCATGCTCGCGGAGTATTTCCCCGAGCTCGACGCCGAGAAGACGCCCGAACGGTTTATCGCGGTCAAGGACGGCGACACGCTCGACCTCGGCGACGGCGAACTTAAATTCATCTTCGCGCCCATGGTGCACTGGCCCGAAGTCATGGTCGAGTTCGACACAGCCGACGGCACGCTGTACTCGGCGGACGGATTCGGCAAGTTCGGCGCGCTCGACTGCGACGAGCCGTGGGACGACGAGGCGCGGCGCTATTATATAGGTATAGTCGGCAAGTACGGCGCGCAGGTCCAAGCCCTGTTCAAAAAGCTCGCCGGGCTCGAGATAAAGACGATCCGTCCGTTGCACGGCCCCGTGCTCTCGGACGACCTCGGGCATTACCTCGGACTTTACGATAAATGGTCGAGCTATACGCCCGAATCCGACGGGGTGATGATAGCGTATACCTCGGTCTACGGTCATACGAAAAAAGCGGCGGCCGCGCTCAAAAACAAGCTCGACGCCGCGGGCACGCATTGCGAGATATTCGACCTCGCGCGCGCCGATCGCGCCGAGTGCGTAGCGCGTGCCTTTAAGTACGGCAAGCTCGTGCTCGCAACGACGACCTACAACGGCGAGGTATTCCCCGCGATGCGTGAGTTCATAGCTTGGCTGGTCGAGCGCAATTACCAAAACCGCAAGGTCGCGCTCATAGAAAACGGAACGTGGGCGCCCGTCGCGGCAAAGGCGATGCAGACCATGCTGGAAAAATGCAAGGGCATAGAATACGTAGCCGAGCCCATAAAGATACGCGCCGCCGCCGACGCCGAGACAGACGCCGCTCTGGACGCGCTCGTGACCGCGCTTGCATAACGTAAAAAATAACGATACGTCCGCGTAGGATATTAAAGACGCACAGGCTTTCAACAACACGCCGAGCGCCGCATAAACTTAGTTTATGCGGCGCTTTTGTTTTCGGCACGCCCTAATATTTGGTTTTATTCGATATAAATTTGCGTTAAACTCTTGACAAAATATGAACAAAGTGTTAACATTATGATGTATATGCATACAAATATGAACAAATTGTTAACGAATCCGAGAGGCAAGAGGAGTCGGGTATGAAGAAAAAACACAACGTAAATACGGCAGGAGCGAGCAAACTACGCAAGCTGATGCTGTTGGGAATAAGCATAATAGTCGCGGCGGCGTTCGTCGTGACGGGTATCCTGTGTCTTAACCCGTCGAAGCGTTCCCCCTCGGACGAAGTGGACAACGGCGGCGTAGAGACGTCCGCAGTAACTACATTCGACGCCAAGACCAAATGGGGCAGGACGGTAGATCTTGCGACAAATATATATAACGGATCTGTAAAAAAAGGTGATATAGTCAATTTTGCGTTTATAGCGCAAGGAGCGAGTTCCGGACCCAGCGGTGCTCGGAACAACAATGGGTTTTATCCGTGGAACAACGGAATTTATACGGTAACATTGCCTCAAGGAACTTATAAATTAGAGGTTTGGGGCGCTCAAGGCGGCGGACGCAGCGGCGTTGACGCTAACGGTGCTGGAGGATATGGCGGTTATAGTTCTGCTACGCTTACGTTAACTACAAAAACTACTATATATGTTGTAGTCGGCGGTGCGGGTGAAAAAGGTAGTGCTTATCGATGTGCTGCCCGCGGTTTTGGTTATGGCGGCGGCGGTTATAACGGCG
>CAJTND010000005.1:5474-84863 GCA_910577995.1 uncultured Christensenella sp. | reverse complement strand
ACCGATACTCGTTACGCTGTCCGGTATCGTTATGCTAGTCAAGCCGCTGCAACCAGAGAATGCACTACTACCGATACTCGTTACGCTATTCGGTATCGTTATGCTAGTCAAGCCGCTGCAACCAGAGAATGCACTACTACCGATACTCGTTACGCTATTCGGTATCGTTATGCTAGTCAAGCCGCTGCAACCACGGAATGCAGAACTCCCGATACTCGTACCACCCGTTATGATTACAGTCTTTAGCGTTGAGGGAACATCGTCACCAAATATATAATCTAAACGAGTATTTTCTGTTCCATTTTTGTATGCTCCAACGAATGGTATCGTTATGCTCGTTAAGCCGCTGCAACCATCGAATGCAGAACTCCCGATACTAGTCACGCTATCCGGTATCGTTATGCTCGTCAAGCTACTGCAACCATCGAATGCAGAACTCCCGATACTAGTCACGCTATCCGGTATCGTTATGCTCGTCAAGCTACTGCAACCGTAGAATATAAAATTCGGTACAGTCGTCACATTATCACCTATAACCACAGTCGTCAGTTTTGTACAACTGCTGAATATACCAGATTCTACTCTTTCGCATGCCGTAGCATTCCAATATACAATCTCAAGATTACTGCAATCCCCGAATGCACTTCCCCCGATACTCGTCACGCTGTCCGGTATCGTTATGCTCGTCAAGCCGCTGCAATTAGCGAATGCACTCCACCCGATACTCGTCACACTGTCCGGGATCGTTATGCTCGTCAAGCCGCTGCAATTAGCGAATGCACTCCACCCGATACTCGTCACACTGTCCGGGATCGTTACGCTCGTCAAGCCGCTGCAACCACGGAATGCAAAATCCGGTATAGTCGACACATTATCACCTATAACTACAGTCGTCAGTTTTGTACAGTCTTCAAACGCAGTGTCCATATGAACACCCGGCGTAGAACCAACGCTTTCGCATGCAGTGGCATTCCAATATACAATCTCAAGATTACTGCAATCCCCGAATGCACTTCCCCCGATACTCGTCACGCCGTTCCCAATCGTTATGCTCGTCAAACTACTGCAACCGGAGAATGCACTACTACCGATACTCGTTACGCTATTCGGTATTGTTATGCTCGTCAAGCCGCTGCAACGGAAGAATGCATGACTCTCAATACTCGTCACGCTATCAGGTATCGTTACGCTCGTCAAGCCGCTGCAACGGAAGAATGCATCATCACCGATACTCGTTACGCTATTCGGTATCGTTACGCTCGTCAAGCCGCTGCAATCGGAGAATGCGCCATCCACGATACTCGTTACGCTGTTTCCTATCGTTACGCTCGTCAAGCCGCTGCAACCGGCGAAAGCACCATGCCCTATACTCGTCACGCTGTCCGGGATCGTTACGCTCGTCAAGCCGCTACAACAGTATAATGCATATTTCTCGATACTCGTTATGCTGTCCGGTATCGTTATGCTCGTCAAGCCGCTGCAACGGTAGAATGCATTTTCCCCGATACTCGTCACGCCATCCAGTATCGTTACGCTCGTCAAGCCGCTGCAACCGGAGAATGCACCATACCCTATACTCGTCACGCTGTCTGGTATTGTTATGCTCGTCAAGCCGCTGCAAACGGAGAATGCATATTTCTCGATACTCGTTATGCTGTCCGGTATCGTTATGCTCGTCAAGCCGCTGCGACCGAAGAATGCATTTTCCCCGATACTTGTTACCGGCTTGCCGTTATATTCCGGCGCTATAATTATATTACCTTTAGCCGTTCCGATACCGGTCACAGAATAGCTGTCACTGCCGCTATTTAGAATATATTTTAATCCGGGTGTTCCTGCTGTAACTCCGCAAACGGTACATACGGTATTTTCATCAAGCGTATGTCCATTCGCTTTTAAGATTTCTTTCGTAGTATAATCGCAACGCATGCAAGCGTCATACGCATTCCAACCGTCGGTTGTGCACGTTGCCGCTTGAGCGTCGTGATGTTGTATATCGTGATTGTCGGCGTCGATTTCGCCGTATTCGTTACGGCATACCGTGCATACAGCTTTTGCCGTACAGGTCGCCGTTCCGCCTGTATGCTTCCCGGTCGCTGGTATTACTGTTTTGGTCGAATAACCGCAATTTACGCGCTTACAACGGTCGTAAGCGTCCCAACCGTCGTTTGTACATGTAGGCGACTGAGCGGCGACGTATTGTAAGTCGTGCCCGAGTTTATCTGTAACAGTGTCGGCAAAAGCGATATCTGTATTTCCGTTGCCGTCCGAAAAATGTTTATCGCAATCCGAGCAGTACCAATACTCAATATTGCCGTCTTGCATGCATGTCGCCGCGGTAGCCGCGGTACGTGTTAAGCTATGCGTATGAGAAGGCTCGACCGTCCGCACATAGCCGCAGTCGTTGCAAGTCGTATCTTTAGCGTTATCGTAAGCATGCGGAACTATAGCGGTATGTTCGCCCGTATGCTCGCACGTGGCAACATGATAATGCCCTGCCGTGCCGGCGGAAGTCCAATCTCTCGAATATGTATGCTCGTGCTCTCCGCCTTGCGAGGGCTTTTCCTTGCCGCATACGCAGTCGCCGTTACTGTAATCGTGCTCGGCGTATCCGTTCTTTTCCGAACAGCCCGATACCGTGCACGATTGCCAATGATGCGTGTCGTTCGTTTCGTAGGTCTGCGACCAAACATGCGTATGTCCGTCGGGCTTTACGGCAGAACATTTTTCGCACTTGCCGTTCGCTCCGAAAATATGCGTTTCGTTTTTCACGTTCGGATTGTCGCAGCCCGCGACCGAACAACGTCCGCTGTGCGTGCCGTCGCCGTTATCCACCCACTGATAACTGTGCGTATGAGCAGACGGCTCGTCTTTGCTTGCACATGCGGCAAGAGCTAACACGCATGCGAGCAAACACACTATCGCAGTCACAACAAGCAAAAATCTTTTTTTCATACCGTACCTCCGTAAATAAAAAGTGCGCCGACCGAAGTCAGCGCACGAAAAACGCAAACTCCGACTGTCGCCAAACATAATTCATGCATAGTACGGATCAACTGCACCAACATAAATGGAATTTGCATTTTTACCAAATTCAAATGTTGATGCAATTTTATTGATTTTATACACAAAAAAGCCCGTACTCCTTATCGGGGCATGAAATATGTTTGGCATAATCAATATACCCCACTCTCAAAGAAAAGTCAAGGGTTTTGAAAAACTTTTTATATAACGTCAAGCGCCCGTCGTCGGCAATATCTGCGCAACGGAAAATAACTTGACATTTTACCGAAAAAACCGTATAATAATAGGACAAAATAACGGTAAGAGCGCAAGGGCATGTTTGTTAACGAAAGAGCGTATCAAATAATGGATCACCTCAAGATCCATAAAAAAGCGACCATCGCGGAGCTGTCCAAGGCTTTGTTCGCGAGCGAGTCGACCATACGCCGCGACCTTGCGGAGATGCAGGAGCAGGGGCTTATCGCGCGCTATCACGGCGGCGCGATACTGCTCGAGGGGATCGGCGAAACGTCGATAATGTTCCGCGCGGAAAAGAACCAAGACGCAAAGGACGCATGCGCCAAGCTGGCGCAAAAGCATTTGCCGCCGTCGTCCGGTCCGAACGCGGTAAATACGATGTTCATCGACAATTCTTCCACCTGCCTTGTGCTCGCCAAACGTCTCGACCTTACCAACAAGACTGTTATAACCAACGGCTTGCAGATCGCGCTTCAACTTTCGCAAAAACAGGACATACAGCTCATAGTCCCCGGCGGTTCGGTCAACACCAATTCGGGCGCTATCACAGGCTCGCTCGCCGCGCGCATGCTCGATGCGTTCGGCATAGACATAGCTCTCACATCCTGCGCCGCGCTCAATCTCGACGGCGCTTTCGAGCTGTCGCTCGACACCGCACAGCTCAAGCAGGTCGCGGCGACTAAGAGCCGAAAGAAGATACTCGTCGCCACCGCCAACAAATTCGGCGCGTCCGCGACGTACCGCGTGCTTCCGCTCGAGGAGTACGACATGATAATAACCGATGCGGACGACGCTACGGTCAAGCCGTTACGCGATAAAGGCATCAATGTTATAAATAACTGAGACCGAATCGGAAAAACGAAAAAGCCCGCGATCTCTCGCAGGGCTTTTTTATTTGCTGTCTTAGATCCGATCGGATATTTCGCTCGGCGGCGTCACGTCGGTGACGAACTTTACCTCGCTGTTGACGGTCACGCCGCTCGGTACGGAGTCGGCGAAATTCTTGATGTTTTCGATAGCGACGGTCACGCCTGAGCCTATATCGATCGCCGACGCATCATTCATTCCGAACATCAGCTGCGACAAGTTTTTGATACCGAGCTCGAACCCGTCCGCTACGGTAAGCTTGCTCAGTCCGTTGAGCGCGGCATAATCCTGACCGCCCGAACGCATTATTGTCGCTTTGCCGATGTTAAGAGCCAACGCGCCGCCGATAACGCCCCACTCGCCCGAAAGTATCTCGAGAACGCCGCCGTTTACTTCGGCATCGACGTTATTCAAGCCGTTCTTGCAGTTGTAGACTTTTACCTTGCCTACTACGTCGAGCGAGCCCTGATAGAATCCGTTATCAAAGCCGCTGACATTAAGCGCGCCGTGTTCTCCGACAAGGATCGTTCCGCTCGATAGATCCATGCCCGTCCAGCCGCCTCCGCCCTGAACGACGTTGACCGTTCCGCTAAGCAGCTTATAGTCAGCCGCGGGCGCGCCCCATACCGCATTGGATATTCCGCTGCCGTTATTCGCCTTGACGTTGAGCACGGGACGCTTTTCGCCAGCCGCATCGCCGACGGTAAGACTGCCGACCTTGAGCGTGCCGTTGACCGTCGCACTGCCGTCTGTCGAGACGATCGCGCTTGCAGTCGCCGCGCCGTTCGACACTAGCACTCCGTCGATATTCACAGTCTTGCCGTCGCAGTTGAGCGCGCCGACGGTAAGACTGCCTTTGACTTCTGTCACCGCGCCGCCGACGAACTCGCCGCCTACCGCGACGGCGCCGCCTATCACTGTCGATTTAGCTTCGGAATTGAAATTGCCCGTAACGGTCAGCGTGCCGCTACCCGCAGTTTCCAGCGTTCTGAAACCGTTGGTAAATGTCACGAACGCTACGACAGCGTCTACATCGGTCTTGACTGTTACCTCGTTATTGTCGCCCGCTATATTCAGACCGTCGGCAAACTTAGTCGGATCTATGACGAACCGTTCCTTTACCGCGTTGTACGTTACGCCGTTTCCGATATGCTCGTCGTCGTAGCAGGTAAACGGCGTATACTCGACGTCGTTGATTCTGACTTTGCGGTCGGCGTAAGCCCCGACCTCCACGCTGTGCCCGCAACCGCGTTTACACTGTTTGTAGAATTTGCCGTCCGAAAAAACGCTGTCGTCCGCGTCGAGGTCGTGCCCGAGCGGCTGCGTAACGGTATCGTCGAGCTGTATCTCGTCGGTGCAAGCCGCGTCCGAGTAGTACTTTCCGCCGCGCTCCCAATACTCGATATTGCCGCCTGCCGTACAGGTCGCGGCGTTTGCCGGATGGCGCGTCGCCTCGACGGTTTCGGGCTCGGACGTGTAGCCGCAGTCGTCGCACGTATGCGTGCGCGTCGCGCCGTCCTGACCGAGCTGCCACTCGCCCCACTCGTGCGCCGCTTTTTCGTCTACGATCGCGTTGCAATCGGGGCACTTATGCCAATGCTCCGCGTCGTCGCGATCCCAAACGGCGGTCGTTGCGTGGTTATCCGAGTCTAACGGCAATTCTGTATCCGCGCCGCTTATTTCTTGCGTGCACGCCGCGTCGCCGTAATACAGCCCGTCCTTTTCCCAATACTCGATATTGCCCTTTACTGTGCAAGTCGACGCAGAGGCGGGATGATGCGTCACCGTTCCGACCGTCGGTACGGTCTCTGGCTCGGTCGCATAGCCGCAATCGCATTCCTTATGACGAAGCCCCGTTTCGGTCGCCGTCGGCTGTTTGTCGTATATCCATTCTCCCAACACGTGAGGCTGCTTTTCGGCGGCGGGCTTGCCGCAGACCGAGCAGTCGTGCCAATGCTGAGTGTCCGAGGTCGACCATTCCGCTTCGGGCGTGTGCGGCAGTCTATCCGTGATAACGTCCTCGCGCCGTATCTCGTTTTCGCCCGCCGCGTCGGAATAGAATTTTACTCCGTCCGTCCAATACTCGATATTGCCGTTGCGCTCGCACGTAGCGGACAGCGCAGGCACATGCGTAAGCGTGATCTCGTCTCCGCCCGTCGGCGGTATAGTCTCCTTTACAGTCTCGAACTCACACGACGTACAGGCTTTGTGACCCTCGCCGGGTGCGGTAGCAGTCGGCGGAACGTCGTATATCCAGCCGCCGAACGTATGAGCTTCCTTCTCGTCGGCAGGCTTGCCGCAGACCGAGCAGTCGTGCCAATGCTGAGCGTCCGAGGTCGACCATTCCGCTTCGGCGGTATGACCGAGCGCGGGTATGACGGTGCTTTCGTAAGTTATTTCCGTCTTGCCCGATGCGTCGCTGTAATACTTGCCGCCGCCCGTATAATACTCGGTATGTCCCGCCGTCGTGCAGGTCGCGTCGACGGCATCGACGTGCTGCAAGCTCTTGCCGACGCAACCGACGAACGAAAGCGTCGACATACACATCATCGCGGACATGACCGCCGCGAGCATTTTGTTTTTGGACTTCATCTTTTTCTCCTATATAAGAAAATTACTGTGCTATTTGGTTTGCGCCGTGGACCTGTCCGTTGTTGATAAAGGTATAAGTCATGCTCCATATCCAAGGCTCTAAGCCGACTACGTAATTATCGAGAACGATAACGCCGTTATTGATCACCTTGGGCGCATCGGTCTCCGTCCTGCCCCAACAGCGCAGAGCGGCAGCCACGCTCTCGAAGAACACCCGCGCCGACCGCTCGACCGTCACCGTTTCCGAACCGCCGCCGAGGTCGATACCGTAACCGCGATTAGCGGCATCGGTCACATCCTGACCGTTTTTGACGGTGATATCGCAATTCTTGAAGCTGAGCGTCGCGCCCGTCTCGGTATGGATAACGCCGCCGCGACACAGTGCGTATGCGTAAACATTGCCGCCGTCGAGATCGAGCGTCTTGACTTTGAGCGCATAGTTGACATCGTACCACTCGTTGAAGAAGTTGTTTACGAGCACTACCTTGCCTTTTTTGTAGTCGCCGCTCGTCGTCCTGAAAGCGAGGGGGTTCTTAGCCTCGATACAGTAGCCGCTGTCGGCTATGATGTTCAGCTCGGCGTCGCCGACGGTAACGTTGCCGCCCGATATGCCCGCGCTGTCGACAGTGCCGTTGCCCGTGAATATCGAAGTAACGCCGCCGTTGAAATACAGCTCTTTGTTGACGCGCGTCCTGTCGCCGTCCTCCTCCGCGCCGATAAAAGCGTCCGCCGACGTTATGCCGTAGCCGCTTACGTCGACGGTCATTTTACCGCCGTCGACGGTAAAGGTCTGTTCCGCGTCGGAGCTCGAAAGATACACGCCGTTGACAAAACCCGAAATATCGAGCGTTCCGTCGATAACGACGTTGCCGCTTGCGTTGATCGCGGAGCGTTGGCTCAAGCCCAGCCCCTCGTAGCGGACGGTAAGCGAGCCGCCGTTGATCACATTGAGCGCGCCGCAGGACAGTCCGTCCGGACCGGTCGCGTCCTTTACCACTATCTCGACCGCGACTCCGTCGACTGTCAGACTGCCCACGGCAAAAATATTGCCGTAGACCGTAAGCGTCGCGTCCTCGCCGCCCGTTATCACAACGTCGCAATCCGAGTACAGCGTCGCGCGCTCCTCGGCGGTGTACCATTCGTTGACCCAGCGGTAAAAAAGCAGTACGTCCGTAAGCGTCGAATCGGACTTGACGTTTACGTTAAGCGTGCCGCCCGCGGAGTTTTGCATATGTATACCGTCGAGCGTCGCGCCGTCGAGATCAGCATCGAACGCATAGCTTCCGCCGCTGCCGGTGCGCTCGGCGGTGAATCCGTCGCCGCCGTCCGAAAGGTTGTTGTCGTGCACGAGCACGCCGCCGATGTACATCTCCGCGCCCCAACGTCCGTCAAAGGTCTTGGGCGCGACCTCGAAACGGTATGCGTACTCTCCGATGTTGCAGGAGTAAACGCCTTTATCGCCCATCGGCGAATATGCGTGCACTATACTGCCGCGGTCGGCGTACAGGCTCGCCGCTTTGCCGAGCGACCACAGCGCGTCGGGCAACGCCTTGTCGGATGCCGAAGCGTCAGCCTTTTCGTCGACATAAGCGACGGCGCGCGTCACCGAATAACTCGCCGTCGGGCTTATGACCGTATCGCCGTCGTATATCGTCACCGACGCGTCGTCGTCGAACCCGAGCGGAGACGCTATGCCGACCGTAACGGCGTATTTGTTGCCGCCGAGCGGAACAACGTCGGTCGCATAAGCCTCGCCCGTCCCCACGGTCGCCTTTGCGCCGAGCGCGGCAAAGTCCCGTTCCGTTTCGAAAACGAACCTGAGCGCAACGTTGCCGCCGTCCGTTATCAGCTCGGGCACTCCGGAAAAGCCCTTGAATCCGTCTTTTTTCTGATCGTTGTTTGCACCGTTATACAGCGTCAAGTTGTTGCGCGTGCTCTCACCGAAGAAGCCTCTGTGCGCGTTGCCACTTGCGTCGTACACGAGCGGGATAAGCGCATCGTCGAGCGTAACGTCCGCGCCGCATACATCGGCGACATTGAGTATGTTCGCCGCGAGCGTGCGCGCCTCTATACCGTCGACACCGTTTGCCTCGAACCCGCCGAGATATTCGACGAGCGATACGTCGGCGCGCGCCGTTCCGACACCGACGGCGAAGCTTTCGCCCATTTCGGAATATCGTATCGGGAAAGCGAAAACGCGCGCGTCGCCTACCGTCGTATACTTTGTCGAGCTGTCGCTGCCGAACGATACCGAATCGACATTCGACGGCGCTTTTATCTTGACCGTGATACCGCCGCCATCGATGCCGAGCGCGATCGTCACGCCGTCGATATCGACAAAAGGCAGTTCGGTAGAAGTCGCCTGATACTTAACGGGCGGCTTTTGCGGTCTTGCAGGAACGGGCGGAGCGTCGGGATTGCTCGGCACGCTCGGCTCCTCGGGAGTCGGCGGACGCTCGGGATCGTCGGGATCGGTCGACGGCTTATCGGGCTCGTTCGGCTTGACTGCGGATGAAGCGTCGTAACTGCAATACGGCGCGATATCGTCGAATATATCCGAGAAAAACATATCGCTGTACAGCACGCGTTCCGTGCCCCGTTTCTCTACGCCGACGGTCTTTCCTCTAATGTATCTGTCGTATTCGGGATCGCCATCCGCTTGCGCGCCGCTCACAGTAAACTTGTAGTTCGGCGCGGAGCTCATCTTCCAACCATAGATATTGTTTTCGCCGACAATGTACGACCCATAACGCTTTTCGTCGCCCGACGTCGGGTCGGACAGCGTGACCGTATAGTTTTCGCCAGAGTTCTGTTTATACTCGAAATCGCCTTTGACGCTCGCCTCGAGCTTGGCAAGGTCGACGTTGGCTTGCGACGACACCATGCGCACCGTTATTTCGAGCGTATATTCGTAAGTATAGTCGCGGCGTAGCCGAAGCTTTTGGTACGAGGCATAGCGCACGCCGACGCTCTCCACAGTATTGAGCGGATACACCGACGAGGTGTATATATGACTCCCGTCGGACGCGCCGACGAGCGACTTATCGTTTGTAAGCGTCACATCAGAGCTTTGAGCGCTCTCGAAAGAGCCGATTAGCTCGCTCCGCTTTTCCTCACCGCCCTTGTTACCGCCGCACGCGACGAGCGATGACGCAAGCACGAGCGATGCGGTTGCCGCCGTAAGCGAAATAAGTGTTTTCTTGTATGCCTTCATTTCGACCTCACATACCCATTATCGCGCCGAGCCAAAGCTCTTCGGCAGCGACAAAGCTATCCGTAACCGAGCCGAGCTCGCGGTCGTGTCTGTTTACGTCCGTATACAGCGCGCCGCGGCGGAACGTGTTATAATGCCAATTACCGCTCTCGTCCATCATCTTTACTATGTCGCTGACCTTCGCTTCGGTATAAGCGTCGCCGTGCGACGACGACAGCGGAACAAAGGTCCATACCCATGCCTGCATATAAAACTTGATCTTGTATGACCGCCCGTTCGCGTCGGTAAATATGTAAATGCCGCGGCTGTACCCGTTGCCCGTGCCGAGCGTCGGGTTCATGTCGTATTCTGTCACATACAGTGTAAGCGTCGGTATCGCAGTGTACGCCGCGCCCGTTGCTTCGGGAGCATCGGGCGTCTTCGGCACGTACTCGAACGGAAGAATGCGCTTATCCGAGCCGACGACGAGCTTATAACCGCCGTCCTCTATTATCGTGCCGTTGACTACAGCGCTCTGGAAAAGCGCGGCGGGCGCGGTGTACGCCGCACCGCCGACCGCCACGGTATACTTGCCGTCGTCGAAGCTCTCGGTCACGCCGTCCGAGCCGAACCGCTCCTCTGTTTCGGTCGCGCCCGACGCGGTTTTAACGTCGGTAAGCGCGTATTCAAAGCTCAGCTCCGTCTCTGTGCCGTCCGCGGCGCGGTGGACGTAATAGCCCGAGGTCGAGCCGTTGCAGTCGTACTGATAGCTTTTTGCGCGGTCGGTAACGATGAGAGTGAGCGCGCCGCCGTCGTTTTCGTCCGCGTCGAACTTGACGATATCCTTGGGCGAGGACACTATATAGCTCTTGCCCGCCGCATTGTAGAAAGAAAAGCCCGTCGATACGTCGCCGCAGAAAAAGCTGACCGTATAATACGCGTCGAGCGCCGTATCGCGGACGCACGTCGTCGTATATAGCCCGTCGTCGAGCTTTATCTTATATCCGTATTCGGTCGCCTCCGCCGTGCCGAACCTGTCGGACTGCGGTAGCTGCGAGAGCGTTGCATACACGCCGAGCCCGTCGTCGGCGGCGAACTTACCGTCCTCGACGGTCGCAGTCGACGGATAGCTTTCCACCTCGACACTGCGAACGAACAGCACGCTGATATCAACGTAAGCCACATAGCTCACGAAATCGTTTTTCCTGTACGTTATTTCGACGGTCTTTTTGCCCGCCGAGGAAAGGTCGGCATTAATGCCGCACTGTTCTATGGGGATTAGCTCGCCGCCTATATCGAGCGACGCGCCCGCCGCGGAAAACTCCTGTCTTACGAGATACTCCGTTTGCAGGCTGTCGGCGACGAGCGTCGCCGCGCGCACCTGCACTTCGCGTTCACGGTCGCCTTGCACCGTCCAGGAAAGAAGCACCGCGACCAGCACGACGGACACGACAGCCGCCGTACCGAAAATAACGACGTCGCGGAGATTTTTCTTGATGAAAGCAAACACTGCGTTCACTTTTCCTCCTTTGCCGCCGCGTCGGGCACGGCTACTTTTCCGCGTCGAGTCTTGAAGTAGCATACCGTCGACCAAACGCTCGGCGCGCTCGGCAGAAACGCGGCAACGATCACGAATACCGCCGTCAGCACATAAAATATCGCGGTGGCTATCGACTTGTGCGCAACGACAGCATTCAGCGCGGAATCGCCCATATTGAGGTCGCCCGCGCCAAACACGAAGCCTATCGGCGATATGCACGGCTGTATCATGAGCAACAACGCATATATCAAAAAGAACACCGCCGCCGCGTACAGTAACGCCGTCCAGAACGGCTTATCGCCGTGAGTGAGCTTAGTCACGCAAAGCACGACGATGAGCCACAGCGCGAACACCGTATATGTCACCGCCCATCTGTTGACGGTGTACTTGCCCACTTTATACGTCGAAAGGAACAGGCACAGCGACACCACGGAAAACACCGCCGCAAGCACGAGCAATATGAACGCGTAGCCCGTAGATCGCTTGCCGTATTCCGCGAGCTTGGCTTTTGCTCCGTTATTCCGCACTGTCATCGTTCGCCTCCTTTGCGTCGCCGTCCGCGACGGCAGGCGCGTCCGCGGAATGTTCGACAGCGTCGCCGCCGACGGCAGTCGCGGCGAGCGCGGCTCTTTTGCGTCCTCTGAGCTCGAATACCGAGTACAGCGCGATAAGCGCTATTGCCGCGACGGCAGTCGTCGCTACGAGCGCCAACAGCATTACCTGCCACCAGGACAGCGTTTCCACCAAGGTCTCGCCTGGAGCATAACCGTTGAGCGCGCTGCTGTTGGCTATCGCGTACATGTAATAGTGCATGTTTTCGTAGAGCGCGGTCATAAGCTCGGGACAGCTCTTAACGAGCTGTTTGTTGTTATAGCTCGCCCAATCGTCGGACGCGAGGAAGCTCTCGCCGCTCGACGTCGCCATAAAGGTCACGTTGTTAACTACGCTGTCCTGAGGATTGAAAAAGCCCGTGCGCGACACCATGTCGGTAGATATAAGCCCCTTAAAGCCCCACTCGCCGCGCAGTATGTTTTTCATCATTCCGCGATGCGCATTCGCGCCGCACACGCCGACGCGCGAGAACGTGGTCATCAGTCCGAGCGCGTTTACCGTATTGCCCGACGCGTCGATATACGCCACGTCCTCGCAAAGCCCCTGGAACGCGCGGAGCTCGAGCTCGCGTCCCGACTGCTCCTCGAAGAACTGGCACAGTCCCTCGCGGTACGATTCCTGAGTATTGAACGCGAAATGCTTAGCCGAGAGTATCGAGCCTTTTTTAACTCCGCCGCGCACGAACGCAGTACCGAGTATGTTCGTAAGCATCGGGTCTTCGCTGTAATACTCGTGGTTGCGCGAGTTAAAAGCCGTGCGGTGCAGGTTCATGCCCGGCGCCCACATTATGGGATTGCGGCTCCATAGATTATCCTCGCCGTAGATATCGCCCTCGCGCTCGACGAGCTCTGCGTTGAACGTCGCCGCTATCATCGGCGCGCACGGCATATCCGCGCTCTTGTAGCCTGCATTGGGGTCGGACTGCGCGACCGCGAGATATCCCGACGACGGCGCGAGCGTAGAATAGCCGCGGTTGACGTTGCCGTTAGGTCCGTCTATCTGCCATACCTCCGGCGCGTTTACCGAGCGGAACGGCTCGCACTTAGTGCCGCCGAGCGGCGCGAACTGCCACGCCTCGTCGAACGTTATCTGTTGCAGCAGATAATCCCATTCCTCGTCGTCGTATGCCTTGCCCTTGTACGAGGCTATATCCTTGTTCTCCAACGGCACGCCCGTGTCCTCGTCCTCTTCCTCGGTATGATCCACGCCGAATATTACGTGATCGGGCTTTTCGCCGCTCTGCGAAAAATCGTAAACGCTCGCATTCAGCCGCAAGTACTTATCCATTGCATCCGTCGTTTCGAGCCGAGTATAGGAAATGGGGTACGTTCCGTCCCAATCGGTGCGCGAAAGATACGTCACCGTTTCTGGCTTAAAATAATTGTAGTCTGCGTCCTGCATTTGGTTTTGAACGACTACGCCTGCCTCGGACCGCGCGAAATACGTTCCGTCCACGCCCGACGAATCGAACGAAAAAGCGTCGATATTGTCCGCGGCGGTCTTTTGCTCGCCGATATCCCATACTAACGTGCCGTCGGGGTCGATCGCGCTTCCCGCCTCTATATACAGCTTATCCTCGGCTATGCCAAGGCAGTTGTGTAAAATATTATTGAGCGCCTCGTGCGCGCCGTTGCCGATAGCGAAGCAGTACTCGCCGTCCTCCAATATATAACCGCCCTTTACGCCGTCGTGCTCGAAGCTCTTATCGTAAGTCGCCAAGTATTTGAGGTCCGCCGTAAGCGTAACCGTCTCGCTGCCGCCCGCCTCGAGCGTATCTGTCTTGCCGAACGTCAAAAGCTGTATCGCGCTTTTCTCTACGCCGTGCGTCCTGTCGTAAGCCGTGAACGGGAGCCGGACGTAAAGCTCGACCACGTTTTTCGCGGGATAACTGCCGATGTTTTTAACTGACACATCGACTGATACTGTGTTTTCCGCCTCGTTGAAAACGAAGGTATCCGGCAAAAGCTTTTGCTCGAACTCCGTATACGACAGTCCGTAGCCGAACGGATATACTACCTCGTCGGCATAACGCCACGCATCCGCGCCCTCTACCGCGCCTTTGGCGGAAGCCGCGCCGCTGGTCGCCGCGCCGCTCTGCGATACCGAATCGAGCACGGCGTCGTTATAGCGCGTTTCGTAGTAATAATAACCTGTATAAATGCCCTCCGCCATTACGACGTAATGCCCGTTGCTCGCCGCGGTATACGAGCCGTTTGACCAGGAGTAAAGCGAATTGAGGTAAGCCTCGCCCTTGCCGTCCGCGACGAACACGTCGGGATCGCCGTCGCCGAAGTTACGCGCCGCGGGCGCGCCCGATGCGTTTACCGCGTATGTATCGGCGAGCTTGCCCGACGGCGAAGCTTTGACGCGTATCACGCGCGCTACGCCGCTCATCCCGTATGACCCTGGAAGCCCTATCCACAGCACGGAATTGACGCGATCGTCGTTTTTAAGCTCGTCTATCTCCATTGCGACCGCGCTGTTGATAAGCACGATGACGTTGCCGTGCGATATCGCGTCGGCGACGGAAATAAGCTCGCGCTCCTCCGCGCTGAGACCAATCGCGCTCTTTTGCGAGCTGCCGCTGCCCGTGCCGCGCACACCGGGAAGATAGTCCCTGCCTTCGCCGCTCGTCCGTCCTATGACCACAAAACACGCGTCGCCGTATTCGGCATGGCTGCCCGTATCGCTCAGATCCAATCTCGGCTCATTGACGGAATACGCGCCGCCAGCCGCATCGGCTGCCTCAGAACCCTGCGGTATCGGCGTGAACTCCTTGTTGGAATAAAACGCTTTGAGCGCAGGATTTATCTTTATGTTTTGCTCGGCGAACGCCGTTTCGAGAGTTACGGGCGATCCGACGACCTCGGGATCGCCGTTCTCGTCGCTTATCGTGACTTTCTGCTCGTAAATAACGCTGCCCGTAACGCCGCCGTACGCGGTGAGCCGCGTATCGCGCAGAGTTCCGTCCGTCTTGTATGTATAAGCCCTGTTGCCGAGCACCGTAACGCGCCGTTCCTCGCCGTCGTCGCCGAGCGGCAGAGCGCCGTCGTTTTTCAACAGCACGCAGCCCTCCTCGCCGAGCTGACGCGCTATCGAAACGCGCTCGGTCAAAAGACCGCGCAGATCCTCATAGTCGGATGTATAGGCATAGGTCTCCGCCGCACCCGCCTTTGCTGACGCGCCGCCGAGCATACTGTCGACCATTCCTTTATAATCGCCGGACGACGCCACGCCGTACGCTCCGAGCAGCAGAGCGCACAGAAAAGCCGCGAATGCGCCCAAGCCTCTGAATGATCGTATAACGCTACTTCTCATAACTTCTCCTATGCCGTTCGAGAATGCCGCGGATACTCCGCGACTGTACTTTATGTATTGATTTTAACACCCCGATCATATATTGTAAATACGTCGGTCGGTTTTTGAAAGCTAATCAATAATTCTTTCTTCCGAATATTCATATTCACGCACAATCGCGCATAAATTTCCACAAATATTATGTTTTATATCCCAAAACACGTAGTATTCGTCCATTTTAGTGAAAGTATATGAGCGTTTTATACGAATTTTAAGCCCGAAACGACATCAAGCGCGTTTTATAGGGCTTGCAAAATACCCAAAAGTATGTTAACATTCGGAAAAGAGGTGACGCAATGAAAAGATCGGTCAAAATGATAGGTATAGCGCTTTCTGCGGTGATCGCTACGGGACTCGCGGCTTGCGGCGGCGGAACAAGCTCGGACCTGCCCGCAAAACACCGCGACGCGGCAAACGCTACCGTTAAAAAAGGCGTTTGCGTTTCGCGGTACAACGAGGACGATGCGACCTCCGCCAAGAGGATAGACGATCTCGACGTCGGTTGGTATTATACCTGGGGACCCGAAACGGGCAATACCCATATCGGCGACAATATCGAGTTCGTGCCTATGGTACACAACCGCGGACATATGAAAGACGCGACGCTCGACGCAATAAAACAACGTTACGAGGACGGGACCTATAAATATCTCCTCACATTCAACGAGCCAGACCTACCCGACCAGGCAAATATGACAGTCGACGAAGCGATAGGATATTGGGACAGGCTCGAAGCGATAGGCATACCGCTTTCAAGCCCCGCCGTCAGCTATTACAGCGCGGAAAACGGCAACGAATGGCTCGATACGTTCATGGACAAAGCGGCGGAAAACGACTGCCGAGTCGACTTTATCGCGATACATCTTTATCAATCGTTCTATTCGGCGGGCGCGGTGAACGATCTAAAAGCGACGCTCGACGCACTGTACGAAAAGTATAAGCTCCCAATATGGCTGACGGAGTTCGGCGCGATAGACATAATATCGCGCGACGCGCAAAAGCCCAACCTGCCCCAAGGCACGCCGGGCAAGGTCAGCGCGAGCTGCACCGCAAAAAACGCATCGAGCTATATCACGCAAGCGACCAACATGCTCGAGCAGTGCGGTTATGTCGAACGTTACAGCTGGTTCGTAGATAACTTCGCGGGCATGTACGGCGAGGACCGCGCGAACTATCTCTGGGAAGCGCCTTTCACTTCGCTGTACAACGACGACGACACGATAGCCGAGGTCGGCAAAACGTATAAAGCCGTAACATCCAACCTACCGCTTTACCTCAAGACCGCCGCCCTCGACGTCGGCAAGGTCGGCGCGGCGTATTCCTCAACACTGCGCGTTTCCGGCGGTACGGGCGACTACACGTTCGCCGCGAGCGGACTTCCGTCGGGACTGACCGTCGCCAAAAACGGCGCCGTATCTGGCAAGCCGAAAAACAGCGGCACTTATGCCGTCAAGATAACAGTCACCGATTCGGGACGGACAGGCAGACGCCAAACGCTCACCCGCACTTACGCCCTGACGATAAGATGACCGCCATTACCGAAAAAGCAGCGCACTGCCGCTGCTTTTTTTGTTTGCCGACAACAAAAAAGATATCGGCGTGACCGATACCTTTAATGGCTGGGGTAGTAAGATTCGAACTTACGGATGACGGAGTCAGAGTCCGTTGCCTTACCGCTTGGCGATACCCCAATATTACAGCGGATAGATGACGGTGGCAGGGGTAGCAGGATTCGAACCTGCGCATACGAAAGTCAAAGTCTCGTGCCTTACCGCTTGGCGATACCCCTACGGTGTGACCGACCGCTATCGGTCACATTTAATGGGGTGAGTAAAGAGTCTCGAACTCTTGACCTCCAGAGCCACAATCTGGCGCTCTACCTGCTGAGCTATACCCACCATATTTGGCACGCCCGGAGGGATTCGAACCTTCGACCCACGCCTTAGAAGGGCGTTGCTCTATCCAGCTGAGCTACGGGCGCGCGCTGGAGCAGGTGATGGGAATCGAACCCACGTAGTCGGCTTGGAAGGCCGAAGCTCTACCATTGAGCTACACCTGCGCATGCAGTAATTAAAATAACATATTAGAATGATTTTGTCAACGATTTTTTATCGGTTTGTCAAATCAATTATTCCGCATGCGGTCTTATCGCCTTTCCGCCGCCCTCGCCTTTTATAAAACGAACTCCTGCTTGCACGTAAAGTTTGCTCCGTCGCCGAGCACGAGCGCATACGAGCCCGCGCACAGCGCGCCGGGATTGATAAAATGTATGCCGCCGACCGACCCGTCGTAAAAGCTGTGCGTATGCCCGAAAAACACGAGCGAACTGCGCTTAGCCTGCGCCGCCGCCAACAGCCCCGATATTCCGTGCTTTACGTCCTGCTTGTGTCCGTGCGTCACCAATACGCGCGTATTGCCGAGCGTAACGCCCGCGAGGTCGGCGACATTCATTACGTTCGGCTCGCGGTCGCAGTTGCCGCGCACGCATATCGTCGGCACGAGTATTTCGCCGCGCACGGTCAACAGATTAAAAAGCCCGTCGCCGCAAAACACCAGATAGTCCGACGAATTGATTATAGGCATTATCCGCCTCAGCCTGTTCACGTCGTAATGCACATCGGAGATCACCGTAAGCTTATAAACCATGTCACTCTCCTCTTCCAGAGTTTCGTCCCACCGTCAAACGCCGAATCCCGCAAGCTTTATTTTGAGCTCGGCAAGCGCGCGCGCGCGGTGGCTGACGGAGTTTTTCTCGGTCTCGTCCGCAACGCCGAATGACTTTTTAAGATCGTCGCTGACGAATACGGGATCGTACCCGAACCCGTTTTCGCCCTCGGGCGCAAGCGCTATCTCGCCGTAAGTGTGACCGTAAGCCTCCACCGTCCGTTCGCCGTCGTAATACACGATACAGCTCGTAAAGTGCGCCTTGCGATCGGATCTGCCCTCTAACGTCTTTAACAGCTTTGCTACATTGTCCGCGTCGCTGCCGCCGCTGTATCGCGCGGAATACACGCCCGGCGCGCCGTCGAGCGCGTCGACGCACAGCCCGCTGTCGTCGGCTATCGTCGGCTTGCCGCACAGCTCGTAGAGCGCGCGCGCCTTGATGAGCGCGTTCTCGAAAAAGGTCTTGCCCGTTTCTTCCACGCCGAAATCAAGCCCGAGGTCCTTCGGCGATATCACCGACACGGGCGCGAGCATCGCATTGAACTCCGCTATCTTGCCCTTGTTTCCGCTTGCCAATACTATCTCTTTCATAAGCTTATTATATCATCTTACACGACAAAAATCAAGTTTTTTCATACCGTGCGCGCATTAGACTTGCCAACTCCGACGCTTTGTGCTATCATATAACAGTCGTTATGCGAGCGTGGCGAAACGGCAGACGCGCCGGACTTAGGATCCGGTGCCGCAAGGCGTGGAGGTTCAAGTCCTCTCGCTCGCACCAAAAAACGTAAGTCCTACAATGTTCGACTTACGTTTTTTTATACGCATTTTTATACGACGGCAGAGCGACTATTCGGAGCGGCGCGACAGACAGCCGAACGCCTGTTCCGAGGTTTCCACACTGCAACCGTTGCGCTCGTAGTAATTTAGCATCTCGGGTATCTTCTTATTGTCATAGCTTGTGATACAGTCGGACAAAACGCGGACCTTAAACCCGCTCTTCGCCATGTTATAGCAAGTCGACTTTATGCAAGCGACGGCGTCCGCGCCCGCTATAAAAAACTCGTCGATGCCGTGCTCAGCGACGAATGCGGCAAAGCCCTCGCTCGTCAGCGCATTGCCTTTGGTCTTTACGAAAATATCGTCCGATACTATCTTCATATCGGGCACCAATTCCGCGCCGCGCGTATCGGGCTTGAACGTCCGCGTGCCAGCCGATAAATTATTATGCTTGATATAAACGACGTGTATATCGTTTTCCGCGGCGATACTTATAGCCGCGTTGATATTGTCTATCACCTCTTTATAGTTTTTGGTGATGTCGTTCTGTATGTCGATAACGACAAGCGCTTTGTTTTGCATTATCTCTCTCCTATTGTTTTTTCGGTTCGATCGACGATAAATGTCTATCGCTCACTGATTTCTTGGGGAGTATTTTTCTTTTACGTATGCTTTTTATCCGCGGTATTTATCCTTAAAAAGTTTTATACCGCGTTTGAAGCGTTCCATGCCGTCGCGCACGACCGAGCGCGGGCAGGCGATGTTTATCCTGACGAAACGCTTTCCGTTGCCG
This sequence comes from uncultured Christensenella sp., assembly GCA_910577995.1. Taxonomy (GTDB): domain Bacteria; phylum Bacillota; class Clostridia; order Christensenellales; family Pumilibacteraceae; genus Anaerocaecibacter. The sequence goes on along the minus strand of CAJTND010000005.1, from coordinate 65,204 downwards.
CCAAACTGCGCGCCTGCGGAGATATAAAGCCCCGTTTCCTTGCGGATATAGTCCGCGAACCTGTCGGTATCGTCCGTTACCGCGCCGCAGTCCGCCCATAGTAAATACGTCGCCTCCGACGGAACGATATGCACGTCCGTATCGGCAAGCAGTTCCTCGGCGGTCCGCTTGTTGTCGAAAATATACTCGCGCAGTGCGTCCAGCCACTCGCCGCCGTAGCGGAACGCCGCGACCGCCGCTTCCGCGCCGAATACGTTTGGCTCGCCGACCTCGTCGGTGTTGATGCCGCGCCATATCTTATGCCTGAGCACGGGATCGCTAACGCTTACCGCCGCGGACTGCAAGCCCGCGATATTGAAAGTCTTAGACGCGGATATGCACGTCGCGCTTATCGCGCGGCACGTATCCGACACCGAAGCGAACGGAACATAGCTTTTGCCGGGCGCGGTCATATCGCAGTGTATCTCGTCGGAGATCACGGTCACGCCGTGTTTTTTGCATAGCTCGCCTATCGTCGCGAGCGTTTGCCTGTCCCATATCTTGCCTACGGGATTATGCGGATTGCAAAGTATAAACAGGCTCGCCTGCTGATCGGCAAGCCGCTTTTCCAAAGCCGACATATCGAGCCGATACTCGCCGTCCGAATAGTCGAGCGGGCTTTCGAGCACCTCCCGTCCGTTGTTGACTATCGAGTTATAAAACACATTGTACACGGGCGATTGCACGACGACCTTTTCCCCCGGCGTCGTCAGCTTGCGGACGATGCTCGAAATCGCGGGGACTATGCCCGTACAAAATATCAGGCTATCCTCGTCCATCGTGTAGCCGTGCCGCGTCCGCCACCAATCGACGTAAGATCTCGCCCAATCCGCTGGCGGCTCGGCATAGCCGAATACCCCGTGCGCCGCGCGGCGTTCTATCGCCTTGCGCACCTCGTGCGGCGCGGAAAAGTCCATATCCGCGACCCACATCGGCAGTTCGCCGTCGCCGACGTTCCATTTAAGCGAGTTGGTGTTGCGCCTGTCGATCGTCTTATCGAAATCGAATTTCATTTCGCCGCCCCCGCACAAACGATTATCGTCTTGTCGGGATCGACGCGGTCCTTTTCTATTATGAGCTTGCCTATCTTATCGGCGCGTATCGTACCGCCCGACGGATTGAGCACGCTGTCCACGTCGCCGACTATATCCGCGTCGACGGTGGAATACTCGAAAGCGAGCGTCGTGCCCAATAGCTTGCAGTTTTTCATCACCAGATTTTTCACATAGCACAGCCCCTGAACGCTCTCTATCGTGCAGTCGATAAGCGTCAGGTTTTCCGCGTTCCAACCGAGATACTCGCCCGAAATATAAGAGTTGCGAACGGTCACGTTTTTACTGTTCCAAAACGCGTCCTTTGACAAAAGCTTAGAGTTAGTTATCTCGACGTTCTCCGCGCCGTCGAGCGAGTAATCGCCGTAAAGCGTCAGCCCGTCTATCTTGACGTTGCGGCTGTTCATCAAAAAGTACGCGCCCTTTGCGGTGACGTTTTTGAGCGAAACGCCGTCGCAGTGCCACAGTGTTTCAGCCGCATCGGGCATGCTTACGTTCTCTAACTTTAAGTCGCGGCAACGCCTGAAATTTTTGGGCGCTTCGATAGCGCAGTCCTTGACGGAAACGTTATCGGAATACCACACGCCTGCCCGCGCCATCGTGAACCAGGTGCAGTTTTCCGCAACGACGTTTTTGCAATACCACAGCGGATATTTCCATTTGAACATACAGCCGTAAAGCTCTATGTCGCGACTCTCTTTCAGCGGCGATTCGCCCTCGCCGAAAACGGTATCGCGAAGTATCAGCCCGCGGCTGGAAAACAGCGGGCGTTCGCCCGTGTACTGCTCTCTTACTATCTCTTTTTTCATTTTATCTCCCGTGCTTCCGTATGTATACAGCGTCCGCGCCGCAAGGCGCGGCAAACGTTCTCCTGTATACATTATAATACAACACGCGGCAAATTGCAACCGAATAAAGGCGGAGGCTTGCAAACATGCCCTCAACGTGCTATAATGACGGTATGGAAGCAATACGCGAATTACGCCCGAACGACAAGACCGAGCTCCTCGACATAATGACGGAGTTCTACGCCTCTCCGGCGCTCATACACCACACGCCGCGCAATACGCTCGGAAAGGTCGTTGACGACTGCCTCGGCGGTTCGCCTTACGTACGGTGCTTTGTGTGCGAGTCCGACGGGCGCATCGTCGGCTACACCGTCGCCGCGCTCGGCTATTCCACCGAATACGGCGGAATGAGCGTCATGATAGAAGATCTCTGCGTCGTCGCCGATATGCGCGGACGCGGCATCGGCGAAAAGCTGCTGCGTTTCGTCGAAACGCGCTACCGCGAAAAGGCGGTGCGACTGAGGCTCGAGGTCGAGCCGAACAACGCGCGCGCGATATCGCTATACCGCAAGCTCGGGTTCGGTGAGGTCGGCTATCTTCAAATGTCAAAAGAATTTATTTAAGGTATTGCTTTACTCCCGGCTCTGTGCTATACTGTAAACAATACATCTATCGAGGTGAAAATGACGGATTACTCCGAAATGCTGCAAAAGATATCGCAGACGACAGACTTTGTCACTTGCGCGCGAATGACCACCGTGCTGATAAACGCCGTCAAGCGCAACGATATCAAGTTCAACGACAAGACCGCGAATGACTTTCGCAAATTTATGACGAGCGAGCTCGCCCGCATCAGGGACGTGTTGCCGACACTGCCCGACTACGAGCAAAAGGACAAGCTGTTCTACTACGAGGATCAGCTTATCGGGCTGTTCACCTTCCTCACCATGAACGCCGTTCCTTTCTCCGACGGGGACTTCGCGCTGATGACCGACGTATGCAAAACCGTCGACGCGGAACAGCGCGTGTACAACGCGATAAACTCGATGTTAAAGCTCGACAGCATCGAGGCGGATGATGCGAAAAAATTGATCGATACAGTATCGGGCGTAACCGACGAATATGAACGCGGCATGTTCTATACGGCTTTCGTCGACGGCAACGACAACGGCGCGATAAAAAAATTCACGCCCGAAGCAAAGACGGTCGTCGCCGACTACATCGCAAAAGAGATAGACCGATACATCGCCGCCGACGAGCCGACCGAAACGATTATACGCTGTCTCGAATACGCCGCCGACGTGTGCGGCAAGTTCGCATGCGATAAGCTGCTCGACGCCGCGGAAAGGATTCTGAAAGTCAAGCATTCAAACGTCAGATATTACGCTTTGCGCACGCTTATAGCAAGCGAAAGGGACGTTCCGACCGAGGTCGTCGCCGAAATGGCGGAGGATCTCGAATACGCCGAGCTCACATACTCGCTTGTCGCGCGGAACGGAAAAATAACGTTGTTCCCCAAGAAATACGCCAATCCCGAATACCTCGCAAAAAGCGATATGGTGCACTGGCTTTGCTACCCTACCGAACTCGGCAAAAAGCCCGACGAGATAGAACTTTTGGGCACGGTCGACGTTAAAAGACATCCGTATTACATATTCAAGTACAAGTCCGACAGCGACAACCTCTCCGATGATATCAAAAACCGCTGGCTCATAGGCTGGTCGTCGAACGACGGCGGCACGTTCAGCGAATTCGTACCGCTCGACATGTGTGAAAAAAAGACGCTCGAAAAAACGCTCAAATACATCAAGAAAAAATTTATCTGATAACGGAGCGCTTTAAGCGCAACAAAAAAACGGACGGCTTCGTCCGTTTTTTGTTTACGTCCGCGCAGCAAGCTGACCGCACGCCGCATCTATATCCGCGCCGAACTGCGATCGCACCGCAACGCTTATCCCGCTGCGCGCGAGCATGCGCGAAAACAGCTCCACCGTGCGGCGATCGGACGCGCGGAACTGCGCGTGTTCCGTCGCGTTGTACGGTATCAGGTCGACGTGCAGTAGCGGCAGGCACGCTTTGTAACGGCGCAGGAGCGCCGCTGTCGCCCGCGCATGCTCGGCCGTATCATTGATGCCGCCGAGCATGACGTATGCGAGAAACACCCGTCTGCGCGTCGTAAGCGCGTGTTCCGCGAGCGCGTCGAGCACTGTTTCCAACGGGTATTTCCTGTTTACGGGCATAAGCTCCGCGCGCTGTCCGTCGGTCGGCGCATGCAGCGAAAAAGCGAGGTTGACGCTCGGGAACTCGCGGGTCATGCGTTTTATGCCGGGAACGACGCCTACCGTCGATACGGTTATCCTGCGCCCGGACAGTCCGAACGACCTCGGATCGGTAAGCGTCGCGAGCGCGTCGAAAAACTCGGGCGCGTTGAGCGGCTCGCCCATGCCCATGAACGACACGCTGTCGAGCGGCTCGCCGCGCATGCGGAAGTACAGGAGCTGATCGGTCATTTCGTCGGCGGTCAGGCTGCGGGCAAAGCCCGATGCGCCCGTCGCGCAGAATTTACAGCCGCAAGCACAACCGCACTGCGACGATATGCAGTACGACCGCCAACCCCTTTTGTAGCGCAGAGCGACCGCCTCTATCCTGCCGCCGTCCGCAAGCCCGAACAGCAGTTTTTCCGCTTGTTGGGAGCGTTTGACCGCTGCGGGCGCAACTGTAAGAACACTGTCGCCCAGCCGTTCCGCAAGCGCGGAGCGGAGCGAGGTCGGTAGCGCGCGCATGTCGGAATAGCTTTTTACGCGCTGTTTGAATATCGCGTCGAGCGCTTGGTCGTAACGGTAATCGGGCAAGCCCAGATCCCGTATGGTTTGTCTTATCACTTCGTATTTGGTCATTATCGACTCTCTTCCTATCGCGGAGCAAGCCGATAAAGCGCGGCTTGAAACGCCGCGTATCGGCTCGATACTTATAGCAAAACGTGATTGAACGCGGTATCGAAACTGCGCACTATGCAGATCTTCATTTCGCACCTCCTTTAATGGATATCGGTCTGTCGGCGCACAAGCGCACAAAAAAAGAGAGCTGTGAGATGTCATTCTCATAGCTCTCCGAAGCAAACGGCTTATATTGCCTATCGCTTTATAAGATCACATGTGAAAACGCATTCTCCGCACGATAAAGAGGTCGGAGCATGCCCGACCGCCATGTCATATTGTAGCAAGAGAGAATACGCATTTTTCACCTGACAGATGTTTTTTATATTGTATTACATCGGCGCGCCGTTGTCAAGCGCATCATTCCATTTCAAACGCGCCCGTATACAGGCTGTAATACTGACCCTTTTGCGCGAGCAGTTTTTCGTGACTGCCGCGCTCTATTATCCTGCCGTGGTCAAGCACGATTATCACGTCGGAATTCTTTATCGTCGACAGTCTGTGCGCTATCACGAAAACCGTCCTACCCTGCATCAGCGCGTCCATACCGCGCGAAACTATCGCTTCCGTGCGCGTGTCTATGGACGACGTCGCTTCGTCGAGGATCATGACGGGCGGATCGGCGACGGCGGCGCGCGCTATCGATACGAGCTGACGCTGACCCTGTGACAGGTTTGCGCCGTTGCCGGAAAGCATGGTATTGTATCCGTCGGGCAGTCTTGTGATAAAGTCGTCCGCACCGGCGAGCTTAGCCGCGGCTATACATTCCTCGTCGGTGGCGTCCAGCTTGCCGTAGCGGATATTGTCCATTACCGTACCCGTAAACAGGTTTGTGTCCTGCAAAACTATGCCGAGCGAGCGGCGCAGGTCGGATTTTTTTATCTTGTTGATGTTGATGCCGTCGTAGCGCACTTTGCCGTCGGCGATGTCGTAAAACCTGTTGAGCAGGTTGGTTATCGTAGTTTTGCCTGCGCCCGTCGCGCCGACGAGAGCGACCTTTTGCCCCGGCTCGGCATATATGGAAACATCGCGGAGAACCGGCTTGCCCTCTTCGTACTCGAAGTCGACCTCGGTAAGCACAACGTCGCCGCAAAGCCGCGTATACGTGACTGTGCCGTCGCCGTGCGGGTGCTTCCACGCCCATTCGTCGGTGCGCTCCTCGCACTCGGTGAGCACGCCGTCGACTTCCTTGGCGTTGACGAGCGTGACGTAGCCGCCGTCGACCTCGGGCTGTTCGTCTATCAGTCTGAATATCCTGTCCGCGCCGGCTATACCCATGACGACCGCGTTTACTTGGTTGGATACCTGATTTATATTGTTGCAGAACTGCCGCGTCATTTGCAGGAACGCGACGACGAGCGCGATATTGAATGTAGCGGCGACCGCGCCCGCAAAAGTGCCTATGGACGCGTTCATCACGTTGTTGAGTATAAACACGCCGCCGAGTATCGCAACGAGCACGTACAGCACGTGACCGATATTGCCGAGTATGGGCATAAGCATGTTGGCGTAACGGTTGGCGCGGTTGGACTGATCGTAGAGCGCTTCGTTTACCTTGTCGAAATCAGCCTTTGCCGCGTCCTCGTGGCAAAACACCTTTACGACCTTTTGCCCGTTCATCATCTCCTCGATGTAGCCCTCGAGCCTGCCGACGGCTACCTGCATCGCGACAAAGTACTTGCCCGCGCCGCCGCCGACTATCTTGGTGACGAACACTATGACAGCCACGCCGCCCAAAACGACGAGAGTCAGCCAAAAACTGTACCACAGCATGATAAAGAACAGCGTCAGCACCATTATCGACGACGTGAGAAGCTGCGGCAACGACTGCGATACCATTTGCCTAAGCGTGTCTACGTCGTTGGTGTAGTAGCTCATGATATCGCCGTTCTTATTTGTGTCGAAGTACTTTATCGGCAGGTCCTGCATGCCGTTGAACATAGTCAAACGCAGTTTTTTGAGATAGCCCTGCGTGATCACCGCCATCATCTGCTTGTCGATCGCGCCGAGCACGAGCGACACTGCGTACAGTCCGATAAGTATAAGCATGTACCGCACGATCTCGCCGCCGTAAGCCGCCCAACCGCCGTTGCCTATCGCCGTGCCGACAACGGTAAACACGCGCTCCATGAATATCGACGGGAGCGAGCTTATGACCGCGTTGACCGTTATGCAGAACAGCGCGAAGGTCGTCGTCTTCGGATACGCGCAAAACAGCGATTTGAGCACTCTGCCGAGCACGCCCTTTTTCGCCGCGGGGCGCTTTTGACGTTTGTTATACATTGTCGCCTCCTTTGTTCTGCGTCGTGTAGACCTCGGTATAAATATCGTTTTTGCCGAGGAGCTGTTCGTGCGTGCCGACGGCGTTTATCCTGCCGCCGTCCATGACAATTATCCTGTCCGCGTCCTCTACCGACGACGTGCGCTGAGCTATAATGAATTTGGTCGTTTCGGGTATGAACTCGCGGAACGCCTTTCTTATAAGCGCGTCCGTGCGAGTATCGACCGCGCTCGTCGAGTCGTCGAGTATGAGTATCTTCGGTTTTTTGAGCAGCGCGCGCGCTATGCACAGCCGCTGCTTCTGTCCGCCCGATACGTTGGCTCCGCCCTGCTCTATATGCGTGTCGTAGCCGTCGGGGAAACTTCTTATAAACTCGTCGGCTTGCGCAAGCTTACACGCCTCGACAAGCTCCTCGTCCGTAGCGTCGGGATCGCCCCAGCGCAGGTTCTCTTTGATAGTGCCGGAAAACAGCTCGTTCTTTTGCAGTACGACAGACACTGCGTCGCGGAGCGCGGTCAGGTCGTATTCCTTTACGTCCCTTCCGCCGACCTTTACAACGCCTTCCGTCGCGTCGTACAGCCGCGAAATAAGATTGACGAGCGAGGTCTTGCTCGAACCCGTTCCGCCTATAATGCCTATCGTTTCGCCCGATTTGATATGCAGGTCGACGCCCTCGAGCGCGTTGCGTTCGGCGTTTTTGGAATACTTAAAGTTTACTCCTTCGAAGTCGACAGAGCCGTCCGCGACCTCCTTGACGGCGTTGTCCGGGCTTGTGAGAGTGCTCTTTTCGTCGAGTATCTCGCAAACGCGGCGCGCGCTCTCTACGGACATGACTATCATGGCAAAGACCATTGACAGCATCATGAGCGACATGAGTATCTGCATGCCGTAAACTATAAGCTGAGATACCGTCGCGACCGAATATGTAGGCTCGCCTACGCTGAGTATGAGGTACGACCCGACGAACAGCACGCTCGACAGCACGCCGTAAAAGAAGAACTGCATCAACGGGTTGTTCCATGCGAGTATGCGCTCGGCTTTGGTAAAGTCGACTTGAACGTCCGTCGCGGCGCGGTCGAACTTCTTTTTTTCGTAGTCCTCGCGCACGTACGACTTGACGACGCGTATACCGCGGATATTCTCTTGAACGGACTCGTTGAGATTGTCGTACTTTTTGAACACGCGGTGATACAGCGGTATCGCCCTCTTCATGATAAGATACAGCAAGAGCGACAGCGGCGGTATAACGCCGAGGAATATCCAGCCGAGACTTCCGCCCATTACGAAAGTCATCACGAGCGAGAATATAAGCATGAGCGGACAGCGCACCGCTATGCGGATTATCATCATGAACGAGAACTGCACGTTGTTGACGTCCGTCGTCATGCGCGTAACGAGCGACGGCGTGGAAAACTTGTCTATGTTCTCGAACGAAAAATCCTGTATCTTATAGAAAATATCCTTGCGCAGGTTTTTGGCATAGCCCGACGACGCCTTTGCGCAGAACGCGCCCGAAAGTGCGCCGCAGACAAGCGACACGAAAGACATGGCGAGGAGTATACCGCCGTACATAATGATATTTTTCAGCTCTATCGCCGCGCCGTCGCCTACATCTATCGCCGCAACGAGTTTCGCTATGACAAACGGGATAAGACATTCGAGTATGACCTCGAACGTTACGAATATCGGCGTAAGGATAGATGCCGTCTTATACTCTCTGATACTTCTTGCGAGTTTCTTTATCATTAAGCTCTTATCTAAGCCTCCGTATAAAAATAACTATCGGTTTATTTTAACACCGTAAAAAAATATTGTCAAACAAAATAACTGTTTTTCGGCAACGGAAAAGCCGTCGGATATTGCGCCGACGGCTTGACAGCCGCTATTTTTTACAGCAGTATGCAGATTATGCCGCCCCTGCCCTCGTTGATGATGCGCGACAGGGTCTTGCGCATTTTCTTTTGCGTTTCTATCGGCATAGCGGTAAGCTTGTTGTTGAGCCCCTCGCCGACAAGGCTTTCGAGCGACTTGCCGAACATGTTGGTCTGCCAGATGTTTTGCGGGTTTTGCTCGAACTCGCTCATAAGGAATTTGACGAGATCCTCGCTCTGCTGCTCCGTGCCGACGACCGGACAGACCTCGGTTTCTATATCTACGCGCATGATGTGCAGCGACGGCGCGGACGCTTTGAGCTTGACGCCGAACCTCGAACCCTGCTTGAACATCTGCGGCTCTTGAAGCGTCATTTCGTCAAGCGTCGGCGTAACGACGCCGTAGCCCGTTTCCGCGACCTCGGCGAGCGCTCTCGACATCTTGTCGTATGCGCGCTTGGCCTTTACGAGATCGCCGATCGACGACATTAAGTCGAACTCGTCCTTGATATCTATGCCGCATTGCTCTTTGAGCGCGCGGTAGAACAGCCCTTCCTTCTCTTTGGCTCGGTATACCGCTCTCCCTTTATCGAGCTCGACGACGCTAAGCTCCAACCCGTCGAAAAACTCGCTTTCCGTCTCTTCCTCCGCGCCGCGCTCTTTGTAGCAGTCGCGCATCTTGCTCATGCCGTCAGCAAGCGTGCGGGCGCGGCTTACGAGCTCGGCGGCGATGGGATTGCTCTCGTCGAGCGCTCTTATCCACCGCGACGACTCGATATACACGTCGCGAAGCGGGAATTCGTACAGCACCGTTTCAAACAGCTTGATAACGTCGTCCTTGCAGAGCTTGGAAACGTTCATCGGGACGACGGCATTGCCGTATTTGTCCGCGAGCGACTGCGCGAGCTTGACCGTTTCCGCCGACTCGGGCACAGCCGAGTTGAGCAGTATGACAAACGGTTTGCCGAGCGCTTTCAGCTCGTTTACCGTGCGCTCTTCCGACTTGACGTACGCCTCGCGCGGCAGATCGGTCTTGATCGAGCCGTCGCTCGTCATGACAACGCCGATAGTCGAGTGCTCGGCTATCACCTTTTTCGTGCCTATCTCCGCGGCGCGTTCAAACGGCATGGGGTCGTCGCTCCACGGCGTCTTAACCATGCGCGCGCCGCCGTTTTCGGTATGACCGTTCGCGCCGTCGACCATATAGCCGACGCAGTCGACGAGCCGCACCGAGATCTTGGTCTCGTCGCCGAGCGCGATCTCCGCCGCCTCGCTCGGAACGAACTTGGGCTGGGTCGTCATTACGGTCTTGCCCTCCGCACTTTGCGGCAGCTCGTCGCGCATGCGCTCCAGCTCGTAGCCGGTGACGGACGGTATAACAAACGCATTCATAAAATTGGTTATGAACGTCGATTTGCCCGAACGCACAGGCCCGACAACGCCTATGTATATATCGCCGCCCGTCCGCTCGGCTATGTCCTTGTAAACGTCGTATTCTTCCATGATACCTCCCGTCGATGTGTCGGTCCTGCATAAATGATATGTCCGCAAAGTCCCGATTATGCCGACTTTTCTTACGGTTTAATCTATGCCGCGCCATTCCGCAAAATACCAAGTTTTTTTCGTTCGTCGAAAAATCTTTGCGCACGAAAAAACCGCGCCCCCTACAACGGGGACGCGGCGATGTCCTATTTACTATCTGTTTTTCGCCCTGCGTTCTATCAGACCGCAAAGCAGGTCGTTGACGGGCGCGCCGAGCTCTCTCAGCCCCGCGTCGCGCGCCGCGAGCGCATTGAGCAGGTCGAGCGACACCTGCGATATATCCCTGCCGGAAAACCCGTCGCTCCGACGCGCCGCCGCCGCGATGTCGATCCCGTCGAGGTCGGCTTTGCCTACGCGCCGCAGTTTGAGCGCGAACAGTTTTTCGCGCTCGCTCTCCGTCGGCAGCGGTATGTGTATGACGTTGCGAAATCGGCTGAGCACCGCAGGGTCGAGCGAGGCTTTGATATTGGTCGCGGCGATCAGCACGATGTCGTCCGAGCCCGTCGAAAATCCGTCCATTTGCTTGATAAGCGTCGGCACAGCCTCCGCCGCCGTCTTGTTCTCGCCGCCGCGCTTTTGCGCGAGATAGTCTATCTCGTCCAAAAACAGCACGACGGGCGTTCCGTTCTTGCTCGCGAGCGCGCGAGCCTCGGCGAACATACCGTCTATGTTCTTGCCCGTCTTGCCTATGAACGAATCGATGAGCGCGTTGGAATCCACCTCGGCAAACGGCACGGAAAGTTCGCTCGCCGCCGCCTTGGCAAAGGTCGTCTTGCCCGTGCCCGGCGGACCTTCGAGCAGTATGAATCCGCCCGCCTTTATCCCGTACCGCGCGTACACCTCGGGATTTTTAAGCGGATCGATCAGCAACTTATGTATCGCCGCCTTCGCGTCGTCAAGCCCGATTATCTCGTCGAAGCTGATCTTTTCCGTCGGCTTGGCGATGCGCAAAAAGCCGCTGCCGTCCGTTTCCTTGCCGCTCTTACCGTCGGCGCGACCGCCGACGTCGGACACTACTGCGTTTTGCGCGTTTTCGGCTATGAACCTCAGCTTTGCCGCGCGCGCCTTACGCGCCTCTTTGAGCTTGGGCTCGCTCGCTTCCGCTATATCCTCCATCAGCTCCGCCGCGCGCAGAAAATACCGTTTTGCCGCATCGACGTCGCCGCGTTCGAGCGCGGCGTTGGCTTTGCCGTAAGCCTCGGAAAACATATCGAGCTTGAAACCGTTGTCAGCCATTTTTTACGTCCTGCCGCCCGTTTTCAGCCTGCGTTCGAGCTCGGCGAGCTCCGCGTCCACGTCGCGTTCCGCCGCGCCGCCTATGCCGCCCGACGCGCGCGCGCTTCCGCCCATCTCCGCCTCTATGAGCCTGTCTATCTCGTCGTCCGTGTTCGCGTTCATGCCGGCAAAGCCCGAAAACGCCGCGCGCGACGCGTCGAGGAATCCGTCCGCCTCGGTCTGTTTCAGCTGTGTGGATATCATCGCCTTGTTCATCTGACGCGTCACTTTTTCAAAGTTGAGGCTGTCGGCGGTGTCGGTTATCGAGCCGGAAAGCAGCTTCATGCCGTCGGCGAATGACTTTGTCATTTCCGAAACGTCCTTGATCTGCGCGGAAAGCTGCAAGTTGAGCAGCATCTGCTCGACGACGGTCTTTTGCGCCGTGACTATCTTTATCGCGTTTTTGGCGAGCGCGTATTGCGACGCTATGCCCTCGGCGCGCGCCGTAGCCGCCGCTTTGATATAGTTTTTGCGGCTGGTCTCGAGATCGGCGAGCTGTCTTTTTATCGACGCAATAGCCGTATTGACGAGCATCTGCTCCTTGATGCGCTTGGTCTCCTTGCTCATATCAGCTCCTCCGACAGCGCGGCGACGACCGCTTTTTTTGCTTGGTCCGAAACGAACGGCGCGCGGTACACATTGCCTTTGTGCATGAGCTCGCCCGCGCCGAGCCTCTCCGCCCCGACCGCGCCGACGAGCACGCCGTCCTCGGCGCACGACGTGCGGAATACGATCTTATCCGTCGCGGCGAGTATGCCGGGCGTCACCGTCGACGGCGTGATATTGCGCGTGCACAGCACCGAATAAATGCCGACCGCGCCCGACTGCCTTGCTATACGCAGGTATGCGCGCTCGAACCCGTCGGCGTCGCGCTCCGCTATATACGCGTACTCGTCGACGACAAGCAGTATATACGGCAGTTTTTCCCGCGCGGTCGCATTGTAGCTCTCTATATCGCGCGCGCCGACCGCGGCGAACAGTCCGTACCGCCTGTCGAGCTCTTCCTCCATCGCGTCGAGCGTCGGCATAACGCCCGCGACGTCACCGACGGGATATGCCGCGGCATGCGGCAGTCCGTTATACGCGGGCAGTTCCTCGCCCTTAACGTCGACAAACACGAACCGCACCGCGTCGGCGGAGAATGTAGCCGCCGTCGTGCACACGAGCGCATGCAAAAGATTGCTCTTGCCGCTGCCTATCGCGCCGCAAACGAGCACGTGCGGCGACGTTTTGAACGACAGCCGCGCAACGCCCCCGTCCGACGCTTTGCCGAGCACGAGCTCGGGCGCGGGCGTTTTTTTGCATACCTCGGACAGCGCGACTCCGCGTCCGTCGTCGGTCGCCGCAAAAAAACCGTCGGCGAGCGGAACAGACGGTTTGCCGCAAAAGTCGAAAGATCCGCGCGGCTCGGGGAACGGTTTAGCCGCCGCATCGCCCGTTTCGCGCGCGCGCGGCACATCGCCGCCGACCGCGACCGATATCCGCGCGGCGCTGTCCGAACTGTCGACTTGCTTAGCGGAAGCCGCGCTCGACACGAGCCGCTCTATCTGTTCGTCCATGAGCAGTTGTTTTTCGGTCACTCTGCCGTCTACAAGACTGTCTATCTCATCGTCGGACAATGCGCCGCCGACCGACGCTATCGTCTTGAACTGCGCGTCGGTGTTTTGCAAAAACGCATCGAGCCCTATCTGCGCCTCTTCCATGCCGGAGAGGGCCTTTTCTATTTCCTTTTGCAGTTTAACGAAATCGGACTGTCTGTTTATCTTGCTAATGCGCTTGGCGATAGTCGACATGCCTTTAAGGAAGTCGGCGTTGGTCTCGCCCATTTTTTGCAGTTCCGCGGTTATGCGGATATTGAGCAGCATCTCTTTTGCGCGCTTTTCCTGCGTCAGCGTCGCGTTCAGCGCGGTGCGGCAAAGCTCGTAGGACGCGGACTCGCCGCGAGCTTTCGCATCGGCGGCTTTTTTGAGATATTCCTTTTTCATGCCGTCGAGCTTGCCTATCGTCTGCTCTATCTTGGCTACGGTCCTATTGACCTTGCCGTTGCGCTCGGCGCGCTTCTTCAAATCGGACATTTGCTCTCCTTTACTCAGCTATCAGCGTTCCGTCGAACAGTATCGACCTGTCGACTATGACGATGAGCCTTTTGGACTTTTTAAGCACGACCAGCCGCTCGTTGCCCGAAAACAGCTTGACGAGGTTCTTTCTGTGCGCGAACAGCGTCAGTGCGAACATCGAGAATATGAGCGCGCTGTACCACGCGCCGAGCGGCGCGGCAGACATGACTACGCCCTCGACCGCAAGCGGCGCGCACATCATGATGAACGACGTCAGCGAGCCTATCTTCGCCACGAAAAGAAACGCTATGCCGACAGCCATCGACGCGACCCAGATAACGGGCTTGCACGTAAGGCACACGCCGAGCAGCGTCGCAACGCCCTTGCCGCCCTTAAACTTCATGGCTACTGGATATATATGCCCTATCTCCGCGCACAGTCCGCCGACGTACAGTCCCAGCCTGTCCGCGCCGAGTCTTAAAAACTCGCCGTTGCCCATGAACAGCCAACCGAGCAGGCTCGGCAGCACGCCTTTTGCCACGTCGAGCAAAAGCGTAAGCGCGCCGAACGGCTTACCGAACGTGCGTATCATGTTCATAGTGCCCGGATTGCCGCTGCCGCACTTGCGGATGTCCTTGCCTTTGAGCTTGCTCAAAGCGACGGCGGTATTGATATTGCCTATAAAATATGAACACACGCCGACGATAACGCCGACTGTTATCTGCAAATACAACGGTAGTGTCATTGCTGTTCGCCCTTCCCTACGAATTTCAGTCTTACGGGCGTGCCCGAAAAATCCGCCGCGCGGCGCAGTGAGTTTTCGAGATACCGCTCGTAAGAAAAATGCAAAAGCTCCGGATCGTTGACCTTGAACACGAAAAGCGGCGGACAAACGCTCGGCTGCGACGCGTAGTATATTTTCGGTCGTCTGCCCTTGCGCGCCGTCGGCTCGGTCGCCGCCACGGCTTGTCCTATTATATCGTTAAGAAGTCCCGTCGATATGCGCCTCGATGCGTTTTCATGCACGGCGGAAACGAGCTCCATCAGCTTTTCCACGCGCAAGCCCGTCTTTGCCGATACCGCTATGCTCTTGAAGTAGCTCATGAACGCGAGCCGTTCTTTAAGCTCGAGAGTGCGCTCGTCGAGAGTGTGCGCGTCCTTTTCCACCGCGTCCCACTTGTTGAGCACTATCACCGACGGCTTGCCCGATTCGTGCACGAGCCCCGCTATCTTCTCGTCCTGTTCGGTCGCGCCCTCCGTCGCGTCTATAACTACTATCGCCACGTCGCAACGCTTGATAGCCGCTATCGCGCGGAGCACCGAGTACCGCTCTATCGACTTGTCCGCTATCTCGCGCTTTCTGCGCATGCCCGCCGTATCGATCAGGATATAATCCCTGCCGCCGACCGTGACGGGCGTATCGACCGCGTCGCGGGTAGTGCCGGCAACGTCGGAAACGATATTGCGGTCCGCGCCGATCAGCTTGTTGACGAGCGACGATTTGCCGACGTTGGGCTTGCCTACGACCGCAACGGAAAGCGCGTCGCCGCCGATATCCTCCGCCGCGGGGAACTCCGCGCACACCGCGTCGAGAAGATCACCGACGCCGCCGCCGTGCGACGCCGAAATAAGATACGGCTCGCCCAGACCGAGCTTGTAAAAATCGTATACGTTATCGCGCGACGCCGTGTCCGCTTTGTTGACTGCGAGCACGACGGGCTTTTTACTGCGGCGCAGGACCTCGGCTATCTCGCCGTCGCTCGGCAATACGCCCTGCTTTACGTCGGTGAGGAATATCACCGCGTCGCTGAGCCGCACTGCCTCGTAAGCCTGCTCGCGCACAGATCGCATGATATCGTCCTCGCCGTCGTCGATACCGCCCGTATCGATAAGCGAAAAGACCTTACCGCACCATTCGCAATCGGCGTAAAGTCTGTCGCGCGTGACTCCCGGCATATCGTCGACAATGGCGACGCGCCGTCCGCTTATCCTGTTCATAAGTGTGGACTTGCCCACGTTCGGGCGTCCTACGATAGCAACTACGGGCTTCATATACCCGAATTATACCACACCGCGCCGAAAATGTAAATCTTTTTGCATGTATTCGCTCCGTATGCGCTTCGCATGCGCGCGAATACCGCGCTATCCGTCACTCGTCGAAATAACGCTTGTACTCGTTGGGATCGAACTCCTCGCTCGCCTCCGCCTCCGCAAGACTGCGGCGCGCGCGCGCATTCATCGTGCGCTTGATCGCGGCGACGGTCTCATACAGCACCACTGAGAACACCGCCGCGAGTATAACCGCGTCGAACACCGCCGCCGAGCCGAGCGCGATAGGCGTTTCCGACACGAACAAGCCGACCGCGCCCGAGATAACGTCGCCGACGGGCAGCGCGGCAAACACCGCCGCGAGCGCGGCGAGCTCGGTCTTGGCGGTGAGGTACGCGACCGCGCCGCACAGGAAGCCCGCGACTATAACAGTGACGGTCGCGCTCGTTATCGGGTCGATGAGCAGTCTTACAGCCACATACACCGCGAGCACCGCCGTCATTGAAACGAGCGCGCGCCACGCCTCGCGCCGCCGCACGGCGAGGAAGAAAAGCACCGACGCAAACACCGTCGGCGCGATAAAGCCCGCGACGCTTATCCGCGCCGAGCCTATCGAAAACGACGGTATGAACGCGCAGCCGATGAGCGCGCCGACAAGCACGAATGCGGCGAGGTACGGCACGCCGAAATTTTGAAACACCTTTTTCGCAACGCCCAAAAACAGCATGAGCGCGGTCAGTCCGAGCAGTACGAGTCCTATTACCATATAACGGATAATTCCCCCGTTGCTCGCGGATTATTCATAAAACAAAAGAAGAAGCGCGGCTTAATGCCGCGCTTCTCCGTCGGTTTTTTATTTTAAGCTCTGCCTATCCACTGCGAGAGCCTGTTTCTGTTGTCCTTGTCCTTGCCGTCGGCGTACTCGATAAAGTCGAAGTTGCGCCACTTGGAGCCTTTGAGGTTGTACACGCTGACCTTGCGGATATATATCGTCGGCGACGGCGTTGCCCATTTATAGCCCGAGGTTATCTTCTCGTTGACTACCGCGGTATTCGCTATCTCGATGACGTTCTCCAAAGTCTTTTCGTTGAGGACATGCCCGACCATCGTCGGTTCGAGCACGTCGTATCCGCCCTCGGCTTTGCGCATCTCGTTGGTCGGCTGTTCCTTCCAAGACATTTGGAATTCCGTCGACGTGTCCGAATAGAGAAACGTCAATATGCCCGCCTGATTGAGGAGCGAATTGTTGGTGCCGCCCGAGTCGGCGCGGAAACGATAGCCGAACTTATCGCTTATGTTCTTCTCGAACGGCTTGTTCGGGATAGCGGTGAACTTTGTGCAAAAGTCCTTATTGTCGGAATGATGCTTTGTCAATTCGTAATTGCTCGACAGTCCAGCCGACGCGTTGGGCACGCCCTCGTATCCGCCGAACCGAAGCCAGCCGTTGGACGCGTCGTAAAATACTGTATTGTCGAAGTAACCGCTTTTCGCGAGGAATATGAAATTCGTCGCCGCGATATCGTACTGTTTTTCGTCGATGACATATTCGAGCGTCATGCCGTTGGACAGCTTGAACCGCGCGATAACGTCTTTATAGCCCGCGTAAGGATTTACCACATACGCGATGACGGGCGCGAGAAGCGCGGCTATCACGAGTATGATAGCGACGCAAAGCACCGCTCCGACGGTAACGGCGTTGCGCTTGGCGGTCTTTTGCGATGCGAGCATCGCCGCTTCCGCGGACTGCGCGTCGCCGCCGCTCTTTATCTGCTTGTTTTGTTTCTTTTCCGCCTCGGCGCGGCGCTGTTTGCGCTCCTTAGCCGTCAGCGAATATGTGCGTTTTTCTTTCAAGATAACCTACTCGATCAAAGATTTTTGAGCCGCTCTTCCCTCGCAAGACGTGCGCGCTCCGTTCGGCTCATTTGCGGACCGTCTGCTGCCGACGGTCTTGCGGCATGCTGCGGCGGCTGTTGCGCCTGACGCGGCGGCTGCTGCTCGCGCGGATGATCGGGCGACGGACGGAAGGACGGGCGCGCGACGCGCTCTGTGTTTCGTGAGGATGCGTGCGGCAGATCCTCTATATCGACGCTACGGCTTCGCGGACGCGGCTCGTACTTGGCGGGCTGCGGCGGCTCGTCGTTGAAGTTATTGATAAAGTCCGCGAGCTCGCTGTCCGACATAATGTCGTCGTCCGCTTCCGACGGTATCTCGCCATTCGCGGCGGTACTGTCGCCGAACACGTCCGATCCATCGGGCGTAGCAAAGTCGTTTGGATCGTCCTCTATCGGCGCGGAGAAGTAGTCGTGCTTGACTTCCGCTTGCGGCGCGGAACGCGAATACAGGCTGTTGACCTTGCGGTCGAACACGTTCGCCTCGTCCGCCTCTATCGTAGTGAGCGGCTTGACTATCTCCACGATATCCGAATCTTCCACGGGCGTGCCCTTTGCCGTGTCCGTCGCTTCCTTCGACTTTGTTTCGGTCTTTTTCAGCGTGGATACGGGACTGATAACTACCTCGGGCACTATCGTTTCTTTTTCCGTCGATACACCGCTCTGCACGACGACCTCGGGCGCGCCGAAATCGCGCATGGTCGCGTTCATCTCGCGCACTTCCGCATCGGACAGCGCGCCTATGGGCGCAACGGGCTCGTCGTTCTGCTCTATACGCAGTTCCTGCGCCGCGCCGTCGAGCGGCGCGGGCACTGTGCGCGCCTGCGGCAGTACGTCCGGTCTGTATGCGTCCTGCGGCGCGGCGTTATAGTCATCGGCGGCGTTCTGCGGCGCGTAGCCGTAAACGCCCGTATCGCCCTGTAATTTACGTTTGTAATATACCGTTTTGGTAAAGTTGATATACGGCATTATAAATACGAGCCCCAAGCCGAGCGTGACGACGCCGAGCGCCATCCAGCCGAACATGGACATCATTAGCGCGAAGTAACCGCCCGTCTTGCCGCTCATCACCTTAGACGACGCGGAGAGCGCGGTCATCGGCTTCATGGACGGATTTGCGAGCATTAGGTGATTTGCCATGGACGTGCGCGAAAGATATATCACGCCCGGCACTATCAACAGCAACAGCAGTCCGAAGCCTATAAGCGTCCTGATAAGATTGAGTTTGAGCACCTTGCTCACATTGCAACGGGCAAGCGTCTCGCCCAACCGACGCACGCTGTACGGCGCGCAGCGGTACGAGGAAAGATAGCAGTCTATCATCGCGTAATTGACGACGCCGCCCGCTATGACCGCCGCGATAAACAGTACGACGCCGTAGCACAGCATAGCTATCGACGCGGCGAGCGAAACGCGCAACGCGACGCACGACATAGCTATGAGCGCTACCAGCGAAACCAATATCGCAAACTCGACGGTGTATACGATTATCGCCTGATGTATATTGAGAGCGAGCTTTTGTCTCGCTTCCGATTTCAACTCTTTGTTGGTCATTTACATTATTGTACCGCAAAACGCGAATTTTGTCAATACATTACAATTCTATTTTTTGCCGATTTTATCGGTATTAACCGCGCCGCGGCAACTATCCGCATCGCCGTCGAGGTTTTCCGAAAAGCCGAGGTCGAACCCGTTATCCGTAACGAGTTTTTTTCCGTTGAGCGCCTTGCATATTTTAAGTCCGTCGAAAGTCAGCTCGACCGCGGCGAGCATTTGCGTATCGGGCGCGCCGTCTATCTTTTTGCCGCCGTACTTGGGATCGCCTATTATCGGACAGCCTATATGGTACATGTGCGCGCGGAGCTGATGCGTTCTGCCCGTGTGCGGCGTAAGGCGCAAAAGCGCGGCGCTTCCGATGGACCGCTCGACGGAGTATTCGGTGACGATCGTTTTGCGACCGTCCGAGGGCTTGTCCGATACCGTCGCGACGCCGTCATTCATAGCGAGGTACGCCGTGAGCGTGTCGTGCGCCTTCGGCGGCGGCGGATATACAACGGCTTCGTAGACTTTATGCACGCGGCGGCAACGGAACGCGTCCTCGAGCTCCGCGCGCGCCGCGTCGGTCTTGGCAAAAGCGATAAGCCCCGTCGTATTGGTATCGAGGCGGTGCACGGCATAAAGCGGCGCACCGTACAGCTCGGGCAGTTTGTCGTAGGATATTCGCTTGGGCTTGTCGAATACGACGACATTGCCGTCCTCGTAAACTATCCGCGGCGCAACGGAGACCGTAAGAAGCGCGTCGGGCACGAACGCCGCGACGGTATCGCCTATTTTAAGCATATCGTTGCTTTTGACGCGCGCGCCGTTGACGCGCACCTCGCCGCTCTTGACGAGTTTATCCGCCGCGGCGCGCGACAGCCCCGCTACCGCCGACGCGAGAAACGGCGCGACGCCCGTATTTTTATCAGCCGTGAATTCTACTTTTTTTCCCATGTATTTTTTACCGTCAAGCCGCTTGCGGCTTCCTGCGTTTTTTCTTTGTTTTTACCGTCAGCACCGCCGACGCCGTCGCAACGACCGCGGCAAGGCACGACCACACCGCCGCCGTCGCCGCCGTGTCCGTCCTTATAAGCACCGCGGCGGAATAGTACAGGTACGAGCATAAATACGCAGACAGCGTATGCACGAGCGCGGACAGCAGCGCGCTCTTTACGCCGTTCTCCTTGGCGAGCGCGCCGAGCGTCGCTATGCACGGCACGTACAGACACGTAAATATCAGGAACGACACAGCCGCATGCCGAGACGCAAAGACCTCGCCGAGCCCGCCGAGCGACGCTATGACCGATACGACGGTCTCCTTTGCCGCTATGCCCGAAATCAGTGCCGTGACCGCGCGCCAATTCCCAAAGCCGAGCGGACTGAACACCGGCGCGACGAGCGACGCGAGCGTGCACATCAGGCTGTTTTCGCCGCCGCCCGTAAAGCCGTCGGCGACGGAAAAGTTCGACAGCACCCACATGATAACGCCGACGCAAAGTATGACAGAGCCGACGCGGACGACGAATGACGAAACGCTCGACCACACCGACCGCGCGACGCGCGACGGCGACGGCAGACGGTACGGCGGTATCTCGAGAATGGTCTTTTCCGCCGCATCGGTCTTGACGAACGCCGAGGATATCTTCAATACGACGACCGCCGCAATAAATCCGCAAACGTACATCGCGGCGACGGTCAGCCCGCCCAGCCCGAAATACGCCGTTATCGCCGTAAATACGGCAAGCCGCGCACTGCACGGCACGAAAGGAGCGGCAAACGCCGCGCGCCGCCGAGCAGACGCATCGGCTATACCGCGCGCGGACAGCACCGCGGTGACCGAGCAGCCCAGCCCGAGTATCACCGAGAACGCCGCGCGTCCGCTAAGCCCGAGCTTTTTGAAAAACCCGTCTGTGACGAACGCGACGCGGCTCATATAGCCGCTGTCCTGCAAAAGCGCCGTCAGTAGGAACAGTATGACGACCTGCGGCAAGAACGCGAGCACCGCGCCGACGCCGCCTATTACCCCGTCGGAAACGAGCGACCCGACCCACTCCGGCGCTTTACCGAGCCCGCCGCGAGCCCGCTCCGCCGCCGTCGCTATCAGCCGCGACAGCAAGTCGGACAGCGGTTTTGCCGCCTCGAAGGTTATGACGAAAACCGCCGTCATTATAAGAAAGAATATCGGGAGAGCGAGTTTGCCGAGCAATACTCTGTCGATCGCGTCCGTCTTTTTGTACGCGTCGACGCGCTCTATCGCGCCGTCGAGCGCCCTGTCGATATACGCATATCTGAGCATCGCGGGACGATCCGCGCTCGCGCCGCCGACGTTGCAACCGCCGCACGCCGCGCATCCTGCCGCATCGCACCCGAGCTTTTCGGCTATGTACCCGTCGCGCTCGATAAGCTTTGCTGCGGCGAATCCCGCAGTCAGTCCCGACTTATCGGCGTTTTTAAGCTCGGCGGCGAGCCGCAATATACTGCCGTCGGAAAGATAGTCTATCCTCGGCACCCGCGCCTTTTCCGCAGCGGCGAATATCTCCGCCGTCGGGTCCTTGCGCTTTTCCGACGTGCCGACGACGGGTATACCGAGCCGCGAGGAAATAATCCCGAGGTCGACTTTACCGCGCGCCTCGTCCATCATGTTTACTATAAGTATGCACTTTTTGCCCGCCTCGGCGAGCTGTGTCAGCATATAAAGATTGCGGCGCAGGTTGTTGACCTCTGCGACGTAAGCTATCACATCGTATCCGCCGAAAAGCGCCTCGTCGCGCGTGACGCCCTCCTCCGCCGATCGTGCCGTCAGCGAATACGCGCCGGGAAGATCGACGACGGTATGCGCGCCGCCCTTGGCGCGCTTGCCGCGCGCGTCGACTGTCACGCCGTGCCAATTACCGACGGGCGCGTTGGAGCGAGTAAGCCTGTTATAAAGCGTCGTCTTGCCGACGTTGGGATTGCCGCATAACGCTATCCTCACCGTTCGACCTCCAAACGCTTCGCTATCCCCGCTTCCACCACGGCGCAAAAACCGTGTCCGCCGTTTTCAAAGTAAACACAGACCGCGCTTTTTCTCCGCGCTTTGATCCTGTATCTCGCGTTCAACAGCCCGAGATCGACGAGCCGCCTGTGCGTCTCCGCATCACCGTTTATAGCGGTTATCATCCCGTCGTCGTTCGGACTGTCGAAAAGCGTCATGACCTATCCTATTTGAAATCGTTGATAAACTCGATAAACGTCGACACATCGCGGAAATCGCGGTAGACAGACGCAAACCGTACATAAGCTATTTGATCGAGCGTTTTCAGCCTGTCCATCACAAGCTCGCCTATCTTCTGCGACGATATCTCCTGTTCGAGCGAGTTGTACACGGCTTTTTCCACCGACTGTACGAGCGCGTCTATCTCGCGTATGGCGACGGGACGTTTCTCGCATGACTTGATAACGCCGTTCTTGACTTTTATCGGGTCGAACGGCTGCCGCGTCCCGTCGTTCTTCACGACAAGGACGGGCGTCGACTCGATCACCTCGTAGGTAGTGAACCGCTTGCCGCATTGCAGACACTCGCGGCGGCGGCGTATGCTGTTGCCGTCGTCGGTAGAGCGTGAGTCTACGACCTTGCTTTCCGCGTTACCGCAATAGATACATTTCATGATATGTTTATCCTTCGCTTAGTATGCGGCTTTTTTCTTAATGCCGCCCGATTATTATAACACAAAAAAGCGATACTGTCAATATCGCCGATTTGTTATTTTTTGTATTTTTTGGTCAACAGTTTATCATGCCGTGCCCCAGCGGCGCGAGCAGTCGAACAGCATGCACTTTTCGCACTTGCCGTCGCAGTCGCGTTCCTCGCGCGGCTGAGGCGGAGGGGGCGGAGGCGGTCCGTGAGGCGGACGGTCGCCGCACTGTCTGCTGTCGTGCTTTTTCGACGGGATACAGGTCGGCGCGCCCGACGGCAAGTCGACTATCTCGACGAGTATAACGTCCTCGCCTATCTTCTGCACGCACTGCCACGGCACGAAAAGATCCTGCGATTTCGTAAAGACCCCGCGTTTGCCGTAAGGCAGGATAATACCGCGTATCTTCCCGCTCTCGGACGAAAAAACTATGTCGATGATATGTCCGAGCCGCCGCCCGTCGATGCCGTTGATGACCTCGCGGCGGCGAAGCTCGCAATAGGATAAATCGTTGTCCATAATCGGTATATATGAGCCATACGGCAAAAACGTTACGGATTTTTTGCGTCGGGCGGTTTCGACAAGCTTTGCCGTTATTCTCGCGCGGAACGTCCGTTATCGGGAATACTCAGCCGAGCGCAAAGCCAAACTTATAATGTAACGGCGTCATGCCGAAATCGGGAAACACTTAGAGAGGACTTAACTATGAATACACGCGTTGAGATATGCGGACTCGATACGTCCACCCTGCCTAAGCTCAAGCACGAGGAAATGATGGAACTTATCAAAAAAGCGCAGAGCGGCGACGAGGACGCGCGCGAAAAATTTATCATGGCAAACCTTAGGCTCGTGCTGTCGGTAACGCGGCGGTTCGCGTCGAAAAAGCAAAGCGTTGACGACGTTTTTCAGGTCGGCTGTATCGGGCTCATCAAAGCGATGGAAAACTTCAATGTGTCGTATAACCTTAGGTTCTCGACCTATGCCGTGCCGATGATAATCGGCGAGATACGCAGGTTCTTGCGCGACTGCTCGGCCCTGCGCGTTTCGCGGTCGGTTCGCGACACGGCGTATCATGCGCTCCAAGCGCGTCAGCAGATAGAAAACGACACTGGCGACACCGCCGAAGTCGAGGACATCGCCGCCGCGCTCAATATCCCCGTATCCGACGTAGTGTACGCGCTCGACGGCATATCCGACCCCGTTTCGCTGTACGACCCGATCTATCACGACGGCGACGATACCGTGCTCGTCATGGATCAGATAGTCGGCGCGGACGACGACAACGCGCTCACCCGCATAGACATCGACGAGGCGGTCGACAAGCTCGACGCAAGAGAAAAGCGCATACTGATGATGCGCTTTTACGAGGGCAAGACCCAAATGGAAGTGTCGAAGGAGATAGGCATATCTCAGGCGCAAGTCAGCCGCCTGGAAAAAGCCGCTATCGCCGCCATCCATAACAAAGTAGTATGATATCGATATTCCGCCGCAAGGCGGCGTACATAAGATTACCCTATGCCTGCATCGCCTTTGTGATATCTTTTTTAAGCCGAAAGATTATCTTTTTTTCCAAACGCGAAATGTAAGACTGCGAAATGCCGAGTATGTCCGCGACCTCCTTCTGCGTTTTTTCGTGCATGCCGCCCAGCCCGAACCGCATTTGCATGATAACGCGCTCGCGCTTGTTGAGCCGCGACAGCGCCTCGCCGAGCAGACGGTGTTCGGCTTGGATTTCGAGCTCCTTTCCCACGTCGTCCTCGCAGCCGAGTATATCCGCCATAACGAGCTCGTTGCCCTCGTTGTCGACGTTGAGCGGCTCGTCGAGCGATATCTCGGCGCGCAGTCTTACGACGCGGCGCAAGTGCATGAGTATCTCGTTCTCGATACAGCGCGACGCATACGTCGCGAGCTTGATGTTCTTTTCGGGATCGAAGGAGTTGACAGCCTTTATCAGTCCGACGGTGCCTATCGATATAAGATCCTCGAGGTCTACGCCCGTATTGTCGAACTTGCGCGCGATATACACAACGAGCCTTAGGTTGTGCTCGATAAGCAGGGTCTTGACCGACGGGTCGGTCTTAAGCTTTTTAAGCGCCTCCGCTTCCTCCTCCGCACCGAGCGGATGCGGCAAGCCCTCGCCCGTCGTTATGTATTCGAGCGCGTCGCTGTCGCCGCGAACGAAGCCTATGACTGCGCGCCGTATTTTTTCCAAAAGATCGATAAGTTTCATACTGCCTCCGATATCGCCGCAGGACCGATAAGCATTTCGTGCGCCGAGCCGAATCTGCGCCCGCCGACAAGTCCTACCATTGCATCTATTTTATGACCGTGCCTGTCCGAATAGACCGTTACCGACTTGGGTTTGAGGATATATATCCGCGTTTCGCCCGCCGCAGTCTCGACGGTCATCGTGCGGAACTTATCTATGTTTTTGACGAACTCGCCCGCGCCCGACGCGTCGAGCTTGGACGTGAACCGCTCCGCGTCGGTTATCATCACGGGCAAGCCCGTTCGCGGATCGAAAACGCAGTTGCCCGTATCGAGAAACGCCTCGAAAGTGAGCTTTCTGCCGAATATCTCCACCTCCGCGCCGTAGTCGTACGGCTCGCGCGCGCGTTTTAGCCTAAGCCGTTTCGCCACGCCGCGCATGCCTATGTACACCGCCGCGCCCGTGCCGAGCGTAAGGCAAAGCGGATACTTCCTGCAAAACTCAGCCGCGCCCGATGCGCTCGAATACAGTATCAGACCGAGCGCATAGCTCGCGCCGCCGAAGGCGAATGTACAGCCGAGAAACAGCACGCTCGACACCGCGAATTTCTGCGTTTTGAAAAACATGATAGAGCTGAGCACGCACCACAAAGCGAGCTTGACCGCAAGCTCCGCCGCGGACGAATGCAAAAACGGATAAAACACCGCTACTACCGTGCCGACCGCCGCCGCCGCGATAAGCCGCCAAATATTGACGCGCTTATGGCAGAGCCTTGCCGCCGCCGAGCCTGCCAACAGCGTCAGTACGAAGTTATCTACGATAACGAATTCAATATACATGCCGACAGTTTAGCACAGGCGCATGCCGTTGTCGCTCCGTTTGTGTCGAATACGACCGCAATTTTTAAGGCGAAAAGCGGCATTTTGTCTATATGTGTAAGCGGCTGTCTTATAGGCGACTGCGGGCGGATATGCTTTTTTCAGCAAAAAAATATCCCGACCGTTAAGTCGGGACGTTATCATCATTTGCGGTGTTTTTTATTGAGCTTTTGCCACCAGCTTATCGACTCGGAATCGTCGAGGCTTATCCTGCCGTTGTCGCTCTGCGTGCGTTGCACGGTCGCCGTCGACTGCGGCTGAGGCTGAGGCACGGGTTGCGGTGCGGGCTGTTGCATCGTCGTCGGTTGCGGCGGAAAGATAGGCTGAGGCGCGGGCTGAGCCTGCGGATGTTCCTCGGCATACTGCGCCGCCGGTCTTGTATTAAAGCCCGTCGCGATGATAGTCACCTGTATGGAATCCTGCAATTCGGGGACTATCGCCGTACCGAATATTATATTCGCGCCCTTTGCGCACACGCCGCGGACCACCTCGACCGCGCGCGAAACCTCGTCCATCTTGATCTCGCGACCTTCGACGTTGATTATGACGCGCGACGCGCCCTCTATCGACGTGCCGAGGACGGCGTTATTGACGGCTTTTTGCACCGCGACCATCGCGCGGTTGGTTCCGCTCGCACAGCCGATGCCCATGATGGTATCGCCGCCGCCGCGGAGTATCGTGCAGATATCCGCAAAGTCGACGTTTACCCTGCCGGGATTGGCGATAAGGTCGGTAGTAGCCTGCACGCCCTGACGCAGTACGTCGTCGGCGTACTCGAACGCCTTTTGCGTGGTCATATCCTTAGCGACGCTCGCGAGCCGCTCGTTGGGTATTATTATTATCGAATCGACGAACTTGCGGAGATTCGCTATACCTATCTGAGCGTTGCGCATGCGCACTTCGCCCTCGAACGCGAACGGCGTCGTAACAAAAGCGACCGTAAGTTTGCCGAGGTTGTGCGCAAGCTCCGCGATGACGGGCGCCGCGCCCGTGCCCGTGCCGCCGCCCATGCCTGCGGTTATGAACACGAGGTCCATATCTTTTATAAGATTGTTGAGCGTGTCGCGGCTTTCCTCGGCGGCTTTCCTGCCGACCTCGGCATCCGCGCCCGCGCCGAAGCCCTTGGTCAGGTTAGAGCCTATCTGGATGCGCTTTTGCGCTTTGGACACGCGAAGAGCCTGCCTGTCCGTATTGATAGCCATAAAGGTATTGACCCTTACTCCCGCCGCGATCATGTTATCGACGGCATTGCTACCGCCGCCGCCCACGCCGATTATGGCGATCTTTACGGGCGACGTGCTCTCTTCCTTGACGGAAGCACCGATTCCGTTGCGTATCTCTTCCAAAGTCATGATATGCTCCTTGCTGATCTAACGACGCTTACCGAACAAGCGTCTGAATTTTCCGGCGACGCCCGAATAAGGCGAGCCGCTCGATAAAACCATGTCCATAAGCCCGAGCGCCGAGGACAGCCGAGGCTTGTCCAACAGCGGCAGCCGCGGCTTTAACAGCTCGACGTCGCGTCCTATGCAGTCGGACAGATAACCGCATGCGCCGCGTATATCAAGCCCTCCGCCCGTCACCGACAGCGCGGTAAAGTCGGGATAATCGTAGTCGCAAAGCTTGAACGCTTTTTCTATATACCGTCCGAGCGTCTGTATCTCCGCCTTGACAGCGGCATTGACCTCCGCTACGTCGAACTCTATCGGCTCGTTATCGACTACCACCGTGTACTCGGTCTGTATGATGCCGCCGGGGTCGTCGCGCGGCGGGATGTAATCGGGCGAAAGCGTAAGAACGACCTTGCGTTTGAGCGCCGACGCGACCTCGGGCTCGATGTCGAGCGCCTCGCACAGCGCCGCGGTTATGCGGTCGCCGCCCCAGGAAAAGTAGTATTGTCGGCATATCCCGTCGCCGCGCGCTATCGCGAGCGTAGTGCCGAGCGCGCCTATATCGGCGAGCATCACGCAGTTATCGCGCTTGTAGTCGTCGAAAAGGAACAGCACCTCCGCGAGCGGCGACGAAACGTATTCCGTTTCCGCTATGCCCGCGCCCGCTACGGCGGCATCGATAAGCGAGATAAAGCTTTTTCTTGCGAGTATATACGATATGCTCCCGCCGAGCCTGGTCGACGTAAGTCCTACGGGCGCGATGAGCTTGCGCTCGTCGTCGAGCACGTAATATATCGGTTGGATATTGACGACGCTCCACTCGGGATCGTCGAAGTATTCGTTGCCTTGGCTGTGGAGCGCATCGACGTCGCGATCGAGCACGCGCCGCTTTTTGCCGAGCGACATCATTACGTCATTGACTTTGCAAAGCAAAAAGTCGCCGGGCACGCCGATATAGAGCTTGTTTATTTTGAGCCGCGCACTGCTCTCCGCCGTAGCGACGGCTTGCTCCACCGCCGCCCCGAGCTTGTCGGGGGGGAGCCACTCGCCGTCGGTAAAACCCGCATAGTCGCAAATACCGATACCGTCGATACAGATTGAGTTATTTGCGCCGCGGCTGCCGATCATGACCGTGATCTTGCTCGTGCCGAGATCTAAAATTGCGTAGCTTTCCTTCAAAACACACCTACAGCTGCTTGCGATCAGCAGTAATAATTATAGCCTTTATCGCCCGTCTTGTCAAGTTAATACCGTCAAATAGCAAAAATAATCGGTTAATGCGCGACAGCGCCCGCCGCCGCGCGATTTCCGACTATGCCGATAATATTATTTTTTGATATAGTTCTCTTGATAGTATCCGTCGCCTTTTTCGGCGGAATAAGTCACCCTGTTCTTGGGCGCATCGGGATCGATTAGCACACGCTCCGCGCGTATAGTGCCCGACGCTTTGCTTATGACGTGATCGGACGACGGGTCGACAAAGGCGCTCCACGCATCGTCGAGCAGCAACGGGAACTCATCGCCTACGCCTTTTATCTCTATGGAACAGCCCGCGCGCGTGCGGATATAGCAATACCCGTCACGGCTGAGATCTATAAAGTTGATACGCTCGGCTATCTGTCTGTCGTCGAGCGCGGTATTGCGAAGATACGAAATAAACTGCTCAACGAGCCGACGGTCGTAGCCGTTTTTATCCTGAAAATACTCGCCGAGGGTCTTTGACACGCTGTCGCGCGGTTTGACGATAAAGAACCCGCCTATCGGCGCGGACGACGTAGAGCCGATCCTGCCCGACGAATAGCACTGCACGTACCCGTCGGAAGTCAGATATTGGAACGAATTGCCGTAAACGACGTAATTTATAGATACCCTGTCGGGGAACTTGCGCTCGATATTTATCACGCCGACATTGTAGAACTCTTTTTCTATGCGCTTTTTGACGCCGACCTCGTCAATAAAGAACATCGAGCTGTTGCGCTTGATGCCCGACGCATCGATGACTTTTCGGTCGTACTCGACGGGCGAGCTTTGATAGTAGCTGTACGCCTCGATATGACGAACAAGAAAAGTAGCGCCGCACACGACAATGATCAGCACGAGCGACGCGACTATCGATAATAATACTATCAGTTTCTTGTTGCGCATGTTTTGATTATATCAAAGCGCGCGTAAAAAGTCAATAGTTTTTATGTATGAACGGCGACCGCGCTTTTCGCGCGTAGCCGACTAATCGCTGTCGTCGACGCGCCGCACGGACGCGCCTATGCTCTCGAACGCGCGCTCTATGTACTCGTAGCCCCTGTCGATGTGCTCCGTGCCGTAAATGACCGACCTGCCCTCCGCCGCTACCGCCGCCACGACGAGCGCCGCGCCGCCGCGCAGATCGGACGCGCGCAGTACCGCGCCCGACAGCTTTGGCACGCCGCGTATCACGGCGACTCTATCCTTTACGGTGATAAGCGCACCCATCTTTGCAAGCTCGGCTGTATAGCCGAAACGGTTTTCAAACAGGTTTTCTACCACTATCGAGCTTCCCGTCGCGCGCGTCAGCATCGCGCTGAACTGCGGCTGCATATCCGTCGGGAACGCGGGATAGACATTTGTTTCGAGCTTATGTAACGGTCTCGGACGCTCGTTTACCGTAATCCTCACGCTGTCGTGTCGGACATTCAGTTTAGCGCCTATCTTTTTCAGCCGCTCGGTCATGCCGAAGATATGCTCGGGCACGACGTTCCGCACGGTCACGCTTCCGCCAGCGGCGGCTACCGCGGCAAGATACGTTCCCGCGCATATCCTGTCGGGCATCGGCTTGTATATACAGCCGTGGAGCTTCTTTACTCCGATTATGCGTATCACGCTCTCGCCCGCGCCGTACACGCGCCCGCCCATCGCGTTGATGAACCGTGCAAGATCGATTATCTCCGGCTCGCGCGCGGCGTTGACGATAACAGTCTCGCCGTCCAACAGCGCGCCCGCCATCATAAGATTTTCCGTCGCGCCGACGGACGCGAAGTCGAGATTTATTATCCCGCTCTTCATGTCCGAGCCGTCGCAGCAGATGACGCCGTAATCGTCGTCTATCTTTACGTTGAGCGCTTTGAGCCCCGCAATATGTAAGTCTATCGGTCTGAGCCCTATCTCACAGCCGCCCGGATGACTTATGTATGCGCGTCTGCAACGCGATAATATCGAACCGAGTATGAATATCGACGAACGCAGTTTGCCCGTCAGATCGGAATTTATGACGTTTAGCGCGACGTCGCGACAGCAAACCGTCAGTACGTCGCCTTTCTGCTCGGCAAAACACCCGAGATGCCGCATGATGTCGAGCATCGCGTCGATGTCCTTTAATTTGGGACAGTTTTCTATCGTCACGGCATCTTCGGTGAGAATGCACGCGGCGATGATCGGCAATGCGGCGTTCTTCGCCGATTGCACGCTCAATTCTCCTTTTAACGGCATGCCGCCGTCTACAATGAATTTTTGCATACGCCACCTACTTCTTTTTTAGTATATGTCGGCGCATGCTGTATGGTGACCGCGTTCGTCGGCGCGGACGGTTCTTTATTCCCTCTTTGTTCGTTCCGTATAATATATATTACCGTCGCCGCGCTTGCGTTACTGTTTATGCGCTCACGTTTAAGGCGTAACGACGCGCGCGACTGTAAACGTTATGCGGCGGCTCCGCTCGGCTACGGTAATTCCGTTTTTCGCAAAAGAAAGGAACTTCCTTACGGAAGTTCCTTTTCGATCTGTTTGAAACGCTTACTGTCAGTCGTCGTTCTTCTTGCCGCCGAGACGGTTGCGAAGCTTATTGAGGACGAGCTGATTTGCAAGCCGTCTTACCTTGTCGGACTGATCGTTGAGCGCGATCGTGGTAAACTCTTGCGGGAGTATGTCCTTGAGTATCTCGTCAACGCGTTCGTCGCTTACGCCGCCGTCGCCGAGCTGTTCGACGAGCTGTTCCATGATGAGCTTATTGGCGACCTGCTGTGCGAGCTTGTCGGCAACGTCCATCGTATCGGAGCTTATGACGCGCGGATTAAGGCTGTAATCGCCGTCGCCGCCGAGCTTGGTTATCTCCTCGTTGACCTTGGACTCGAAGTCGATGACTACTTCCTCGGGCTCGCGGGGGTCTGCGGGCGCTTGCTCGACAGGCTCGCTCACATACGACGTGTCGGCGGAGGCTTTATTCGTCGTACGTTTTTGCGTCGTCTTACGCTTGGTCGGTTGCGTCGAGCCGGACTTCTTCTTAGCGCCGCCCGACTTAGTCGACTTAGTCGATTTGGTCGTCTTTGTGCCGCTCGAGCGCGTCGACTTCTTTGCGGCGGGCTTTTCCTTTTCGGGCTCGATAATGCCCGCTATCTCGTTGAGCTGATCCTTGAGGTCGGTAAGCGAGCCTTGCAGGTCGTCGCTTATCGCAGGAGACGGTGCGTCGCGGTCGGCAAGCGCGGTAAGCTCGTCGCGGAGACGCGCTATCTCTTTGAGTATGAGCTCGTTCTCGCGGCTCGGTTTCTCGTCGCTGAGCTCCTCGCGCAGTTCCGCAAGCTCGTTGAGTATCGTGTCGTTGTCGGACGCGTTGCCGTACTGCGTCATGATCTCGCGAAGCTTAGCCACTTCTTCCGCTACGGAATCCGTCGACGCTATCTCGGCTTTGAGGCTCTCGATCTCGTCGGTTATCTTCGATCCCGCGGTCTGCGAAATATAGTTGTTTTGACGTTCGAGCAGGTGCGCCATCTCCGACATGAAGTTGAGCGTGGTCAGGTCTGCGTCGCGCTGGTTGGCAAGCTCGGTCCTGAGCGAGCCGAGCTCCTCGAGTATCTTATTGTTGGTAGCGTCGTTGCCGAGCTTGGATACGCGTTCGGCAAGCGCGTCGTACAAGCCCTCGCGTTCGTCGAGCGTCGCTTTCATCTTGGAAAGCTCGTCCGTAACGGTGCGAAGATCGTCCGCCGAGCTTGCGGCGTCTACGGTCTCGCGCAACGACGAAAGCTCGTCGAGTATGAGATTGTTGTAGCTCTCATAATTGGATTCGCCCGAAGCGGAATCGTTGACGTTCGCCATGCTTATCGCAAACAGCTGATCGCGGAGCGACTGCACCTCGGCGAGGATCGTATCGTCGGACTTGCTGTCCGTCTCGCTCGCCACGCGCTTGACGTCCTCTATCTCCTCGCGGAGCGATTGGAACTCGTCGCGCAGTGCGAGTAT
Organism: uncultured Christensenella sp.; assembly: GCA_910577995.1. GTDB lineage: Bacteria > Bacillota > Clostridia > Christensenellales > Pumilibacteraceae > Anaerocaecibacter. The sequence goes on along the minus strand of CAJTND010000005.1, from coordinate 32,529 downwards.
CTCGTTGATAACGCCGAGATCGGGTTCTTCTTTCAGCGTCTGAACATCGGACTTGATAGCGAATACGTCCTCGGCTATCGCGCTCATATGCTCGGGATCGGACAGCGATTGTTTGAGCCGTCCGAGCTCGTCGCGTATAGCCGCGATCTCCGTCGAACTGCCGCTCTCCGCAGTGACCGTGGTGAGCGAGCGGAGCTGTGCTATCTCATCGCGTATCTCCGCGAGCTCGTCGGAAAGCGGAGCGGTATCGCCCTGCGCGCCCGCGAGCGCGTCGCGTATGGATTGAAGCGTGTACTCGTCGAGCGTCGCCGCCTGCGTCCTTTCGGCATTGGCTGCTACCTGCTCTTTAAGCCCGCGTATCTCGTCGATGAGCGCAGCGTAAGACGTATCGCCGTTCTCCGAAACCGCAGGCGCGGCTGCGAGCGACATTTCGCGTATCGCCTCGCGCAGCTCGTTGAAGCCTGCCGCAACTACCTCGGAATTCTCCTCGCGCAGTTTTGCGTTCTCCTCGCGGAGCTCGGCGAGCTGAGCGCGAAGCTCGGCTATCTCGTCGGTGACGGAAAGATCGCCTACAGCCGCTTTTACCTCGTCTATTTCCGCATGGAGTATATCGAACTGTTCCGCGACCGAGCCGCCGTCGGCAATAACGCCTTCCTCGAGGTCGGCTTGCTCGCGGTCGAGACGCATGGAGTTGATGACGTCGCTGAGCTCGTTGATCTGGTCGGCGAGCACGCTGAGATCGACTGCGGAGGTGTTGAGCGCGATATTGTCTATCGACTGCTTGATCTCCGCAAGGTCGGTCGCGTCGACGGAGCGCGCTTCGGTCTGTTCGAGCGTGGACTGTTCTCTCTCGGAGGTTAGCCCGTCGATAAGCCCGCGTATCTCCTCGACCTGTACGGACAGAGCGTCTATGCCGTCAGTCACAAGGCTGTCCTCGACGCGCTCTATATCGTTTTTGAGATTGATTATCTCGCTGAGCACGACGTTGAGCTCATTGGACGCGGCAGTCACCGCGTTAGCCTCGTCGCCGTCGGTCTCCGACGCTATCGTCGTTCTGCGGCTGATTATGTTTTTGAGCTCGTCGATATTGCCGCTGAGCGCGGTCTGATCCGCACGGAGCGCGGTAAGCTCGTCGAGTATCGTATCGACGCTGTCGTCGGCTTCATCGGTCTCGCCGTCTACGGGTTCGTCCTCGATGGGCGCGGCGGTCGCGCTGAGCACTTCGTCCTTGAACGCAAACATCTCGTCGCGGAGCGAAACGATCTCGTTGAGCACAAGATTGAGCTCGTCGTTGGTAGGTGCGGGCGCGGCTTCGCTGTTAGCGCCGACCGCGGCTATCTCGTCGCGGAGCGCGCGTAACTCGTCGAGTATGTTTCCCGAGGAGATCGCCGCAAGCTCGTTCTTGATAGCTTCGAGTTCGCCCGAAACGTCGTTCTGGTCGACTATCCTCGCCGCCTTTACGTCGTCGCGGAGCGAAAGTATCTCGCCGATGGTGTCGTATTCCGATTCCTGATCGATCTTCTCTTTGATGAGCGCAAGCTCTTCGACTATCGACTGCAAGCTCTCGACCGACTCGGCTTGCTCGCCGCCGCCAGTCGCGAACGTCGCGCCGCCGTCGAGCCGAGCTTTGATCTCCGCAACGTCTGCGGCTATCGCATCGAGGAAGTCGGGGCTGGTGTTGATGTAGTCTTTTATCTGCTCGATGCTCTCGGCGATAGCGGGGTCGGCAACGCCGGTCTCGCCGCCCGTGAGCGCATTGAGCTTGTCGTTGATGTCGTTGAGCGCTTGAAGTACGTCGTCGCTCTGCGCGGCGGGCGCTTGCGCGACGACCGCGTTTTGCAGTTCTTCGAGCTGAGCGACTATGCCGTCGAACGCCGCGGCATTAACGTCGCCGACGCTCTGCACGGATTGTTCGAGGTTGTTGAGCCGCTCGCGTATCTCGGCTATCTCGCCGACGAGCGCCTCTCTCGACTGCTCGTCCATGCCGGTTGCCGCGATATTGTCTTCGAGCTCGCTGATATGGACTTCCTCGCGGATACCGTTGACTGAATCGACAAGGTCCTGTTTGATCGTGACGACGTTCTGCTCGAACGCTTCGAGCTTATCGAGCACAAGCCCGAGATCCTGCAATATGCTCGCGAGCGAGTCGCCGATCTCTTCGTCGGTCTTGTTCTCGAACTTCTCTTTGATCTGGCGCAGGTCGTTGCCGTTGGAATCGACGGCGTTCCTGAGCGCGACGATATCCTCCTGCGACTGCGCGAGCGACGCGAGGCTGTCGAGCATCGTGCCCGTGTTGTCGCGGACTATCGCGATATCCTCGGCAAAACCTATCGGCATATTGTCGAGTATCGTGCAGGTGTTCTCGCGAATGACCGCAAGGTCGTCGGACGCGGACTCGTTCTGTCCCTCGGCGATCGCGCGGACGTTCTCGGAAAGCGCGTTCACACTGTCGATAAGCGCCGCCACATTGTCGCGCGTCGCGATGATGTCGTCGTTTTGCGGCATCATGGTGAGCGTGTCGAGTATGGAGAAAGTATTGTCGCGCGCCGTTACGAGGTCGTCGCTCTGCGGCATGAGCGGCAGAGTGTCGAGTATCGTATTGATGCCTTCCCGTATAGTGAGAAGATCCTCGCTTATAGCCTCGTCGAAGTGTTCCTCTTCGACTTCGGCCGCTTCCTCGTCGAACGGCTCTTCGTCGAGCTTGCCGATTATCTCGTTGAGACGGTCGGAAATGGGCGTGAGCGCGTCGAGCGCCGCAACTGCGGCGTCGCGTGCGGCGGCGGTATCGGCGGCTATCGCGCTCATACCGTCGTTGACGGCGGAAACGCTGTCGCCTATCACCGCGAGGTTGTCGTTGGCAACGGTGACGTCGCCCGCGAGCTTATTTACATTCTCGCCGATCGACGCAACGTCGGCGGAAAGATTGGTCATGCCGTCGTTGAGCGTGACGATACCGTCGGAAATAGGCGCGACAGAATCGAGCACAGCCGACGTGCTGTCTTTGACGACCGCAATATCGTCGGGCAGTGCGGCGAGCGCCTCCACGCGCGCGGTGAGCTCGTCGAGATACGAGTATATCTTAGCGTCGGCTTCTGCGTCGGCGGTATCGCTCTCCGCTGTCTGAGCCGCCTGCTCCTTAGCCGCAAGCTCTGCTTCCGCACACTCACGAAGGAACGCCACGTCGTCGATGAGCTTGATCCTGTCATTGGTCGACGCGTCGACGTTGACTGCGGTGAGATCGGCAAAAGCCGAAAGGTCGTTGCGAAGCTGCTCCACCGCGTCGGCGAGCTGAGTGCCGCCAACTGCGTCGGAGATCAGTATAAGCGTGTCTTTTATCGACTGCGTGTCGGACAAAAGCAACTGCGTATCGTTGAGGATATCGGTCTTGATATCTCCGACAGCGGTCACGCTGTCGCGTATCGCCTGCGTGTCGGAAAGTATCGTCTGCGTGTCGTTGAGTATATCCGACTTGATGTCGCCGATAACGAATATGCTGTCTTTTATCGACTGCGTGTCCGCGAGTATGTCAGCGCGCGCCGCTTCGATAGCGTCGTTGGCGCCGCCTGCTTCGGACATCCTGTTGATTATGTTGGTCTCCGTCTCGATAAGCGCGGCGGAAAGATCCTCGTACAGCTTGTCGAACTGCGTGTTGATCTCGGTCAACAGCGAGTTGAACTGCTCGGTAAAGTCGAGCGATGCGGTGATATTGAGTATATCGGAATGAAGCTCTTCTATCTTGTCGAGCACGTCGCCGTGATCGCCCATACGCGCGCGGATGAACTCGAGGTCCTCCGTCATCTTGAGCTTGTCCTCGTCGGAAAGCCCCTGTGCGGCAGGCTCTGCGGGCTCGGCTATACGCTCGGAAATATCGACCAGCTTGGACGCTATCTCGAGGTAGTTGGAGCGCAGTTCTTCCAGCACGTCGGCAACGTCGACCGAGCCGAACGCTTCCTCGTCGTTCATCGAACGGTCGGAATTTTCGGTATTTGCGACTATTGTCGAAAGCGCTATCTTGAGCTCGTCTATCGCATTGAGGATATCCGCAGTGCCGTTGCCGTCGAGCACGGAAACGGTGTTTTCCGTCTCTTCCGCGACGACGTTCTCGCCCTGCTCTTCTTCCTCGGTCTCGCCATCGGACTCCGAACGGCTCGCATTGAGCGCCTCGTCGAACACCGCCTTGATCTCGGCGAGCTTGGTGAATATCGTCTCTTCGCGCGTTTCGTGGACGGGCTTATACGACGCGGGCGTCTCCACAAGCACAAAGTCGACGACGTCGCCTATCGCGAGCTCGCAAAGCTTGGCGACCATACCGCGGATAGCGGACTCGTCGCGCTTCTCCTTGAGCAGTGCGTCGGTTATCTTGGCAAAAAGCTCGTTGTTCTCTTTTTCGCGGCGGTTGCTCTCCGCTCTGTTGCGCTCCGCCAAAAGCTCGGGGAGCTGCTGAGTCAATTGATCGAACGGCGCGTTCTCCACTCTTTCGCGGATACCTATGAACTTCTCCGCGCCGTCGCGCACCTGCGTCGCAATGGGCGTGCCCTTGCCGGCAAGGAACGTCGCGGCATCGGCAAGATTGGTACGGTCGAGTTTCTGCGCGGACAAACGCTTGATGAGCGCGTTGACCGCGTTGATAAGGTCGATAGCGTCTTGCTCGCCGCTGTCGGTAAGCGTTTTGCCGTAGTCGTAAACTATATGCAGCTTATCGCGGAACGTCAGTCCGGGCGACTCGACGTCGATAGCGACCTTCTTGAACTCGCCGACAAGATCCAACAGCGTCTGTGTGCGCTTGACTGCGTCCTCGGACGATGCGCCGAGCACGCTCTTGATGTCATAGAGCTGACGCAAAAGCTCGCTCGACGAAACATCGAGCGCGCCGTCGTGCAATACGACGGCCGGGGTCTGCTTGCCGCCGAGCGCCGAACGAAGAGCGGCAATATCCGCACCGAGCTTTTTAACTGCTTCGGCGTTGAGCCCGTCGGCGGTCTCCGACGCTTTCTTCATCGACTCCATAGCCGATTTGAGATCGTCGGCGGAGGGCATAGCCTCCAGCTTTTCCTTGAGCTTGGATATCTCGTCCTTGATACGGCTGTCGCTGTCCTTGGTCGAACGGAGTATGGACTCGTTTATCGAAAGGAGCTTGTCGAAATCGAGCGAAGATCTGCCGCCCTCAAGTCTTGCAGGCGCCGCGTTCTGAGGCGGCGGAAGCTCACCTTGAGGGCTTTCCGCGTTTTTTAGTAGATCGTCTATACGATCCTGCAAACGCTTGATCTCTGCGTTGTATTGCGATTCCGCAAATTTTTGGTCGCGCGTCATATCGTCCTTGATACGCGATATCTCTTTCTGCATCTCGAGGCTGCTCTGGTTCTTGGCAAGCTCGTCGCGCAGACGCGATATCTCGTTATACATAACGACCTCGCTGCTCGCAGCCGCAGGACCGTTGCCCATAGGCGGCTGATAGATATACTGCGGCACAAACTGCGGCGGTGCAAAAGGCTGCACTGCCGTGGACGGTGCGGAAGTCGAAGACATGCCGCGCTTGAGCTCGGCTATCTCGTCGAGGACTTTGTCTAAACGGTCGTCGTAGTAATCGTCGTTGTAACCGTCGTCATAGTCCTCTTCGTCGTCGTAGTCTTCTTCCTCTTCGTCGTCGTAGTCCTCTTCGTCGCCGTAATCCTCGTCTTCGTCGTAGTCGTCCTCGTCCTCGTACTCTTCGTCGCGTTCGATGACTTGTTCTTCTATGACTTCCTCGTCGGGATTATCTTCCATCGAAAAGGTGGTCTTGTCCAAGTTTTCCATAAAATGTTCCTCGCATTTTTATTATTGAGTTGATGCTCGCCGCCACTTGCGGCTGACTTAACTTTAGTAACGGCTCGATGCTCAGTGCCGCGTCGGCGGTCTTGTGCCGCCCGGTCTTGCGCCCGGTCGCCTTGCCGCGCCGCCGGACGGACGTCTTGCGCCCGCCGCGCCCGGTCTGCGCGCACCTGCCGCGCTCGACGGACGTCTTGCCGAGCCGGGTCGACGCGCGCCCGGTCGTCTTGCGCCTTTCTTGGGCTTGCGCGTGACGCGCTCGGTGACCTTTCTTACGACGCGCTTGGGCTTTTTGGCGTTCTCCGCTTTGAGCTTGGCGATCTCGCCCGCGTTCTGGATATCGTCCATGGTCTTGTTGTAGAAGTCCATGAGCTCGGTCGAGCCGCGTTCGTCCTCGTCGTAGGAAAGCTGCTGTGTAAACAGCTCCTCGCGCATGTTCTTAGCGTCTTCCTCGCCCGTTATGTCCTTCATCCTGTTACGGACGGATATGATCTGTTCTTTGCGCGCCGCGACTTTCTTTGCGACGGCTTCCTTGTGCGCGTTCTCCGCCTGCAAGCGCTCTTCTTCCTCGCGCCGACGGTTCTCTTCCTCGAGACGCTTGGCTTCGGCTTCTTCCTCCGCCTTGCGCTTCATCTCTTCGATCTCTTCCTGAGCCTTGCGCTTGGCTTCCTCCGCCTCGGCAAGTATAGCCTCTTCCGCCTCGCGTTTTGCACGCTCGACCGCTTCTTCGGCTTCACGCTTGGCGCGCTCTGCGGCTTCTTCCGCCTCGCGGCGCGCTTCCTCGAGCTCGCGCTCGTGCTCGGCTTCCGCCTCTAAGCGCAGACGCTCCGCCTCCTCGGCTTCCTGTCTTGCACGCTCTGCGGCTTCTTCCGCTTCGATACGCGCCTGCTCGGATTCCTCCGCGTCGAGCCTCGCCTGTTCTTCGGCGGCGAGCCTTGCGGCTTCCTCCTCTTCGCGGCGCAAACGCTCTTCCTCTTCCAAGCGCAGGCGTTCCGCTTCTTCCGCTTCCTGCCTCGCGCGCTCCTCAGCCTCTTCGGCTTCGCGGCGCATGCGCTCTTCCGCTTCTTCTTTTTCCAGCCTTGCACGCTCTGCGGCTTCCGCCTCCAAACGCGCTTTCTCTTCCGCCTCGAGCCTTGCCGCTTCGGCTTTTTCTATAGCCTCCTGCGCCATGCGCTCCGCTTCCTCGCGAGCCGCATCGGATGCGCGGGCAGCGTCAACTCGCGCCTGCTCCGCTTCCATCTGCGCCATCTGCGCGGCAAGCCGAGCCTGCTCTATCTCGTTCTTGGAACGCTCGAGCTGTTTCTTCAAGCTTTCCGCTTCGCGCTTTTTCTGGTCCTGGCTTATGATACCGCTGCCCGACATGATGAGATCGAGCGGATCGGTGTTGCCGACGAGCCTATCGTACTTCTCGCAAGCGTTCTTGAACTCCTCGTTGGCATCCTCGAGCCCCTTGCGCGCCGCTTCGAGCTTTTCGTCGTACTCGGACTGCACTTCCATCTTGCGCTTGGTGCCGTCGACGTTGGCTTGTTTGAGCCGCTCTTTGAGCTCCTCGACCTTGTCGGCTTTGTCGCCCTGCTCGACCATGAGCATGAGCTTCTCGTCGTCGCCCGCGACTTCCATCTGCGCGTTGAGCGCGTCGAGCTCGGCTTGAACGGTCTCGAGCTCGGACTCGAGGTCCTTGATATCCGCCGCTATCTCCATGGCGACCATGGTTATATCGTTGGACGACGCCGAGAGATCGTCGTATACAGCCTGCGCCGCCGCGACGTTGTGCTCCGCTTCCTCGCGGTCGTTCTCGCACGTGGCGCGGAGAGAGTTGAGCTCGATATCGCCTATTACCTTGTCTTCTGCCGAGATAACGTCCTCGAGCGGTATATCGTTCTGCTCGACGTACTCGTTGGCTTTCCTGCGCTGCGACTTGAACTCGATATTAAGCTCTGACTTGCGCTTGGTCGATTTTGTGATGTCCTTTTCCATTTCGGAAAGCTTTGCGCCGAGCTCCGAGATCTGCGTATTGAGGTCGTTGATAACGTCGAAGTCGTTAGCGCCGAGGAGCTGAGCCTTAGCCGCGGCAACGCTTGTCTTGATATCCTCGCGTTCCTTCTCCATCTTGGCGATGACCTCGTCGAGGTTGCGCAGCTCGTAGTCGTCTGTATTGACGGTGACGAGCATGGGCGTAAGCCCCTCGACCTTTGCTTCGAGCTCTTTCCGAGCCTGGACCACGGCGAGCCGCTCTTGGTACGCGTCGAAGTCCGCCTGCGCTTTTTCGATATCGGAAGCGATAGCGTCCTTTTCCGCGATCTTGGTCGCCTGCATCGCGTTGTAGCGCGCGAGGAGTTCTGTGAGCATCGCCGTGTTGGCGCCGCGCGCCTCGAACTCGTTGCGAAGCCGCGTGATCTCCTCCTCGTTGCGAGTGACCTTTTCCTCTTTGATCGTGATATCGCGCTTGATCTTGTCCTTTTCCTTGGCTTTTGCGGACGCGAGCTTAAACTCGAGATCCTCGATCTCCTTGGAGCACTGCGCGTTCTCCTCGGTGAGCGCGGTTATGCGCGCATTGACGTCGTCCTCTGCGGAATTGTTCTTGTTGTTTTCCGCCTCGACCTTTTCCAAACGGCGTTTGAGCTCCGCAAGCTCTTTCTCCAAAAGCTCGCTCTTGGCAAGCAGCTCATTGAGCCGCGCTTCTTCGGGCGCAAGGTCGATATCGATCTTCTCTTCGGAGAACTCGTCCTTGACCTTTTCGGGCACGAGCGGCGAATCGGGATCGAAGCCGAGGTCGATGACAAACACCTGCGCTTCCTCTTCCTGCGGCTCGCTCGCGCGCGGCGCGGACGAAACGGCGGCGGCGCGTATCTCCGCCTCGCTCATTATCGCCTCGTCCATAGGCATCGGCGTCTTGTAACGCTCGATTATGCGCGCTTTTTCTTTATCGAGCTCGCGCGTCATCGTGTCCTTGGACTTGAAGAACGTGCGGCGTATCATGCCCTTAGGCTCGTATTTCTCGGTATAGATGCGTTCCAAAAGTTCTTCGTCGCTTATGTACTTGGCGATAAGCGCGATAAGATCCTCGTTGCTGTCCGCCCTCGGCTCGGAATATGCGGGCTCGGGCGCGCTATTGGGCGTGCTGTCCGTGGGCATGGGCTGCGACGGAACGCCCGTTGCGAGCTGAAGAGTGTCCACAGTGCCCGTCGGCGGAACAACGCCCGTCGTCGTCGTGGTCGTGCCTGCCGCGAGCATCATCTGGTTGGCTTGGTTGAGCGCCTGCGTCGCCGCGAGCCGCTGTGCCTGCGTCGCCGCGATAGTCGAGTTGAGCTTGACTATGTAGGACGAGAGCGGGGCTTGCGTCGCGTTCTCCGCTTCCCTGCGCTTGGAAACGCCGCGGATGAACAGGAACACGATGAGCAGTATCAGCGCGATACCAGCGATAATGCACGCCGCGATTATGAGCCATGCCTGCCAATCGTCGAACCTCGCCCAAAAGCTGCCGGCATTGACGTCTATCGTTATCTCGTTGGTAACGAGCGTAACGGTCTGACTGTCGCTGTTGGTAAACGTGAGCGTGAGCGAAACGATCTCCTGACCGTGCAGATTTTCGGTCTGCGGCGTAAGCTTGAGTATGGGGTTGTTGAACTCGCACATCAGCTTGGTCTTGTCGTTGGAAACCGCGTCGGTGAGCTGATATCCGTCGCTTACGAGCTGTGCGAACAGCGCGTTGTTATCGGTATCGAGAACATTGTAGCTGACAGCGTGCTTGCCCTTGATGTTGGGTATCTTGACGGCATAGAAACCGAATCCCGATACGGGCACGGTGACTATGATGGGGCTCTCGGAAAGCGTGCCGTTAGACGTAAAGTACTTGACGGCGAAATTGATATCGTAGCTGCCGTTTTGCTTGAGCGTGAGCTTGAGCACCGTCGGATTGGGCGACGTGGCGTTAGACTCGCCGTACTTTTCTATGCTGTAAAACGCGTTGTCATACGTCGAAACGTTGGAATCGATATCCTTTAAGCCCGTGGTGTCCGTCGCGGAGAAAACCATTATCTCCTTGCCGGGCAGATTGGAATACGACGACGGCGCGGAATATTCCACGAGGTCGGACGGACGGATTATTATAGAGTTGAAGCCGGCGTCGGAGGCAAGGTTGTCCTGCACCTCGCCCGCCTTGTTGTAGTATTTGCCGTCGGACAGATTTTTATAATACTGAGACGACACATTGAGCGCGAAATCCTGCGAATTGACGGACTTCGTCTGCGGATTAGAAGGCTTGAACCTTACGGGGATATTTATCGTGTAAGGCTGGTCGGTAGCCGCCGCGCCCACCGTCTTGAACCGTATCTTTACATAGTGCGTTTCTTCCCAGAACTTGGCGGCACGCGCATCGGGGTCGTTGGCAAGCTCGGGATAAAGCGTATAGGTATAGTCGTTGATGATGTTGGATCGAAGGGTCGTTTTAGCGAGTATATACGGCGCGAACGACGCTTCCGCCGTCGGATTGACGGCGAGCACGTTGGTAAACGCGCCCGACACAAAGCCGAGACCGCTCGATGCGGAATTGTCGCTCGCGTTGATAACGAAGTTATCCGCCGACGACACCGTCCAGAACGTGCCCGTAGAGCCCATCTTTATAGGCTGCTTACGCTCCTTGTCCATGTACAACGCTCTGCCGACAAGGTACTCGTTGAGCCTTATGGTTACATTTGCGAAGTTGGATATCTCGAAAGGCGTTACTGTTTCCTCCACGTCGCCGTTCACGCCGGAAACGACGCCGCCGACATAAAGCATGTTGTCGTTGCTCGTCGATCCGAATCTGTTGTACTGCGCGAGCGTGCTGCGAACGCGGACCTTGAAGAATACCGTGATCTTGCGGCTGCCGTCAGTCATTCCGACGGAGAATCTGCCGCCGTTTTCGCTCGATGTAGCCTTGACTGCCTTTATGATTATTTGGCTCGTGCCCGAGAACGACACATCGAAAGCGTGGCTTCCGTTTTTGACTGACTGATCGTCGAACCTCCAGCTCGATACGTTGGTAATCGCGTTGGAGTGCTTGGCGTTATACTCCGTAACGACCACCCTGCTCGTAAGCACGCGGGTCTTGATGTTTTTGGAGTTGTTAGACGCGACCGTGGTATTTATCTGGTCGTTCTGCATAGCGTCGACGAGCTCGCTGACTTTGGTCGCATCCTCGCCGTTGACGTCGAGAATAAGATCGACGTCTGGATTGGCGTCGACTATCGAACCTGCGTTGTTGCCCTCGGCAGCCGAGCTGCGGGCGAGCGCGAACGACGAAACGAATACGAACGCCGCCGCAAGTATCGCCGCGATGAGTATGAGCAATATATTACGTTTTATCGATGTTTTCTGCATAGTACCGCTCCTTAACCCTGCCCGTCGACGTCGAAGACTATCGTATTGTCGATGTCGGGTGCGGCATATCCGTCGTTAGGCGCGCCGAAACCGCCGTTTTGAGCGCCGTATGGCTCGAACGGCGCGCCGCCTTGCATGCCCATATCCGCGCCGTAGGTATTTACGGGCTCGCCGTTCTGAGCCTGCGCGAAAGCAGCCTTCTTGGCTTCGAGCTCGGCTTTAAGCTCGGCTATGGACTTTTTGCCGCCTTTCTTTTTCTTCTTTTTGCCCTTCTTGTCTAAGTCCTCTCCGGGCTGAGACATGCTCTCGAGTATGACGCCTGTACTGTTTACGCCCATGCTGTTGATGCCCATACCGTCGTTTTGACGCTGAGCCTTGCGCATATCGTTGTACATCTTGGCGTACTTGGGATCTTCCATCTTCATCTTGGACTTGACGACCTGATCGCGCGTAGCCGCATTGGCTTTGTTGTGCACGCGGTCGCGCATGCGGATGAGCTCCTGATTGCGCTTGATGAGCTGACGCTGCTTAGCGCGGCGACGCCAGTAGATTATCATGCGGATAAGGAATATCACCATCAGCAATCCGAGCGACGCGAAGAACGCGACGATCCAGATTATCTTATACGTTTCGAGCGGGAGCGTCGTGGAAATGCCCGTCGTGGAAACGCGGAAGGCAACTATCTGAGTGATGTTTTCGCCGTGGGGATTGTGCGTCTTGGGCGCAACGGAAATGCTTAACGTAAAAGCGTTGGGCGTATCGTACAGCGGTTCGATGATGACGAATTCGCCCACCGCGTCGGACGTATAATTGAAGTATTTGTTTGCGCCGATCTCGGCGGATACGAGGAATATCCTATACGCGTCGGGTTCTTCCGCACCCGCCTTTTCAAGCAGGAACCTGACGGGGATATGCACTTGCGTAGTCGTGTTCTCGCCCGTGACCCACCAGTCGCTTTGGGTGTTGCTGCCCTCTACGCGCTTGGGAGCGTCGCAGTCGACGGCTATCGTGAATATAGATTTGTCCTCGCTGCTGGTCGGGACGATCAGCTTGGTCGAGCGTATGCCCTGCGCCGTTTCGAGCACGGTCAAGCCCGACGCCTCGTACTCGGCGTAGGTAGCGAGCGCCGCGCTCTTATCGACAAAGCGCACGCGTACTATATATCTGCCCTGCGTATCGAGCGCGTCGTTATTTATCTCGATACGGAGTCGCGGATTGGTCGTGTCGGTATCAATAAACGTTACTTTACCGATATACGACGGATAGCCCTCGAGCTTGTTGCCCTCGGTGTCGTAGAACGCGACGGCATTGGGTCTGCCCTGTTCGTCGACGTCGTTATAGAGTATACCGTAATTGTCTATGCCCGGTATAAAGCTATTTTCTTTTTTTATCGCGGTCATCAACGCATTGACATACGGATTGACAACGCTATTGAGTTTGAGATCGCCGGCTATCTGCGTAACGCCCGCAACATTGACGGGGAGTTCGATGATCGCGGTCTTACCGAACACTCGCATAACGACGTTGATAACCGCCGAACCCGAGTTGACCGGTCTTACGGAGAACGTCGACTCGGTAAGCTTGGCGACCGTAACGACGTTGTGATCGGTGCTCTCGACGGAGACCATTTTTATATTGTTGCGATAAACTTCGCCCGACGTGAGCGAAACGAACGCGGTATCCTTGTTGAGCGCGGTATCGCTGCCGAACACATCGAACACGCCGCCTTGCGACGGGATGGCGAAGGTCGGAGGCTTATCAAGCGCGGTGAACGCGAAGTCGGTTATATTGTCGAACTTGAACGAAAGCGTTATCTTTTCGTCGTCGCCGAACGTCTTGTTGCCGTCGAAGAAACGCTGTATGATTATATCGATATACAGCCCTGCGACTACCGTCGGGCGCACGGTCAACGTCGAATTGTTGAGCTCGACGACTTTTATCCCACTCTTGGATTGATCCTCCCACTGCTCGTTGAACTTGTCGTAACCCGACGTAGCGCCGTTGTATGAGAACGCGATATCCGCACCCGTAACGTTGACATAGTCTTTGAGCCTGATGGTGATCTCGTCGCCTACTCTGACTGCGCTCCAATCTATTTCGAGCAGATTATTGCCCGCGGACGCATCGCCGTAATAGGTCGTTCCGTTTTTGTTAAAGCGCACGCTCGGCTGCGAGTACACGGCGGCGACGGAGTCTGCGAGGTCGTTGAGAAGCGTCGGGTCGCGGCGGACGGGAGCATAGACTCCGTCGGTATAGCCGTAGGTGCCGTAGGACTTGAACCTGACGTCAAAGCCCATAAAGCTTCCGTCTTTGTCTGTGATGTACTGATCGACGCCCGTCGTGGTGTCGTCCGCCGAGGCGGTCTTATATCTGAGGTTGCCCGTTGCGTCGACAGCCTCGAAGAGCACGACGTCGTACTTGAACGAGAGCGTGTTATCGTCGTTTACTTTTATATCGTAAAGACCGTATTTATTGTTGAAGTCGGTATTTAGGTTGTCGATAAGCGTCTGCGTGATGCCGCCGAGCGATATGCCGCTTATAGAAACGCGGTTGACCTGACCGACGACCGAGCCGCCGTTAGCGCCCTGTGCGACTGCGACGACCGCTTTTTCGCCGAGCGAAAGGTCGGCGGGGTCGGCTATCATAATAAGATCTGCGTCGCGGTCCGCGAGGAAGTATTTATAGCTGTCGGTGTAATACTTGGTCTTGACGTCACTGCCGAGATAGTAGTCGAGCTTGCCGTCGTCCGCTTTTTGTTTGAGCGGGAAGCCCTTGTCGCCCTTGTCGGGGTCGGACATGGCTTGGAGCAGCGCAAGATAGAGCGAGTCGGTCGTCTTGTCGAACGTTGTTACGTTTTTGAGGTATTTGACAAGCGCGTCTATACCGCCGGATACGTCCTGAACGGCTATCGAGTAGTATTTGTTATATTCGTTGTTGGGGTCGAGAAGCGGAACTTCCGAATTGCCGTCGGCGTCGTCGGCGAACTGCCCCATGTTCTTATAAGTCGGGGTGTCCGCTACCGTAAAGTTGACGGCGCATTTTTTATAATCGTAGTATACCGCATCGTCTGTGACGTCGGTCTTGGACGTGCACGTGAAGTTTATCGCGCTGTCGTAGCGCGCGATATAAAACTCGACGGTTATCACGCCGCCCTGCGACGACTGCTTCGGACTTATCTTTATACCGACGCGACCAGCATTTTTGGAAATGGATTCGGGTATGTCAATCGACTCGTTCTCGTAAACGAACGAATAATCGAACATGTTCTGCTGCTGCTTCTCCGACATGACTGTGCCGTTGAACTTGAAAACGGGCTTGAGCTTGAGCGCGTTTGCGCTGTACACCTTGTCGGCAGCGTCGCCCGTCAAGCGCAGGAACTTTACGCCGCCGTCTATCTCGTCGGAAAGCATGCGGTAGGAATCGCCTATCGCGTTGGACTTGACGAGCGGATCGCCCTTGCCCTCGCTCACGCGATAATCGAGCGCTTTCGGGTCGGTAGTCGTTGCGTCGGGGTCGGCTACGCCGTTGAGACGCACGGACGCCTGATCGGAATAAGCGTTGTCTACGAAAAGCGTTATCGAGCCGAGCGCGGGCGCTTTGCCGTCCTCGTCGAGCATCGCTTTGGTAACGGTAAACTCGACGGCGTTATCGACGGTGACCTTGTTGCCCGCGTCAACTGAGTAAGCGACGGACCAGTTGTTTACCGCTTTGGTGCTGCCGATATTGACGAAGCTGTCGTACACGGTCTGAACGTATTGCTTGACGCCGTCGACTTCTTCGACGGTGATACGGACGAGCTTACCGAGCTTGGTCACTGCGAAAAGGTTGTTGCCGTAGCCCGAGTATACGGCGGCGAAGCCGCTCAGCTCGTTACCGCTGTTTTTATCGCCGAAGACTATCTCTTCGATATTTGTTATATCATTGCTCCAAACGAACAGCCGGCCGCCCGTCGTGAGCGCGCCCGTGATGAATGCGCTGTCGTTGGCTACGAGCGTTCTGCCGTCCGTGCCCGTACGGAAAGTCGCAGCGGTCGCTTTGCCCGAGCCGTCTTCGGTAATATCGAGGACGGGGTTGGACGTGTTCGTGCCGAAGAACGCTACCTGTCTTGAAGAAAGCTGCCTGCCTGCGGCGACCGATATAAAACCGGTAAATCCCGTAACAGTCGAATCGTAGATCGTAACGGGATTTGCCTCATTGGCATTGGACGAAAGCGCTATCTGACCGTCGGCATTATCGCCCCAGCCGTACAGCGCGCCCGCGGCGCTTATGCCGTAACCGATATCGTTGCCGAGCGAAACTCCGTAATGCACAAAAGACGCCGTCCTCGAAGTAGGCGCTTTGCCGTCGGCGAAGGTCACAGTCGTGCTCTTTGTAAGATCGCTGCCGTATACTATATTGGTAGACGTGCTGCCGGTCGCCTGTCTTCCGTATATCTGGAAGTCGCCGCTCGTGGAGCGCAGAAGATCGTCTGTTCCCGTAGTATGGGAATCGCCCATGCCCGCAAGCGCGCCGCTCAGTATAACGTTTTTATCGGTAGCGCCCATGCCCGCATCGGTAAAGAATCTGACGTTACCGTTGCCCGTCAATATAAGCTCGGTCGTGGGCGTAAACGTCAGTTCGGATATCGCCTTAGTGGCATCGACATCGATATTTCCGTGATTAAGGAAGTTATCGCCGCGGAGCATCAGGTTGGTGCCGCCGTTGTCTGCGATAGAACCGCCGTACATACCGACGGTATGTCCGCCTGCGACCGCGGTAACGGGCACATCGGCGGTATATTCCGTACCCGACGCATACACGCGCGAGTTGAACGTATTGGAAAGCGCGGTGTTGCCGTCATCGACGTAGGCGTACGGCGCGTTAGGCTCGGCATTGTGGACGTTATACATACGCGAGCCCCAGACAAAGCTGTACTTTGTCGTGTTTGCCGCGCTTTTATCGCCGATATAATTTCCGCCCGTAAAGGCTACTATATAGTTATACTCGCCCGCCGCTATCGATATATTGTTGAGCGTCGGTCTTATCGCACGCAACGCCGATTGGCTCGTGGTTATGTTGCTGTGCTTATAGTATTCGTAATCTATCATGTACGGCTTATACCAGGGATTGGCATTGGTCGTATCTTCCGCATTACGGAGGAGAAGCGGATGGGGCACGCCGCTGTTTTTGGTTATGGTAACGTCGATATAATTGCCCGTATCGCGTCCCCAGGTATATATCGCGCCGTTGCCCGTGACGAAAGCCGCGGAGTAGCGCGTCGCCACTATTTGCTTTATCGAGTTGTCGGCGACGTTCTCGGTGTTGTGGTAGCCGGGAGTGTTCCACTCGCCGTTCGAAGTAGGTCCTTGTATGAATTTGAAGTCTATCTGCGTGGGGGTACTCGAATAATATCTGCCGAGCGTTAAGCCCGTTTCGTTGCCGGACGAATTGGGGAGCAAGCTCCAGCCGTAGAGCTTGTTATCGTAGGTCAAGCCTATCGCAAAGTCCTCGCCCGCCGCGACCTGGACGAACTTTATGCCGTCGGCGGATGTTTCCGCCTCAGCCGAAGTATCTCTGTCGTTTAATATAAATCCGAACGATAATACGGCGCAAATAATAAGCGCAATACAAACGGCTATAGATACTGCGCGCGACCGTAATTTACGATTTGTTCTTGTCGATCTCATCGGTTATGACGTCCTCTTTTACAAATAAAGATATTTTTCGAGTGGAGCATTACGTCGAATATATACACTATTCGACAATATGCACGCAGTTATTATAATACTTTTCGTACTGATTGTCAATATTTACTTGGCAAAAAAAGCACAATTTTTTCCTGTTTATTCACAGTTTATTCACAATTCGGCTCTGAGAGAAACAAAAAAAAGGAAGATTTTGTTATTTAGGGGGTTTTTATATATAGTAGATAAATATGCGGAGCGGCGGCAAATCGTATACGGCAAAGCCCCTATCGGCGCGGTTACATGAAAAACGGCTTCGCCGCCCCCGTTGGGACGTGTCAGGCGTAACGAGGACGGTAAGACTTTCCGTCTGCGGCGTAATTCGATTGATTTTTATGTGGCAATGCTGTATAATAACGATTACAATATTATAGGCAGGTGTTTATGCAAAACAAAGACAGAGTTTTCAATTTTTCGGCAGGACCGAGCATGCTCCCTATCGAAGTGCTCGAGCGCGTCAAAGACGGCATCACCGACTATAACGGTACGGGCATGTCGGTAATGGAGATGAGCCACCGTTCCAAGCCCTACGAGGAGATAAACGCGCGCGCGGAACAGCTTTTGCGCGAGCTTATGAACATACCCGATGATTACGACGTTATTTTCGTTCAGGGCGGCGCGACCAATCAGTTTTCCGCGGTGCCGCTCAACATCGGCACGGGCAGCCGTAAAGCCGATTATGTCCTAACGGGCAATTTCGCCAAAAAGTCGTATCAGGAAGGCAAGCGGTTTCTCGACGCCGCCGTCGCCGCGTCGAGCGAGGACCGCAATTTCTCATACATACCCGAGCTTGCGCCGTCGATGTTCCGCAGCGACGCGGACTATGTGCATATCTGCTACAACAACACTATATTCGGCACTAAGTACGCCGCGCCGCCCGAAACGGGCGGTATACCGCTCGTATGCGATATGTCGTCGATGATACTGAGCGAGACCGTCGACGTGTCGAAGTTCGGGCTTATTTATGCGGGCGCGCAAAAGAATATCGGACCTGCGGGCGTGACCGTCGTCATCATCAGGCACGATCTTATCGACCGCGCCGACAAGAACTGCCCTATCATGCTGCGCTATGCCGATCAGGTCGAGGCGAAGAGCCTTTACAACACGCCGCCCTGCTTCCCTACCTACGTCGTTATGGAAGTGCTCGCCTATCTCAAAGAGCGCGGCGGCGTGCCGGCTATGCAAAAGATAAACGAGCGCAAAGCCGCCAAGCTTTACGATTACATCGACGGCTCGGAGTTCTATCGCAATCCCGTCGACAAAGCCGCGCGCTCGATGATGAACGTGCCGTTCGTAACGCCGAGCAAGGAGCTTGACGACGCTTTCGTCAAGGGCGCGGCGGAACGCGGGCTTGTTTCGCTCAAAGGGCATAGGTTGGTCGGCGGTATGCGCGCGTCCATTTACAACGCGATGCCCGAGGAGGGCGTCGACGCGCTTATCGACTACATGCGAGAGTTTCGCAAAAAGGCATAAGGTGAAGATATGAAAATAACCGAGATACTCAAGCTTAACGCGATAGCGGCATGCGCCGCCGATGCGCTCGGCGACGGCTATACCGTCACAGATAAAGCCGCCGAGCCGACCGCTGTCATACTCAGGTCATTCGACATGCACGGCTACGACTTGCCGAAAAGCGTCGTCGCGGTCGCGCGCGCGGGCGCGGGCGTCAATAATATCCCCGTCGCAGAGTACGCCGAGCGCGGCGTCGTCGTGTTCAATACGCCGGGAGCTAACGCCAACGCGGTCAAAGAACTCGCCGTGTGCGCGCTCCTCCTCGCCTCGCGCGATATAATAGGCGGCGTCGAGTGGACGCGCACGCTCTCGGGCGACGATGTTTCCGCTCAGGTCGAAAAAGGCAAAAAGGCTTTTGCCGGACACGAGATACTCGGCAAAACGCTCGGCGTCGTCGGGCTCGGCGCGATAGGCGTGCA
This sequence comes from uncultured Christensenella sp., assembly GCA_910577995.1. Taxonomy (GTDB): domain Bacteria; phylum Bacillota; class Clostridia; order Christensenellales; family Pumilibacteraceae; genus Anaerocaecibacter. The sequence continues at coordinate 13,709 of CAJTND010000005.1, read as the reverse complement.
GGTCGGCAACAATGCGGTAAGGCTTGGCATGAACGTGCTCGGCTACGACCCGTTCATAACCATCGATTCGGCGTGGCGGCTCAACCACAATATCGCCAAGACCGACAGCCTCGACAGCGTTTTCGAACAGTCCGATTACATCACGCTGCACGCGCCGCTTACCGACGGCACGCGCGGCATCGTCAACGCAAAAACCATCGCCAAAATGAAGGACGGCGTTAATATCATCAACCTGTCGCGCGGCGAGCTTTGCGTCAATAAGGACGTCGTCGCCGCGGTCAAGAGCGGCAAGATACACGCGTATATCACCGACTTCGCCGCGCCCGAGTTCGTCGGGGTCAAGGGCATTACCGTTATGCCGCACCTCGGCGCGTCCACCGAGGAGGCGGAGGACAACTGCGCGGTCATGGCGGCGCGTGCTCTGCGCGAGTTCATAGAGAACGGCAACGTCGGAACATCCGTCAACTTCCCGTCCTGCTCCAGCCCGAGGACGGGCGCATGCCGCGTGACTGTAATACACAGAAACGTAAAGTTCGTGCTCAACTCGATAACCGACAAGATCTCCGCCGCGGGCATCAATATAGAAAACCTCGTTTCGCAGTCGCGCGGCGACTATGCGTATACTATCCTCGACGTGGATAAAAACGTCGACGACGCGCTGCTGTCGGCGCTGTCCGCCTGCGACAACGTTATAAGGACGCGGCTAATAAAGTAAATTATTCCCGTCAATATAAAAACGACCGTAATATAATGCGGTCGTTTTTTTGTTTGATTCATACCGTCGGCGCGCGGCGACCTACATGACGTTTTCGGTCGACGGGGTGACTACCTCGCCGTCGACGTAGAAGCGTTTGCCCGTTTTTACATAGAACACGGTGGCGTTGAGATAGCTTATATACGCCGCGGAGAACGGCAGGACTATTATCATGCCGACGCCGAGCGTTAGCAGAGCGACTATCGCGCCGACCACGAAAAGCAGCATGAGCGACATAAGGTACGTCGAGTATATCGAGCCGAAACGCTTGAAACAGATCGACGCGGAACGCACGAAGCCTTTCGGCACGCCGCGCTCGCCGCTCGCGACGCTCGGCGCCCAGCACGCTACTACGGAAAACCGCAGCGACAGCAATACGAGCATGACGAGCATAACGGCAAAGGGCAGAGCTATCGACATGCCCAAAGCGTGCCCCAGCCCGTAGACTATCGAGAATATCAAAAGATCGAAAGCGACGGTATACGGCAGTTTGCACAGCGAGTACCGCACCGACACCGTCAGAGTGGAGAAGAACTTGCCGCCAAGCCCGAACCGCGCGTTGCTCGAAAGCTGTCCGTCGATGACCGTCGCGAACGGGATCTCGTACAGTCCGAGGAAGAAACGGAAAAGCAGTACTACGATGAATATGACGAACGAGCGCGTAAGCGTCGCTATCTTCGGCGCGTCGGTAAAGACCTGTCCGACCGCTTTATACGTTTCGTACAGTCCGTTCCACAGCCCGTTAAGCCCCTCGCCGCCGAATATGCTAGCAAACGAGTTGCGAAACAGCTCGAACACGCCCGCATCGGCAAAGGCGCGCGCTACGGGCATGACGAAAGGCAGGCTCAGTCCCGATATGACAGCCGCAAAGATGACTATATATAACAGAAGCGACCACACCGCGCCGAAATGCGCGACGAGGTTTTTGAGCGCGTTCTTAAACGACATCGCCGCCCTCCTCCGCGTCCGCGGCTTTATCGCTCACGGTCTCGCGCTTCGGGTTTTTGCGCGGCTTGCCGACCGACTTTTTGCTTTTTTTCGCCGTCGGCTTTGCGGCGGCGGGCGCGTTGGCATCGGCGGAACCCGACGAGCCGTCCGTTTTTTGTTTGTCTTTTTTGGGTCGTTTCTGTTTTTTCACGGTCTCGGCTTGCTCGTCCGATAAAGCCGCCGTCGTCTCCGCCGCCTCGGACGCTATGCGCTCTTGCTTTTCGGGTTTGGGCGAAACTACCGACTGCGGCACGGAAAATTCGTATTTGATCACGTCGCGGCGGTCAAGATCGCTTATCCTGTAAAACACGACGATAGTAAACACCGTCACGAACACATTGTCGAACAGCGCGATAAAAAAACTCGAAATGCACATTGCCCACATCGGAGCTTGCAAAAACCCGACGAGCAGCTGTATGAGCGCGCATATCAGCAGCGGAGGGAACAGTTTTCGGAAAACGCGTTTACCGGAAAGCAGTTTGAACGATGCCGCCGCCGCGTCGCCGAAACGGTAGCCGTAGACGAACATGATGGGCGGCCAGAATATCATGGGCGTTATTACCATGACGTGCACGAAGAACATCGCGACGGATATCACCGCTATAACGGCGAGCGTCGCGCCCTCGGCAAAGCCCGCCGCGCCGCATATAGTCTGCGCGAGCAGTACGAGCCCGAACAGCACGAACCGCCATACGATGGAGAACACGCACATGGCGAGCACCGCGAGGAACATCGGGAATATCGAGTTGTTGAGGAGCTGTTTGGGATTGGCGAGCGACAGCTTGCCCGTGCGGAAATGCCTGTCCATCGCCGAGGTCAAAAGCGACGCGGACACTATCTGCAACGCCGATACCAAGACGACGGGCCACAGATACTGCCACGAATCGCCGAAAAGTATGCGGAAGGTCTCTTTTACGGACACGTAAGGATGATAGTTGTACGCGGCGACGAACGACACCTCCCAATACGGCGTCGACAAAAAGCATGCGACGACGGACGGGATCAGCATGACGAGCGCGGGCAACCAGAAATTCTTCCGCAAGTATGAAAAAACCTGACCGATATAATCCACGTGCCTATTATAACGCTTTACACGCGGAAATGCAACCGTTGACGGGAATTTTTCGGAATATATATATTAGCTGCTAAGGTCGTACCGCGGTCGGCTTGCCGAGGCGGGCGGTCGCCGCGCCCCCTTCCGCCTTGTCCTTTTGCTTTTTGCGCTTTATCCTCGGAGCTTTTACGAACAGAAGCTCGGAACTTTTCGGACTGCGGCGTTTTACCGAGTTGAGCGCGCCTATGCTCATCATAAATACGATTATGCCCGAGCTTCCGCTGCTGATAAACGGCAACGGCAATCCCGTCGGCGGTATACTGCCCGTTACGACGGCGATATTGACGGAGACCTGTATCGCTATTATCGCGGCGATGCCCGAGCACAGCAGCGAGCCGAATCTGTCCGGCGCGCCGAGCGCTATGCGCAATGCGCGGCGTATCATAAAGACGTACGCGCCCATCACCGCAAGACAGCCGAACAGTCCGAGCTCCTCGCCTATCACGCTGAATATGAAATCGCTCTCGGCAAAGGGCAGGAACAGATATTTCTGACGGGAATTGAACAGTCCGACGCCGAAAAATCCGCCTGCGCCCAGACCGTAATACGATTGGATAAGCTGATAGCCTTCTTCGAGCGGACTTTCCCACGGGTCGATGAACGCCATGAGCCGCGCGAAACGATACGGCTCGACGAGCACGAGCACGACCGCCGCGGCAATAAGCGGCACGACGAGCATGACGATATGCCGTATCTTGGCGCCGCCGAGGAACAGCATGACTATCATAAGCGCCGCCATACATATGGTCACCGACATATTCGGTTCGAGGATTATCAAAAGGCATATAACGCCGCCGACACCTACCACGGGCAATATGCCGCGGAAGGTCGTTATCTTGCCCTCGCGCGAGCCTATATACGCCGCGGCAAACACGATAAATCCGAATTTACTGACCTCGCTCGCCTGTATTGTAAAAAACGGCGTGTTTATCCACCGACGCGCGCCGTAGTTGGTTATGCCGACGCCGGGTATAAACACTATCGCGAGCAATACTATCGATATGCCGAGTATGACGTAGCGCAGTTTGTGCAGTACGCGGTAATCTATCCGCGACATTACGAACATCGCCGCCGCGCCGAGCACAACGCCTACGAGCTGTTTATAAACGAAGTAAAACTCCGAGCCGTAAAGCCGCTTGCCCGTATACGAGCCTGCCGAATACACCATAAGCACGCCGAACGCGACGAGCACGAATGTCACGACGATAAGCGGTATGTCGGACTTGTCCGACGGCTTGACTTCGGCATCCGCCGAGAATATCTTTATCCTGCGCTTCATTTTTCCGCCCCGAGCCTTGCGACTTCGGCTTTGAACGCTTCGCCGCGCTCGGCGTAATTGCCGAACTCGTCGAACGACGCGCACGCAGGCGAAAGCAACACCGTATCGGCGTCGCTCCGCGCCGCGGCTTCCACGGCGGCGGCGAGGTTTTTTACCACCGTCACGCGCCGACCGGCAGTCGCCGCGGCTCGTTCTATCTTGACGGCGCACTCGCCCATCGCTATGACCTCGGTCGCTTTTTCCGGCAATGCGCCGAACAGCTCGGCAAAGTCCAAGCCCTTGTCGCGCCCGCCCGTTATAAGGCATATCCTGCCGGCAGTCGCCTCGACCGCGGAGAGGCACGACGAAACGTTGGTGCTTTTGGAATCGTCTATCCAACGCTTGCCTACCGCCCTGCCCGCGTTTTCCAGCCTGTGCGGCGCGGCGACCGCGCGCGAGAGCGCGGTGAGTATCTGCGAGTTGTCCGCGCCGACGCATTTCGCCGCGGCGATCGCGCAAAGCGCGTTCGACACGTTATGCCTGCCGTCCAGCCGAAAATAGTCTATCGGGCAGACGCGTTTTCCGCCGAACCAAAAATATCCGCCCTGAGTGTACGCGCCGTCGACGGGTCTGTCCGTCGCGCAACGCAATATCTGCGCGCCCGTGCGGAGCGTCGCGAGCGCGGCTATCGGCACGTTCTCGCCGAGTACGAGATATCCGCCCGTCATACCGTTGGCTATCATGCACTTGCAGCGATAGTATTCTTCCGCCGAGCCGTGCCAATCGATATGATCGGCGGTTATGTTCGTGATGACGGCGACGTCGGGCGCGATGTCCGCTTCGCGCAGCTGAAAGCTCGACAGCTCGCACACGAGCAGATTGCTCTTTTGCCCGACCGCTTCTGTTATCGGATAGCCGATGTTGCCGCAGGCGACACCGCCCGTCATTTCGGCGATCAGCCTCGTGACGGTCGTCTTGCCGTTAGTGCCCGTAACGCCGACTATTCGGCAGGTCGCGAGCCGAAACCCGAGCTCCGCCTCGCCTATCACAGTTATGCCGCGGTCGGCGCAGTATGTATATATCGGGTGCGTCGGGCGTATGCCCGGGCTTATCACCGCGAGGTCGTAGTCGTCGCCGCTCGGCACGGAGAACGCACCGTCTACGTCGTTGAAGATGACGGCGCGCCCGCCGCGCCGCTCGACTGCGTCGAAAGCGGCTTTGCCCGAGATCCCGCCGCCGTAGATCAAAAACTTTTTGCCGTCGAATATGTCCATACCGTATAATCTATGCCGAAGCGACGGCGTTTAGACTTGACGGATAGCGCGGCGGCGGCGGGTTTGCAATAAAAAAAGCCGCATACATAGCGGCGGAAAAAAGTTTTTCGTCAATAAAGCACTATCATAAGCGCGACGGTAACAATGCCGCAAACGAAAGTCACGAGCGTATAGCAAGTCGCTATCTTGCCCTCGAAAACGCCCTTTCGCTCAAAGTGATGGTGCAGAGGCGACATCAGGAACACGCGTTTGCCCGTCGATTTGAAGGCTATGACCTGTATTATGACCGACAGGCTCGACACGATATACATGACGCCTATCAGCAGCATGGACAGCGACATTTTTCCGAGCACGGCGACGCTCGCCAAAAATCCGCCGAGCGCCATAGATCCGGTGTCGCCCATGAAGATCTGCGCAGGGTGCGTGTTGTAAAAAAGGAACGCACAGCACGCGCCGCACATCGCCGCCGAAAGCACTATCATATCCGCCGTCCCGTCGCCGTACAGCACGTCCGCCGCCATACCTATGCCCATTATCGCGCACACGAACAGCGTATTAGTCGCCGTTACGGACGCGGCGAGCCCGTCCAGCCCGTCGGTCAGGTTGACGGAGTTTGTAAAAGCGAGGAAGATAAATATAAAATACACGGGCGCGAACGCGCCGAGCTCTATCTTTTTGGGCGCGAACGGCACGAACACCGCCGAGCCGACGGAGTCGGAAAAGTACGCGTACACCGACACCATCGCGGCGAGCAGGAGCTGGAATATTATCTTCTGCACCGCCGAAAGCCCTTTGTTGTTCTTGTATCTTACCTTGATAAAATCGTCGATGAACCCGATGAGCGCGTAGCCGACGGTGACTATCACTATTATATACGCTATCCTGTCGTTGTGCCGCGTAAAAAACAGCGCGGTCATCAGCGCAAGCACGATCGACGCGCCGCCCATGGTCGGCGTGCCCGCTTTTGACTTGTGGTTGTCCACATACGAAAGTATGGGTTGTCCCGCTTTAAGCCGTTTTACGAGCTTGATATTGAGCGGCAATAACAGCATCGCCACCGCGAACGCCGCCAAAAATCCCGAAAGTACGGAGATCAAAACCCGCTCTCCCCCGCTATTTCCATTACGTATTGCTCATCGTTGTACGGCTGTTTTCTGCCCATAACATCGTTATAGCGTTCCGCGCCCTTGCCGGCTATAAGCACGATATCGTCCTTTTCCGCCATTTCGAGCGCGGCGCGGATAGCCTCCTTCCTGTCGACTATCGGCGTATAGTTGGTCTTGCCTATCTCTTTTATGCCGCTCTCTATCTGCAATATTATATCGACGGGCGGCTCGAAACGCGGATTGTCGCTCGTGACGAAGCAATGATCGCTGAGCGTCGCGACTATCTTGCCCATGACGGCGCGCTTGGTCTTGTCGCGGTTGCCGCCGCAGCCGAACACGGTTATTATCCGCGCGGGCGCGAACTCGCGTATTGCGCGGAGTATGTTCGCGATGCCGTCGTCGGTATGCGCAAAATCTATGATGACGCTGCATTTGGCGGTGTTGATTATATTGAACCTGCCGTCGACTTTCTTTACGTTGCGTATGCCGTTGATCACCGCGGAAAACGGCATGCCTATCGCCTCGGCGACGGCGGCGGCACACAGCGTGTTGTACATATTGAATCTGCCCGTAAGGTTGAACTTGACCTTGCCGACGTTGTCCGACATATTTATGACATAGCTCAGCCCGTAAGCACTCATTTCAAGGTCGATGCCGAACACGTCAGACGGACGCTCGACGCCGTAGGTCACGACGCGAAGCTTGGTCTCGCGCATTATTTCCACGCCGAGCTCGTCGTCGACGTTGAGCACCGCCGCGCGCGCATGCTCGGGCGTGAAAAAACTTTTCTTGGCAGCAGCGTAAGCTTCCATGTCGCCGAAAAAGTCGAGATGATCGCGCGAGAAGTTGGAAAACGCCCCCGCCTCGAACATTATACCGTCGACCTTGCGCAATGCGAGCGCATGCGCCGAAACCTCCATTACCACGTATTCGACGCCCGCCGCCGCCATATCCGCGAATATCTTTTGCAGTTCTATCGGGTCGGGCGTGGTGAGCGTCGCGTCGAGCTTGTTATCGCCGTACTCGACGGCGTTGGTCCCGATAAGTCCGCAGGCATGCCCCGCCGCTTCGATAATGCTCTTTAAGATATAAGTCGTAGTCGTCTTGCCGTTAGTGCCGGTGACGCCGATTATCTTCAAACGCTTGGACGGATTTCCGAAAAACGCCGCCGCCGCAAGCGCGAGCGCGTGCCGCGCATCGTCCACTTCTATCTGAACGCAGTCGAGCGCGAGCCGACGTTCCACGACAACAGCCACAGCGCCGCGCGCAACCGCATCGGCGGCGAACGTATGCCCGTCGTTGTTGCGGCCTATAAGACAGAAAAACAGATACCCCGGCTTCACCTTGGAGCTGTCGCATGCAAGTCCCGTTATCTCGAGCTCGCTCTCCGTATCCATAAATTCGTTAAGACGCATAGACCCTCCCGAAGCATGTTATCACTCAATTAGTATATGACTATTTTAGCTTGTAAATTGCCGCGGTGTCCGCCTTTTGCAATCAATTACATAAAAAGACGGATTTCGACCGTTTCGCGCATTTTTCGACCTTTTCCGACTTTATCCGCGGAAACAGTGCGTAAATGACGGTATATACCGCGCCGCGCATGCTATTGCGTGCGTATGAGCACGCTGTCGTTGACGGCGACGCGGGTATTGGGAACGGGCGTTTGCGCAACGACGTTGCCGCTCTCTCCGACGAGCTCGACGTGCAGTCCTATCTTTTCGAGCGCGGCTGCGGCTTCG
>CAJTND010000005.1:0-5464 GCA_910577995.1 uncultured Christensenella sp. | reverse complement strand
CCGCCGCCATGCCTATAACGTTTGGCATGAGCGCGTACTCGACCGCTGGCAGTTCCGTCGGCGCGATGTTCTTATAATCGAAAATGCTCTCGAACACCCTGCCAGCATACGGCGCGGCGACAAGACTGCCGTAATACATATAGCCCTGCGGCTCGTCTACTATCATGAGCACGGCGTACTTCGGATCGTCCGCGGGCGCAAAGCCGATAAACGACGATACGTACTTGCCCTGCGCGATACCGCCGCCGCTGATATATTTTTGCGCCGTGCCCGTCTTGCCGCCTATCGCGTAGCCGGCGACGCCCGCCTTAGAACCGCCGCCGCTGTCGACGACGCCGCGCAGATACTCGCGCATCTTCGCCGAGGTCGCCTCGCTGACCGTGCGGCGCACAGCCTCGGGCTCGCGCTTAGCTACGTTCATGCCGTTGTACGAATCGACGGACTCAACGAGATACGGCTTGTACAGCGTGCCGCCGTTGACGACCGAGCACACGCCCGATATCAACTGCAAGGGCGTCACCGCCACCGCCTGACCGAACCCGATGCGCGCAAGGTCGACGGTCTTGACGTTGTTCTTGTTCATGAGCATGCCCGAGCTCTCGCCCGTAAAGTCCACGCCCGTTTTTTTGCCCAGCCCGAACCCTTCGAGCGCGTCGTAAAATCTGTCCGTGCCGAGCCTAAGCGCAAGATCCATGAACACGCAGTTACACGAATTTTTTACGCCCTCGGCGAGGTGCTGACTGCCGTGACCTATCGACCGCCAACAGCGTATGCGCTGACCGTCGACCGTGCGCGAGCCCGCGCAGAAAAAGCTGTCGCTGTCCGACACGACGCCCGCCTCGATAGCCGCCGCCGTCGTGAATATCTTAAAAGTCGAGCCGGGCTCGTACATATCGACTATCATCGTGTTGCGCGACAGTTCGTTCAACAGGTCGAGATCGTTGCGCGGCGGATCGTTAAGATCGAACGACGGCGACTTAGCCATCGCGAGTATGCCGCCCGTGTTTACATCCATGACGACCATCGATGCGGACTTGGACGAGAACTCTGTTTGCGCGGCTTTGACCGCGCTCTCGGCAAAGCTCTGGATATTCGCGTCGACGGTAAGCGTTATATCACAGCCGGGTATGCTCGGCACGTAACGCGTCGCGGTATCCTCGGTCTCGCGCCCCGCTATGTCCGTCGAGGTATAAGCATAGCCGTCCACGCCCGTCAAGTACTTGTCGTAATAGCTCTCGAGCCCCGACTGACCGTTGTTGTCTATGCCCGTAAACCCGAGTATCTGCGAAAGCGCGCTTCCGTAAGGGTAGTTGCGCTGCGTGTCGAGCGTATAGTACAGCCCCGCGATGTTCTTTTCCCTGAGCGAGTACGCTGTTTCAGCCTCGATCTTGCGCTTGATAGTCACCTCGCCGACGGACGAGGACAGCTTGTCGAGCACGCTCTCGTACTTCATGCCGAGCGCCTCGGATATCTCCGTCGCCGCCGTTTGCTTGTCCGTGACGGCGTTGGGTCTTGCGTACAGAGTAAACACGTCGCGGCTGTCCGCGAGCACAGTCCCGTCCGAACCCAATATCTTGCCGCGCTCCGCTTTGAGCGGCAGGTCGCGATACCACTGCTCGCCCGCCTTGGTGCGCAGTTCCTCGCCGTCGATGAGCTGAATGAATATAAGCCGTACTATCAGCGCCGCAAACAGCGCGGCGAGCGCGACGAACGCTATGAATATCCTTTTGCGCATGAGCGTTGCGGAAGCCTTCATATACCACCTCTTTTCCGTCACTATGTATATTCCGGCTCCGCTCGAAAAATACGGACGGCAGGCACGCGCATAAACAAAACGGCATAAAAAAAGAGACCCGAGGGTCTCTTTATGTTCAGCCTATTATCTTCGACAGCCAGTCGCAGAACTTATCGAATCCGTTAACGTGCGGCTCTGCTTCGGGATATACCACCTTGTCGACGCGCGACACGGTGTAGGACGGATCGCCTGCCGATACCATTCCGTTAGCCACGGCTTCGTCGCGTATGGTCGCCTCGTCGGTGAGCGTCGCTATCGTCTCTTCCTGTATGACTACGGTCGCCTGCTTGGCGGCGATGTCCGCGGCGAGCTCTGCCGCCTGCGCAGTCGCGCGCGATATCGATATACCGGTCGCTATCACCGCTACCGCGAGCACGAATGCCACCGCGAGGTAAACGAAAAGCAGGACCTTGGTGCGCGGATTGAGATTGGTGTGGGTGCGGCGGCGCTGTGCCGTAGACGGCGCGGACTCTGTATCGTCCGCGACGGACGACGCATGTTCGAGCGCCTTTTGCGTCTTGACCGACGGCATGATGTCCGCATGTTCGAGTTTTTTCGGTTGCGGCGCGGGACGCGGCGGAACGTTCAGCGTTTCGCGCGTCGAGTACAGCGGACGTTCCGCTGTCTGCGTATCGGCGTAGACCGCGCCCGCGGTTATCGGCGGAAGCTGTTCGAGCTCGGGCAGCGCGTCGGAAACGGTAACGTTCTTCATGCCGACAGTATGTACGGACGATATATCACCGGGCACTACGTTTTGACGCTCGGCAACGACGCCGTCGGCGCGTACCGACTGCATGCCGTCGTCGTAACCGCCGAAGCGGTCACGCTCTTTATTGATCTGTCGTTTTGTAGTGACCATGTTTCACCTTCCTCAAAGTTTTTCGATCACGCGCAGCGTTGCGCTCGCACTGCGCGGATTGGTATCGAGTTCTTCCTGCGACGGTCTTATCTTGGCTATCGTCTTGCCGACGGCGCGATGACCGCATACGCACACGGGCAAATATTTGGGACATATACAGTCGGCGGAAAGCTCGGCAAAAGCCGACTTGACTATCCTATCCTCCAACGAATGAAAGCTGATGACGCACAGCCGACCGCCGCGCTCTATCAGTCCGAAAATATCGGTAACGGCGGCGTATAAGCCTTTTAGCTCGCCGTTGACCTCTATCCGTATCGCCTGAAAAGTCTTTTTGGCGGGGTGTCCGCCCTTGCGGTGCGGCACTGACGAAACTATTATATCGCTTAGCTCCGTCGTCGTCTTTATCGCCGACTTCTCGCGCCGCGCGACTATCGCTCTCGCGATGCGTCCCGCAAAGCTCTCCTCGCCGTACCTGCGGAGTATATCGGCGAGCTCGTCCGCGGTATAACCGTTGACGACGTCGTATGCGGAAAACCCGCCGTTCCTGTCCATGCGCATATCCAGAGGACCGCTCCGCATGTACGAAAACCCGCGCTCCGCGTCGTCGAGCTGATGCGACGAAACTCCGAGGTCCATCACCGCGCCCGACACCGACGCAACGCCTATGCCGCCGAGCAGCTCCGCCGCCCGTTCGTATTCGCCTTTAATGTACGTCGCTCCGTCCGAAAGGACGGTCTTGCAGTAGTCGAGCGCATCGTCGTCGCGGTCGATGGCTATCACCTTGCCGCCGCGCCCGAGTATCGCGCCCGTATGACCGCCGCCGCCGAGCGTAGCGTCGAGATAGGTCTTGCCCTTCTCTATCCTAAGCCCGTCCAGCACCTCGTCGCGCATGACGGGGATATGGTAAGTCATTGCTTGTTGCGGAACGACGACAGTATCTTCTTGACGTCGACGCTCTTCATGTGCTCGTTGTAGACTTCCTCGTCCCATATCTCTATGCAGTCGCGCGCGCCTATCGTAACGAGGTTCTTGCTCATGCCGCAGCTCTCCGCAAAAAACGGAAGTATCTGAACGCGGTTCTGCTTGTCCTCGCTCACTTCCATAGTGTTGGCGAAGATGATGCGCTTGACGTCCGCCATATCGGGATCGAGCACGTCCGCCTCGTCGAAACGCTTGGATATGCGCTCCTCGAAGTCCGCGCGCGGGTACACGACAAGGCATTTCTCGAATCCGAGCATCATCATCGGCTTTTCGCCGAGAAGTTCACGAAACTTAGGCGGTATGCGCAACCGCCCTTTATCGTCTAATTGATGATGGTAAGACCCGTAGAACAATCCTTTTACCTCGCGCGTGTCAACGCCTTTTGCGTTTACTCGACCATTATACAACAAAATTTGACCACAGTCAACCCCATTTGACCCTTTTTATCGAATTTTTTATCGCTTTTTTACGCAATAAAAATCATTAAGCGACAGGTATCGTTACCGAAAACTCGGCGTTTCCGTCGAAAACAGCGAAACGCCGTCGCAAATTGCGCGCGCCGCGGCGGCGAAAATCATTGACAACGGGCGGCGCAAAGCCTTATAATATCGGTATGGAACTAAAAGATATCAAGCAAGCGAAAAAACGTCTCGAAGGCGTCGTGCACGTCACGCCGATAGAACGGTCGGAGACCTTTTCCGCCATGTCGGGCGCGGACGTTTATCTCAAATGCGAAAACCTGCAAAAGACGGGTTCGTTCAAGGTACGCGGCGCGTTCAATAAGATAAGCAAGCTCGATCTTAAAGCGGGCACGAAGGTGTTCAGCTGTTCGGCAGGCAACCACGCGCAGGGCGTCGCTTACGCGGCGACGCGGCGCGGCGTGCAGTCCGTAATTTATATGCCGCTGTCGACGCCCATCGCCAAGATATCTGCGACCGAGGGCTACGGCGCGAAAGTCGTTCTGCACGGCGACGTGTTCGACGACGCTCAGGCAAAGGCTATCGCCGACTGCAAAGCCGAGGGCGGTATATTCATTCCCCCGTTCGACGACGAGGACGTAATAGCCGGACAGGGCACCGTCGGCTTGGAGATAATGGAGAGCATGCCCGATGCGGAAGTCATACTCGTACCCGCAGGCGGCGGCGGACTGCTCGCCGGCGTAGCATACGCCGTAAAGCACGTCGCGCCGAACGTAAAGGTCTACGGCGTACAAGCCTCGGGCGCGGCGGCTGTCGCCCGCTCCTTCGGCGGCGCGCCGACTACGCTCGATAAGATATTCACCATCGCCGACGGCATAGCGGTCAAGCGTCCCGGCGATATCACCATGAAGTATATCAACGAATACGCCGACGGCATCGTCACCGTCACCGACGACGAGATAGCGTCGGCGATAATCGCGCTCATAGAACGCGCGAAGGAGATAGTCGAGCCTGCGGGCGCGGCGGGGCTTGCCGCGGCGCTGTGCGGACGCTACCCTTTTATACAGGGCAAGAAATGCGTGTGCCTGCTGTCGGGCGGCAACGTCGACGTAGGTTTCGTACACAAGATCATAGAAAAAGGTCTTATAAGCCGCGGCAGACAGATACGGCTCTCCGTCGTACTTTCCGATAAGCCCGGCTCGCTCGAACACGTCAGCCGCATACTCGCGCAGAGCGGCGCAAACGTCATATCGATACAGTACGACCGCGTTAACGCCGAACTGTCGCTCAACGAAACGATACTGCACATCACCTGCGAAGTTTCGGGCGCGGAGCACGGCAAGCGCGTCGTCGACGAGCTTCGCGCCGAGGGCTACGAGCTTCTCAACAAATGACAATGTATATACACCG
>CAJTND010000004.1 GCA_910577995.1 uncultured Christensenella sp. | reverse complement strand
TAATAGCCGTTAGTTGAAATACGGCGCGAAAAAGCCTTTGCAAGCAAACTTTTTCACTTGTATTATATCATTTACCGCCGCCGAAAACAAGGCTTTGCCTAAATTATCCTGAGCTTTGCAAGCTCTGTTTTTTGTTCAGCCGAGAGCCGAAACGATTCGCGCGCCTTTTGTATCGCCTTGTTCTGAACAAACTTCGGCAGCCGCCGCTCGCGGAGCAGTGCGACTGTCTTTTCGTAATACTTGACCGCCGCTTCCGATATAGCCCACGCGACCGCCATATCGACGTAATACTCGCCGAACCCGACGTTTTTCAGCCTGTCGAGCGCAAAGTCGACGCGCTCGTCGTTAAGACAAAAGCACATCAAACAAATTATATAGAACCGCTTTTCATAGACCTTTTCGCTGTCGTACATGTACGCAAGATCGCCGAGCAACCCGTCCGCCGCCCATTTAAGACAAGGCACCGTGCAGTCGTCGTGCGCCCACGACCCGTATACGGCGGCGAGCCGTTTTATGCTGTCGAGAGTAAAGCCGTAGTCGCCCTTCCGCGCCGCGACGAAACTCGCGAAAAGCACGGTCTCGTAAAGCGGATCGACGGCGGCGTCCGCAAGGCACGCCTCTACTATCTCGGCGCGCGCGTCCGTCGGCACGGTCTTTGCGAGTTTTTTGACGAACGGGATTTTAAGCCCGATCGTGCCGTACTCGCAGTTTGTTATCCTCTTATGCCGTTCGAGAAAATCGTCGCGCACTCTGTCCTCGGGCGCGGCGGACAGCATCGCTTTTTTGTATTCGTCGTATGTCATGCGAAACACCTCTTTTGCATTTATTACTGTTCCTCGGTCAAATACCGCAACAACGCTTTGACGTTCTCGAAAACGACGACGGGCGTTTTGACCGCGTTGAAGCAACCGCCGAACTTCTCGAACCCGAGCGGAATATCCTTGACGTCCGAAAACTCTATCTTCGCGCCGGAGCGCAGCAGTGTGACGACGGACGCATTATGCGCGGCGGCGAGGTTTTTTATCAGTCCGACGTTGAGCAGATTTTTCAGCTCGGTCGGCACGCGCGCATAAGCGTCGGTAAGCTCGGCGATGAGCTCGTCGCGCTCTTTCACGCTTTTGAGCGCGGATATGCGCCGATACAGTTCGACGCGCACCGCCGCATCGCAATAATCCTTGGGAATGACCGCGGTAAAATCGACCTTCATTGACGGGTCTTTGTGCGCGCGCACCGCCGCGCCCTTGATCTCCGCGACCGCCTCCTGCAAAAGCTTGCAATACATCGAGTACCCGACGCTTACCATGTGCCCGTGCTGTTCCGCGCCGAACACGTTACCGACGCCGCGGATACGCATATCCTGCTCGGCTATCTTTACGCCGCTGCCGAGCTCGGTATAGCGCGCGACCGCTTCCAGCCGTTCCATCGCCTGCGGCGTGAGGCGCGTTTCGTCGCCGTAGGTAAAGTAGACCTGCGCGACGCGGTCGGAGCGCCCGACCCTGCCTTTGAGCTGATACATCTGACTGAGTCCCATATTCTCCGCGCCGTAGACTATCATCGTGTTGGCGTTGGGGATATCTATACCGTTCTCGATGATAGTCGTCGCGACGAGCACGTCCGCCTTTCTCTCGGCGAAAGCCTCGACCGCCGCGGTCAGCTTGCTCCTGTCCATCTGACCGTGCGCGTACGTCATCTTTATATGCGGCATGAGCGCCTGCAACCGTCCCGCGTACTCGGCGATGCCAGCGGCGGTGCCGCCGCCCGTGACATAGTTATAAACGATGAAAGCCTGTCCGCCGCGTTCGACCTCGCGCGTCACCGCATCGACGGCTAGCGCGTCCGAATACTCGGTAACGTACACCTGCGCGGGCAGTCTGCCCGTCGGCGGCGTTTCGAGCATGCTCACGTCGCGCATACCGCTGAGCGCCATGTGAAGCGTGCGCGGTATGGGCGTAGCGGAAAGCGTAACGACGTTGATATCGGTCTTGAGGTTTTTTATCTTCTCTTTGTCGGAAACGCCGAACTTCTGTTCCTCGTCGAGTATCAAAAGCTCGAGGTTTTTGAACTTGACCTTGCTCCCGAGCAGCTTATGCGTGCCGCAGACTATATCTATCGAACCGTCCGCAAGACCTGCGAGCGTACGCGCCTCGTTCGGCTCAGCGCGCGAGTATGCCGCGACGTTGACCCCGAACTTCTCCATGCGCGATCGCGTCGTGCGGTAGTGCTGATGACAGAGCACCGTCGTCGGCGAAAGAAACGCGACCTGTCCGCCCTCGGATATCACCTTGAACGCGACGCGCAGCGCGACCTCCGTCTTGCCGAACCCGACGTCGCCGCAGATAAGGCGGTCGAGTATCTTGCCTTTGGTCAGGTCGTCGACGCACGCGTCGATAGCGGAGAGCTGATCGGGCGTTTCGCTGTACGGAAAGTCCGCGGCGAACTCGTCGCAAAGCGCGCTCTCGCGCGGATACTGCTTGCCGACCGTCGACTCGCGTTTCGCGTAGAGCTGCAATAGGTCGAAAGCCATCGCTTTGAGCTTGGATTTGACCTTGGTCTTTGCGCGCTCGAACTCCGCGCCGCCGAGCTTGTTTAGCTTTGGCGGCGTGTCGGTAAAGTCGTACTTGCTCAGCCTGCCCATGTTCTCGACGGGCACGTACAGCGTGTCGCCGCCCTCATAGCGCACGGTGATATAATCGCGCTCGTACCCGCCGAAATCGACCGCGCCGACCGCCTCGCAAATGCCGATGCCGTGCGTTTCGTGCACGACGTAATCCCCGGGCTTGGGCAGCTCCTTGATGCCCGTGCGCCGTATGGACTCGAACGGGTCGCGCTTCATGCCGACGTTGCGCATGCCGATAACGACCGCGTTCTCTTCGAAGAACGCGCCGCCGTCCGCGGTCGGCGCAATGTACTCGACGCCGAAACAGTCGAGCTCGTCGAGCGACCGCTTGATATCCGCGCCGACGTACACCGCTATACCGCGCGACCGCCAGACCGCTATCTGATCGCACAATGACTTGAAGTTCTTGCCGAACAGCGGCAGGTCGATGCTCTTGAACTTAAATACACTGTCGGGCGAGAAAAACCTGTTAGCCGAGTCTATGGAATGAAAACACAGGGCCGCGCGCTCGGTCGGCGGCGACGATACGAGGTTGTCCGCCGCGCAGAACGGCGATTCGTTGGCTTCGCCGAGCCGCTTGGCTCGCGCCGCATGCTCCCTGTACGCGAAAACGCAGTTGTCGTAAACGGCTTTGGCGTCCTCGACGACGACGGGCAGATCGCAGAATTCGGACAGCGTCGAGTGCGGAAAAAGCGACGCGACCGTCTGCTCGCCGTCGGAGTCGCCCGAAGCGAGCCGCTCGGCGAGCCTATGCTCGACGGGTATGCCTGAGCACGCGCGCTTACCGCCCGCGGCGTTAAGCCTGTCCGCCGCCGCACGCATCTCGTCGTCGCCGAACACCAGCTCGGTCGCAGGGTATGCGGTAAACGCGTCCAGCGTCTTGCCCGCTGTCTGCGCCGCGATATCCAAGGCGCGCACGCTCTCGCAGTCATAACCGAAAAACTCGATACGCGCCGCCTCTCCGCCCGGCGCGCAAACATCGAGGATATCGCCGCGCACGGCGAACCGCCCCGGCTCGTCGACGTGTCCCGACCGCGAATATCCGGCGGCGACCAGCCGCGCAACGACCTCGTCCGTGCGGTACTTTCCGCCCTTGACGAACTCGACCGCGAACGCGGAAACATTACCGCGCGGCGGCAGCACCTGCATAAACGCCTCTGCGGTGGTCACTACGACCCGACACTTGCCCGACGCTATGTTATAGAGCGCACGCGCCCGACCGCCGTCGCGCGCCGCGCCCGAAATAAGCAAAACGTTGTTCTTCGGCAGGAGCAGCTCCGCCGACGGAAAAGCGAGCGACAGCTCGACGAACGCCGTCCGCGCCGCCACAACGTCGGCGCAAACATAAACGAACCCGTCGGCAAAAGCGGTACACAAAAGCCGCGCGTCCGACCTCGTAAGACCGAAAACCGAAACGCGCTTGCCGTCTCCGACCGCGCCGACCGCCTCGCCGACGCCGCCGCGGAAGCCTTTTATAATGTCGCCTATGCTCCGCATTTACGGAATATTATAGCATTTACCGCCGCCGAAATCAAGGCTTTGACGCCGCTCTCAATTACGCTTTTGCGCGATATTCACGCCGCTCATATCCCCGTGTAGCCGCAGAGCTCGATCAGTTTTTGTCCTTGCGGCGAAAGCAGCCAATCTATCAAGAGCTTGGTATTGCCGCGCGGCTCGCCGTTTGTCACGGCGTAAAATTCGACTGTAAAAGGGTAACTGCCGCTTTTGATGTTCTCGGTAGTGGGTGCTATGCCGTTTATTTTCAGCATCTTCGCGCCAGGGTTGGGCTTCATCGTTTCCGCGAAAAACTTATACGAAAAACCGAGCGCCGGTTGAACGCCCTTCCATTCGACCGTTATCTGTTCCATAAGGCTGTTGTTGCCTATGATGCTCGGATCGGGCAGCGGGCGCGGCGCGGCTATCGGCAATCCGCGCATGACCTTTTCCAGCCCCGACTGACTGCCCGAGCTCTTATGTCGCTGAAACGCGAGGATATCCCCGCCTTCCGCCCAGCCGAGCGTACGCCATGTCGACGTTTTGCCCGAATACACGTTGCGCACCTGCTGTACCGTCAATCCGTCGACGGGGTTCTCGCCGCTCGCGAGGAACACGAACGCCTCCCTGCCTATCGGCGTGAAACGCATATCCGCGCCCGCGGCTTTCGCCTTTGCCGTCTGCGCTTTCGACGCGCCCGCGAGAAAAGCTATGTCGCACTCGCCCGCGACGACCGCATCGAACGCTTTGAGCGTATTAGTGAACATCACGCGGTCCTCGGTGAACGCCGCCTCGTCGTACACCGTTTCCGCTATCGCCGAATACACGGGGTACAGCGCGAGCGCGCCGTCGAGCACGGGCAGATCGCCGTCGAGCCTCAGCGCCGACGGTTCGCCGAGCTTAGCAGTTTTGTTACCGTCGGTAAACGGCGCGTATTCCGAAACGTCGCCGTCCGAGCCTATCGAACTGTCGTACTTGCCGAACCACCAATTACCGCGCAGTGCGTTGGGGAACAGCGCGAGCGACAGCACGGCAAATACCGCTATCGCGACGTACAGCGCAATAAACCGCTTGACGTATCGGATATTCGCGAGCGTCGCCGCGCACGCGACGAACACGAGCATGAACGCTATCGGCATCGCGCCGATAACGTTATCGACGGAATCCAACGCCGTAAAATATTCGTAACGATACAATAGATACGTCGCAAGCGCCGCCGCTCCGAGCGGAACGACTATACGCGCAATTGTTCGTAATACCGATATTGCTCTGTTCGCGTCCATAGCTCACATAAAGGTTATGACCAAGACGCCCGTGCTGAACAGTATCACGAGAACGATGACCGTAAGCACGGGCAGTAATATCGCCGATATCGCCATTATAAGACCCGACCGCCCTATATCTTTTCTCGGCAGACATAGCGCGCCTATGCCGTAAGATAAACCCACGATAGGCAAAATGACCGTCCCCAAATAGAAAAGCAACGACAGCATATAAAAGCCCATGTAGTACATAAGACCCAGACCGATAAAGTACGACAGCACGCCGCCGCCGTCGAGCGCAAGCGCGGTGATCGGTATTCTTATCATACGAGGGCGTTCCATATCCGTATTATATCACGGCGTAAAGCGATATTCAATACCTTTTCCGTAATTTATTGCAATCACGGCGCAGACTTAGATCCGTCGATATAGATTTTTCGGCAATAAAACGCCCCCGAAGCTTATTGAAAACTCGGAGGTGTTTTTGTTCGGTATGATAGCTTAACGATTTTCTATTTGATATCCGTCATCAGTTCGAGCACGGTATCGAAACCCTTTTCCGCGGCGAGGGTCGCGGCTGTCGCGCCGCTATTATCCGCGATGTTATAGTCGGCGCCTTTCTTGATAAGGAACCTTGCCACGTCCTGCGAGCCGTATTCGAGCGCATAGTGCAGTGCGGTCCTGCCGCGCTGGTCGGCAGCGTCGAGCTCCGCGCCCGCGCGGACAAGCTCTTTTATCGTGTCCTTAAAGCAATGCTCGTCCGCGGCTATCATAAGCGCCGTTCTGCCGCGTGAATCCCTGCGGTTGACGTCCGCGCCGCCGTTGAGCAGCATCGCCTGTGCGGCGGAAATGAAGTTGATATACTCGTACTGCGCTATCATGAGCGGAGTCATGCCGTCGCCGCGCGGCTCGTCGATATTTTTGAGCATGCCGAGTATCTGCAATCTCCGCTTGTCGGCATAATCGCGGTCGGAGAAGCTGTTTCTGCGGCATTTGTTTTTGTCGACGATTATATGCGCCGCCGTAATGCCTTTGACGTTTTTTATCCCGTCGTCCGCACCGAGCTCGATGAGCGTTTTTACCGCTTCGACATTGCACATCTCGCACGCCAAGTGCAGGGGCGTGCTCCCGGCATCGGCGGGCGCGTCCTGCGTAATGTTTACGTCCGCGCCGCGCTCTGCCATGGCTCTAAGCATTTCCGAATGTCCGCGCCATGCCGCCGTGTGCATCGCCGACGAACCGTCGTTATCGAGCACGGTCGCCGACTCGCCGTCGAACAGCCGCGCCGCGTCCTCGAAATACGTTACCTTTTCGCCGTAATAGCTGTTGGGCTCGGGCTCGTCCGCGACTATATTTACGGGCGTTTTTCCGTCGATTATGGCGCTATTGATATCGACGCCCATTTCTATAAGCTTCTTTATCGCGCCTATGCCCGCGCGCATCGTAAAGCACTTGTCGCGCAGACACCAGACCCTGCCGCGGCTGCTGAACTTTTCGGTAAGACTGATGCCCGCTTTTTTAAGCATGTCGAGCACCGAGCAATCCTCGTCGTGACCGAGCGCGTCGTCCATGATCTCAGCGACGCATTCTATCTCGTCGTCATCGTCCTCATCGACCGTGTTTATGAGCTTTTGCGTAAGGTACAGCGCGGGCGCGATATTGTCGTTTTCCTTATGGAAAGCGAAAGCGTTGGACGTTTCCTGACTGAGCTCGCGCAAAGACATGTGCGCGTACCTGTCGCCGCCCTTCGCGCCGTTCGCCATGAGCAGGAGCGACACCGCGGTCTTTCTGAAATCGTCGGCGGCGTGCAACGGCGTTTCGCCCTCGTTGTTGGCAAGATCGATGAGCGTTTTGTCGTTTGCAAGTCGGAGCGCAACGGTATTGTGGTTATTCTTGATGGCGATCATGAGCGGAGAATTGCCCTTGTCGTCTTTGAAGTCCGTCTTTGCGCCCTTTGCGAGGAGCTTGTCTATAAGACGGCTCGACACCTCGTTATTGAGATCCTTCAGCATGACCGCCATCGGAGTTCTGCCCTCGGCGTCCGCGACGCCGGCAGTGCTCGGGAGCGCGTCGGCTATCTTTCCTATCTGATCGTACGACTGCTCGCGGCAATAGTAGTGCCATGAAAGCTCGGGGCGCGCGCCCGAGAGGTAATGCCAGCACGTCCTGCCTGCGCCGTCCGTTTTGGTCATGTCCGCGCCCGCGCCGACCAACAGCTTGAACATCTCGTAATTGCTGTAAAAACACGCGAGCATCAGCGGCGTTACGCCTTTGCCGCCGCCGTCGACAACGTCCGCGTCTATGATCTTGCGCTCTACGACCGATCTTACGGCGTTATAAAAGTTATGCCATACGAGCAAATGGAAAAGCGTATATTTATACGCGCAGACAGGCGCGGTCAGTTCCTCGGCTGTCGCCGTCGCTATCAACGCGTCCGTCTCGGCTATCTCCTCGGCGGAAAAAAGATCGTAGCGGCACATGCTGTCGTTTTCCCAGCCGCTCCACCACGGCACGTACTTGCCGTTGTTGCTTGTGCTCGACTTGGAGAGTTTTTCGGTAAGCTGTTTGATATCCATTCCCACGCCCCTCCGTCCGTCAGTTTTCCGCGCCGGCTACGATGAGCTTTTCGACGATATCGTTATAGCCCGCTTCCGTCGCATAGTAAAGCGCGGTGTGTCCGTCGAGATCGGCTGGCGTAACGTCCGCGCCGCCGTCGATGAGCGCGCCGACAACGTAATTGAACCCGCCGTGCGCCGCGAGTATGAGCGCGGTCTCGCCCGATTCGTTGCGCTCGTCGAGCTTCGCGCCGCACGCTATAAGCTTTTTGACGAGCCGCTCGTTGCCGTTGTCCGCAGCGAAATGCAACGGCGTGTAGCCGTGCGCGCCGCCGATATTCGCGTCCGCGCCCGCGTCGAGCAGGAGCTCCGCTATCAACAGGTTATCCTCGTCCGCCGCGGTGCACAGCGGAGTGAACATCGCGTCGTTGCGCGCGTCTATATCGCACTTGCCGCTCTTGAGCATCGCCTTGACGACCTCGCTCTGACCGTTGTGGCAAGCCTGATGCAGCGGCGTATTGCCGTAAGCGTCGGTCGTGCCCGCGCCGTCCGCCGAGATAGCGCCGATGAGCTGAACGAGCCCGAAAGCGTTGGCGTAGTCGAGCGCGGTGCGTCCCGAATTGTCCGCCGCCGTCGCGTCCGCGCCGAGCTCTATCAAGTACTTGGCGGCTTCGGCTTTTTTCGCTTCGATCGCGTACATAAGCGGATTTTTGCCTTCCTTGTCAGTCGCGCTCACGTCAGCGCCGCCGTCGACGGCGAGCTTTATCACCTCTTTATTGCCCGACGCGGCGGCAAAGTGCAGCGGCGATACCGACGTGTTGGAAAGCGCGTTCACGTTCGCGCCCTTGTCCAAAAGAAGCTTGACTATATCCTTATATCCCTTTCGGCATGCGAAGTGCAAGGGCGAAAGTCCCTCGCCGTCCACCGCGTCGACATTTATCCCGTCTTTTTTGAGAAAAGCGATGACGACGCCTTTTTGTCCGTTCTGACATGCTTTGAGCAGCAACTGTTCCATTTATACCTCCGCCGTGTTCGGCAAAATTTGTACCGTCTTATTATATACCCCGCGACGGTCTTTGTCAAGATTTCCGCAACGGTCCGCGATTTTGCGCGGAAGCCGAAAAGCAGCTCGCGCCAGACGTTGAAACAAAGACTTGATTTTTGCGCGGGTTTATGCTATAATATTTATATGAACGCAAAAGATAAGGAAAAGTTATCGAAGATAATCAACGACGATACGGTGCGCGCGCCCGTCGAGCTGCATTTTTTCCGTCACGGTCTGCCGATAGAACACGCGGGATTTCGCAACTTTACCGACTGCGTAATACTGTACGCGACGGGATACATAACCAAGTTCGGCGATATCTACACCGTTCTCGGCGAGATACGCGACGAAAAAAGCAAGACGATAGCAAAGCCCGTCGAGCACATCCTCAACCGCCGCGAATACATAAAACGCGCGCTCTCCGATATAGCCGGCATGCCGTACAAGCCGCGCCTTATCCCAATCGAAACAGTCCCCGCCACAGCGAAACGCCTGACCGAGCTCGGTATACTCCCGGCCGACCTCGCCGACCGCTGTAAGCCGTTCGAGAAGGACGGCGACGAGATAACGCCCGAACAAAACGACCGCTCGGAGCAGGATTAGATCCTACGCGCACTGCCGAGCAAAGCATATTAAAAACGCTTTTCAAATCAGATGATGCTCATAAATAAAAAAGCCGATGCTCTCCGTTAAAAGAGAACGTCGGCTTTTTTATCGGATCTTCGGACGGCTATTCGCCGTCGGCGGTCTTATAGCCGAGCGTTCTTTCCTTAACTTCTTTCGCATACCGTTCGATGTCGGCGTATGCTTTGTTTTTTTCAAACCGCAGGTGCATGGTCGGCAAGTCAATCTTGAACATACGGTCGAGCAAGTAAAGCTCCTCGTCGAATTTCATAAGTATCCCGCCCGGCTTATATCCGGCCGCTCTTTGGTATTCGCGCAGATCGTCCAAAAGCCCCGCGTCGCTCGGGAACGTTATTTTCTTCTCGGCTTCTTCGCCGTACAGGTACCGTGCGAAGTTATACAGCCCGAGCGCGAAAAACGGCAGCTGCCGCGTAAACTTGTTATCGCCGTATTCGTTTCCGCGCTTTCTGCCCATGCACACGTTTCCCAGCTCCGCGGAAAAACTATCGAAGTCTTTTTCGACCAGGCTCATAAGACAGGCGACTATCGCCTTGCTCTCGATGGTCTGCTTGCGATCCAACGCGCGCCGTCCGCACTCGACCGCCGTTTCTTTCCACTCGGCTTCGCCGTAGTAAAGATACATCATGAGATTCGTGACAGCCGAATGTACGCCGCTGTATTTGCTCGGTCCGATCTCTTTCGGAATGATACGTTCTATATCGCCGAAACGGTTAGCCGACGTAAACACGGACAAGAAATCCCACGAACAGCCCCAGCCCAACGACAGTTCCGTAAGCTGCGTGAACGTAGTCGCGGTGTTCAGCGCGTCGTCGAGATAACGCATATCATCTTCTCGGAGAGCGACCGCCGCGCCGAGATATACCAAATTCATGACGTCGCCCGCGAGGTATTTGATCCACATTTCGATTTGCTTTTCCTCGGTCTCGTCGAAAATACCTATATATCTTCCGAACTGCTCTCTTTCGAAGCTGTCGATATCGTAATAGTAGTAATACCTGTCGACAATATCTTCGTAGACTTTCAGCAATCCGTCTTTTTCCTTTTTCGTCAGCATAACAAAGCTCCCTGCCCCGAGTATTTTATTAGCGGTATGATACCCGATTTATTTATCGCCGCGCAGTTTCTTTTTCGCGTCTTTTATCTGGGCGAGCCGCTCTTTGAACCGCGTTTCCAGCCCCTCGTCGGTCGGCGTGTAGTAGACCGCGTTTTTGAGATCGTCGGGCAGGCATTGCATAGCGGACAGCTTTTCTTCGGTGTCGTGCGCGTAGACATAGCCGCTGCCGTAGCCGAGCTCTTTCATTAGCTTAGTGGGCGCGTTGCGGATAACGAGCGGCACGGGCTCGGCGAGCCGTTTGAGCGCGTCGTCCTTGGCGCGGTTATACGCCGTTTCCATGGAATTGGATTTGGGCGCGAGCGACAGGTAAACGGCTATCTGCGTCAGGTGCACGTTGCACTCGGGCACGCCCAAAAAGTGACAGGCTTGGTACGCCGCGACCGCCATTTCGAGCGCGCGCGGATCGGCAAGCCCGACGTCCTCGCTCGCAAACCGAACGATGCGCCGCGCGATATACAGCGGATCTTCGCCCGCCTCGAGCATGCGCGCGAGCCAATACACCGCCGCATCGGGATCGGAATTGCGCATGGATTTATGCAGTGCGGAAATAAGATTGTAATGCTCCTCGCCGTTCTTGTCGTAGAGCAGGGATTTTTTGGATAAGCACTGTTCGAGCGTTTCCTCGGTCACGCGCACGGTATCGCCGTCGACGTCGCCGTTTAGCACCGCCATTTCGAGCGTGGACAGCGCACTGCGCGCGTCGCCGTTGGCAAACCCCGCTATCGCCTCGACGAGCTCGGGCGCGATCTCCACCTTTTCCCTGCCGAACCCGCGTTCGTCCTTGAGCGCGCGCGTCAGCAGCGACACGAGGTCGGCAGCGGACAGCGCCTGCAAAACAAACACCTTGCACCGCGACAAAAGCGCGCCGTTCACCTCGAACGACGGGTTTTCCGTCGTCGCGCCGATAAGGATTATACTGCCCTTTTCGACGAACGGCAGGAACGCGTCCTGCTGCGCCTTGTTGAACCTGTGTATCTCGTCGACGAAAAGTATCGTGCGCTCGCCGAACCGCCGCCCGTTTTCCGCGTCGGTCATGACCTGCTTTATCTCTTTGATACCGCTCGTCACCGCCGAAAAATCGACGAACTTCGATTTGGTCTTGCCCGCGATTATCCGCGCGAGCGTCGTCTTGCCGACGCCGGGCGGACCCCAGAATATCATCGAACCGACGGTGTCGTTCTCTATCAGCCGACGCAGTATCTTGCCCTCGCCGAGCAAATGCTTTTGCCCGCAAAACTCGTCGAGCGTGCGCGGTCTCAGCCGCGATGCGAGCGGCTGCGAAAATTCGTTCTCGAAAAAAGTCGGAGTATCTATCATTTCTCACCGCCGCCCGAAAGCTGTTTATCGGAAGCGTCGCCGACCTCAGGCTCGGCTCGCCCGTCCGCTACCGTTGTTACAGGCTCGACCGCGACAGCGGCGCGCCTGCGAAAAAGCGGTACGGCGTTGAGCTCCGCGAGCCGCTCGGTGAACCCGACCTTACCGCGCTTTTTAAGCCCTTCGGTGATGCGCGAAGTTACGAGCGCATAAATACAGTACAGCGGCACTGCGCCGAGGTTGGTCTCGAGCAATGAATTGACGACGAGCGTTTCCAGCTTTTGCATGACCGATACTATCTCCGCACTGCGTATACCGCCGATGAGCAGAGAAAATTCCCAGCCGAGCTGAACGGCTATTCCCGTCGCCGCGAGCCACAGGAGCGGCAGACGCTTGCCGGCGTCCTTTTGGATAAAGTTATATACGATAGCGCCGACGTACCCGACGAGCAGTATCAATGCCATCGCGCCGTGGTACGCGCCCGTCGTGCGCTGTATCTTGACTACGGGCATGTTTGCACCGAACGTCTGCGCGAGCATGGGCGCGCAGAACCACCAAACACAGATGAGCGCTGTCCATTCGAATTTACGGCTGTCGCGCGAGAACCACAGCCATATCCAAACGAAGTTGGTAAGACCGTAGCTCATCGACATCCACAACAGCACGGCGAACATATCGCCGCCCTGTATCGACCGCGTTCCAAGCGCGAGATGAAAAATCCCGTAATCGACGATAAAATACAATATGCCGCCCGCAAGCCCGAACAGCAGCGTAAGATATTTCTTTTTCCATACGAGCATCGCGCACAGCCCGACAAGGAACACTATATCCAAATAGATATACAGCGTGTTGAACACGCGCTGCGCGATGATCTCCGTAGCCGATAACAATATCATTTGATTTCCGCACTCCGATCCGTCTTTCATATATTATATAGCAAACCGCCGGCTATGTCAATACCATAAATGCGCCGACAGCGGTTTTGCCCGTTACGCACGATAATAGATCTGCGCAAGCAAAAACGCCGCATGTGCGGCGTTTTATCTATCAAACGAATTATTTGGACGGACCGGTAGTCGACGGCGCATAGACGCGCGAGAGCAGCTCGCGGTCGAGCTCGTAAAGCCCTTTGCCGTCCTTGCCGAACACTTCCATTTTTTTGATAAGGTCCTCGGCGTTTTTCTCCTCCTCGCCCTGCTCCTTGATGAACCAATCGAGGAACTGCATGGTCTTGAAATCCTTTATACCGAACGCCTCGTTATATATATTGTTGATGAGGCTCGTGACGTACTGCTCGTGCTCGAGCCCGGCTTTGAGCGGCGCGGTCGTATCGGTGAATTTTTTATCGGGCTTGGCTATCGCGTCGAACTTGACGGACACGCCGTTGTCTATAAGGTAGCGGCGCATCATCATGCCGTGATCGAGCTCCTCCTGCGCCTGTATCTCGTACCAGTGCGCAAAGCCCTCGAGCCCCGCGTCGGCGTAGAAGTTGGCGAAGTCGAGATAGAGATACGCCGAGTAAAATTCCTTGTTGACCTGCTCGTTGACGAGCTTTGCGATCTTGTCGTTTATCATGTGTTAAACCTCCGTTTTGCGTTATTTTACCATGTCGGCGCGGCAAAAGCAAGCGAAACGGCGCGAAAGTTTTTTGCGCTCGGTTTTGTGCCGCGGCACGTTTTAACGCCGACGGAATTGCCCATACTAAGCGTATGGAATCAGGTACTAACAACAAACGGCGTTCGCGTTTTGCGACGTTCTTGCTTCTCGCTCTCTTGGTGGGCATGTCCGTGCTCGCGCTTGTTCCTACGATGTTCGGCGGCACTGCCCGGCCCGTTGCCGCGCGCTCGGCCGATCCCGACGCGCTCGCCGCGCTCGGCGCATGCCGCGCCTATGCGGACACGCACGACTTTACCACCGAAACGGTCGGCACTATCAAAGCCCGCGCTTTCGGCATACCGTACTCGCAAAAGGTGACGGGCGGACGCGTCAAGCGCGGCGCGCACTGCGTAGAGATAGCAGAGAGCCGCTCGGCGATAGCCAAAGCCGCTCTACGCAAGGAGACCGACGCCGATTCGTTCAAGGTGACGCGCGGCGGCTTCGACGGCAAGACCGCCGTATACGGCGACCCGACCGAAATGACGCGCGAGGACTATATCGCCGCTTACGGCATGCCCAACGACGGGCTCGTCAAGTACGAGCTCGACGGCGCGATAATCGGCGCGGCATGCGTCGGCGACGGCGTATACAAATACACGCTCGACACGACGCGCGCGCCCAGATACTGCCGCGGCGAGATAAAAACGACCGTCGGGTGCAAGTCCTATCCCGAATACAGCTCGATAGAGCTGACGCTCTACACCGACGGCGAGCGTCCCGTCAAAGTCGAAATTTGCGAAATGTTCCGAGTAGAAAAATTCGGCGGCACGAGCTGCACCGCCGAATATACCGAAGTTTTCCGCTTTGAAGAATAATAGATCCTAAACGCTTTCGAGCAGCATCTTGTCGGCGACCAGCGCGATAAACTCGCCGTTCGTCGGCTTTTCGTTGTGGTTGTAAACGCGCACGCCGAACAGCGTGTTGATGTTTTCTATCTTGCCTCTGTTCCAGGCGACCTCTATCGCATGACGTATCGCGCGCTCGACCTTGCTCGGGCTCGTGTTGAAATGCTCGGCGACCTCGGGATAGAGCTTTTTGGTTATCGAATTGATTATCTCGGGGCTGTCGATAGTCATCTTGATCGCCTCGCGCAGATACTGATAGCCCTTGATGTGCGCAGGTATGCCCACCGTGATAAAGATATTGCTTATCTTCTCGTCCATGGAACGGTTCTTCGCCGTCGGACGGCGCGTATTGACCGCCTCGACCATGCGCTCGTCGAGCACCGAGAAAGACACGGGCTTCATCATGTAAAAA
This sequence comes from uncultured Christensenella sp., assembly GCA_910577995.1. Classification (GTDB taxonomy): domain Bacteria; phylum Bacillota; class Clostridia; order Christensenellales; family Pumilibacteraceae; genus Anaerocaecibacter. The sequence continues at coordinate 71,659 of CAJTND010000004.1, read as the reverse complement.
TCCGCGCCGAGGCTCATCGCTTTCGATATGAACGCGTCCTGCGACAGCGCCGACACGACGATTATCTTCATGTTGCCTTTATTGACGCGTTCGAGCACGGAAAACCCGTCGAGCGTCGGCATGACGAGATCGAGCAGTAAAACATCGGGGTGCGCGGAGTCTATTTTTTCCAACGCGTCCTTGCCGTTGGCGGCGGTCTCGACCAGCTCGAACCTCTCCGACGAGGCGAAATGCGACCTCATGTTGCTCACAAATTCTTCGTTGTCGTCGCAAACCATGACGCGGATCTTCATACGATAAGTCTCCTTTTTTTATCAGCCGAATTTACGATAATTATACCATTTTCGAGGTATATTGACAAGCCCGGCATACCTGAGAAAAAACGGAGCTTTTGTCGATAAGCGTCTTTTTTTGACCGATAAGCGCGTTTAGTCCGAATGACGTTCCGCAACGGTTGATTTAAGCCGAACTTCGGCTGTTTTTGTAGACAACGTTCTATGCCGCGTCTGCGCTCTTTGAAAAGCATTAAAATATGTCACAGAATATGCGATTTTGTGTATTATATCGCATAAACGCGCTTAGTTTGGGGCGAGTTGCCTTAAAACGGTTTGCATACGCGCGCGCATGAAGTATAATGTATAACACAGCATACAGGAGACGATATGAGTTTTATACTTGCAACGGATACGTCCTGCGACGTACTTAAATCGGAGCTCGCCGAGCGCGGCATCGAATATATCCCGCTCGTCTATACCATAGACGGGACGGCGCACAACGACGACTTTTCGACGGACGCGGAATACAAGGCGTTTTACGACGGGATAAGGAAGGGCGATCTGCCCACCACCTCGCAGATAAACGTCGCGGAGAACGAGGAGTTTTACGAAAAGCTCATCGCCGAGCACGAGGGCGATATCTTGTACGTAACGCTTTCGTCGGGGCTGTCGAGCTCCAACGCGAGCGCGAAGCTCGCCGCTAAGAACGTAGAGGAACGCACGGGGCGTAAGATATTCGTCGTCGACAGCTTCGGCGCGACGATAGTCACGCGTCACGTAGTCGACGAAGCGCAAAGGCTTCGCGACGCGGGCGAGAGCGCGGAGAGCGCGGCGGCTAAGCTCGCCGAGTTCGCCGCCAAACTTCACACCTGGTTCATGCCCGTCGACCTCATGCACCTCAAACGCGGCGGACGCGTTTCCGGTCCTATGGCGTACCTCGGCACGGCGCTCAACATCAAGCCGATAATTCGTTTCAACGAAACGGGCGGACTGACCGTCGTCAAGAAAGTCCGCGGCGCGGCAAAAGGCATCGCGGAAATGGCGGAGGCGGTAAAGCGCGACAGCGCAAAGACACCGCACAAGATATACATAGCGAGCGCGGACAGCGACCTCGCCGAAGAACTGCTCGAACGCGTAAAAGCCGCCCGCCCCGACTGCGAGGCGGAGATAGGCTGGATAGGCCCGGTCATCGGCGCGCACACGGGCTGCGGCGCAGTCGGCGTATCGTTCGTTTCCGACTCCCCACGCAAGCTCAAATAAAACGATCATCAATAACCGAAAGAGCACCGGATCGCTTTCGATGCTCTTTTTCTTTGCCTATATGATGCGTTGAATATAAATTCGACCTTTAATGGGCTTATCTTCTGTTAACGATGCCGACGGGCAGACCGCGGTACGTTATTGCCTTCTTGCTGTATTTGATGATCTTACAGCCTGTCCGTCATCTCGAACACCGCGGCGACGGTGTCGTCCATGTCGTAATATTTATAGCCCGCGAGCCTGCCGCCGAACAGCACTTTCTTATTGTCTGCGGCGAGATCGGCGTATTTTTTGTACAGCGCGGTATTCTTTTCGTCGTTTATCGGGTAGTACGGCTCGCAGCCCGTCGAGAACTGCAGCGGATATTCGCGCGTTATTATCGTCGTGTCGGAAACGGTTTTTTCAAAATGCTTGTGCTCGATGATGCGCGTATACGGAACGTCGTAATCGGTATAATTGACGACCGCATTGCCCTGGTAATCGTCGGTATCGAGCTTTTCCGTTTCGAACCGCAGCGAGCGGTACTCGAGCTCGCCGAACTTATAATCGAAATATCTGTCGATCGCGCCCGTATACACTACGGTATCCGCGAGCGCGTCGAACTTGGCTCTGTCGGAGAAATAATCCGTACCGAGCAGGACCTCCGTGCCCTCCAACATTTTCGCGACCAACGGCGTATATCCGCCGACGGGTATGCCCTGATATCTGTCGTTGAAATAGTTGTTGTCGTACACGAACCTAAGCGGCACGCGCCCTATGATAAACGACGGCAGGAACTTGCAGTCCTTGCCCCACTGCTTTTCGGTATAGCCCTTGATCAGCGTTCTGTACACGTCCTCGCCGACGGACATCAGCGCTTTTTCCTCAAGGTTTTTCGGCTCTTTTATGCCGGCTGCCGCGCGCTGTGCGTCTATTATCGCGCGCGCTTCCTGCGGCGTTTTGCAGCCCCATAGCTGATAGAACGTGTGCATATTGAACGGCAAGTTATAAAGCTTGCCCTTGTAATTGGCTATCGGGCTGTTGACGAAGTTATTGAACTCCGCGAACCGATTGACATAATCCCATACGCGCTTGTCGCTCGTGTGGAAAATATGCGCGCCGAACTTGTGAACGACTATCCCGTCCTCCGCCTCCGTCGCGATATTGCCGCCGACGCTCTCGCGCTTTTCTATGACGACGCAACGCTTGCCGCGCTCCGTCATTATCTGCGCGAATGCCGCGCCGAACAGCCCTGCGCCGACTATCAAATAATCGTACTTTTTCATCTATTCTCCCGTCCGCGACGTTTATCGTCGGACATCACTTTTTATTATTTTTCCACGCGTTATGCGGTCGACGCTTCGTCGGCGTTTTCCGTTTCCGACGTATCGACTACGTACTCGACGTCGTTACCGCTTTCCTCAGCCGACGTATCATCGACAGTATCCGCAATATCCGCGGTTTCTATGTCTGCGGCTTCGTCCTCCGACGTTTCGCCGTCCGAGCCGTTCGTTCCGTCCGACGCGGCACTTTCCGTCGCTGTCGCATCGTCGTCAGCCGCGGCGGCTTCCGCTACGGCGAGCCCGCCAGAAACGGCTGTGTTGCGCTTGACCTCGTGCCACTTGGAGCGGCTGAACACGCCGAGGGTTATCGCCACGGCGTAGATTATCATAAAGAACGGGAAAAGGAACACGGCGGGCATAAGCTTTTTGACCGGAGCTTTTATCCGCTTGTGCTCGAGCGCGACGGCAAGCAACGCTTGAAGTATGAACATCGCGACGAATGCTATGGCGAGCGAGTAGCATATGGTATTCAGGTATGTCCAGAATATCTCCCAATTACCCATCAGCCCGTGGTATATCAATACGTAAGCGTAATAGATAGGCAGCCAAATGCACATGAGCACGCACACGGGGATGAACATCAGCGTAAGGAACATATCGATATACGTCCACTTCCACCGCACGAAGAACAGCAGGAACGACTTGATGCCCTGCGTATAGAACAGCGAGTTGAGCGCGCCCGACATGCGTTTATAGCGCTTGAACGTATCTTTTATCGTCGAGGGCTGATCCTCGTAGACTACCGCGTCTTTGACATACATAGTCTTGATCTTGTCCTGATTGAGCCGACGCATGGTGAACTCGGTATCGTCGGACGCGGTGAGGCAGTCCCAGCCGTGCTTTTCGATGATCTCTGCGGCGAACATCATGCCCGCGCCGCCGAGCATCGTGCCCTGTCCGATAGCCGAGCGGAAGTTGCTTGCGAAACGGCAGTCGCGGATATACCAAAGACCGGATATGCCGGTTATGACGTTCTGATCGATGTTTTTGGAATTGGAATAGCCGCGCGCGCACTTGACGCCCGCGTCGAACGCATCGTTCATGCGCGATATGTAATCGGGCTCCATGAGGTTGTCCGCATCGAACTTGATGAACGCCTCATAGTAATGATCGGGGTGAAGCTCCATTATCTTCTCGAAAAGATATTTGAGCGCATAGCCCGCTTTGTGATGCTTGGGATCGGGATCGAACCGCTCAAAGACCGTCGCGCCCGCCTTTCGCGCGAGCTCCGCGGTGTTGTCCGTACAGTTGTCCGCAACGACGTACACGTCGAACATGTCCTTCGGGTATTTGGACGAAAGTATGCACTTTACGGTATCGGCAATGACCGACGATTCGTTACGCGCGGGAATGACTATACCGAAACGGTGTTTTTTCTCGGCGACGGGGTATTTCTTCGCCCTGACGAAAAACAAAATTATGTAAATAAGCTGTATTCCGAACGCTACACCGATTATCGTTAATAAAACGTTATCGTTGATTATTGAGAGTATTTTGTTGAATTGATCCATTATGCTTCCGATGCGGCGATCTGCCGTCTCGACGTTATTTCCGTCGCCCCTTTATAGCTGCTACGGTCGGTCGGTGATTCCATTATACAACTCGTCGGCGGCATTGTCAAGCGTGCGCCGTAGAATACACGGTTTATATCCTATTTTGTGCCGAAAACAGTCGGATTATGCCCGACCGCCGCTATTGCCGACCGCTCTCGCGACCTTTCCATACCATTATAACACCGCCGACGCGCCGACGCGCTTACGCACGTCTGACGATCTTGAAAGCTTTTGACCCGCGCAAAGTCCTGCCGTCCCGATCAAATCGGCGCGCGCCCGTTCTTCTCGCGCTATGTCCGCCGCTCCCCTGCCGCCGTGCTTTTTTCGGTTTTCCCCTTGACTTTTCGCCGACGCCGTGATACAATCAAGACCTAACTGAAAAACCCATCGGAGGACAAAAATGGGGATAATGGACCTTGAAGATCTGGTCGAGGAAACTCTCGATGAATTTCTCTTGGAATGCGTCGGCAACAAAGCCGAGGAGATCTCGCAGCTGCCCGCAATGCTCGACGGCATCGAATATCTGCTCGACAAGGACGAGCTGATAGCAAAGACCGACTTCTGCGAAATGTTCGAAGTAGGCGATTCGTCGGCTGACCACTGCTATGAGGAAAACGGCGAACTGCATGTTCTGTACTCCCTTGATTACATATTGCAGACGGGTATCGACGGCGAACCGGTTTGGCGCATACAGGGCACGATCAAAGCGCATCTCGTCATGCCCGACAGAAAGTCTGCCGATTGGAATGAGTTCGCCGACGATGATAAAAACTTCTCGGAGCTTTACGAAAAATACAGACCGCTCGTTCGCTTCGAGAGCATAGACTATGTTTTTATCGAAGCGGGTATCATGGATTGCTGATAGAGGAAGCTGTGAAAACCGCCCGACGGATATTCCGTCGGGCGGTTTTTGTTCGGCTTTATATCGCCGCGGTCACGCGGATCGTGGCTCGTTTGAGGTTTATAATTTTGACTTAGACGCACGGTCGACGGCGATGAGCTCGACCAATCTTACGTGAGCGCGGCGCACGTCCGCAACGTTGCGATAACGATACGTTTTGTTTTCGGTATGCACCGTGAGTTCGCCGAAGTCAGCCAGCGCATAAGCGAACGGGCTGTTATCGGGGCTGTTTTCGCACTCGACGTCGATCACGTCGGACGGTAGACAGCTATAGCCGTCGTCGAAGATCAGCATGCGTCCGTCATAGACGATGAGCTTGACGGGAGTCGCATCGTGCCGCCTGCGTTGCTTGACCGCTTCCGATATGCTCGCCAATCCGCCGCCGAAAATGAAAAACGCAGGCATGGTCAAGCATATCGTCACTTCGGGCATGCCCGGCTCATAAACGCCGTTGCTTATCAGCCATATCAACATTATAACGCAGACTACGAGAAGAAATATCCCGAGCCATAATAGGATACTGCTGTTGGTTTTTGCTTTTTCCGATCGCGCCGCGACGGTTTCCATAACGGCATACCTCCCGTTAGCTTGCATTATATCACGTCGCGCGGCTGTTTTCAAGCATAGCGGCGCACAAAAACCGCAGACGCGATTTTTTGCACGGCGAACACGCGTCCTTGCGCGCGGAGCGTCGTCCGCAAGCCCGCGCCGCGCGATCAGCGCGTCGGCATTTGGAAACCTTCGAGAGCGGCGTTGAGGAAATCGTTGAACGGCTTCATCGCCTTGAACAGGTCGATACACGTATCCAAGAATTTTTCCGAGTCGAGCACATCCGCATCGGGCACGAAATACTCGACGTACCAGGATTTGAACTTGATGTATTCCGCCTGCGGGTTTTCTTTGTCGTAGCCCGCGGGCACGTTTTTGAGCGCAGTGCCCTTGACCGTAAAGTATTTTTTGAACTCCGCCGAGCCGATCGCCTCGCCCCACTCGTTCGGCTTAGCGGCTATCGCGTCGCGCACCATCGCCGTCGCGGAAGAAAACATATCGGCAAACAGTCCGCCGCCGAGGAACGTTCCGCCGCCCGGGCGCACGGATATATAGTACCCGACGGGTATCGGCAGCTTGCCCTTGGACGAGATGTGCGCGCGGAAGGTCGGGTTATACGGCGACTTGTCGTGACTGAACCGCGTATCGCGCACCTGCTTGAACGTCAGCTCTTTGGGGACGTTGTGCAGTACGCTCTTGTCGAACGCGCCTATCCCGTAGATAAGCGCCTGTACGAGCTCCTCGAATTGCGCCGTCGCGGCTTCTCGGTCCTTCTTGTGTTCGTGATACCATTCGCGGTCGTTGTTTGCGGCAAGCTCCGCGAGATAGTCGAGCATGATCTTTGTGTCCATTTTCTCTCCTTTTGTTTGATTATTTCTGCGCTTTTATAAACGCGTTGTATGCCTTGTCGAGCATCGCCGCGCACTCCGCATCGGATATGTTCGCGCCGCCCGTAGCCAGCATCGTCGCAACGCCGTGCGTGAAAACGATGAGCATGATGTAAACCTCTTTCACGCTCTCCTCGGAAAGCGAAAGCCGCTCGGCGAGCTGCCGCGTAGCCTGCTTGTCGCCCATCCACTCGTATATGTCGTCAAAACTCTCAAGCCCCTGCAATTCGCGGAAAAACAACAGCTTGAAAAGATTGGTCTCGTACTTCGCAAAAGCGACGTTCGCCCGCGCCATGCTCTCGAGCACAGCCTCGCCGTCGACGCGCGAATAAATGAACTCGTTGTAAAACCCCATCGCCGCGACGTTTACCGCCTCGCGCAGCTCATCCATGCTCCCGAAGCAACTGTATATCGGCTGCACGGAGTAGCCCGTGCGCTTCGCCACGCCCCGAGCATTGACGCTCTCGAACCCGCTCTCCCGCGTCATCTCGAGCGCCGCGGCTATTATCTGTTCCCTGTCGACTGTCTGCTTCGGCATGCCTCACCAATAATTACACATGTTATATAACACTTGTAATTATACTCCGCCGCGGCATGCATGTCAAGCATCCGAACGGAAAAAACAAAAAAAGCCCCACGAAAAAAATATCTGAGGGCTTTCCCGCGCCGCCGCGCGGCAGTGATCATACGATATAAAAAACCGAACCGAACACGGATCAGGCTTTGCTTTTGAAGTTGCCTATCGTTTGATTGACGGTTTCCATAAATGAGAAGGTATCGGGGTACTTTTTGAGGATGTTCTGGAAGTCGATGACCTGATGCTTGCCGACCACGCACAACAGCACTTCTTTTTCGGTATTGCTGTACGCGCCCGCGCCCGTAAGGCGCGTAGCCGAGCGGTGAAGCTTAGTAACTATCTCGCGCTCTATGTCCTCCGCGTACAGCGTGACGACCACGAATTTATACGCCGTTTTGGAACCCTTGAGCATAAGGTTGCCGATGAGCGACGTTGTAAAGCAATACAGCATGCACAGCACCACGGGACGATAATCGTAAACTATCTCGCCGTCGACGTTCTCCGCATAGACGAAAAACGACGCCGCCGCGACTGCCGCATTGATAGCGAGCGTGACCCAAAAGAAATTGAGCTGCGGCTTTTTGTGGCTGACGAACTTTGCCACGACGTCCGTGCCGCCGCTGCTCGAATTTATGCGGAAGCATATGCCGTAAAGTATGCCGTTGATGACTCCGGCGATAAGACAGGGAAATATCGTGTCCACGCCGCCGGCATTATACTGGAACCGCTCGAGATCCGCCTGCTGTAAAAGCAGATATATAACGGAATACACGACGCAGAAAACCAACGTCTTGACGGCATAATCCCTGCCGACGAGGAAGAACGCGAACACGCACAGCGGCACGTTGATGATCAGCGACATCCAGCCGATACTGAACCCGAGCTTATACTGTATCATAGTCGCAATGCCGTTGAGCCCCGCGGGCGCAAACGAGTTGGGCACGATGAACAGTATGTAATTGAATGCCATGACCGCCGCCAACAGCACAGTGACCGCATAATCCGCCGTTTTCTTCTTGATCGTACTCTGCATAGAACGCATTTTCTCCGTCGTCCGATCCGTATCGGACCGCCTGCCCCTATTGTACCGACTTCTATTGAATAAATCAACTTTTTTCACAGGATAAAAAAAGCGCCCGCGCAATTTCGCACGAACGCCTTAACAAAAACAAACTTCGATTTAATTAGCCTCGTCGGCTCAGCCTTTGACTATATCGCCGTCTATACAGTGTACGGTGTAGTTACCTGTATTTTCATTCCAATAATTGCCTTTTTCAATAGCGTTCCATTGCGCTATTGTACCGTCATATATGATTCTCGCAAGACTACTGCAACCGTAGAACGCTTGATAGTAGATACACGTTACGCTGTTCGGTATGGTTACACTTGTAAGACTAACGCAATCGTAAAACGCATTCATACCGATATACGTTACGCTGTTGCCTATGACAATTTTTGTAAGACCGACGCGATCCATGAACGCAATACCGTCGATAATCGTTACGCTGTCCGGTATGGTAATTGCGCCTATAATTGCTTCCGGCACGTGGATAATTTGAGTTTTTTCTTTATTGTACAAAATACCGTCTTGACTTGCATAATGTGCGTTGTTTTCGTTTACCGTTATACTTTCAAGCGAGCTGCAACCGCTAAACGAAGAATTATCAATACTTGTTACGCTGTCGGGTATTGTTATGCTCGTAAGACCGCTGCAACCCTTGAAAGCATCTTCACCGATACTCGCTACGCTGTTCGGTATTGTTACGCTCGTAAGGCTACTGCAACCCTCGAACACAGACTGTCCGATGCTCGTTATACTGTCCGGTATTGTTACGCTTGTAAGACTGCTGCAATAGCGGAACGCATATTCGCTTATACTCGTAACGCTGTCCGGTATTGTCACGCTTGTAAGACTACTGCAACTGTTGAACGCATATTCACCGATACTTGTTACGCCGCTGCCTATGGTTACGCTTGTAAGACTGCTGCAATCGTGGAACGCAGTCCGTCCGATACTCGTTACGCTGTTCGGTATGGTTATGCTTGTAAGACCGCTGCAACTGTTGAACGCAGACTGTCCGATACTCGTCACACTGTCGGGTATTGTTACGCTTGTAAGACTGCGGCATACCTCGAACGCATTTTTGCCGATACTCGTTACAGGTTTACCGTTATATTCGGCGGGAATTATTATTTCCGTTTCGTCGCCTATTCCATTACCGGCCTTTACGGAATAGCTCTCGTTATCATCGTTCAAAACGAACGCCATGCTCGCAGGTTTACCGCAAACACAGTTGCCGTTAGAAAAGTCGTGAGCGGCATAACCGTCTTTTAACGAATCATCCGTAACGGGGCAATCGACTGCCGTGCAATTATGCCAATGGTGCGTATCGTCGCGTTCCCAAGCTTGCGACCATTCGTGCGCATGCGTTTCACCACCGCATGCGGCAAGCCCGAACGCGCAAGCAACAACGCTTAATAACGAGAAAAGTATTACAAGAAACTTTTTCATTTTTTGCTCCCTTTTTGGTTGTAGGTATGGTATACTTATACTACAATGCCGAAATTTACCGGATCTGATATAAATATCGCGTTTATTATACCATATAAGGCACTATAAAATCAATAGTTCAAACGTAGTAAAAAAAATCTTCCCATACAAAACTCAAATAATTTGTCATATACGAGCGCGGAACGAATTTTCGTTCTGCGCTTTTTGCTATTCTTATTAGTTTTTATAAGTATGGCACAAAACTAAACATTCTTCAAACATATAACATAAGCAAAACAATTACCGTTGACAATGTAACGGAACGCGCTTGGGCGCATCCGGTCAGCTGTGAGTTCTATGTTTGCAAATTTTATTTTGCTGTACTAATCGTCAAAGCGTTCAAGATGATCGTATTGCATACTCTCGTGCGAGCATTGATAAAATAACACCTTATCCCCGTTGAAAAACGTAAGATTCTCCAAACCGTACGCATAACCCTCGCTTTCGCTTAAATAACCATAATTATTTGTTCGCGGTCCGAATTTATAATGCTCGGCAAGCCATGCCCTTGTGACTTCGTTAAAACGGAAGCGGAACTCTTTTTTTAAGCCGCTGTGACAATGCGCAATTGGACTGAGGCAAAGCAAAGTCGAACATTTGAAATTACGAAAACCAACTCCTTATTTTTGAAACGATTCTATTCCATAACGATTTGCGCGGTTTTGCTTCGGGTACAGTAATCGTCGGCTGATTTTCATTTAATATTTTGGACGGCGAATTACGCTTTTGCATAGCGGCTTGCTTAGCCTTATAAGCGCAAGCAAGCGGATCGCTTCCGTTCATAATGCTCTCATAAAATCGTTTGACAAATTCAATATCCGACTGTTCGGAAAAATCGGTATCAATGGAAATATCGTGAGCAAGTTGATTGCGCATCCAACGTGCGTGTTTCAATTCCTTATATATGCTTTCCCAATTATATACGGTGCACTGTTCCGTATAAGGGGTATTCTCCATATCCTGTATGTATGCCGAAACACCTTCGCCAAAAGAATACATTTCTCGGCAAAGTTTGTCAAGCCTTTTATATTGTTCTTGAAATTCAATGTTTAAGTCACGCATAAAAATCACCTACAATTTATTGCTATAATTATAGCACATTGAAAAATATAATGCAATCGGTTTACACTCTCCGAGATGCCTTGCCGAGTATTATTCGGCTGAATTAAGTCAAAAGGTTTCTCGCGGACTGAAAGAGAACCGCAACAAAGGTTTATTTACAGGCGGTCGTGTTCTGTTCGGTTATAATATGGTAGATAAGAAAGTCGTAATAAAGTATATAAAAGTTTTTGGATATGGCAAGGGAAGTTATGGAATACCCGACGCACAGCGTAAGAGATTTATCTCCGCAAGCATTGATTGAAATACTCGTCAACCGAATAGAACTATATGATGAGAAATAGTGATATGGTTTAACTACTCCGACCGCACCAATCCCGACGATACCTACACGGACCGTCGGGATTGTCTTTTACCCGAAAACTATTCTGTATCAGTTATAAGCCGTTTTGTGATTGCGTCAAAGAAGATTGCGTTTCGGTAGTAAAACGCAGTATAAAGCAAATACACGCCGTTTTATAGCGTGCTTTACAAAAGAAAACACCCAATCGAACTTTATGGGTTCGACTGGGTTTTTGTTGGTGGAGCGGTAGTAACGTAAAACGAATTTTTATTTAGACTTAACGTGAATATTCAAAAGGTGATTTACAATGCTTTCGACTGTGCGATATACGCAATACACAATCCAAACAATCCAAGTGTACTGCCATTTTTGTGATATTAAACTAATTACAATATATAATAAAGCCACGACTATAGCAATAATCCAATTCATAATTTTCTTGTGCTTACATATTATGACGTTACTTCTATTAAGTGCGGATTTTACGTTTTCTTCCGAAACGTTTTTATAATCGCTATCGTTTATCCGTTCACCGTTTAATATTTCATTTATGCTGACATCATAAAATTTGCTTAAAATTTGTAGTATTTCAACAGGCGGTAAATAATTTCCGTTTTCCCAACGTGAAACGGTTTTATTCGTTACACCAATTTGTTCACCCAATTCATTTTGCGTAAGATTTTTTTCTTTCCGCAATTCAGACAAAAAGACACCGATTTTCTGTATATCCATAATGAATACCTCCCTATGTTCGTTATCACCATTATATCATACAAACACGGAAAAGCATTGCCCATAAACAGCGAATTTCAAACAAATATCAGATATGTTATAGAATTTGTGGCACTGTGGCGGGTGCCTGAATAAAGAAAAAGTACGAATCAAAACGGTTCGTACTTTAATGCTGTTGGTGGGCAATGGGGGGTTCGAACCCTCGACTTCCACCATGTGAAGGTGGCACTCTCCCGCTGAGTTAATTGCCCGTATCGCCGCCGAGCCGTTTCTTGTCTCGGCGTATTGATTTTATCACGATATGCTTTCCGTGTCAAGCAATTACGTGTCGGCTTATCACTTTTCCTCTTTGTCTGCGTTCTTCGGCTCGTCCGGTTTTGCCTCGACGGTCTCGCCTATCGCGGGAACGTACACCGCGTCTTTGAGCACGAATACCGTCGTCATTCTCGCCCACACCGCCGCCGCCGTCGACAGCGCGCACAGGAACACGCCGAGCAGTCCGAACCCGTCATAGCTCAGGCAAACGAACGATATTTCCATTATCGTCAAAATCGCGGTCGTCGCGACAAGCGCCTCCGCGCCGAAAAACGATCTGCGCTTAAAGCCATGGCGCGGCGCGTACTCCTTGGGTATGCGCTTGCGCAGTTTGTATCTGTAAAAGTTCATTATTATCACGAACACCGCGGTGAAAAGCATGACGAACACCGCACACATATACGCGAAAGCATACGACGGAAGTTTTTCCGTGATATATCCTATGCCGTTCTGCGGCAAAACCAACACGACGAGCTGTAACAGCGTCGCTATCACCGTCAGCATCGTGCGGATAGCCGACTGCTTTTGCAGCTCCTCCGCGCTCTTGTCGGTAAACCAATACGCGCCCGAAAACCGCGGCTTTTTCCCCGCGGTCGCCGTCTTTTCCGTCTGCGCCGCTTTTTCCGTCTCTTCCTCTTTCTCCGCGGTTTCAGCCGTTTCGGGACTTTCCGCTTCGGCGGTCTCCGCCGCTCGGTCTTTGAGGTCGAGCTTCGGCGTTTCGGTTTCGGCGTTATTATTTTCCGTCCTGTCGACGGTCGGCTTCTTATCTTCCATCACTTGACGAGCGAGCGCCAATACGCCGCCTGTTTCTTGTTGCCGTTGACGCGGTAATACTCTGCGAGCGCGTCTGCCGCCGAGCGTATACCTATCTCCGCAAGATCTTCAAGTTCTTTGACCGCCGCTTGCTCGTCGCGGTCGAGCTCGATGACCGCGAGCTTGACCGAGCAGTCGAGTATGCCCGCTTTCGCGCCGAGCTTGAAATACTGCTCGGCGGTCGGGATATCGCCGCGGTCGAGGTATACGTCGCCGACCTGTTCGGCGGCGTGCGGCTCGCCGAGCTGTGCCGCGAGCATGACGAACTTATCCGCCTCGGCGGGGTCGCTGTCACGCACGAGCCGCGAATATTCGTAAAGCGCGCTCGGGTCGTCCGCTTCCACGCGGCGTTTGAGCTCGGTCAGTTTTTCGTCCATTACTCGGCGTCCGTCGATGCGGCGAGCTTTTCCGCCGCGGCTTCGTCGACCGACGCGGCGGCGGCGAGATGCGCTTTGAACTGCTTGGCAAGCTCCGCGCCGAGCGCGTCTGCCGCTTTGTTACCGTGCTTGACGCCGCCTATTTCGGCGTACAGCGGTTTGAACGCGTAAAGGTCGCTGGACAGCGCCGTGCCTTTTTCGAGCACGCTAAGCAGCGGCTCGAGCTCGGCTGTCTCGAACACGCCGCACGCGGCGAGCGCGTCGGGCGCGGTGAATATCTCCGTTTTTGCCGCGTCCTTGGCGAACACGACAAAGAACTTGACGCCGTCCTTGACAGTGCAAGCTGCGACGCACGCAACGCCGTCGGCGTTGGCTGTCTTGATGATGCGCGCCGCCTCGCGCGCCACGGCGTTCTTGGCGATGCCGTGGATCATGAGCGCGGGAACGGGATAATCCAAAAGCTCGGTCTTGACTACGCCGCTCGACACGTTTTTCTTTATCTTAGCCGATTCGAGCGCGGAGCTCTTGCAGCAGAAGTATTCGCCGTCGGCGCCGATGCGTTTGGCGATGACGCCGCCGTAGCTCTCGGCAAACCCGACGAGCCGCATCGCGATATCCTCGGAGAGTATATCCGGACATTCGAGCGTCGCCACTCGATCCGCCGCCGCAACGGGCGAATATATAAGATCGTCGCCGCCGACGTTGAGCGTTATAGGACGCTTGCCGCCGCGTCCGCCGTAAGCGACGAACCCGTCCGCACCTATCGCCGCGCCGCCGGGGATATAACCGCCGTCCGCGTACAGCTTGAACAGGAAGTCGAACGCCTTTTCGGGCTTGCGCGAAAACTCATCGGTAAAGTAATAATTGACCGTGTGCGGGAGCGGCATGAGCGCGTCGCACACCGCGTCCGCGTCGATATCCTTGCACGCCGCTTTAAGCTCCCGCAAAAGCTCGGCAAGCGTCGCGTCGCCGCACTCGTCGTCGGTGCGTTCGGGCACTACGCCCGTCAGTTCCGCGAGCTTATTGAGCGTGTACGTTTCGTCGAGCGTATCGAGCATGAGCTCGTTCTCGGCGTAATCGATAAGCTTGTTCAGCAGTTTGTTTATATCCGCCATCGTATCTCCTTGTTATGCGCAGGCAGCGCCGTCGTCGAAATTTATTACCGATATAGCATATCACACCGCCCGAAAAAAGGCAAGTGTCTAAAAGCAATTCCCGACATTACCGAAGATCGGATCTTCCGCGCTTTTTCCCGTTCCGTTTCCGAGGCGAGATCCGCACTCCGCCCCGCTCCGCCGCAAACCTTTGCCGCGGTTTATTAGAAAAAGATTAAAATCAAAGAAATTTCTTTCAAACCGTTGACATACTATGTATTACATGGTATTATGCATTCAACAGTATGTGTTCGTAACGGAGGCTGCAAAAATGCGCAAGACGGACGACGGAGGCTGAAATGGACTCGCAACTGAAAAAAGGATTGTTGGAGGTGTGCGTGCTGGTGTCGCTGAAAAAAGAAGAGAGCTACGGCTACAAGATAATAAGCGACGTTTCGCCGTACATCGAGATAAGCGAAAGCACGCTGTACCCGATACTCAAGCGGCTGGAAGCTACGGGGTGTCTTACCACGCGGACCAAGGAATACAACGGCAGGCTGCGCAAGTATTACATGATAACCGAAGCAGGCAAGCGCAAGATACGCGAATCGATATCCGATCTCGACGAACTGCGGCGCGTGTACGAATTCATATATCGCGAAGGCGTTTGAGGAGGAAAGCGGTATGACCAAATACGAATGGGAAACGGAGCTTAAAAAGAACATACGCCGTCTGCCCGACGACGAAATAAAACGCGTGATGGATTATTACGGCGAGCTCTTTGCCGACAAGGCGGAGCGCGGCGAATCCGAACGCGAGATCGTCAACGAGTTCGGCAATCCCGTCGACGTTGCGGACAAGATACTTTCCGAGTATGACGGCGAGATCAAGCCGCAGGACGTCGGCGGCGACGGCATATTCCCCGAGCTTGCAGACCTGCACGAGCGCGGCAGCGAGCGGAAACAGCCGAGCATAACGGTGGTCCGCACCGACGGCAAAGCCGTTAAACGCGACGACGGCATTAAGCCCGACGAAAAGAAAAGATCGGCGCGGTCGCGCGGTCGCGGCATAGACCCCGTGCGGCTTGCGCTGTTTATAGTCGTCAATGTCTTTATCGGGTTTTTGCCTATCATACTGATAGCCACGGCTCTGGCGGTGCTCGCGTCGCTTATCGCGGCGGGCGGAATATGCGCGCTCGGCGGGATAGCCGGCGCGGTCATATCGTTCGGTCCGATATTCTGCGGAAGCGTCGGAGCGGGCGTCGCGCAGCTCGGCATGTGTCTTGCCGTAGCCGGCGGCGGCGTGCTCGGCGGTATAGCGTGCGTGTACATGCTGAAAGCCGCCGTGCGGCTTTGCAAAGAGCTTTTCCTCGGGGTCAAGAGCTGGCTGACGATAAAGGAGATCGAACATGAAAGCAATTAGAAAAACCGTACTTATAAGCTGTATCTTGCTCGCCGCCGGCGTCGTCCTGTTTATCATCGGGTCCGCCGCGCTCGGCTGGGATTTCCGAAAGCTCGATACCGTCGAGTACACCGCCAAGACGTTTGCCGTCGCCGACGGTACGTCTATCGACAGCGTAGAAATAGACGTCGGGTCGTTCCCCGTCGTCGTCAAAAGCGGCGACGCCATGACGCTCGATTACTACGAAGCGAGCAATTCCGACGTGAGCGTCGGCGTGGAGGGCGGCGCGTTCAAGGTGCGCGAGCGCATGCGGTTCGAGCCGTTCCGCAACGGGCTGTTCAACATAGGTCGGTTCGACAGATACTTCGTCCTTACCGTCGGCTCGGGCGTGACCGTCAAGATATCGGGCTCGACGACCGACGTCGAGTTCCGCTCGGCGAGCTACGAAAGCATGACGGTGCGTTCGACTAACGCAGACATAAGCTTTATCGACTGTACGCTCGGTACGCTTAAGATCGACTCCACCAATCTCGACGTGAGCTTCGACAACTGCGAGTTCGGCGATATATCCGTCGCATCGGTCAACACCGATATAACGGTCAAGAACAGCCGCGGCGACAGTCTTTCCGTCAAATCGACCAATCTGACTTCCGTCGTCGAAGCGACGCTTTGCCGCACCGTCGAACACCGCGGCGACAACAGCGATATATCGTTCGACCGCGTTGCGACCGACCGCCTGACGGTAAAAGCAGTCAACCTCGACGCTTATATACTCATCGACGGCGCTCGGAACGATTATCTTCTCTCCGCGCCGAGCGAGGTCGCTCCCGACGACAAGATAATAGATATACACGCCGTCAACAAAGACGTAGAGCTTAAATTCACAAGATGACCGGTCACAAAACTCCTCTCCTCTCTCCGTTCGCGGCGAGGGGATTTTCACAGAGCGATACTCCCTCTCGATGAATACCGCAATTCCGCTGTCAATAACTTGATTATTGTTTGTGCGCGTGGTATAATCATTAAGCAATAAACTTCGCACAAGGTGAAATAATGGCTAACAACGATAAAAACGAAACGCTCTCGCCTACCGATTTCCTCGGCAAAAAATACTTCGATATAGGCGAAAAATATTTTACGGGCGACGGCGTAACAGTCGATTTTGCGCGCGCCGCATCCAACTATGCACAGAGCGCCAAGCTCGGTTATATCCCCGGCATATTCTCGCTCGGCGTATGCTATATCCGCGGCTACGGCGTCAAGCACGACGAGCATCGCGCGTTCGAGCTGATAAAGCAAGCCGCCGATGCGGGCAATCTCGACGCGCAGTTCACGCTCGGACATTTCTACTTCGACGGTTCGGTCGTCGAGCGCGATCACAAAAAGGCGGCTGAGATCTTCCGCAATGCGGCGGAGCAGGGACACCCCGGCGGCAAGAACGATCTCGGGTTCTGCTATCAGCGCGGGCTGGGCGTGGAAGCCGACGACGAGCGCGCTTTCGAGCTTTTCTCCGAGGCTGCCGAGGACGAGTTCCCCGCCGCGCAAAACAACGTCGGCGACTGCTACAACTTCGGGCGCGGCGTGGAACGCGATCCCGAAAAGGCGTTCCTTTACTACTACCGCGCCGCGCAGAACGGCTACGAAGCCGCCGAGAACAACCTCGGCATGTGCTATCTCAACGGCAACGGCGTAAAAGCCGACTACGCGCAGGCGGTGCATTGGTTCGAGGAATCGGGCAAGCTCGGCAATCCCGTCGCCGTCGCCAACCTCGGCTTCTGCTACGAAACGGGCAAGGGCGTGGAGAAAAGCGCCGAAAAGGCGGTCAAGCTGTACACCATTTCCGCCGACGCGAGCTGTGCGCCCGGACAGTACAATCTCGCCAAGTGCTGTCGCGACGGCAACGGCACGAAAGAGGACAAAGAACGCGCGTTCACGCTGTTCAAGCGGTCCGCCGACCAGGCGTTCCCCATGGCTTACGGCGATCTTTCGATCTGCTACCGCGACGGTATAGGCGTTCGCCCCGATCCCGAACTTGCCGAAAAGTACAAAAAGCTCGCCGCCGACGCGGGCTATCCGCTCGCGGAGGAGAAAAAATAATTTTTTCTGCCGTAACGAACTGCTCGAAAAGGCTTGACTTCACCGACCGACGGAAAAAACACCGACCGTAAATATCGATACAAAAAGACCCGCCGTACTTACGCGAGCACGACGGGTCTTATTATTTTCTGTTTTCTTTATTATACGAAGCATGTCATACCGAAAACATCATTAGTTTTTCCGTATCAGTCGAGCCCGATATCGTCGGCGTCGAACTCGTCCTCCATAAATTCCGACACGTCGTCGTCGCCGCGACTGCCGCCGACGTCGGGCGGAGCGGGATCGTCGCCGTCGTCGAAGAACGCGGCGCTCGACGCGCCGTGGCGCTTGGGCGGTTCGGACATGCCCTGCGGCGTATTGGCGACGCACTTGAAGGTGACGGTCGACGGCACCCACACGAGCTTTACCGAGCCGGTCTCGCCGTTCCTGTGCTTGGCGACGTTTAGGTACACGGTATTGCCCGAAACGGTCTCCGCGGTGTCGGCGGGGTTTTCCACGTCCGCGGATTTGGCGGAGCGGTCGAGGAAGAATACTATATCCGCGTCCTGCTCGATAGCGCCCGAGTCTCGAAGGTCGCTGAGCTGCGGAGTCGGGTCTTTGCGCTTGTCTATATCACGCGACATCTGCGAGAGAAGGAGTATCGGCACGTCAAGCTCTTTTGCGGCGAGCTTTAACGACCGCGTTATCTCCGCTATCTCCCGTACTATATTGTCTATCTTCTTGCCGCTCTGCATGAGCTGCAAGTAGTCTATCATCACGAAGTCCAGCCCGACGGAATGTTTGAGCTGACGGCATTTGCTGAGTATCTCCGCGGGCGTGACGTTGCCCGTTTCGTCGACGTAAAGGCTCGTCCCCGTGAACCGACGCTGTGCGCCATACAGCTTCGCCCAGCCCATTTCGTCGATGACCGCGCGGTTGGCTTTGGACATATCGAAGTTACCGACCGAGCACAGCATACGCTTTGCGAGCTGTACCGCGCTCATTTCCAGCGAGAACACCGCGACCGAGTACGGCTTTTTATTGTCCGGTCGGCGCGCGAGCGCGGCATTGACCGCGCAGTTCATGGCAAAGCTCGTCTTGCCCTGTCCGGGTCGCGCCGCGAGGATTATAAGGTCGCTGCGCTGAAATCCGCCGCCCAGCATCATATCGAGGTACGGGAAACCGCTCGGCACGCCGCGATAGGCGTCGCGGTTTTCCTGACGCTGTTTGAAGTCGACGAGCGCCTCGTCTATGAACCTGTTGATAAGCTCGGGCTTGCCGCGCCGACCGGTTTCCGCGAGGTTGTAAAGCTCCGCCTCCGCGCGCGACAGCGCGGTATCTTCCGGGTCGAGCGAGTATGCGTCGTCCGCCATGCGCCGCGCTATGCCGATGAGCGAACGCAGCCGCGAATGCTTTTTGACGATCTCGTAATAGTATTCGGAGTTGGCAGTCGACGGAACGGCGTCGGCGAGCTTGGATATGTACTCCACCCCGCCGCTCATCGCGAGCGTGCCGTCGCTCTCGAGCTGCTGCACGACCGTGACGAGGTCTATGGGCTTGGTCGAGGTGAACAGCGCGTTCATCGCCGCGTAAATGTATTTATGCGCGGGCGTGAAAAAATCGTCCGCGCCGAGCTGCGGCAGATACTTGACCGCGGTCGATCCGTCGATAGTCATACCGCCTATCAGCGCGGTCTCCGCTTCGTAGCTGTTGGGCATTTCGCGCGCGGTCACGTTGGGATGCTTTTTGCGAAACTCCTCTTTTTCTTCGGCTGACGCCATGGGATGCTCCTTGTTTTATCTTTTAATTGCGAGCGGCGGCACGTCCGCCGCCGACCGTCAGATCGGTAAATGGTTGTCGTAATCCCTGTGCTTTTCGGGATCGTAAGGGAAACGCTCGATAAGCGACGGGGGCTTGGGCTTTCTCTTGCGCGTCACGATCAGGAAAACCGCGACGGTCAGCCCGAACGCCGCCGCGGCGACGATATACCAGCCGTAAAGCATCGGGCGTTTGTACCGAAACACTATTTCCGCGTCCGTCCCGTCGAAGTAGCGCGAAAACATATACGCGCTGTTATCGCGGTCGAGCTTTGTCGCAGTGCCCGACGACTCCATGCGGCTGCTCTGCGCCCGAACGTAGTTGAGCCGCAGTCCGTCGAGGCTCGACCCGCGCGCGAACGGGAACGCGTCCGTCACCGACGGCAATATCGTTATCCTGTCGCCGAACTCGTCGAACGCGAAGCTCCCGTTCTTTAATTGCTGCAATACGGTCGCGGTCTGATCGGGCGGTATCGCGTCGAACGCGGCGCGCACGTCGTTGAACGGGTTTTGCGCCGTCGCCGTGACGGTGCGCAGGAACGGACCGTCGACGTATTCGTAAACGAAGTCGAGCGTCGTGCCGTGACGTTCGAGGTCGGTCTGACCGTTATAGAACGCCTTGACGAACCGCGCCGAGTACGCCTTGTCGGTGCGCTCCGCCCGCTCGGGCTCGTAACCGAAACTCGCGAACAGCGCGCGGAAATAGCTCGGTACGTCGTAACGCCTGCCGTCCGCGTCGTAAGCCGCGGTCGCGTCCATCGCGTCGGCGATCTTGCCGTCGATAGTCAGCTCGTAAGCGTTGTAGCGCACGCCGCCGGACGTATAATCATACACGGTAAGGCTCGCGCCGCAGCCCGTCAAAAGGACCGCCGCGGCGACGACTGCGACGAGCGCGAAGATACGCGCAACGCGCTTATTGAATGATTTTACCGTTGGGATGGACATTCCTTTTTTACTTAGACAGCTTTTCCAGCTCGTCGAGCGAATCGGAGAACAGCTTGAACGCGTCGTCGTAGGGCTTCTCGGTGGCGAGGTCGACCTCCACGTCGCAGAGTATCTCGTAAGGCGATTTACAGCCGCCGGCGCGCAGGAACTTGTTTTTGTACTTGTCGACGTACTCGGGGCGTGCGAGGATATTATGCGCGATGCTCGTCGCGGCGGTCAGACCCGTAGCGTACTTGTAGACATAGAACGCATTGTAGAAATGCGGTATCCTCGACCATTCGTACTTGATAGTATCGTCGGAGACCTCGTCGCCGTAGTACTTTTTGTTGAGGTCGAGATACAGCCCGTTGAGCGCCTCGACGGTGAGCGGTCTGCCCTCGAGGTCCATTTTGTGCGCCTGATACTCGAACTCGGCGAACATCGTCTGGCGGAAAAGCGTCGTCCTGAACCTGTCGAGACGGTAGCTCAAAAGATAACGCTTGACGCGCTCGTCCTTGACGGTGTCCATAAGATAGCTTTCGAGCAGCGTTTCGTTGCAGATCGACGCGACCTCGGCGACGAAGATCTGATAATCGGATTTTTCATACGGCTGCCCCTCCTGCGAATAGTACGAATGCAGGCAGTGTCCGAGCTCGTGCGCGACGGTGAATATGTCGCCCGTCGTCTGCTGATAGTTGAGCAGGACGAACGGATGACAGCCGTAAGTGCCCCAGCTGTACGCGCCGCCGCGCTTGCCGTCGTTGGGCATGACGTCTATCCAGCCCTCGGTCATCGCTTTGTCGAGGAGCGCGACGTAGTCCTTGCCCATCGGCGCGAGCGCGGTCTTAACGAGCTCGCAAGCCTCCTCGTAGGGCAGTTTCATCTGAGCGTTCTCCACGACGGGGACGTACAGATCGTACATGTGCAGATCCTTTACGCCGAGCAGCTTCTTTCTGAGCGCGATATAGCGGTGGAGCGGCGCGAGGTTTTTCTCGACCGCGCCGATAAGGTTTTCGTAAACGCTCTTGGGCACGTTGTCGTTGAACATGCCCTTTTCCAGCCCGTCGCCGTAGTTGCGCGCGAGCGCGTAGAAGTTGCCGCTCTTGACGTTGCCGGCATAGTTGGCGGCAAGCGTGTTGATGTGCGCGGCATAGCCAGCGTACAGATTGTCGAACGCGGCTTTACGCACCTTGCGGTCCTCGTCGGCGAGCAGTTCGCCGTACGACTCGTTGTTGAGCTCGACGGTCTTGCCGTCCTTTTTGACGGGCTTGAATTTGAGGTCGGCGTTCATCAGCATCGACGCGACGTTATCTGGCGTGCCGAGCGCCTCGCCCGCCATTGCGAGAAGCCGCTCCTCTCTGTCGCCGAGGATATGCGCTTTCCTGCGCTTGATCTCGCTGAGCATAAAGTCGAAAACACCGAACTCGGGATCGCGGATATACCCGTCTATCGTCGCGTCGTCCAGCGCGCTGAGCTCGCTCGACATGAACGACGTCGCCGTCATCACCTTGCCCATGAGCGCGTCCGTGCGGTTGGCGTAACCGACGGCGGCGCTGTCGGCGAGGTCCTCGTGCGAGTACATGTGCGACCACAGGTACAAAAGCCCGAACTCCTTGCCTATCTCCGATTCGAGCTTGAAGCACGCGAGCGCGCTGTCGCGTTCGCCGAGCTTGCCTGCATACGCCGCTATCTCGGGGAGCTTGTCGAGCACCGCTTGGAACCGCGTTTCAAACTCCGCTTCCGAGCCGACCAGATCGCTGAGCTTCCAGCGGTACTTTTGAGGAACTTCGCTTCTTTTCATTGTATATCTCCTTTTTTTGACCCTATCGGTCTTTGGGTAAGTTTTTATATCATCTTCCGCTCTCGGGCGGGACGGTAAATAGATCGCCCGACTGTCGCCGCTTGTTTTGTCATCCCGAGCGACAGCGAAAGATCTCAACCGCTAAACTACGTCAATTCTTGAACGAGTGTATCGGCGGCGGGATTATGCCGCCGCGGTCGACGAACACCGACGGATCGCCGCCGTTGACCTTCATTATCGGCGCAGTGCCGAACAGTCCGCCGAAGTCGACCTCGTCGCCGACGGTCTTGCCGTGCACGGGTATTATGCGGACGGCAGTGGTCTTGTTGTTGATCATGCCGATAGCGCATTCGTCGGCTATCATGGCGGAAATGACCGCCGCGGGCGTATCGCCGGGCACTGCTATCATATCCAGTCCGACGGAACAGACCGCAGTCATCGCTTCGAGCTTTTCCAGCGACAGCCGTCCGCCGCGCACCGCGTCTATCATGCCCGCGTCCTCGGAAACGGGAATGAACGCGCCCGACAGACCGCCGACCTTGTCAGCCGCCATCACGCCGCCCTTCTTTACTGCGTCGTTGAGTAGCGCGAGGCACGCGGTCGTACCGCACGCGCCGACGGTGGACAAGCCGATACGCTCGAGCACGCGCGCGACCGAATCCCCGACCGCGGGCGTGGGCGCGAGCGACAGATCGACGATGCCGGGCGTCAGCCCGAGCTCCGCCGCCGCCGCGCTGCCTATCAGCTGACCGAGCCGAGTTATCTTAAAAGCGGTGCGCTTTATCAGCTCGCATATCGCGGTGATATCGTGATCGGGATGCTTGCTTATCTCGTACTCGACGACGCCCGGACCGGAAACGCCGACGTTGACCGCGCACTCGCCCTCCGACAGCCCCGTGAACGCGCCCGCCATGAACGGATTGTCGTCGACGGCGTTGCAGAACACGACGAGCTTGCCGCAGCCGAACGAATTATTATCGCGCGTGCGGTACGCGAGGTCCTTTATGATAACGCCCAGCCGCTTTACCGCATCGAGGTTTATCCCGGCGCGGCTCGACGCGACGTTGACCGAACCGCAAACTATATCCGTCGTCGACAGCGCCTCGGGCAGAGTGTCGAGGAACGCCGATTCCGCGGCGGTCGCGCCCTTCTGCACGAGCGCGGAATATCCGCCGATAAAGTCGACGCCGAGCGTCTTGCCCGCCTTGTCTAGCGTTTTCGCAAGCCCGATATGATCGCCGCACGCCGAGCCTACTATGGATATCGGCGTAACGGAAATACGCTTGTTGACGATAGCGACGCCGTAACGTTTTTCGAGCATCGCGCAAACGGGCACGAGCCGTTCCGCCGTGCGCGTAATCTTGTCGTAGACCTTCTTACGGCAGCGCGCCGCGTCGCCGTCGATACAGTCGAGCAGCGACAGCGCCACCGTGACGGTGCGCACGTCGAGATGACGGTTGTCGAGCATATCGATAGTTTCGAGTATCTCATTCTCGGTAAACATCTTCCGCTCCTATCACACTCGGTGCATCGCGTTGAACAGGTCCTCGTGCTGAACGTGGACGGTAACGCCGAGCGCGGCGGTCGCCGCTTGAAGTTCCGCGCCGAGCCTGTCGAACGGCGTCGCGTCGTCCTTTGTATCGACGAGCATTATCATGACGAAATTATTTTGCATGATGGTCTGCGAAATGTCCTCGATATTGACGCCCAGCTCCGCGAGCTTGCCCGAGACCGCGGCGATTATGCCCGTCCTGTCCCTGCCTATGACCGATACTACTGCTTTCATGCTTCGATTATATCACAATGTTATCGTTTACGCAACAAATGCGCCGCCCTTTTTGTCCGCTATCGGCTTTTGCCCGTGCAAAACGAGCATGCGCATGCCCCGCCCGATCTCCGCGCCGAGCGAGAGCAAAAAGCCTTTTTATACCGCCGTTTCGCCGCTAAGACCCACGTCCGATACCGAAAGGAACAAAAGAGCCGAAAGTTAGATAAAAGTCCATAGTGAGAGAGCTTGATTTTTTTGACAATTTCTCCTAACATTAAATAATAGATTTATGGTTTTTTATCCGTATTTATCCATTAGCCGAGCTTTTCCGCACTGAAAAACCCTGCGGATCGATCGTGCTTTTTTACGCCGCACACGGCGAGCCGCCCATGTAGCGTAAAACCCCTATGGCGTGAACACCATAGGGGTCTGGAGCTACTGGGCGGACTCGAACCGCCGACCTGCTGATTACGAATCAGCTGCTCTACCAACTGAGCCACAGTAGCATTGTTGATGTGATTGATTTCTTTATCTCTGCGACTGTTCAACGCTCAGCCGGTCCAACTGAGCCACAGTAGCATAAACAATAGTATAACTCTTACTTTTTACAGCTTTGTTATTATAGCAACCGACCGCGCGATTGTCAAGCAGTTGACCGCAATTTACACATAGGAGTATTTTTACCAAAGCTTTACGACCGATAGATCATATAGCGCTTTGCCGTAAGACCATATCGGCGAGGCGCGTCGCTCCACCGAAAAAGAAAGCGGCGAGGTCGCTATCCA
This sequence comes from uncultured Christensenella sp., assembly GCA_910577995.1. GTDB lineage: Bacteria > Bacillota > Clostridia > Christensenellales > Pumilibacteraceae > Anaerocaecibacter. The sequence goes on along the minus strand of CAJTND010000004.1, from coordinate 46,479 downwards.
AACGACTTCGCCGCCTCTATCCGCCGCCCCGTTTCGGGTCGACGGCGAGGACGGGCGGCTTATGCGCCGCCTGTCAAATACTGCCGCGCTTGTTTACCTGTTTGGTAAGAGCGACGAGTTCCTCTATCTTGTCGGACACGGCTTGCTCGTCGAATTCGAGATCATTGTCGATGGCGAACCTGTTAGCCTTGGTCATGACGAACTGTTTTTTCTCCTCGCCGCTGTAATGCGCGAAGGCTTCCGCTTCCCGAATATACGGAATGACCGCGTTGCCTATCTTGACGATGTTTTCCATCGCCTTTTTCGCCTTGGCGTTGGTGACGAACTTACTAATGAACGTCACCGTCGTTACCAAAAGACCGAGCGCCGCGCTCGCGATAGAAACTATTATTTCGATGTTTTCCATGTTATCCTCCCTTTGATGCGTCATAGAACGTCGACCATTCGCCGACGTCACCATTGCTCGGTCGGTTGGCGAATATCTCCTTGTGCCGCGACCGAATATCGCACTGCGCGCAGAACGGCACAGGTCCGCGAAACCTATCCAACCGCTCGCGCGTCAGCGAACCGTCGACGGGCAGGAAATCCCCCTCGCCGACCTCTGTTTTTATGCCGAACCGTTCCGCGAACAGGTCGGCGAACTCCGCCGACGGGCAGTTGAAAATCCTGCCGTTGCGAACGTTTACCTTGCACCGCTCCCAACCGCACTCGGCGTACTTCGCGTCGGACACCTCGCGCCCGCGCGAGTAGTCGGTCAAGCGGAAAAACGTCCTGCCGTCGTGCAGGTACGCGAGGTTATTCGCGCAGCCGTGCCGCCCGAACAGATCCTCGAAGTACCGCCTGCCCCTGTCGTAGCCCGTCACCGCCCAAACGATGCCGTTAGCCCGAGTAAAAGCCCAAAACTCCCCGTCGCCGTCGTGCCTGCCGAGCGTCGCACCGTTGGTATAGATACCGACGTAGCTCCCGACGAACGCCGCGCGCAGTATGCCCAACAGCGTCAAATACTCGGGATGCAACGTCGGCTCGCCGCCCGTGAGCCACACGGTGTGCGCGTCGGGCACGACCTCGCGCAGTATGCCGACGACGCGCTCGAACTCCGCCCGACCGACGAAGTTGGGGCGCACGGCGAGCGGCGCGAGGTGCGAGCACGAAACGCAGTTGCGATTGCAAATATCGGTAATACAGTACTCGATATGATACGCGTCGTCAAATTGGATACGCCGCCAATCGAACTCGTAACGCTCTTTCAGCTCAAACATCGCCCGAGCGTTTCGGCGTGAAATCATCGAGGACGAACGCGGGCGAAAGCCCTTTGGCTTTGCGCTCGCGCGTCAGCTTGAACGCCTCGAATATCCGCGCCGTCATGCGCTCGTCGTCGTAGTTGTAGTGATACAGCGGCACGTCGACGGTAGCGGCGTCGTACTCGGGCTTTAACGTTATGCGCTTGACGAACTCGTAATCCTCGCACAGTATGAGATCGGTGAACCGTTCCTGCCCGATGAGCTCGCGCGAAAAGAAATGCAGCCATACCGTCAGCCTATCGGCGAAGCTTATCTCGCCGCCGCTCAGCTCGTGATCGGTCATGCGCACGGCGTTATGCCCCTTAACGGCGTCGAGCAGTATAGTCATCGCCGAATCGCTGACGAGATAGTCGTCGCCGTCTACGAACATTATGTACTCGCCCGACGCGTTGTCCAAGCCGACGTTCCTCGCGCCGCCCGGCGTGCCGCAGTCGGTTACGAATGTCCTGACATTGACGTCCGCGTGCGCGGCGCGCCACGCCTCGACGACGTCTGCGGTGTCGTCGGTACAGCTGTCGAAAACAACAAGCACCTCATACTCGGACCTGTCGAGGTCCTGCGCCGCCACGCTGTCCAGACATCTGCCTATAACGCCGCGGAGATCGCGCGCGGGTATTATTACCGAAATTTTCATTCTACTATCCTCACTTGCGTTATTATAAGACCGCAGGGCATGATAAGCATGCTCTTGCCTTTGACCGCGCCCTGCCAAATGTTATATTTGACCTGTAACTTATCCCCGTTGCGCGTTATTTCCACGCTCGCCCCGTTATCCCAGATATCGGTCGGCAGTTCCGCTTTGACCGCATCTATCGTCACTCGGCGATTTGAAACATTGCCCTCCGTGTTGATCATCTCGTTGAACAGACCTTTCCCCGTGATCGCTATCTTCATGTCCGCCGTCATTCCCGGGATCGAGACCGGGCTCGGGGCTATATAGCCGAAAACTTTTTCGCCCTCGAACAGTATAGCTGACCGCGCGGTCGAGCGAAAACTTACGTCGCCGCAGACCGTGAACGTGAAATCGGACGCTCTTTTCCGCTCGCCGCAGCCGTCGCCTATATTCGCGTAAAGCTCGGCGTAAACACAGTCGGTATTCGACGTAACGCTCATCTGCAAAACGTCGCCCTCGTATATCGCCGCGCCGCTCGCGATATTGCCCGTCGGCGCGTGTTGGTTGGGCGAGCTTGTTCTGTTTATCGTAACGGTCGAATTTGCCGTGCCGCCCGACGAAAGCGTATACTTCTTTCCGAAACACGGCACGCCGTTGACGACAAGGACTTTGCACTCCCGTCCGTCGACGAACAACTGCGTTATCTCGGTATTATCCACTCTTAAAGGCATACCGTCACCCATTAGTCGTGATGGTCGCCGTAGTGCCGCTGACTCTAACGTTGACTATACCGTCTTTGCCGGGGTCGCCCTTCTTTCCTTGCTGTCCCGGCTCGCCCGTTTCGCCCCTGTCGCCTTTCGGTCCTTGCGCGCGTATGCCCGTGACCTCACCGTTGATGACCCAAAAACCGTCGCTGTTTATTTCGGGTATTATCCCTGCGACCTTGCCTAGATCCACAACTTTTGCCATGATAAAATATCCTCCGTTTTATATTTTGATGTAGAGCCGCCCCGAGCTTTTGTCCACCCACACCGAGCGGTCGTCCAGATAATCGGGAATTTCGGCATACATATGCCCATCGCCGCCGACGTAAAGCGCAATAGCGGTGTTGACCCTGTGCGCTCTGTCCGACATAATGTTTTTGTCGTTGACGAACATTTCCAGCGGACCTACGCCCGCCACGCTGACGGACACCGTGCCGCTGTCGCCCGAAGAAAGCTTGACGCTTATGCTCTCTATATAGCCGCTGCCGCAAAGATAGGTGTTTTCTCTGCCCTCGATATTGCCGTCGCTTAAATGGAAATGAAAGGAAATCGGTTTGCCCAAGCTGTACGCCTCGAAAAGCTCGTCGTGACCGCCGACCTTATTGAAACATATAGTGCCGTCGGCGCTCGCCGACCAGCTTTTTGCTCCGGCTATGCTGTTTTTGTCCGCAGAGCCGAATTCCGAACAGTCTATCATCTCCGCTTTTTCGTCGACGCTCCAACCGCTTATATAAGCGATATCGGTAAACTCCCCGAACGCGTTTTCCGTTTTGAGCGCGCCTACAAGTCCCGTGTACATTTTTTGTCCTCCTTAACTCAAAGTTTCGGTAACGCCGCGCGTTACGCCGTACCGCGTTATGTCTATACCCCTGCCCATATCAGTTAAGTCCGTAAACGGTCAATAACAAATTGCCGCACGGAAGCAACGATATAATGCTATTGAGTCTGCCTTCATAAAATAAGAAAATCTTTTTTCCGTTGCTTTCCAATACAAGCGGATATAATTGATTAAAAAAACCGACAAAAATTTCTCGGTCGATCATAAAAAACGAACTGCCGCCCTCACTTTTCAGCAAAAAAATCAAATATTTGTAATTACCGATATACTCCGAAAGCTTTATCGGATTCAAATAACTTATCATCGCATCTATACACAATGGAGTTTTCGACGTCCCGAGGTATGTGCTTGCTATATTATTGCCGTTTTGGTCGCATAGCGCACTTTTGACCGGACCTATGGTAACGGCATCGTTAAGATGAGCTATGTTTTTTTCTATCCGATTAAAGTCTTCTTCTGTGGGAACGCTTTCCGGCTTCCAATCGGTTTTAGGGGTCTCAAATGCCATGATTTTTTCTCCTTTTGTTTGTTTTTGCAATGTTTTTGCGTTCACATTGCGTTTTCTGTTATTTACGGCGCGCTCCGAGGAGCGCATTGATTTTGCCATGTTTTTGCCGAAAATTTGCAACAAGAAAGCCTTCCGCTTCGGTGCGAACTTTTCGGATGTGAAAAAGCTGTTGCTCGCGGAAGGCTTTTTACACGTCGCGCTCGTTTGTCATTCCGAACGAAGTGAGGAATCTCTTTGAGTGTAGTTGAGACTCTTCGCTGCGCTCAGAGTGACAAAACCTCGTTGAGACTCTTCGCTGCGCTCAGAGTGACAAGAAACATGCGTTACGAGTTATTTATTCTTTCCGCAAGGTGTTAGTTGAAGTGATACGAAATATTTTTGAACCGAGCAAGCTCGAATGGCGTACCTGGGACGCAGATAACTAAGTCAAACCACGTTCCGGTTTTGTAAGCATCTACTGTGTCAACAAAATATCCGCCCGCCATGGTTTCCACGTTCCGTTTGATTAAATCCGGTGTTGCAGACCCTCTTAGACAATAACCGTTATCCCAGGCAATAAAAGCAGTACCTATTATGGATTCGTCGTATATGTCCGCACAAAGCGCTGTAATAAAAACCGAGAAATTAAATGACCCACTCCATACAGCTGTGCCATATATATTTGTAAAATCTATACGAAGCTTCAATACAGGCACATTTTTGAAAAAAATCGTCATGGTTTCGTGCTCCTCATACTCTGCCTTATCAGAGGTAAACACGTTAAGACCGTTTATCTTGTCGGTAAGCTCTCCATTCTCCGCTGTAAGGTCGTCAAGCCTATCCGTCAATTCCTCTATCGTTTCTTTGAGCAGGTCGAGTTCCGACTGTGTTTTAGACGAGTCGCTGCATGCCGCAAGAGGTAAAACAGTGACCATAACGGTAGCTATAATAGCCAATATTTTGAGCGCTTTTTTCATTTCCACGCTCCTCCTTATACTTTTTTTACATTATACTATGTACCTCCCGTTATGTCAACACCGTTGATACTCTGTTTTTGTATCGGCGGCAGGCTCACGCCCTTGATCTCCTGCTTAAAGCCGCCGTCCACGGTATTTTTTATTTGCGTTATCATATACTCCTCGCCGTCGCCGTATCTGCCTTTTATCTCCGCGGTCTGCAACAGGTCGAGCCCTTCCGCTCCGCGCCAGGTCGCCGTCGCGCTCCGCGTGCCCGTCGGGTACAGGGACAAAAGCCTATCCCGTATCTTTGCCGCGAGGTCTGCCGTTTGAATAAGCTCGCAGTCGGGGTGCGTATAAAGACCGTCCGCTCCCGACTTGCTTTGAGTATCCTCAGGTATCGCAAGCTCCTGCTTCTCGAAGGTCGTTTCTTTGCCGTAGACTACGAGGTCTTTTTTGTTTGAGTCAATTCTACTTGGCGTAAACGAAATTGTACACTTAAAATAAGAAACGTCTTTTTTCACCGTCAAATCATTAGTTGACAAAGCGAATTTTCCCGCACCGTATTCCACCCTTTCTATTTCGCAGAACTTATCGAACTCAACGGGTATATTCACCTCTTGCCCCTCGCTCGCATCAAAGTCGTTTATCCTGTAAAGCTCTTGATCGGGCTTGACGACTTTTCGGAAATACGGTATCTTTACCCTATCCGCTTCCATATCCGCAAAGAACGGGATATCGACGGAAAACGCGTTTTCGGGGCTTATCTTGACGCTGATTTCAGGTGTCTGCCTTTGCATAAGCTCGCTTTTTACGTATATAACGTCGTCCTTTCCGACGTACACGAACGACATGCTCGCCTCGCAAAGCATTTGAAGCACGTCCCAGACGCTCTTACGTGGCAAATACGGCTCGATAGACCACTCGCCGAGCAATTTATCGACCGAGTAGCTAAAAGCCCGCAGAAGGCTATTTCCGGCGTATTCCAGCACTTTCTCGAAAAGGGTCTTGAAAGAGAGCCTTTCGCCCGACGATTTCGGCATCATGCCCTCGTACATTATGTCCCGGAAGTCCAAAAGCCTGTCGCTCGCATCGCACTTGACGAACATATCGTTCTGCGAGATATCCCATTCCTTGATGTAGAAGCTGCCGAGCTTTGTGCCGTTGATATACGGCACGACGCGCTTATTTATGTGCATCAGTTCTTTGAGGTAGCCTTGATCGAACTTGCGGTCTTTGTTGTAAAGCGTGACCGAGCAGCTGCCGCTGACAAGCCCGTAAGCTATCTCGTCGGTGTTGGGCAGTTCCCTTATGCACTCGAAGCATTTAAGCTCGTCGCTTTTGTACTGCTCGATGATATCGTCGTAGCAACGGTATATCTTGCTCAATCGTTTGGGCTTGTTCCAGGCGAGTATCTCTACCGCCATGTTCGTTATGCCGTCGATATACCCGTTGGAGAGCCGGTCGGACGGCACGTCGGCGGTGAGGTCGATATTCGCTTTAACTTCGGTGTTGGTAAATTCCTTTCGCGCATAGAACTCTTTGCCGCGAAAAAGGGTCACGGCAAACCGCGTCGGGTATTCCCCGAGCTGAGGGTCGCCGAAAACCTGCAACGTCTTAACGGGACGGGACGAGCCGAAGCCGACGGTAAGCGTCGGAGGCTCGGCAAACGGATAGCTGTTAACAGTTTCGCCGCCTGTATTCCGAAGTTCTGTATCCTCGGCAATTTCCGAAGAAAAGCTTGTGCTCCACCAGCCGACTATTTCGGGGTCGATGAGAGCGCGTCCGCAGGATAACACGTTGTCGGCGTTGCCTTCGAGCGTAAAAGCCTTGACTGCGGGGGCGTTGCGGTTGTTGAACAGGCTGTTGTAGTTGCTTATTTCGTTTTTGACGTCGCTCTCGAATTTCAGCGCGTCGGCTATCTCCTCGTTGCCGTAGGCGATATCCACTCTCGCGTCTATCTTTCTTACGTTGCCGTCGGTCACGCTACACCTCCGAGAACTCTATCGCCACGTCGCGCCACACGACCTCGCCGCTCGCGGTAAAGTACGGGTAGTAGCTAACTTCCTCGGTATACGCGGTCATGGTCGCGGTATTTTCCGTCGGCGCGCTCGGCGCGGCAGGCTCGCTCGGCTGTGTTTCGCTCTGCGGCGTTTCGGTCGGCGCGGACTGCGGCGGTTTTGCCGCGGACGCGTTTTGCGGCAGAGAGAATGTCAGCTTATAGCACTCGTTTTTGCCGCGTTTGTACTCGATGAGGGCTTTCAGCTTTTTGAACTCGTCGTCGTTTAGCACGCCCCATCCGACGCTTATCGTCTTTTTGGACGCGATGTAGTCGACTACGAGCTTGCCGCTCATAGTGCGGTCCTGCGAGGTTATGTGCTTCTCCTTGAAAGAAACGGTCGTCGGCTCGCGTATCGCCAGATCGTCTATCATAAATTTTCGGGCTGTTTTGTTCATGGTCTATACTCCCTTCATTGCTATGTCGTAGCCGTGACGGTAGCCTTCCTTCCTGAGCTTAGGCAGTATCAGCCGCGCAAAGGTCTTGCCGTCGATATTGAGCGAGATCTGTTCGGTCGTCGCGCCGCCGCGCGCGCCGCTCTCGCGCGTTGCGAGCATCGCCTGCACGACGGCGTTGGCGATGTCCGACTTCATGCTCGCAAACTGAGGACTGCTGCCGAGCGGAACGACCGCCTCGGGGTATTTGCCCTCGCCGACCATTGCGACGGTCGGGCTCGATACCACGCCGCCCGTCGCCATTGCCGGGAACACCGCGCCGACTATAAGTCCGCTCGCCACCGCCGCCGCCACGGTTATCGCGCCGACTATCGGGTTGGACAGCACCGCTTGCACGGCGAGCAGGGGGTTGAGTATCGCGAGCTTTGCCGCCTGCTTCGTCATCGCCTGCGTCACCTTGTCCATGCCTTTTGCCGCTTTGTCCATGAACAGGCTCATCGCTATCATCATTGCGCCGAACACGACGAACGCCGCGACGAACCCGACGCTCATCAGCGAGTGGAGCGCGGTCATGCTCTCGACAAAGGTCTGCATTTGGTCGTTCATCATTTGCAGGGCTATCGACATGGCGACTATCGACGCCGCCAACAGCACAAAAAGTATGATGCCGCCGATGTTGGCTGTTATGTCCGCCAGGCTCGCTATGAATATAGGCATAAATGCGAGCAGCGCCGCCATGCCGTCCGTCATAGATACAAGCCCCGCGCCTATGCCCGTCAGACCCGTGCCCGCCGCCGCAAGCCCCTCGCCGAGCATGGCGAACACCGTAAGTATCCCGACAAACAGCATGAGCTCGGGCAGGTATGCGAGCAAGCCGCTCATGTTTTCCGCCATCATCAGCACGGACTCGCCGAGCGCAGGCAAAAGCGGTATCAGCAGCGCAACGCCCGTCGACAGCGTTACCACGCTCTCGCACGCGGACGCAAAGCCTGCCGCAAGTCCCGTAATGCTGTCTATGAGCGTGCTTACGCCGGACGCGGCGTTGGCTACGCCCGTACCGAAGTTGAGCGCGCCGTTGCCCATTTCCGCGAAACAGCCTCCGACAGCGGTCGCCGCCAACGATACGCCCGAGGCGATCTCGGTAACGCCGTCGGCAAAGCCCGACGTGTCCACATCTATATTAGTGACCACCGCGGTATTACCGCCCGAAAGCTTGTCCGCGCTTTTGGAGAAGTTGGTCACAGACGTATTAGCCGTCTGCACGGATCTTTGAAAACCTGCGAAAGCGTCTTTGAGCGCGAGTATCTTCTCGATGAACACGTCGAAATTAGCCGCCTTAGCTACCGTTTCGAGGTTCTTGAACGAGGCTATCGCGCCGCTCATGTCTATCTTGCTCAGATCGACGTTGATATTGTTGACCGTGCTTTTGACCTCGGTCTCGACTTTTTTGGTCGTCTTGTTTATCGTTTGCGACTGATTTATTATCGTGTCAGCCATGGTTTGACTCCTTTTGTTTTTCCAGCGCTTTCAGTCGTTCTATGGCGCGCAGTCCCTCGTCGACGGTCTGCTGTTTTTCGTACAGCTTTTGTATGAGCGCGTTCGGCTCTTTCGCTTTTTTGCCGCCGTTGGTATAGTACGCGGCATAGTAGCCCGTGAGTATGCTGTACGCCGTGTCGTACCTGCGCTTATCCGCGCATGCCGTCAGGTACGCGTTGTATTCCCACAGCTCCAACGCCCAGACCTCCTGCGGCTTTAAGCCGCACAGCGCGCCGTTCCTTACGACCTCTACCCAATCGAACCCTGTGCTTTTTTCAGCGCTCGGGTCCGTTCGAGCTTTTTTTCGATCTTTTTCTGCGCCTCCTCGGGTTTCAGCCCCGGGTATTGAAGTTGGAACACGTACTGTTCGAGGCAGTCCGACAGCTCGCCCAAGCCGAGGTTGTCCTCGCACGCCGCGAGAAAATCCTGTTCCGTAAGCGTCGCGTCCGCGCGGCGCGCGCCGATATACATGAGTTTTATAAGCTCGGTCGTCGTCAGTTTGTCAAGCTCCGTCACAAGCGCGAAAAACGGCTTGCCGAAGCTCGTTTCGATGTCCTTTATCGTGCCGAGCGTGCATTTGATCTCGTAATCCCTGTCTAACTTGATTATCATTTTTTCTCCTCGCGTTTCGGGCTTGACGGAGGGGCGGATCGCCGCCGCCCCGCGTCAGTCCGATCGGCTTACTATATGCCGTGCTGTTCCGTTGCGCCCGTGTCGCTTGCGCCGCCGCCGACGGTCGGCGTGAGTTTGAGCTCGCCCGAGCCGGTAAGGCTGATCGATACGCCGCCCTTGTCCTCCGCCGAAATGTTGACGCTGAACGCCGTCACATACGCCGTTCCGTCGAGGTACGTTTCGCTGTCGAGGTAGAACCGCACGTTTACGGGCGTGCCTTCCGTCATGGCTTTGCGGAGCGCCTGCTGCGCGCCGTCGGAGAAGTCCGCCGCGCCCTCCGCGCTCGCGCTCCAATAGAGCAGCGACGGGAGGATCTCTTTGGACTTTTCGCCGAGCTGAGTTATCTCCACGACGTCGCGCGTTTCCTCGACGCTCCAATTACTGATGTATGCGACGGGCGTGCCCTGATACCCGTCGGCGGTGCGGGCGGCAGCGCCGTCCAGAATGGTGAGTTTGCCTGTTATTCCCTTATACGGCATGATTTGTTTTCTCCTTATTCGTAGATCTTGTATTGCGACGTCAGAACGTGCTTTCCGAGCTTTTCGTCGTAGCCCGACGCGCAGTAACGCTTGAAAGATATTTTGACCGTCGTCTTTTCCGCCGCGGTTATCGCTTGCTTGACCGACAGCAGCAGGTCGTAGCCTTGCAGGTAGTCGTCCGCGTACACGGCGACGTCCAGCGTTTGGTACGATATGCAGCCGACGTCGCCGAGCATGTTTTCCGCGTCGTCGCCGTCGCCCATCGACAGCGCAAGCGTCGTGCCGCCGACCGTTTGCGGTTTGCCGCACACTACGTCGACGCCGTCGCGGGCGAGGTAGTTTTTGAGTTTTTCGAGGATGTTCATTGTATGTTCTCCGTCGTGCCGCCGCTCTTAACGGGCACGAGCCGATAGACCGTTTCCGTATCGTCGATGAACAGATACGGGTCGCTCGCTCTCAGCGCGTCCAACTGTTTGTTGACTGCGCGTTCGAGTTTTTTGCCCGTGAGCGTTCCGACTTTTATATTTGCGCGCACGGCAATACAGTTTTTCGGGCGCGAGCGCATAACGATATTGTACACGTCGAGCTCGGTCTTGACCTTTTGCAGCTCGCGCTCCGCTTTGTCGTATGCGTCGGCTTTTTCGCGCAGTTCCGATACGAGCTGCTTATGCTCTTTGAGGCTGATGTTGATACAGTCGAACCTGTGCTTCGGGATAAGCTTCCCGTCATCGACTATTATCGACCTGCCGCCGAGCCTGTCCGCGACTTCCGCATACAGCTCCTCACCCAATAACTCTCTTACCGTCGTCATTTCTCCGTTTCTCCCGCGGTTTTTCGTGATCGCTCGCACGTGTCCTGCGCCGTTGTCCGAGGCGCGCCCGTCATGGGGCTTTTTTCCTTGTGCCCGTTTGCATTATATCACGTATAATATTGCAAAAAGTGACAACTTTCCGTCACTTTCGACAGCTCTCGTATATGTGAACGTATATCCGCAACACCTTGCGCTTGTGGCGGATAAGACTGCGCTCGCTCAGTCCGAAGTCGTCGGCATATTCGAGTATGGATTTTTTGACGTTCTTAGTCGATAGGAATATCGCGCAAAACATCGGGTATGTGTTCTTGTTCTCTATCGCGTCGTACACGCGGAAAAACCATTTCGCTTTTTCCGCGACGCTCAAAACGAATCTGTCATGCTCGGTCGATCCGCGCGGCTTCCTGTTGACAGCCGCGTTTAACTCGCGCTCGTATCTTTTGTAGGTTTTATCGTCCATGCGGCAGTTCCGACCTCTCGCAACCATTATATAGCGTTTGATCGTACACAAACTGCCGCAGTTTGTTGACATTGCCGACGCTATATCCCGAGCGGAGCAGGCTCTAACTCCAATATCCGCAGTATTTCCGACCACAGCCCGTTCTTGCGCCAGCGCGCGTACCGCTTGTATACCGCGTTCCAATCGCCGTGCTCCTCGGGCATCTCGCGCCAGGTACAGCCGCCGAGCATGACGAACAGCATGCCCTTGACCGCCGCCCTGTCCGACGGCGTATTGCGTTTGGTCTTGCTCTTGATGGCGCGCTCGACTTCCGACCACTTCGCGTCGGGCACTGCCGCGATGCGCGCCGCCGCCTCGGTCGCCGACGTGTTTGCGCCGAGGTCGACAAGACCGTAGCCCGTCGCCATGTACAGTATGTCGCTAAGCACCGTTTCGCGGCGCGTGTAGTACGTGCGCTCGCCGATGTAGAACCTGCCGCAGCATGCCGCCGCGCCGCGCGTGCGGAAAAACACCCACGCGATAAATTCCCTGTCCTCGGCACTGCACCTGTCCGCGAGGTACTCCGCGATGACGCGCGCCCACGACCTGTCGTTACGCAGCGCGTCCGAGCGCGCCGACCAAAACTCCTTCGTGTTCTGCGCCGACCTGTTGCCGAGCGCTTTGCCGAAAGCCGCCAGCGCGGTCTTGATAATGCCGTATTTTCTTTTGAATATGCTCATAGTGTATATCCGCTCGATGCCTCCGCATGTGTCTAACGGACATACAATAACTATTGCCGAAATTTTTTTGTATTTATTTGTCGGTAAAATGCGGATATTCCATATTCGTAATAAGTGTTTTCGCGTCGCCGGCGCTACGGCTTACGGACATGAAAGGCGGTCGCAACGAGCGTATACGTAATGCAATGATAACGAGTTTTTATTGCGTTATATATAGCCCGTTTCGGTTTTTCGGCACACAAAAAAACGCCCCTCCCGTTCGGGGAGAAGCGACGATATCACGAGCGGAACGTTTTTCCGCCGCCCTATAATAAAGATAAAAGCGAGCGACGGGTCATACGGCGGCGGACAAGCGTCGACGGGCATGCGGCTTAGGCGTTACGGCGCAACAAAAAACGCCCTGTCGGGCGTTTTGTTTTTGTTTTGCTCAACCGTTGCGGTTGTCGCGGTTTCTGCGCTGGGCTTTGTGCGCTTTTCTGCATTCGGGGCAGCGCGTAGGCTCGTGCTCGAAGCCCTTTTCCGCATAGAACTCTTGTTCGCCGGCGGTGAAGGTGAATTCCTTACCGCAGTCTCTGCAAGTCAAAACTTTGTCAGTCATGTGCCGATGATATCTCCTTTATAAATTCAACTTTTATCATCGTACGAGCCGACTGTAAAACTTGTATTTACATTATATACCCAATTCGCGCTATTGTCAATCGAATTGCGGTCGCGCACGATTATTTTTGTCGGTGCGCGCCGAGCTCCGCGTCCGTCGGCTCGCCGTCGGTCATGCCGCCGCTTAGGAACGAGTCGTATGCCTTCATGTCAAAGTAGCCCGTGCCCGTCAGCCCGAAAACTATCGTCTTGGCTTCGCCGCTTCGTTTACACTCCTCCGCCGCGTCGAACGCCGCTTTTATCGCGTGCGCCGATTCGGGCGCGGGCAGCGTTCCCTCTATCCGCGCGAACTTGACAGCCGCCGCGAATACTTCCGTCTGCCTGTACGAGCGCGCTTCCATCAGCCCGTCGGCGTACAGCTTGGAGAGCACGGGGCTCATGCCGTGGTATCTCAGTCCGCCCGCGTGGCTCGCGCTCGGGATGAAGTCGCAGCCGAGCGTGTACATTTTGGCGAGCGGCGTCGTCTTTGCCGTGTCGCAAAAGTCGTAGCGGTACTGTCCGCGCGTCAGCGACGGGCACGACGACGGTTCGACGGCGATAATGCGCGCGCCCTTGCCGCCCGTCAGCTTTTCCGCAAAGAACGGCGCGGCAAGTCCGCCGAGGTTAGAGCCGCCGCCCGCGCAGCCGATGACTATGTCGGCGGTTTCGCCGAGCTTGTCGAGCGCGGCTTTGACCTCCTGTCCGATTATCGTTTGGTGCAGTACGACCTGATCGAGCACCGAGCCGAGCACGTACCGCGTTTTTCCGCTCGCGTCCGCGCGAGCCGTTTCCACCGCCTCGGATATGGCGCAGCCGAGCGAGCCGAGCGTGTTCGGGTGGGCTTGGAGTATCTTCCGCCCCGCGGCGGTCAGCTCCGACGGCGACGGCGAAACGTCCGCGCCGTACACCGCCATGACGTTGCGTCGGAACGGTTTTTGGTCGTAGGACGCCTTGACCATGAACACTTTGACTTTTATCCCGAAGTACGCGCCTGCCATCGCGAGCGCCGTGCCCCACTGCCCCGCGCCCGTTTCCGTCGTTACCGCGTCAAGACCCTGCGCTTTCGCATAGTATATCTGCGCCGCCGCCGAGTTGAGCTTGTGCGAGCCCGAGGTATTATTGCCCTCGAACTTATAGTATATCTTCGCCGGCGTGCCGAGCGCTTTCTCCACGCCGTACGCGCGGACGAGCGGGCTCGGTCTGTACAGCTTGTAAAAATCCGATACCTCGGGCGGTATCGGTATGTATTTGTCCGTAACGTTGAGTTCCTGCTCCGCGAGCGCGGTGCAGAACACCTCGGACAGCTCGGCGAGCGTGCACGGCTTTTTTGTCGCCGGGTCGACGAGCGGCGGAACGTCGGACATAAAAGCCTTGATGTTGAGCCACTGCTTCGGAAGTTCTTTTTCCGTCAGGTACGTTTTGTAAGGTACGGTCATCATTACCTCTTTTGTCGGGCGCGTTTTCACCGCACCGCCACGCTTTCGAGCATAGGCATGCGCGCGGTCAAAAGGTTTTTCGCGTAACCGTCGTCATACAGCCATTCGTCGAGCCGTCGGCGGTCGACGATGAGCGGCATGCGGTCGTGCACGGGCGAAACGCTGTCGTTGGCGGCGGTCGTTATCACTACGAACCTATCTTCCGGCTCGGGCTCGGGCTCTGCGTCGGACAAAAACCCGATCTGTCCGAACGCGCCGCGCCGTATCGGCGGCTGTTCCCTGCGCGACAGCGCGCACAGTATGATATCGCCGTCCGCCGCGGTGTAGTAGAACGCCTGTTTCTGCGGCGACCATTCGTAAAAGCCCGACACCTCGACGGCGCACCTACCGCTCGAAAACGCCGTGCGAAACCGCACCGGCGCGGTCTCGGCGCGCGCGTTTACAGTCAGCCGTCCGTCGAAACGGAAGCCCCAGCGCATGAGCGTTCCGCCCGTCGCGGTAGCAACGGGATAGCCGTCGTTAGGCCGGACGTCGCGGCGGCCGTTCGCGCCGGCGGCGGTGAACCTGCCGCACACCGTTACAGTCCGAACGCCGCTTTAAGCTCGTCGAGCGGCGTCAGCCCGACGAACTTCTTGATTATATTTCCGTTGTCGTAAAGGATGAGCGTCGGTATGCTCGATACGCCGAATTCCTTGGAAAACTCGAAATCGGTATCTACGTCTATCTTTATAAGATCGACCGCGCCCGTCGCTTCGAGCTGTTCGAGTATGGGCATTTGCGAACGGCACGGACCGCACCAGCTCGCCCAAAAATCGACCACGGTCTTGCCCGTGCCCGTTATAGTCCTGTACTCCTCGCGTGTGGGATCGTGTTTTACCATGATTTATCTCCTATCGGTAGTATTTACTTTATTGTGATTTTTTATTTTGCGCAAAGCCCCCCTCCGTCCTCGCGATGCTCGGACACCTCCCCCAAAAGGGGGCGGCAAAGAGGGTACACGCGTCATGCCGTCACTTCGCTATGGCATGAACGGCGAAGGCGTTGCTTCCGTCACCTTGTCGCTTCCCCCGTTTGGGGGAAGTGTCAACGCGTTAGCGTTGACGATAGGGGCTTTACGGCATCGTAACTTCGTCGCCCCCGACTACTTCTCCTCGGCGAGCGCGACCGCGGCGGCATAGTAGATCTCGAAGTTCTTAAAAAGCTGAGCGACGGGGAAATTCTCGTCGGCGCGGTGCATGTTTATGTCTATATCGAGCGGCGTGCAGCCGAAAGCGACGGCGTTGGGCAGCTCGCGCGCATACGTTCCGCCGCCCGTTTTGAGCGGCGCGGTCATATCGCCCGTGATGCCGCGATAGACTTTAAGCAGCGTCTTGATAAGCGGCGCGTCCTCGTCGATAAACAGGTTGGGATGATAGTCGAGTATGTTCGCCTTGCAGCCGAGCTTGTTCTCGACGGCTTGCGCGACGCTCTCCGCGCTCACGCCGAGCGGCAGTCGGAAGTCGACGGTAAGCGACAGCGTCCCGTCCTTTATGTCCGCCATGCTCATGCACGCCGTGAGGTCGCCGCTCTTCGGGTCGTCGACGTATATGCCGAGCTTTTCCGTTGCGAGCGGAGTGCAGAGCGTTTCGTAAATGCCGACGACGTTCTTCGACCCGATAACGCCGTTGTACGCCGCAAGCAAGCCGAGCGTTTTCCACAGCGCGTTGTCGCCCTTCTCGGGCGTGGACGCGTGCTCCGCCGTGCCCTCCGCGGTTATCGTTATGCCGTCGCGCGCGTTCTCCAATGAAAAATCGTCGGGGCTCGCGCCGCCCGAAACGATGTTCTCGACCGCGGGCGGGAGCTTGAACGCCTCGGCGGTAGCAACGCCGCCGCAAGCCGCTTTGAGCGCCGCTTCGAGCTTGCCGCCCTTGACGAGTTTGAGCACCGAGCGGTCGGGCACTGCGTTTTGGCACGCCGCGCCGCTTATGCCGCAAACCTCTGCGGCGAGCGCGCCGTCCTTGAAATCGAACCGCATATGCGATATGCCTTTCTCGCTGTTAATAACGGGGAACTCGCTGTCGGGCACGAACGACGCGACGGGCAGCTCCTCGCCTTTCTTTTTGTAATACGCTATGCACGACGAGCCGCGCTCCTCGTCCGAACCGACGATGAGCCGAACGCGGCGGCGGAGCTTTACGCCCCTGTCTTTCAGCTCTTTGAGCACGTGCAGGCACACGACCGCCGAGCCCTTGTCGTCGCCGACGCCGCGGCCGTAGACCTTGCCGCCCTCCTCTACCATCTTGAACGGGTCGGTCGCCCAGCCGTTGCCGGCAGGCACGACGTCGAGATGCGCGAGAATGCCGATGCACTCTCCGCCGTCGCCGTACTCGGCATAGGCGCAGCGGTTGTCGACGTTGGCGGCGTTCAGCCCGTAGGCGCGCGCCTTGTCGACGAACCATTCGAGCGCGCGGCGGCAGTCCTCGCCGTAGGGCGCGCCGGGCGTCGGCGCGGAATATACGCTCGGTATCGCGATTATTTCCGCGAGGTCGGTCAATAACGTTTTTTCGTCCATACAACTTCCTTTCGCTTGCGTTTTGCGCGCAAAAGCATTACAATATATAAAAAATTATAGCATAGACGAAAAACGTTGTCAAGGAGAGTTTCTACCATGGTACGCACGAGATTCGCGCCCAGCCCGACGGGGTATCTTCACATAGGCGGACTGAGGACCGCGCTTTACGCTTACCTCTTCGCAAGGAAGAACGGCGGCAAATTCATACTCCGCATAGAGGACACCGACCAAAACCGCGAGGTCGCGGGCGCGGTGGACGTTATCATAAGCGCGCTCGCAAAAGCGGGCATGGACTACGACGAAGGTCCTATCGTCGGCGGCGCGTACGGTCCGTACGTTCAGTCCGAGCGCAAGGAGATATACCTCGAATACGCGAAAAAACTGCTCGACAGCGGCGACGCGTATTGCTGCTTCTGCTCAAAGGAGCGGCTCGAGGATCTGCATAAGTCCGGCGCGACCAAATACGACAAGCACTGCATGAAGCTCGGCAAAGCCGAGGTAGAACGCCGAATCGCCGCAGGCGAGCCGTACGTCATCAGGCAGAACATACCCGAAAGCGGCACGTCAACGTATCATGACGAGGTTTTCGGCGACGTGACCGTCGACTTCAAAGACCTAGAGGACAATATCCTTATCAAGTCCGACGGCATGCCGACGTACAACTTCGCCAACGTCATCGACGATCACCTGATGGGGATAACGCACTGCATCCGCGGCGTGGAATACCTGATGTCCACGCCCAAATACAATCTTCTGTACGACGCGCTCGGCTGGGAGCGTCCCGTGTATATCCACCTCCAACCGATAATGCGCGACGCGACGCACAAGCTGAGCAAGCGCGACGGCGACGCGGGCTTCGAGGACTTTTTGGCTAAGGGCTTCCTGCCGCATGCGATAGTCAACTATATCGCGCTGCTCGGCTGGAATCCCAAAGACAACCGCGAAAAACTGTCCATGCAGGAGCTGACGGACTGCTTCTCGATAGAGGGCTTGCAACGCTCGTCGTCGATATTCGACGAAACCAAAATGCGCTGGCTCAACTCGCTGTATATAAAGGAAATGCCGACTGACGAGTTCCACGCCGCCGCCGCGCCGTTCTATGACAAGTACTGCCCCGATAGGAATATAGACTATCGCTACCTGTCCGAGCTTTTGCAGCCGCGCGTCGAGATACTCTCGGACATTAAAGAAAAGACCGCATTCCTCGATATGTTCGACGGGTTCGACCTCGAACTGTTCGTCAATAAAAAATGGAAGACCGACGCGGCGCTCGCCGCCTCGCTCATGGACGAGCTCGTCGCCGAAACGGAGAAGGGCGTCGACGGGCTCGGCGAACGGCTTAACGCCGTCGCGGAATCGCGCGGACTGAAAAAAGGTCAGGTGCTGTGGATATACCGTATCGCGCTGACAGGCGCGGCGGCTACGCCCGGCGGCGGCGAAGAAATGGTCAAGCTCTTCGGCGTCGACGAATGCGTCAAACGCCTTAGATCGGTAAAAACTCGGCTGGGGAAATAAAACAAGGTTAGTTTATTACCACCCTACAACAAGCCCCCTCCGTCGGCTTCGCCGACACCTCCCCCAATAGGGGGCGGCGAAGTCGTTACTTCCGTCACCTCGTCGCTTCCCGACGGCAGTAAAGGCAAAAGCGTTTCCCACGCGCACCTCGTCGCTTCCCCCACTCGGGGGAAGTGGCAACGCGCAAGCGTTGACGATAGGGGCTTTATACCACCCGCCCAAAATAAAGGAGATACTATGTCCGCATCCAAAAAACAAATAAAGACAAGCTTTGCGCCGTCGGCGATAGGACCGTACTCGCAAGCGATAGAGATAGACGGGTTTTTATTCGCGTCGGGACAGATACCGATAACGCCCGAAACGGGCAATATCGAAAGCGACGATATAGCCGAGCAGACCCATCGCGTAATGAAGAACATAGAAGCAGTGCTCAAAGAGTGCGGCTGCGACTTCGATGCGGTCGTCAAAACGACGGTGTTCCTGACCGACCTAAACGACTTCGCCGCGGTCAATAAGATATACGGCGAATACTTTTCTAAGCCGCACCCCGCGCGCAGTTGCGTTCAGGTCGCCGCCCTGCCCAAAGGCGCAAAGATAGAAGCGGAGATGATCGCAAAGGTCAAATAGGTTGACGGTTAGACTCTTCGCTTGCGCTCAGAGTGACAAAACAAGCGTAACACATTCGCTCGGAGCGACATAACGCGCCCCCGAGTTTGTTTGTCATTCAGCGACGGCTTACCGCTATACCTGTTTGTCATTCAGCGACGGCTCACCGCTATGTTTGTCATTCCGAGCCATTTTCCCCACCCCCCACCCGTTTGTCATCCTGAGGCGCAAGCCGAAGGATCTCGACGGCTGTTATTGCTTACCGTCAGAGATTCTTCGCTCCGCTCAGAATGACAAACGAGCGTGACGGGTAGGACAAACGGGCGTAACATGTAGGACAAACGGGCGTGACAAATATTCAACGAAAAGACCCGACCGTCAAGGTCGGGTCTATCTGTTTATGAACTTAATAAGTCAAGCTAACTACTTACGCCGCGGGCGTGAAGCTGTTGAAGACTATCGAAACGAAGTTGCCCTTCGCATCAAGCGTAACGGTAACATTGTACGTGCCCGCTTCCTTGCATTTGGCATTGCCGCCGGAAACGTCTATCTTACTGCCGACTATATTTTCGCCGGACATAAGATTCTTGCCGCCAAAGCTGACCTCCTTGGGATCGCCGGTAGTACGAGAAGTGAAGAAGCCGAACTCATTATCTACCGCAAGCGTTATGTTGCCCGTGGCGGTGAGATTATCTTTGTCAAGCGGAGTATCGCCGTTTACTTTCTTGAAATCTCCGCCCCAAGAAATATGCCAGCTGCCTTTTGCATATACGTCATACGACCAAGCAAGAACGGGAGCATCGCCCGTGCGCTCGAAGTTGACGACCTTGCCATCGGCGGTTTCGGTGATGGTTATTTGGTACATACCGTCGGCAACGATTTTTATATTGCCGTTATTGTCTTTTACAAACTCCGCTTCCTTGCTTTCCGCGTCGAGCTTGCTGTAATCTATCGCGCCGTCCCAACCGAAATTTCCTGCGCCGAACGTGCAGATCTTGAACTCCGTTCCTTCATAGAGCGGCGTATTAAGAACATACGTGTCCTTCTCCGTTTCGTGAGCGGTGAACAGGATATTCTCGTTTATTTTGTCAAGCTCGGTTATCGTCTGCCAGTTGGTAAAGTAGTCCAACGGCGAACTGCCGACAAGATAATAGTTGACGGCGGCTTTGGCTACGGTGACGGTGCAGGACGCGGTCGCATCGCCCGATTTGGCGGTGATGACAGCCTTGCCTGCGGATACGCCCGTGACTTTGCCCGTCGTGGGATCGACAGTCGCTATCTCGGGCTTGTCGGACGACCAAACGACGGGAGTTTCCGTATCTTTGAGCGTCGCGGTAAGCGTTTCTTCTCCGCCCGCCGTAAGAACGAGCGCCGATTTGTTGAGCACTACGCGCGGGAGCTTCGCCTGATCGTCGGTGCGGGTGTAGGTGACCTTGTTTGCGCCCTCGCCGTTGACGGTGAGAGTAAACGTGTATCTGCCGTCCTTGTCCAGCTTGAAGTTGGAGTTCGTGCCGCCGCCCGGGATCTCGATAACGCCGTCGGCTTGCTGATCGGACGCAAGCACCTCGTAGCCCATCTGTCCCGTCCAGCCCTTGCCGGCTATGACGATCTGGAACTCGTCGTTCTCGTAAAGGTCGACGGTAAGCTCGTAAACGTTGGATGTCTTAGTCGTCTTGAAGTTGACGGCGTCGGGTATTTCCGCGACGGTGTCTTTGTGCTGCTTGCCCCAGTCGAGCTCGCCGCCGAAAATATCGCTTGACGATAAACCGACAATGTAATACTCCGATTTCGAGCCGGGTTTCGCCGGTTTTTCGCCGCACGCGGCAAGACCTACCGCCGAAAGTCCGACGACAGTGCAAAGACCCAACGCCAATGCGATTTTCCTCTTCTTCATCATTTTGCCTCCATACAAACAAAATATGTTATGAATTTTTTTGTACGACATATATTGTCGAACTGTAAACAGTTTATCACCTAATCGGACGTTTGTCAATATATGAAAGGCAATATTTTACAAATTTTTTGTATTTTTTCAATGGGGTTTTAATTGTGAATCGCGTGCGCAATGCAAATAAAAGGACTTTTGGGGGGCAATATAAAAAACATCTTTTCAGACGCGTTCGACAATTAACGGGCGTTACCGTAAAGCCCCTATCGGCACTTCGTGCCACTTCCCCCGAGAGGGGGAAGCGACGGGGCGACGGGTGTAGGTTCGCAAGGGGGAAGCGACTGCGGTAAGATTGCAACCTCTTCGCCGCCTGCCAACGAGTGCTACGTCTTCGCCGCCCCATTTGGAAGAAGTGACGAGTGGAAACGTCTTCGCCGCCCCATTTGGAAGAAGCGACGAGTGGAAACGTCTTCGCCGCCCCCGTTGGGGGGAGGTGTCGGCGCAGCCGACGGAGGGGGCTTTACGATAGAGCATGAAAAGGACAGTAAAGCCGTCACTACCATTAAGCCCCTATCGGCACTTCGTGCCACTTCCCCCGAGAGGGGGAAGCGACGAGGTGACGAGTGGAAACGTCTTCGCCGCCCCCTATTGGGGGAGGTGTCGGCGTAGCCGACGGAGGGGGCTTTACGTTATAGCGAGATACTGCATCGGCTATCCTAAAACATCAGTATATCGCGCATATTGCCGAGGTAGCGCGACGGACCGTCGAGCATTATCCTATCGAACTTGTTTTTGAGCTTATCGGTTATCTTCAATATATAGCAGAACGGCAGGATATCGAAAAACCAGTCGGGATCGTCCTCGACGAGCAGTTCGAGCTTGTCTTGCTCCGCTTCGAGCAAAAACCTCTTGAACGAGTCTATCCGTCCGTAGTACTCTATGTCTTTTTCGTTCCTTATATCCACTCTCTCGAACAGCACGTGTATGGCGAGGTACGCGAGCGCTACCGACAGAGCGACTGCGACGGCGTACTCGGGACGCGTCGACGCGAGCGCGACGCCCATCGGCGCGCCGCCCCAAAGCGCGAAAAAGAAATGCTTGAACACGTTTATTTTCACGTCGACGTCCATCAAGCGGAACGCTATCATAAAGAACACCGCGACTATCGGAAATAGCATCGCTACGAACAGCGTATTCTCAGTCACCGCGCCGACGGTCATCGTCATCAGCACCATGAGCGCGGACGAAAAAACGGCGTTTATCAGCGCGAGCCTTCTGCCGAGCGGCGACATTGCGTGCTGCGCCGCATTCTTGCAGTTTTTGCAGAATTTTTTATAATCGTTTTCGTGTGCGGACGTAGCGGCGAGCGTATAGAACACGTCCTTATCTGCGAACATATCGTCGAAAAGCTGTTTTTCGTAGCGGTATGTCTGATCGCGCCTCGCGTCCTTTTCGCCGACGGGCTCGAGCTGTTTGAGCTTGGTAAGCTTCAGTCCGCGCTTGCAGTCCTCTTCTATCTCGATGAAGCCGTGGTCCGCCCAAAACAGCATCAACGGGTCGAACAGCTCGCGCATGTTCGCGCGCGAGCCGAAGTATTCTATCATGACGTCTATCGGCGAGAACCCGCGCGGAGGGTAGTACTCGACGGGGCGCGTCGCGCGTTTTTTCTGCACCGCGCTTATCACGAACGGCGCGGCGGCTAACCCAACGGCGCAAATTACCAGCGCGTACATCACTATAAGCAGTCCGAGAGGTATCACAGTATCGCCCCCCTTTTCTCGCCGCGGCGGTCGGTGTACCATTCGGGCGCGGCGAACTGTTTGAACTTGCCGCCGACGAGCGGCTTTATGCGGAACGCATAGATGAACGGGAGCGCGGCGCGATAGTCTTCTTCGCTCAGCTCCTCCGCTTTACAGCGGAGCAGGAACTTACGGTAATTCACGATATCGGAATAGTCCGAGAGGTTGATGCGCTCGCGGTAGTCGACGAACTGCACGAGCACCATCGTGCCTATCAGCATGGCGGCGCTCGCGGCAATGTTGATAAACGCTGGGTCGTTGGGCGGCAGGTTGGACGCTATCAGCATGCCGACGGGCACGCCCAGCCACATACCGCACCACACGAGCCGAAACGGTATGGGTATTTCCGTCATGAATTTCAGCACGAAAAGCCCTATCGCCGCCATTCCGAGCGTGACCAGCAGTGTCGAATGACCTTTCTCTATGACCATGAACAGCGTCGCCGCGACGAACGGCGCGACCGAAAGCAGCAGCGCGATTATCTTCAATCTGTAATGCTTGGCGGAATACACGCCGACGTCTTCGCGCGTAGCGTATTTTTCGTCCTTGTCTTTGCTCGGTTTTCGGAACATCGGGAGAAACAGATTGACCGTTACCGAGCCTTTACGCCCGAACAGCTTGGCGAACAGATCGCGTTCTCTGACATACGTGCCGCGGTCGAAAAATACCGCGTTTTTCGAGTAATGGTACGGGAATGCTTTCTGACGTTTGAGCTCTACCGTGAAAAAGCCCGTGCGCGTTACCGAAATGTATCCGCGCTCCGCCCACCAGGCGACGAGCGCGCGCGTTATCCTGCGCGGAAAGGTCTTGCCGATGAATATGCGCTGAACGTCGAGCGGCGAAAACCCGTCGGGCAGGCGCGAAACGCGTTCTTTTTTGACGTTGCGGCGCGCGCGCCGTCCGTAGTACAGCGACAGCACAACAAGAACGGCGATACAGCCGTAGACTATCGCCGCCGTGATGTAGTAAAAAATATCGACGTTTACTTTTAATGCCGAGAGTAGTATCAATTCGTCACGCCTTGTTATGTAATTCTCGCGTCATGCCGACGCTGTTACAGTCATGTCCTGCCACGGCTTGCCGCCGAGCCATGTTTCGACGAAGTCGCAGGCGATACCGTAGACCGCGGTCATCGTTGCGTTTTCCGCCTGCGGGATGCGCGACAGCACGTAGTCGGCGAGCTGCATATAGTCGGGTTTTCCGCCCGTGCCGATACGCACCCGCGCGAACGCCGTTGAGCCGAGCTTGGCGACGATATCGCGCATGCCGTTATGCGTGCCTGCCGAGCCGTCGGGTCGCGCGCGCACCGTGCCTTTTTTTACGTCGATGTCGTCGTACAGTACTATGATATCGCTCGGCGCGAGCTTATAGTACCGCGCGAGATACGACACCGCGTCGCCCGACAGGTTCATGTACGTATCGGGCTTGCACAGTATGACGGTTTGACCGAGCGCGCTCGCTTCCGAGAGCTGCGAGTTGCTTTTTTTGTCGAGCCGAAACTCGGACGCGCGCAGTCGCGACGCCAAAAGATCGACCGCGGCAAAGCCGACGTTGTGATACGTTTCGGCATACCGCGATCCGGGATTGCCGAGCCCTACGACGAGCTTCACTCGCCGAGGACTGCGTTGAGCTTGTCGACAAGCTCGTTGACGTCGTTGCCGTGCGCGGCCGCCGCTTCTTCGACGGTCTCGCCGCGCGATATCGGGCAGCCGAGGCAGTGCATCCCCATATCGAAGAACACCTGTTGAAGCTCCGCGCTTTCGGGCGCGAGGCAGAGCACGTCGTATATCGTCATGTCGGGGGTTACTTTCTTAGCCATTTCCGACCTCCTTTTTCTTTATTATATACCGTCGTTTAGTGTTTGTCAAGCGGTGCGTTTTTAGTCCGTCCGTATGCCGCGTGCGCCGGGTCTGTCGCTTAGAGTACGCTCGTTTTGTCGCTTAAAGCGTTAGCGGAAAGACTTTTATGTCACTCTGAGCGCAAGTGGAAAGCTTTTTTGTCACTCTGAGCGTTAGCGAAGAGTCTCTACCGTATTCTGCGTCAATGTAAGCACGGAATTACAATGGAGATCCTTCGGTGAGCATAAAACGCTCAGGATGACCAACATGCGTTTACTGTATCGAAAATACTTTTTAATCGAAGTTTTTCAATAAGTCAGCCCATTCGGGATTTTGAGCGTTTATCAAGTCTATCTTTTTTTGACGTGTTAGACCCTTTATTTGTTTTTCACGTGTCAATGCGTTATTTACGTAAGAAGTTTTTTCTACATATACAAGCTTGTTTACATTGTATTTCGCCGTAAAGCAATTCGGGTTTTCCTTTTCTGCATGCTCAAACATCCGTCTATATATATTGTTGGTCACGCCCGTGTATAGGACTGAGTTTGCTTTATTGGTTGCAATATAAACAAAATATTCATACATATAATTATTATATTATCAAACAGCATGTTTGTCAATCCTTTACTATATTGTTACACCGCAATACATGTTTTTGTCACTCTGAGCGCAAGCGAAGAGTCTCTACATTATTCAAACGACGGCGTAAGCTATGATAGCAGTTGAGATCCTTCGCTTCGCTCAGGATGACAAACCAACTTATCGACGTATTTTGTCATTCCAAGCGCAAGCAAACAGTCCCTTAATTTTTTTACCTGCCGCGCTGTTCCGCACGAAAAAACGCAAGGCGTTATCGTCTTGCGTTGTTCTGTTTTTGTTCTTAATAGATGTCTATTACACCAACTCGATGAGCGCTTCTTCCGCGCCGTCGCCGCGGCGTGCGCCGAGCTTGAGCACGCGGGTATAGCCGCCGCTGCAATCGTTGTCGCTGTTGCGCTTGGAATAGCGTATCGCGTACACGTTGAAGATCTTTTCGACGAGCGGGTGCTGTATGTCTTTGGTGCGCTCGCGGAACGCGGGACCCGTTTCGCCGGGGTTACGGACTTCGGGCGGGTCGTACACTATCGACATAATTTTCCTGCGCGCGGCAAGGCGTTTCTCGCCGTCGAGTATGACTTCGACCTCGATGGGCTTGCCTTTTTTGTCGACGCCCTGCTTGGTCGTCTTTTTGACGTCGAGCACGGTGTCTATCGCGAGCTGTATCACGCCGTCGGCTATGCGCTGGACTTCCTTTGCGCGGGCGAGCGTGGTCGTAATTTTGCCGTTCCACAAAAGCGCGGTGACTTGGTTGCGCAGAAGCGCGTCGCGCCTGTCGGTGGGAAGGGAAAGTTTTCTCTGATCCATGTCGTTATTTCTCCTTTTAGTCTTCCGACGCTTTCAGGTCGAGCCCGAACGTGTGCAGCTTCATGATGACTTCGTCGAGCGATTTCCTGCCGAGGTTGCGCACCTTGAGCATGTCCTCCTCGCTCTTTCTCGTGAGGTCGGCGACGGTGTGGATACCGGCGCGTTTGAGACAGTTGTAGCTGCGGACGGAAAGATCCATTTCTTCGATGTTCATTTCGAGGACTTTCTGCTGTCTGTCCTCGGAGCGCGAAACGAGTATATCGAGACCCGATATCGTATCGCTGAGCGCGACGAAAAGCTTGATATGGTCTTCGAGCGCCTTTGCCGCGAGGCTGAGCACATCCTTGGCGGACAGCGAGCCGTCGGTCTTGACGTTGATTATCAGCTTGTCGTAGTCCATGGACTGCCCGACGCGCGTCGGTTCGACCGCGTACGATGCGAACTTGACGGGCGTGAATATCGCGTCGATCGGGATATAACCTATCGGACGGGTGGGGTCCTTGAGGTTTTCCGCGACGACGTAGCCCCTGCCCTTGCCGACGAAAAGCGTCATTTCGAGCTTAGCGCCGCTGTCGAGCGTGCAAAGATACAGGTCGGGATTGAGTATGTCTATCTCGGGATCGATGTCGATATCTTTGGCGTACACCGCACCCGGAGCGGTCTTCGTAAGATGAAGCTCTTTGACAAGCCCGTCGTCCGAAAAATTCGCTTTGAGGTTGAGCTGTTTGAGGTTGAGGATAAGCTCGGTAACGTCTTCCTTGACGCCCTTTATCGTCGAAAACTCGTGATCGACGCCCTCTATCAATATACCAACGACTGCCGCGCCCGGAAGATTGGACAGCAGCACGCGACGCAAAGCGTTGCCGAGCGTATGCCCGTAGCCGCGTTCCAACGGTTCTATAACGAACTTGCCCGTGCGGTAGCTGTCGTTTTCCTCCAAAGTGATCTTCGGCATTTCTATCTGCATCATAGAAAGAAGTCTCCTTATTACTTAGAGTACAACTCGACGATGAGCTGTTCGTTTATACTGAGATCGATGTCGTCGCGCTTGGGGTTGTCCACGATCTTGCCGATAAAGTTCTCGGTGTCGAACGTGACCCACTTGGGCATTACTATTTTAGCGCCGCGGAGCTCTTTGAACATAGCGTTGTCGCGGCTGGTCTCTTTGATAGCTATCTCGTCGCCGAGCTTGACCTGGTACGACGGAATGTCGACGCGCTTGCCGTTGACGGTGACGTGACCGTGGTTGACTATCTGACGCGCCATCTTGCGCGACGCGCCGATGCCCATGCGGTAAACTACGTTGTCAAGACGTTTTTCGAGCATGGCGAGCATGTTCTCGCCCGTGACGCCCTTCTGCGCCTCGGCTTTCTCGTAGTAGCTGCGGAACTGCTTTTCCAAAACGCCGTATGCGCGCTTGACCTTTTGCTTCTCGCGGAGCTGAGTGTTGTACTCGCTGTTCTTATGCCGCGCATTGGCATGCGGTCCGGGCGGAACGGGTCTGCGCTCCATAGCGCACTTCTTCGATACGCAACGCTCGCCCTTGAGGAACAGCTTCTGCCCCTCGCGACGGCACTGCCTGCAATCTGCACAAATGTTTCTTGCCATAACTTAGTAACTCCTTACACTCTTCTGCGCTTGGGCGGACGGCAACCGTTATGCGGTATGGGCGATACGTCGTTTATCTCGCTGACCGAAAGCCCGACGACTTCCATTGCGCGGATAGCCGATTCTCTGCCGGGTCCGGGACCCTTGACGAACACCTTGACCGAACGCAGACCGTGATCCATCGCGCGGCGCGCCGCTTCCTCCGCAGCCATCTGCGCGGCGTACGGCGTGGATTTTCTCGAACCGCGGAATTTGAGCGTGCCCGCCGAGCACGACGCGATCGCGTTGCCCTGCTCGTCGGTTACCGTTACTATCGTGTTGTTGAACGACGCATGGATATGCACGCAACCCTTGTCGATATTCTTGGTTATCTTTTTCTTGCCGGAAGATTTCTTAACTGCCATGAGCTATTACTTCTCCTTCTTCTTGCGCGAAACGGTGCGCTTCGGTCCTTTGCGGGTGCGCGCGTTCTGCTTGGTGTTCTGTCCGCGAACGGGCAGGTTTTTGCGATGACGAACGCCGCGATAGCAGCCGATGTCTTTAAGTCGCTTGATGTTAAGCTCGACCTCACGGTGAAGATCGCCCTCGACCTTGATATTTTTGTCTATATAGGTACGAAGCGCGTTCTCTTGCTCGTCGGTCAGGTCCTTGACGCGAACGTCGGGATCGATGTTCGTCGCTTTAAGAATTTTGATCGCCGTGGGACGCCCGATACCGTAGATGTAAGTCAATCCGATCTCGATGCGCTTTTCCTTGGGCAGATCGATACCTGCAATTCTTGCCACTTTTGTTGCTCCTTGATTTTTGGATTTTGTTGGTTGTTTTTCCGCGGCGGCGCGTCGCCGTGCCGCGTGTTCTATATACTTGCGCTACGACTGCGGGCGTGTGGAATGTCGCGCCCGCGACCGCGGCGATTGTTTTCTTACCGAAACGCGCACGCTTGCGGAGCTGCCGCAGTCGGGCGCGAAAAGGCTTTAACCCTGACGCTGTTTGTGGCTCGGGTTCTTGCTGCAAATGACCATGACCTTGCCGTGACGGCGTATGACTTTGCACTTGTCGCACATGGGTTTTACAGACGATCTTACTTTCATGATGTTGCTCCTTGTAGAGAAGATATCGGATATTTTATCCGTTGTTTTGCGGCGAGGCGTTTTATCGTTTCGCCGATATTTGCTGTTCTGTTTTTGACGGGTCATCGCCGCGCTTTTTCGGCGACAGACGCGCCGTAGATTAGGGAGTTGCGTATTTGACGGCGTTGACGAGCGTTATCGCTACGCCTTTTCGGCGACAGACGCGCCGTAGATAAGGGAAGTTGCGTATTTGACGGCGTTGACGAGCGTCAGGCGAGGAAAGCGAGGATATGCGACGGGGAGTGTGCTCAAACGCACATGACCCGAGCAGATACGATGCTTGACGACGCATCACGCGAAGTAAACGGCGCCAAATCAGTTTTTGCTGCGGAAAGTGATTATGCCTTTTGTTATATCGTAAGGCGATATCGCGACTTTGACGCGGTCGCCCAACAATACTTTGATGTAGTTGACGCGCATCTTGCCCGCTATCGTGCACATGACCGTTGCGCCGTTGTCGAGCTTGACCTTGAACTTGGTTCCCGGTAAGCATTCCTCGACCACGCCTTCGGTTTCGATATTATCGCTTCTCGGCATAAGACCTCCTGTCGGAAATGAATTTTTTTAATCGCTTTGCGAGCGATGCGTTCGTCGGTTCGGTCAAGCCGCTCGGTTCGACCGCCCGTAAATGCCTTGTACGTTTGAGCTTGGGATTGTCCGTCCGTCTGTTCTTGCCGTCCGCTATCAGCACGAAATCGTCGCTGACTACGGACACTATCACGAACGGCTTGCCTGCGTCGTGACCGGCGCGGCTCACCACTATGTCGCCGAGCTGCATTGCCGCCTCACAGTGTCAGTATCTCCGGCTCGCCGTCGCCTATTATGACGGTGTTTTCGTAATGCGCCGCGTTGCTTCGGTCGGAAGTCCGGACCGTCCAGCCGTCGCGTTCGCAGTACACGCGCCAGCCGCCGCGCGTGATCATCGGTTCGACCGCTATGCACAAGCCCGCTTTGAGCGTCGGACCGCTGTGCTTAGAGCCGAAGTTGGGAACTTCGGGCGATTCGTGCATTTTGCGCCCGATACCGTGACCCGTAAGCGCGCGCACGACGCCGTAGCCGTGCAGCTCCGAGTAGAGCTGTATCGCGCTCGACACGTCGCCGACCCTGTTCCCCGCCCGCGCATATTCCATGCCGGCGTAGAACGCGGCTTCCGCCGCGGCGATAAGCGCCTTGTTCCCGTCCGACACGTCGCCGACCGCGAAGGTCCGCGCCGCGTCGCTCTGATAGCCGTTCAAAAGTGCTGTGACGTCGACGGATACTATGTCGCCGTCCTTGACGATCGTCAGCGACGGGATACCGTGCACGACGACGTCGTTTACCGAAATACAGGACGCGTTGGGAAAGCCTTGATAACCCTTCGACGACGGAGTCGCGCCCATGCTCCGTATCGCTTCTTCGACGACCGCGTCTATCTCGAGCGTGGTTATGCCCGGCTTGATAAACTCGCGCGCCGCGTCGAGCGCCGCCTTGACGACTTTGCCCGCCGCGCGCATGCCCTCGCGGTCTTTCTCTTTGGTCGCTATCATTTAAGCGCCGCTTCTATCGCGGCGTTGACCGCCTCGATACTCTGCATGCCGTCCACCGTTTTGAGCACGCCTTTTGCCTTGTAGTATTCTACGAGCGGCGCGGTGTTGGCGGCGTAGACTTTGAGCCGGTTTTCCACGACCTCGCGCTTGTCGTCGTCGCGAATGACGAGCGGCTCGCCGCACTCCTTGCACTTGCCGTCGGGCGCTTTGTCCGCGCTCGTCGAGTAGCCGCATTTGAGGCAGACGCGCCTGTTGGCCGCGCGGTCCGCGAGCTTGTCGAGGTCTGTTTCGAGATAAAGCGCGACGTCGATATCGACTATACCGCCGAGCACCTCCGCCTGCTTCGCGTTACGCGGGAAGCCGTCGAGCAAAAATCCGTTTTTGCAGTCCGTTTCCGCGATGCGGTTTTTGAGAAGAGCTATGACGAGTTCGTCGGGAACGAGCTTGCCCGCGTCCATGAACGCCTTGGCTTGCTTGCCGAGCTCCGTACCGTCAGCGATGTTCTTTCTCAGAAGGTCGCCCGTCGATACGTGCGGAAGGTCGTGAGCCTTGCATATCAGCGCGGCTTGAGTGCCTTTGCCCGAGCCGGGCGCGCCCATGATAATAATGTTCATAATGCCGTTGCCTCCCGTTTACTTCAAAAAGCCTTTGTATTGCTTCATCATCATAAGACTTTGGAGCTGTTTCTCGAATTCGAGCGCGACCGAAACTACGATGAGCATACCTGTCGCGGAAAACGCGTTTACGAGCGACGCGTCGCTTAGCACCGCCGCGAAAATGACCGACGGCACGAGCGCGATGAACGCGAGGAATATCGCGCCGAACAGCGTCAAACGCTTGCTTATGCGCGCGAGATATTCGGTCGTCGGCTTGCCCGGGCGTATGCCGTTGATAAATCCGCCGTACTGCTGGATGTTGCGCGAGATGTCCTCGGGGTTGAACTCTATCTGCGCGTAGAAGTACGAGAAGAAGAGTATGAGGAGCGCGACGAGCACCGCGTATATCGGCGAGCCCGCGCCGAGCCATTTCGTCCACCAGTTGTAGAAACCGCTGGTCGGCGCAAAGAGCTGCGCTATCATCTGCGGGAAAGTGATAAGCGCGGTCGCGAAGATTATCGGCATGACGCCGCTCGCGTTGAGCTTGATGGGGATATACGTGCTCTGACCGCCGTACTGCTTTCTGCCTTTTATCTGTTTGGCGTAAGTGACCTGCACGCGCCGCTCGGAAAGGTCGACGAAAACTATGAGCAGGAACACCGCGAGCACCATCAGCGCGAAGCCGAGCAGCTCCCAGATAGCCATTTCGTTGCCGCCGAATGCCGCTTGGAACTTAGCGATTATCGCAAGACCGGCGGACGATATGATACCGACGAAAATCAAAAGGCTTATGCCGTTGCCGACGCCGTAATCGGTGATGCGTTCGCCGAGCCACATGGTGAGCATTGCGCCCATTATCATGAGCACGCAAACGAACATCGCTATGACCCAGGTCTGCGTCATCGGTCCGAATACGTTGTTCGAGATAGCGCCCGAACGCGCGTACGATACCGTGATGCCTATCGACTGAGCGAGCGCGAGCGCGATGGTGATATAACGCGTTATCTGCGTTATCTTGCGCTTGCCCTCGTCGCCCTGTTTGGAATACTCCTGCAAACGCGGTATCGCAACCGTCAGCAGTTGAAGTATTATCGACGCGTTGATATACGGCGTAACGCCTATCGCGAACAGCGCGCCGTTCTGCAACGCGCTACCCGTGATACCGCTGAGCAACGACAGCAACGATCCGTCGCTTATCGTATCTTTATAGATCGCCGCATCGATGCCCGGGATGGGCACCCAACAACCGAGCCTATATATAAAGAGCAGTCCGATCGTGATCAGTATCTTGATACGGACTTCTCTGTTCTTGAAAGCATTTTTAAGCGTTTCAAACATTTTCGGTTTCTGCCTTGCCGCCTGCTTTTTCTATCTTCTCTTGTGCGGACTTGGTGAACTTAGCCGCCTTGACGGTGAGCTTTTTGGTTATCTCGCCGTCGCCGAGTATTTTAAGACCGTACGGCTCGACTTTCTTGACGATGCCCGCCTCGACGAGGAGCTTGAGGTCGACGACCGTGCCGTCGTCGAAAACATTGAGCTTGTCGACGTTGACGACGGTAAACTCCTTGGCGAACTTGTTGTTGAAGCCGCGCTTGGGCAGTCTGCGCATGAGCGTTATCTGTCCGCCCTCGAAACCGGGACGAACGCCGCCGCCGCTGCGCGCCCACTGACCTTTATGACCCTTGCCGGACGTTTTGCCGAGCCCCGAGCCGATACCGCGGCCGAGCCGCTTCGCTTTGGTGCGCGCGCCGTCCGCCGGCATAAGTGAATGCATTTTCATAATGTTACTCCTTGTCGATCGAGATAGTTACGCGGTTCAAAGCTCTTGGACCGTGACCAGGTGGCTCACGACGTCGATCATGCCGCGCGTCGCCGCGTTGTCGGGCAGGACGACCGTCTGCCGTATCTTTTTGAGCCCGAGCGCCTCGACGGTGCGCTGCTGCTTTTCAAGTCTGCCCGCAGTGCTCTTGACGAGCGTTATGCTTAGCTTCTTGCTCTCTTGCTTTTCTTGTTTCTTTGCCATTGTCGCAATGACCTCCTATGCGGCGATGTCGCCGTATAATGTATAAGTGTAATACTCGGGCTTTGCCTATCGTCCTGACGGCACAAACGCCGCTTTAAGCGCGTATGCGCTCGGCAGACAAGGAAAGCAAGGATTTTTGAGGGGAGTGTGCTTAGGCGCACATGACCCGATAAAATCCGCGGCTTGACGCAGTATCCCGAGATGCAGACGTGCTTAAAGATCGGAGACGGACTTGCCGCGAATCGCCGCAACCTCATCCGCCGTTCTCAGCGTCGACAGCGCGTTCATCGTCGCCTTGACGACGTTGATCGGGTTGCGCGAGCCGTAGCACTTGGTGGTGATGTTGTTGATGCCGCAAAGCTCCAGCACCGCGCGGACACTGCCGCCCGCGATAACGCCTCGGCCTTCGGGCGCGGGTCTCAGCAGCACTTTGCTGCAAGAGAACTTGCCCATTGCCTCGTGCGGTATAGACGTGCCGTTGAGCGAGATAGCGCGCATATTGCGGCGCGCCGCCTGCTCGGCTTTCTTGATCGCCTCGGGGACCTCGGTCGCTTTGCCCATGCCGATACCGACCTTGCCCTTGCCGTCGCCCGCGACTACGAGCGCGGCGAAGCTGCTGTTGCGTCCGCCCTTGACGACCTTACAGACCCTGCGCGTTTCGACGAGCTTGGTCTTGATACCGTCGTCGACAACGTCTTTGTCTCTCTTTTTCTTGAAATCTTCGCGTGCCATGATATCTCCTAAAATTTAAGACCGGCGGCGCGTGCCGCGTCGGCGAGAGCCTTGACCCTGCCCGTGTAAAGATAGCCGCCGCGGTCAAAGACCACTTCGGTGATGCCTTTTGCGATCGCCTTTTCCGCTATCGCTTTGCCGACCGCCTCGGCTGCCTGCGTCTTGGTCTTGCCCTTGACGTCGAAGCCTTTGGCTTTTGTGCCGGCGGAGACGAGCGTAACGCCTTTGATATCGTCTATTATTTGGACGTAAACGTTATCGGTCGAACGGTAAACGGAGAGCCGCGGACGCTCGGTCGTGCCTTTAAGGTCGTGACGGAGACGCTCGTGCCGCTTCATGCGAATCTTGTTTTTGTCTATCTTCTTAATCATTTAGACCACTCTCCTATTTCTTGCCTGCCGTCTTCGCTTCCTTGCGGAGAACGACCTCGTCGCTGTAATGCAACCCGTAGCCGTGGTACGGCTCGACGGGACGCTTGGATTTGATCTGCGCCGCGACCTGTCCGACATAGCACTTGTCGATACCGCTGACCACGATGGTAAGGGGATCGGGGCAAGTGACGGTTATGCCGTCGGGAACGGTGAACTCGACGGGCTTGCTGTACCCGATGTTCATGACGAGCTTATTGCCCGTGACCGCGCATTTGTAACCGACGCCCGAAACGATGAGCGTTTTGGTGAACGGCGTTTCCACGCCCTTGACCATGTCGGCTATGAGCTGACGGTACAGACCGTGATACGCGCGCGTCTGCTTTTGGTCGTTGGCGCGCTCGACGTTTACCACGCCCGCGCCGATCTTGACCGTTATATCGTTGCTCGCTATCGACTGCTTGAGCTCGCCGAGCTTGCCTTTGACTGTAACGACGTTGTCGGCGTAGCTAACCGAAACGCCCGCCGGAACGTCTATTTGTTTTCTGCCTATACGAGACATATACCCCTCCTACCAAACGTAGGCGAGAACTTCGCCGCCCACTTTGAGCTCGCGCGCCTTTTTGTCGGTCATGACGCCGCGCGACGTGGAAATTATAGCAATGCCGTAGCCGCCGAGCACCTTGGGCAGGTCCTCGCAACCGCAGTAAACGCGGAGACCGGGCTTGGAAATGCGCTTGAGATTGGTTATCGCGTTCTTGTTGCCGACGTACTTGAGCGCGACCTTGATATTGCTGTGTCCCGCCTCGTCGACGATATCGCCGGACGCGACGAACCCTTCCTCGACGAGAATGTCGACGATGGACTTTTTCATCTTGGACGTCGGGATCGAAACTGTGTCATGACGCGCTATTATCGCGTTGCGGATCCTCGTGAGGAGATCCGCGATAGGATCGGTCGTTACCATAATCTAATACCCTCCTTACCAGCTCGACTTCTTTACGCCGGGGATCTCTCCCTTGTACGCAAGTTCGCGAAAGCAAATTCTGCATATACCGTACTTTTTGAGCACGGCATGCGGTCTGCCGCAAATACTGCAACGCGTGTATGCGCGCGTCTTGTACTTGGGCACTCTTTGCTGTTTGTTTATCATCGCCTTTTTAGCCATTGTGATCTCCTTAATTCTTGAACGGCATACCGAGCTTAGTCAGCAGCACCTTCGCTTCCTCGTCCGTCGCCGCGGTCGTTACGACGTCGACGTCGAAACCGCGTATCTTCTCGATCAGCTCGTACGAGATCTCGGGGAATATCGTCTGATCCTTGATGCCGAGCGCGTAGTTGCCGCGTCCGTCGAACGACTTGCCCGACACGCCGCGGAAGTCGCGGACGCGCGGCAGGGCTATCGACACGAGCCTGTCCAAAAACTCGTAAGCCATCTCGCCGCGGAGCGTCGTCTTTATCGCTATCGACTGACCTTCGCGAAGCTTGAAGTTACTTACCGACTTCTTGGCTTTGACGAGCACGCTCTTTTGTCCGGCAATCGCTTCGAGCTCGCCCTGTGCGAGCTGGATGCTCTTGCTGTTGTCCTTGATGTCGCCGAGCCGCATGTTGAGTACGACCTTGTCCAGCTTGGGAACTTGATTGACGTTCTTATAGCCGCGCTCCTTCATGAGCTGCGGCACTATCTCCTCGCGATAGCGGCGACGCAGCCGATAGCGCTCGGGGTTTTGCGACTTTGCTCCGCTGCCTGCGGCGGCGGTTGCCTTTTTGGCGGTCTTTTTCTCTGCCATTGGGATCACTCCTTATCTGTTTTACCGTCGGAGCTTTCTTCGACGGGAACTTTCTTAGCCGCGGGCTTCTTGGCTGCGGTTTTTTTCGCAGCAGGCTTCTTTTCGGCGGCCGCCTCGGTCGCTACGGTCTCCGCCGCGGCGTCGGCCTCGGGCGCTACGGTCTTTTCGACCTTTTCCGCTTTGTCGTCCGCCTTTTTCTTGGCGGGCTTTTTCGCCTTGTCCGTTTTGTCGGCTTTCTTCTTTTTGTCCGCCTTGACGGAAACGTCGAGGCTCGCGCCGCACTTGGCGCATATACGGACGTTTTTGCCGTCTATCTTCTGATGACGGACGCGCGCGTTCTTGTTGCAGGACGGGCAGACTATCTGCACGTTGCTGCCGTCGAGCGGGGCTTCCACCTTTTTGATGCTCGACTGCTGACCCGCGGCGCGCGCTTTGAGATGATGCGTCGCTATATTGACGCCCTCGACGAGCACTTTGCCCGTTTTGGGATCGGTAGCCAATACCTTGCCGGTCTTGCCCTTGTCTTTGCCGGTCAGGACTTTTACGTTATCGCCTTTTCTGACGTTGAGATTCATATCCGATCCTCCGTTAAATTACTTCGGGCGCCAAAGATATTATCTTTGTGAAGTCGCGGTCTCTCAGCTCGCGCGCGATCGGTCCGAAGATACGCGTTCCGCGCGGCTGCTTTTGACTGTCTATGATGACTGCGGCATTGTCGTCGAAGCGTATGTGCGAACCGTCGGGACGGTTGACGCCCTGATGCGTGCGCACTATGACCGCCTTTACGACGTCGCCTTTCTTGACCGTGCCGCCCGGCTGTGCGGACTTGACCGACGCCGTGATGATGTCGCCGATATTGCCGCTCTTGTGGAGCGAGCCGCCCATAACCTGTATGCACATTATCTCTTTCGCGCCGGTGTTGTCGGCGACCTTGAGATACGATTGAGCCTGTATCATGATTTACTCCTGTACGCGCAAGCCGCGCGCTTGTAGCTGAAATTACTTTGATCTTATCCGAACGCCGTCTGTATTTATAAAGACTGCGCCGCGGACATACCGCTTACTGCGACTGAGCCTTTCGCTTCGATCGCGCGGGAAACGGGCGACCGTTTTCGAGCGGGAACGTACTTTAAGTACGCGACCGGAGAAAGCGTTTAGCCCGACGCCGCATATAGCGATACGGGTACCGCGCCGAAATTATTTGGCTTTTTCGACTATCTTATTGACCCGCCAGCACTTATCCTTGGATATAGGTCTGGTCTCTACGATCTCTACGATGTCGCCGACGCCGCACTCGTTGTTCTCGTCGTGCGCCTTGAAGCGCTTGCAACGGCTGACGGTCTTTTTGTAAAGCGGGTGCTTGAACTTTTCGGTGACGGAAACGACTACCGTCTTGTCCATTTTGTTAGATACGACCACGCCTTCGCGCGTTTTTCTGTCGTTGCGCTCCATTACTTGACCTCCTTGTTCGCGCGAAGCTCACGCTCTCTGATCACCGTCTTGACGCGAGCGATGTCGCGGCGGACGTTCTGTATTTGCTTGGGATTGGAAAGCTGGTTGGTCGCGTGGGAAAATCTGAGGTTGAAAAGCTCGGTCTTGAGCGAAGCGAGCTTCTGCTGCAATTCTTCGTCTCTGAGCTCGTGAACGTTCTCTTTCATTATTCGACCTCCTTATTCTCGGTCGGTTCTGCCGCCGCTGCGGGTTCGGCTTCCTCGCGCTTTGCTATCTTGCAACGGACGGGGAGCTTGTATGACGCGAGCCTGAGCGCCTCGCGCGCGACTTCCTCGCTGACGCCCGCCATCTCGAACATGACAGTGCCGGGCTTGACGACAGCCGCCCAGTACTCGGGCGCGCCTTTACCGCTACCCATACGGGTGTCGGCGGGCTTTTTGGAATACGGCTTGTGCGGGAAGATGCAGATCCAGACCTTACCTCCGCGCTTGGTGTAACGCGTCATCGCGACACGCGCCGCCTCGATCTGGTTGGAGGTTATCCTGCCGGGATCTTGGCTGACGAGCGCGAACTCGCCGTAAGATATCTTGTTGCCGCGAGTCGCTTTGCCCTTCATCCTGCCGCGCTGTACTCTGCGGTGTTTTACTTTATTGGGAGCTAACATTATTCGCCCTCCTTAAGCTCTTCGGCGGTCTTGGGCGCGGGCTGAGCCGCTTTGCCTAAAACGTCGCCTTTGTAGATCCATACCTTGACGCCGAGCACGCCGAACGTGGTCTGCGCTACGGCAAAGCCGTAATCGATGTCCGCGCGGATGGTCTGCAGAGGTATCGAGCCTTCTTGATAATGCTCGGCACGCGCTATCTCCGCGCCGTCGAGCCTGCCGCCGACCATGACCTTGACGCCCTTTGCGCCGGCATGCGTCGCCTTGCTCATCGCCTGCTTCATCGTGCGGCGGAAGAATGCGCGCTTTTCGAGCTGCGCCGCGATGTTCTCGGCGAGCAGCTTCGCGTTGAGGTCGGGGTGTTTGACTTCTATTATATTGACGTAGATCTTTTTCCCGTCGGTTATCTTTTCGAGGTTTTTACGGAGCTCGTCGACGCCGACGTGCTTCTGCCCGATGATCCTGCCGGGGAACTGCGCATGTATGGAAACCTGCACCTTGCCCTGCGGACGCTCGATAACGACTTTGCTTATGCCGCAGGATTTGTATTTGGTCTCGATGTGCTTGCGGATCTTGTGGTCCTCGAGTATGAACGACGCAAACTCCTGTTTGCCCGCGTACCACTGCGAGTTCCATTTATCGATAACGCCGACGCGCAAACCGTGGGGATTGACTTTCTGACCCATGATTACAGCTCCTCCTTGGTGTCGAGTATGACGGTAATGTGGCTCGTGCGCTTAAGGATATGATGCGCTCTGCCCTTGCTGACCGGCTGATAGCGTTTGAGCGTCGGACCGGGATCGGCGTACGCTTCCGCTACGAACAGATCGGCTACCGACATGTTCTCGTTGTGCTCGGCATTGGCAGCCGCCGAGTTAAGGACCTTGAATATCGGCTCGCTCGCCGCTTTGGGCGTAGCCTGCAGTATAGCCATCGCTTCGTTTACCGATCTGCCGCGGATGAGCGCGAGAACGATGCGCACCTTGTCGGGCGCGATACGGACGTATCTCGCGGTCGCATGCGGGCGCTTTTCGCGCTGCGCTTCGACTCTTTCTGCTTTTTCTCTCATTCTTTTAGCCATAACTGCTCCTTACTTGCCCTTCGTCGTCTTTTCGCCGGCGTGACCGAGGAAGGTGCGCGTCGGTGCGAACTCGCCGAGCTTGTGCCCGACCATGTCCGTCGTGACGTAGACGGGAACGAATTTCTTGCCGTTGTGCACGGCAAAGGTAAGTCCTACAAATTCGGGGAATATCGTCGAAGCGCGCGACCAGGTTTTGATCGGGCGTTTGTCCGCCGTATCCGCCATCGCCTGAGCCTTTTGCATCAGCTTGGCGTCAACATAGTAACCTTTTTTTGTCGATCTTGACATGTCTTAAAGCTCCTTAATTTATGCGCTTGACAATGAACTTGTCGGACGCCTTGTGCTTGGCTCTCGTCTTCTTACCGAGCGTCGGCTTGCCCCAAGGCGATACCGGGCTCGGTCTGCCTATCGGGCTCTTGCCTTCGCCGCCGCCGTGAGGGTGGTCGCAAGGGTTCATGACCACGCCGCGGACGGTCGGTTTGACGCCCATGTGGCGTTTTCTGCCCGCTTTGCCGAGGCTGACGAGCTCGTGGTCGAGGTTGCCGACCTGCCCGATCGTCGCCTTGCAGCGTTGGAGCACCATTCTCATTTCGCCCGACGGAAGTCTGAGCGTCGCGTACTTGCCTTCCTTAGCCATGAGCTGCGCCGCCGCGCCCGCAGTGCGCGCCATTTGACCGCCGCGGCCGGGGAGCATCTCTATGTTGTGGACAAGCGTACCGACGGGGATCGCCGACAGCGGCAGGCTGTTGCCCGCCTTGATGTCCGCGGTCTCGCCCGATATCACGGTGTCGCCCTTTTGCAGTCCGAGCGGAGCGAGTATATAACGCTTCTCGCCGTCGGCGTAGTTCAAAAGCGCTATGAACGCAGTGCGGTTGGGATCGTATTCTACCGTTGCGACGCGCGCGGGGATGTTG
Organism: uncultured Christensenella sp.; assembly: GCA_910577995.1. Taxonomy (GTDB): domain Bacteria; phylum Bacillota; class Clostridia; order Christensenellales; family Pumilibacteraceae; genus Anaerocaecibacter. Next base: position 6,835 of record CAJTND010000004.1, on the reverse strand, counting down.
TCCTTGTCGCGCTTGAAGTCTATTATACGGTATTTCTGACGGTTGCCGCCGCCGATGTGCCTGACGGTTATCTTGCCGGAAAAGTTGCGGCCGCCCGAACGGCTCTGCTCGCGGAGCAGCGGCTTGTACGGCTTGTCGCCCGTAAGCTCGCTCGCGGCTATCGTGGTCTTGAATCGCGTGCCGGGCGTGATCGGTTTATATCTCTTGATTGCCATGATCTCTCCTTTAAGAAAGCGTGTCGAAGAACGCGATCGCCTTGGATGCGGCGGTCAGCTTGACATATGCCTTTTTGCGCTTGGCGGTGTAGCCCTTGGGACCGCCGTTGCGGCGCTTCTGCTTGCCGCGGACGTTGACGGTGTGGACGGATTCGACTTCCACGCCGAACGCCTTTTCGACCGCCGCTTTTATCTGCGTCTTGTCCGCGCGCGGATCGACGTAGAAAACGTATTTTTTATCGTTGACGCCGAGCGTCGATTTTTCGGACAGCGCCGGCTTGATTATGATGTCTTCGGCTATCATTATTGCGCGACGACCTCCTTGGCTGTGTATTTTTGCTCGATCGCCTTGATAGCGTCGACGGTGGTGAGTATCACCGAGTTAGCGACTACGTCGTAAACGTTGACGCTCTCGCAGGCGGACGTGCGCACGGTCGGGATGTTGTGCGCCGCGCGGAGCGCGTTGTCGCTGCCTTCGGGAAGAACGAGGAGCACTCTGCTCTCGATCTTGAGCGCTTTGAGTATCGCCGCCATCTGCTTGGTCTTGGGCTCGAGGTCGAGCTTGTCCACGACTATAAGGTTGCCGTCGGAAAGCTTGGCGGAGAGCGCGCTCGTTATCGCGTTGATGCGGACGAGCTTATTGACCTTTTGACGGAACGAACGCGGCTTCGGAGCGAACACCACGCCGCCGCCTTTCCACTGCGGCGCGCGGATAGAGCCCTGACGCGCGTTGCCCGTGCCCTTCTGACGCCACGGCTTTTTGCCGCCGCCGCGCACTTCGGTACGGGTGAGGGTGCTTTTCGTGCCCTGACGCGCGTTGGCGCGCTGAGCGACTACTACCTGATGGATGAGCGGCTCGTTGTACTCGACGCCGAAAACGCTGTCGTCAAGCTCCATTGTTCCGGCGGAAGAGCCGTCCTGCTTGTATATTTTGATCGTAGGCATTGCTTATCTCCTTATTTGACGGTCTCTTTGACGGTAACAAGCCCGCCTTTCGGACCGGGAACTGCGCCGCGGATGAGGAGCACGTTGCGCGCCTTGTCCACTTTGACGACTTTAAGGTTTTGGATAGTGACCTTCTCGTGACCGTACTGACCGGGCATTTTGAGGTTCTTGATGCGGCGCGAGGGGTTGGAGTTCGCACCGGTAGAACCGACGCTGCGGTGGACGGGACCCGTGCCGTGCGTCATTTTGAGACGGTGATGGTTCCAGCGCTTGATAACGCCGGTAAAACCGCGACCCTTGGTCATGCCCGAAACGTCGACCATATCGCCGTCGGCGAACATCTCGCAGTCGATAACGCTGCCGACCGAATAGTCCGCGGCATTCTCGTAACGGAACTCGCGCAGGAAACGCGCGGGCTTAGCCTTGACTTTTTTATAAAGACCGGCTTCGGGCTTGTTGAGCTTGCCCTCTTTGATCTCCTCGTATGCGCAAACGACCGCGCTGTAACCGTTGTTCTCGACGGTGCGCGTGTCGACTACGGTCATGGGACCGCACTGCACGACGGTAACGGGAACGGCTATGTCGTTCTCGTCGAATATACGCGTCATGCCTAACTTCTTGCCTAAGATAGCCTTTTTCATGATGCTCACCTTTCCTTACAGCTTGATCTTAATGTCTACGCCGGCGGGAAGGTCGAGCTTCATCAAAGAATCGACCGTCTTGCCCGACGGACTGTAAATATCGATAAGACGCGAATAAGTACGCAGCTCGAACTGCTCGCGCGAATCTTTGTGCTTATGAACGGAACGCAGTATCGTCACCACTTCTTTCTGAGTGGGAAGGGGGATAGGTCCGCATACTTTTGAACCCGTCTGCTTGGCTGCGTCGACAATGCGCTGCGCTGAGCTATCGACAAGCTCGTGATCGTACGCTCTCAACTTGATCCGTATTTTTTGGCTGGACATATAACGTTCTCCTTGTGCCTATGGCTTTCACGCGCCCGGGCGTGCCATTTTGTCGGTAATTTTTAGGGACTTTGAGTCCCTTTTGCCGACGCAAAACCCGCCGCATGGCAATGTAGCTTATCCATTATAAGCCGACCGCATATCTTTGTCAACTGTTTTCAAGCCGTTTTGCGATATTTTTTCGATTATTTTTCATAAAAAACGCCCGCGCCGCATACCGCCGCGAGAGCATATAAAACCAAAACGAAAACCGTTTTTACAACATATCGCGCCGACGAAGATGCGCGACGCTATATGTAGTGGAAACAGCATTTTTTGACGGGAATTTTTACACGCCGCGATCTCGACCCGCCTGACAATAGTCATCCAAACCGAGCAGATAGTCCGCCGTTACGCCGAAAAATTGCGCAAGCGCGATAACGGCATAGGACATCGGCGACGTTTCGCCTTTTTCCCACTTGCAAATTGTTGCGTCGCTTACGCCTACCGCGCGCGCAAGCTCCGCCATAGTCAAACCCGCCTCCTCGCGAAGCTCGTATAATCTTTCCGCAAATTTATCCAAAATACTTCATAATCTCCGTATTGCCTATTACCATATTTATCTAATGTATACATTATATAATCCACACGTCTATATGTCAAGCAATTTTTTGGTGTATAATGTGTACATACTATAATGTAGAGGTAAAAAAAATGAAACTTCGTATTCTCGATATACTCGAAAGCAAAGGGCTAACTAAATATTGGCTTTATAATCAGTTAAATTTTAGTTATCAGAATTTCAATAAAATTCTAAACAACCAAACCAAAGGCATACGATTTGATACGCTAAAAGCCTTTTGCGATGTATTGCAGTGTACCCCAAATGATTTATTTGAGGATTATTATAAGCAAGACAAAACAGATAAGTAACGCCCACTTTTCCGCTTTGAGAGGCGACGAGATTACATGTGCACCGACTTCGCCGACACCTCCCCCAAACGGGGGCGGCGAAGTCGTTGCACTTCCTCAACAATGGCGGCGATGTCGTTGCGCGATGGTATACCCCCCCCCTTTTTCATTTGTAAGTTGTCTTGTCATTGTTTGTTAACGTCCTTTTAATTGATATTTATACGGTTTCCGTATATTCCAATATTATCATACGCAAAGCGTATAAGTCAAGTGCTTTATACGCTTTTCGTATATAATTTTAGTATGAGGAGATAAAACGAACTATGAAACTGTTGAGATTTGCCGAAAATTTGCGCACGGCGTTAAAAGCACATGATATGACACAACAAGAACTTGCCGACCATATAAGCACGACGCAAGCGACTGTGAACCGTTGGCTTAAAGGCATAAACGAGCCAGACCTTGCCACATTGTTAGAAATTTGTCTATATTTGGACGAAACGCCGAACGCGATTTTAGGCTATGACGATATAACCGAAAATGACTTTTTAGCATATCGGCAAGCCCCCGAAAACGTAGAATAAAGCCGCAAGCGGCTTGTAATTGCAACGCATGAGGACGACTACGACGATAGCGACGACGAATAGAACCTAAAATGGCGGTAGCGCGTGGCTATCGTCATTTTGTTTTGAGTTGTTGATCGCGCATTTGAATAGCGGTATATAACGTTCGCTGTATTCCGTTTTCGTACCGCGTATGAATATGCGTCCTTTGCCCTCGGCTATGTCGTCATTATATAAACGTCCTCGGCTATTTCCGCCATGGCGCGCTTGAAGCCGGTGGCGGCGCACGTCCGCGCTATCGGCGTGAACATGAAAATTTCGGGATCGGAACGTGTCGCGCCGAGCGAATAGTAGCCGCGCGATGTGAACAGCAGCAGGTCGAGCAGCTGCGCGCCGACCATGGCGAGCGTTTTCCCGAGTTCCGCCGCCTGCGCCGCGAGTCCGAACACCTCCTCCGAAAAACCGTCGACGCGCGACGAAATAATAACGTACTTCGCCGAATATTTGCCGATCGACCCGACTATCTGTCTGCCGTCGATAAACTTTTTGCCGACCGGACGTTCTATCGCGGCAAGCCCGAGCCGGCCGTCGAGGAACGCTACGCGCGTTCCGACCGTGCCGCCGTGGTACAGCGAGCCGAAAAAATCCGCCGCGTCGCGCGGCGAGCGCAGTGAAATGTCGCAAACGCCGTCCCACAGGCACACCGACGAAAGCATGGGCAGAAGCTCGGCGCACGCGTCGGTCATGTTCCGAAAGCGGCGAAGCTCCGTCGACGGGCGTCTGACTATGCCGATAAGCGAGCCGTATGCGTCCAAAAGCTCGTGCGCGAGCGGATTGACGTCCTTTCGGGGCACAAAGTATGAAAGCAGCGTTTCCGCTATCTCTATATCGCTGAAAGCGTCGAGCTCGGGATCGCGCTCTGCGGATATGCGCAGTCTGCGCCTGTGTCCGCTGTGATCGGTCATGCGCGCTTTGAGCCGCGACAGTCCGCGCGCAAGCTCCTGCGCGGAGCGCACCGCCTCGCGCGTCCGAGCGTCCGTCGGCGCGTCGGGGAACTGTTCGGCGAGCCAGACCGCTTTGCGCTTGCCCACGCCTGCTGCGCGCAGAAACTCGACCGTTTCGCGCTTTTTTCGTTCTGCCGCTTGCGCGTCGGCGGCGTTTCCGCCGATAAGCGTATGCGACGGCGATATCGGCGCGTCGTCCGCGCCTGCGTCGGTATCCGTATCGATCGACGCAAGCAGTTTTTCTTCAAACTCGCGCACCATCCGATCGATAGCGCGCTTCGCGTTCTCCCGCTCTACTCCCGGCACGGTATTTTCTTGTTCGTCTTTTTTCACTGTTCTTTTGTGTTTCCTTGTGGAATTATCATGGTTTTTTATGGATTTTAATGGATTATTGTAACTTCCTGACGATTGCGGTCTATGGAGTTTTATGGATTATTATGGATTTTTGTAATTATCTGTTGTTCGGTCTATGGTTTTTTATGGATTTTTATGGTTTTTCGGTTAATATCATTGCGTCGAGCGTCGATTATTTTTTTGTCTTTTTGTATGGAATTTACGGTGTATATCTATGGTATTTTATGTTATTTTATGGATCAACGGAATTTTTCGTACTCCGCTGTTTTGTGCGGTTTTTTATGTTTTTCCATGGAATTTTATGGAATTTTCTTGTTTTTTCCGCTTTTCTGCGGTCTGTCGGCTTTTTATCGGATAAGCGGATTATGTATATACCGCTTTATAAGATTTTCAAAAATGCCATAATATTTACATATTTTTACGCGCGTTTTCTATTGATTATTGTCGAAAAAAGCGGTATAATTTTACCATGAAAACGACATCCGAAATTTACGACGAACGGCTCAACGATCCCGGATTACGCGAAACCGCGGAACGGCTTGTCATGCGCGCCGGCGTTTCGGCTAAGTACAAGGGCGCGCACACGCTCGCCGATACTATCATACTCTACGGCACGGACGCAAGCCATAAGTTCTGCACGCTGTACAAGATAGTTGCGGAATGCCGCGGACTCAAATTCAAAACCGTGATGCGCGAGATAGACTATGCGATAACGCAGTCGCGCGAGCTGCCCGTGCGTCTGTCCGTTATGATCGGAACGCCGATATACGAAGAGGATATACACAGCGGACTCGTCATTTCCTATCTCGGCATGATGCTCAAAAACCCCACTATATCGCTTTATTCCTGATCGCCGACGAACGCAAGTCCGCGCCGCTTTTGCATTTGCGCGATGTGCGTAGTCAGCGGCGGCAGAAAGTCGAACGCCGTATATTTATCGGGCGCGGCATGCTCCGCCGCAATGACGGGCGGCTTGCCCGAAAGCTCGCGCCGTAGCGAGTACATGGCAAACGCGCCGTATTCTATATAGTCGACAAACTCAATGCCGAGCGCGGCGAGCGGCGTTATCAGCCCGAGCACTTCTTCCGCTCTTTCTTCGGTCGGGCACAGCGCACCCGCAAACGGTCTGCCGCACATGACGGCGAGCTTGTCCGCGCCGACCCGACACGCGCCGCCGACGGTACGCAAAATATCCATGTCCGTTTTCTCCGTGCGGAGAACGCGGCTTTTTTTATCGAGAAAAACGCAAACGTCGCCTGCGCGCCGCTTATTCATAAAAAACGCCGTAGCGAACCGCGCCGCCGCTTCCTCGCTGTCGATAACGCACTCGCCCTCGCGGAGCATCGCTTGACGGTACGCCGGACGGATAAAAGTAAAGAACGACGCGACCCGTTCGGTCATGCCGTCCACGGCGAGAAGCTCTTCCGCCGTCGCGTCGAACACGCCGCCGAACGTGCCGAACCTGTCGATAAGCCGTAAGTACAGTCCGCCGCTGTCAACGCCGTACAGCCTGTCGAGCATTGTTTTAAGCAGATAAAGATCGCTCTTGCCCTCGGGCAAAACTGCGCTTTTGTCGATCAAGCTCATGGTTTAAGATTGAAAAGTTTTTTATCGAGTTTTTTTGCCGGCGCGCCGACCTGTTTCATTATATCACCGCCGCTCGGAACACCGCAAGCGAAAACGCGCATATTGTAGCGCGGTATTGGTATTTGAGATGACGTTTTTAGACTCTTCGCTTCGCTCGGAGTGACAAACGGGCGCGGCGAAGGCATTGCACGTGTCATGCTTGTTTTGTCATCCTGAGCAAAGCGAAGGATCTCAACTTCTTTTTTTCATTTTCACAGAGACTCTTCGCTTACGCTCAGAGTGACAAACGAACGGTACACATAAACACGCAG
>CAJTND010000003.1:37875-113229 GCA_910577995.1 uncultured Christensenella sp. | reverse complement strand
CCGAATTGTCGGCGCGGTCGGGTCTGTATGGGATTAAGGGATGAGGAAGATAGTTAGCTTTTCTTATGCGGCGAAGCTCTTTTTGTTCTCCTCGGGAAGGAGCGCCGCAAGCGCCTCGGGAACGGTCGGCTCGCTCGGCTCGGTCGCGTTGTCGTTGGGCAACGGTCTCCAATAGCCGTGATCGTCGTATAACGCGGTATTGTCGATATCCGTCCAAGTGAGCGTAACGTCGGATGCGGTCGTAAGATCTATCTTATCGAGGTGGAAGCCGGTCTTGCCTTCGACCTGGCAAAGCTCTATGACGTTCTCGCCCTCGATGAGCGGTATGCAACCTATCGTGAGCCACGCGGTGCTGCATTTAAGGTCCTCGACGTCCTCGGGTTGAGCGAGGAGCGTGTTGGAAGTCATCTGCTCGTCATTGACGAATACCGCGCCGTAGTCGGTGAATTTCTCCGACGGACCGCCCGCCTTGCCCACCTTGACGCGGAGCGTGACGTTGCAAGCCTTGTTTGCCGTTACGGTGAACTTGACGTTGGAATAGTCGGCGTGTATGACCATGCGCTTCGCGTTGCGCGCATCGTATATCGCGCCCGGTCCGCCCATCGGGTTCAACACTTCGGCATTTTCCGCCTCTATCGTGAAGGTCTTGGAGTCTGCGCCGTGATCGAGGCATGTCTTGTGGTTTTCCTCGCCGTCGTGCGCGCAGGTCGTTTTGATACAGCCGTCGCAGACCTCGCAGACTATACAGTCACCTTTGTCGTCGTACATCCAAGTATTCTTAAATCCGCAGCCCGTGCATACGCCGTCGACGTAAGTATGGAGCTCGACGTTCTTGAACCGCGGCGAATCGTAGTTGTAGTTCTTGGAGCACGGTTTATTAGAGCATTTGTTCTCCGCCCAGTGGTTGTCGTAATAGCGATACTTTTTCGCGTTGTTCTTATCGGTCAGCGACGTTTGATACGTGCACTCGTGCTCGTACCAGCCGCACACCGAGCACTCGCCTTTCTCGCCCAGAGCGTCGTGTTCTGCGACCTCGCCGCGGTCCTCGTCGTCGTGATGTCCGCACGTGGTCTGCCGCCAGTGTTCGGTCGAGGTGAACGCCCAATAATCGGTGTCGTAGTTATGCTCGTGCTTAAAGCCGCACACCGAGCACGCGCCGTCCGTGCCGTCCTCGTCATGCGCGCCCTCGTCCGTGATAAGCGTGTCGTGCTCGCACGTAGCGACGCGCCAATGCTTGCTCTCCGTCGTCGTCCAGGTCTCGGAAAACGTGTGCTCGTGCACTTCGAGCTTGTAGCCGCACACCGAGCACGCGCCGTCCGCGCCGTCGTCGTCATGCGCCGCGAGCGCGTCTTTTACCGCGGTATGCGCGCAGGTCGCTCTGTGCCAGTGCTGAGCGTCGTCATACGTCCAGTCCTCGGCAAAGGTATGTACGTGCGGCGGAGGCGTGGGAGGATCGGGCGGATCGGGCGTTTCGCCACCTCCGCCGCCACCGCCGCCTCCACCGTTACCGCCGCATGCGGCGAGCGAAAATACGGGGATAGCCATTGCGAGAGAAAGCATCACGCTCCAAAATTTTGCACCTTTTTTCATCATTTTACCCTCCTTAGGTACTTGTTTGCTTTTTCCTGTCGAGATACCACAGTGTCCAGGACGCCGCGACCATACCGAGGCAAAGCCCCATGAGTATGCCCGAAACGACCTTTACCGCGAGCAACGCCGATTCCCAACCGGGCGTTACGTTGATAAACTTGGTAGAGGACGAAACGCCGTTCATCATCAGCGAGTGGAGCTGCGTATACAGTATCCTGTGCGCCGATTCGCGTACCGCCTTGCACACGGTCGCGTTCCTGCTTTCGTAGTAGGGTTTGAGCGCGCCCTCTTTGAAGTTGCCCATCCAGGCGTCTTGCCCCGCCATATTGGCGAATGCGTGCAGGCTGCTGTTGCCGCCCATAAACTCGTTGGTGCCGCAGGCGTCGGTTATGGTGATGCCCGTAAAGCCCCATTCCTTCCGAAGGACGTTGGTCAGGAGCTGTTCGTTCTGACCGGACCAGCTCGGACCTATGCGGTTATACGACGTCATCAGACCGTTGCAGTAACCGTCGGTTATGGACGTCTCGAAGGCTTTGAGATAGATCTCGCGTATGGTCTGCTCGTTTGCCCAGACCATCGCGCCCGCGCCGCGGTGAAGATCCTGATCGTTGAGCGCGAAGTGTTTCGTCCACAGAATGACGCCCATACTGCGCATGCCCTTGCTCTCGTAAGAGGTTATCGCGCCGGTAAGGAAGCCGTCCTCGCTGCAATACTCGTAAGCCCTGCCGCCCCACGGCGTGCGGTGGATGTTGGCGCCGAGACCGTATACGCCGCCGTTGCCTTTTTGCAGCATCTCCGTGCCGAACACCACGCCGAGCCGTTCCACGAGCTCGGGATTGAACGTCGCGGCGGTGACGGGATTGGCGGGAAGCCCGAACTTGGTCCTGCGGCTGCCCATCGGTCCGTCCATCTGCGAGATGCCCGGCGCGGCTATATCCTTGATGCCGCTGCCCGCGCAAGTGCGGATGAGCGTTTCCTGCTGATCGAACGTCAGCTGATCGAGCAACGTTTCCCAAAGCGGATCGTCGTACTCGAAGTCTTTGAGCATGATTAGATTTATCTTGCCAGTTTTTTGATCGACGGTGTTATACGTAGGCATCTCGTCGTTCGGGTCGTTTTTTACCTCCTTGTCGAACTTGACGAGCTTGACGTTTTCCTCGCCCTTGAAGTCGAGCGACGCGCCGCCCGAGAAGGTGTTTTTCCAATCGTTGCGCGAGAGGTAGACAAGCGTCTGCTCCATGCCCGCGTTGCGGTTGACGTCCGCCATATCGAACTGATTGACGACCGTCTCGCCCGTCTTGGTTTTGGAATACTTCTCGAAATCGTTCTGCGCAAACGTCTCTTTATAAACGAGCGTCTTATCGCCGTTGTAGTCCATGCCGTCCGCGACGGTGTAATTCTTGGCGGCGAGGATGTTGTTGAGCGCGTCGTGCGCGTTATCGCCGACGGCGAGATAGTAATCGCCCTTTTCGAGTATGTAAGTGCCCGCGCCGTAGCTGTCGTAGCTCTTGAACTCGTATTCGGGAACGGTGACAGTAACGGTCGCGCTCTTGCCGGGCTCTATGTCGGGGGTCTTGGTAAAGCCGACGAGCTCGACGGAGGATTTTTCTATCTTGTTGTCGATATCGTACTGAGTGTACGGCTTTTGCAGATAGACCTGCACTGCGTCCTTGCCGACGCGGCTGCCCGTGTTGTGGACAGTGAGCGTTATAGTATAGTCGCCCGTCTTTTTGTCCTTTTCCGCGGCAAAACCGCTGTAAGCGAAGCTCGTATACGAAAGCCCGTAGCCGAACGGGAACGCCGTTTCCGCGTTGTAATCCCACTCTGTCTTTTTCATTACCGCGCCGACGGGATCGGACGCGTTGCCTCTGCCGAGTATGACGTCCTCGTACCGCGTTTCGTAGTAGCGGTAACCGACGTAGATACCCTCTTGGTACGCGACGAACTTATTGTGACCGTCGGGCGTGCCCGCCGCAACGTTGTTGTAAGCGCGCGGTTGGTTCTTGGACGCGGGCGACGATTTAAGATCGTAAGCCCAGGTGTCAGGCGAATGACCGGACGGCGTGCGGTTGCCGACGAGAAGATCGGTAAAAGTATCGACGCCCATATGACCGCCCCAGCCCACCCAAAGGCACGCGTCTACCGCGTTTTGATCGACGCCTTTGAGGTTGACGGGACCTGCCGTATTGAGCACGAGTATTATCTTTTTGATATCGCCGTTCTTTTTAAGCTCTTTCAGCCCGTCGAGCACCGAAAGCTCGTTGCGCGACAGCGAAAGCTTATCCTTGTCGTCGCTGAGCTTCGCGGGGTCGGACATATCCACGCCCTCGCCGAAAAGCCGCGATATAACGTAAACCGCCGCGTCGCCGAACTGCGGTATAGCGTCCTTGGCGGCTTTGGAATAGTTTTCCCACGGCATGTCGTTCGCTTCGCCGAGCGGTATGCCGAATCCGCGCGCCTTGCCGTTTTCGAGCGATTTGAAGCACTCGTCGTTGACTACGAGCCCGACTTCCTCACGGGTGAGCATCGCCTTAACGTCGGTGTAATACTTCTCTTCCGCCTCGGTCTCGAACTCGACCTTGCCGCTGCCTATGCCCGACCAGACCCAGCTGACCGTGCCCATGCCGAAGTTGCTTATCCTGTCGCCCTTGGAGAGCGGCAGAGCACACATGTCGTTGCCCTGCGCGTCGACGGACAGCGCGTTGTTCCAGAGCAGGACCGAGCCTTCGGCGTTGACCTGTTCGGCTATCTCGCGCGAATGTGCGCGCATCCGTTCCTGATCGAGCACCTGCGTATTAACGCCGCTCTTTGTCTCCAATATGTAGTTCCCGTTCTCGTCCTTGGTGGCGAACTCGGAAGTGTAATATTGGAAGTCGTTGGGATTATCCGTATCCGCCTCAACGGGCACGGTACGCGTTACGTTGAAGAACTGATCGACAAACATCTCGTATTGCTTTGTGATAGGCGTTACGATAATGAATATCGCGAGTATCAACATAAAAAACACTGCAAGCAGCGTCCACATGGAACGCTTGAAAAGTCTTGACTTCAATTTATTGTTCATCACGCAGCCTCCTCCGCGCGATCCGCCTTCTCCCTCAGAATAAACATCGTAAGAGAGCCCGCGAATCCGAGCGCGAACACAATGTCAAACACAAACATCAACACCTGATACCATTCGCCGAAAAACGACGCCGTATCGTTAGTCTGTGCCGCAACACCGTTGAGAAGCATATAGACGGCGATCGTGCCTACGGTCAAAAAGAACACTAACATAGCACAGACGCCCATTATGATGCCCCACGGCAACTTCTTCATAATTTTCTCCTTTTTTTATTCTGTCGTTCCGCGCCGCATGCCGCTGCGGAAACCTGCGAGAGGAACTGCGCAATTCTCTCTCTTTTGAGAAAATTATAGCTTTTTTGTCGATTTTTGCGCCGCAAACAGCCTAAGCGGGCGTCGCCGCTCCCTATTCTGCACGTTTTAAGACAAAAAAAAGCCCGCCCGACCTACTTCGGTCCGACGGGTAAAGCGTCTATATGGATATCCGCGCTATTTCGCCTGTTCTGCGGCTGGCGCGGCATGTCCGCGCTTCGGCTTGCACGATAACAGCACGTTGAGCACGAACGTGCCGTTATTAAGCGAGACCGTGCATATCCCGTTGTATTTTTCGGCGATGTTCCGCATCGACCTAACGCCTATGCCGTGGAAATTTCGGTCCTGCTTGATAGTCACGGGCAGTCCGTCGCCGTCGAGCTCGATATCGCCCTCGTAAGGATTGGTGACGTTGACCGACACCATGTCGCCCACCTTGTGCACTACGACGGCGATATTGCGCTTGTTCTCGTCGAGGCGCATGACCGCTTCTATCGCGTTGTCGAGCGCGTTGCCGAACAGCGAATACACGTCGGCGGCGAGCATGAAGCCGAGCGCTTGACCGTCGACCACGCAGGTAAGCGATATCTTGTCGTGCGCGCAACGCAGGCTCTTTTCGGTAAGTATCGTGTCGAGCACCTCGTTATCGGTGCGCACTGCCGCATCGTAGACAGATATCGCGCTCTCTATCTCTTTTACCGCCTCGCCCGGCAAGCCCTTTTGCGCGCCTATCGAGCGTATCTGATGCCGCAGGTCATGGCATTTGAGGTTGATGAGCTCTATATTGTTCTGCGACAGCTTGTACTGCCGCTCGTTTTCGCGCAACAGGTATTGCGTCGTGTCGAGCTCGTTGCGAAGTTCGCCCGTCTTGATCAAGCCGAACTGTATATATAGTAGGAAGCCGCAGCACAGCGTTTCGTATACTATGTTCATGACGGTAGTCAGTAGCTCGCGTTCGCCGCCGTAGTATACTATCACGGAGTTGAGCAGTATATCGGTTATCAGCGCAAGCCCGACGACTATCAATACGCCCGTTCGCCGTATGCGGAACTCGCCGCCTATCTCGATCTTGCGTATGTACAGATAGAAAAACACCGTATACGACGAGAAGTACGCGAGCAAGTACACAAACACCGTCAACAGCGTAAAGTGATCGAAATCGGCAAAGTTTATAGTCCCGTCGAAGTACATACCGAATATCGGGCTTGCGCCCTGCGAAACTATCGACAGCAGGATATTGGATATACCGTAAGCGAGATGCTGCATCGTGTACGACGCAATGCCGCAGAATATGATATTCTTCCAGCACTCGTCGCAGCAGAATTTGAGCATCGGCACGGTGATGGCAAACAAAAAGAAAAACGTGAACGACGTATAGAATGCGTTATACAAAAGCGGCAACGCCGCCGCGATCCCCTCGCCGACGACTATGCAACCGACATACCGCAGTGCAAACAGCTTGCGCCTGTGCAGCCGAACGGCGAAAAGGAATTCCGCCGCAAACAGCTCGAGCATGACGAGCAGTCGGTAAAAAAGCAGCGTCGGCACGGTGACTACCTGCCGCCCAAGTATTCGTTGAGCGCGGTAAGAAAGCTTTTTTTCTTATTGCGCGAGATCTGCAGCGGCTCGCCGTCGACTATCACCGAAAACTCCTCTATCGCGGTGACATAGCGAAGATTGACCAAAAAACACCTGTTACACAGCGCAAACGGAAGATCGGCGAGCGCGACGCACACGTTTTGCAGTTGGTCGTATGCGGTATAGTTTCCTTCCGTCGTGTGGTAGATGACGGAGTGATGCTCGACTTCCACATACTTGATGTCGGACGCGCGCAAGCGGCGCTTGTTGTTGCGCTCGGTTATCCATATATCCTTGTCGCGCATCGTCTTGAACCTTTCGAGCGCCCTATCCATCTTCATGGCAAAACCGTCGTACTGCACGGGCTTGACTATAAAGTCGAGAGCGTTCACCTCGTAGCCCTTGACTGCGTACTGCGCCATGTTCGTCACGAAGATAACGATAACGGACTTATCCCTTTCCCTTATCTTTTTGACAGCGTCCATACCGTTGAGGTGCGGAAGCTCTATATCCATAAAGATTATATCGAAGTTACCGCTGAACTCGTCCAAAAATTCGAGCGCGTCGCCGTAGCACGCAACGTTGAAATCGCAGTTCCGCTCCTTGCCGAACTTCTCGAGATATCCGCACAACAACTCACGCGATTCCTTGTTGTCCTCGACTACGCCCGCTCTGAAAACCATCATCCCTCCGAATGCCGCGCAAACTATGCACATACGCGCCGTTTGCGGTCGGTATGCGCGCACGCGTGCGTCGTACCGACTTAAACTAAATAGATTATACCCCCCCCCAGACGAAACCCCAGTAGAACACTTTTTTAGATAGGGTTAAGTGTCCTCCAAAATAAAGCCTTTCGGACTTCGGTTGTAGCACGGCTCTCGTAAATGTAAACGGCGAAAAATTATAACTTAAAATATGAATATAAACGAAAAGTCAGACAGCAATGTTTGGCTTTTTTCTTATGCCATTTTACGCAATAATTTTTCGGTTACCTTACAAGAATGAATACCTGTCGTTTACATTCACAGCCCGATTAAAAATAGAAACTTGCCCTTGACCGAGCAGTGCTACAAGTCGTCCTTGCCGAAAGGCTAATATATTTTGGAGGTATAAAGAAAATGCAAAAAGTGGTTTACAGCATCAGCAAAGTAAATCGGGACGAGAAGATTAAGGGTGTTGGATACCTTGTCGAAGGTAATCTGTTAATCCCCTCTACTTCTCAAAAAGGTAACGCCTATATACGGGTGTTCGAGGATGTTGCCGAAAAATGCAAACCCGTAAAAGACAGCGACACGGAGTTCAAAGGTTATGTAACAGTTGCCTACGAAAACGTAAATGTCTACAACAAAGAAAAAAACAGATACGATACGTTGGACTACATAGAAACAACCTATTATATCTGGTTCAAAAAAATTGATTGAGGTGATTGAAATGTTTGAATATGATTTCTTCGACGGTGATCACTTCATCACTTTCGATATTATTGATATTGACGAAGATAACAACGTAATTACGCTTGCTATATCCAATCAAGGACGAATAACGCAAGATACTTTCGATTTATTCGAGGACGACGAAATAGACGAAGAAACGGTAAATGATATTCGCTATTTCGAGTTCGGTTTATACGCAGATAAAATCCATCTGCACGAATTTGAACTTATGTAAGAGGTTTTAATTATGACAAACGAAGAATACATAGCAATCTTAAAACAGGATTTCCCGAAAGACTTTGCCGACGATGACGAGTTCATTGCGGCATTATTGGACTTATGCGAAACAGAAACGGAGGTCAAAGACGAATGACATACAAATTTTTCGAGAACGTAAAAACCGTTGAGGAACTGAAACGGCAGTATAAAACGCTTGCTTTCAAGCACCACCCCGACAGAGGCGGCAAGGTTGAAGATATGCAGCGCATCAATGCCGAATACGACGAACTGTATAAGCGCGTCAAGAACATACACGAAACGGCGGACGGTAAAACTTACGAAAAGCAAAACACCGAAACCGAAAACGACGTACCCGATAAATTCAGAGATATAATCAATGCAATTATAAACTTTGAGTGCAAAATAGAACTTTGCGGCTCGTGGTTATGGGTATTCAATGCTTACGAATACAGACAGCAATTAAAGGCATTAGGCTTCTTTTACTGCTCGAATAAAAAAGCGTGGGCGTGGACGAACAACCCTTCCAATAACAAATTCCACTTGTCCCTTGACGATATACGACGTTTACACGGTTCGGAAATTATTAAGGGCGACGAAGATAAAATGGTTAAACCGAAATTGCAGATTATGGGAGCAAAATAATGAAAACGACAAACGGACAAATGTCTATATTTGATTTTGTTTTTGATGATCCGCCGAAAGTTATAGTTACAACACCGCCAAAAACGGCAGAGCCTATAACACCGAAAGCGAAAACAAACGGCGAAACTAATTTATGCCCGTATCAAATCCCGACAATCGACGAGATTATAAAGCAAATCGAAAGAGCCGCATACAGTGTCAGTAAAAGTAAACTTATCTCGGACGTATTCGAGTGCGGCGCAATAGCCATATCAAATGGAATTACGTTAAATAAATCGGAAAAACGAGAAGAACGCTATAAGCAAATAATGAAAACATATAAACCCAGCGAGCGCGAATTGATTGCCGATATATTCGGAAAGATATTCGCGCTTTTATCTTCCGTCGTTTACGATAACGGCGTATTCAACGATTATTTGGGCGATTTGTTTATGCGTTGCGAACAAGGAGAAAAGCGAGCAGGTCAATTTTTTACGCCTTATCACGTTTCACGCTGTATGGCGGAAATGACGATTACGGACGATAAAATCAAACACGGCGAGATTATAACGATTAACGATTGCTGTTGTGGCGGTGGCGGTATGCTCATCGCCGCTCTTGACATTCTGAAAAACCGTTACGGAGTTAATTATGCTCACGATTGCTTTATCGACGCAGGAGATATTGACGAGCGTTGCGTACACATGACTTACTTGCAATTATCGTTTGCAGGAGTACCGGCTATCGTAAAACACCAAGACGCGCTAACCCGTGAATTATGGGGCGTATGGAAAACGCCGGCTTATGTTTTTCAATATACACGTTTTTGTAAATACGAAAATTATAACTAATAGGAGGTTTTTTATTATGACAAAACAGGAACAAAAACAAGAGGCAATCGAAAGAATGAAAATGCTCAAACTCTATCCGAACGTAATCAAAGAGTTCGAGAAAGAAAACATTGTCAATCTTTCTGAAAACGGCGGTATTCTCTATTGGCTCGACAACGACCAGCAAAAAATGGTTGACGATTTCGAGATCGAACACGATGCTTTGGTGTACCATATCATTCACAGTTTTACGGAAATCGGAGAACTCTACTCCCTTCTCTACGTTTCCAAACACGAAAAAGAATGGGAAACAGACAGAGAAGATTTGAAAGACGGTTATGCGTTCGTCTATACAAAAAACGTAAACGACGATTGGTGCAGCGAGTTCGGAAGTATTTGCATAAAATCGCAACTCGGCGGACTTGTGAGAGTAGCATAACAGGAGGCAAATATGAAAGTTTATGTAATAAAATTCGATTGGTCCACTCACGACAGCGACGGAGTGGATCTTTTTATTTACAAGCATTACAACGACGCTTACGACAAATTCAAAGAACTTATTTGCGCCGAAAGAAAGCCCGAAAATTCGTGGGTTGGCAAGATTGAGTTCGATGACGAGGGCTATCCCGTGGACGACCACTATGAATTTGAGTTTGAGGACAACAATTCGGGTGAAAGCGAGGTTTATTGGCATATTACGGATAAGGACGACTACTACGCCCACTCCCGTATAGACTTACTTGTTATGGAGGTATTATAAAATGACAGTATTGGAATTACACAAAAAAGGTTTCGACGTCGCAATCGAAGAATTGATGCAAGAGCGCGACGATATATCCTCTTACGAAACACTGAAAGAATTTATAAAATCAAAAATTGACGACGACAACTTAATCGTCGCCGCCCATCTTTTAACCGAACTCAAAGAATGCCCCTATGCGGAATATTACGGTTACGACTACTGTATGGGAACACTCGAAGCCCCTACTCCGCTTAAAAATATTTCAGACCTTGAAGATTTTTGCGACGGACGGACATACACGATTGCAGCGCATATAAATTCGCTCGGCGGTGAAATGGACGAAGTTACGGTTTTGGACGAACGGCAAAAAGGCAATCAAAAATATTATATCGTCGATTACAAAGGCACACTTTGCACGGCTATATTCAACGGATTTAACTGCACCTATTACGCCGACGATTTATATGGGAGGGTTACGGGATGAGATACCTATTCTATTATTACAACCACGAGGGTATGCTCGTATTCAATTACCGCGACGATTACGGCAGACATATCCACATGAGATATTTATATTATTCGTTCCGCTCCGCTCTGCGAAAGTTCAGACAGGACTATAATTTGCAACACAAGAAAATCGTTATACACAGTCTTTATTGAAAAGGAGTTTACGCTATGAAAAACAAAGAAATTACTATCTACGACAACTATTTTAGCATCGAACGAGAACGAGAAACCCGACAATATCTTTTTGACGATTTCGCCGAAGAAAACGGTTGGAAATCGCCGGAAGATATACCCGACAAATGGGTTTACGAAGAAATGGATTTTCAAGACCGTGAACAGTGGCTTGACGTCGAAGCCGAATTAAAATCAATGCTGGGAAAAAACGTATATCTTCTAATGGGCTATTTCGGAAGTTGGCACGGAGAAATCGAAGGCGGTACGTTTATCCGCTCTTTTAACGATTTTCTTTCTTGTATCGAACATCTGGAATATATTCGCTTTTATGACGTGAACGGACATTTTTACATACACGGAAGCCATCACGACGGCAGCGACGATTACGAACTGAAAATGCTTACAAACAAAGGCTATGAATATGCCGAGAGCAAATCGTTCGATTGCGACAAATGGGTACATAAAGCCATAAAATACTGTAATTTCTACTCCGCTCTCCCCTATTTTGCAAAGAAGGTTTACGGCATATGAGAGATTACGGTTATAAAGTGTGTTACAAAAAATATGGCGAAAAGCATTTGAAAGTGTACCTCGTTACAAATAGATACGACGGCGCACTTTGGAATGTGCGTTGGTACGAAACGCATTCTCCGCCTGACAGAAAGACGGGAAAACCTATCGAAAACGTATCGTGGCTGGTTATCCCCATAAAAACATATCTCGAATACAAGCGTCGTTGGCGCGGTTGTCCGTTCAGTCCTTGAACGGGCTTTTTTAATTTACAAATAAAAATCTAAAAGGAGTTATACACAATGAAAATCTCGACAGACAAACTTTACTATCTTTGCAACAAATATCAATGGTTTACGAACGGCGACTGCCGACAATACGCCTTGTTATTCAAACTGAACAGGGACGGCGCGCCGCTCGAAAAATTAGCAACAATTATCTGGTTTTGCTCTATCGGCTACGATGAGCAGGACATCTTAAAAATCTTACAACAGGAGTGTGATTTGTAAAATGACAACATTAAATCTTACGGCGAACGGAAAAGCGCAGGAACTTATCCTTGCCTATTTGCAAGAAAACGCGAGCGACGTTCTTGCAGAGAAAATCAATAACGGAGTAACCGTGGAGAAAGACGGAAAAACGCTCATCTCCAAAAAAGACCTTGACGGGTTTATGAAATTTGCAACCGACGAAGCGCGAAAACTCGCCGAAAAAGGCGCGAACTCCGCGTGCGTTGAAGATGCCGTTGTTTATGGTTGGGCTATTCACTACTTCGAGGAGGACAGTATCGAAGGAAAACTTTATAACGAGGACGGAACGGAATATAAACCGCCGAAACCCGTTGTAAAGAAAAAGACTTCCACGCCTACCCCCATCGTTAAAACAGAACCGCCCAAACCGAAACAGCAACAGGCTTCACTGTGGGATATGCTCGACGCAACAGATAAAAAGACCGACATCAAGCAGACCGACGATCAAGAGGTCGTTGATAATGCCGACGACGATTGCGAACCTACCGAAGAAGAAATACAGGAAACCTTACGGCTTATGGCAGAGGAGGACGGTATTACCGAACAGCCCGACGACGAGGACGAAGCCGAACCTACCGTCGAAGAAATCGCCGACGCATTACAGAAAGCCGTTGACGAAAAGAACGGCGTTAAATCGGTTGCGCCGAAAAAGCCGATACCGCCCTTCTATTCGCAATACGTTGAACTCAATGACAGTTATCCCGACTGTATTATTCTCATACGGCTGGGCGATTTTTACGAAGCATTTAACGACGACGCGCAAACATTATCCGACGAACTCAATCTTACGCTTACAGGCAGGGACGTCGGGCTCGAAAGCCGTGTGCCTATAATCGGCTTCCCCTATCATGCGGCAGATGCGTATATAGCCAAGATACGAAAAAATCACGACGTGGTTATCGTCGAAGTGAACGGAAATATAGTTACGCTTGCGAAAACGGGAACCCCGCTTATAAAAGACGATTTGCCCGACGAAGACGAAGATATTGAAGAAATGACGGAAACGGAAATGCGGCAATTCGACGGAGATATAGCCGAACCGAAAATTACTGTTGACGAAGAACCCGACGACGAAACCGCTGTCCCCTATTCTCTTTCGTCCTTCGATAAAGAAACGATGATTTATCTTTACGATTTGCTCGACGGCAAATTAGACATTGCATGAGGTGTGAAATGATAAAAGCAAACCAAATAAAACCCATTCCGAAATATATGCTCAAACGCATAGAACGAGCGGACGAAAACGAGCGCAAAGCCCACAACGGCTATACGCGCTTCTATGCTTACTTTACGAAATACGGCAGTGAACTCGTAAAGGTTACGGTTGCTTGTAAAAATCGCGGACATAAGTGGTTTTGCAAACAGGTAGCCGTTCACGGTATTCATTCCGAATACTGTCTTGTAAAAGATTTCGAGTGCTTTATGATACGCGGTTATGTCGTAGGCTGGTACGAACAGGGACTTACGCAATACGCTAAATTGTGGGAAACACACGTCTGGGAAGAAGCCTACGATAAATTCTTTAATGTCTTTGCACCTATTCTCAACAAAGAATACTTAAACAAATTTCCCGAATACCGTTACAGTGCGGTTATGCAATACCCCTACTTGGACGTATTCAAATACCTTCGTTCCTACGAAAAATATCCGCAGGCGGAAATGCTCGTAAAATTCGGGCTTGCTGAATTTGCAACAAGCAAACAGATATTGCAGAAAGTCGGCAAGGACAGACATTTCCGCAAATGGCTCTTGAATAACCGTGAAGAAATAAAACCCAATATTTACTATGTAAGCACATTGCTGCTGGCATATAAAACGGGAAAGCCATTGAAAGAAACACAGACTTTCGAGAAGGCAAGAAAAGAATTTTACCGTAGCGATAATTACCGCAGATTAAAACCTTTGCTTTGCGGTAACAAAGACGTCGATTATTTTATCAATTACATAAAAAAACAGAATACGAATTATACGGCGTATGAAGATTATCTGAATGCCTGCAACTATCTCGGTTTGGATATGAGTTTGGAGAAAAACCGCTATCCGCACGACTTCCGCCGTTGGCACGATATTCGTATCGACCAATATCACACGGCAAGAGCATTAAAAGACGCCGAAGAACGGAAAGAATTATACAAACAATTTGCGAGCGTTGCCGAAAAGTATCTGCCATTACAGCGTGATAAAGACGATACATTTATTGTCGTGATTGCGCGATCGCCGCAAGACCTTATATTAGAAGGTGAAGCACTCTCCCACTGCGTAGGGCGCATGAACTACGACCAAAAATTTGCACGAGAAGAAAGCCTTATTTTCTTTGTTCGGGACAAGAACTGTCCGAATGTTCCATTTGTTACAGTCGAATATTCATTAGCACGTAAAAGAATATTGCAGTGCTACGGCGAACACGACCACAAACCAAACGACAGCGTTTTGGAATATGTCAATAAAAAATGGCTACCCTACGCAAACAGAGAACTAAACAAAATACAAGCGGCGGCTTAACGCAAAGGAGTTATGATTATGAACAATTATTATAGAATTACAGGTTACTGCGAGCAAGAGGATTTTTGCTTTATTATGGACTGCTACGGTATGTTCGAGAAGTTATGGCAATTCAGTTCCTATCTCATACAAAAAGGTTTGAAAGTCTTGGAGGTCGGGAACAACAGCAAATTCACAGACGGGAACATTGACCGCATAGAAGAAAACAGTGAAAAGATATTCTTGCGAGCAAACGCGGACGGTAAACCCGAATACGTTACGCAGACTGTAAACGGCGTTACCTATAAAGCCGTAAAGGTTGCGGATAAGGTGTATATACCCGATAGAACACAAACCGTTTAACCGAATATAAAGTCAAAGCCGGGAATCCTTACGGAATCTCGGCTTTTTTTGTGTTAATCATCATCTTCTAAATCATTGAAATATTCTCTATCGAAAAACTCTGACAGCGTTATTCCTGCACCCTCGCAGAAACTCCTGATAGTCGTTACCTTGGGACATTTGGTTCTGCCTTTGATAAGGTCATACAGAGCCGACGGAGATTTACCACCGTTTAGACAAGCCTGACATACGTTCTTGCCCTTCTCTGCACATATTTCTTCTATTCGTTTTAAGATTGCTTCGTTTGTTTTCATATATTTCTATCGTGAAATTCCTTATCGCCATTCCACGATTTTATTATATGAAATTTGATAATTTTTCTCTCGTGGAGTTCCACGATATTGACATTTTGTCTTAATTTTATTATAATATTTACGGAGTTCCACGAAATGAAAACCGCTTTTATAGGACACAGACAAATATTTGCCAAAACCCTACCGCAACGACTGATCGAAGCAATAAAAGCCGAAATAGATAACGGCTGTCTTTCGTTTACTATGGGAACACACGGCGAGTTCGACAGTCTTGCACTTTCTGTGTGTAGACAATTACGCAACGAGCATCCAGATATAAAAATCGAAGTCGTTCTTACAAGCCTGCATACTATCGAGAAAAATTACGAATGGGATTGTATTCCCTACTCTGATGTATCTACGGTTATGTATGATATTGAGGACGCTCATTACAAACAGCAAATTACTTTGAGCAATCGACAAATGCTTGATACCTGCGACACACTTATTTGCTACGTTGACGAAAATGCTTATAGAAGCGGCGCGAAAACGGCTATGCGTTATGCGGAAAAACGGGGACTGAAAATAGTAAACCTTTGGCGTGAGCAAGATAAACCATTTTACGGCATGACAAAAGAACAAGTTGACGAGTATTGGAAAAACCTATCCGAACAAATATTATCCCACAAAAAGTAAGAGGAAGAACAATGTATAGTAAAATTCAAAAACCGACAATGATATGTATAATCGGTATTTTTTTGTTCCTGATTATATTTGGGACTTTTACGCCGATTATTCAAACTCATACTGCACAGGCACAAACATTTGAACAGCATATCCCTACCTTTGGGCTGTACTGCAAAGATAAAGACGTAATACAGACAGGTACAGTTAAATACGATTTGTCAGACGCCGAAACCGTTACCAAAGGAAAAGGCACAATGCAATCGAATTATCAAATAGCGGCGAACAATCGCACGATAGAATTTGCCATACCCTTTATATCGTCAGCAATAAACGCACCCTCCTTTTCTATAACCGCAAATGAGAAAAACATAAACGGCTCAATTTGCTATGGAAACATGTTCTTTATGTTTGATGATGATACAGACTTTGAAACCCTAATTGACGATACTTATTCGGCAGATATAGACGATAATCTCAACGGAACGCTGTACACAATTACACCCGACAATGAAACTATTTCGATTGAGTTATCTTTTACCGAAGGCAAACGAAGTAGTTTTATATACGAAACCTCTAATCATCTATCATCATCAACTACGGCAACCGGCACTTATACTTGGACGTTGAAAAATGCTTATATTAAATCCGAATATAAGTTTTTTATACTTGGGGAAAGTTCCGACCACTCTTTTTCATGCAGTAGCGAATATCAAACAGAAACAATGACCTGCAAGGATTTCATAGATTACCAATACGAAACCCTAAAAGAACTTTATGACGAATACGGTATCGCTGTTGATTTTTTCTATTCAATGGTCAATAGAACATTAAAAAACAAGCAAAGTATAGAGATTGACGATTTATTCTTTAATTCATTAGAAACGCAAAGGTTTAATGTATATAAATTCACCTTACATATTGATACGGATGCCACCGTCAGTTACGAGTTACCTATAAACATTCAACGAAATTTTGCCTTTACACCAACTATATATTTGGTTGAGCAAAAGAATTTGTGTAATTATCCTATACGTTATACCGCAGTATTAAATAGTGAAATACCCTATCTTATCGAAGCAAGCGTTAAAACCGAAAAGAATGGAATAACATACAGTGCCGAAACCGCAGACGATTACTACTTTGTTTTCTGCGCGTCTGAAAAGCCGCAAAGCCCCACATTCCCTAATAATAGCAACGGAAATACAACCTTGATTATTTGTTGTTCCGTCATTGGCGGGATTGCCTTTATTGCATTGATTGTACTGATAGGAATAGCAATACATCAAAAAGTCAAGCGTTAGCAAGTAAAAACACATATTGCAAAAGCCGGGACTCCCAACGGAATCTCGGCTTTTGCTATGCAAGTTTAATATTATTCTATTCGCTGTATTTTCTGAAATTTTCGGCTTGTTCCAGAACCTCTTTATAAACTTCGTCTTGCGTTACAGGCGGATATTCGTATTCGGCAAGTTTAAGAATAATGTCAACTTTCAAATCCGCTTTAATATCTTCCCTCGCCGACCAGCAAGCATATTTTGCCTTATCGTCAACGATTTGTTTAATCTCTTTGGCAAGATTGATAAGGTGATCTTCTCCGTGATTTTTAATATACTCGTCATAGAAATTATACTTTTTAGCAAGGGCTTCCAAAATGTCGAAAAACGCCTTTTCTTCAAAACTAATATGCAAGTCCTCAAACGATTTCTTATCCTTACCGAGTTCTTCCAACAACTTGGTTAATTGCTCGGCAACGTCGTCAAGGACTTCGTTCGCAAACGCTTTATCCTTACGCCGTGCGTTATACATATCCACAATCGCCGTCATTCGCTTTGTAAAATCAATACCTTTCATTTTATTGACCTTACGATAATTGTCGATTGCCTGCCGTAAGAGTTTTTGCAACAATTTGATTTTCGTATTCACCATAGGAATACGGTTTATTCTTTCGATATATTCGTCGCTGAATATATCCTCTTGAATACGTTCCGTTTCCTTTCCTATCGTAAACAGTTCGGTAACGCCCTCGGCTTGAATGGCTTCTTCTATCATTCGGGAAACGCGCTTATTCATCTGCTCGGCATCCGGCGCATTGGGCTTCGTCAATTTATACAACACGGCGCGAACAGCCATATAGAAATGAATTAAATCACGCTCGCCGTCCGTGAGTTCGTCGCCGCCGCTACACAGATTATAGGCTTCCTTCATACGCTTTACTACCGACATAAAGCGATCTTCCATATCCTTTGTGGTCTGCACATATTCCACGGCGTGATTAAGACAATCGAGTTGTTCTTTCGGCGTGCCTTCAAAATACGGTTTCTTATTAAAGCGATTAAACATTCCGTCAAGCACTTCGAGCATATCTCTGACAATGATAACGGACTTACCGATTTCTTCGAGGTCATTCTCTTTGAAATCGGTGTATTGTTTCAAAGCCTTATTCATGCTGTATTTGATACCGATATAATCGACAATCAACCCCTTGTCCTTGCCCTTGCATACGCGGTTTACTCTGGAAATCGTTTGAATGAGCGTATGCTGCTGAACGGGTTTATCCAGATACATGGTATCGAGTTCAGGAACGTCAAATCCCGTAAGCCACATATCGACCACGATTGCGATTTTGAAATTCGATTTTACTTTCTTAAACTGCCTATCGAGTTCCTTTTTATATTCGTCGTTACCGAGCAAATCCCAAAGTTCTTTTTCGTCGTCCTTGGCGCGTGTCATAACAAGATTGACCTTTGCCATAGGCAGAATTTCTCTCAATTCCTTTTCCGATAATTGCTCGTCGGGATTGACTTTTATTTCAAACCATTCGGGACGAATTTCACGGATATACTTATACAATGCAAACGCTATCTTTCTGTTGCTAACAACGAACATAGCCTTGCCGCATACCGTCGCGCCCTCGCTTACCCTCTTTTCGTAATGCGTAACAAAGTCCCGTGCGATTGCCTTTAATCTGTCGGGATCGCCCAAAATAACGTCAAGGTGTGCGATTGCCTTTTTGCTCGCTTCGACCTGATTGGGATTAGCACCGTCGTCCTCGCACTTCTGATAATATTCTTCGATTTCCTCTAACTTGTCTTTATCGAGCGTAACTTTTGCTGCACGCCCTTCATAAACAAGATTTACTGTTATCCCGTCTTTAACGGCTTCCGTCATAGTATATCTATCTACAACAGAGCCAAATACGTCAATCGTAGCGTCAATAGGCGTACCTGTAAAGCCGACATAGGTTGCGTTAGGCAGCGAGTTATGAAGATACCTTGCAAAGCCGTAATGACGTTCTACGCCCTCGTCCGTAACACGGACTTTCTGTTCGAGATTGACCTGCGAACGGTGAGCCTCGTCCGATATGCAGATAATATTGCTTCTATCCGAAAGCAACGACAGATCTTCGGTGAACTTTTGAATTGTCGTGAGATAAACACCTCCGCTCGGCTTGTCCTTTAATCTTTCGCCCAAATCTTCTCTGGACAAAATGCTGATAACTTCCGCGTCCCCTATAAACTTCTTGGCATTGCAAAATGTCTTGGAAAGTTGGTTGTCGAGGTCGGTTCTGTCTGTTATAAGGAGTATCGTAGGACTTTTGAAATGCTCGCTTCTCATAATCATACGGGTTAAGAAAAGCATTGTATAGGACTTGCCGCAACCTGTCGCGCCGAAGTATGTACCGCCTTTACCGTCGCCCACAGGACGTTGATGCACCTTGATATTTTCAAGCAATTTCGTTGCCGCGAAAAACTGCGGATAACGGCAAACCACTTTCAAATTGTTTTTGTCGGTATCGGGAAAGAAAATAAAATTCTTGATTATCGCTAAAAGTCTGTCCTTGCGGAACATACCCTTAACCATAGAATACAATGAGTTAATGCCCTCTGCCAAGGGTTCCTCGTCGTCAACTTTATTCCACGAATAGAAGTAATCGTAATCGGCGAACAGCGAGCCGTATTTATTGTTTACACCATCGCTTATAACGACGAAAGCATTGTATTTGAATAAGTCTGGAATGTCCCTTGTGTAACGAACAGTAACCTGCTCGTAAGCGTTATGTATAGTCGTGTTTTCCTTGACAGCGCTCTTGAACTCCAATACAACGAGCGGAAGTCCGTTTACGAACACAACTCCGTCTGGTATGCGTGTTTCCTGCACACCCTTGACTTCAAATTGATTTACGATTTTGAAAATGTTATTATCCATATCGTCAAAGTCGATAAGACGAATAAACAAATCCTTTTTCGTTTTATCTTCACGGCGGAAAATAAAGCCCTCTACCATATCTCTGAAAAGAGCCTTGTTCGCCTCGTAAAGCGGATCATGCGAACTTCTAACTAACTTAAAAACAATCGCTTCGATTTCGTTATCCGTAATTCCGTCGGCACGATACTTATTTTGCAGATACATTCGCAAATCGTCTTTCAAGAGAACGTCTGTCGTTTCGCGCATAACAGTATTGCCACGAACATATTCGTAGCCTTCGTCTTGGAACAACTCCATTATAGCAAGTTCTAATTGAGCCTCGTTCATATTGCACTCCTTTTGCTATGTACTATACTTCACAACTAACCATTTTGTCAAGTTTGTAGGTTCTAACCGTAATCGCTTCTTTTGTATCGAAAACAACCGCTTCGGGCAACACTAAATCACAAAATAATTCCATGTGCTTAAACGGCGTAAACCAGATAAGATAGTCTAATTCTGTACCGATAAAAATGTCGGTAAAATCTTTATCTAAAAACCAAAAATGCGGACTACCGATTACAGGCATCCCCTCATAAATTTCACTGCATTTATTTTCTGCTTCAAAATATGCCGACGACTCGTCCAAGACAAAAAATATCGTCTTAAAGTCTGGATGATTTCTTTTGTAGTTCGCAATCTTACCGATATGCTTTTTCACTGTTCGCGCAAAACTGTTTTTATAAAAATTATAATTATGGTCTTGCTCGGTGGGTAAATCCGTTCTGCCAATCACAATAGGCGAAGCGTTGGGAAAAGCGTCTAAAACTCCTGCGTCCCGAAGTTCTTTCATCATTTGAGTTTCTATAACTCTTGTCGGATTTACAACCTGTCCCTTTTTGCTGATACTCTCGTGGTCGTCAATTCTCATTACGTCCATCATTATTTTTTCCGTATCACAATAAAAGTCAGGCGGCAAAGCATTTTTCGCAGAAGTATCAACCCACTTTTTCCATTTAGTTTTATCATGTACTAAACAACAAATTCTTTCTGCCTCTTTGGAATTTTCGGGCAATAAAAGAATTTCCGTCGTTTCCAACTCTTGAAAACGCGATATGATATTGATTTCGTTATCGAATATATCCATTTCTTTATTGCCTCCGATAAATGATAATTTAGAAGCCACAGCACAAGCAACATTTGAAGAATTATTTGCTGATGCTTATGCTAGAGAGAAACTGTCTGACGGTTGGAAACAAACCACAATAGGCGAAATTTGTTCCGTAAAAGGTGGTAAACGCTTGCCAGCCGATTGCGAGTTGACAGACACACCGACAAATCACCCATATATAAGAGTTCGGGACGTTGGATTAAACCGTTATGTATGCCTTAATAGGCAGTATCAATATATTGACGACGCAACACATAATCAGATTTCAAGATACATAGTCAATACTGACGATATAATTATTTCTATTGTCGGAACTATTGGGCTTATAGGTAAAATTCACAAGTCTTTGAACGGTGCAAATTTGACAGAAAATTGCGTTAGGCTTACGAATATACGGCTTGTTTCTGCCGATTACCTGTATTATACCCTTATGTATAAGAAACAGATTAAAGAAATTGATTTACTAACAGTAGGTGCAGTTCAAGCCAAGTTGCCGATTTATAACATTCAGTCTATGAGAGTTGTTTTGCCGCCCAGAGAATTGCTTACCGACTTCCAAACAACAATAAACACCATAAACAAACAAGTCGAAAGTAATACGGTAGAAATCGAACGTCTTGAAACCTTAAAGCAAGCCATTCTTACCAGATTAAGCCGCTAAATTATCATTTATCTTTCTTTTAAGCGCAATCCTCCTTTCAATATCGTTATAAGCGTCAACGATTTCTTGCTGTTCTGCAAGCAAAGGAACAGGTAATGCCATTTCGCAAAAATCTTCCCATTCAAGACTACCGCGAACTCCTCCAACACCGTAATAACTCGCTTCTCTATCAAATTCAGAACGTCTGAACCAAAGATTAAGATATTCGGGCAGAACAATGTTATCATCTTTCACTTCAAAGACCTTATATGCAGGCGAAACAATAATTTCAGCCTCGCCGTTCCACCTATCAATGGGTATTTTTTCATCACGACTGACCTGCATTAAACTGCAAACAAATTGGTTTTGCTTGACAACTTTATACTTTGTCAAATCCGTTCCGATAATATTGGCGACCGAACGAATAAATTTTTTGTCAATACTTACACCCCACAAATCACTTATACTTCCACTTGTGTTGCGTATATCCACTTCTTTTATTAAGTCCTTGAATTGAAGATATTGTGTGTTCATATACCTACCCGATTATTTTTCTGTGCGAATTTTTTACGTTCGCGGTGTTTACCATTGCATATTGCATTGTGGTATTGATATTTTTATGCCCCAAAAGGTTCTGCACCTGCTCTATCGGCATACCTTTGTCGATTGCCATTGTTGCAAGCGTTCGTCTGAATTTGTGCGGATGCACTTTCTTAACCGAAGCCAAATCGCCAAGTTTCCGCATTGCTTTTTCCACGCCGCTTATCTGCAATCTGCTAAACGGGGCTTTTAACGACACAAAGAGGGCTTCGTTGTTGTCCGATCGCAGCGATAAGTATTGTTGCAAATGCAATTTCGTTCTTGCGTCAAAATATACTTCTCGCTGTTTGTCGCCCTTACCGAAAACGATACAAGAGCGTTCGTTAAAGTTTATATCCTGCCTATTTAAGAGTACCAATTCCCCTACACGTATTCCGGCAGAAGCAAGCAACTCTATCATAGCAAGATTTCGCAGGCTCGTGCAAGTGTCGCGTAAGATTTCCAAAGCCTCGTCGGTAAAAGTTTCTTTTATCATATTTGCACACTTGACTTTGTGTATTCTGCGGACAGGACTTTTAACGATATAGTCCTCATCTTCCAGCCAAGAGAAGAAACTTGAAAGAATACGCCGCATATTATCCATTGTTACCTTGCTCGAATTGTTTTGTTCTTGATAATCGGCAAGATATTCGCGCAGATCGTCCGTCATAATGTCAATAATCGGCTTCCCAAGCGTTTTTAATAGTTTCTCTATGGTGGTCTGATAATACTTTATCGTCTTTTCGGAACACCCCTCTACCCGTTTCGCTGAAAGAAAGGCATCTAACAGTCTGAAATTATCTTCCGAACTGTCGCTTCGGTTTTTTTCTTCTTTTACTTCATAGCCCTCCAAGCACCGTAGCATTGCAGCCTTCAAAAACTCCTGCTGCCGTTGGTCTAACACGCCGAGCATAGCGTGTTGAACCTCTTTGATTAGTGAATTTTTCATATATGTACCTCCAAATAGTTTTTCAAATACTACAAGAGGCATTAAATGATAATTTAGCGGCGTGAGAGTTGCGTAGTCAATATGGTTTTAGCGGCATTAAGTTCTCGAAGTTCTTTTTCAATCAGAATTTGTTCTTCAAAAACTTTTTTGCAGACATTTCGGAAATTACTCGCTGATATTTCATTGGGGTAAAACGCAGGAATATTCTTTAAGACATTCCCCGAAATTTCCATAAAGGTTGTTCCCGAAGAATAATTATCAAGAAGTTGCTTGTTTTCTTTGAGAAAATAATATACAAATTCTGTGCCAATTTCCTTTCGGGGAATGATAGATTTGAAACCTTGATTTGTACATAACTCGTTCATAGCAATAGCAACTGTGCCGACAGGCGCACGAGAAGTTAGCAAAACAGATCCAATAGGAAGTAATTTTGTACTACAACTCCGATACCCTTCTTCTGTAATATCCGTTTCACCTTTATATATAAACTTGAAGCCTGTTGCTGTAAGGTCTTTGGGAGATAGCCACGATATTCCTTGTTTGCAAAAATATTTGGGATTTTCCGTTGACGGAGTTGCACCGCCCACAATTTCTCCGAAATCACCAATGGTACAAATGTTGTCTTTATCTTTATCAAAAAATTGATGGTAAAATACGGTAAGTTGCGCTTCTAAATTATCATTTATCTTCCGTTTAAGTTCAATCCTCCTTTCTATGGTTTCGTAAGCATTGACGATTGCCTTTTGTTCTTCGATAGACGGAACAGGCAATTCTACGTTGCACATTTCCTCCCAATCGAATATCTCCCTTACGCTTCCGTGCGAATGATAACGCGCATATCTATCGAACTCCGCTCTTTTGAACCAAAGCATTAAGTATTCGGGGATAAGTTGATTGCTAACAACCTCAAACACCGTATAAACAGCAGATACTAACCCGATTTCTTTATCGGTGAGCAAGGCAATCCCTATTTTTTCGCCACGCCGCGACGTATCGGGAATATAGCAGAACTGCCCTTTTTTAATAATCTTGTACGAGTGCCAATCCGTTCCGACAGTATTTGCAATAGAAGGAATAAAACGCTTTTCGACTGACACTCCCAGCAAATCATAACGCTTATCCTCGACATTTCTCACGTCAACGGGTTGTATGTAATCTCCAAGGCGTTTATAGTTTGATTTCATACCCCAACTCCTTAAAGACGTTCAGCAAATCCGTTTTCGATTGTTCTTCCTGCCTTAATAAATCCGTTAATTCCTCTTGTAACTGTTTCATTTTCGTATCGTAGTCTATATCTTCATCGCGGTTTACGAATTTGATATATTTGCTCGGCACGAGCGAATAACCCTTGCTTCTGATACCCTTTACCGTTTCGCCGTCTACTTCTATATCGTCGAGATGCGCCGAAAAGCAATATTCGGGAACGTCCTCGTATTCGTCTATCGACGTTTGCCAAGTGTGGTATGTAGCCGCAACTTTTGTTCTGTCCTCGTCTGTGAGTTCGATGTATTTCTTTTCATACGGTGAACCCATCTGCCGCAAGTCCATAAACAAAACTTCGTGCGTTCTGTCCCGATACTTTTTCATTACGCCGTTCTGCGTAACCGTTCTTGCCTTTTTGTTCTTATTGATTATCCATAAAGTAACGCTTATATCGGTCGTATAGAAAAGGTTTCTCGGCAAGATGACGATTGCCTCTACCAAATCGTTTTCTATGAGTTGCTTCCTGATTGCAAGTTCCGTTCCGTCGCCGGACAACGCGCCATTCGCAAGAAGGAAGCCCGCAACACCGTTTTGCGACAGGTGCGATACCATGTGCAATATCCAGCCGTAATTCGCATTGCTCGTAGGCGGAACAGCGTATCCGTCCCAACGGTGATCGTCTGTAAGTTCGTTTTCTTCACGCCACGACTTTTGGTTGAACGGCGGATTAGCCATAATGAAATCGAACTTTCTATCTCTATGCTGGTCGTTCGTAAACGTGCTTACTGCAATCTCGCCCAAGTCGCTGTTAATGCCGCGGATAGCAAGGTTCATTTTCGCCAACTTCATTGTGGTACTTGTCGCTTCCTGTCCGTAAACGGCAATTTCTCTCGTGTTACCGTTATGGCTCTGTACAAACTTCATAGACTGAACGAACATACCGCCCGAACCGCAACACGGATCATATATCGTGCCTTTGAACGGCTCTATCATTTCGGCAATCAAATTAACGATACATTTCGGAGTGTAGAACTCGCCTTTTCCCTTTCCTTCCTGTAATGCGAAGTTGGAAAGAAAATATTCGTAAACTCTACCCATTACGTCCTGTTCTTTGTCCTTCGTCAGTTCGATTTTATTCAGTTCGTCCAAAAGCGACGAAAGTTTTGAAACGTCAAGACCAAGACGGGAATAATAGTTATCGGGCAATGCGCCTTTCAGCGTTTTGTTTTTCTGCTCGATATTATAAAGCGCAGTATCGATTTTCAAAGCAATGTCCGGTTGCTTTGCCTGCGACATAATGTAAGACCAACGGGAATTTTCGGGAATATAGAAAATGCTTTTCTGCGTGTAAAATTCGACTATATCGACGTATGCGCCTTTGCCTTCGTTAATAAGTTCCTGCTTGCGTTCTTCAAACCTATCGCTTGCATACTTCAAGAAAATAAGACTCAAAACGACGTGCTTATACTCCGACGGTTCTACGTTACCTCTTAATTTATTCGCAGCCTCCCATAAAGCGGCTTCCATTGATTTCTCTTGCTTTTGCGCCTTTGCCATTTCTTGCACCTCTTTCGATATTCCGCAGAACACTACAATTCCACAAATAGCATTATACCAAATTTCGACAGAATAATCAAGTGCAACGTGCCTTAAATAAGGGACAATTCTTGAATTTGAGAGCGTAGCGTGTGCTTGTCTTGATACGAGGGCGCCGCTTCGCGTCGCCGACAAGCACACGCTACGCACAACCCACCAAACACACCGAAACGTCGGTAGCAACAATCGCGTCGGCGGAAATACGGCGGCACGCGCAGGCTTATCGTGCTCGCCGTATTTCTTTCTCGCCGCCGCGCTGTCAGTTACATTTTCGCATTTGCTCTATTACTTCGGGGCATACTCGTCCCATGTATAGTCCTTCGTCCCAGCACTTGAAGTTATCGAACAAAAGCAATTTCTTTCCCTCTTGTCCTGTCGGGCATACTATGTCCTCGTCCATAATGTCGGATATGAAATATTGGTACAGTCCTTTGCTGTACACTATCTTTTCCCCCGTTTTCTCTATGTACTTCATCAGGTAAGCAATCGATTCGCCTAATAAATGCGGATTGAGTTCTTTGAAATCGTTTCGCCCGAACCGCTTTTCAAAATAATCGTTCTGTAATATCGTTTGCATCCTATGTTGCGCCGTACTGAAATCCCTTTTTTCGTTAAGCGTGCCGACCATCTTTTCCGGAGAAATGGAAAATAAGCCGTGAAAATGCAATCGATGCTTTTCCGGCGAGCGTTCCCATACCCCCATATACTTCCAGCCGTTTCGGTAAACTAAATTCCGAAAACACGTCTGTAAGCCTTTTTTGAAACTGTCCTCCGTTTGTTTTTCGTCCGAATACGTAAATGTACAAAAATAATTAAATTGCGCTAAACGCGCTTTTCTTACCATACGAATACGACGAGCAACCAAGTTTCTATACTTTCGCTCAAACCCTAAATCGACATACCATTTCAGTTGCTCTACCGTATCGAAATACGCTTCCATACCCTCCATAATCTTATAATGCCGTTCTTTTTTCGGCAGATCTAAATACTTTTTATATAGTTCGTCAAACAGTTCTTTTCGCGTCATCTTGCGTTCGATTTTTGACGCCGTAACAGCCTTTTCCGCGCCATTATTCCCGTCTGCTATAACTTCTTCCGCCCCGTCTTTTTCGTCGCTTACAGCGGAAATTAAAGGCTCTGTCGCCTTTACGGTTTCAGAGCCTTCGTCCGTTGTTTCAACGACGGTTATTTCTTCTTCCACGGGCTTCGGACGGTAACGCTTCGGGCGTTCCGTATGCGGTATCGCTATATAATGCGAACCGTCATAATATACCTTGGTTTCTCCGTATGCCATATTTGTTTTTCACGAGGGATAACCGTCATATTAAATTACTTGCGCCGCTTATTGTATTCCGGCGTGTTCTTGTAAAGCAAAGCGTACTCGAAATTGCCGTGAACTTTCATTGCACGTTTAAGAGCCTGTTTGTCGCCGCTCTGCGCCGCTTCATGCAGTTCGCTTTCACTGTAACGGTATCCGTCTTTGAGTTCGCTCACGGTATATTTGCGAGCCAATCGCTTATGTCTGCTATTAAAAAATCCCACGCTTATTTGCCTCCTTTTTTAGATTTTTGGGCTTGCTTTTTAGCGAGCCGCGCCGCCTTTTTCGCCGCTTTCTTTTCGGCTTTCAATCGGCACTTGTCCTGCTTGACTTTACGTTTTTGCTTTTTAACTGCCTGCCTCTGGTAACGCTTATCTTCCCGATCTACTTTCTTAAATGACTTCTTCATATTTTTGAAGATGTAAGCGTTAATTTTATCGTTATACTTTTCGGGAACAAAATCGGCGGTATCGAGCGTATGCGAAAAGGTTTCGTAATACCTCACAAGGCACTCGTTGATGAGTTTATTTTTGTTGTAATTCAACATACCTGTTTACCTCTCTTTTGGTAGTATCCGTCCGGCAGTTCGTCGTCGTTCTCGGCTAAATACCGCATATACCCTTCTCGCGTCTGCTCGGTAGGTGTTGCGATACTGTAATCGAAATCGCTGTCGAAATGCCCTTCGTAGAATTTGGGTTTACAGCACTGACTGTCATAGCAATCAAACACGTTGTAGTCCGCCGTAACAATATCTTCGGTATAGCACGTTTTATCCTGTTTACCGCTCGCCATGTATTTATCGAAAAGCGAACTGTTCTCTATGCGGCGGATATGCCAGCGCATACCGTCTATTCTGCCGTAGCCGTTATACGAGAACTCCAAACGCATAATCTCTATGAACCGACTTAATTCCCGTATATTGACGTCGATCAACATAGGTCTTTGGGTATCAAGATAAACGTCCAAATCGTTGTGTCCGTGCTGCTCGTACCATCTCGATTGCCAATCAGGAAAATACATACTCATTCGGCTGTTCAAATACTTCTGCGCTTCGGTGATAAATATGCGCTCGAACGGAAGATTGAAATGCGTATCCACAAACGGATTCGCAAACCCCAATCTGTACGGGTTTATTCTGCGGCTGTATCTCGGACTATACCTACGTTTATGGAACACCATATCGTAATTAGCGGATACACAATGCGTAGGCAAGGTTCGGATTTCTCCGAACCCGCCCA
This sequence comes from uncultured Christensenella sp., assembly GCA_910577995.1. Lineage (GTDB taxonomy): Bacteria > Bacillota > Clostridia > Christensenellales > Pumilibacteraceae > Anaerocaecibacter. Next base: position 84,417 of record CAJTND010000003.1, on the reverse strand, counting down.
TAATTTTGCATTGTATCTCTCTCCGCATCCGTTTGTTCCGCTCGTAGTCGAACGCCGTTTCGTGCGCGACGTGCGTCATAAAACACGTCTTACCCGTTCTCGGCGGTGCGAAGATTATGGTTATCATGTCAAGTTACAATTCCTCCGCCCTGCGGCTTTTGGATGAGTTCTAAATAGTAGTCATACGAACAGGCAGTGAACATAACGCCGTAACCGTCGCCCATATCGCTTATACAACTCCAATAATTGCCCCATTCGGAAGGAATTTCGTAAGGCTCAACATAGAAACCGAGATTGTCCCTGCAACCGTAGAACGGCGACTCGTCATACCAAGAAGAATAGATTGCAACAATACTTTCGGGCAAGAAGATGTATTTAAGCCCTTTGCAGTTTGCAAATGCGCGACCGCCGAGATACATAAGGTTGTGCGGCAATTCGACGTCGGTCAATACTGTACAATTTTCAAATGCGCTGTTGCCGATACTCGTCAGACCTTCGGAGAACGTAACGCTCTTTAACGACGTGCAGTTCATAAACGCTTCGTCGCCTAAATTAGTTACATTGTTAGGCATAACGAATTTTGTCAACGAAGTACAGCCTTTGAATGTTGCATATAAGATACTCGTAACAGAGTTCGGTATAACGACTTCCGTCAGTTTCGAGCAACCATCGAACACACCTACTAAATCTCCGATAGGCATATATTCGCCCAATGTAGTTATTCCTGACGGAATAACGAGTTTTCCGCTTAATTCCGTTCTGCCTTTGTTCGTTCCCGGCGTGAGTTCGTTATATTCGGTGATAGCAAAATACTTTTCCGAAATTAGTTGATCCCACGTCTTGACTACTTGTCCGTCGGCATTAAACAGACCGTAAGGCTCGACGAATATTGCCGTGAACGTCGTATCCTGCGTAACCGTGTATTTGCTTTGGTCGATTACATTTTTACCGTCCACCGACCAGCCGTAGAACGCATATCCGCTCTTTGAAGGGATTGCAGGATATTCGGGCTTGCCGTTATTCGCAACCTTTTGCGTATTGTAAGTCGTATTCCCTACCTTGAACGTAACGGTGAAATCGTCAAGTTTCCACAATGCCGTAAAGGTTGTGTTTTCCATAATGACATATTTGCTAACGTCAATCGACGCCGTCCCATCAAGCGACCAACCCGTAAACACATACTTGTCTTTCGTCGGATTGCTCGGTACGGTAGGTTTTCCGTTCTTTTCGATTATTTGCGCGCTATGCACTTTACCGTCCGCCATAAACTTAACGTCGTATTTGTAAGTAATATCTGCTACGAAAACGGTGTCGGCTGTAATGCGATATTCACCTACCGCAACCGCTATTCCGTTGACTTTCCAGCCGTTGAATACTTTGTACGCCGTGCTACTCGTCGTAGGTGCTGTCGCGTAATTCCCGCTCTTTACGGTGTCTGTCTTTAACGTGGTATCCTCATACTTGAAGATTACCGAATATAATTTCGTGAACTTTGCCGTGAACGTCGTATTTTGTGTAATCGTATAAGTAGAAAGATTGACGACGTTGTTTCCGTCAAGCGTCCAACCGTCAAACACATAGCCGTTTTTCACGGGATTGGCAGGTATCGTAACCTTTGCATCTTTCAATACGATTTGGCTGTTGTGATTTGCCCCGTCCGCCATGAAGTTGACTTCGTATTTGTGCGTTACGTCGGCAATAATTCTTGTATTCGCCGTAATGCGGTAAGTCGCAAGGTCGATAGGCTCTCCGTCTACCGTCCAGCCGTTGAAAATAACGTAAGCCGTAGAAGTAGGCTCGGTTACTGTAAGCAACGAATTTTTGTTGACGACTTGAATGTTGTAAACGCTGCCGTCAAACTCAAACGTGGCTACGACCTGTTCGCCGCTTTCAAGACTTTGCAGATACTGTTCATAGTAACTGACGGACTTTTGCAATTCCGCAATCTTGACGTTGAGCGCATTGACCGTTGACGAATTGTTTTGCATTTGCAACGTAAGGTCGGCGATCTGATTATTAAGACTTGCAATTTGGGCGTTCAGTCCGTTTATCGTGCGAAGATTGAGTTCGTTGGTTTCCTGCAACTGATTATTCAGTGTTTGCAAATTAGCGATTTGACTATTGAGCGCGGTAATCTGATTCGCATTCTCGTCCTTATTCGCTTGCAAGATAAGCACCTGATTAGACAAGTCCGCAATCTGTCCGTTAAGGTCGGAAATGGTCGCTTCGTTACTCGCCTTGATAGTATTGAGCGTTTCGATTTGCGTTTCAAGCGCGGTCTTTTGGTCGGTCAATGCCGTTACCTGCCCTTGATAATCTTTAATGCTCTTATTGAGCGCGGTCGCCTCGCTCGCATACTGTGAAATTTGGTCGTTCTGCGTAGTGATCGTATCCCGATACCCTTCTATGAGTTTATCGTACTCGCTCTTGTCCGTAAGGGCGGTATTGTATCCGTCCTCGTATGCGTTCTGTACGTCCTCTTGTGTGTACAAACCGTTGCCAGCCATTCCGTCCTTGACTTTCGACCAATTTATGATGCCCCAGATAAGCACGAACGCGAACGCTGCAACGATAAGAACGCTGAAAATGATTGTTAAAACTTTCTTTGTCGTTGACATTTAATTACCTCCTTGTATGATTTCGATGATTTGCAACCGAATACCGTTATCCGTGAAATACTGTTCGAGGAACGAAGCATTTGCGTTTCCGGTAGTTGCAAGCGTGAGTTGTGTTTTGCCGCTCAAAAACTTGACCGACAGTTTCATTTCCGCGCTGTTGACGATTGCGCCCTCGGTGTTGTAGAAATCCAGATATACCGTCGCATACACCGAGCCGGCTTTAATATCCGCGTTAAGCAAAAGGTAATCGTTCAAAAGCACGTTATACTTTTTGTGTTCGCCGTCGAAGTTTTCCGTTTTCAGCAGTTCTTTCTCGAAATAGTAAGTATCCGTATCGTCGTAAAGGTCGTGATAGAAAACCACGCTCGTTGACGTATATATAAAACTCTCTTGACTGAAACGGTTGCTTATGTCGATACTGCCGTTGACGTAACTTTCCGCTTTGATTTCCTTATACAGTTGCAAGCCGCAAAATACCCCTGCAACCATAAGCGCGAACGCGAGAATATAGAGAATTACCAAGCCGATTACTTTCTTCATAGCGCTACCTCCCCATATTCTGCATTGCCCGCATTGTCGCCCGAAAGCGTAATGTACGCACTGTGTCGGAACGTCTTTAAGCCGGTGTCGTTCAGGCAGTTTTCGAGCAAATAGAAGTTCTGCGTATATCCCCGAAGTTCGACGGTATCCAACTCCACGCCCTCGAAAGCGTTGTAATCGAAGCCGACGATTTTCATTTGCTTTTCCGTGAAATACGACGATTGCAAGTCGAACGCAATCTTGATTTTCGTTCTCGGCATATTCGCAAACACTTTCTTGGCATCCATTGTGAGCGATACGAAATACCCGTCGTAAACGTCGCTGTAACGGTAATTGAACAGTTCTGCTCCGTTATACCTGCTTGTTTCGTCAAGGTTATACGTCATACGTTCTTGCCAATAGTTCGTGTCGATTTTATCCTCGGATATGTCGTATTTGGAATTGTTATCTATAATGCCGAACATACTCTGCGTGGAATTTCTCGCGCCGTTTTCGTCGTAATGGAATTTGAGTACCGAATAGGTCTTTATAATGTCCGTTACGTCGTCGGTCTTGAATTTACCCGAAGATACGTCGTATTCCTTAATCGAGAACAGCGAACTCAAATCGACCGTGATATAGTAATCGCCATAGCCTGCGCTATTCGTTCTTACCGCTTGCATACACGACTGAAACAGACTGCCGTAGGTGTAATAATAGCGGTTATACATATCCCCGACTTTCCAGCCGATACCGAAGATGTTGCGTATATCCCCTACGTCTTTATCGAAATACTTGTCGAGCCGTATGGAGAACGCCCTATCGTCGATCTTAATAATAAACTCCGTCTTTCGCGTGAGTTCGGTTGCGATACTGCCGTTGTTGTTCGTGATACCGTTCCAATTTATGCCGTTCGTGTAGTCGTAATAGTTGAAACTCTTATCCACGTAATTGTTGGCGATAGCGACGCAAGCGTCGCTCGTGCCGTAATAACTGTGGTTTTTATTGCTGAATGGATTAGCGATTTTTACTTCGGTCGCGCCGTCCCATGTATTGAGCGGCAAGCCTTTGTAATCTCCAAGATACTGCATACCCGTAGAACGGTAATTTGCGGAAGTAAGCGTCGGCGTGGTAAAGTAGTTCATTTTAAGTTCCTGTAACTGAATACCGTTGCCTTTGTCGTTACTGTAATAATTAACTTCCAAGAAATACCGGTCTTTAAGTTCGTCTTTTTCCGCTTCCGTCAAGTCGTCGGTTTTGAGAATTTCTTGTATATCCAACCCTACCTGATTGTCGATATTATTCACGCCGATTGTCGTATCCTTGACGAAATAGTGGTAATACACGAAAGCGATAATCACGCATACGCTGATGACGCATAAGAACACCACGCAGCAGTTAGCGATAGTTTTTAAGACTTTCATTAAAACCTCCTTTTTCTAAAATTAAAGGCACTAAATAAACATTTCCGTCTAAATAGTGCCTTCGTTTTGTTCACGTTAAATAAGTCCGTTCCAGCCGAAGAAGTCGAGCATTTTAGCAAGCCACCGTAAGCCGTATGCAATCCAATCGAACAATTTTGCGAGAATTGACAGCGGCCACGTTCCAACCAGCACCACAAGAACAATGATTAAGATTATTAGTATCAATTTCTTCATAGGAACGCCCTCGCTTTAACGCATAAGCATTGCGAGCATATCTTTGTCCGAGTTACGCGCAGGCTTGACCGCACATTCATAAACTTCGCCCGTTTCCTTATCCACCGTGCGAACAAGAAAGCGATTGCCCGTAACGGTCTTACCCTCGCCGTTCGTGAACTCAAAGGGAACAACCACAAAATCCGCTTCGTTCTCATTGCCGAACACGATGTCAAGCACGGTATAACCGCCTTTGTCTTTCTTATCGGGCGGCGCAAGTTTGATTTTGACTTCCGTGCCGCGCACCATGCCGCTGATGAAATACTCGTTATACTGCTTGCCCTTGTAGTCGAACAGACCTCTTTCTACCTTGATGTTTTTGTTTGCCATAGATTTTTACCTCCCTGTTTTATGCGGATTTCTTTCCGCCTTTCTTTGCCGGCAACTTCGTGCCTTTCTCTCTCGAATACTTCTTTGCCTCGGACTTACTCAATCCCGCATCCATCGCCTGCTTGTAACGGAAAAGTCCGGCATGGTCGCTCTGGCACTGCAAGTAGCCCGAACGAAGTCCCGCTTCATATTCGGTAAGCGGCTGACCTTCTTTCTGCCCGTGCTGATGCACCTTTGCTCTGCGTTCCTCGACATAACTCGCGGCGCGTTTGCTGGGAGTAGTCCAACGACGTTCTTTGTTGTATTCTGCCATAATGTAAATCTCCTATTTTGAAAAATTTGCCCGTACCGCTCTGATAGCGCAGCGAATATATCTGTAAACGGCGGCTTATATGATTACTTCTTCGATTGATAATGCCGAGCGGCCGTCCCGACTTATTCAATCGCTCTTTCTTATGCGCCGTAAACATTCATTGATTTAGCACTTCGGAAGATGTGTTCCCGAATAATCCAATAACTCTTGCGTCGCTGTATAGCGATTTTTTGTGAAGTCGTAGCCATATTCCACAAGCCATAATTCAACGTCGAGATGTTTGGATTTGCACCTATTGAAATGCTTTCTTGCTTTGTCGATTGTTTTGAAATACCTGCAACCGAAATTACACTCTACCCGAAATATATCGGGAATAATGCACTCGGCAGAAAATGCAACATAACTTTCGACTTTGACACTTGCTGTTTGCATAATGTTTTTCTCCTTGATTTTTGTGCCTACACTATATAGGCTTGAAAACGGTCATTTTGATCACTGAAAATTCTTTGTAAATTTTTTTCGGCGCGTTCAAAAATGGCTGATACGGCTTGATGACTTATGCCTAACTCTGCGGCGATTTCTTCGACCGTTTTCTTATCGTAATAGCGAAGTTCAAACACCTCCTGCTGTCGTTTTGATAGCGTTGCAACCGCAGCGTCTATTCTTTCTTGTTCCATATTGTATACGCAACTTGCAAACGGATCGGCGTTCTCGTCAACAAAAGTATCGCCCTCGAAATCTACCGCCGAGAGAGGATAATTATGACGTTTATAGTTATAGTTCGCCCTGCGTTCTTCATCATTCATTTCGTTGATAATCGCCAGCCACTTTTCCCCTATATTTTCAATGTTGACGGTACTTTTCGTTCCGTCGGCAAAATAATAGGTATAAGGTTCTTTTGGATTTGTCTTTTTGAGTTTCATTTTCGTCTCCTTGAATTTTTTGAAATCCGCAGAGCCGTTTTCCGCAAACAGAAAGACGACATAAAAAAGCGTTTGAGATTTGCTTTTACTATGCCGTCTTGCGGTCTGCGGATATTTTGTTTTTCGGCGGTTACACCGCTTTTGCGTTCTTGACTTCTGTCGTTCCGTCGTCCAAAAACCGTATTTGCGTTTTACAGCCCTTTATAACGATTTCCACAACCTTCCTTTCCTTGTCTATACGACAAACAAGTTTATTTGCACTGTTTCTCACTTCCTGCATACAATCACTCCTCGCCTTTTTCTTGATAATGCTCGACAATATCTTCGAGAATTTTTTTAACCAATAAATCCCATGCGGTTTTGGGTATCTTCCTAAAATCGGGCATCCCGTTTGTTTCTACTTTATAGGTAATGGGGCTTGTTCTTTTCCCGCTCATTTCTTGCCTCCTTTCACTCCGAAAGTATCGAGAATAGACCTCATAACTTCCGCATCCTTACCGTCGAGCGTCGGCAATATTTTTTCCAACAACTCCTTTTGTTCATCTTTAAGATACGACTTTCCTAATTTGAAATTATCCGCTACATGAATACCGCCTCCTTGACCTTGTGTGGTGTAAATCGGATAATCGAGCGACAATATTTCAATATCTCGACGGATCGTTTTTTCATTGACAGAAAACTCGAACGCAAGATTATAACGCGTTTCGTATCTGCGCACGCTTAATACTTCAAGTATCGCTTGTCTGCGTTCGCTTGCCGTCATATCCGATTACACCTCCTTTCGCTGTTCTTGGCGTTATTCTAAAATCCAAAGTGGACAGTTTTTGCCCACTTTGAAAAAATATTTTTATTTTTTGCGGCTTTTTTCAGGCAAACAAAAAGACCGCCGATAAACGACAGACTTCAATTATAGAAATCTATCCATTTATCGGCGGCCTCTCGTGTAATGTCCGGTTAAACCTATCCGATCGAATTTGCTTTTCCTATGGCTTTACCTTGCCTCTGTTTCAGACCGACCATAAGCCTACACAAATCCGTATTTAGTTGTTATTGTCCTCAATTCTCGTCTATAAGGCTTTGTCCGTCAGGTGCGTATATATCTATCTGCACATGGCGTCTGCCTTTGACATTTGAATACGTTGTCGAGCCGCAACACGAACATCGAAAACGTATCTGCCCGTTTTCATCCCTCAAACATACCGTTTCTTTGAAACAGTTGTTACATACTACCCGCATTATTTTCGGCTTCAATTTCAAGTCTGCCATAACAATTATCTCCTTTTTTCCCATAGCAAAGAGGCGGCTGTATTTAACGAACTCATCATAAGGTCGGGAAATTCCAAAAATTCGAGTACGTTACGCCCGATTACTTGAATATGCAATGCTTCGGGGCAAAACTCGCATATTCATTTATATAAACCGAACAAAGGGACTAATTCGGTTAATATACTCAAAGAATTTAATTTACCGTGCTTATTTTGCGAAGTTTGAACTTTGGCACTTCTTTCTTTTTACAGAAGTCCGTTAATCTTAATTGGTCGATCGGATCACCTAAATCAAACATCGGCAATTCGGTCAAATTCAAAGCGTATGTTTTGCTTTCAATTATCTGTTTGCAACATTCACACTCATACACACCGTCTGTTTCGTCCAAATCCAAATTGTAATTTAATGTACCGCAATTAGGACATACTTCATTATACATCTTCATAATATCACCTCTATTTCAAGTCCTTTAATACTTTCACTGCAACGCCGAGTATCTCTACATTATTTACTATAATATCGTCCATCTCGTCGTTTTCGGGACACAATCGAAATACGTTTCTTTTCTCCGTATGGAAAAATCTTTTTAATGTAGCCGAACATTCGCTATCATACTCGTTCTGAACCATTGCTACAACTATTTGTCCGTCCTCTGCCGTATTCTGCCGACGTACAACAACCAAATCTCCATTGTCTATTCCGACGTTTATCATAGATTTCCCTTCTGCAATAAGAGCCATATAGTCGCCTGCGCCGAAGTATTCCTTATTGATAGGCAGATAACCTTGTATGTTCTCTATTGCGGTTATAGGTTGTCCGCAAGCCACCATTCCCACAATGGGCGCACAGTCCATAGACCAACTATTAACGGAAGAAGTAATATGCCTTCTACCGCAACGCTCGATTAGACCTTCCTCATCCAAGCGTACTAAAAATTTGTATGCTGTGCTTATTGAGCAATTTACCACGCTCGCTATCTCTCTTACAGACGGGCTTGTTCTATGCTCATTGATATACTCGTTTATAAACTCATATATCTGCATTTTTGTTTCGTTGTTCTTTGGTCTCATTTGTTTCCACCCATAACGCGAACTTATGTTCGTATTAGAGTATATCACAAAGAAAAACACATTGCAATAACTATATGTCCCAAATAAGCGACACCTAAAAAGTTTTTTTCAAAAAGAAAAGACGGTCGTTTCCGACCGCCCGCGATTTACAAGTCCGTTGGGAAAATATCGCTGTCTATTTGTATAATATCCGAAATAGGAATAATTGTCCCATCCGTGAAAATATACACTCTGCTATAATCGTCAATTCTTTTTAGATTACCGCTCTTGACTACGTATTTACCGCCTGACTTCTTTGTATCTGCTACAAAATATGTAACTTCTATCAAAGGCTTTTCGTTTATATGTATGGCAATAAACGCTTGCTGGCGGTCAAGAACTTCACGCTGACTTTCGCCCAATTCTATTTTTTCGTCCGTTACTCTTGCCGTTTCTTCCACTAAATCGTCATAGCCTGTCAATGCCGCGAACGGGGCAAACTGTGCAGCCCTATCATATAACGGCATTTGCGGATGTTTTTTCGATTGATGATGCGGAAGGTCTATAATTTTATCATACTTACCCATTACGCCTTATGTCCGCCTATCTGTTTATTTCTGTCTTTTGTTGTTGCGCCGTCCTCGTAATTCGTTCCCGTCAGCACCGCATTCTTACCGTATTTCTTTCGTATCCCGAGAACAGCCTCTTGCATACGCCTTTCCTTTTCCAAATCGGACTGCTCGGCAATCTGCTGTTGTGTAATACTCGCAATGTCGTCAAAAATACTTATTTGTACGGTTTTGCTGCTGTTGATTTTATTCCCTTCGTCCTCGCTTACCGTATGCCCTGCAACAATATATACACGACGAATATTGAGATTTTTATTGATTATTCTGTCGAACAAACGAACCGCTGCTTCCGTTATTAACTTTGTTGACGAAGTGTATCTATCTAAATTTTCCGTTCCGTGTGCGTGCTTTGGAATTTTACGCCCATATCTGTCAACGGAATACTCTCCGTCATATCCTTTATTTTCTGCATCATACCCTACTTCCAATACAATTTGATTTGTTACAAGTCCCTTTTCCAAAAGGTCGTAACTCAACAAATCCGCCATTTCCTGTATGATAACCTTTGCTTTCTTATACGGATACGGTTCGGACAAAACCTGCCCCGAACCCATACTTGTACTTTCGGGCTTATATGACTTTATTTCCGCTATGGTGGTCGGTTCCCAACCCCACGCATGATCTATAAGAAGTTCGGCATTGATACCGAACAATCTATAAAGCAATTCTTCATTTCGCTCGGAACATAACGCAACGTCGCCCATTGTGTACATACCGTTTTCGGCAAGTTTTGTCGCATAGCCCTTACCCACTCGCCAAAAATCTGTAATAGGCGTATGTTCCCAAAGCGTTCTACGGAATGTCATTTCATCAAGTTCTGCAATACGAACACCGTTTTTATCCGCAGGCATTTTCTTTGCAACAATATCCATTGCTATTTTACATAAAAAGAGATTTGTGCCTATACCGGCAGTTGCCGTTATACCCGTATTCGCAAGCACTTCCCGAATAAGTTTCATTGTAAATTCATGTGCGGAAAGATTGTATAATTTAAGGTATTGCGTTGCGTCGATAAAAACCTCGTCTATCGAATAAACGTGAATATCTTCTGGCGAAACATATTTTATATACGTTTGATAAATCTTTGTGCTTAACTCCATATAATGCGCCATTTGCGGAGGCGCGATTATAAAGTCCAATTCAAGCGCAGGATTTTTCGCCAACTCGTCGGCAAGATATGACTTACCTATAAATTGTTTGTTCGGCGCTTTTAGCCTACGTTTATAATTGATTTCCTTGACTGCCTGTTTTAACTCGAAAAGCCTACACCTACCGCCAACACCAACCTTTTTAAGAGTTGGCGAAACGGCAAGGCAAATTGTTTTATCCGTCCTGCTTTCGTCCGCTACCGTTAAATTTGTATTGAGCGGATCGAAACCGCGCTCTATACACTCAACAGAAGCGTAAAATGACTTTAAGTCTATTGCAATGTAGGTTTTCTCTGACTTCATACCCTATTTAGATTTTGAATTGATTTTTATAGTAATATTCAAAGTTTTCCGTCGAACGATTATCATACTGCTGTTCTAACTTTATATAAGCATCCTCTACTTCTTTGAGAATGTCTATGCCGTTTAGCGTTTCACTCTGTTTGAGTGATTCGCACATTATTTTGTAAGTATGTGAAATCGTGCCGTATAGCATCATTGAAATTTCGTGATAATGAAGCAACGGATACCTTGAAAAACCTATGCTTCCATGTGTGTATCCGTGGCACATCTTAAACAGCCTTTCGAGATTATTTAGAAATGTTTCGCCTTCTTCACCATATAGAAAATGCAAATACTCAATCAAGCCATTGATTGAATAAGGTTTGCTACGAACTATCGAATGATAATCTTTTATGCTATCAACCCATCCATAGTGCAAATAATCAATTTTATCTTTACTTCCTTGATTGGCACGAGCCGCATATTCTTTATTATATTCTTCCGGATATGTTTGCGAAATGCAAGATTTATCAAGTTCATACTTGGAAAATTTATTATAACTCGATATGGCTTCCGGCTTATTCATTAAGACAACGAGTTTTACATACGTTTCTATGATACCTCGGCATATAGGATATGCGTTATCAAGAAAATTATCTTCGAGTAATGAAAGAGCCGCCAACCCTTTATTCGCTATTGTCGAAAAAGAGCCGTAGCAAGGCAATTCGTTTTTCGCTTTGTCTGAATATAACAGTTCTATCATTCTCATAGATAACACAAATAAATAATATGGAACGGGAAAGAAAATAAAACTTTCGCCGCGCATAATCGGGTGTTGCCGAAAATGTATGCTTCCATATCGACGCAATTTTATTTGAGCAATGGCTTTATTTATTAACTGTTCTTGATAATCGCTACTACTTTCTAACTGCTTACGTTTTTCTATCGTTTCAAAAATCAAATTAGACCTATGTATGCCTACAATATGTCTGCATATATCATAATCGACCTGCTCAATACTATGATCAAGTAGTTTTTCTTCCGTTATTCGCAAATCGTAACAATTCGGGATTTCCATTCCAAGCAATCGCATAATGCGGTCTTTTATAGATATTAAAAAATTGCCTTTTATTTGACCGCCAAACTTATGCTGCAAAAACCTATCGCTTTGACGCTTAAATTCGTCCAACGCCTTTTTGGTGGCTTCCGGATTAAACATATTATTCTCAAACGGATTGAATGGGTTGTTCATCTTACACTCCGTAATTATCTTGTATTTGTTCCACGAACTTGCCGAACTCATCCACTACCGAAATGGGCGAAATGACTTTTACTTTACCTAATGTACCGACCACCCAAATAAAGAACGTGCGGCTTATTTGAACGTCCACTGCCGATTTGAACGTATTATCGTCTATCTTACCGATTTTAATATCCGTACCGAACCTATCAAAAATATCGCCGAGCATATCTTTGTCGAATTGAATTTCCACTTCCTGCAACTCACCGCCGAACATGGAAAATATCTGCTTACGGTATGTATCTACATTGAAATTCGCAAATTCGTCTTTTTCAAGACAAGGTGCTTCCTCTATCTGCACGTCATCCATTCTGTCAATTCTATACCGAGAAAGACCGTCATGTTTATCGTCGTAACAGAGCAAATAATAATTATCTTTGTTCCATATCATTGTAAGCGGATTGAATACATAACGCTTTTTATTAGACCTATAACACTTCTTCTTATTCTCGTCCAGCGTAAAGTAAAGAAACGAGATTTTCTTCTTTTCACGAATTGCCCTATCTATAAAATCAATATTATAGACAATACTCGAATTGCCCGACATTGACGTATTGAGTGTGATTATATTTTCAAGCGACTGCGGATTTCTATGTAGACCTACCGTTGAATAAAGTTTATCTGTCAAAGTATTCTTTCTCTGTTCTGTCAGTTTTGAAGCCCTTATAGCATCGACAAGCATTGTAATTTCCGCTGTATCGAATGTGTGTTGCGCCACATAGTAATATCGCGCCTTTTTTACATAAGACAATATTTCATAGCCGTACTTGTTAAGCAAGGCTATATCCGACGGTAACACCTTTCTCGAAACGGGTATTCCCCTTTTGTTTAATTCCGCTATTATCTCGTTTGTGGAAAGTGCGTGTTCCTCGTCAGTCATTTTGGAAAGTATATCGTATAAAACAAGTAACTTAATCGATGTATCGGTACTTTTTGACATATCGTTTCTGTCCTATTTAAGAGATACTTTTATTATATCACTTCCGCAAGATTTTCTCAATAGAATTGGGGTGCTTTTTCGGTTGTCTTTCGCCGTTTTGGGGTATCAGAAAAAGGCTTGCTGTCAAGTTCAAAAAATATCGCTTAAAATTATCAACGGAAATATTTTTACGTCAATATTTTTTGGGTAGCAAAACTTTAATAATAACTGCCGCTTGACCGCTGTCGCCTTTTTCAGATTTAGGGTTTTCGTCGAAAGACAATCCAACAAAAAAAGCGGTATAGAGGAAAAAGTTTTTCAAAGTGGTAAAAAACTGTCCACTTTGACTTTTATACTGCTTTCAAAGTAATTCAAAAAGGAGTGATTTCAATGAAAACAGCAATCATCTATGCAAGAGCAAAAGCCGACCTTTCGGATTTCGGGTTAATATCCGTTCAAGGTCAATTCCAAACCTGTAAGGCGTATGCAGAAAAGAACGATATTAAAATCGTTGGTTTATTCTCGGACATACATCTTTTCGGCAATAAACCGAAATACTCGAATTGGCGCAATATCGTCAATACAAAGAAGCCGAATTACGATTACATACTTGTTTACAACAACAGCCGCGTCGGTCGTGATTTGAAAAAGGTATTGAAAGATCGTTCCAAACTCAAAGAAAAAGGAGTGCGTATTATTTCCGCATCCGAGCCGATGAGTGAAGACGAAGCAGATTTATTTTATACGATAATGGAGGCAATGAACAATGTCGGAAATGTTTGATATAGACATTCCCACTTCCTACACGCACGAAGACCTTGTATTGTGGCGAATGAAATACAAAATTGCCGTCATATACGCCCGCTATTCCTGCGACCGTCAAAACGAACAGTCTATTGACGGTCAAGTGCGCGTTTGCAAAGAATACGCGGAAAAGAACGGCATTAAAATTATAGCAATCTACTATGATAAAGCAATGTCGGGTACGAACGACAACCGCGACGATTTCCAGCGGATGCTCAAAGACAGCGATAAACAGGAATGGGATTATGTACTTATCTACAAGTTGGATCGCTTTTCCCGTAATAAGTACGAAATGGCTATCCACCGCAAGCACCTCAAAGATAACGGTATAAAAATCTTATCCGCTATGGAGAACATTCCCGACAGTCCCGAAGGCATCCTCTTGGAAAGCCTTCTCGAAGGTATGAACCAATACTATTCGGAGGAATTATCGCAGAAAACCAAACGCGGTATGAATGAAACGCGCTTGAAAGGTAACTTTATCGGCGGAACTATCAATTACGGCTGGTCGCTTATAGATGTTATCGATAAGGAAACGAATAAGAAAATAGCCGCAAAAGTTATTATCAATGAAGATGAAGCCCCTATCGTCCGCGAAATATTCGAGGAATATGCCAACGGCAAAAACCCTATCGATATAGCGCGGTCATTAAATGAGCGCGGTATCCTTAATCGCGGAAAACGATTTCAAGCGCAAATGATTTATTATATTTTGCGGCATGAAAAATACACAGGCATTTATAGAATAAACGATTGCGCTTACGATAAAATCTATCCTCCTCTTGTTCCTATGGAAACTTATCAAATCGTCAGAGCGCGTATCGACGCAAACAAATACGGCAAGCATATCGTTCACGACGAAAGTTATTTGCTAAAAGGAAAAATATACTGCGGTTTTTGCGGCAGACGAATGACATCGTTTACAGGAACGTCAAAGTCCGGAAAAATGAGCCGTTATTACAAATGCCATAAAACCGAACCGTGTGAGCAAAGTCGAACGGTAAAGAAAGATGTTTTAGAGGCGGCTATACTCGAAGCACTCAATAAGGTTCTTATGAATGAAGAAAATTATAACCTACTTGTAGATGCCGTCTTAAAAGCCCATAACGATAAGATTAAAGATAATTCGTCATTACGATTTGCGGAAAAAGAACTTCAAAAAACCGAAACAGCACTATCAAATCTTATCGCTGCGGTTGAGGCTGGGTTTTTCTCGGAAACATCGAAAACAAGATTGATTGAACTCGAAGAACGCAAGAAAGAATTGAAACTATCAATCGCAACGGAAAAATCAAAAGAAGTGCCGCGTATCACACGAGAGCAGGTCGAAAACTATTTGACGTTTGCAATAGAACAATCTCCTCAAACTTGGATTGATTTGCTTGTTAAACGTGTTGCAATAAAAGACGACATAATAGAATTGCTCTTGGAATATACTCACAATATAAACCCTACGCCACCTAAAAACGGACGTAGGAACAAGGCAGAAAACCCCGAACGGATACTCTCCGAACGGGGTTCTTTCTTTATGGAGTTTACTTATTCATATAGACTATCAAAGACAGGGCGTCCACCGCTCGGCAGACCTAATAAATACTATAAACCAAAGAATAAAACAAGAATTGTTACTACGAGAATATTTGTATGATTTGGCGCGCCACTATATATAGTGGTTTTTTCTTTATTTTTAGGTCAAATAACACAATTTAAGTGTTCTACTGAGGTTTTGCCCGCGCCCCCCGTCCGATGTCAAGTATTTTTGGAATTTTTCTCCACCCGCTTGTGGCTTTTTCGCAAAAGAAAAAAACGCCCGCAGACTTATTTTGTCCGCTCGGCGTTTTGAACATATTCCGATATTTTATTTACAGCCGTTAGGCTTATCCAATTCTATCTTGACGGCGGTATTGTCTATCTTGTCGCACGAAGTCAGATAGTACGGTATGCCGTTCTTGACGAGGTAGCGTTTTGCGCGGCAGTCCTTGCCGTGGAGATGCCCGTATATGACCGCATCGACTTTGAACCGCTCGAATAGCGCGGTCACTTCGTTATCGTCGAACCGCGCGTTGAACGGCGGATAATGTATCATGAATATTACCTTGTCGCCCTCGCCGCGCTGTTTCTCCATCGCCTGCAAAGACATTTCCATACGTAGCAGCTCGCGCGCGAAAAGACGCTTGCCGTCATCGGACTTGTCGTCCGCGCTCCAACCGCGACTGCCGCAAACTATGATGTTGCCGAACTTAACGCAATCGTTCTGCACGGCGTAGACTCCGCTCGGCAGCTTTGCGCGCACCGCGCCTATGCCCTTCCACCAATAATCGTGGTTGCCGCGCGTTATTACCTTTATCCCCGGCAGACTGCCTATGTAGTCGAGGTCGGGCGTCGCCGCGTCCAGCGTCATCGCCCAGCTCAGATCGCCGGCGATAAGCACGAGGTCGTCGGGCTTTACTCCTCCGAGCGAGCGTTCTATATCGCCGAGGTAATTCTCCCACGCCACGCCGAAGATGTTCATCGGCTTGGGATTGTTGATAGACAGATGCAGGTCGGAAACGGCATAGATATCCATAACGATATTGTAACCTATCCCGACCGAAAAGTCAAACGCCGACCGCATGATATCGGTCGGCGCGTTGCGATTTATTGTATGCCGCGCGGCGCGTCAGTTCTCGCCCGCGTCGTTAAAGAACGGGAAAACTCTGTCGCCGAGCCCGCTGCACGGACAGCCCGTGCACGGCGGGTACTTGCAGTAGCCGTAAGTCGGGATGAGTATATCGACGGGCGCGGTGACCTTGATTATCTGTAACAGACAGCCGCTTATCGATACGGCGTTCTGTCCGATGACCGCGCCGCGCGTCGCGTTCATCACGGTTTGCAGTTCTATATCGTAAGGCACGAGCGCATTGACGGGCAGGCGCAACAGCACCTCGCGCCTGTCGCGCACGCACGCCGCGACGGTAAAGCATTCGCCGTTGTACGAATACGTCACCGCAAAATGCGTGACAGCGTCGCCGACCACGCGGCAACAGCCGCTCTGGTCGGGGTTGGCGGCGGTCCATACGAACTCGCTGCCGACGGCGCGCGCCGCTACGAATTGCGCGTCCTGCGGCACGGGCTCGGTCGTGGTCAGTGTAAGAGTCGTGTTATCGTCGACGAACTTACAGCCGTCGAACACGCGCTTTGTTTCTATGACCATGCGACAGCACAGTCCGTCGAAGCTCCCGCCGCAACCCGCTTTTTTAGCCATACGCCCTCCGCGGCTCGCGCCGCATTTATCGCTTATAGATTATATTCGGCATGCCGCGAAAAAGTGACTTTTTCCAACAAAAAACCGCGCCGAGCTTTTTCGCCCGACGCGGCGCTATATGTATCCTATATTTTTCACTGTTCGTCATCGTTAGGTGCGTCGCCGTTCTCTGCGTCCGAACCGAACACTTCGAGCACGTTTTGCAGTTTGTCCAAAAGAGCGTCCCTTCCTATATTCTTGCTCGAACTCGTGGCTATCAGGTCGTCGCGGGCAAGACCCAAAGCGGCGGCGATGCGCAGCTTCGCATTGCCGAGCTGCGCTTTGCTCAGCTTATCCGCCTTGGTGATGACGACGGTAAAAGGCAGGCACAGATCGCGAAGATAATTGATAAGCACCTTGTCGAGGTCGGACGGGTCGCGCCTGACGTCCATAAGGCAAAGCACCTGCGCGATATTGTCGTTACCGCGGAAGTACGCGTCCGTGCGCGCATTTAGCTCGTCGCTCGTCACACGTTGCGCCGCATTGAACCCGTAACCCGGCAGATCGATAAAGTAAAACGGTGCGTCGGCATTGACGCGGAAAACGTTTATGAGCCGCGTGCGCCCGGGCGTTTGCGAGGTCTTGCACAGCCGCGCGCCCATCAGCATATTCAAAAGCGACGACTTGCCGCAATTTGACCTGCCGGCAACGGCTATCTGCGGCGAGTAGCTATCCGCGGCTTTCGGGTCGGCACAGCTCGTTACGAAATTCGCCGATCTTACCTTCATAACAGCGCAACGGCGTACACTTCGTCGATGTTGTCGACGAGTATTATTTCGAGTTTGTTCTTTACTTCGTCGGGCACGTCCACGAGGTCTTTCTCGTTCTCGCGCGGTATGATGAGCCGCTTAAAGCCCGCACGGAACGCCGCAAGCGATTTCTCTTTGAGCCCGCCTATCGCGAGCACCTTGCCGCGCAGCGTCACCTCGCCCGTCATCGCTACGTCGTGCGCCACGCGCTTGCCAGAGAATACCGACATGAGCGCGGTAGCTATCGTTATGCCAGCGCTCGGTCCGTCCTTGGGCGTCGCGCCCTCGGGGAAATGCAGGTGTACGTCGTTCTTGACGAACATATCCCTATCGACGCCGAACTTGTCGGCGCGCGCGCGCACGAGCGTGAGCGCGGTCATGCACGATTCCTTCATGACGTCGCCGAGACTGCCCGTCAGCTTGACGTCGCCCTTGCCGTCTGGTATGATAGCCGCTTCGATATTAAGCGTTACGCCGCCGACGCTCGTCCAGGCAAGCCCGTTTGCCGCGCCTACCTCGTCCATCTCCGCGACTGCGCCGCCGTCCTTGTACTTGGGCGCGCCGAGGAACTCCGCTATTTCCTTCTTGGTCACTTTGAACACGCTCGGCGGCTGCTTTTGCTCAACCACTTTGAGCGCTATCTTGCGCATGACGGTCGCTATCTCGCGCTCGAGGTTTCTGACGCCGCTCTCGCGCGTGTAGTTGGATATTACGTTCATGGTCACGGCGTCGGACATCTCTATCTTGATGTCCTTCAAGCCGTTGGCTTCTATCTCTTTGGGACGCAGGTAGCGCTTGGCTATCTGCAGCTTCTCCTCGTAGGTATAACCCGAAAGCTCTATCACCTCCAGCCTGTCAAGGAGCGCGGGCTGTATCGGATCGAGCGAGTTGGCGGTCGTGACGAACATCACCTTGCTGAGGTCGAACGGCATATCGAGGTAGTTATCCTTAAAGCCGTAGTTCTGATTGGGATCGAGCACTTCCAACAACGCGCTCGCGGGATCGCCGTGCATGTCCGCCGTCATCTTGTCTATCTCGTCGAGCAGGAAAACCGGGTTATTCACGCCGGCATTGCGCAAGCCCTCGATTATCCGACCGGGCAAAGCCGCGACGTAAGTCCTGCGGTGACCGCGTATCTCCGCCTCGTCGCGTATGCCGCCGAGCGACATCGAAACGAACTTCTTGCCCGCGGCGCGCGCGATAGAGCGCACGATGGACGTCTTGCCCACTCCGGGCGGTCCTACAAAGCACAGCACGGGCGATTTGAGGTTGCCCGTCAGCTTGTACACGGCGAGATATTCGAGTATGCGTTCCTTTACCTTCTCGAGCCCGAAATGGTCCTCGTTGAGCACCTTTCTCGCCTCGGCGAGCGACAGCGTGTCGGTAGTGGACTGCGCCCACGGCAAGTCGAGCACGAGGTCGATATACGACCGCGACACCGTTGCTTCGGGCGTGGACGGGCTCATCTTTTCGAGCCGCGATATTTCTTTGTTGATCTTATCGTAAGCCGCTTCGGGCAGGACTTCCTTCATCGCGGCGAGCTTCTCGCGGAGCGCGTCTATCTCGTCCGCGTCCTCGCCGAGCTCGGTCTTGATCGCGCGTATCTGCTCGCGCAGGTAGTATTCCTTTTGGTTCTTGTCGATGTTCTGCCGCACCTTGGCGGTTATCGTCTTTTCGAGCGAGCGTATCTCCACCTCGCGCACGAGCACGGTAAGTATCTGCTCGTACTGCGCCGACAGCGTTTTCGTCTGCAATATGTTTTGCTTTTCGGAGTCGGACGTGAATATATAATTGGCTATCGTCGAAACGAACCGCTCGCCGTCGTCGACCGACAGCGTGCTGAGCACGTCGCCCGGCATCTTGGTATCTATACGGCGGTACTCTTTGAACTGCTCGTCGAGTCGACGCTTGACCGCCTCGAAATACACGGGATCGTCCGCCTCGTATTCGTATTCTTTAAGCGTTACTTCGAAGTACGGCGTGAGCGAAACATAACTGTCTATCTGCATGCGCCGCCCCGCGGTGAACACGACGCGCATCGCGTCGCCCGGCAAGCGCTGCACCTGTTTTATCGACGCGAGCACGCCCACGCGGTAGATATCCTGCGGCGCGGGATTGACCGTCGTCGCGCGCTTTTGCGCAACGAGGAACACGCTCTCGCCCGACTCGACAGCCTCGCTTATCGCGGAATAAGATTTATCGCGCACAAGATCGAAGTGCACCGCCTGACCGGGGAACACGACCTTGCCGCGAAACGCTATCATCTTATACGCCTTGACGGGCTGAGGGATCTGCGTTTGTTCAAATTCGGTGGTAGCTTTGTTTTCCATACAGTCTAATACTCCGATAGTATTATATCACACTTCGGAATAAATTACAAGTATTTTCAAAGCGACGCAGTATTAGAGTTTGATTAGAGAACGCGCGGCGGCATCACTTGCGCGCAACGCCGCTTTTCTTCGCCGCAGCCGCGACGGCGCGCGACACCGCGCCGACTACGCGCTCATCGAGCGGCGACGGCAGGATATGATCGGCGCAGAGTTTGTCGGTCGCAAGCTCCGCGAGCGCGGCAGCCGCCGCACGGCACATATCGCCGTTGATATCGCTCGCGCGCGAATCTAGCGCGCCGCGGAACATCCCCGGGAAAATAAGCACGTTGTTGATCTGGTTGGGCTGATTGGACGCGCCCGTGCCGACCACAGCCGCGCCTGCTTCTATCGCCTCCGCGCGAGTTATCTCGGGCACGGGATTGGCGAGCGGAAAAACTATCGGCGAGTTCGCCATGCTCTTTATCATTTCCTGCGAAACGATCCTCGGCGCGGAAACACCGAGGAACACGTCCGCGCCGCGCATAGCGTCGGCGAGCGTGCCGCGGAGCTTGGTCTTGTTGGTGAGCGAGGCTATCTCGGTATGCGCCGGGTTTGAATATTCCTCGCCGCCGACGAGTATGCCGCACCTGTCGACGCAGACCACGTCGCCGACGCCCAGCCCGAGGAAGAACTTGGTTATCGCTATGCCCGCGCTGCCCGCGCCGTTGACGACTACGCGCACGTCCGATATCTTCTTGCCGACGACGCGCAAGGCATTTATGAGCGCCGCGCCAGCGACTATCGCCGTACCGTGCTGATCGTCGTGGAACACTGGTATATCGCAACGCTCTTTGAGCCTGCGCTCTATCTCGAAACAGCGCGGCGCGGAGATATCCTCGAGGTTGATGCCGCCGTAGCTCTTGGCTATCGCGACGACGGTATCTACTATCCTGTCGGGGTCTTTGGTATCGAGGCAAACGGGCGTCGCGTCGATATCGGCAAACGCCTTGAACAGCGCGCACTTGCCCTCCATGACGGGCATCGCCGCCTCCGGACCTATGTCGCCGAGCCCGAGCACCGCAGTGCCGTCGGTGACGACCGCAACGGTGTTATGGCGGCGCGTAAGCTCGTAGACCTTGGTCTTGTCCGCGGCTATCTCCGTGCACGCGCGCGAAACGCCGGGCGTGTAGCACAGCGCGAGGTCGTCGAGGCTCTCTATCGGCGCGCGCAAACGCGTTTCGAGCTTGCCGGCCCATTCGTAATGCTTTTCGAGCGATCTTTCGTAAATATCCATTATCATCTCCGTGTTCTGTGGATTCATTCTTTCGTAACTATATGTCCGACGCGCTGCCCGTGCTCCGCCGACCTATCGGTGAAATATGCGGGAACACATTTCGCGTCATCAGCTCCGATCTCGGTACCCATTCGAGGTATCCCCCGACGTATCGACCGAAATATCCGCACAGCGCACCGTAAGATACTTAAGCCCGTCGCATTCGTACATTATATGCGCCTCATAGCCGCCGTCCGCGGGATATAGCTCGTCGTAAAGCCAGATCGCGCCGCCGACGAGCTCGGCTTCGTCGCGCTCGACGATCTCCGCCGATTTGAACACAACGCGCCGCGTCGACGGCTGTCCGGGCTCTACGCCCGTCGCCTCGCCGTTCGCGACTCCGATGAACAAGTCGCCGTCATCCGTATCGAGCTCGGCGTCGGAGAACACTGCTCCGCATAACTCCAAGGTCACCACAACGTCGGCTCCGACCTTTTCAATAGAGTTTATATCGGCGTCGTGCAGTCCGTCGAACGCCGCGGCGACACGCTTCGGCACAGCTCTTGCCGCCGCGCGGAGCGCCTTGTCCGCCGCCCTGTTTATGGCGTCGAACTCGCGTTTATTCGCCTTTGACATGGCTTTAAGCCTGTCATAAACGCTTCTCGGAAGAAACCCGAGAGCGATCAGCCTTCTATCGACGCCCGATATCTCCGCCTCGGGGAAGCGCCTGTATTCGTATTCGAGGCGCGCCATATACCCGTCCTCGAAACCCGAAACGGCTTCCGACTCGTTGAACGGCGGACGGCTTTCGAACTCCGAAAGATCGCGCGCCCTCTCTGCATCGACCATCGCCTTTACTTGCTCGAGCGAATCAGGTCTTTTCATAACGCCAGACTTTTGATCGAAGATATAAATATCGCCGAGCTCGAGCCCGTCGTCTATCGAAAGATACTGCGGCGGCGTATCGTATTCGCGCCGCGCGCGCTCGACCTCGCGCTTTAAGCACTTGTCGTAGAGCGCGGAAATATCTACGTCGGTATAATCCTTATCGGCTATTGGCTTCATGCAAATGCAATAGTCGAGCCGTTGCATCAGATCGTACCACTGTTTTGTATAGTATCTCACAGCAGTCTCCTTTACACTATGATTGTACACGTTGCAATGAGCTTTGTCAAGCGCCGCATGTCGGAAACCGTTCGCCTACGCCCTGTCAAGCACCAACAGCGTCTCGACGTGATGCGTGTCGGGAAACATGTCGAACGCGGTACAGTCCGCTATCTTATACCCGTCCGATATCAGCGGCGCAACATCGCGGCACATGGTCGCATGATTGCAGGAAATATAGACGAGCCGTGCGGGACGAAGCTCGGCGACGGCGCGCATGACCGCCGCGCCGCAGCCCTTGCGCGGCGGGTCGACAAGAATATCCGCGCCGCGCGCGCGCTCCGAAAGCCTCGGCAGTACGTCCTCGACATTGCCGCAAATGTTTTCTATAACGTCGGCATTGCCGTTGAGCGACGCCGTCCTGTCCGCGTCCTCCACGGCTTGAGCGACGCACTCGACGGCGATCACGCTCTTGCCCGCATTGGCGGCGAGATTGCTCGTTATTCCTATACCGCTGTATAGATCGACAACAGTCGGCGAAGTCAGCCGCTCGATCGCGGCGGTATACAGTCTGTCGCGGATATAGTCATTGACCTGAAAAAACGACAGCGGCGACAGCTCGGCTTTTACGCCGAGAACGTTGACGGGAAGCCGCGCATTGCCCTTAACGAGCCGCACGCTCTCGCCCATTATCACATTGGTGCGGCGAGTGTTTGCACTGATAAAAAAGTCGCAGTCGTCGGGGAGCAGTGCGGCGAGCTTGGATCCTGCGGCGAAGCGTTCGGCGTTTATCACGAGCACGACGGACGTCCTGCCGCCGACGCTCCGAAGCACGAGATGCCGCAGAAGCCCTCTGCCCGTCGCCTCGTCGTATACTCCGAGCCGTTCGGCGTTGCAAAACTCAACGACCGTCTTTGCGATACCGAGCATCGCGTCGCTCGCGAACCTACACGCAACGGGCTCGACGGTATGCGTGCCGTGACGGTACATGCCGAGCGCTACCCTGCCGCCGCTCAGGCAAAACGGCATGGCGATCTTGTTGCGCGCTACGCCGTTCGACGCGACGAAGCCTATTTCGCCGAGATCGACGCCCGCTATCTTTTTAAGATTATTGCGGATCTCGCCGACGAGCGCGGCGCGGCGGTACTCGCCGTCGTAATGCGCGGCGTCGCAACCGCCGCACTTATAGTAATGCGGACATTCGGGAGCGACGCGGTGCGGCGATGCGGAAAGCACCTTGACGACGCTCGCCTCGGCGAATTTCTTTTTGACCGACTTCACGACGGCACGCACGCGCTCGCCTTTTAGCACGTACGGGATAAACACGACCTTGCCGTCACAGCGCGCTACGCCGTGCCCGTCCATGCCGCTGTCGATTATATCGACCTCGATAAGCTCCTTGACATTCATAACAAAAGTATATAACAAACTCGGGCGCAAGTCAACAATGCGGCACGCCTTTTACATTAGCCCGATAAATTAGCTGTAAACAGTTGACAAAACCTCGGGCACATGATAAAATAACTATGCTTTTCGGGGGTATAGCTCAGTTGGTAGAGCGCTTGAATGGCATTCAAGAGGTCAGCGGTTCGAACCCGCTTATCTCCACCACCCAAAGACCGATAAGGATTGATTATCGGTCTTTTGCTTTTTCGGAACATTATAGACTATTCATCTTACCATAAATACAGCGATACTGTCGAGCAGCATACGCATCGATATATCTCTGTTTTTAACGTATACAGGAGAAATCATGCAGATACAAAAAATAAAAAGAAACAATACGGAAACAGCACACGTCGTTTCGGATATGCCCGTTATCACGGACACGCAAAGCGCGCTCGACTTGATAATGACCGTCGACTACGAAACCGGTGTCAAGAACATAGCGATATCCAAAGAGCTTATCGCGGAAAGGTTTTTCATATTGAGCAGCGGGCTCGCGGGAGAAATACTGCAAAAGCTCGTCAATTACGGATTTCGTATAGCGATATACGGCGACTATTCCTCTTACACGAGCAAGCCGCTGAAAGACTTTATTTACGAAAGCAATAACGGGCACGATATATTCTTTACCGACACTCTCGAAAAAGCCGTAGAAAAATTGACCGCGACCGAAAGATAAAGGCAACGAAAATGGAAAATAACGTGATATATAATAGGATACTAATA
Source organism: uncultured Christensenella sp. (assembly GCA_910577995.1). Taxonomy (GTDB): domain Bacteria; phylum Bacillota; class Clostridia; order Christensenellales; family Pumilibacteraceae; genus Anaerocaecibacter. The sequence goes on along the minus strand of CAJTND010000003.1, from coordinate 59,730 downwards.
GTCGGTTGCGGCGGCGCGGGCAAAAGCACGCTCGCCGTCAAGCTCGGGCAAAAGCTGGCGTTGCCCGTCGTTCATCTCGATAAATTATGGTGGCGACCGCAATGGCAGTCCGTTACGGAAAGCGAATTCGACGAACTGCTCATGCCGGAGCTCAAAAAGCCGCGCTGGGTCATCGAGGGCAATTTCGCACGAACTTTCGCGCTCCGCCTCGAGCATGCGGACCTGTGCATTATGCTCGACTACCCTACCGAGTTGTGCTTAAAGAGCGTTATCGAGCGCGTGGAAAAATACCGAGGACGGACAAGACCGGATATGACCGAGGGCTGTCCCGAGCAAGCCGATCCCGAGTTCGTCGAGTGGATACGCTCATTCGATAATAACGTCAAGCCGAAAATGATCGATACTATGAAAAGTTCTGGCGTGCCGTATAAGATATTCCTAACGCGCGAGCAAGCCGAAGAATGGCTGAGCGGACTGCCGTCTGCGGAAAACGAGTAAGCTTCGCCTACCGCTTGCAATGCCGCGGCGTCTATGGTATAATCATAAAAAAGGAAGTGATAAACTATGGCTACATCGGTCGATTTTATAGAATTCGTATGCGAGCAGTTACCCGACGGCTTTTCCGTACGCTACAAAAAAATGTTCGGCGAATATATGGTATATGCCAACGACAAGCCGATACTGCTGGTGTGCGACAACTGCGTGTATGTCAAAAAACTGCCGCAGCTCGAAAAGCTCTTCGGCAACGCGCAAACGGGCATACCGTACGCAGGCGCTAAGGAGCATTACATATTGGATATCGAGGACGCCGAGCTCGTATCCGAAGCGATACCGCTTTTGGAGAGCATAACTCCCCTGCCCAAAAAGAAAAAATAACGCAAGGAGCTCCGCCATGCCGTTTGATACGTCTAAAATGTCTTGGGTCAGACCGCCCGAAAATTTTTCCGTTACCGCTGACAAAATACGGATCAAAACAGAACCGTTCACCGATCTATGGCAGCGCACTTATTACGGGTTCAGAAACGACAACGCGCCCGTTTTGCAGTTATCGACCAAAGAACAGTACTTTTCTTTTGCTGTCAAAACGCACTTCGACAGCAAGCGCCGATTCGATCAATGCGGTATCGCGGTCTATCTCGACAGCGAGAATTGGCTCAAAGCGTCAGTGGAATACGAAAACGGCGAATTCCAACGGCTCGGCAGTGTCGTTACTAATCACGGATATTCCGACTGGGCGACGACGGATATTGACGCGTCGATCAAAGACGTATGGTACAGGCTCAGCCGACGCGGCTCCGATTTTCTTATAGAATATTCCCTCGACGGAAAAAACTTCAAGCAAATGCGAATTTGCAGGCTGCACGAAGGCGGCGGCGATATTCGATTCGGAATATACGCATGCTCTCCCGAGGACTCGTCATTCGAGGCGGTGTTTACGGAAATGGACTTGACCGAATGCGTTTGGAAAGCGCATTGCTGATTATATCCGACTTGATAGCATGCACATAAACCGCATCGCTCGATGACCGAAAAAGCGACTATACATCTCGCCTATATATATTACGACAAACAAAAACCCCCGTCGCGGCGACGGAGGTTTTTGTTTGTTTTCGGTTTATTTTTTGAGCAGGTCTTTGTACAGCTCGAGATACTTCCGCGCCGATGCGTTCCAAGAGAAGTCGCAAGCGAACGCGCGCTGCATCAGCGCCGACCACTCGGTTTTATCGCCGTACATGCGCACAGCGTCCGCAACGGTCGCTTCCAAAGCCTCGACGGTATAATCCTCAAACACAAAGCCGTTGCCGCCGCCCGCGCGACAGTCCTTTATGGAATCGGCGAGCCCGCCCGTTTTGCGCACGATGGGGATAGTGCCGTAACGGCACGCCATCATCTGCGACAAGCCGCAAGGCTCTGTAGCCGACGGCATGAGGAATATATCCGCGCCCGCGTAGATACGCTGTGCAAGGCTCTTGTCGAAGGTGATGAGCGCGCGCGAATTGGCGTGGCACGAAGCGTGGTAGCGGAAAAAGTCCTCGAGATACCGCTCGCCTGTGCCGAGCACGACGAGATCGGCATTCTCAAACGCATAGGAATTTCTGCACAGCGCGCCCTTGACGAGATCGAGCCCCTTATGCCCCGCGAGCCGCGATATAACGGCTATTATAGGACGGTCGCCCTCCAAGCCGAGCTCTTTTTTGAGCGCGCGTTTGCATTCGGCTTTGCCAGACGGATCTTCGGCATTGAAGTTTTTCGCGATGAACGGGCTCGTTTCGGGATCGTACTCCTCGACGTTCACGCCGTTGAGTATTCCGACGAGCTTGCTCCTGTTGCGGTTGAGTATATCGCTCAGTCCGAACGCGCGATCGGGTCTCAGTATCTCCTCGGCATAAGTCGGCGAAACGGTGGTGACGGAGTCCGCGCTCTCTATCGCGCTCTTTACGCAGTTGACCTGACAGTTGAAGTCCACGACACCGCGCATATCCTCGCCCAGCCCCATCACGTCGCCGAGGATGTGCGGAGGATAACAGCCCTGATATTCGAGGTTGTGCACGGTAAACACGTTCTTTATGCCCGTGTGCCCGTACATGAGCGCATAGCACGCCTTATAGAAAGTCGGGATAAGCGCAGTCGCATGGTCATTGGAATGTATGATATCGGGCGTGAAATCGAGCATCGGTATACATTCGAGCACGGCGCGCGAGAAGAACGTGAACCGCTCTCCGTCGTCATGCTGACCGTATATCGAGTCGCGCAGGAAATACTGCTCGTTGTCTACGAAGTAAGTCGTTACGCCGTCGTTATCTATGCGGAAAACTCCGCAATACTGATTGCGCCAGCCGACCCACACGCGCATATTGCCGATATACTGCATTTTATCTCGGTACTTGCGCGGTATCGATCCGTAAAGCGGCATGATGACGCGCGCGTCCACGCCGAGACGGTTCAGCGCCTTAGGCAACGAACCGACGACCTCGCCAAGCCCGCCCGTCCCCGCAAACGGGAAAGCCTCGGTCGTGGCGAACAGAACTTTTATCTTCTTTTCGGGTATTGCCGCCGTCGGCTTTGCGCTTGCCGTCGGCTTTGCGCTCGGAACGGGCTTTGTTCCCGTCGCAGGCTTTGCGGCGGAAGCCGCGGGCTTAACCGTCTTGGTCGTTGTCGTTTTTGCGGTAGTTTGCTTCATGATGCTCCTTTACAGCGCAGTGTCTTTGGGGATAAAATACGGACGCTCCTTACAGCCGGAAAGCGTCTTGCCTGCCCTTATTATGACTTCTTTATCGGCTATGACGCAGTCGAGCGACGTGCGGTCGCCGACGTCGGCGTTCTGGAACAGTATCGAATTTTTGACGACGGCGTTCTTGCCGATATGCACGCCGCGGAACAGTATCGAGTTTTCCACAGTGCCTTCGATAACGCACCCGTCGGCAATGACGGAACGCGATATCTTGGCGTCGCCGCAGATATGGCACGGCGCGGAGTCGCGGACCTTGGTATACACTTCGACGGTGCGGAACAGCGAGTCGCGCACGGGCTTATCGAGTATAGCCATGGAATAACGGAAGTATGCGGCGAGCGACTCTATCGAAGCGAAGAAGCCGTCGACACAGAACGCAGACACCTTGTGCTCGCGCACGAGATAGGGCATAACGTCGCCCGAAAAGCTCTTCATGCCCGCCATAGAGCAGCGCTCTATCTGCTTGATAAGGAACTCGCGGCGAGCTATCAGCATGCTCGTCAAAAGCTTGTTCGCGCCGTCCGCCTTGTCCGCGGGCTTGATGCCGAGGACGTTGTTATCCTTATCGGTCAGTATAGCCGTGCGGTGCTTGACCTCGTCGTCGTCGGGCGCTTTCTCTCTGTATATGAGCGTAACGTCCGACTTCTTTTCGACGAAGAAGTCTATCGCCTTGTTTATATCGAAGCTCGCGGCGTAGTCGCAGTCGCTCATGATGACTATATCCTCGGTGCAGCTTTTGAGGAATTTGAGCACGCTCTTTATCGCCTCGAACCGCGACGCATACAGCATGCGCGTATCGCCGCCGTAGGGCGGAAGGAACACTATGCCGCCGTTCTTACGCGCGAGATCCCAATGCTTGCCGCTGCCGACGTGGTCCATCAGCGATTGGAAGTTGTACTTGGTGATTATGCCGACCGTCGACACCGACGCGGCTACCATGTCGGAAAGCAGAAAGTCTATCAGCCTGTATCTGCCGCCGAACGGCACGGACGCAATGGAGCGCGCCTCGGTAAGCTCGGGCACGTTGCGCTCGTTTATGCTCGAAAAGATCAATCCCATTGTTCTCATATTACTCTATTCTCCCTCCCGCGGCAACGGTAGTGCCGTTCTTGATCGTCTTGCCGCGACCGATAAGCGTCGGATCGGCGTCGACTGTCGGACCGCCTATCTTGCAACGGTCGCCTACGGTGACGCTCTCGTCGATTATGGAATAGCCGACGACGGAATTTTTGCCTATAACGGTGTTGCGCATTATGACGCTGTCTTTGACTTTTGCGCCCGCCGCGACGATAACGCCCTCGCCGAGCACGGAGTTTTCCACCTCGCCGTATATCTCGCAGCCGGCGGTCACAACGGAATTTTTAACGACAGAGCCTTCCGCCATGAACGACGGCGGATATGCCTGATTGCGCGAATATACCTTAGTGCCGCCCTCGTTGAGGTCGAGCGCGCCCGACAGTATATCCATGTTCGCTTCCCACAGCGAGCGGAGCGTGCCGACGTCCTTCCAATATCCCGCGAACGGATACGCATACATGCGCATGCCGCTCTTGATCATCGCGGGAATAACGTCCTTGCCGAAGTCAAACGACGTATCGGGGTTACGCTCCTCCTTGCTGAGCTCCTCGAGAAGGACCTCCTCGCGGAATATATAGATGCCCATCGATGCGTGATTGCTCTTGGGCGCTTTGGGCTTTTCGGCGAAATCGGTTATGCGGTTGTCGCCGTCATAGGACAGTATACCGAACCTCGGCGCTTCCGACATCGGCACATCGATGACCGCTATCGTGCAGTCCGCGTTCTTTGACGTATGGAAAGCGAGCATATCCGAGTAATCCATTTTGTAGATGTGATCGCCCGACAGTATGAGCACGTTTTCCGCCTCGTAAGCGTTGAGGAACGCCGCGTTCTGATAAATGGCGTTGGCAGTGCCTTTATACCACTCGCCGCCGCTCTTGGCGAGGTACGGCGGAAGAATATGCAAGCCGCCGTGCGACCTGTCGAGATTCCATGGCTCGCCGTTGCCGAGATACTCGTTGAGCACCATCGGCTGATACTGTGTCAGCACGCCGACCGTGTCTATACCCGAGTTAGCGCAGTTGGACAGCGGAAAATCGATAATACGGTACTTCGACCCGAACGATACCGCGGGCTTGGCAACGCCCGTAGTAAGTGCATAAAGTCGCGTACCCTGCCCGCCCGCAAGCAGCATTGCCACGCATTTTTTTATCATCTTACCCTCCGAAAATAATGTCTGTATTGATTATATCATACGCATGAAGAGAAATCAATACCTTTTTTGAAATTTTATAGATAAATATAAGATAAATAACGCTCGGCTGTGCCGCACGCCGCAAAAAAATTTTTCGGCTATCTGCGTAAAAACGGTTGATTTATATTATAGACTGTGCTATAATCATTATCGGTCAAGCCACTATAGTCTAGAGGTTAGGACGTTGGCCTCTCACGCCGAAGACCCGGGTTCGATTCCCGGTGGTGGTGCCAAGCTCCCCTTGCTTTTGCAAGGGGAGCTTTTGCATTACCGACGGGAACGAGTGCGCCAACGATAAACTCCGCTTACAGACCCATACGGTAACACACGAAACACATTATCGCGACAACGCCTGCGGCGCACGGTTCGTTAGCCGATTGCGCGACAGCGCAAAGGCCGTGCGCGCTCAGCGCACATTCCCGGTGTATACTATCTTACCGACGGGAACGGGTGCACCAACGATAAATTCCGCTTACTTATCCATACGGTAACACACGAAACGCATTATCGCAACAACGCCCGCGGCACACGGTTCGCTAGCCGCTTGCGCGACTGACATTGCATAAAAACATTTCAAATGCAAAACAAAAGCACCCTTGCAATAAGGATGCTTTCTTGCTTTTTATGCCGCTTCCTTGGACACGAGCGGCGGAGTGCCGTTTTCTATCGTGTCGGCGGTGATCGTTATCTTTTTTATCGTTTTGTCGGAAGGCACGGTGTACATGATGTCGAGCATCGCGTTTTCAACTATCGTCCGCAGTCCGCGCGCGCCCGTATGCAGTTTTATCGCCTTGTCGGCTATCGCGTTTATCGCGCCGTTGTCGAATTCCAGCTCTACGCCGTCGAGGTCGAGCAGCTTGACGTACTGCTTGACGACCGCGTTCTTCGGCTCGGTGAGCACGCGCACAAGGTCTTCCGATTTGAGGTCGTGCAGTGCGACCGCGACGGGCACACGTCCGACAAGCTCGGGAATGAGCCCGAATTTGATAAGATCCTGCGGCTGTACTTTGGTAAGCACCTCGTCGCCCGTCTTGTTCTCGGCGACGCCGCCGCTGAACCCGATACGCGTTTTGCCCAAGCGGTTTTGTACTATCTTGTCGAGCCCCACGAACGCGCCGCCGAGTATGAACAGGACGTTGGTCGTGTCCATGTGGATAAATTCCTGCTGCGGATGCTTGCGTCCGCCGTTGGGCGGTATGCTCGAAACCGTGCTCTCGATTATTTTGAGCAGCGACTGCTGAACGCCCTCGCCCGATACGTCGCGGGTTATCGAAACGTTTTCGCTCTTGCGCGCTATCTTGTCGACCTCGTCGATATAGATTATACCGCGCTCGGCGGCGGCGATGTCGTAGTCCGCGTTCTTGATGAGCCTGAGCAGAATGTTTTCCACGTCCTCGCCGACATAGCCCGCTTCCGTGAGCGTGGTCGCGTCGACCATGGCGAACGGCACGTTGAGTATCTTGGACAGCGTCTGCGCAAGCAATGTTTTGCCGCATCCAGACGGACCGAACATCAGGATATTGCTCTTGTTTAGCTCGACGTCGGAATTGACCGAGCTACGCTCCGCCGCCGTGCGCTCGTCGTCGGCATGCGCCGATTTGGGCGCATTACGGAGATTGTAATTGACGCGCTTATAGTGGTTGTAGACAGCCACGGACAGCACGCGCTTTGCCTCGTCCTGACCGATTATATACTTGTCGAGCTCCCGCTTCATCTGCTCGGGCGGCAGGAGCGCGACCGCCTCCGCCACGCGCTCGGAATGTTCCTCGAGCTGTTGACTGCAAATGTCCACGCAGTCGTTGCAGATATACACGTCGTCGGTCGGCGCGGCTATCAGATGCTCTACCTTGGATTCGGGCTTGCCGCAAAACGAACAGCGCGGCTCGGTATTTGTTCCCGTCTTCTTTGCCATTAAACTTCTCGTACTCCCGATTTACTGTATTGTTATTCTTGCCTTATCTCAGGCGTTTTATCAGCCGCGTTTGTCTACGATACCGTCGATGATGCCGTAAGCCTTGGCTTCCTCGGCAAACATATAGTAATCGCGGTCTACGTCCGCTTCGATACGTTCGAGCGGCTGGTTGCAGTTGCGCGCGAGTATCTGGTTCATGCGTTTTTTGACGCGGACTATATGCTCGGCGGTTATGGCGATATCGCTCGCCTGACCCTGCGCGCCGCCCGACGGCTGGTGGATCATTATCTCGCTGTTGGGCAGCGCGAAGCGCTTGCCCTTCGCGCCGCTCGAAAGCAGGAACGCGCCCATGGACGCCGCCATGCCGACGCAGATCGTCTCGACGTCGCATTTGATATAGTTCATCGTGTCGTATATCGCCATGCCCGCGGTAACGGAACCGCCGGGGCTGTTGATATACAGCGATATATCCTTGTCGTCGCCCTTGCTCTCGAGATACATGAGCTGTGCGACGACGAGATCCGCCGTAACATCAGTGACCTCGCCGGTCAGAAAGACCACCCGGTCCTCCAACAACCGCGAAAATATATCGTAAGAGCGTTCGCCTCTGCCCGTCTGTTCGACGACCATGGGAACAAGATCGTTCATTATCCTATCTCTCAAATTCATAACAGTGCTCCTGTCGCGATCTATCTTATTATTACTCTTTGGTCTCTGCCGCAGGCTTTTTCGCCGCAGGCTTCTTAGCTGCGGGCTTTTTTTCTGCCGCGCCGTTTTTCGCTTCGGTTGCGGGTTTCTTAGCCGCCGTCTTTTTTGCGGCGGGCTTTTTTTCTTCGGCCGCGCCGTCGGTCTTTACCGCCTCGGTGAAAGAGTTGTTGGCGAGCATGAAGTCGAAGAACTTATCTGTAAGCACGTCGTTATGCGCGTACTCCGCCGCCTCGCCGCCGTGATGGTGCGCCTCATGCTCGCAAGCCGTGCGCAGACGCTCGTCCGCGGCGAGCTTGGCTTTGACTTCTTCCTCGGTAACGTCTATCTTTTCCGCGTCGATTATGGCGCGCATGACGAGCCGCATCTTGACATTGGCAGCCGCAGGCTCGCGACGCTCCGAACGGAACTGCTCGACCGAAGAATTGCTGTATTTGAGGTAATCCTCGGGCGAAATGCCGTAGTGCGAAAGCTGATGCTCGAACTCGTGATACATCCTGTCGACTTCCGCATCGACTATCTTCTCGGGTATCTCGCACACGGCTTTATCGGACACAGCCTTCATGACCGCGTCGATACGCTCGCTGCGCGTGCGCTCCGCCGCCGCTTTGGCGAGGTTGTCGCGAACGCCCGCTTTGTAAGCTTCCACGCCGTCGTAATCGGTATAACGCTCTTTGACGAACTCGTCGTTGAGCTCGGGCATTTCCTCGGCGCGGACTTCGTGCGCCTTTACGCGGAACACCGCCGCTTTGCCTTTGAGCTCAGCCGCGTGGTACTCCTCGGGGAACGTCACGTTTACGTCGCGTTCCTCGTCCGCTTTGATGCCGACGAGCTGATCCTCGAACCCGGGTATGAACGAATTGCTGCCGAGCTTGAGGTCGTAGCCCTCGCCCTTTCCGCCGTCGAACTCGACGCCGTCGACAGTGCCGACGTAATCGATATTAACGGTGTCGCCGTTCTCCGCGGCGCGCTCGACCTTGACAAGGCGCGACGCGCGGCGCAGGTCGTCTTGGATATGCTTCTCGACGTCCGCATCCGTTACATTATACTCAATCTTGGGAAGTTTAATACCTTTGTAATCGCCGAGCTTGGCTTCGGGATAGAGCGTGACCGTCATCGTGAAAGCGAAAACGTCGTCGCCCTCGGGCTTTTCGAGCGAAACGGACGGGCTGCCGAACGTATCGAGCTCGGGGTGCGCGGCGAGCTGTTCGGTATACGCGCGGTTGATGCACGCGTCGACTGCCTCGTCGTAGAATACGCTCGCGCCGTAGTGCATCTCTATGAACTTGCGCGGCGCGTGACCCGGGCGGAAGCCGGGCACTTTGAATTTCTTTTTCGTGCGGTTATACGCGGCGTTGATCTCGCTTTCCCACTCCTCTTTGTCGAGCGAGCATTTGAACACCGCTTCGGTGTTTTTCTTATCTAACGTAGACTTCATATGATCCTCCGAATATTGGTTAACCGTATTATTTTAGCATGACCGCCCGCCTTTGTCAATCTTTTATACGCACATAAACCCGTTTAGCCGAAATTCGTCAATGCGAAAAGCGACATCACGATTGCACGCAGCACAGCCTGCACTGCGGCGGAATTTAATATGAGCGCGACGCACTTTACATAGCCGAGGTTTTGTGGTACAATATGCGCATGCCTAAGGACGCTCTCACGATATACCGCGCGGCGCAGGAGCTCGACGCTCTCGTCGGCGGCAAGATCGACAAAGTGAATATGCCCGACCGAGATACGATGATACTGCTCGTACACACGCGCTCGGGAAATAAGCGGCTGCTGCTCTCGTGCAATCCGTCTTTGCCGCGCGCGCACATCACCGAGCGCAAGTACGTCAATCCCGACGTCGCGTCGGGCACGCTCATGTATTTCCGCAAGCGGCTCGTCGGAGCGGGCATTGCCGAAGTGATAAAGGACCGGGCGGAGCGCGTCGTCGCTTTCCGCCTCGCCGCGCGCGACGAACTGCTCCGCCCCGTCGAGTACGTGCTGTACGCCGAGCTGACGGGAAAATGCGCCAACATCGTATTCGTCGAAAACGGCGTCGTCGGCAACGCTCTGCGCCGCGTCACTGCCGAAGCGCCGGGCAAGCGCGCCGTCCTGCCGGGGCTCGAGTACGCGCCGCCTAACGCTACCGGACGCGTGTCCGTATTCAAAAAAACTACGTTCAGAGAGCGCGTTAAGGAACTCGGCGGCGACCTCAAGACCGCAGTCGACAAGACCGTTTCGGGGCTTGCGCGCGCGACCGTCGTCGAGATACTCGGATCTATCGGCGCGGACGGCAAGAGCGCGGACGACCGCGCCGCGATAGATGCGTTTATCGATGCGGCGGCGGGCATGTACGCCGCGCCGCTCGATCCGACCGTCACATTCGAGGACGGCGCGCCCGTAGATTATTTCTGCTTCCCCTATCGCACCGTCGGCGGCGACGCGGTGCATTACCCGACGCTCAACGCCGCGATGGACGCGTACTATTCCGCGCTGTTCGACGCGGCGGAGCTCGCCATGCACGCAAAGCCGCTGAAAGCCGCGGTCAAGTCCGCCGTCAACAAGAACAAAAAGCGGCTTGCCGAAGCGTCGGACAAGCTCGAACAAAGCTCGGACTACGAAAAGGACAAGCTTTACGGCGAGCTTATCACCGCCAACATTTACAGGATAAAACGCGGCGACGACAGCGCGACGCTCGATAATTGGTACGACGGCGGAACAGTCGTCGTGACGCTCGACCCGACCAAGACCGCCGCCCAGAACGCGGCGGCGCGGTTCAAGTCATACAACAAGAAAAAGACAGCCATTCGCTATGCGGAGGCGGCGGCGGACACGGCGCGCGCCGCGCTCGACAGGCTGGACGGCATAATAGCCGAGCTTGCGCTGTGCACGACGCGCCGCGAGCTCGCCGAAGTGCGCGAGGAACTCGTTGCGCTCGGACTGATCAAGCAACAGCCGTTCAAGAAAGCCAAAAAACAGACCGAGCCGCCGTCCGAGCCGTATGCGTTCGATATAGACGGCGCGACGCTTATGGTCGGCAAGAACCACGCGCAGAACGACCGTATAACTCGCGGCGCGGCAAAGACGGATACATGGCTGCACGTCAAGGACGCGCACGGCTGTCACGCCGTGCTCAAGACCGCCGACCCGACGTCCGCTCAGCTCGAGCGCGCCGCGGAAATAGCCGCGTACTATTCCGCCTCGCGCGGTTCGGAGAACGTCGCCGTTGACTATACGCTCGTCAAGCACGTGCATCCGCACGGCGGTGGGCGCGTGGAATACACCGACCAAAAAACGCTGTACGTCACGCCCAAGCCGTAAGGCAGGACGGACGCACAGCGTTTTTATTTACTGCATATCCGATTTGCGGTACGTGTTGAGCTTGTCGTTTTCCGCGTCGTACACGCAAAGCAATATATCTTTGAGGTCTTTCCCGTCCGTCACGCCGAGCCGCTTGAACAGCCATTGTTCGTCCTTGCCCGCGTTGTTGAGCCCCGACCAAGACAGCACGCCGTCGACTACTACTATGTCTTCGAGCTGTGCGGGCTTTATCTTGTCCTTGTCGAGATCCTCCATCACGAGCGGTTTTTGCGCGCCGACGGGCAGGACCGACAGCTCGCCGCTCGGCTCGAACACGGCATACGCGACGTCGGCTATGTCGAAGTAGCCCTTTTCTCTGAGCATTGACAGAAGATCGTTTACGTCTATCTTGTTCTTTTTAAGCTCTTTATAGTTGATCTTTCCGTCGTATATGAGCGTCGCGGGCTTGCCTTTGAGCAGACGTTTCAAAAACGTCGTTTTACGCCCTACCACCGCCACGAGCACCGCGAACAGGAAGAATATCGTCATTGCGATAAGGAAGTAATAGAACGGCACTTCCGTATTGGTCGCCATTTCCGCCGCTATCGAGCCGAGCGAAATACCGACCGTATAGTCGATAAACTCGAGCTGTGCTATCTGCTTTTTGCCGAGCAGTTTGGATATGACGAACAAATACAAAAACGCGACCGCCGAATCTATCAGCACCCAGTATATAGGTTGAATACCGAACATAAATTGACCTCGTTTGTCTTTATTTATATTTGGTATCTTTAATCGCCGCGGTTTTTATTCGCACGACGCGAAAAAAAACTCAACGGCGTTTCGCCGCGTACAGCCTGTGCAGTGCGATCGCCGCCGCCACGGACAGATTAAGACTGTCGACCTTGTCCGACTGCGCTATGCGCACGGCGTCGTAAGCGGCGTAGCTCTCGGGCAGTCCCGTCGCCTCGTTGCCGAATACGAGCGAATACCTCTTGCCTTCGTCAAACTCCGCGCTCTCGAACGGTCTGCCGTTCAGCATGAACGGAACTATCGCCCTGTCGCCGAAGCGCGAAATGTACTGCTCGAAGCTGTCGAAGCACTCGAAGTTTATGCAAAACGCCGCGCCCATGCTCGCGCGGACGGTTTTCGGATCGAACGGGTCGGCGCACGGTCTGATGACGGCGAGCTCTGCGTCGAACGCCGCGGCGGCGCGCATTATCGTGCCGAGGTTGCCGCTGTCCGACGGATTGACGAGCACTATATGATCGCGCTCCGCGCTTAGCGGCGAAGTGAATTTTTCAAACTCGCCTATCGCAAAGCAGTTGCCCTTTGGAGAAAGCACGTTTATCGCTTTTTCGCTCTCTATCACGGGTATGCCGTGCGCGCGCGCCGCCTCGGGCACTGCCGCGATATCCGAGCGCGGCGAAACGTACACCGCGCGCACGCTCTCGGGTCGGCGTTTTATAAGCTCCACCGTCAGCGTCGCGCCGAGCGCGTACGACGTCGCATCGTCTTTCTTGTATTTTTTTACCATTCTCTGTCACCGCTCCGCCGCATTTTTGCGGCAAACAAAAACCGCGCGTCCGACAGCGGTCGGCGCGCGGCAAGGTCGTTATGCTACCAAAGTCCAGATAAGACCGAACAGCGCGAGCGCGCACAGCACGCCCATAATGATGATATTGATACGCGCCGACTTGAACTCGGGCGATTTTTTGCGGTCGCGCTTGACTATCATCACTTTTATGCAAAGCGCGATGGACGCGAGCGCGCCGACGAGATAACTCGCGAATCCCGCGACAAGCACGCCGTCATTGGTGCAAAGCCCGACTATGAGCAGGACGAACCCTATCAGCATGATAAAGTCGCAGACCTGTTTCAGTCCGAAGGGCTTGAAGTACGATACGAATATGTTTTCTTTTTTACGTGACTGTGCCATTATTCCATCCGAAATGTTTTATTTTTTGATCAAACGGGTATCCGCGCGAGCACGATGCCGAGCACTATCAGCACTACGAACACGACCCAGCATATAAGCCATGCGGTGCTCTTGTTGCGAGCTATCCTGTACGAAAGGATTATCGGTATGATAAGCGATATCGCCATGCACACGCTCTCTATCCACGCCGCCGCCGCATCGAAAGCCGTTACCTTGATAACGTGCAGCAGACCGGTCACAGCCATTGCCGCGCCGATAAACACTATCAGCCAGAACGAGAGCTGCAGCATCCAGTACGGGGCTGTATACGTATACGCAGTCGTGCGCACCGTTCTAGTTTTACGCGTTGTTCTACTCATATTATTACCTCCGAGCCTTACACATATCCGCCGCGAGCGGTATGTAGATTATTTAAGTCCTTTCGAGCCGGGCTTGACGGCGGGCGTGCCCGCTTTGCACATCGGGCAAGCGTCGGGCGCGTACGTCTTGATGTCTACCGTCAAAAGGCTCTCGTTGGGCACGCCGAAGTCGACCTTGCCGCCGCTCCTGTCCACGACCTCCGCGACGGCGACGACGTCCGAGCCGAGCTCGCGCACGAGGTCGATGACCTCTTTTACCGAGCCGCCCGTCGTGACGACGTTTTCGGCGATTATGACCTTACTGCCCTTTTTGAGCTCGAAGCCGCGGCGCAGTGCGAATTTGCCGTCCTTTTCGCGTTCGGCGAACATGTTGGGTATGCCGAGCGCTTTGCCGAGCGCATAGCCGAATATTATTGCGCCGACGGCGGGAGCTACTACCACGTCCGCGCCGTAGGGCTTTACTTTTTCCGCAGCCATAGCCGCGAGCTCTTCCGTGATGTCGCCGTGCTCGAAGAGCTTGGCGCATTGCATATACATATCGGAATGCAGTCCCGACGTGAGCACGAAATGCCCGTGGAGCGCCGCGCCCGATCTTTCAAAAAGTTCCGAAACCTTATTCAACTCGGAGACCTCCGATAAGCGAAGTTATATCATTGATATTATCACGTTCCGCGAGTTTTGTCAACTCATTTACTATCCTAAGCGCGGCAAACGGGTCGAAAATGTTGGCGCTGCCGACCTGGACCGCCGACGCGCCGCACAGCATGAATTCCGCCGCGTCCTCGCCCGTCATGACGCCGCCCATGCCGACTACGGGGATGCTTACCGCTTTGCTCGCGGCGTATACCATGCGCAACGCGATAGGCTTGACGCACGGACCGCTCAAACCGCCGCCGACGGCTTTGAGCACGGGACGGCGCGTTTTGTAATCGACCGCCATGCCTGCCACCGTGTTTATAAGGCTTATAGCGTCCGCGCCGCCGCGTTCCGCCGCGCGCGCGTTTTCCGCTATGTCGGACACATTGGGAGTGAGCTTGATCATCAGCGGTTTTTTGCAGACCTTGCGCACCGCCTTGGTTATGGCGTACACGCCGTCGGGCGAAACGCCGAAAGCCATTCCGCCGCACTTGACGTTCGGGCACGAGATATTAAGCTCGATCATGTCTACGTCCGTCGCGCTCAGCCGCTCTGCTATCTTTACGTAGTCGGACTCGGTACTGCCCGCGGCGTTGGCGATGACGACCGCGCCCGTGCTTTTCATGAAAGGGAGCTCGTGCTCGATAAAGTGCTCTACGCCGGGATTTTGCAGTCCGACGCTGTTGAGCAATCCCGACGGAGTTTCGGCTATGCGTACGGGGTCGTTGCCCTGCCTCGGCTCTAACGTAAGACCTTTGGAGCATATACCGCCGAGCAGTCCGACGTCGTAGAATTCGTTGTACTCGCGTCCGAACCCGAAAGTGCCCGACGCGGTGATTATCGGGTTTTTGAATGTAATGCCCGCAATCGTCGTTTTCATCGTCATAGCACTATCTCCTCGAGCGGAAACACCGGTCCGTCGGCGCACGCGCGCAGGTTCTGTATCCTGCCGTCGCGGTTTATCTTGACCGTGCAGACAAGGCACGCGCCGACGCCGCAGCCCATGCGCTGTTCCATGCTCGCAAAGCCCTGTATGCCGCGCGCGGCGCAGAATTTTTGCGCGGTGCGCACCATACCGGGCGCGCCGCAGACGTACAGCACTTCGGGCGCGATCTCTGTCAATAAGTCGGTCGGAAAGCCGCGGTAGCCGAGGCTTCCGTCGTCGGTGCAGTAACACACGCGCTCGCACGCGCGGTCGAAGTCGTCGCCGTAGACCTTGCGTTGCTCGGCGTTCGGGAATCCGAGCAGAGCCGTGCAGTTGAGGTCGGAATAGTCCTTGGCTATCTTCAACAGCGGCGCACAGCCCGTGCCGCCGCCGAGCACTGCGATATTGGTGACGTCGGGAAGTATGGGAAAGCCGTTGCCGAGCGGGAGTATCGCGTCGAAACGCGCGCCCGCCTGCTGTGCGGTGAATGCCGCCGTGCCCGCGCCGACTGACGCTATGATAAAGCTTATCGTGTCCGCGGTGTTATCGTAGACGCAGATCGGGCGGCGCAGGTCCTTGCCAGGCACTTTGATATGCGCGAACTGACCCGCGGCTATCTTGGGCAGGGGTTCTGTCGCTTTGCACTCAACGCGAAAGACGTTGCCGTACTGCGTTATCGAGCTTATTATTAGCTCGGCTTTTACTGTTTTGGTAGCTGTCATATGGTTTTTCCCGAAGTGTTGCTTTTGTTATTTTTTGAGCGCGGACGCAAGGTCGTCGCGCATCGCTTCCGCGGCGGCGCGCGCCGCGGCGGTGTATGTCATGCCCTTGTACTTATCGGTCTTGTACGCCGCGATTATGCCGCGCGAGTTGTTGACGATCGCGCCGCTGCCGTTTGCGTCGAACGACGCCGCGGCGTCCTTGCCCTTGCCGCCTTGCGCGCCGTAGCCGGGGACGAGGAAAAACACCGTTTTGTATTTGTTGCGGAGCGCACGGGCTTCGTCGGGATGCGTTGCGCCGACGACCGCGCCTACCGAGCTGTAACCGTGCTCGCCGATCTGGTCCTTGCCCCATTCCGCGATAAGACCGCCGACGCGCATATACAGCGGCTCGCCGCCCACATCGAGGTTTTGGAGCTCGGACGACGACGGGTTGCTCGTGCGCGCGAGCACGAATATGCCTTTGTTGTTCTCCGCGCACTTGTCGACGAACGGTTTGATGCCGTCGCTGCCGAGGTACGGGTTGACCGTGACATAGTCGAATCCGCTCGCGCCGAGGTATGCCGCGGCATAGGCTTCCGCCGTCGAGCCGATGTCGTTGCGCTTGACGTCTGCCATGACCGTCATGCCTTTTTCCATTGCGTATGCGGCTGTTGTGTACAGCGCGTATATGCCGTAGTGCGCGTACATTTCGTAGTATGCGGACTGGATCTTGACTGCGGGTACGATGTCATAAAGCGCGTCGATCAGCTTGCAGTTGAACTCCGTCAGGGCTTTCGATACGTCCTCGCCCGTTTTGAGGTTTTTGGTGAGCTGTTCGGGCAGGTATTCTATACGCGTGTCCAGCCCGACGACAGTCGGGTTGCCCGTTGCTATTATCTTGTCTATCAGCTTATCGGTTATGTTCTTCATATTTTAGACCCCTATTAGTCTTGGTTTTCTGTTTATATTGTCTTCCGCTTTCTTGCGTAACGGTCTTTTGACCCCTATTAGTCTTGATCATAGGTCGGTATCTTCTTCCGCTTTCTTGCGTGGCTATGAGTGTTCTTTTGACCACTTATACGCGTAGTGTATTTTATATACGCCGTTTATCGCGCTTACAGCGGGAACTCTTCGCCGCCGATAAATACCTCGGTTATCCTGCCCTTGAGCCGCCAGCCGTCAAAGAGCGAGTTTTTGCTCTTGGATCGGAACGTACTCGCATCGACCGTGTATTCCGCATCGGGATCGACGACCGTTATATCCGCGCGCGCGCCCGCTTTGATCGCGCCGCCCTCGATGCCGAGGATACGCGCGGGAGCCGTGCTCATCAGTCGGCAAAGATCGGTCGGCTTTATCGATTCGGTCGCGACGAGGTATGTGTACGCGACGGAAAACGCCGTTTCCAACCCGACAGTGCCGAACGGCGCATAGTCGAACTCTTTGTTCTTTTCGTCGCGGCTGTGCGGCGCGTGGTCGGTGGCGATAACGTCTATCGTGCCGTCGACTATGCCCTGTATGAGCGCGTCGACGTCCGCCTGCGTGCGGAGCGGCGGATTTATCTTGGCGTTGGTGTTGTACGAGAGTATCTCGTCGTCCGTCGCCGCGATGTAGTGCGGACAGGTCTCGCATGTGATCTTCGCGCCGCGGTGTTTTGCCGAGCGTATGATGTCGACCGATTCCTTGGTCGAAACATGGGCGATGTGCAGGCGCGCGCCCGATTCCTCGGCGAGCAGTACGTCGCGGGCTATGCCCGCGCTCTCCGCCGTACGCGGTATGCCGCGCAGTCCCGATACGGTAGCGTTCTCGCCGGCATTGACGACTCCGTCGCCGCTGAGCGACCTATCCTCGCTGTGCGAAATGACGGGGATATCGAAGGTCTTTGCGTATCTCAACGCATTGAGCATGACCGCGCCGCTGTCCACGGGCGCGCCGTCGTCCGATACCGCGACCGCGCCCGAGCTTTGCATCGCGCCGAACTCGGCAAGATCCTTGCCCGCTCTGCCGCGCGTGATACTGCCTATCGGGTATATCCTCGCGCCGCCGAGTGCTTTCGAGCGCGTTACTATATACTCGCAGAGCGGCGCATTGTCTATCGCCGGCTCGGTGTTCGGCATACAGCACACCGCCGAGTATCCGCCCGCGACCGCCGCGCGCATGCCCGTTTCGAGCGTTTCTTTATGCGTTTGACCGGGGTCGCGCAGGTGGCAGTGCATATCGATAAAGCCGGGAAAAACAAGCTTACCGTCGCAGTCGAGCGTTGTCGCAAGCGGCTCGGATATGTTTTTCTCGACCTTGACTATCCTATCGCCGTCGATAAGGACGTCGCTTTCCCTCATTCCGTCGGCGTTGACCACCGTCGCATTTTTCAATAGTATCATATCTCTATCCTTTTTCGGCTTACTTGTTTATCCTGCATTGCACGAGCAGCGATAACAGCGCCATTCTTACGGCGACGCCGTTTTTGACCTGCTCTTGTATGACGCTCTTATATCCGTCGGCGACATCGCCCGTTATCTCCGCGCCGCGGTTGATGGGCGCGGGGTGCATGACGATAGCCGCGTCGTCGGCGAGCGATACTATCTCGTCGGTAACGCCGTAATAGTTATGGTATTCCTCGACCGACGGCAGGAACGCGCCCTCCATGCGCTCGCGCTGTATGCGTAGCGGCATGACTATGTTCGCGCCGACGACGGCTTTTCTAAGGTCGGGCTCGACCGTCGCGCCCATACTTTCTATGCCGTCGGGGAGCAGCGAGCACGGTCCGCACAGCGTCACCGTCGCGCCGAGCCGCGTAAAGCATAGCGTATCGCTGCGCGCGACGCGCGAATGGTAGATATCGCCGACGATAACGACTTTAAGTCCCGCAAGCCCGCCGAACCGACGCTTTGCGGTAAGCACGTCGAGGAGCGCCTGAGACGGGTGTTCGTTGATACCGTCGCCCGCATTGAGCACCGACGCAGTAACGTTGTCGGCGAGCAGTCGCGGCGCGCCCGCTACGGGGTGACGGATTATCATAACGTCCGTACCGAGCGCGTCGAGCGTTTTGCCCGTATCTATAAGGCTCTCGCCCTTTTGCACCGACGACGTGGCGACGGAAAGGCTCGTCGTCGTCGCGCCGAGGTTTTTTGCCGCCAGCTCGAACGAATTGCGCGTGCGCGTCGAGTTTTCGTAAAACAGCGTCGCAACGTTCCTGTTGCGCAGCTCCGTACTGCGTTCGCCGCGGTCGAGCATATTGCGCATGCCGTCGGCGACGGTGAGTATCTCGTTGAGCTCGGTCTTGTTGAGGTCCTTTATGCCGAGTATGTCTTTGCGTTTCATACGCGTTCCTCCCGTCGTAGTTTTTCGAGCGCGGCGCAAAAGTCGGTCGGCTCGGGCGCGGTAAATTCCAACCGCTCGCCGCTTCTCGGGTGGTCGAACCGAATGAGCCGAGAATGCAGGAGCTGTCCCGCGCCGAACCTGTCGCTGCCGCCGTACAGCACATCGCCCGTGACAGCGTGGCGCAGGTGCGCCGAGTGCACGCGTATCTGGTGCGTGCGTCCCGTCAGCAGTCGGAACTCGCAGTAACAGTTGCGCTTGAACCGTTCGAGCACGGTATACTCGGTGACGGCGCGCCTGCCGTCGCCGACGACCGCCATGCGCACGCGGTTTTTCGGATCTCTGCCTATCGGCGCGTCGACCGTGCCGCGGTCGTCCTTGATATTGCCGTCGAGTATAGCGCGGTAAAGCTTGTCCACCGTGCGGTCGGAAAACTGCCTGCCGAGCGCGGCATGGGCGAAGTCGGTCTTGGCTACGACGATAAGCCCCGTGGTGTCCTTATCTAGGCGGTGGACTATCCCCGCCCGCGCCGCGCCGCCCATGGCGGAAAGCCTGCCGCCGTAACGGTGCATGAGCGCGTTGACGAGCGTTCCCGACGCATTGCCCGCGCCCGGATGCACCACAAGTCCGCGCTGTTTATTGACGACCGCTATATCGTCATCGTCGTATACTACGTCGAGCGGGATATCCTGCGGCAGTATCTCCGCCGACTCCGTTTCGTCGTCGAAGCTCACCTCGTCGCCGACCTTGACAGTCCGCCCCGCCTTGTCCGCGATCACGCCCGATATTAGCACCTTACCGCCGTCGATAAGCCGCTTGATATGCGAGCGCGTCAGCTCGGTCTCGTCCGCGAGAAATACGTCGAGCCGCGCTCCGCTGTCGGTGCAGATGACTGTGGTCATTCGGTCGCGTTTTCTCCGTCGGTCGTTTTTTCCGCGGGCTTAGCCGCGCGTGTCTTTGCCGTGTTTTTGCCTGCGGTCGTCTTGCCCGAGGTCGATTTTCCTGCGGCGGTCTTGCCCGCCGTCGTCTTGCTTGCGGCAGTTTTACCTGCCGTCGTCTTTCTAACAGTCTTGGTTGCGGCTTGAGTATTGGACGATCTCGCCGCGCCCGAAGTCTTTTTAGCGGCAGAAGATTTTTTAACGCCCGATGACGCGCGGCTTTCAGCCTGTGCGCCTTGTGCGTTTTCCGCCGCCTGTTCGGGTTGTTCTGCGTTCGTTATTTCAGGCGTATCCGCCGCCTGTTCGGTATCTGCTGCGGCGGCTTGCTCTTCCCGAGGCTGTGCCGTCGGCGCGTCCGTCGCGGATATTTCCGCCGTGTCCGAATTTTCTTCCGTCGGCGTTTCGTCGGATAGCGTTCCGACCGTATCACGAGCGATATCGGAGGTTTCGTCGGCAGAGGTCTTTTCGTCCGTTGCGTCGGTCGCACCGTCCGCGGTATCTGCGGTGTCGGCGGACGGCGCGATGCCGCCGTCGGTTGCGGTCGTACCTTCCGCGCCGTCGACGAGTACGGCTTTCTTGTCCTCGGGCTTATCTCGGTACATAAAGATGAAGTAGATAAGCACGAGTATAACGCCGATAACGAGCTCCGCGTCGGCTATATTGAACACATAAAAACTGTCGTGACCGCCTATCGTTAAGCCGAAGTATACGAATTCCACAAAGTCGCGGACGTAGCCGAGGAACATCCTGTCGATGCAGTTGCCGAGCGCGCCCGCTACGAGCATGGCGAAAGCGACGCGCAACAGCCTGTTGCCGCCCTTGTTGCGTATAAGTATGAATATGAACACGACCGACGCTATCACCGCGAAGATACTGAACAGTATACGCGAGCCCATACTGCCGAGCGCATTGGTCATCCACTCCGAGCCGAACGCCGCGTCGTAGTTATGGATATTATGTATATTGAGGAAATTCGGGATGAGGACGACGGTCTGATTAACGCCTGTCGTCGCATTGACTATCGCCTTGGAAATAAGATCGAGTGCGAAAAGACTCGCCATAACGATGTATTCCATCTTCGCGATCTTGAGGTAGTTCCATACCTTTGCGGCGTATCTTTTGACCGCCTGCCATACTCTTGTCAATGCGCTTTGTTCGTCCGCCATTCTGTCTCCGTTTCGGTTTATTTGCTCTCGGGCTTAGCTACGTCGATGCCCTCGGGAACTATCAAAAATGTATTGCTCTTTATCTCTATTATCCTGCCGTTGAGCGCATACACCGCGCCCGACGTAAAGTCGAGCACGCGCTGAGCGTCGGGCGATTCCGATATCGGGTCGAGGTCGACTATCGCGGGCTCGCGGCGGCGCAGGTAATCGATGAGCCGCTCTACGTCGTTAGCCGTCCGCGGCGAGTACAGCACTATATTTTGGTACAGCCTCGGCGAAATATACTGATCGACCTTAGGCAGCGGCGCAGGTCTTGCCGATTTTTCGGGTGCGGGAACGTCGTAATATTGGAACTTGGTCGGATTGCCTATCTCGCGCTCGGTGCGCGACGCCGCCGTGTCCGGAACAGGCGGTTGCGGCGTAGCGTAAGGCGGTTGGTACGGTTGCTGCGGCGCAACGTA
>CAJTND010000003.1:0-37865 GCA_910577995.1 uncultured Christensenella sp. | reverse complement strand
GCGATTGCGGCGGACGGGGATAACCCGACGCTGCCGAGCCGAGCGCCTGATCTGGCTGCGCCATACTGCGCGCGCCGCCGCGGTAGTTGCCGAACTCGTCATGCGTGTCCTCATAATATTCGGGCGCGCCGCCGTGATAATTGCTCGCCTTTCTCAAAAACGAATCAAGATCGTCGTTCGCCATATTCAACCTCCGGTTTTTCTCGCGCCGAAAAGCGCAGTACCTATCCTTACCATATTACTGCCGCAGGCTATCGCCCGCTCGCAGTCGCCGCTCATGCCGACGGAAAGGATATCGAAACCCGCCGACTTGTCTTTGTATCTTTCGTAAAGCCGCGCTACGCGCTTATACGCCGCGTCGTCCGCGTCTTTCGGCGGCACAGCCATCACGCCGCGCAACCGAATATGCGGCATAGCCTTGACGCGCTCTACCAGCTCGTCCGCAATGCCGAAGTCCGCGCCCGTCTTGCTCGGCTCGTCCGCCGCATTGACCTCGACAAGGACGTCCTGAACGACGTTGAGTTTGTCCGCGAGCCGCTCTATCTCCTCGGCGAGCTCGACGCTCGACACCGACTGTATGAGCGCGACCTTGCCGACGAGGTACTTTGCCTTGTTGCGTTGCAAAGTGCCTATGAAGTGCCATTCCGCGCCCGTAACGACGTCGCGCTTGGCGATATACTCCTGCACGCGGTTTTCTCCGACGGCTGTCACGCCGAGCCCGACGACCGAATTTACGAGCTCCGCCGAGACGGTCTTGGTCGCGGCAACGAGCTTGACGACCGAGCCCGCGGCTTCCGCCGCTCTCGCGATGCGGCTTTGCACCGCGTATAGATTGTTTTTGAGTTCGTCGACCGTCATACGCCGCCGTCCTTTACGACGCTTTATATTATATCATTTAGTCCCGATAAAATCAACTGTTTTATGCAAGCGGATTTGCTCGAAAAAACGCGCAGGCGACCTCGCTAAAAAAATACCCGACCCGCTTTTTACGGCGGATCGGGCTTTGTCTTTCGTGTTCTTTCGTCTTTTGTATATCAGTATTTTTTGCGCGCAACGTAGCTTGTATGCAAGGTCTCGTGCGCTACGTGGCTATTCGGCTTTTCGAAGTATTCGTCATAAAGCGTCTTGACAACGGGGTTTTCGTGGCTCTTTCTGAGCACGTCCTTTTTGTCCTTTTTGTACAGCACCTTGGCGCGAGTCTTGGCGACGTCGACGAGGTTGCGCGTTTTGGAATCGACTATCGGCTGACCGCCGCCGTTGACACAGCCGCCCGGGCACGCCATTATCTCTATAAAGTGGTACTTGGACTTGCCCGCTTTGATATCGTCCATTATCTCGCGCGCGTTGCCGAGCCCGCTCGCAACGCAGATATTTATCTGCTTGCCGCCGAGCGTGAGCGTCGCTTCCTTGATGCCCTTTGTGCCGCGAACGGCTTTGAAGTCGATGTTGTCGAGCTTCTCGCCCGTCACGGTCTCCGCCACGGTACGAAGCGCCGCTTCCATAACGCCGCCCGTCGCGCCGAATATAAGACCGGCGGAACTGCCCTTGCCTATCGGATCGTCGAACTGCGTCTTGGGATCGAGCGACTTAAAGTCGATGCCGAAGTTCTTTATCATGCGCGCGAGCTCGCGGGTCGTTATCGAAGCGTCTATATCGGGCACGCCCGCCGCGTTCTTGTCGTCGCGCGTGAGCTCGAACTTTTTGGCTATGCACGGCATGACCGTCACGACCGCGAGGTCTTTGGGATCGACGCCTATCTTCTTGGCGTAGTACGTCTTCATGATAGCGCCGAACATCTGCTGCGGCGACTTGCAGGTGGAAAGATTAGGCAACAGCTCGGGGAAATTGAACTCGATAAAGCGTATCCAGCCCGCGCTGCACGAGGTTATCATGGGCAGTTTCGCGTTGGGATCGTTGAGCCGCGAGATAAACTCCGTGCCCTCTTCCATTATCGTCATGTCCGCCGCCATATCGACGTCGAACACCTTGTCGAAGCCCATAGCTTTGAGAGCGGCGACCATCTTGCCCTCGGTGTCCGTTCCGATGGGATAGCCGAACTCCTCGCCGAGCGCGGCGCGCACGCTGGGCGCAGTGCCGACGACGACCGTCTTTTTCGGGTCCTCGAGAAGCTTCTCGACAAGCTTAGTACCGTCCTTTTCGCAGAGCGCGCCCGTCGGGCAGACGTTGATACACTGACCGCACGCGACGCAAGGGACTTCGCTGAGCGACCTGTCGAACGGGCTCGCTATCTTGGTCGCAAAGCCGCGGTTGTTGGCGTCGATAACACCGACAGTCTGCACCTTGTTACAGGCGGCGACGCACCTGCGGCACAGTATGCATTTGTTGTTGTCGCGAACGAGGTACTCGGTGCAATCGTCCACGTCGTAGGAGTTCATCGCGCCGTCGTACTTCTTCGCGTCGCAGCCGTACTCGGCGGACAGGTCTTGAAGCTCGCACTTGCCGCTCCTTACGCAGCTGAGGCACTCTTTATGATGATTGCTGAGCATGAGCTCGAGCGTTATCTTGCGCGCGGCGCGGACCTTTGGCGTATTGGTAAGCACCTCCATGCCCTCGGCGACCACCGTCGAGCACGCCGTCATAAGCTTGCGGTTGCCCTTTATCTCGACTACGCAAACGCGGCAACTGCTCTCGTTGCAAAGATCCTTCATGTAGCAGAGCGTCGGGATCTTGAACCCCGCCTTTATCGCGGCGTCGAGTATGCGCGTGCCCTCGGGAACGGTAACGTCGACACCGTTTACTTTAAGATTTATGTTTTTCATGATAATGAATTGCTCCTATTTTTATTATGTGCAAAAACGCATATCATAGCGGCATGATCGCGGCGCGGTCTGTAAATACGCAGTCTTAGCGAGGCGCGTTGCCTCTGCCCTACGCTAACCGCATCCGTCGACGCATATGCCGTTAAATGCGTTATTTGGAGATCGCGCCCTTAGGACACTTGCTCGCGCAAACTCCGCACTTGATACACTTTTTGGGATCGATGGCGTGAATAGGTCTGCCGTTCGCCGCTTTGTCCGCGGTTTCGGAAATAGCGTTGACGGGGCAGTTCTTCGCGCATATCGTGCAACCGATACACTTGGCGGGATCGACCTTGTAGCTGACGAGCGCTTTGCACACGCCCGCGGGGCACTTGCCGTTGCAGTGCGCCTCGTACTCGTCGCGGAAATATCTCAGCGTCGAGAGCACGGGGTTGGGCGCGGTCTGTCCGAGTCCGCAAAGCGAATTTTCTTTTATGTAGTAGCAAAGCTCTTCCATCTTGTCGATGTCCTCGAGCGTCGCCTCGCCCTTGGTCACTTTGTCGAGCATCTCCAAAAGACGCTTGTTGCCTATGCGGCAGGGCGTGCACTTACCGCACGACTCGTCGACGGTGAATTCGAGGAAGAACTTGGCGATGTCGACCATGCAGTTGTCCTCGTCCATGACGATAAGACCGCCGCTGCCCATCATCGAGCCGATAGCCATAAGGCTGTCGTAATCGATGGGCGTATCGATAAGCGACGCGGGGATACAGCCGCCCGACGGTCCGCCCGTCTGCGCGGCTTTGAACTTCTTGCCGCCGGGGCAGCCGCCGCCGATGTCCTCGACAATCGTGCGGAGCGTCGTGCCCATCGGTATCTCGACAAGACCGACGTTCTCGAGCTTGCCGCCGAGCGCGAACACCTTAGTGCCCTTGCTCTTTTCCGTTCCGATCTTGGCGAACCAGTCCGCGCCGTTGAGTATTATCTGAGTGATGTTGCCGTAGGTCTCGACGTTGTTGATCAGCGTCGGCTTGCCGAACAAGCCCTTGACTGCGGGGAACGGCGGACGCTGACGCGGCTCGCCGCGCTTGCCTTCCGACGAATTGAGTAGAGCCGTTTCCTCGCCGCAGACGAACGCGCCCGCGCCGAGCCTGAGCTCCAGATCAAATTTATGCCCGAGCCCGAGCGCATTGTCGCCGAGTATGCCGTACTCGTGCGCCTGCTTTATAGCCACTTCCAAGCGGTGCACCGCAATAGGATATTCCGCGCGGACGTAGATAACACCGTGCGTCGCGCCGACGGCATAGCCCGCTATCATCATCGCCTCGATGACTGCGTGCGGGTCGCCCTCGAGCAACGACCTGTCCATGAACGCGCCGGGGTCGCCCTCGTCCGCATTACATACGACGTACTTCTCGTCGCCCTGCGCGTCGTGCGTGAACTGCCATTTCAGTCCCGTGGTAAAGCCCGCGCCGCCTCTGCCGCGCAGACCGCTCTTTTTTATCTCGTCGATGACCTGCTGCGGGGTCATGGATGACGCGACCTTCTCATACGCCTTATAACCGTCGTAAGCGAGGTACTCGTCGATGTTCTCGGGATCGATAACGCCGCAATTCCTGAGGACTATGCGCTTTTGGCTCTTGTAGAAGTCTGTCTCGACTATCGATTTGAAAACGCCGTCCGCGTCCTTTTCCGCATGGAGCAAGCGCTCTACGGGCTTACCGCCGACGAGGTGCTCTTCCACGATAGCGTCGACGTCCTCGGGCTTGACGTGCGTATAGAACGAATCGTCGGGATAAACGACGACGATAGGTCCTTTGGAGCACAAGCCGAAGCAGCCCGTCATTATGACCTGTATCTTTTTGTCCAGCCCGCGCTCGGCGAGCTTTTCTATGAGCCTGTCGTGTATTATCTTGCTGTTGCCCGACGTACAGCCCGTGCCGCCGCAGACAAGCACGTGCGTGCGCGCCGCGCCGCTCTCCGACGCCGCGTCCGCTTCCGTCGCGCCGCAGACCTTACGGTTGACGAGCGCGGCTTTGGTCCTCTCGCGTATTTCCTGCAATTCCTGCAAAGTTTTCATTTATCGCTCTCTCCTTCCTTATGCGTTGTTGTACTTGGCGAGTATCTCGTCGACGCTGTCCTCGGTGACTTTGCCGTAAACCTCGCCGTTGACCGTCAGGACGGGTGCAAGACCGCAGCACCCGATACAGCGCGTCGCTTCGAGCGTAAACCGACCGTCGGCTGTCGTGTGACCGGGCTCGACGTCCAAAAGACGCTGGAACTTTTCTATAACGCCGCCGCTGCCCTTGACATAGCACGCCGTGCCGAGGCACACCGCTATCTTGATCTGTCCGGGCTGCTCCAAACGGAACTGCGCATAGAACGTCGCTATGCCGTACACCGTCGCGAGCGGCACGCCGAAAAAGTCCGCTATCTTGAGCTGGACCTCCATCGGCAGATATCCGTAGATATCCTGCGCCTTCTGCATCGCCATCATCACCGGACCGGGAACGTCTTTGAGACTTTCCAGAACCGCGGCGAACTCTTTGTCATTTTCCTGGGTCATTATATTTGCTCCTTATGTATTTTTACATGTATGCCCGTCCGCGCCGCCGCATACCGCGCATAAGCGCGAAAAAAACGGCGACGCTTTCGCTCATCAACATATTACCATATTTTTCGACGCTTTTCAAGTGTTCCCGCCTTTTTTTGTATAAAGTTAGCCGCGGCGAACTTCTCTCGCTCCATAAAAAGACGGCGCGCCGAGTATGGGCGCGCCGTCGGTCCGATGTTATTTAACGAGAGTTATCCTGTCGTTGCGGAACGGCAGATCGTTCTTGATGCGGTCGAATATGATATCGTAGAATTCGGTGTATTGATACGAGCGCGCAGCGCTGTCTATACGCTCCGTGATCTCCGGCTTATCGGCGAACATGCGGCGCGCGAGCATGACCTGCGCCGACCTGTCGCCCTTTTCGGCGGCGATCACGAGCCATTCTCGCGCTTTTTCGCGGTCTCCGGCTTTTTCGCAGATATTTGAAAGGCATCTGTTGGCGCAGGTATCCGAGTCGCCCTCCGCCGCGCGGGTCAGCCAATACTGCGCCATTTCGGTATCCTGTTTTATGCCTGTGCCGTCCAGATAATTATTACCGAGGTCGAGCATTGCCTGGACAACGCCTGCGTCGGCGGCTTTTTGCAAATACTTGTTGGCTGTCTTAGGGCTGTACTTGACGCCCTCGCCGCCCGCGTAAAGACTGCCTATTTGGTACGTACCGTCGGGATCGCCGAGACTTTCCGCACGCTCGAACAGACTGTACGCCGCCGCTTGATCTTCTTCGACGCCCTTTTCCAAATTGTAGCACAAGCCGAGAAGCACCATCGCGCCGGCGTCGCCCTCTTCGACTTTCTTGCGCCACAGCTCGGCGGCTTTTCTGTAATACTCCTCGCTCGTATCCTCGTCCTCGCGGTACTCGGCGATACAGCCGAGCGCATACGTCGCATTCGCGTCGCCGCCGCGCGCGAGCCGCTCGAGCTCGTCGGACTTTGCCATATAATCGGTCATATCGGGGAACTCTCTGAGCCGTTCGCGCGCCGTCGGCGAGCCGAGCACAGCCGCTATGCTGTAATACTCTATGGCGCGGGACTTGTCGCGCTCCGCGCCCTCGCCGTTCTCGTACATCGGCGCGAGCGCGCCGTATGCGTCGAGCACTCCGCCGTCCGCGGCTTTTAGGAAACATTCGACCGCGAGGCTCGGATCTTTTTTAACGCCGTCGCCGTCGCGGTACATCTTGCCGAGCAAAAACAGCGCGTAAGGCTGTCCGTTTTCCGCGGCGAGCTTATACCACTTTTGCTCGGACTTCTTATCGTTTTTGTCACGATACATATAAGATAGCCGCAGCTGTGCGTCCGCACTGCCGCCTTTCGCGGCTTTCTCGCACCATTCAAACGCCGTTTTCCCGTCGTTTTTGAGCTGAGAATAATATTCGGATATCAAGAGCATCGCTTCGGGATCGCCCATATCCGCGGCGGTCATGTACAGCGCGAGCGCGGCGTCGTTGTCGCGCCAATCGCGCAATACATTCGCGCTTTTCATAAAAGCGTCTGATAGCTTGATATCGGTCGAAGCAAAAAACTTTTTCAGCTCGGCGGACTCGCTCTTGACCCAGCTCTTGATAAGCTTATGGAATCGCGGCGCATTGAACTCCATCCATAGATCGAACATGTTCTGCACCGAATCCATCCAGTCGAAGTAATCGCCTTTTAGCGCGCGGTCGACGCCCTTCAAACCTTCCTTTATCAAAGCGGCAACATCGTGATATCCGTCCTGCTTCAAAAGCTTTTCCGCCGCCTTGAACTTATCCTTGGGGCATATGCGGTAAAAATCGCCGACGCCGCTCGTAAGCTCGTCGGTCTCGTCGCCCGTAAACGCGTTTGAACCCGACATGTACCAATCGAGCAGTAATACCGCCGCTTCCGATCTCGGCGGAAGCTTGTCGGTGTAATAATTGCCCGACAGCGCCGAATTGACGATAAGATCGAGCGGCGCGTCCGACTCGGTATCGATTTTATCTATGATCTCGCAAACGGAATTATAATCCATTATCAACTCCCTCGGCGCGCGATATTTACTGTGCGCTCTTGTTTTTTATAGCCTCGTCTATACGCGCCGCGGCGTCCTTGCCCGCGCCCATCGCGAGTATGACGGTAGCCGCGCCCGTGACCGCGTCGCCGCCCGCATACACCATTTCTCTCGTCGTCATGCCGCGTTCGTCGACTATGATACAGCCGCGCGCGTTCACCGATATCCCCGGCGTAGTGTCCTTGATGAGCGGATTGGGCGAAGTGCCGATAGCGACTATTACGCAGTCCGCCTCGATGTCGAACTCGCTGTCGGCAACGGGCACCGGTCTGCGCCGCCCCGATGCGTCGGGCGCGCCGAGCTCCATCCTTTGACATCGGAGCGCGACCGCGTTTTTATGCTCGTCGCCGAGCACCTCGACGGGCGCGGTAAGAAACATGAACTTGACGCCCTCTTCCATGGCGTGCTCCACTTCTTCCTTGCGCGCGGGCAGCTCGTCCGCACTGCGGCGGTAGACTATCGTCACATTTTCCGCGCCCAGGCGGAGCGCGCAACGCGCCGCGTCCATAGCGACGTTGCCGCCGCCGACCACCGCGACGGAGCGGCTGTTTTTGATAGGCGTCGCCGCGTCCTTTCTGTACGCCTTCATCAGATTGACGCGCGTTAAAAACTCGTTGGCGGAATACACGCCTTTAAGATCCTCGCCCTTCATCTTCATGAAGTTGGGAAGTCCCGCGCCGCTGCCGATGAACACCGCCTCGAACCCGTCCGCAAACAGCTCGTCCGCGAGCACGGTGCGTCCGACGACGGTATTGGTCTCGAACTTGACGCCGCGCGCTTTAAGATCGTCTATCCTGTCGGCTACTATCTTTTTGGGCAGGCGGAATTCGGGTATGCCGTAAACGAGCACGCCGCCCGCAGTATGTAACGCCTCGAACACCGTCACTTCGTAGCCGCGCGAGCACAGCTCGCCCGCGCACGACAGCCCCGCAGGACCGGAGCCGACGACGGCTACCTTGTGCCCGTTGCTTTTGACCGCGACGGTCTTGCCGCCGCCGTAAGCGTTGTGGCGATCGGCGACAAATCGCTCCAATCGACCGATAGCTACGGGCTCGCCCTTGATGCCGCGCACGCACTTGCTCTCGCACTGCGTTTCCTGCGGACATACTCTGCCGCATACCGCGGCGAGCGAGCTTGACCGCGAAATGACTTCGTATGCGGCTTCGTAGTCGCCTGCCGCGACCTTGCCGATGAACTCGGGAATATCTATGCCGACGGGACAGCCGCCGCGGCACGGTTTGTGCTTGCAGTTAAGACAGCGCTCCGCCTCCGACCTCGCCTGCTCCTCGGTATAGCCGAGCGCCACCTCGTCGAAGTTTTTCGCGCGCACCGACGGCTCTTGCGTCGGCATGGGGTTTTTCTTATCGGAATGATTCATATGCTGTACCGTTTGTCGTCAAGCCCGTTTTTCGGCTTGCTTGTTAAAGAGATTGCACTGCTCGTCGTAAGCCTTGCGCTCGAACTCGGCATACATCCTGCCGCGTTCCATCGCCTCGTCGAAGTCCACCTTGTGCCCGTCGAAGTCCGGACCGTCCACGCACGCGAACTTCATTTCGCCGCCAACGGTCAGCCGACAGCCGCCGCACATGCCCGTACCGTCTATCATTATCGGGTTCATCGAAACGACGGTCTTTATCCCGTACTTCTCGGTCAGCTTGCAAACGAACTTCATCATCACGAGCGGACCTATCGCTATGACCTCGTCGTAGCGGTTGCCCGCCTCGATCATACTTTCGAGCGCGGCGGTGACAAGCCCCTTTTCGCCAGCCGAGCCGTCGTCCGTCATCAGCCGAAACTCTTTGGATGCGGCACGGAACTCGTCCTCGAGTATAACGAGATCCTTATTGCGGAAGCCGACGACGGAATGAACTTCCGCGCCGAGCGCGCACAGCTTTTTAGCGACGGGAAGCGCGATCGCGCACCCTACGCCGCCGCCCACGACAGCGACCTTTTTCAGCCCGTCGAGCTCCGTCGGTCTGCCGAGCGGTCCGACGAGATCGCATATACAGTCGCCCTCGGCGAGCATATCGAGCTTTTTGGTCGTCGCGCCGACTATTTGGAATATAAGCGTGACAGTGCCGCGACTGCGGTCGCAGTCGGCAACGGTGAGCGGTATGCGCTCGCCTTCCGCGTCGACACGCAGTATGACGAACTGTCCGGGCTCGACCTTTGCCGCGACGCGAGGCGCATAGACTTCTATGCGAGTGACCGTCGGATTGAGCGGTGTTCTTTTAAGTATTTTATACATACGCCGTCGTCTGACCGATCGCAGTTGGATTTGCCGAGCGTCGCCGTGGCTTTTTGCTCGAAATGCGACCGTATAGCGTATTATAGCACAGCCGCAAACGTTAATCAAGTAAATCGACGCGAGCCGCGCGTCCCAAGCATATCTTACGCGCCGAGCGTCAGCGCGGTATAAACTTCGACCAAAGCGCGTACCGTGAAAAACCGCAGATATGACAGCACGCTCCTGTTCATGTTGTCGAGCATGTCGTATTCGCAAGCGCGGTCCACGGCATCGGCAACGATCGTGCTCTCCGCCGCCGCGCCGAACCGACGCAGTTTGGAATTAGCCTTGCGCACCGCGAAGTCCGCCTCCGCCTCCGACGAAAGCCCGCGGTCGAGCGACGCACACGCGTCGTATACGGCGTTGAACCACTCGCCGCAAAGACAGTCGAGCGCCTTGCGGTCGTTGTCGCCGCAGGAAACGGACGGGAACGTGAACTTAAAGTAATACGCGTTCTCGTTGGCGGCGGCGAGCGCCTTAGCTTCCGATTCGCGCGCATACACCGCGGCTATCGCGTGATAGCTCCCGTCGTTGTAAACATACCCCGCGCCGCCGCGCCCAGCCGCGTCCTTGGCGTAAGCCGCGGCGGTCTGGAAATCGTCGGTCTCGCCCGTCGACAGCATATAGAAGGTCTTTCCGCCGAATGCCTTGGCGTCGCTCTTTTCTTCGCCCGTAAGCCGCGGCAGGAATATGACGAGCGCGCATATCCCCGCGGTAAGCAGCAGCAAAACAAGTATCAAAAGCCCCGCCGCGCCGCGTCCGCCGCCGCTTCTCCTGCCGCCTCCGCCGCCGCCCGAACGTCCCGTCGACTTCGAACGCCGCGACCGCGATATCAAATATGCGCCCGATTCTTCATACATAACGATCGTAATATTATATTTACTGTCGCGGCGGATTATGTATCGCAGGAGCTCGGGCACGACTGCGGCACGGCGACCGCCGAAAAAACGCAATAAAAAATCCCGCTGTGCCGTAGAGTAGACCGTATTCAAACCCGCCTTATGGCAGGTGGGTCGGCTGATGCGATATTCTGTCATCCCCTGCTTAGCTTGCGCTAAAATTACTGAGGCCCGACATAGCACCGCGATACGCGCCATCCCTTTTATGAATTGAGGTTATAAATAAAGCCGTTATCTCGAACACCGCAGGATGTTAAATTTATTATACCCGTATCGGCGAAAAAAATCAATACCCGCGGAAAAAATTTTTCGCACAATATTTTACAAAAACCTATTGACAAACGCGCCGATATGTGGTATACGCGCTAAGCCTTGCCGCCGTCGCGCGCGCCTATCGTCCTAAGACCGACGCCCGCATCCGTTCCGCGGAATCTTGCGGCGAGCCGACGCATGTCGTCCGCGTCCAGACCGCCGACGTAATTCGCCGTGTAATACTCAAAAAACGACGCGAAAAGCTTTTCGTCGTTGACAGCCGCGGCAGTGCGTATCTGCTGTGCGACGAGCTCGGGCGACTGCGCGTTGCGGTAGCTAAGCATTTTCAACAACCGCGACGCGGATATGAGGTTTCCCGACGCGGTAAGATACGTCGCGAGCTGTAACAGGAAATCGTCGTCCGCGTCGAGCTTGTACATGACGTTTGACAGCGCCATATCGCGCCGAGAATGACGCTTGATATATATAGCGTAGATCGCGCCGTAGTAGTACGCGCTGCGCTTGCGTCTCAGCCGACGGAGTATCGCCGACTTGCGCTTTACGTCGCCCATACGCGCCGCCGTTATCGCCGCGAGCGCGGCGTACTTGTCGTCGTGCTTGACGTTTTCATACAGGTAGTAATAATTGCGCGAGCACTCGGAAAAATTGCCGAGTATCAAGTGCGCTTCCGCGCAGACGCTGAATCCGTATTCCTTATTGGGTCGGAGTTTTTTATACTCCTCGGCATAAGTCGCGACGGCATGATACTCCTGCAACAGCGATTCTATATCGATCAGCAGATACAGCGCCGGCATGTACTCGGGGTCTATGGAATGCGACTTTTCCGCCTTGGCGAGCGCGGCGCGGTAGTTCCGACGTTTTAAGTCGATGTAAGCTTTGTAGTACCAATACTGTTCGCTGTATTCCGTTGCGGGGTGGCTTTCGAGCGCGGCGTCCGCGCCGTCGTAGTCGCCGAGCTCTATAAGGCACGACGCCTCGTCGAAGAGGTTTTCGTACAGCCGAAACTCGGTCGCGAGCCGCTCGTAGGTCTTTGCCGCGCGCGCGTAGTCCATGACGGAAACGCACACCTCGGCGAACTTCATGTTAGCCACGGGGTCGTCGGGTCGCTTGCCTATAAGCCGCTCGGCGGTCTCTATCGCCTTGTCGCCGTTTTTGGTCAGTTGGTACAGATCGATGAGCCGCACGTACGCGCCCGTATAGAAGTTGTCGCCTATCTCGAGCGCGGCGTTCATCACCGCGATAGCCGACGGGTAATCGGCTTTTTCTATATACAGCTCGGCGGCGTTGTCGAAAACCGACCACGACCGAAGCATCGCCGCGCGGTCGTCGACGCTCCTGCTCGTTTCTATCGCCGCCTCGTAATCGGCGAGCGCCGCGTCCTTGTTGCCCGAGGAATGATACGCATACCCGCGCCGCGACAGCGCGTTGAGCCTGTCTTTTGCCGTCGCGGCGGTTTCCAGCCTGTGCGTCCACATCGCGATATTGTTTTCCGTCGCGGTCTTGGTCGGGTCGTAGACGAACATATCCTTTTCGTCTATCTCGACCTCGACGGTCTCGTCCGTCGGCGCACCGTAGTCTATCATGCCGAAATCGACTATCAATGCGACCGCTCGCCCGTCCGCCGCGCACCCGACGTAGCTTCGGTACTGTCCGTCGCCCCAGCCTGCGGAAAACACCGCGTACTTCTTGCCGAACAGCTCCACCACCTTGTGCGTTTCGCCGTTTAGCACTATCTGACCCGCGAGCGGATCGTCCTTGATTCGACTGCGATACAGCGCGTAGTCATCCGCGTCGGCAAGTCCGCACACGCCCGACATTATCGGCGTTGCCGCCGCGTCGGGATCGACGGTGAGCCTCGCGTACAGCTCGGAATCGTCGCGCGCATGGCAGAGCTTCCATTCCGTTATCTCGTCCTCGCCGAACCGAAGCCCCGCGTAAGCGACGCGCTCGCCGCTGTCCGTCATGCACGTGAGCGAAAAAGGAAAAGCGATAACGCCGAACCGCATCGCGTACGGCTCGTAAGCATGCGCCGCCGAGTACGCGTCGAACAGCACGACCCTGCCCGAGCCGAGCTGTATGAAGCCGTACTCCGTGTATTCGAGCGTCACGCCGCACGCACTGCGCGAGGCAACGGCGGCGGAAAAATCTATCGGCGGCGAAACGAGCCGCTTGGGTAATGTTATCGTCTTTTTCAATTCCGCAAAGCATGCGTCGCCTCCCGCAACGGGAAGCGACGGATAAAGTTTTTTATAGGCAGGTCAATACCTTGTCTTTGACCTCGACGAATTCCTTCCAGAACGTCTCGAAACGCTTGACCGCCTCCGCAGTGCGCTCGGGCGTATTGAACGACGTGATGCGCATCCAGCCGTTGCAGTTCTTGCCGAAGCCGCTGCCGGGGGTACTGACTATCCTCGCCTTTTTGAGCAGGTAGTCGAAAAACTCCCCCGAATCGACGCCGGTATAGAACCACACGTACGGCGCGTGCACGCCGCCCACATACTGTATTTTCAGTTTGTCGAACAGCTTGGTTATGAGCTTGGCGTTGGAACGGTAAACCTCGACCATTTTCTTGGTGTCCTCGTAGCCGCCGCGCAACGCGCTTTCCGCCATGCGCTGTACTACGTAAGACGTGCCGTTGAACTTGACCGCCTGCCGTCTGAGCCACATGCGGTTGAGCGGCGAATTCATCGGAATGATGTTCCAGCCGCACCTAACGCCCGTAAAGCCGGACATCTTGGAGAACGAGCATATCTCCACTGCGCAATCGCGCGCGCCCGTCACTTGGAATATCGACCGCGCCGCGTCGCTGCCCTCGATGTACGATTCGTAAGCCGCGTCATAGAGTATCACCGCGTCGGTATCGAGCGCGTAGTCCACCCACGCTTTGAGCTGTTCAACTGTGTACGCCGCGCCCGTCGGATTGTTGGGCGAGCATATGTAGATGATATCCGCCTTGACCCGCGCGGGCGGCATGGGCAGGAAATTGTTTTCGCGCCCGTCGAGGTAGATTATCTTATGCCCCGCCATTACGTTGGCGTCGACATACGCAGGGTACACGGGATCGGGTATCAGCACCGTGCACTTGGGCGAAAACAGGTCGAGGAAGTTGCCTATACCGTTTTTCGCGCCGTCGGTGACGAACACCTCGTCGGGGTGGATATTGTCGATGCCGCGGAGCTTGTAGTAATCGATTATAGCGTTTTTGAGGAAGGGATAACCGTCGTAAGGACCGTAGCCGCGGAAGCCTGCGCGCATGCTCAGCTCGGTCGCGGCGTTCTTGCACGCGTCGACGACCTTCATCGACAGCGGCTGCGTAACGTCGCCTATGCCGAGGCTTATGACGTCCGCCTGCGGAAACTCGGTCTTGTACGCGGTAACTCTGCGCTCGACCTCGGCAAAAAGATAATTATCGCCGAGCTTGGAAAAGTTCTGATTGAGCTTCATGAGATCTCCTTTTACTTTGCGGACTTGCCGCGCGCCGCCTTGAACGCTTTGGACGCGGCGATAAACTCGCGAAACACGGGGTGCGGATTAGCGGGACGCGATTTGAACTCGGGATGATACTGCACGCCGACGTAGAAAAGCTTGTCAGTTATCTCCACCGCCTCGACAAGGTTGCCGTTGGGCGACTGTCCGCAGAGCGTAAGCCCCGCCGCCGTCATCGGCTCGCGCATCGCGTTGTTGAATTCGTATCTGTGGCGGTGTCTTTCGGTTATCGACTGCACGCCCTTGCCGTAGCATTTTTCGAGCGTCGTATCGGGCGTTATCTTACATTCGTAAGCGCCGAGCCGCATCGTTCCGCCCGTATTCTCATAGCCGACCTGGTCTTCCATTATGTCTATGACTTTGTGCTGCGATGCAGGGTCGAACTCGCGCGAGGTCGCGTCGGCATAGCCGAGCACATTGCGTGCGAACTCGATGACTGCTATCTGCATGCCGAGGCAGATGCCGAAGTACGGCTTGTTATGCTCGCGGCAGTACTTGGCGGACGTTATCATGCCCTCGATGCCGCGGTCGCCGAAACCGCCGGGCACTATCACGCCGTCCGCTGCGCCGAGTATATCGCCGACCGTGCGGTCGGTTATCTTTTCCGCGTCTATCCATTTAAGATCTATCTTGACGCCGTTCTCTATGCCGGCGTGCGTCAACGCTTCCGCGACGGACAGATACGCGTCGAACATCTGCACGTACTTACCGACGAGCGCTATCGTGACTGCGCCGTCCCGCGCTTTCGCGCGCTCTACCATGCCGCGCCAGCCGTCGAGCATGGGCTTTGTTTCGGGCAAGCCGAGCTCGCGCGAAACTATCTCGTCGATACCGCCGTTTAGAAGCAACAGCGGAACTTCGTACAGAAGATCGGCGTCGAGGTTTTCCATAACGCAGTCGGGCTCGACGTTGCAGGACAGCGCGAGCTTTTGTTTGAGCTTGTCGTCGAGCGGCTTGCTCGTCCTAAGCACTATAAGGTTGGGCTGTATGCCGAGCGAGCGCAGTGTCTTGACCGAATGCTGCGTCGGCTTGGTCTTGACCTCGCCGTTGGACGAGAGCGTCGGCGCGAGCGTTACGTGCACGAACAGGCAGTTCTCCCTGCCTACGTCGTTGCTCACCTGGCGTATCGCCTCGATGAACGGCAGGCTCTCTATATCGCCGACAGTGCCGCCTATCTCGGTGATCACCACGTCCGCGCTTATCTTTTTGCCGACGGAATAGATAAACTTCTTTATCTCGTTGGTAACGTGCGGTATGACCTGAACGGTCTCGCCGTTGTACACGCCGCGCCGCTCGTTGTCTAGCACCGTCGCGTACACCTTGCCCGTTGTCAGGTTGCTGAACTTATTGAGATTTTCGTCGATGAACCGCTCGTAATGCCCGAGGTCGAGGTCGGTCTCCGCGCCGTCCTCTGTGACGAAAACTTCGCCGTGCTGGAACGGGCTCATCGTGCCCGGGTCGACGTTGATATACGGGTCGAGCTTTTGCGCTATGACCTTGAGCCCTTTGGATTTGAGTATCACGCCGAGGCTCGCCGCAGTTATTCCCTTGCCGAGTCCCGAAACGACCCCGCCCGTAACGAAAATGTACTTTTCCATGATAGTCCTTTTTATCCTTTATCGTACCGAATTTGCCTTTACATCAAGTCCCGTAACGCCGTGTTACAGCCGAACCGTGCCGCGGAACACCTCGTGCGCCTCGCCCGTCAGATACACCGTGCCGTCGGCATAGCGTATGACAAGCTCGCCGCCGGGCAGTCTTACCGATATCTCCGCGTCCGCGTCGCAGTAGCCGGAGCGTATCGCCGCCACCGCCGCCGCGCATGCGCCCGTGCCGCAGGCGAGCGTTTCGCCCGTGCCGCGCTCGATGACGCGGAGCTTGAGGTGCGTGCCGTCTATGACCTGGACGAACTCGACGTTGACGCCCTCGGGGAACAGCGTTTTGTCGCCGCCGAGCAGCTCGCCCACGCCCTTAACGTCATACGAAACGAGGTCTGGAACGAATATGACGCAGTGCGGATTGCCCATAGAAACGCAGTTTATCTTTATCTTGCCGCGCGGCGTGTCTATCTCGCGCTCTATTATCGCGCCGTCCTTGTTCGGTTCGAGCGCAACGGGGATCTTCTCGGGCTCGAACACCGCCGCGCCCATATCGACCTTAACGGAATTGACTTTGCCGTCGCGCGCGAACAGGCGGAGCTTGCGCACGCCCGACAGCGTGTCGACGGTTATATCGAGCTTGTCGGTCTTGCCGTTGTCGTAAAGATACTTGCCGACACAGCGGATGCCGTTGCCGCACATCTTGCCTTCCGAGCCGTCGGAATTGAACATGCGCATTTTTGCATCGCAGGTGTCCGACGGATAGATGAATATCACGCCGTCGCCGCCTACGCTGAAATGCCTGTCGGACAGGTTGACCGCGACCGACTCCATATTTGTTATCGGGTGCGTCAGACAGTCGACGTAGATATAGTCGTTGCCGCAACCCTGCATCTTGATAAAGTTGAGCCGCTGGCGCTCGGTGCGCATATCGTTGATATCGACGAGCTCGGTATTTACCGAGCTGTAACGGCTTTTGAGCGCATACGACAGCGCGTTAGCCGTGTCTATCGCAGTAAGACACGGGATATTCAGCATGACCGCGCGCCGACGGAGCTTAACGTCGTCGAGCGTCGGTATCCTACCGCGCGTCGACGTGGAAACGAGGTAATCGACCTTGCCCGTATCGAGCAGCCCCATAGTCGTTTCGTTTTTTCCGTCCGATTCGTTTATCTTGTCGACGACTGTCACCTGCATGCCGGATTTGGCGATGACACGCGCCGTGCCCTCGGTCGCGTACAGCTTGAACCCGAGCTCGTAGTAATTCTTTGCGACGTTGACTATCTCGGGCTTGTCGGAATCGCGGACGGAAAGCAATATGCCGCCCGTGCGCTTCATCTTGTAGCCCGCCGCGCTCAAGCCCTTGTACAGCGCTTCTTCGAGCGTCTTGCCTATGCCGAGCACCTCGCCAGTCGACTTCATTTCCGGTCCGAGATGTGTGTCGAGGTCGGTGAGCTTCTCGAACGAGAATATCGGCACCTTGACTGCGACATACGGCGCGGAGCGGTACAGCCCCGTACCGTAACCGAGCTTTTTCAGCTTTTTGCCGACCATGCACTCCGTAGCGAGCTTTATCATCGGCACGCCCGTGACCTTGGAAATGTACGGTATCGTGCGCGACGAGCGCGGGTTGACCTCGATAACATAGATCTTGCCGCCGCTGACTATGTATTGGATATTGACGAGCCCTTTGGTATCGAGCGCGAGCGCGAGCTTGCGCGTGTATTCGATAAGCTCCTCTTTGTTTTTGTCGGTGATGTTCTGCGACGGATATACAGCTATCGAGTCGCCGCTGTGCACGCCCGCGCGCTCGATGTGCTCCATTATGCCGGGGATAAGTATATCCTCGCCGTCACAGATAGCGTCGACCTCGAGCTCCGTGCCCATGACGTACTTATCTATAAGGATGATATTGTCGGGATTGCCCTCCAATATTATCTTCATGTATTCTTTGACGTCCTCGTCGGAGAACGCTATTATCATGTTCTGACCGCCGAGCACATACGACGGACGCAACAGCACGGGATAGCCGAGGTCGTTGCCCGCGGCGAGCGCTTCCTCCGTCGTCTTGACGGTATGACCCTTCGGACGCGCGATGCCGAGCTCTTCGAGCAGTGCGTCGAACCTTTCGCGATCCTCCGCCGCGTCTATCGAGTCGGCGGGCGTTCCGAGTATGCGCACGCCGCTGTCGTGAAGGTGCTTGGTCAGCTTGATAGCCGTCTGTCCGCCGAAAGCGACGACGACTCCGTAGGGACGCTCAGTCGCTATCACGTTGTCTACGTCCTCTTCTGTAAGCGGCTCGAAGTACAGCCTGTCGGCGGTATCGAAGTCGGTAGAGACCGTTTCGGGATTGTTGTTGACTATCGCGACGTCGTAGCCGAGTTCTTTCAGCTCCCACACGCAGTGTACGGACGCATAGTCGAACTCTATGCCCTGCCCGATGCGTATCGGACCCGAGCCGAAAACTATGACGCGCTTGCGGTCGCTCTTGCGCTCCTCGATGTACTCTTTGGCTTCGTTCTCGTCGTCGTAGGTCGAATAGAAGTACGGCGTTTCCGCTTTGAACTCCGCGGCGCACGTGTCGACCGTCTTGAACACCGCGCGACGGTGCATAGGCAGCTTCTGTCCGCTGAGCTTGCCGAGCGCGGCGTCGGGATAGCCGAGCTTTTTGCCGCGCATGTATTCCGCTTTGGTAAGCGCTTTGCCGCGCACCGAGTTTTCGTAATCGACGAGGTTTTTCAGCTTTTGCAAAAACCACATGTCGATCTTGGTCTTTTCGTTTATATGCTCGAGCGGCGTTCCGCGCCGTATCGATTCGTAGAGCACGAACAGGCGGAAGTCCGTCGCGGGCATGAGCATGTCCTCGATCTCCTCGTCGGACAGCTCGCGGTAATGCGCGTGCTCGAGCGTATACATGCCGAGCGCGCCGCGCACTGCTTTCAGCAAGCCCGCCTCGAAGCCCGTAGCTATCGCCATGACCTCGCCCGTCGCTTTCATTTGCGTGCCGAGCGTGCGCTTGGCGTATACGAATTTATCGAACGGCCACTTGGGCAGCTTGACGACGCAATAATCGATAGTCGGCTCGAAACATGCGCAGGTCTTGCCCGTAACGGCGTTGGGTATCTCGTCGAGCGTGTAGCCGAGCGCGATGAGCGTCGACACCTTGGCTATCGGATAGCCCGTCGCCTTGGACGCGAGCGCGGACGAGCGCGACACGCGCGGATTGACTTCGATGACGGCGTAATTGCTCGAAACGGGGTCGAGCGCGAATTGGCAGTTACAGCCGCCTTCTATATCGAGGTGCGTGATTATATCGAGCGCGGCGGTACGCAGCATTTGGAATTCGAGGTCGGAAAGCGTCATCGTCGGCGCGACTACTATACTGTCGCCCGTGTGTATGCCGACGGGGTCGAGGTTCTCCATCGAACAGATGCTTATAACATTGCCTGCGCCGTCGCGCATGACCTCGAACTCTATTTCCTTCCAGCCGTAAATGCTCTTTTCTATGAGCGTTTGATTGATCGGCGAAAGCTCGAGACCGCCGCGCGCTATCTCGCGCAGCTCGCTCTCGTTCTCCGCTATGCCGCCGCCCGCGCCGCCGAGCGTGAACGCGGGGCGGACGATGACGGGATAGCCTATCTCGTTTGCAAAAGCGACGGCGGACTCTACGTCGTTTACGACCGTCGACGGCACGCACGGCTGACCGATCTCGAGCATCGCTTTTTTGAACAGCTCGCGGTCCTCTGCCTTGTCTATCGTGTCGGGCTTGACGCCCAAGAGCCGCACGCCATACTTGTCGAGTATGCCCGTCTTGGCAAGCTCCATGGACAGCGTAAGACCTGTCTGACCGCCGAGCCCGGGCAGTATGCTGTCGGGGCGTTCGAGCGCGATTATGCGTTCGAGCGTCGGTATGTCGAGCGGCTCGATGTATATGCTGTCCGCCATGGCGTTGTCCGTCATGATGGTCGCGGGATTGGAGTTGACGAGCACGACCTGTATCTTCTTGCTTTTGAGCGTGCGGCACGCCTGCGTGCCCGCATAGTCGAACTCTGCGGCTTGCCCGATGGTGATCGGACCCGAACCTATAACAAGGACTTTCTTTATGCTCTTATCTCTCGGCATCAGTTGCCTCCTTTGGCGGCGCACATCGACTCGACAAACCTGTCGAACAGATACCCCGTGTCTTTCGGTCCGCCGCACGCCTCGGGGTGGAACTGCACCGAGAACATGGGCGCGTTTTTGTATTCGAGCCCTTCGACCGTCTTATCGTTGGCGTTGGTAAAAAGCAGCGTCGCGACGGACTCGTCCACGCTCGACGCGCGCACGGCATAGCCGTGGTTTTGGCTTGTTATGTACGTCCTGCCGCCGACGACGTCGGTCACGGGCTGATTCGCGCCGCGGTGACCGTATTTGAGCTTGACCGTTTGGAAGCCGTTGGCGAGCGCGAGCAGTTGGTGTCCGAGACAGATACCGAATATCGGGAGCTTGCATTCGCACAGCTTTTTCAGCTCGGCGATGACCGACGTATTGTCCGCGGGATCGCCCCCGCCGTTGGACAGCATGATACCGTCGGGTCGGAGCGCGAGCGCATCCTCCGCCGTCGTAGACGCTGGAACGCGCGTCACACTGCAACCGTGGCTTATAAGCATGCGTTCTATATTGTACTTCGCGCCGAAGTCGTAAAGCACGACTTTGAGCGGATGCTCGGCGTCGACGGGGTTGACTTCGGTCACACCGCCGCACGTCGTGTTCTCCACGGCGTTTCTCACTCGGAACTTCTTGATCTCCGCGAGCTTTCTCGGCATGTCTTTAAGACTGTCAGTCAGCATCGCGCCCATGACGCCGCTCGATCTCAGCTTGCGCGTCAGCGCGCGTACGTCTATGCCCGCTATGCCGACGATGCCGTTGCGTTTGAGATAATCGTCGAGCTCGCCGTCCTTGCGGAAGTTAGACCCGCACTCGCA
The DNA here is from genome assembly GCA_910577995.1 of uncultured Christensenella sp. Classification (GTDB taxonomy): domain Bacteria; phylum Bacillota; class Clostridia; order Christensenellales; family Pumilibacteraceae; genus Anaerocaecibacter. Next base: position 16,960 of record CAJTND010000003.1, on the reverse strand, counting down.
CAGCTCGCGCACGATATAGCCCGCAAGATAGGGCTTTGCGCTCTCCGCGTCGTCCTCTATCGCGCCGTAATTGCCGATAAGCGGGAATGTCTGCGCGACTATCTGTCCGTAATAGCTCGGGTCGGTAAGCGTCTGCATGTAACCGCACATCGCCGTAGTGAATACCGCCTCGCCGATAGCGTCGCCGCTCGCGCCTATCGCTTCGCCCGTATAAACGGTGCCGTCCTTGAGTATCAAATATCTTTCCATATTCACCTCCGATCCTTGATGTCCCGCTCGTCGAACGTGTATTTGAGCGTCGGGGTAACGGGCGCGGGATAATCGCCCGTAAAGCAGCCCGTGCAGAACGTCGTCGACGGCGCTATCGCGCGCAGGTTGTCGAGCGAGAGATATTCCAGGCTGTCAGCGCCTATCTTTTCGCAAATGCCCTTGGTGTCGAGAGAGTTGGCGACGAGCTTATCGCGGCTGTCGACGTCCACGCCGAAAAAGCATTCGTACTTGAACGGCGGCGAGCTTATGCGCATATGTATTTCCTTCGCACCCGCGCGGCGCAGCATCTTGATGATACGCGTGCACGTCGTGGAGCGCACTATCGAGTCGTCTATGAGTATAAGCCGCTTGCCGGCGACGTTGGACCTTACGGGATTGAGCTTGACGTCGACCGCGCTCTCGCGCCGCACCTGGTCGGGCAGTATGAACGACCTGCCCACATACTTATTTTTTACGAACGCCGTCGTCATCGGTATACCCGATTCCAGCGAGTAGCCCTGCGCCGCCTGCAAGCCCGAATCGGGCACGCCGCACACATAGTCCGCCTCGGTCGGGAGCTGACGGTAAAGAGCGCGTCCCATCTCGACACGCGCTTCGTAAACGCCTATCCCGTCGATTATCGAATCGGGTCTGGCGAAGTATATGAACTCGAACGAGCACAGTCCGCTTTGCGACGCGTTGTCGAGCATGAACGACCGCATATTGCCTTTGAGGTCGCAGCTTACGACCTCGCCCGGCTTGACGTCGCGGACGAACTCCGCGCCGAGCGCGTCGAGCGCGCACGTCTCCGACGCGAACACGACCGCATCGCCCAGCCTGCCTATGCACAGCGGGCGGAAGCCGTATTTGTCGCGTACCGCTATAAGCTTGTCCTTGGTCGCTATCACTATGGAGAACGCGCCCTCGACGATGTTCATGGAATCGAGTATCGCGCGCTCGAGGTCGTTGGTGCGCAGTATGTTGCGCACGATAAGGATATTTATTATCTCGGTGTCGTTGGTCGTGTGCATGACCATGCCCGACTGTATAAGCTCGTCGCGTATGCGCGCGGAGTTGGTCAGGTTGCCGTTGTGCGCGAGCGCGAGCGATATCTTGGAATGAACTGTCTCTATCGGCTGAGCGTTTTCGAGATTGCACGAGCCCGTAGTCGAATACCGCACGTGCCCGACGGCGATCTTGGTATTTGCGGCAAACTCCATGTAGTCGGGAGTAAACACGTCTGAAACAAGCCCCATGCCCTTTTTGCATTTGAGCGTTCCGTCGACGAAAGTCGCTATGCCCGCGCTCTCCTGACCGCGGTGCTGCAATGCTAGAAGCGCGCTCGCCGCGAGCGGGACGGTGGGTATCGGTTTCGGCGATATCACGCCGAACACGCCGCATTCTTCTTTTAGTTTGTCTGATTTCAAGTTAAGTCGCCTCGTATGTCTTGAGTATGTCCGTTGCCACCTTGCGCCGCGAAACGCGCTGATCCATCGATTTTTTTTCTATGTATTTGTGCGCCTGATCCTCGGTATACCCGAGCGCGCGCATAAGCGCTATCTTCGCGCGCGATATGTATCTGACGTCCTCGAGCTTTGCCGCAAGCTCCTCGTTTTTAGCTTTGAGCGCGCGGACGCGCGTATTGGCTACGGAGATGAGCCGCACCGCCTCGGAAAGCGCCGTCTTGGTTATCGGACGCACAAGCGACACCACGCCGCATGCGGCGAGATCGTCGCCGAACATGTCCACGCGCGTATAGTCGTCGATGTACACGCCGCCGCAGTCGTCGGATTCGGACAGCGTCGCGGCGAGCTCATTGCCGCGCTCGTCGGGCAGTCCGCCGTTAACGACAAAGATATCGAACGGACGGCACAGCATGACGCGCCGCGCTTCGGCGGCGGTCGAGCATACTATGCAGTCTATCTTAGCCCCGTTGAGGACGTCGGACAGCGCATGCTGCTGCTGTATGGTGCTTGCGACGATAAGTCCGTCCATCGTTCACCCGAGATCAAACATCCGAGTAAAACTCAAAGAAGTCGCGGTCGGTCTCGAGCGCGCGCGCCGCGTCGTTCCTCTGCCGCATGGTGTCGAGCACGTTGTCGAGCTCGACGGGAAGATTGGCATGCAGCCACTCGCTCTTCTGCGCAAAATCGACCGCGTCGCGAATACCGTCGAAGATGTATTCTTCGCCCTCGCCCGCGCCGCGCAGCGCGTACTTGTTCTCGATGCCCTCTCTGCCTGCGGCGAAAATAAGCGCGAGCACCGCAAACAGATTGCACGACGAATCGGGAGTGCGGAGCTGTATCACATTGTCCTTGCCGAATATGCGCATAGCCCTGCCGCGGTTCTCGCCGTAGGATATCTTGTATGCCTTGCCGAGCCGCTTATAGCTGTTGAGCGTCGGATTGGCGAGGCACGTTATATCGCGGTAACGGCGCAAAACGCCCTCGGCAAAGCTCTTGCTCGCCGCCGCGGCGTTCTTGCCGGAAAGCGTTATCGAAAGATGCAATCCGCTGCCTGGCTCGGTCGAGATCGGCTTGGGCATGAACGACGCGATCATGCCGTTGATAGAACAAACGTTCTTGACCGCCGCTTTGAACATGACGAAGTTCCGCGCCGCCGCTACGGGGTCGGCGCGCTCGAAGTCTATCTCGTTTTGACCTCTGCCGCGCTCGTGATGCGACGATATGGGCTTTAACCCCATTTCTTCGAGGCTGAGTATCACCTCGCGGCGCAGGTTCTCGCACTTGTCGAACGGCGAGCACGCGCAGTAATCGGCATTGTCTATCGGCTGTAACGCCTGCCCGTCGCCGTCGTCCTTGAACACGTAAAATTCGCATTCCGTCGCTACCTGCGCGCTTAGCCCGAGCTCGGCGAGCTTTTCGACCTGACGCTCCAAAAGCACCATCGGATCGCAGGCATACGGCGTGCAGTCGATGTTGGCGACGTTGCAGAACACGCTCACCACTTTGCCCGAATGCGGACGCCACGGCAAGTCGGTCATAAGCGAGGTATACGGTATCAATTTGAGATCGACGCCGCCGACGCCCGTCATTGCCGAGCTGTCTATCGCGACGCCGTTTTTGTACGCGTCGTCGAGCTGCGAACTGAGCACGGAAATATTCCGCTGCCTGCCGAGCAGGTCGCAGAACGTCAGCTTGACGAACTTGACGTCGTTTTGCCTTACGTATTCTATAACGTCGTTTTTCGTACTCATTTTTTTGACCTCGTTATGATAGCCTTTCGTCTTGATAGCGCACGCCGTCGCATGCCGCAAGCGGCTCGGCGGTGTGCGGCAAACCGAAGTATCGCTCTACTTCAAGTACTTATCGAAACCGTCGATTATCGCCTGTATGCGTTTCTCGCCGCCCGTAGCCGCCGTGACGTATACTTTGATGAGCGGCTCTGTGCCCGACGGACGGATTATCAGCTTACTGCCGTCCTCCGCCTTGAACGAAAGCACGTCGGACTTGGGCAGGTCGAGCTTGGTCTGCGATAGGTAGTCTATCGCGTCGACGACCTTAGACCCGTCGATATCCTTCGGCGGTGTCTTGCGGATGCCCGCAAGCACGGACTTCATTTTTTCCGCGCCGCTCGAACCCTCGTAGGTATAGGACACCGTGCGGTGGAAGTATCTTCCGAACTTGCCGTATATACCGTCGAGCACGTCCGCGAGCGTCTTGCCCTCGGCGAGATAGTCGGCGGTCATTTCCGCTATGAGCATGGCGGCGACGACGGCGTCCTTGTCGCGGACATACGCGCCCGAAAGATAGCCGTAGCTCTCCTCGTAACCGAACACGAACCGCTCGCCCTCGTTCTTCGCCTCAAGCTTTTTGACCGTTTCGCCTATGTACTTAAAGCCCGTAAGCACCTCGCGCACCTCCGCGCCGTAGCTTTCCGCAACGCGCGCCGCGAGGTCGGTGGTGACTATCGTCTTGACGACGACGGGCTTTTTCGGCAAGCCCTGCATGTGCGAGAATATGTAATCTATAAGCAGCACGCCCATCTCGTTGCCCGAGATAAGCCTATATCCGTCGTCGGTCTTGACCGCCGCGCCTATCCTGTCCGCATCGGGGTCGGTGCCGATAACTATATCCGCGCCGCGCTTTTTGCCGAGCTCGACGGCGAGCGCGAGCGCCTCCGCCTTTTCGGGATTGGGATAGGAGCACGTCGGGAAGTTCCCGTCGGGCCGCGCCTGTTCGGGGACTATCGTCACATCATCGAAGCCGCGCTCTTTGAACATCTGCGGCACGATATCGCAACCCGTGCCGTTGAGCGGCGTATAAACGATAGACACCTTGCGCGCCTTTCCGACCGAACGCGCATACACGCAGTCGAGGTATTCGCGCGTAACGTCGACGAACTCGATACTTCCGTCTTTGACCGCGCCGTCGAAGTCGCTTGCCGCAACGTCGAAAACGGGCGTCTTTTGGATAAACCGATATATCTCCTCCGCGGCATTGTCGGTGACCTGACAGCCGTCCGGACCGTAGACCTTGTAACCGTTGAACTTGGCGGGATTGTGGCTCGCCGTTATCATGATGCCGGCGGCGCAACCGAAATGCCTTACCATAAAGGACAGATAGGGCGTAGGCTTGAGCTCGCGGGTTATGTACGACTTGATGCCGTTATGCGCGAGCACCGCCGCGGCATGCCGAGCGAACTCCTCGGAGAAGTTGCGCGAATCATAGCTTATAGCCACCGTCGGGGCTTTTTTGCCCGTCGTCAGATAGCTCGCAAGCCCCTGCGTCACCTGACCTATCGTGTAAACGTTGAGCCTGTTAGTGCCCGCGCCGAGTATACCTCTAAGACCCGCCGTACCGAATTCGAGATCTTTATAGAAAGCCTCTTTCTTGTCCTCGTCGGTCATTGCGTCGAGCTCGGGCTTGAGCGTGACCGCGTTCTTTTGCCACTCGGCAAACTTCCTTTCGATTTCGTTCATAATGCCTCCCTTATTTTTGAAAAAAGAGAAATGCACGACCCGACACTTCTCTTCTTGATATTTGTTTGTCCCAAACTATTCATCAAATCCAATTCTACCAAATTTTGCCCGCGCTGTCAAGCAATACGCGCAAACAATTACGCCGTATCGCGCCGCCGCTGTGACGGACAAAAGGCTATGTTTATTTGATATAATGGCGCTATACACGTCATGCCGTCGCTCCTTTCCCCAAAGAGAGTAACAAAGTCGTTTCATACGCCACGCCGTCGCTTCTCCCTAATAAAGTGGCGAAGTTGCTACAAACGCCACCTCGTCGCTTCCCCCTCTCGGGGGAAGTGTCAACGCGCGAGCGTTGACGATAGGGGCTTTATAGTTTCTTTCGGTTTACTCGCTTTTCCCTGCCTTACCATAAAGCCCCCTCCGTCGGCTTCGCCGACACCCCCCCCACAGGGGGGGGCGGCAAAGACGTTACACGCGTCACACCCTCACCCACGCGTTACGCCATCGCTTCTTCCAAATAGAGCGGCGAAGTCATTTCTTACGCCACCTCGTCGCTTCCTCAAAAAAAGAGTGGGAAAGTCGATACATACGTCACCTCGTCGCTTCCCCCTTTCGGGGGAAGTGTCAACGCGCAAGCGTTGACGATAGGGGCTTTATAGTTGCTTTTGGGATTACTCGCTTTTATTTGCCTTACCGCAAAGCCCCCTCCGTCTTCGCTACGCTCAGACACCTCCCCCAAGAGGGGGCGGCAAAGACGTTACACGCGTCACACCCTCCCCCACGCGTTACGCCTTCGCTTCTTCCAAATAGAGCGGCGAAGTCGTTTCTTACGCCACCTCGTCGCTTCTCCCTAATAAAGTGGCTAAGTTACTACAAACGCTACCTCGTCGCTTCCCCCCTCTCGGGGGAAGTGTCAACGCGCAAGCGTTGACGATAGGGGCTTTATAGTTTTTTTCGGAATACGCGCTTTTCCCTGCCTTACCGTAAAGTCCCCTCCGTCGGCTTCGCCGACACCTCCCCCCCCCAAAGGGGGCGGCAAAGACTCTACACGCATCATGCCCTCACCCACACGCCACGCCGTCGCTATGACAAAAGAAAAAGCGCGGCGGTGTTTCACGCTGCGCTTTTTTGTTTTACATTACTTTTAGAATTCGTCGGGATCGAATCCGTCGTTGCCGCCTATCGGGTTGCCGAACGAATCCTCCGCGGGACGACCGAGCGGGTCGTTATGCGGGCTTTGCGCGAACGGCGACTGCTGAGGCGGAGTGACTACGTTCTGCTGTACGCCGTAGGGGTTCTGCGGCGGAGGCGGAGTCATCGGTCTTTGCATTTGCTGTTGCGGCTGTTGCTGTGCAAAGCCTCCCTGCTGCGGTTGTTGCGGCGCGCCGAACGGGTTACGGTTCATCGGCGGTTGCTGTTGCATCTGTCCGCCGCCGAACTGTTGCGGCTGCTGCTGTTGCCCGAACTGCTGAGGCGGTTGTTGCTGCGCGTTGGCACGCGGTCCGGTCTGCGGATACTTGACGATATCGTCGGGGTTCTGCACGTTGGGACTGTTGCCCTGACCCGCGCCGAGCTGCAAAGCCGTGTTGTTCTGCGCGACGTTGGGATTGCCGAGCATGAGCGACGGGTTGTTTATCGTCTGCGCAGGCGGCAGGTAGCCGAACGACTGGTACTGTGCGCCGCCCATCGAGAGACGGAACAGGTCTTCCTGCAACTCGCTCTCGGACGTGAGCAACGCCTCGATCTCCGCGCGCATCTTTCTCTTCTTGTGTACGACGATCAGAATGATTATCAACAGCAGGATGAAGAGGAATATCGCGCCGAAGATTATACCGTAAAGCAACGGGTTGCTCTGTATCCGCGCTACGAACGACGCCCACACTCCGAGCTTGGCTATATCGGTACAGCCGACGGTAACGGTGTGAGCATGGAGCTCGTTGGTCGCGTCGGTGATGTTGAAGGAGAGCTGCGTCTTGCCTCTGCCCTTGAACACGAGGACGATGTTATTGCCGTCGAGGTGCGCGTCGACGTAGGCGGACGCTTTGACCTTGACGGGCGTAACGAATCTCATGACGTCGCCGATATCGGGATCGGTGAACCAACGCTCGGGACGAATGACTATCGTCTTACTGCTGTTGAGGTCGGCAAGACTGAATATGCCGATGTTGTCGCTCTCGAGCATGACGGGCGCGGTGTTCTCGGTGACGTTGACCGCTATGAGCTGCTCGTATTCCTTGCCGCCGACCTCGAAGGTGACGGTCATCTTGGCGTTGGGATCGACGACCTCGCCCGCTTTGATGAACCACTTGGTATCAGACGCCGCGGATGCGGAAACGGACGCGGCGGACGCTTCGCCTTCGGTCTTGCTCGACGGAGTGACGGACGACGTTTCGGACGTGATGTCTTTGATGATATAGCCGTCAGCGTTGTGCTCGCCTTCGCCGGAATTGAGCAGGAGCTCGGGCGTGACCTCGCGCGTGACCTTTCTTGCGATGTCGAAGGTCGGGATATCGAAGTCGTCGAGCGGACGCGAAACGATTATGGTTATGTTGAGCTGATACGCTATCCCGTCGGCAACGCCCGAAGCCTGACCGTCGAGATAGCCGCTGTCCATAACGGTAAGGACGGCTTTCTGCGTGCCGTACACGCCCGGCGTAAGACCGATAAGGAACGATTGGTGCGTATCGTTGTCCGCCCAGTTGATGTTGCAGACCTGCATCGTCGCGGGCGTACCGCCGCCCATCGGATCATCGGGATCGATCGTCGGCTCGTCTATAACGCCGTCGCCGTAGATGATAGGTTCTTCCACGCCGTTGCCGCGCTGATAGATGTTGATAGCGTCGATATAAACGTAAGTATCGGACGTGTTGCCCTCTGCGGTCGCATCGACTATATCGTTGGGGTTGATATCGTTGACGAAGTCGATGATATTGAACGTGCCTGCCGGCGCGGACGCGTCGCCGCCGAGCCTTACGCCCATAACGTCGATAACGACGTTGTCGGTCTTGGCTGTCGGCGCGGTGTTGCCTACGGTGAGATAGATAGTCAGCCTGCTCGTCATTGCGGATTGCTGCTTGGTCGAATCCTGGAGTTGGAGCACGCAAACGCCTATCGCGCCGCGGTTGGTCGAGGTACACTTAAAGCGGAAGCCCGTCATAGTCTGTATCTCGAAATCGCTCTGTCCGTTGACCACGCTGAACGCAAACAGCTCGCTGTCGCCGCTGTCCGTCCCGTAACGCCTGCCGAATATGGCGGTGGTGTCGTTGGTAAGGCAGTTGCTGTCGCCCGTGCTGTGGAAGTAGTACGCGTCGAAGCGTATATCCTTATCGTCGAGGATATCGGCGAGGTTGACGTTGAGCGTTTCGCCCGTCTTGACGGACGCGGTCATCTGATAACCTTCTATCGCGGAATACGTGAGCGTGTAGCCCTTGTTTTCCTCGGTCGCAACGGTCTTGAACTCGGGCGCGTCGTTATCGATACGGACGTAGATATCCGTCGTAAATTTCTTGCCCTCAGTCGAGTAGTAGTTGAGACTGTCCGCAACATACAGCCTTATAGTTACGTCGGTATAAGCCGGCGCGCTCTGGCTGCCCGCGGTCTGGGAGAACCTGACTTTGCGGTTGATCTTGATCTTGACCATGTTATCGTTTACGGGCGATATGGAGAACACGGGCTGAAGCTCTTTTCCGTTGACCATGGTGCTCGTAAGCTTTTTCGCGTCGGCGCTGACGTCCATACCGTCGACGTTTTTATCAAGGACCTCTGCGGAGATAAAGCGGAGCTTATCCGAGCCGTCGAAGCCCGTATTAATCATGTCGTAATCGTAGAACAAGCCGCGGTTGCGGTTATCCTCGTTATAGAGATACCATATCATCTCGTCGCCCGACGAACCCGTAAAGCTGAGGAACTGCTCGCGGCGCGTCGTTTCGACATAGGTCTTAGTGCCGTCGTCGCCCACCACCTCTTGCAAGCCGTAGCCGTAGTTGACGGAAGAGGACTTGACTGCGAGCGGGTCGGAGTTGTCGACGGAGGCGTGCACGTGCGCGCCCACCTCGGGCATCGAGAACGAACCCGAGCTCTCGTAGCACTTGGATATCTTGATATATAACTCTATCGGCGAATCGAACTTCTCGCTCTTGTCGATGGTAGCGGAGTTGGGAGTGAGCGTCATGCGCTTGCCGTCTTCCGAAATGCTTATCGTAAAGAACTTGCAGACGTATTCGTAAACACTGCCCGCGCCCGTATCGGGACCTGCGCCGTTCTCGCCGGGGTTAGTGCCGTCGGGCTGTATGCACCGCGCTATCATGGAAGCGTCGGTGACTTCGTTGGGCTCGATGGTATCAACGATGACGTTGCCGTCAGCGTCGGTGGTCGTCGAGTTGAGCGCGTACACCTCGGCATTGTACAGCGCGGAGGGCGCAGTACTGTCGGGATCGAACACGACCGCGCCTTTCTCCACGGCGGACACAAGGTCGACCGTAACGGGCGACGTGCCGCCGACAAATGCCTGATAGCTCGGTATAGTCGCTTTGACCGCATTCTCGCGGTTGTCAGCGACAAGCTTGACGTTGCGCGGCTTGATAGTGACGTTGAAGGTTATCTCGTCGGACTGCGCGCCGTGCACGTCGGAAACGCGGAACGTTACCGTCGTCTTCTCGCCGTCCTTATCGATAAAGTCGGTCGCCTCGATGACGAGCGAATTGAGCGTGCCTATCTTGCCCTGCGAAACGCTTACCGCACGGGGCGTGCCCGTCGGGTTGACGATCTTGAACGGCGAGTTGTCGTAGATCGCGGGCAGATAGAAGCCGTCGCGGTCGTTGCCGTCCTTGTCGTCCATGAACGCGGAAAGCGGTATCGCGAACTCGTCGCCGTATTCAAGCTCGATGTCGTACTCGTCTTTGTTATTGACGTTGCTATACGTCACGTCAAACCCGTTGTACTTGTTGTTGTCTACGGGCTTGGCTGTCGGTTTGGACGAGAGCACCGTAATATAGACGATAAGCTCTTTGGTGTTGTTTTGATCGTCGACAAGCGTGAAGCGATACTCCGCGTTGGTCACGACGCCCGTCGCCTCGATGGTGACGCTCATCGGTTGCGCGTTGTTGCCGTTGGCGCTGCCCTCTCTGCTGAGCATGTGCCCCGCTTTGACCGCGAAGTTGTAGATATTGCTCGGGTCGGTGAACATGCCTACGGGAACGCCCGAATTGTTCTGCACAAAGCGCAGAGTGCTCGGCGCGTCGTCGTCGCCGACTATAAGACTGCCGAGACTGCCCGGCGTTCTGTTGTCGGGATAAGCCGTGCCGCCGCCCGTCGTATCCATAACGTAGAACTCGAACTTGCTCTTGAGCGACTGCGCATTATCCATGGGATACGAGTGCATCTGATTGTTGGCGTCGTTCTTTGCGCGCTCGAATTCGTCGGGCGATCCGAAGCCGCCCTTCCTGTCGTTGTCGAACTTGTTTTGATCGTATTCGGTGGCGAACAGAGTAAAGCTGTCGCCCGTCTTCATGACGATATTCAGCGTTTCCGTGCCGCTGTAAGTGTCGGGATGGACCTTGGGCGCGGCGTTGGTATAGCTTATGACGAACACTATCGCCTGCTTCGTTCCGACGGAATCGGCGAACTCGAAGCGCATACGCACGGGGTTCTTGAACGCGCGGTTGGTCGTGAATATCAACGTCGTAGCGTCGGTCGTAGTGTCGACCGTGACGGAAACGGGACATTCGGTCGTGCCGTTTACGGTGATGTTCCCCGCCGTTACGTCGTGCGCGGGCACGTTGCCCGTCATCGCCGGCATGACGAGATAATCTTTGACAAGCGCGAAGTTATAGGTATCGGTCGTGTTGCCTGTCTTTACCGAGTATATCTTTTTGTCCGTACCGGTGGACGATACGACGTCCTGCCACTCTCGGTCCGCCTCGACTACGGGCACGTTGTAAGAACCCTTGGTCTTGGTAACCATGTCGTTGTCGGACAAAAGACGCGCGACGTCGACGGTGTATTTGTTCTGCGCGGTCGACGAAGTGCTGTAACCGACGCTGAACGGATAAAGTCCGTCGCCTATCTTCTCGCTCGTATTGTTGAGCGGCGATTTAAGCTCCTCTACGCCGTCCGCAAGCGTGAGCTCATCGTTGACGATATAGACCTTGATCGTCGCGGGATACCACATGGCGTTCGTGAGACCCATATCGCCGAGGTCGTCGAAGCATATTATCCTGTACGGATAGTAGATACTGCCGTAATTTTTCGTGCCGTCGCCGTTGAGGTCGGCTTGGAGGTTGTTAGCCTCGAGATACGCGTCCTTATCCGTATCGCTCATGCCTGCCGCAAAATTGAGCTGCGTCTTGGCATTGGGCTTGATCTGTATGCTCGATGCCGCACCCGTGCCCGGGGTCACGGTAAAGAAAGTCTCGAAGTTGGGGTTGGGCACGTAATCCGCGGCAAAGTCGTAGGTCAGATTGTTCGCCGTGGTCGAGTCTGTACGGAAATACTCCGCCAAGCCGAGCGCTCCGCCGACGCAGGAATTCTTGATAAAGTACTCTATCTCGGCGGTAGTCATGCTGTCGGAGAGCTTGCCGCTCGTAGCCGACGCCATAAGGAACTTCATCACATCGTTGCTGTCGTTGTCGTTGAAGATCAGCGTCTTTACGTCCGTATGCGTGATGCCGGGCTGTTTGAGGAGCTGAGAGTTTTCTTCCTTATCTCTGACAAGCTCTACGTATTTGCCGTTGATAAGGCTCGTGGTCATTTCGAGCCCGAACGAAGCAAATCCCCAATCTATATCATTGAGAGACGGCGCGGCGTCGCGCACGTTAAGTTCGACCGTCACTTCCTGCTGCGTGGAGTGGCTTATCTTCTTCTTGCCCGATTCCTCCGCAACGGTAACGGCGCGGAGCATGACGGTGAATTTGAGATTGCCCGTAGGTCTCGGCTGACCTTTTTTGCGCGTGAAGGTAAAGCCGAATTTATCCTCGCGGAACGATACGTCGTTAGGCAGTTTTGTGGCGCCGGAGCTAGCGAACATATAACGCTGCTTGTTTACGTAACCGCCGCCGATGTCGTGAGTGCCTTCCGGTACCGCGGTATAGCCTATTTCTATATACGGGTTGTCGTTGAGCGTTGCGCCGCTGTAAACCTTATCGCCGAACTGCAACGATACGTTCTCGAATACGAGGTCGAGATTATTTTTGCCCCAATCGTAATACGACGCATCCTCGAGGTTTTTATCGGGATCGAACTCAGCCTTTTGGTCGTTTTCGTCGTTCGGGTCGGACGTCATATATATGGCGTTGCCGAGAGTGACGTAAGTGCCCTCGCCCGTCTTAGTGCTCTTGGTGAGCTCGCCGGACGGCATAGCCATATAGCTTACGGGCATCTTTACGGTCGGGTTGGGGTTAGTAGGCGTCTCTTCGCCGCCCGATATTTCGACGGGATCGTAGGGGAAAGCGTTTTCGGGGAAGTATTTCGCTACCTCGCCCGCGCCCTTGAGATTGATGAAGTAAAGGTTGCGGAAGCTCTCCGCAAACTTGGCGGTGCGCAGACCTTCCTGCGTCGTCGGTACGGTCTTATCCGCGAAATGCGCGGCTTGAAGATTACTTTGGTTAAGGTCGACCTGGTACATGCCGTCCGATATCATGACGTTGGCTTCGGCATTACCGTCGGTGCGGTATTTTTCGTGCATGATATCGAGACCGCGCGGCTGATACGCGATGTAGAGGTTGGTCTGGTATACGTCGGTATCGCCGATCTCGACGGTCGCGTCGCGGCCGCCGTTGTAGAGGTCTTTGCCGTGGGTCTCGTCTTTATACGCTATGGAAAGATGCACGGTCGGCTTTTCTGTGCGGTTGTCTTTTATTATCAACGCCCAATATTTGCCGTTCTCTATTGCCCTGTCCATTGCGGGAGTGAACGTGCCGTCGTTGCCCTTTTCGTAGTATTGGACTTTTATCGAGAAATCGTTGGTACCGTCAGCGTTGTCGGCATACGGGCTGATATACGTCACCGCCGCGCTTGTTTTGGGCGCGGAGCCGAGCATCGAGCCGTTAGGGAGCTTTTCGACGAGGTCGTCCGTCTTGGAAGGATAGCTGCCCGTCGGATCGAGCAATACCGTCTGCATAGCGTCGGGATCGCTGAAAAGCAACAGCTTGTTTGCGGGCGACGCGGGGATGACCGCGGAGTCGTATAGCTCTTTGCTGTTGATTATATAGCGCGTCGCTTTGACGGCGGCGTCGGTCTGGGCATTGACGTACCAGGTGTTGTGGAGGTCGCTGCCCGTGCCTATCTGCGTAAGGTCGTCGTTAAGGAACTCGGGATCGGAGTTGAGGACTTCGACCTGCTTGCTGAGCGTCGCCTCTTTGGGCTGGGCGCGGTAGCTGTCTATAGCGGTGAACTGGAAGTGCACTTCGCACGGCAGGAGCTGCGTGGACGATTTGGCTTCTATCCTGATAACGTCCTGACCGTTGGAGTTTTTGCCGAGAACGGCGGTGAAGAACGAGCTGAACTTTATCACTTGAAGTCCGCTGCCGGCTGTGGCGCTGTCATCGTCGGTGAGCGCGCCGTATGCGCCCGTTGCGGGGTCGTACAGTATGCCGGTGTAGAACTTGCCGTCCGTATCTTTGCCGACGACGCGCACCGTGCCGGGCACGTATTCTATGGAGTCGCCGTCGATGTCGTACGCGAGGTCGCCGAGTGCGAACTCATAGGCATTGACTTGCAGTTCGGACGTGCCGAGGTGCGGCACGGCATGAAGCGTGTAGTGCGACGGCAAGTCGTCTTTGAGCGCCGGCGCGGCGTTCTCTATGGTTATGGCTATCGTGCAGGTTATGCTGGAATAGCCGTCGGTAACGGTAAAGCTGAGCATGATCTCGCTCGCCGACGTTCTGCCTTTTGCGGTAAGCTCGATGAACGGCAGCGTTTCGCTGTCGCCGAGTCTGATACCGCCCTCGATATAGCCGCTGTGGTTGAGAACGGCGTTATTGAATACCGATACGTCGGAGAAGGTCAAAAGTCCCGTCGTGACGTCCTTGACCTCGGGTGCGGCGTTGGGCGCGGCTTTACGCGTGACGTTGTACTTTTTGAGTATGAGCGACTGCGTCGCGGCGAACCCGTTCTGCGAAGGATTGGTGTTGCTGAGGTAGCCCTGCCATGCGTCGAAATCCATGTCGGCAACGCCGTCGTTGACTACTATATCCTTTTCGCTCGCGGTATCGAAGTCGTAAGCGAAGTCGTAGGGCGTGAGACGTATGGTCTGCCCTTTCTCCATGATGTAGTTGACGCTGGTCGCACCCGTGAGCGCGTTCTGGACATATTTGCCGCCGTAAGCGGTGCTTATCGGGTATTTGGTCGCGCGCGTATCCGCGGAATCGGTGCGCGACGTGCGGTTATTGATCGAGCGGTTCTCGATCTTGACGTACACGCCGACTTCGCTTTCCGCGCCGTGGGAATCGACGATGTTGATGCCGACGCGGTAATAGTAATTATCCGTCGCGCGGAGCGGGATCAGCTTGATGCCCTTAAAGGTATAGACCGTCGTCGCGGGGACCTGAGTTATGCCGAGCATGCTGAGCTGCGCGCTCGTAAGTCCTTTGACTACGGAATCCTGGACGTACATATCGACGAGCTCGACGCGCACGAACTGTTCGGTGTTGTGGTAGTTGACGGGATCGGAGACCTTGACTGCGACTACGTCATTGAGCTCGCGGTCAAAGTAGTTGGTATCGTCGCCGTAGGAGAACGCGTCCGCATCGTATACGAACGGGCTGTATATATGATCGCTCGCATTGGCGACCTGCTGACTGCCGGCGCCGATGCCCTTGACCGTACCGTCGGACATGGTGTAGCCGAGCGGCGTGAGTATTATCGAGTCGGGATCGTTCTCGTCACCGTTGAGCGTGGTCGACGCGTCGTCCGTGGACGTTTGTTCTTTATAGTCGTGGAAAGACAGCGTAAAACTTGCCGACGGGTTGAGGTCGGTCGCTTCGGTAGGCGTTACGCGGATGGGTATGGGGAACCATATACCGTCGTCGCCCGCATCGCCCGAGTCGATGACGCGGACCATTATATACAGGTCGCTCTCGCGGTCGTTGACGCGCGTGGGGCTGCTGTACTGATACTGCGTCGCCGCTCTGCCTGTGAGCACGAGGTTGCCGCTTACGTCGTAGCTATACGTTATACACGCCTGCGACGCGGCGGCAGAGCCCTGCATCGCGAGCGTGCGCGGCTTGAAGCCTGTAAGCACTTTGCCCTCGCCCGTTTGCCACGAGTCCGCTTCGATATTGGCGTCGTTGTTGAGCGAGTTGCTCGGGAACAGGCTGCTTGTCAATGCGATAAGCGCGTTCTCGCGGTTGACCGCGATATATTCGTGCGTGGGGATCTTGATACCGTCGACAGTTGCAAAGGTATACGTCGGCGAGGACGCGTCGGGATCGTGCAGGAACGACGAGAGGAACGCCTGGTCGAGCGTTTGCGTCTCGCCGACTTTGAGCGTAACGAGCGGCTCGTTAAGACCTGCGGGCGCGTCGTCCGCCGATGCGTACAGCGGGCGCGTATTGGCTATGCGGAAAACGAGCGAGACTTCCTTGAACTCGCTGCCGATGGTCTTGCGGCTCGCCTTTTCGTAGGACTGCGCGGTTATCACGACCGACACGAACACCGCGCCCGACGGACGCTGATTGGTCGGTTTGATCGTGATACTGCCGACAAGGTGCGACGTCGGGTCGAATACCGACGCATCGTCGTTGTATGTTATGGTGTAGTACGCGGAAGCCGACGCATCCGTCGATACTTCCTTGATACCGACGATATCGTAGCCTTTGTTCTTGTCGTCGGCGTCGCCGAACACGTCGGCGGCATGGATGACAAAGCCGTCTGTCGCACGGCTCGGCGAAAGCGCCTGCGGTATGAATACCGTCTTTTTGCCCGTCGCGGTGTTGTAAATATGACCCTTATGGACGTAATCGTACGCCGTGTCGATACTGTCGGACAAGCCGACCCTGTAATTATAGAGCTTGGCGTCGCTGCCGTAAGTGTATTCGACGTAGTTTCCGAGCGCGGCGTCGTTCACCTTTTTATAAGTGCCGTCGCCAGTGCCCGCCGCAGCATGCGTCGCGGTATTATCGACATTCGACGCGTCGACGGCGTATATCGCATTATCCGTTACATTGAGCGTAAAGGGGATCAGCGAATATCCACGCTCCGCGGTCGTCGCAAACGAATCTCGCACCCATGCATATAGCTTGAGCTTTCCGTTAGTCGCTATCCCGTCCACTCCCGCGCGCGGATACCTCTTGATCTCATCTATACGTATTTTATTATCAGCCAGCAGTGTCCAACTGACATAGTCGGACGCAACTTTAGTATGCGCCGCGTTGAGATAAAGTTTGAATCCGCTCGGCGTGACAGTATCGATACTCGTGGTCGTACCGTTTGAGAAGAACATCGCCTTGTTCTCGGGATCGCTCGCAATCGCCGACGTAGTGATTTCCAAGCCCAAATTATTTTGACGAACACTCGCCGCAAATTCTTTGTTTTGCGTTACCGGAACATCATTACAATTAACGACTGTGATTTTAGCGAAGCCGTTATCCAACTGGCCTTTTATATTTCCGCTACCGGTAGGATTAGGTATGGACGTGCTAAACGAAGGCGCAGAGTTTTTGTTATCATAATTAAGCGGATTCTGATTGCTCGATCCACCTGCTATCATTCTACCATTGCTCAACCGCGAGTCTGTTCCTATATGACCGGAACCGCCGCCGCCACCTTGTATAT
>CAJTND010000002.1:188323-320198 GCA_910577995.1 uncultured Christensenella sp. | reverse complement strand
GAACTTTACAATCCGAAGACCTTCATCGCTCACGCGGCGTTGCTGGGTCAGAGTTGCCTCCATTGCCCAATATTCCCCACTGCTGCCTCCCGTAGGAGTTTGGACCGTATCTCAGTTCCAATGTGGCCGATCACCCTCTCAGGTCGGCTACCCATCGTAGCCTTGGTGGGCCGTTACCTCACCAACTAGCTAATGGGACGCGAGCCCATCTTCGACCGATAAATCTTTTACCCCTCTCGGATGCCCGAGTGTGGTCTTATGCGGTATTAGCACCTATTTCTAAGTGTTATCCCGTAGTCGAAGGCAGGTTGCTCACGCGTTACTCACCCGTCCGCCGCTAAATATAAGAGCAAGCTCTCATATTCCGCTCGACTTGCATGTGTTAAGCACGCCGCCAGCGTTCGTCCTGAGCCAGAATCAAACTCTAAAATAATTGTATAACCAAAGATTGCTCTTTAATTACCGAAAATTTAAGAATGACCGATTCTTTCTCAAAAAACTAATACTGACATAAATCATTGACTTTGTTTTATAAAGAAAGTCTAATTCGCTAAAATCTATTCACTTGTGAATGTGCCGTGCTGTTTGTTTCCACAAGACAGCTTACGTATAATACCATAGGCTTAATATAATGTCAACTGTTTTTAAGCTATTTTCGATAATTTTTTTGAAAAATTTTTTTATTTATTCGATTAAAATGCAAAAAAGCGGTTTTAGCAGCTTTTTACAACCCTCGCCTACACGGAAAAAGGCGTTTTTGCCGCCGCACGGGATATTTTGCGGTTTTGTTCGAGCGTAAAAACTCTTGCCTTTTGTATTCGGCGGTGATATAATATATAAGTTATGCGCATAGACAAGTACTTAAAGGTCTCGAGGCTTATAAAAAGACGCACCGTCGCCGCGGAAGCGTGCGATGCGGGCAAGATATACGTCAACGGCAGATCGGTAAAACCGTCGTGCGTGCTCAAGATCGGCGACGAAGTGGAGATACGGCTCGGACAGCCGATCAAGCTTGTCGTCAGATCGCTCAACGAAAAAGCATCAAAGGATGAGGCGTGCTCATTGTATGAGATCCGCAACGACTGATACCCTATCGCGCTCGGAGCGCATCGGCGCGGTCGTGCTTTGCGCCGGCAAGGGCGAACGCACGGGGCTCGAATATAACAAGGTCCTTTACGTCCTCGGACAAAAGACCGTTTTGGAAACGACGCTCGACGTATTCGCAAGGACCGAAGTCGAGCGCATCGTTCTCGTTATCTCCCGTGACGACGAAAAAGCGATCTCACCGCTCGTCAAGCCGTACCGCAATGTAAAGACGGTATACGGCGGCGCGACGCGCACCGAAAGCGTGCGGCTCGGGCTGAAAGCGCTTTCCGGCTGCGATATAGTCGTAATACACGACGGCGCGCGACCGTTTGTCACAGCCGACACGATTGCGGCGAGCATAGAGTCGGCGCAGCGCTTCGGCAGCGGCATTGCCGCAGTCCCGACGGTGGACACGATAAAACAAGTCAAGGACGGCGCGATCGTCCGCTCGCTCGACCGCTCTATTCTATATAATATACAAACGCCTCAGACCTTCCGCTATGCCGAGATACTCGAGGCTTACGAAACCGCATCGGGCGTATACACCGATGATTCGGAGCTTTACGAAAAAGCAGGGTACGTTCCGCACATCGTGCGCGGCGCTTACGACAATATCAAACTGACCACCCCCGCCGACCTTATCAAAGCGCCGACGGGCGTCAGGATAGGCGTCGGGTACGATCTGCATAGACTCGTTAACGACAGACCGCTCATACTCGGCGGCATCATCATACCGCACAGCAAAGGACTGCTCGGGCATTCCGATGCGGATGTGCTCGTCCACGCGGTGATGGACGCGATGCTCTCCGCCGCGAACTTGCCGGATATAGGCGTGCTCTTCCCTGATACCGACGGCAGTCTCGAAGGCATCTCGTCAATGGAGCTGTTGCGCCGCGTCACGGAACTGATAAAGTTCCACGGCTATTCGGTCGGCAATATTTCGGCTGTTATAACCGCGCAAGAACCGAAGCTCGCGCCGTATATCGGCGGTATTTGCGAAAGCCTCGCAAATGCGATTGGCATAGCAGTATACAATGTCAACGTATCCGCTACGACGGCGGAACACCTCGGAAAAATAGGCAAAGGCAAAGCGATAGCGGCGAGCGCGTCGTGCCTGCTGACGGAGAACCATGATAGACAAACCGACCGTTAAAAAACGCTTAAAGATGCGCCCCATGCTGTTTGTACTGCTGGGCTTTATGATAGTAATGCTCGTCGGCGCTTTTCTGCTCGCCCTGCCCGTGTCCAACACAGACGGAAAGTGGCTGCCGTTTACGCACGCCATATTCTGGGCGACCAACGGCGTATGCGGCACGGGGCTCGTTGTCAGCCCTACCGCGCTGTCGTTTTCGGGCTTCGGGCAAGCCGTCCTTCTCATACTTATCCAATTCGGCGGGCTCGGGTTCATGACCTTCGCCACGATAATATTCATACTTATAAGAAAACGCATAACGCTCAAAGACCGCATCGCCATACAGGAAGCGCTCGGTCAGGACCAAATGAAGGGCGTCGTCAGGCTCGTTCGCAACATCGCAATAATGACGGTGATAATCGAGCTTGCGGGCACGATACTCCTTATACCGTTCTTTTGCGCAAGGAACGGCGCTATCGGCGTATGGCAGGCGCTGTTCAATTCTGTATCGGCATTCTGCAACGCCGGATTCGACGTTTGCGGCACGGAAACCAATCCGTTCGGCTCGCTATCCGATTATAACGGCAACGTCGGCATTCTCATGGTGATCTCGCTGCTCGCTATACTCGGCGCATTCGGCTTCCCCGTCATCAACGATATACTCAAAAACAAATTCCGCTGGCGGCGGTATCAGCTCCACACGAAGATAGTGCTTATAATGACCGCGGCTATAATGGTATTCGGTACGTTCTTCTTCCTCGCGTCCGAATTCAACTCGCGCGCATTCGCAGGGATGAACGGCGGGAAAAAGCTCCTCAACAGCATGTTCCAATCGATAATGGCAAGCTCCACCGCAGGCTTCTCCTCCGTCGACCAAACTCTGCTGTCGTCGACGGGCAAAACTTTTACATGCATAATGATGTTCGTCGGCGCGTCGCCGTGCAGTACCGGCGGCGGAATAAAAACAACAACTTTCGCTCTTTTGATACTTATGGGCGTTTCGGGTCTGCGCGGCAAGGACGAGCTCGTCGTCGGCAAGCGCACGATAAATATCAAAAACGGCATGCGCGCCGTAGCAGTGACGCTCGTCGCGGCGGCTTGCGTGCTTACGGGCGTGCTGATAATAACGGCTACCGACCCCGCCGTGCCAACGGGCTATGACTTTTTCGAGGCGATAACGGCGTTTACCACGACGGGCTTATCGATGGGCTTATCGCCCACCTATTCCGACGCCGCGCTGTACGTATTGACCGTGCTGATGATAATAGGCAGGCTCGGACCGCTGAGTATCGGAATGATATTCACAAAACGCGACACTTGCACGATAAAATATCCAACTGCCAATATAATGATCGGATAAGGAGAAACAATGAAAAAGAACTCACCGCTCAAAAAACAATACGTTATCTTCGGGCTCGGACGCTTCGGCGTCGCGCTGACCAAAGCCCTGTACGACTCGGGCGCGGAGGTGCTCGTCATCGACAAGGACGAAGAAAAAGTCAACGAGATAGCCCCCTACTGCACGCACTCGGTCTGCGCCGACGCGACCGACGAGCACTGTCTCGAACAGCTCGGCATCAATAATATGGATATAGCCATCGTCTGCATAGCGTCCAATATCGAGGCGAGCATATTCATCAGTCTGATGTGCAAACAGCTCAAAATACCGACCGTCATATCCAAAGCGCGCGACGCACGGCATAAAGTCGTTTTGGAAAAGATAGGCGTCGATATCGTCATCATACCCGAGGAGGCAATGGGCGAAAAGCTCGCCGCGACGCTCGTCAAGCCGAACATGGTCGAGATCATGAGCCTTTCGGACAGCTTCCGCATGGTCGAGATACGCACGCCCAAAAAATGGCAGGAACGCACGCTCGCCGAACTCGACCTGCGCAATACCGAGCATGTGACGATAGTCGTCGTCAAACGCGGCGAGGAAGTGCTCGTATCCCCGGGCGGCGATTGCACGCTCCAAGCCGACGACCTGCTCGTCGTCGCGGGCTCGGTCAACGACACCAAGCGGCTAAGCAACAAAGCGACCGAAAAGGTGCTCAACGAGATCGATATCCTTTGACCTATCATTGTTTACCGTACAACACAAAAACGGAACGGCACGCACGAGCGCCGCTCCGTTTTTTTATTTCGATACGTCAACCGGATATTATGCGCACGTCGTATATATCGTCGTAAAATATCTTGCCGTCGCCTATCTTGACATAACGGAAAACGCGGTCGTGCTCCGTTATCTCGCCCTCCACGGCGACGTAATAGCCCGAGTCGTAATACGTCACTCTTGCGATAACGCCGCGCTCCGCCTTTTTGAGCGCGCGCTCGACCCGTTCCGCGCGGTCCTCCGATACTTCCACACGCTCCGTCCGCTCGTGCTCTATCTCCTTTTCGCGCAGCGCCTTTCTAAGCCCCGTCAGCGCGTCGAACGGCGCGAACTGCTTTGCCCTGTCCTCACGTCTAATCATTACCGTTATGCCCGCCTATAAGCTTATTCCGCATCAACAGCGTCGCTCCGTCCTGAAGGTCAGACGCCATGACGACGGCGTTCTTGCCGAACCTGCTCTGCAATTCGAGCACCGTGCGCGCGACGCTTTTCTGCTTTTCCACCTCGCGCATATCGGTAAAAAGGTCGTAGCCCTCGAGCCGTTCGTCCGCTACGTCGTCAAAGCCGATACCGACCCGCCTTATCGGCGTATGCCTGTCGACCTTGGTATTGTACATTTCCATGACGTACGGCATTATCTTTTGCGGAAGATTGGTCGATATCCCGAACTTCTTATGCAGATGCTCGGACTTTCGCGCATGCTCGGCATAGCCGATATAGAGGTTGACGCTGCTCGTTATCAGCTTGCGGCGCATCAGCTCCAAGCATCCGCTCCGCACCATTTCTTCGACTATGATACGCGCCTTGTCGTAAGAATAATTGCAAAACAGCACCTGCGCCGACGACACTGACCGACTTTTTGCCTTATAGTTTTTTATATCGGACATCAGGCACGATTCGAGCCCCCAGGCATGGTCTATCATAAGCTCGGCGTTGATCCCGAACTCCTTATACAGCACGTCTTCGGGACACTTCGCCAAACCGTGCATATCGAATATACCGAGCCGCTCCAACCGCGCCGCCGTGCCCTTGGCGATGCCCCAAAAATCGGTTATCGGTCGGTGATACCACAGCGTCGACTTAAACAGATCCTCGTCGAGGTAGCCCATATGATCGGGCACGTGCTTAGCCGTGATATCGAGCGCGATCTTCGCGAGATAAAGATTTGTGCCTATGCCCGTCGTCGCCGGTATGCCGAGCCTTTTGCCGACCTCGTCGGTAAGGAGCTTGGCAAACTCCTTGGGCGTTTTATCATATATCTTGAGATAGTCCGTCGCGTCGATAAAGCTCTCGTCTATCGAGTATACGTGGATATCGTCCTTATCGATATATTCGAGGTATATCCCGTATATCTCCGCGGCATAATCGATATATTTTTGCATGCGCGGCTTGGCGGTAATAAACTTTATATGCCGCGGGATATGATAGTATCTGCACCTGTTTTTTACTCCGAGCGCTTTCATGCTCGGCGAAACCGCAAGGCATATCGTGCTCTCGCCGCGCGTTTCGTCCGCAACGACGAGATTTGTCGTAAGCGGATTAAGCCCGCGCTCGGCGCATTCCACCGACGCGAAAAACGACTTCATGTCTATGCACATGTATATCCTATCGTTGACCATGCCGACCGAGATCCTTTATCACTTTTACCGCAACGCCCTGTATCTCGCAATACTCCGCAATGATATCGGACATCGAAGAGTTTTCCGGGTGAAGAACTATATGCCGCCTGCGCGCGTCGCGGTACATGCGCTTGAGCGTGACGGCGCCGTCGACCAGCGCGACGACGATATCGCCGTCGGCGGCGTCGCTCTGCCGCCTGACGAGCACAAGGTCGCCGTCCGATATCCCCGCGTCGATCATGGACTCGCCGTATGCTTTGAGCAAAAAGAACTCGCCCCTGCCGACGAGCGACGTAGGCAGGCGCACATAACCCTCGCAATGCTCGTACTCCTCGGTAAGACTGCCGCACGGCACGTCGCCGAGTATCGCGACCGAAACGCTCTCTCTGTCGGTACGGCTCATCGCCGCGGTCTCGTACCCGAACTCGCCGAGCACCAGCTCGCCGTCCGCTTCCATCGCGCTCAAATACCTGCAAACGGTGCTCGCGCTTATGCCGAGCTCCCGCGCGGTATCGCGGCACGACGGACAGTTGCCGCCGCGCTCCGCCCTTTCCTCTATATATGCCTTGATAAGGTCTTTTATACGCCTGTCCTTACTGCGCATCCTTTCCTCTGCTAAATGCAACGACTGTTGCATTTAGCTATATTATATACCTATGACAGGATCATGTCAAGTATTTCTCAAAATTCGGGATAACAAAAAGAACGGCGTTTAGCCGTTCCTTTTAAGCTGTGTTTTTACAGTCCCATGCCGCCGTTGGGGTCGTTGGGATCGAAGCCGTTGCCGCCGTCGGGCGCGCCGTAGCCTTGGTCAAAACCGTTACCGCCGTAACCGCCCTGGTTGCCATAGCCGCCTTGACCGCCGTAACCGCCTTGGTTGCCGTAGCCGCCTTGACCGCCGTAACCGCCCTGGTTGCCGTATCCTCCCATTCCGAAGTTAGGGTCTTGGTAACCGCCCTGCTGTTGACCGGGGTCGGGCTGCTGCGCGGCGTTCTGCGAGTTGGGATCGGGTGCGGGCAACGCGAGTTCCGAAGGAATGACTCTGTTGCTCGGACCGCCGCCGAGCAGCATGCTCGGATCTATCTGACCGGGCGCGGATTGCAGGTAGCCGAAGCTCTGATAGCCCGTAGGCGCAGGTCCACCCGCAAGCCTACACATCTGCTCCTCTATCTCCATTTCGGAAACGAGCAGCGCCTCGAGCTCCTCGCGCTCGTGTCTGCGTTTTCTGAGCACCGCGAGTATGATGATGAGTATGAAGATCACAAGCACGACGCAGCCGATTATTATCGCCCACATCACGGGGTTGGACTCGAAGCTCGCTATGACGCGCGTCAATAAGCTCGGTTCGGGCAGGTCTTGGTTGATGACGCGGAACGTGCGCGAAACGCGCTCGTCGGTCTCGTCGGTGACGGTGACCGTTATATCCGCAACGCCGCGCGCGTTGAACGTTATGCTGAGCAGCTCGTTATTGTTTACGAGCGACGCTTTGACGAGCGACGGTTTTTGCGACTTGACGCTGACATACGTCAGTATATCGTCCTCGGGATCGGTAAGGATATCCTTGGCGCGGAGCGTCACCGTTTTCGCGGTATTCAGCATGAACGCGTTGTCGTCGCCCGAGCCGTCGTCGAGGTACTTGATAAACTTGATCTCGTTATAGATGAGCGTCGGCTTTTGGTTCTCCTTCGCGTTGACGAGGAGATAGCTCTCCGTCACCTGCGACGGGTCGGACTTTAATGCGTATCTTACCGTGACGGGCTTGGGTTCTGCCGTCACTTTGAGCGCGCGCAACGTCCAGACCGACGTTTCTTCCTCGTGATCGGTGATAGCGATATAGTCTTTGGACGCGTCGGGGATAACTACGTCGAGCAGTTTATAGGACGACGACGGGTTGAAGCTCGAAGCGTTTTTGCTCGGCGCGGTCATCGCGCCGTCCTGCGCCGCGACCGCCGACTGATCGGGAATGGTGTTCTCGATATCGGGGATTATCGTTTCGATGGAAACAACTGTCGATTTGCCGCGGTACGTATCGATGCCAGTGAGCGCCTCGACTTCCTCGGGATCGTAGGACACTTCCACCTCGATACGGAACGTGACGCTCATCGTATCGGTACGGATGTTCCTATTGCCGTCGGCAACGGTGACCTCGACCGAGCCTCTGCCGAAATAGCCGGGATGAGTTTCGATATAGAAGCTCTGGCTGTAATATTTGTTTTCGGCGGTGTCCTCGAGTATCACGAGCGTGAACAGGTTATTGGACATTATCACGCGCGTGCCGCCCTGTGTCACGTCGTCGAACTTGCCGACGGTCGTATCCTTGTCGGTCGAGTAGATCTCGTCGACCGCGCGGTAAGACTGGCTCTCTATGCGAAGATACGTTTCGGGATAGTCCGCGCTCTCCGGTCCTACGACGTCGGAGGTGTTGTTGTCGCCGACGAACCTATCTATACGGTAGACTTCGGTCTTGTTGGTCTTGGTGCGCGAGCCGATAAGCGACAGGTGCGTTACCTCGCTGCCCTTCTTGACGAACGGGCGGTCGTTCATGACCGTTATATTTATCTCGATAAGCACGCCCTCGTCTGGAAGCTCCGCATTGCCCGAACGGTCGATAGCGCGGGCGTATATCGTGGCTGTCGCGCCGCGGCGCTGCGAAAGCGCGTGGATGCGGAAGCCCGATTTATGCCACTTGTCGCCGCCGAGCGGTGTCACGAGCGCGATCTCTTCCTTGATACCGAGCTGTTCGTCGGTGTAGTAGTACGCCTTAACGGGATCATCGACCATGAACACGGGTTTCGTGAACTCGAAATCGACTTCGCCGTCGACAAACATGAATGAATCGGAATCGGTGTTTTTGATAACGTCGTTGTCGACAAGTATATCAGCAAGGTTGACGGTAAGATCGCTACTGTACATTATCTGCGCGTCAAGCCTGTAACGGTCGTTTATGCTGTCGCGCTCGAACGTATAGCCGACGTCGGTCTTGGGATCGAACGACGAATAGCTGTCCTTTGCCGTCGTCGGATCGTTGACTATCGTCATCATTATAACGGTCTTGCACGTGCCGCCGACCGGCTTACTGCCGTCGACACCCGTAAGCACGAGCGGGAACGAAACTTCGTTGAAGTAGTTGCCGTCCGCATCGCGCGAGTCTATCCTGCGATCGATCGTTATGGTGACTTTGCCCGCGGCTTTGTCGTAAACGACGGTAAACGCGCGGGGTTTGTCTGCGCTCTCCGCCCAGTCGAGGTCGGGATCTAAGTCCATAGCCATCGACATCGCGTTGATATAGTCGAGCTGTTTGGTATCGGACGGGTCGAAGCTCTCGACGAGCGTGACGCTGTCGTCCACATCGGAATCGGTGAACAGCGCGCCGTACTCGCCGGTCTTGCCGAACACGTCGAACGTTACGGAATCTCCGCGCTTGCCCGTGAACTCGAGGTTATACGCGCCGTCGCCCTCGTCGCCTATCGCGCGCGGCGCGGAGTTATCAACGACGAGCCTGAACAGCGAGCCGCCGTACAGCACACCGTCGGTGCGTATCGACGTACGCGAGCCGACCGTCTTTTCCACTTCGACATAGAGCATGAGCTTTTTGTCGAGCGTTGCGGTCTTGGGTACGAACGATATGCCCGAACCGTCGCGTAGGAACGAGAAGCTGACATATTTCTCCACCGCCGCGAGCCGCGCCGAGTTCTGCGCAAAGCTGACTGTACCGTCTTTGTCGATGCTCGCTATACGGTAGGTCTGTCCCGTCGTCACTCTGTCCTTAAGCCTGAACGTGCCCGTAACGGGATCGCGTTGAAGCATCGAGTTGAGCGTGTCCTGCGAAAGCGGGTCGCCGTTCTGATCGGTCATCGCATAGAGCGTGACGGGATACTGACGGCTGCCTATCGTTTCGACGTCGGGATCTTCTATCGCGTACGTGGCGGAGCTGTCGGCAGGCTTGCCTTTGAGGTAGTTGTAAACGCTCGCTATGCCGATATTTTCGCCGTTCTCGTACGCGCCGTAGCCCATGTATTCGTCATAAGGACGGACATGGTATTCGTTAGAGCCGTTGAGATAGCTGTTGTACGCACCGCCGCTCAAGCCCGCGACGGTGGTATTGGTCATATCCGAATACTCGGTATAGACCTGTATCGTCACGAGCAACGCGTTGCTCATTACGTTGTTGCCGGGATCTCCGATATAGAATTGAAGCACTTCGTAAGCGCTGTTGGGGTTGTAGCCCGTAGCGATTATCGTAAACGACTTGTCGCTCTTGTCGGGATCGTTGTAATCGACTATTATATCGAAATACGGCGCGTGGTAAATGCCGTCGCTGCTCCTAACGAGCGCGGTATTATTGACCGAGAACCGTCCGCCGTCAAATAGCGCAAGACTCGATTCCTCGCCGCTGTCGTTGTCGGTAGCTACGTCGGTCGCTCTTATCGTGAACAAACGCTTAGCGGCTCTCTCGCCTATGCCGTCGCCGATATTGATCGTCTTATCGCCCGAAGGGAGCGTGAAGATACGGAACGTTGATCTGAGGTAACCGTCACCCTGAGGCACGCCCTCGATGTCCGCGTCGGAAAGTATCTTATTGTCGCTCGCGTCCGAAGGATCGCGCGCTATGGGCGGCGAGCTGATAACTGTTATGCGGAGCGTAAAGACGTACACACCGCCCTCGCCGTCTATTATCTTGATCTCGAGCGGAACGTCGTTGCAAGCGCGCTTCGCGGTTATCGTAAGAGCGGTAGGATACTTATTGCCGTAGAGACTCGAATCGCTGCCCTCGACGCTCATCATGTTGAGCGCGCCGATATCGAACGGGTCGCCGTAGCCGCTCGGCACTTTTCTGTCGACGATGCGCATCTGCCACGCCTTGTCGTCGTTGGCTATGCCGATATAACCGAGGTCGTAACCCGAGCTTTCGTGCGAAGTCGAATCGAGCGTATTCTGCTTATTTGTGCCGAGCTCCTCGACGACCTGACTATCGCTCGTGATATCGGAGTATGCAAGGCTGTTGCCGTTGTAGACCCATTTGCCGTCGCTCTTCTCGTTGCGCTCGTCCCAATATTTGAGCTTAGTGAGGGAATTGTTATAAGCGTAAGAGCCGCCGTCCACGCCGCCGATATAGTTATCGAAATACGTGGTCAACAGCGTGAAGCGGTGACCGGAGCGCATACGGATATTGCTTACGGGCGTCGCCTTGACCGGCGCTTTGTTGACGACCTTGACGACAAACGTCATCACGTCGTCGGTATATGCGTTGTTGCTGTCGCCGAACTTGAGCTTGAAAGTGAACTCGCTCTTATCCTTGGCTATCTGTATGCCGCCCGATTCTTCGAGGACGGTCGTGCGCCTGTTGACTTTGAAGTAAATGCTGTTGTTTGTCGGCTGAGTTTTGTCCGTGACGGCGCCATTGACTATCTGGCTCGAATCGGTCATCATAGTCATTATAACGTCGCTCGTGCTCGAACCCATGTACGACAAGCCCGCTTGACCGTTTATCGTCTGCTCGTTGGTCGGGTTATGCGAATTGCTGCCCGTGACGTAGGTAAACGGCGATTTGAGATAGTCCTTCGTCTCGAACGCGAGCTGGTCGTAATACCTGCTCTTTTTATCGCCTGTACGCAAGAACTGCTCTTCTGTCGCAAGCTCCTTGTTAGCGCCCTGAACGACATAGATATCGGGGTCGTTGACGAAGTCGTAAAGGTTGATAGGCGCGCTTGTCTCGCCCGCCGCACGGCTTATCGTGTAGACATGCTTGCCGTCTTTGTCAGTGTATTTAAGCGTCGGTTTCGCATTGGTTATGGATATGCGAAGCTCGACCGCAACGAACGACGCCTCTTTGACGCCCGCGCCGCAATCGTCGTATATCAGCATTTTCAGCGTATAACACGCCGATTTTACCGTTGTGGAATCGGGCTCGAACGTAGGTTTAAGTCCGCGCGAAGAGTATATCTTTTCTATGATAGCGCGGTCCGCCGTAAGGTCGGTATTGGTATAACCGTCAACGCCTACTCTGCCGAGCTTGGGCACGGTAAGCGACGGATCGGCTGCTTTGAGTTCGTCGACGATGTTGGCGTACGCGACCTCGTTGATGAACGTTTTGCGGTTGGCGGCTATGTTCAATATCCTTCCGCCCTCTGACATGGAAACGCCGAAATATGCGTTGTAGCCGTGCGCACCGCCGTTTGCGGCATAGCTTGTATTGACGCCCGCAAGGTCTGCGACCGACGCTACGCCGTAGTAATTGAGCACGGAGTTGACCGCTTTTTCGCTGTCGGCGGTATTGACGAGCGTTCCGCTCTCCACCTTTCTGACAAGCGCGTCGGTCGACGCCCAGCCCGACAACGCTCCGAGCGATTCGTTGAGGAAGTACGCATTATCGCGGTACTTGACTGTTTCGGAATCGGTAAGCCCGCTCTTATCGCCGTCGGCATACAACATGGCGAGCGAATTTTCGCCGCCGAGATTTTCCGACGCGGAACGTTTGAGCGCAATGGACGTAGAATCGGACGACGGAAGCGTAACGTTCATATAATAGGTTTTCTTCGCCGTATCGTAACCGAGCGCGCCGTTGGCCGTCGCATTGTCTACGGAGTCCTTAAGATCGAACTGAGAGTTGCCTACATGTACGGAAACCGTGACCGTGCGGTAATCTATGGACTTGGTGACGCTGTTATTGGAGTCATACATTTCACCGTCGCCGTCTGTATTGCCCGTAGCGGTGTTTATCTCGCATTTGGCGAGCTTGACGGTAAGCGTCAAATCGGCAGCGCCCGTGCGCATATCCTTTTTGGTAAACGCAAGACCGAAGTTATGCTCCTTGAACTTGGCTTTTTGCTCGTCGAGATAAAGCATGTTCTTGCCCGTACCGATATTGATGAAATTCGCCGTATCGGTAAAGCCGAGATCCGCGCCGCTGCCGTCGTAAGTCGGAACGGCAAGATTGAAGTTATAGTACGGCAGACTGCTGTTTCTTGCGTTGTTTGCGGAAGTATCGGTAAAGCCCTCGATATCGAGATACGGGTTGTCGCCGAGCGTTTCGCCCGACCATACGCGGTTGCCGTCGCTGAGCGTTATCGCGCTCGCAAAGGTGGAGATCTTATCCTTGATAAAGCTGCCGTTGGTTATATTGCCCGTTGCCGCGTCGGTCTTATGAAGATCGTACCCGACATAGCTCGTCGAATAAGAGACCTTGCCTTTATCCACGCCGTCGGCGATAGGCGTCGCTATACCGACGGGCATACCGAAATAGCTCATCGGAACGTATACGGTCTCGTAAACGTATTTTCCGTCCGAGGCGGGCAAAGCCGACTTGGTTGCGGGTATATCTATAGTATCGGGATACTTGTAGGCATCGGCATACGAAGCTACCGACTGGCTGTATTTGGTAGCGGAAAGCGACGTGCCCGCACCTATAACGTAAGCGTCGCCGCTCGTCATCGGATCCGCAACGGCGTAGTGATCGCCGTACTTGGAAAACTCGTCCTTTGCGATTATGCCCGTTTCGGCTATCGTCTGATAAACAGTCGTTTTGAGCGTGCCGTTTTCTACGGCGACGTTCTTTTTGACTGCGTTCCTGTCGGACGCGAAAGCCGTTTCCTTGCCGACGGTATTTCCGCCGAGCGCGGCTTCGTCGCGGAGATAGATCTCGAGCGCGAGCTTCTTGCCCTCGCCGAGCGGTTTCGTCGCTTTTAGTTTGATCGCCCAGTCGACGAGTTTCCACCTGCCCTCGCCGTCGAAGCAAGCCTTTTGAACGACGGAATCGGCAGCGAGCTTCGTGAGCAATTCGTCGCGGGTGTACCATGCGCTCTTGTCCGCTACATAGAACATCAGCTCGACGTTGAACATATCCGAGCCCGTCGGCAGATAGCCGGGGGTATCCGTGCCGTTCCAGCTGACGAGGTCCTTGCCGCCGAGATCGGTGACGAACGCATACACGGCATAGCTCAACGATGCGTTGCCGTTCATGCGCACTGACGGCACTGCGTTTGCGTAGTTCGTGCCGCTGAGAGTGAAGTTGTTCGCGTTTGC
This sequence comes from uncultured Christensenella sp., assembly GCA_910577995.1. Classification (GTDB taxonomy): domain Bacteria; phylum Bacillota; class Clostridia; order Christensenellales; family Pumilibacteraceae; genus Anaerocaecibacter. The sequence continues at coordinate 306,226 of CAJTND010000002.1, read as the reverse complement.
TCCGCCGGGCGACAGCATAACGCCGTTAGCGCCCTGCAATGCGTCGGGATCTGTAGCGATGAGCTTGATATCCGCGTCGACAGCCGACTGCGTAGCTTTGAGCTGCTGCGCGGCGGTCGAAGACCCGACGATATAGCGCGCGCGTGTCTGGTCGGCGGTGCTTGCCGACGATATAGCCCACGTCGGTTCGTCCTTATCGAAGCCGTCGGTCGAGCTGTTGTTGACCTCGGGCGACGTATTGAGCACTTCTATCTGTTTGTAGCCGAGCGCCTCGCCGTTCTGATTGCCGTCGGTGACAAAGAAGTACACATACACGCCCGACTCGATATTTTTGGTCGAGTTGAGCGCGCCGACGGTTATCAGCCTGTTGGCGAGCGTCGCCGTGATGTACTCGGTAAGCGGTCTGCCGGACGTCGTGCCGTCGTCGGTCAGATATTCGGGATGATTGTTTCTGATATCGTCGAACGACGTTATATCGAGCGGAAGCTCGGGCGTATTCGCCACGAGCACGCCGCGCGACGAGAGGAACAGCATGGAGTCGCCGTCCGCGTCGAACATGATGCTCTCTTTCGAGTTGACCTCGGGGTCGGAGGACGCCGTCGAAACAGGTCCGAACGATACGGAGGTCGGAGTAACTACCGTCGCGCCGTCCGAGGAAGAAACGGGTTTTACCGCTATCTCGTAAGCCGACGCATTGTTGACGACGGGCGCGGTATTGACTATCTCTATGACCACGGTAACATTGACGCTCGCGCCCGCTCTGTCGCGAACGGTCAGCGTTATGTCTATCGGGCTTGGCGTGCGGCTGCGCGACGTTATCATGATAAAGTCGAGGTCGTACTCGTCGCCTTTTATACCCAGCTTGTTGCCGAAGTCCCAATATATATAGTTGTTCTGTTTGTTGCCCGCAGCGTCGGGATTTACGCCGGATATAGCAAAGTCATCCGAACCTTTGCCGTTGTCGTAGGGGTCGAAAGTATAGGAGTCCGTCTTGGAATTGTAGTTGACGCGCTCGAAGAACAGTCTGTCGTTGTAGACAGACGCATTGCTCGTAATGCTGCCGGAATCGGCGAACATGTTGGAAGCGGATATGCTCGCAACGGCGGACTTTTTGCCCGTTTCTTTGAGGAAATCCGAAAGCGCTGTCTGGTACGCATCCGAGCCGTAGTAGCGTTTTTCGCCGTAAAGCTCGTTACGGAACAGCGGTTCGGTGACAGTCGTGCCGCTGCCCGACACATTGAACGTGCCGCCGTCGAGCGTGCCGCTCAAGCCGTTGAGCGTGAACCCGCCTTTCGGCATCAGTTTGGCTGCGTCGAGCTCGGTAGCCATATCGTAGTCGCGGAACAGGTCGTAAGGCGTGATGAACACGTGCGAGTGCATGGGCATGCGGTACGTAAGCTTGATATTGCCCGACGACGCAGTCGCGGTCTGATTTTTCCAGCCGTCGCTGTTGGTATAGTCTAAGACGTCCGTACCGTTGTCGAACGAGGAATAAGAGCCCTTGGACGTCCAGAAGCCCGCAACGTTATTTTTAGCGGCGTCCTTGCCCTCAGCGGCTTCGGCAAGCTCGAGCTCGGTATTGCCGCACTTGATCGCGATATTGACGCCGACGGTATTGGCGGACGCGCCCGAGCTGTCTTTGACGATAGTCGTCGCGTACAGATACCTGTTCATCGTCGTAGATTTAAGCGTTATTTTAAGACCGTAGAACGTGTAATAATCAACTCCGCCGATGTTTTCCGTAGCGAGCATCTTGACGGTGCTCACGCCGGTAACGCTGTCGCGCGGAGATGCGGCGGCAAGGTCGGCGCGGACACGCCCGGTGTTGAATACGCCGTCGATAGTCACGCCCGCAAACTTCGAGCACTCGATATACAGCGGCACGAGCTCGGCGGTAAAGTATTTATTGCCCTGCGCGCCGATACTGCTGTATATATAGTCCGCCATCTGCACGACGGCAGAGCCGTTCTGCGTGCTCTCGACCATCATCAGGAACTCGTTGAACCCGCCGTTCCAGCTCGATATACCCGAGCCGTCCGCAACGGAGAAGTTGTTTGCGTCGATAGCGAGCGGCTGAACGGGCTCGTCGCCTGCGCCGTTGAGCGTGCCGTCTTTTTTCTTATATTTACCTACGGCTATCGACGCAGTGCCGATGTTAAGTCCCATCGGCGAGAAGTAGAACTCGTCGCCGACTTCGCCGTCCGCCGTCGGAAGCGCCGACATTTGCGTTTGACCGCTCGAGCCGTGCGTCGCGTCGCCCGTCGATACGGGTTTAAGCGTGTTGTCGCCGACCGTTATCGCTACGGGACGCCAAATACCGAGGTCGCTCGGATCGTTGGTGTCCTCGATACGGACGAGCAGATAGAAATGCCCGGGATTGACTACCGACGAAGGCTCGGTCGACGAGTCGGGCGTGATGGTATCGCCGAGGGTATAAGCCGCTTTGCCCTCGCGCGTCGTCGAGTATTGAGAATAGCTCGATCGCAAGCCCGTGAGCGTGAGCGTCATTTTGTCGAAGCTGTACATAACGAACGCCTCGGGATCGGCGGTCGTCGACGCTATCTTGGGACTGAATCCCGTCGCGATATTAGTCATTGCGCTGTTCATCACATTGGTGAACAGGATGTTCGCATCGGAAACATTATAATACGACTTGCCCGCCGCCGCGCCTGCCGCGCCGTCGACGGAAGCGATATTGCCGTACTTATCGAGTTGGACGAACTCATGATCGGGCACGATAACCTCTTTGATAACGTGCGTCGTGTCGGTGATGGTTTCGTCCGCATCTGTCAGCAGCTTTTTAAGATCGACCGTCTTTGTCGCACCCACGCCGAGCGTCACCACCGTATTATCGGCAGTGCCCGCTTTGCTGAGGATAGGCCGCGTATTGTCTATCTTGATATTTATTTTGAGCGTCTGTCCGTTGGTATAAGTTATCCCGACCGGCTCACGGTTCAAATTTTTGAAAGAGTTTTTTTCTACTACATATAATGTCCAAGATATGGTATGAGCATCGTTATTTTTGCTTTTCCACTTAATTATAACATTTTTATACCCTACTCTTGCAGTATAGCTTCCCGTTGAACTCGAATAACTGTAAAAGTTCTCCTGTGCCCCCGAAGGGTAAATATATTCATACGGCTTGCCTGCCGGATTATCCGGCAATATCAAGACTTGATAATAGTTTGGATCGTAATTTGTCAAAAGCGATGCCGCATTGATCGATATTTGATTTTCGTCTTCGGCATGCAATGCTTTATCCGGCTGTTTGAAGTTTATCTCGAAGCTTGTTGCTCCCGATACAACTTTATCACCGAATTCATATTCGATTTTATTATTTGAATCTACGGGAACAGTTCCGCGTCCATGCCCTATCGTTTGTAACTTGTAATTTAGAGTAAAATTATAAACGCCGTAGGCACAGTTAGCGACATTGTTAGTAAAATTATCTCTTATCCTAACGTAAAGTTTTAATGTGTTATTACTCAGTCCCGTAACACCGTTAACGGCGTCCGCACGGGGCAATTTCCTGATTTTAGTTATATTCAGTGTTTTCCCGTCTGCCGCAAAATTATAGTCGACGTAATCATTTGCGGTTACGGTACAAGCGCTGTCCAAATAAAGTTTGGAGTTTGTGCACTTAGACAGCTCCATATTACTGTTATCTTGATAGAAGTAAGTATCATTAACATTAGAAGAATCAAGATCGGTAGCAATATCATAAGAATGCAATGTAAAAGCCGACGTAGTTCCGAGAACCAAATCGTTTTTCGTAAATGTTTTTTGAGTAGGCGGCTCATTAACATTTACCATTGTTATCTTAGCAAAGCCATTGCCTATTTGTCCCTTAATATTTCCGCTACCGGTTGGATTAGGTATAGAGGTACTGAATGTCGGCGGGGCGTTTTTGTCATCATAAGCAAGCGGATTCGCATTACTCGATCCTCCGGCGATCATTTTACCGTTGCTTAAACGAGAATCAGTACCAATATGTCCCGATCCGCCGCCGCCGCCCTGTATATAACCGCCGCTGCCTCCGTACCAACCGCCGCCGCCACCGCCGCCGCCGTTGCCCCAGCTTCCGCCACGACCGCCTTGACCAAAGCTACCGGCAGTTGCAGACGTGGTCGTATCACCGTTTCCGCCATTATCCCCTGCAGAAATCGCACCGCCTGCGGTCTGAGTTCCGCCTTGACCATATACCAAGGTAGTATATCCAACATTTATATGAACCGAGTTTGCTCCATAGTTACCGCCGGCATTACCGGTATACGGAATCGCATCATGGTGATTGCCTCCGCCGCCACCGGCAACAAGCAATACGGAATTAGGCGAATTTTTTATTCCTGCACTATTGAGCAATCCCGACATAGTTGCGATATGAGTAGCGCCGCCGCCGCCGCCGCCCGTCCCGGCGATAGGAATCGAACCGCCTCCGGCTAAAACATCACCGCCGCCGTTATAACCGCCGCCGCCATAACCAAAACCGCGGGCAGCACATCGATAAGCGCTGCCTTTTTCTCCGGCACCACCAACATTTATATAAAAATACGCAGCTTCGGTCAATGTTAACGTTGCGGAAGAATATCCGCCGTATCCGCCTCCGCCGTAAGCATCGACAGCGGTTCTTCCACCTCCCTGGGCACCCCAGACCTCTATTTTGAATGTTCCTCTCGGGAGTTTTACTTGATATTCGCCATTAGTCCAGGGCCAAAAACCGTTATTACTGACTGCACCGCTAGGACCCGTCGCCACGCCCTGCGCTATAAAAGAAAAGTTGACAATATCGCCTTTTTTAACGGTACCGTTTTGTACGTTAGTCGCCAAATCGACCGTTCTGCCCCATTTGGACTTAGCATCGAACGTCGTGACCGCAGAGGTTACCACTCCGCCGTTTTCCACTCCCTCCGACGGGGACCTTCTCGACGGATCGAAGCATAAGATACCCGTCACGACGAGCGCCGCCGCGACTATTATACTTATCGCAAAAATAAGGAACTTCTTAGCCGTCCCCAACTGCGTTTTTTCGTTATTCGATTTTTTCTTCATACCGTCACCTCGCGATATTTAGATTTTGTTCACAATTTGTTCATATTTGTATGCATATACATCATAATGTTAACACTTTGTTCATATTTTGTCAAGAGTTTTTCCGCAATTTTCGCTTGACGGATAGTACAAATCGCGCCGTATATCTAATATATAAGATATGCGAGCAAACGGCGCGCGCTCCATACCGCCCTATAACGCGCGCCGTACGCTTGCTTAAAACCGAAAAATCGACAAAAGCCGACTGCGCATGGATGCGCCGGATACTATATTTGCGCATAAAAACCGCAAAAAACATTGACAGCGAACGAATTATATATTATACTGTATATGCGCTTTACTGCGCAAACAGCGACGAGGTGACCAATGGCGGACAGCGATCTCATTCGCGGCAACGTCGACACCGTGATACTCAGAGTATTGTACGACGGCGATCGGTACGGCTACGACATGATAAAAGCGATAAATGCGAAAAGCGGCGGCTCGCTAATCAAGCAGCCCACACTTTATGCGTGTCTGAAACGGCTCGAAAAACAGGGCTTCATTTCGTCGTATTGGGATGCGTCCGAATCAAACGGCGGCAAGCGCAAGTATTACACGCTTACCGACAGCGGACGCGAAGTCTTCGTCACGTACAAAAACGAGTTCGAGCGCACGCGCGATTTGTTCGGCAGTCTTATAACCGACGGCGATACCATCCTGCCTATCGACAGTTTTTCCGACGTGGAGGACGAGTCTTACGACGTACCCAAGCGCCGTTCCCGTCCGCGTCCCAAAACAAAGCGCGCCGAACCGACCGAAGTTGTTTCCGAGTCGAGCTCCGCAGTTCCCGAACCCGTCGCCGCGGTCGACGAGCCGGCTACGCTCTCGCCCGCCGCCACTGAGGAAATCCAAGCCGAGCCCGAAGTAGAGGACAACGCCTACTACGACGAGTTCGTTCAGCAGAGCTTTTTCGATCCCGCCGACGCGACCATAGATTACGGCGCGAACGAGATCTATGACGATATTGCGGACGAACGATCCGCCTCGCCCGTACAAAATCAGGAACAAACCGAGCAGCCGACGGAGAAAAAGGTGACGAGCGCCGCCGATCCGCACGAGCTCATGCATCACATACGCGAGCAGGCTTACGGCAACGGCGGCAGCTATTCCGCCGCAGCCGACAGATCGGTTTACGAATACACGCCCGAACATATCGAAAAGAAAGCCGCCGAGCTTCAGCCGACGGTCGCTCAGCCGACGCCTCCGCGCGTACAGCAACAACCCGCCGCGCCTATCATAGCTCAGCCTTCTGCCGCGCCCGTGCTCACCGTCGAGGCTATCGGCGGAGAAAGCCCCGCGCGCCGCGAATACAAAGAGATACTCGGCGATCTCGTCGAGCGTTGCGAAGCCGCCGCAGGCAGTCGCGTCGAGGAACGCGCGGAACAAGCCGCCGCCGAAGAAACGGTCGGCGACCGCATAGAGATCCGCAAGTTTGAAAACGTGGTCCAGTCCGTGGAAGAACTCGGCAACCGCGTTTCGGTACGCAATCACAACGATTCCGCGCGGGTATATACGCACAAATACTATTTCTATTCCAACAAGCTTATGATGACGCACTACACCGCGATGTGCGCGGTGATGTTCCTCATCGGACTGACGACTTTCCTCACCTTCTATGTCGGGCTAGGCATGCGCATGCGCTACGATTACGCGCTGTATATCGCCGCGGGACTGTTGCCTATAATCATGTTTATCACGGCGGTGATAATATTCGCGTCCGATCCCGATAAGAAAAAACGCATCAATGTGAATTTCCGATTCTCAATGGCGATACGGTTCGTCATCATGGTGCAGGTCGCCGTAGTCATATACTGCTTCAACCTAATTTGGGGCATGCCGGTCGGCTTCTCCGCCGCATACATTCCCTCGCTCGCACTCCCGCTCGCCTATGCGATATTCATCCCGATCAGCGAAGCGATTTTCATGACGCTGCTCAAATCGGAACGTTACGCCGTGGAATGATACGCAAGTGAGTTCCTACTTCGACGAAAGAAACGATAAAACGCTCGCCGCGATAGACGCGATACTCGACACCCTGCCCGACTTCGCACGCGAGTTCAATGTCGGAATATCTATGCGGACAATGCCGCTGACAAGGCTCGGATATCTACGCGATATCCGGGTTTTTTGCGTCTATCTGACGCGAAAGAAATTCAAGGACAAACAGTTAGTCGAGCTTCAACTATCCGACATCGCAAGCGTCACTCCGACGGACGTCGAAACGTTTATCGACTGGCTGTCGTCGTACACCGTCGACGGCAAGCGCTATGCCTGCAAGGAACGCGCAAAAGAGCGCAAGGTATCGAGCCTGCGCGCCATGTTCAAATACTTCTACAAAAAAGAACGTCTGACGAACGACGTCATGACCAAGGTCGACACACCGAAAACGCACTTAAAGCCGATAATCCGACTTGACGTAAACGAAGTCGTCGACATACTCGACGAGGCGGAGAGCGGAAAAAACCTCGAAGGCAGACAAAGATCTTTCCACAAGACCACGGCAATCCGCGACGAGGCGATGCTGTCGCTGTTTCTCGGCACGGGCATACGTATAAGCGAATGCGTCGGGCTCGATCGCAAGGATATAAATTTCGACGACAACAGCTTTGTAGTTACGCGCAAGGGCGGCAATACCGCCGTACTCTACTTTTCCGAGGAAGTCGCGGACGCGCTTCGGCGGTATCTCGAATGGCTCGAAGCGCAGATACAGGAAAAAACGCCGTTCGGCGCGAGGATCTACGACAAGAACGCGCTATTCGTTTCGAGCAAGGGCGGACGCATGACCCCGCGCGCCGTCGAGCTTATGGTCAAAAAATACGCGAAAGCGATAACGCCGTTCAAAAAGATAACGCCGCACAAATTACGCAGTACCTACGGCACTAACCTCTATCGCGAAACGCACGATATCTTCGTCGTCGCTGACGTGCTCGGACACAAGGACGTAAACACGACGCGCAAGCATTACGCCGCCATGAGCGAGGATATCCGCCGCGATGTCGTAGACAAAGTGAAGCTGCGCGACCGTGACAAGGACGACGAATAATGCGCCCCGACAAAATAGACGTACTGATAAACGACGTCGAACTGAACATGCTCGCCGATCTGTTTTTAGCGCGGTACGGATTCGATACGTCGTCGGCGCAATACCGACAGCTCCGCAATGCGATAGTCGCTTTTTCTCACGGCACGTCGCTTACCGTCGCCGATATACTTTACCTTATAGCCGACTGCGACGGAGTGTCCTATAACAGCCTTGTAAGCGGCTTGGAAAACGCGCTCCGCAAACTGCCGCGGCATGTTTTCCAAACTTATAACGACGTATATGCTCCGCCGTCGTCGGACGGTCGGCGCGTACGCATGAAACCGCGAGGCGATCTCAAATACATCATCGCCTTTCTCGGCACGGTCTTTATGTATCTGACCGACGTCAATCATAAACGCGCCGTCCGAGTCAACGCGACTGAGCTGAGACGCACCGCCGCCCTACTCAAAAAATGCAAATGACTATAATCAAAAAGCGAGCCCGCAATGAAATGCACCTCCAAAAGTTTGTCTAACTTTTGGGGTGCATTTCAAAAAAGCCCGCTTTTATTTATCGCGTCATTTATTTTATCGCTTTGGTATCAATCTCGTTACGGAGCAGTTCGACCAGCGCGTCGAAACTCATCTGCCCGAGGTCGTCGTTGCGATGGCGGACGGAAACATTGCCGCTTTCCGCTTCTTTGTCGCCGAGGATGAGCATATACGGCACTTTATCCATCTGCGCTTCGCGTATCTTGTAACCGATCTTCTCGTTGCGGTTGTCGCTCGTAGCGAGTATGCCTCTTGCTTTTAGCGCAAGCTCGAGTTCCTTCGCCTTGTCGGCCGTGCGACCGGTAAGCGACAGCACGCGCACCTGCTCGGGCGAGAGCCACAGCGGGAAAGCTCCGCCGTACTTTTCTATCAGCATAGCGAGCGTGCGTTCGTAGCAGCCTATCGAACTGCGGTGAATGATATAGGGCGTTTTCTTTTCGCCGTTTTCGTCGACGTAAGTCATATCGAATTTTTCCGCGAGGAACATATCGACCTGCAAAGTAATAAGCGTATCCTCTTTGCCGTAAACGTTCTTGGTCTGGATATCGAGCTTCGGACCGTAGAACGCCGCCTCGCCCTCCGCCTCCGTATATTCTACGCCGAGGTCGTCGAGTATGCGTTTCATCTGATCCTCGGCGGACTTCCACATCTTGGGCTCGTAAATATATTTATCCTTGTCCTTCGGATCCCAGCGCGAGAAACGGAACGTGACGTCCTCGCGGAAGCCGAGAGTATCCAAAACATAAGTGCAGAGATCGAGCACGTTTTTGAACTCGTCCTCGAGCTGCTCGGGCGTGCAGATTATATGCGCGTCGGCAAGCGTGAATTGGCGTATCCTTATAAGCCCGTGCATCTCGCCGCTCGCTTCTTTGCGGAAAAGCGTGCTCGTTTCGGTATACCTGCACGGCAGATCGCGATAGCTTTTTAGCCCGTTTTTGTAGATCATATATTGGAACGGGCACGTCATCGGACGGAGCGCGAGCACCTCGTCGTCCATCACCTCGTCGCCGATTATAAACATTTTGTCGCGGTAATGATCCCAATGACCGCTCAGCTTGTAAAGATCGCTCTTTGCCATGTACGGCGTTTTTGTAAGCATATAGCCGCGGCGTTCTTCCTCGTCCTCGATGAAACGCTGCATCGTCTGCATCATCTTTGCGCCCTTTGGCATGAACAGCGGCAAGCCCTGCCCTATGCGCTCCTCGGTCATAAAGAGCCCCATATCTCGCCCGAGCTTGTTATGATCGCGCTTTTTCGCTTCCTCGAGCTTTTGCAGGTACTCGTCAAGCTCAGACTTCTTCTCGAACGCCACACCGTAAATGCGCGTGAGCATCTTATTGTGCTCGTCGCCCTTCCAGTACGCGCCGGCGAGCTGTGTCAGCTTGATATGCTTGACCTTGCCCGTGCTCGTAAGATGCGGACCGCGGCAAAGATCGAGGAAGTTCCCCTGCTTATACAGCGTTATTTGCGAGCGCTTCGGCAGTTCCTCGATAAGCTGCATCTTATACACTTCGTTAAAGCCCTGCATTTGCGACATGGCGGCTTTGCGCGTAACGACCTTTCGCTCTATAGGCAGGTCCGCCGCGATTATCTCGTTCATTTCGTTCTCGACGGCGGCGAGCTCGTCCATAGTCACCGAGAACGGCAGGTCGACGTCGTAATAAAACCCGACGTTGGTCGCAGGCCCTATCGCAAGCTGAGCGGCGGGATATACGTTTTTTATAGCCTGGGCGAGTATGTGCGCGGCAGTATGACGGTAAGCGCGCTTGCCCTCCTCGTCGCGGTAAGTCAGTATCTCGAGCGTGCAATCGCCGTCGATAGGTCTTGTAAGATCGACAAGCTCGCCGTTTACTTTCGCGACGAGCGCGTTGCGGTACAGCCCCTCGCTGATGCTCTTGGCTATGTCGGCAGGGGTCGAGCCCGCTGCCGCTTCGATAACGCTTCCGTCTTTCAATGTTACGTTCATAAGTCCTCCGAAAAATAAATAATCGTCCTTATCTGTTTAAGGACGATAGTTGACCGTGGTTCCACCTTAATTCGCTCGGCGCAACTAATGCGCATGAGCCTTGTTTCGCTTGAAAACGTCAAGCCGTTCCCCTAAGCGGTGGTTTCGCTTGACGCTCGGCATACAAGGCTCACAGCTACCCTTGCTCTCTGGAATGTCGATGCGCGGCTACTTGTCCGCCATACGGAGATATTCGATTAAGATAAGTTTAGCACTGTCGCTCGCCGTTGTCAAGCGAAAGCGGCAAATACGCGCTATTTTCTTACCTTGCGCCTGTTCTCTATCCGTGCCTTTACGCCCGTAAGCACGATAAAAGCCGCGACAAGCAAGCATCCGAGCGCTATCCATACGGGTATGCCCCAACCCTCGAACGGGATAACGCCGCTGCCGAGATATGCCGTCAAGCCGATCATTACCGGTCGTGTGAGCGTGCACACTACGGTAAAATAAAGGTACGACATATCCGTTATGCCCGCGACCATACACAGCATATCGTCGGGGAACGCCGGGAACAACAGCATTATTATAAATAAAAACCTGCCCTTTTCGTTGAGCAGTTTCGCGTATTTCTCTGTCTGTTCCGCGCCGAACATCCAATTACACAGCCGCCGCCCGAACACCTTGCCGAGCATGAACGAAATTATCGAGCCGATGATAGTGCCGATGGTCGACAGCACAAAGCTGACCGTCGGACCGTAGATCGCCACGCCGAGCACGATAGTAAGCGCGGCGGGCAGCGGCAGTACGACGACCTGAAAGACCGTCAGTCCTATAAATACCGCAAATCCCCAATAACCGCTGTCGACGATAAACGCTTTGAGCGAGTCGAAATCGTTGAACTTTTTATCGAGCCCCGTCGTGTAAAACAATATATACGCGCCGACGATAGCGGCGGACGCGACCGCCGCGACCAATAGCGTCCTCGACACGTGCGGAAACCTCTCGGGCTCGACTATGCAATACGCTACGGCTATAATAGAAAAAATGCAAAACGCCGAGTAATATACGATCGCGTTCCGATCGTATAAAAACATGCCGCACAAGATATTCATGATCAGGCACAGCGTCCCCACGCCCGACTTGACGAGCGCGACCTTGACGTTTTGTTTCACACATATAATATATGTAGAACGGCGGAATTCTTGCGCCTTAGCGACAAAACGTTACTTCGGCAGTGCGGTTATGGCGGCGCGCGCCAGTGCGTCGCACCTGTTGTTATTTACGTTGTCGGCATGACCTTTGACCTTGACGAACGTCACTTCGTGATACGCTATGAGCTCGGACAACGCCTCCCAAAGATCGCGGTTCTTCACGGGCTTGCCGTCAGCCGTGGTCCAGCGTCCGCGCCGCCAGCCCGCAAGCCAGCCCTTTTCGACGGCGTTGACAAGATACGCCGAGTCGGAAAACAGCCTTACCGCGCACTTTTCTTTGAGCGCGCCGAGCCCTTTTATCGCGGCGGTGACCTCCATGCGGTTGTTGGTCGTATCAGGTTCTCCGCCCGACATTTCTTTCTCCGTGCCGTTATAGATAAGCACCGCGCCCCAACCGCCCTTGCCGGGATTGCCGCTGCACGCACCGTCCGTGTATATATCGACGTTCTTCATTTTGCGCCCAGCTCTTTCGATCTTTTGATAGAACGCGATATCGCGCCGCGCAATATTCCTACAATATCTTTTTCTTCGAGAAAGCTCACTCCGCGCTCCGTAGTTCCGCCGGGACTGCATACCGACCTTATAAGACCGTCAAGCTCGCAGTCCGCCCCTTCGACGGCAAGCGCGCTTGCGAGCGCGGTCTGTACGGTCATCGTTTTTGCAAGCTCCGCTGAAAACCCGCGCGCTATCGCCTCGTCGTAAAACGCCTTGAACGCCATGAACATAAACGCAGGTCCGCTGCCCGTTATCCCCGTCACCGCGTCCATATCGCTCTCTTTGACGGCGACGGGCAATCCGAAGCTCGCGAGTATCTCTATCACTATGCGCTCGACCTCACCGCTTATTCCGCGCGCAACGTAAGCGTTGAACGACTCGCCGACGCTCGCGCCGAGATTGGGCATGACCCGTACTATGCGCTTCGCGCCCGTAAGCTCCGCGAGCTTGTCCGTGCTTACGCCCGCCATCACCGATATCACGGTCTTGTCTTTGAGATCGAGCGCGCGCAAGGTCTCTTCCGCGCCCTGCGGCTTGATCGCCACTATAACATGATCGGAGACCGCGACAGCATCTTTGGCATCGAGCGTGACCGCGCACTTGCTCTTGATCGGCATCAGCTTTGATTCGTGCCTGTCGGCGACCGTAATGACGAACTTATCGCCATTGGACTTGAGCACCGCCTCGGTGACGGGCGAAGTCATACCGTCTATCATGGCGCGCGCCATGTGCCCGCAACCGATAAAAGCTATTTTGATTTTATTTTTCATGATATGCTCCGAAATAATTGACTTAAATAAAGATAAATGCTAAAATATACAAGCATCGTCGTTAGACAGACATGCGCAATAAATAGGGGCGTAGCTCAACGGTAGAGTTGCGGTCTCCAAAACCGTCGGTTGCGTGTTCGAATCGCGTCGCCCCTGCCAAATCTCCCACCACTCGGTGGGGGATTTTTGTTTGGGCACTCGATCCGACCGCGATATGCGCACAACGACGAAATATACGGGAGTAAGCGCGGCAAAACATAAGCACTTTTAATCGCTTGTTTATTTTAACACTTTCCGTTTTTTAAGTCAATCGATAATCATCGCCGCTTATCAAAGGACATTGAAGCCATAACGTCGTAAACTATCTTATCTTCGCTATTGTTGACAAATCCGCTTATTGAGTGTATACTTATTTACAGTTACTTCAAAGCAAAGATGAGGATAAAGAAATGATAGAATACGAGGAAGCCGATAGCGCATATTATCTCGGTCTCGAAACGGACGAACTGCGCAAACTGACGGTCTCCGGCGACGAGCATGCGTGCGCTTATTACATAGTGCGGCTTGTGGAAAACGGAACGCTCAAAGAAGATGACGTCAAGTTTCTCGAGCAAGCTGTAAAAAATCTCAACTATGATTGCGCGCTGATAGCCTATAAATTTGTTTACGGGATCAAAGGCGGGCTTTACGAAGATGAGGAAATGTTTGCATTGTGCGCCACCGTCCTCGAACAGTACGGGTTTAAGGATGCGCATGCCGACGTTAAAAAGCTTTTCAAGAAAAACCAAAAGCTGATCAACGAGACCGACCGCGCCGTATACATGCGGATGTTTACCAATTATCTCGAACGGTTGCTGCCGAGTGGCTGCGACGGACTTTTTATAAACATCGAAAAGGCGGACAAAAAAGACGCGCCCGTCGACCCGAAACACGCATATAAGCTAAGGATCTATGCGGCGAGCGAAGCGGGCGGCATTTTCAACCAACAGGACATTTATACGCTTTATTTCCGTGATAAATACGTCGACCGCAGTCTTATCCGATTGAGCGAACGGTTGAACGACTATCTGGAAAAGAGCTACGCACGCTACCTTATACGATCGTACCGCATATCGATAGCAGGAAAGATCCAACACAAAATGGGCGTTTACGGCGGCGCTATCGACAGCGGAAAAATACAGGAAAAGCTTGTCGACGGTATAGAGATAGCTGTAACCGACGAACGGCTTTCAGCGAGCGACTGCCCTAGCTGCGGCGGCGCGCTCGACGGCAACGGCGTTTGCAAGGCGTGCGGAAAAAAAGCTGAAATAAAAGAAAATAAAAACGATAAAATAATCATCCACCGCGCGAAGGACATAGAGGCGCTTTACTGCACGCAGTGCGGCGGCGCGGTAGACCTCGACAAAGACAATAAGACCGCGTATTGTCCGTTTTGCGGAACGACGTTTATCGTCAACGGCAACGCGCTTAGCAGCGGCGTGCTCGGGATCGACTTCAACGACCTGCGCGCCGACATGCCCGAGGACGCTACCCTGCCCGACGTAAAGTTCGTCCGCGCAAAGATATGCAAAGGCATTTCCACCATACTCCCAGACAGCTTCGATATAATGCTCGACGAGTACCGACGTATCAAGTACCCGAACAATCCGCCCGACTTTATCTATACTACTCCGGATACGCGCGTCAATCTTTGTCTGAGTTTCAGAGGCGAGTTGTCCAACGACAACGTTTATCTCTTAGGCTCGCGCACGGCGGCGACCCTCAGGAATATCCGCAAGGACGCGCGAATGGGCGACGTTCAAGAGCTTTGCGTCAACGGGAAAAATATCCTGTACTTCGACTTTTTGACGACGGCGTTAGACGGTCCGATATATAATGCGATGTTCTTCTTTTCTTACAACGGACAGCAGGCGTTGGGCTCGTGGAACTGTCTGGGTAAAGACAGATGGTTCTGGGCGCCTATATTCGAGCACGCAGTCAAGACGATAGATTTTTGATCTCTTCCCGATAAAAAAACGCGTCGATATCGGTCGACGCGTTTTTCTGTTGCCGTTTATTTGAGCCCGCGCTTTATGCCCTGCGCGGTAAACGCATGACATATAGCCGCGGCGAACGCGTCGGCGGCGTCGTCGGGCTTGGGCGTTTCTTTCAGCCGAAGCAGCGACCTGACCATGAATTGCACCTGCGTTTTATTTGCCGTGCCGTTGCCCGTCACCGTCGATTTGATTTGGAGCGGCGTATACTCATAGAGCGCGCCGCAGAGCTTCGCACAGCTTAATAGTATCACGCCGCGCGCCTGTGCTACCTTGATACCCGTTGTTATGTTGGTATTGAAAAACAGCTCTTCTATGGCTATCTCGTCGGGCGTCACGTCGAGCACAAGCTCGGTCGTGCGCTTTTCTATAAGTATCAACCGTTCCGCCGTCGAGAGGCTCGGCGGTGTTTCTATCGCGCCGTAACCTATCGGACGAAGCTTGCCGTTATCGTTTTCTATTATTCCGTATCCGACCGTCGCATAGCCCGGGTCGATTCCGAGTATCCGCATTGCTTTGTTTCCTTTATCTGTATAGTGTTGTAAGTACCGAATAATTTTTGAGCCGTTTGCGCAATGCCTTATAGTCGGGGCAGTGCTTTTCCACCTCCGCCCAAAATCCTGCGCTGTGGTCGTGGTGCACCGTATGTGCGAGCTCGTGCACGGCTACATATCCCGATAGCGCGTCGTCGAGCATGACGAGCCGCCAATTAAGCCGTATATTGCCGTTGCCGTCACAGCTCCCCCACTTGCCGCCCGCATTGGTCAGCGCAAACGACGTATATTCGAGCCCCGTCGACAGCGAATACATTTCGAGCACGTGCGCCAGCATGTCCGCGGCTGTTCGCCTGAACCAATTCTTGACTGCGCGCGTCACGTCCGCATCGTCCTTTATCGGTACCGACAGCGCGCCGTTTTCGAGCCGAACGCGCTTGACTCCGTCCGTCGGTCGGATCTCGATAAACTCTCCGCCGAGCAATATATGCGTGCCGTCGAGCACGGGCGCGAGCATATCCGTTCTTTTTCCGTGCTCGGCGAGCTTTCTCTCGAGCCATGCCGACTTGTCCGCGACGAACCGCTCTATGCGCTCGATAGGCGTGCCTATCGGGGCTTTTACGGTGACGTCGCCGTTCTTTATGACTATGGTCAGCGCCTTGCGTTTTTGATAAACGAGCTTATGCTCCATTGCCGTTATTTAATGCCGTCGCTCGGCTTGATATTGTCGGTGTATTCCTTAGACGCTTTGAACTCCTCCGCAAAATCGCCGAACCTGTCCTCGAGTATAGCCGCGCGAACCCGTTCCATCAGCCGCGTGAGGTAATACAGGTTGTGATACGAAATGAGCCGAGGACCGAGCACCTCGCCCGCGTTGATCAAGTGTCTGAGATAACTGCGCGAAAAATGCGTGCAAGTATAGCACTCGCACTCGGGGTCGAGCGGCGCGAGGTCCTCTTTGTACACCGCGTTCCTTACGGTCAGCTTACCCGCGCTCGTGTATGCCAGACCGTTGCGCGCCGTGCGCGTCGGCAACACGCAGTCGAACATATCGATACCGCGTAGCACGCCCTCGACAAGACAGTCGGGACTGCCTACGCCCATCAAATAGCGCGGCATATCCGCAGGGTACTCGGGGCGCAGAACGTCGAGCATCCTGTACATTACCGACTTTGGCTCGCCGACGGACAGCCCGCCGACGGCGATACCGCAACCGCAATACGCCTTGCTCTCGCGCAGCGATCTAAGCCTGAGGTCCTCGTACATGTTGCCCTGCACTATGGGGAACAGCATCTGTTCGTTTTTCTTGTGATGAACGCGGCAACGCTCCAACCATTTGAGCGTGCGGTCGAGCGCGCGCTCCGCGTAACGCTTGTCGCAGTCGGGCGAACTGCACTCGTCGAACGCCATGATTATATCCGAACCAAGCGCATTTTGTATATCGATCGACTTCTCGGGCGAAAAGAAATGCCTCGACCCGTCTATGTGCGAGTTGAACTCGACGCCGTCGTCGGTTATCTTGTTGAGCTTTGACAGCGAAAAGACCTGGAATCCGCCGCTGTCGGTAAGTATGGGTTTGTGCCAATCCATGAACTTATGCAAGCCGCCGCATTTTTCGACGATGCTCTCGCCTGGACGCATATACAGATGATAGGTATTGGAGAGTATTATCTGAGCGCCGAGCTGCTCGACCTCATACGGCGCAAGCGTCTTGACCGTCGCCTGCGTGCCTACGGGCATGAATACGGGCGTTTTGATAACGCCGTGCGGCGTGGTGAATTCGCCGACGCGCGCGCCCGTCTGCTTGCATACATGTATTTCCTTAAACGAGAATTGTTCTTGCATTTATTTTACCTGTGGTATCGTGCCTATATAAAGCGGCGCGACGACTGACGAACTATTGCGACGCTTATCGGAAGAAACAGGCGTCGCTTATGCTTACGGTAGACAAGATCGCTGTTTCTTTCAAGAAGCGAGCAAGAGCAGGAAGTCCGAGCGCCGACCGACGGGAGTGTAGACCCGCCTACATGACCGAGGGCGGCGCGACGGATGACGAACTATTGCGACGCTTATTGGAAGAAACAGGCGTCCCCTATGCTTACGGGAAACAGGATTTCCTATACCATATATAATAATAGGCACCGCCACTCGTTTTGAGGAGATGCCTATATTATAATTGATTTATTACAGAATTGCAAGCGTTTTACGTTCTGGTTGCTTCTGGGGCTGATAGGATTCTATCGGTTGAATAAATAGATGACCGGATTTATCGGACATTTTAGGACCATTTAAGCGCGTTTATCCCACGCGAGTTTATCCTGTCTAAAACTCTCGCCCATAATTCCGCGCAGACTGCCTTTCATAAATACTTTAATTCCGTGCTTATCGGCAAGTCTTACAATATCGTCCACCCACGCTTTTTGCGGAATAACTTTTCCCTTCCGATTGCCCGTTTCTGCGCCTATAATGACAGTTGCCGTTGTACAAATGGCTTCTGTCATATCAATCGGTTCAAGAATAGGCTCTATGCTCAAAAAGTCCGTAATGTCTCCGTTCTTAAAGAGAACATCCGCCTGCTCCTGCGTTGTAATTGATTTTCCGATATACAACGGTGCCGCTTTCCCGTATTTTAACGTGTACTTCCACAACCTATCCATAAGCACCCTGATGCTTGTCTTTGTGAGAGCCAAATACCAGTGCTGCTGATTTTTGTACATTGCTTCCACAACCGCATCAAGCCATTCGTCGCTCCACGTTCCGATGTCGCTCATACTGTCGATAAAAACACTTTTCGGCGTTTTGCTTTCAAATTCTTTCAATCTTTCGGGAAAGAACTGCGGGCACTTCCAATCCTTTATGATATGGAAGCGTGTGTTGATACGTTCGCCGTAACAGTATTTGCAACTGTTCTTGCATCCCACTACCGGATTGACCGTGCAATCGCACCAGTCGATTTTTGTCTTTTTCATTGCATACTCCTTTTATGTCTTATTTTATGGCAATCCGCACATAGCGTAATTAAATTACCTGGTTCATCTCCGCCGCCGTCTGCAACAGGTTTAATATGATGCACTTCTGCGTCGTCATCTATTGGAACATAAATTCCGCAACTGTTTTTATAGGCAAGAAACTTTCCGCAATCTTGACAGATAAAACTATCTCGATATAAAATTCTCAATGAATACGGATCGCGTCCACGTTGCCAAACAGTTGCCCTTCCAAATGCCAGACTGCACTCTTTGGAGCAGTATTCTTTCCGCCGCTTATTTTCTATTTTCTTTCCACACCACTTGCAGTAGCCGTCATCAACATATTTTGGTTGGGGAAAATAAACATTCTCTTCTCCATACATCTCAACCGCTTTATACAACGGCGGAAAAGGTCTTCTCAATCCGTGCCGTTCCCAGTACCGTAGCGGTCTCATA
The DNA here is from genome assembly GCA_910577995.1 of uncultured Christensenella sp. GTDB lineage: Bacteria > Bacillota > Clostridia > Christensenellales > Pumilibacteraceae > Anaerocaecibacter. The sequence continues at coordinate 287,189 of CAJTND010000002.1, read as the reverse complement.
GCGCAACCCCTTTCTCTTGTTCATAAACTTTAACCTTACGTACAAAATCATCAAACTTCTTTCGCATATATTCAGGCATCAATTCCATCCTACCATAATACAGCGAAAACGATTTTGCTTCGCGTAGCAGTTCCGCCTTCGTATATGTCAATCTCTTCATAGGTATCTCCTTATAACTTTCTGCCACAATTCGGGCAATATCTTGCGTGATATACCCATTCTTCTCCTGGCTTTGCTTCTCGCTCCATTATATCGCCTTCGCTTGATACCGGAACGTATGCGTCAAACTCTTCTGTACAATGTTCGTTGAACGGTCCACAAATAGGACAGGGTTCGTGCTTTTCAAGCCTGTCCGCGAGTCTATTCAACTTATTGCTTTCAATCCCCGTTGTTTCGATGCTAAATATAGTCCGCAACTGGTCGAGCATTATCTGCACATCCGCTATTTCTTCCGCGATATTTTCCATAGCTTTACTGCGAACATTCAGATCGTCGATACTTCGCGTTCTTCGTTCCTTACAAAGTGCCTTCGTAAGTTCCGACATTTCCTCTATCGCCATCAGGATTTGCGCGTCAATACCGTATGTGCTTACCGCACGTCTAACAATCTCTTCTCTATCCGTCATTTCTTTTTTCTCTCCTCGTAAATTTTCTTTGCTTCTTGATATGCCTTACATTCCGTGTAAACACCGCACCATTGCTGGCAGGTCTTTTCTTCCTCGCAGATAGCGCTTGCTAATTTACAAATCGCTTCGTGTTCGTCGCACTCTTCTTTGGTTTCGTGTCCGGGACAACCTTTAACAAAATCAAAGCCCTTGCAATAGCCGAACGGCAATACCCTACGTCCTTTTGCCTTCTGACTGTTTAGCCATTCTCTGATTTCTGCAACCGTGTTAAGGGTATTCCCTTCAACGGTAACACAACCTTTCAAATCTTTGGCGTTCCTGATTGCACCGTCTACATTCATACAAATGTGATTTATCATACTTCACTCCAATCCGTCGCAATGACCGTATTTTCGTATCATAGTCTGTCTATCGTACTCCGCACTGTTTGCTACATACTCTTTCGGCGTACACGGCAAGCCCGTGAACGGGTCCGTCATCAGTTCGTATTTCTTCATCATTTTATTATAGAATCCTTCCGGAACAGCCGTATTAGCGAATATCAATTCTTCCAAAAAATCAATCGCCACCTTCTGTTCTTTTTCAGTCAGTAATCTTTTTGTTTGCTGTTTGCGCTTCATTCTTCCCCCCCCCCTTCCCACTTTGTATAAATGCCCTAATAACGCCACAATCTCTATCGAGTACCGATAAGTGTACAAGACTATTTCCTGCGTTTGTAGAAAGTCTCTTATATATGATGAGCGGATTCTTTCTTCCTTGCTTCACTGCTCGTAACACTTCGTATTCGCCTTTCGTCCCCTGTAATTGCCAACCTTCTTCAACCAGCCAGTTCTTAAACCTGTCAAGTCGAGAGACGGCGAGTAAGTTTCTGGTTTTCATTAAAACAACTCCTCCTCAATCGCTTCTTTGATGTACTGAACAAGTTCGTTAACCGTCAAGTCTTTCAGGCTTTTCCCGAACGGCACGAGATTATGCTGACCTGCATTATCTTCATTTACCGAGATGTGCAGTTCCCAATCGTCGCCGTCTTCAAGGTAATCATTAGGCAGATATTCTACCCTGATTTCCAATTTTTCTTTAATTCGTTTCATTGTTGCTTATCCTTTCAAAAGGCTCTCCATAACATCCATTCCCTTCTATATGGCGCTCAATATCTTCTATTGCGTAATTTCCCATTACTTCAATAGCAAATTCCGTATCGCGTCCGCAGCAGTCATTCCACAGTTGATATAATCTACTCCCCCTGATACCAGCATCAATAACACGCTGAAATGCGTGTTCCGCTTTTAGCGCACGTCCTAATCCGCCGCCCATATATGCTTGACACATAAAGGTCAATGCGCCGGGATTCCCTTCACAAGCATCAAAACTAACCATTTTTTACTTCTCCTTATTTATATAAATTTGAACGACATCTGCCCAGATTCCAGCCTATCGTGACAGATCGCCGCATTTTCCGACGATAATTCTATAAGTACGTACTCTCTTCCGTGTTGCGCTGCAACCACTCCCGTTGTTCCCGTTCCAGCAAACGGATCAAGCACTATTCCGCCGATCTTACTGCCGGCCAAGATACACGGCTCAACCAATTTCGGCGGAAACGTCGCAAAGTGATGATACTTGCTTCCGACTGTAGGAATATTCCATACAGACCGCTTTCTACGCATCCCTGTTTCGTTCGGAAGATTCCCGTGCGTTTCATTATCTTTTGCTTCGCTATTGTTAAACGCACCGTTTTGCGTGTATGTACCGCCGCCGCGAAATGTCTTTCTATTGCCCTTCCTGCGCCGCGAGTTCGGTCTTAACGTCCCCTTGCTTCCTGCAGGCGGGTCGTTATTGAACCCAACGCACGGCTCTTCTATTGCCTGATAATCGAAATAGTACCGCGATGATTTGGAAAACAAAAGCACGTACTCGTGAGAGTTCGTACATCTGTCTTTTACGCTTTCCGGCATACAATTCGGCTTATTCCATATATCGACCTGTCGCCAATACCAACCGTCTGTGCGAAGCGCAAATGCAAGCAAAAACGGAATGCCTATCAAATCTTTCGGCTTACATCCTTCTACATCTGTTCTGTCGATACCACTTCCAAGCAATCCTTTATTCGTTCCCTGCTTATACTTTGCAGCGTTTTCAGGGTAATTCGCTGCGCCCTTCCCGCTGCCAGCGTAACTATCTGCTATATTGACCCAAAGCGTACCGTCCTTTTTCAATACACGACGAACTTCCCGAAATACCGCAACCAATTTTTCAATGTACTCTTCTACCGTTTCTTCAAGCCCGATTTGTCCTTCTACTCCGTAATCGCGCAACTTAAAATACGGCGGAGATGTAACGCAGCAATCTACGCTTTCTGCAGGCAATTCTTGAAGTTTAATGAGTGCATCTCCTTGTAAAATCATATATCTCCTACCTATTAAAACAATATCGGCAATATTGTTATGATGATAACTAAAATAGCCTTCTTTCTCATACGTCAACCTTCTTGCGTGTTCTGTGTATCGGAATATAGCCGTTCCTAAATTTCTCTTCAAGCGCGAATATCGAATATTCTTTTTTGAATGGACGCTCTATCTCTGTTTGCAGGGCTTTCAGCCTTTCCCAATAGTGAGGCAGGTATTTCCAGATATTGTACAATTCCCATAAGTTTTTGTTTCCGCAACACCAACAGGAAACCCTATCAAGTACGTCGTACAAATCTATTCCCGATTCATTCCATCCTATATCGCGCTTTCTGCAAAAATCAAGGCAATCTTTCTCTGTCATCCGCCACTCTGCAAGTGGGAATTTTTTATATGCCTTCCTTTCTTTACTTAACCTTTCAGGCTCATCTGCAGCAAGCCCAACATAGCAAATCGCATATCTTTCTTCACAGTATTTATCAAGGGCTTTTAGTTTTTCAGTTGTTCCCCAGCGACACACACCTCCGCACCAAGCATACCCTCTATGTTCATTCGCTTTACCAACATTTACCGGCTTATCTATCATAGTGTAGGTAAACGGACATTCTGGTTTAAGTAACGTACACTTGATTCCAGCAGATTCCGCTCTTTTCTTTAATTTGTCCCAGTTATGGTATATCGGACTAAACTCCATTCCCGTGTCGTAAAAGATAATCTCGTCTAATGGCCTCTTTTCTTCTATGAGACGATATGTCATTGCAAGACTATCTTTACCATTGCTGCAACTTGATATAAAATACTTCATATAACCGCCTTATCCGCACATAGCGGCGTTTAATTCTTTAACTGTGTGAAGTGGTTTCTTATATGCCAGATCGGTCATATTTGCTCTGATAAGCGCCGTAGCAACTTGTGGGCATACCGCATTACCGAGCCTTGCAATTTGTTTTGCTTCGCTATACTTTTTACCGATATACGGTTCAATGTCGATAACGTAATCTATCGGGAATCCCTGCGCAAGTTTTAACTCTTTCGCTTTCAACATCCGCATACCGATGTCCGCTATAAAATGCCGTATTCCGTTAATTTCTAAAATCAGTATTTCATCTTCCGCTATACTGTACCCGGCATAATCATTCAAGAGTTTGCGAACTTTGTCCCAGTTCTTCAAATTTTGCAAACCGTCGTACTTCTGAATATACGTTGTAATCTGCGCAAAATGCCCTGCGGATGTTGTAAGCGTTGGCAACGGCTCATCCATTGCTTTGCAGTCCGTATTCTTCCGTAATACGCACAGATGACTTTCAACTACCGCGCTGTGATCTATTCCCGTAACCGTAGGCGCAGGCTCGTTTATGTTCGCTCCCGCTTGCTTCTCGCCACTGAAATACTTTGTGAGATACGGCATAACCGCGCCGAACCGTGTCGCACCCGCCATAACAGTATCAATCGGTTTTTCTGGTTGCTGCCCCAGACTGTTCTGCTGGAACTTCGTCAATATCGGAGTAGCAACCGCAAAACCGTGTTTCTGCGTAATTGTAGGGAACCCTTCGTCAACTTGCTGTCCGCGAATCGTATCTCCGCTATGATTTACCTGTACGATCTCCGGCGTTATCAAATAGTGATGATTTGCCGTCGTCTGCGTCGTCATAGGCTTTTCGGGGTCTTGTGCCGTATTTTGGTAGTTCATCTCCATAATGAACGGGCGCGGATTCTTCAAAACGAACTTATCAAGTCCACGCGCTATGCGCCGTTGCGTATTAACCGCAAGGTCTTTCTTCCGCCCGAATATCGAAGGGCAAGGAATGGACCAATCAATGCACTCCGCCGCAGTTCTATACGGTCCCAATCCCTTCCCGTGTGTAGGTTCGGGCCATACAATAGGCTGCCCGTCTCTACGCGCTATCAAATAAAACCGTTTGCGGATTGTCGGCGCACCATAGTCGCAGGCTTTGAGAACTTTATAGTCCACGTTATACCCAAGCCCGTTTGCAAGCCTGTTCCCCTGTTCGCTGTCAGGCGTAATCTTCAAGAACTCGCAGGCTTCCGCAAATGCAGGATGACTTTTACTGATGCCGTTTGTGAGCATTGAGATAAATCCGTTAAACGTCTCGCCTTTTCGTTCGGGATCGGGGTATGTATTACCGTCAATTTCTTTCAATGGTCCCCAAGTCTGGATTTCTTCTACGTTTTCCATAAAGATACAGCGCGGCGCAACGTGCGATAATGCCCATTTAAGAATAACCCACGATAGACCGCGAATTTTCTTACTTACTGGAACCCCGCCCTTTGCTCTGCTGTGATGCTTACAATCGGGCGAAAACCACGCGATTCCGACAGGTCTTCCGCCCGTAACCTTTTCAGGATCAATCGCAAACACATCTTCCTGATAATGCGTCGTGCAGGGGTGGTTGACCTTGTGCATTGCGATTGCGTCTTCGTCGTGATTGACCGCTATATCTACCGGTCTTCCGACAGCAAGTTCAATGCCGATACTTGCACCGCCGCCGCCAGCAAAATTGTCTACTATAAGTTCATTTAATAAACTGTCCTGATACCCGCTCATCTTTCTTTGCCATACACCCTTTTTAGAATTGTCGGAATCTTTTCCCCGATTTTCTTCAAGCACTTTTCGAGATTGAGCTGATACTGTTCAACCGTGCTTCCGCTCCCAAACTTATCTGAAATAACTTTGTAACAATAACACTCAATATCATTGAAATAGCAAGCCTGCAAAATCGCAGCCCCTTCCATATCACGCACATCCGCATCCAGAATCTGCGTCAAAAGTACATTATCTTCTTTGCTATCATTAAACCTATCTGCGGTCGCAAGTCTTCTTGCGTCCATTTGTGTAACGTCGAAAGTTAAGTAGTTAGAATACATACCGTCCAGCGTTCCAATTTTCGTACCGTTAACTTCTGATAAATCGAAATCGTATTGTACTGCATTGTATATTTCATACATCTCTCCGATTTCTACTGTGTTGTTAAGACCGCCTGCTACGCCGATATTGATAATAATGTCTGCAGATAAATAATCGTATGCTATTTGCGTACACACTGCTGCGTTTACTTTCCCAACGCCGCTGACGATAACGCTTAACTTTTCTCCATTCAGCCTTCCTATGAATGCACGTCTTCCGAAGACATTATGCTCAACTATCGAATCAAATTGCCTTACGATAGGCTCCGCTTCTTTTAACATTGCAACTATGATACAAACTTCTTTCATACCACCACATCCCAATTTATTTTTGCTTCTTTGCCGTCCCATTGTGCAGTCGTTTCGTCAAAGTCAATATGCTCTCCACTTTTTTCAACCGAAAGCATTACCCATATTTCCCCTATCGGGAACTTATACTTCGCGCATAATTCATTCAGGTTCTGCATCGCAATTTTCTTTGCCGTTTCTATGCTGTTACCGTAAGCGTTTACAGTAAACCCGACATTTCCTGACAACGGCTGAACAGTAAGCGTTGCCATATACTGTGCTTTTTCGTTATTCATTACTGACCTCCCGCAGCGAGCGCCAAAAAACCGTTGCTTTCGATTAAATAGTCTTTTTGATTTTCAAACACTTTGTTATAATTCTCTTCTCCGCCGTCGAAGGAATCTACAACCGCCCGCTCTTCTTCCGTCATACTCTTATACGATGCTCTTCCGTAGTTCGGCGGAAGCCAATTCTTATTTTTGCCAGCGTAGATGTTCAGCCGGTCTATCAAGATTTTTGCATCATCTCTAAACGTGATGTGACAGGTTCCTTTCTTATAGAACGTAACGTAGAAGTACGTACAATCTATGTTTCGCGTCTCGCCGCACCGTTCCGCAAAATGCAATCTGTTTGCCAAGTCGCAACGTGTTCTCTTCGGGTCTTTGCCGTCAAGATAATCAAGCGTCTTTTCTAAATCGGCAAGTACGGAATAGCAACTACGACTATCTATAAAATCGTTCTTCTTTTCAACCAGCCGCTGATACTTATCGTAATCGTATCTGTGAGCGAACGACCCGTAGGCTGGTATTATAACTTTGTAATTGACCTTGTGAGCCTTGTTTGTCTTCCAGCCGTTGTAATAGTGAATGTTCTCATTATTGCCTTCATAGTAGCAATGTTCGTTCGATAACTTATCGAATAGCCGAAGTATCTCGTCTTCAACACCCATTTGTAACTGCGCTTGAATGTCCCAGATAACTTCCTGAATATTGAACATCGAAAACTCGTAATCTGCCATATCGTTGATTTTTGCATCATACGAATTACGAATAGCCGTCGTCATTTGCTTTCCGATCGCCGGCAAATCTAACAACTGCTTCCAATACTTCAATCTTACGGTTTTCAAAAAATCGTTTATCGCTTCCGTATCAATACTGTTGCGGACCTCGTGTCCGCCAATCATAAGACCGATTGTCGGCTTACTGTACCAATCGGAACCGAGCATTATTTTTGGACGAAGCGAATCCCATTCCCGCAGGAACGCCAGCGATGCTTCGGACTCAATCTCGTATGCCCTAACAAGCCCATCTATTCTATCGCCGGGCGCAACGTCCTTACATTCTTCGCTTTGGAACTTTTCGCCGCGAGCCTTTTCCATTCTTGAAAACATTTCCGACTCTCTGACTTTCGACGGGATATTGAAACTTATCAAAGCAATGTTTGTATCGGTCTTTCTTTCCGCTTTCTTAAACGGCGATTTCAAATACCTCACTACCGCCCGATGCTCCGCGATTTTCTTCATCAAGACTTTGCGCAAATTCGTGTATGGATTGAGCAGCGTCTCTGCATTGAGCAAACATACGATCTGCCCGCCGACCCATTCTTGCATTTCGATTGCCCTAATCAAATGCTCGTCGCCATTTGAAAACGGCGGGTTCATAATAATCAAATCGTACTTTTTGCTTGTAGCGTAATTCAGAAAATTATCGTGGACGACGCGGTAGCTCTTGCCTTTCAGTATCATACGCAAATTTGCATCCATCTCTACGCAGTCAATATCTACTGTTCTTTCGTTGCGGCTATGTTTGCAATAATGCTTTACCGCGTCGCACAAATCCCCCTTACCTGCAGAAGGTTCAAGTATCGTCTTTACTTTCGACCAATTTACACATCCGATCATCTGACCGCATACGCTTTTAGGGGTAGGAAAAAACTCGCTGTTGTCGCTCTCCGGCAGATATTTTATGTCAAACGCTTGCTTCCCATTGTCTGACTTAAATTTTCCTTCGCGCACAGCTTCTTCGTAACCGCTCGCTATATTTCGTTTCATTTCCGCGAGCGTAGTCGCTTCTCTTGCATAAATGCAACAATCGGTATGGAAATAGTATGAATTACGATAGCCTTTTCGGCTGTAAATCGTACCAACGCGCTGACCGCCGATATACGCATCGTATTCATTTTCCCTGATTTTGCCCTTGCTGTACTTGTCTACCAATGGGAACAATGTTACTGTCGTCATTGCTTTTTACTCCTATCTTTTAACCAATCAGCGAAGTAACTTTTGTCTTCGCTGCACCATTCTTCTGCCCTGTCGATTACCACGTTCGCATCAATACGCGAAGTGTTTATCTTGTCTTCCAATGCTTTTATCAGCAGAGCGTCGATTTCTTCTTGATTGAAACAAAACGCGAGAAAGCCGTTTATCGAGACTTCCATTCTCGCACTTCCGTCTTTCCCGCACTCTATCGCGTTATCGACTGTCATCTCTTCTTTCAAGCACTCATCACAAACGCCGTCGTGCAGTTCGTCTTCTCTAAAATACTCGCCGCAGATTTCGCAGCGCTTTGCATCTACCACTTCGCCGCCGCAAGGACAAACCGAATATGTTTCGTAGCAACCGCCCATATAATCGCTGATGTAACTTCTTTCCTGCTTCAAATCCGACTCGTCAAGAACGTCTCCGCAGTCTTCGCATATTACCATTTCAAAACCTCCAACAAAAAGCGAACGCAGGTCGCTTATGTATTTCTTACTTGCTGTAAACTACGCGCTCTAAATCTTTGATGCTTTTATCGAACATCTCTTCGATTTGGAACAACGCTTCCTGCGGATTGCCCTTAACGTCTGCTTCGATATGTCTTGTAGAAGAGCAGAACAGCGATAACAACTGCTGCGCTCCCCTTAAATTGATTAAAACGGTTTGTAAATCTTTCATACGATTTCCTCCTGATATTGTTATGTTTGCAACCTGCGTTTGCTCTTTGGCTTGTAAAAACGGCGCGTCTTCGCCGTACAATACATACAACGCGATCTCGCGGCTTGTCGGGTCGCTAACCCCATAAAACAATATCAGTTTTGCTCTTGCTTGTTCCGTCGTCATTTTTCTCTCCCTTATGCTGCCAGCATTTTCAAAGTCGCTATTTCTGCGCGATACCGCTTTATCTGACCCTGCTTGATTTTAACGTCTACCTTCCAGCGCTCCCCGTCCGGTTCTTTGCTCCATTCAAGGTATCTTTTCAGGTCGTCCTTTGTCATTTCAAGCCATTTCTTTAATTCTGCTATCTTTTCGTCTATTTCTTTTCTAAATTCCGCCGCCCTTTCCTTTCTCGCTATTGCTTCTTCACTTTCGGGAATTGCTGCGATATTCAGCATCTCAACAAACTTCTGTTTGGTTACGCTTTCAGGTGCCGCAAGATACATCTCTTCATAAATTCTGAAAGTCTCATAGGAAACTTCTTTTCCTATCATCTGTTCAAACTCTTGCTTCATCATAATTGAGAACCTCCGAGTAACTTGCTAATTTGCAAGTTTTATTTTGTACTTTCATTCTAACTTACAGAACTGTAATTGTCAAACGGAATTTATGTATTTTGCAAATATTTTTTGAAAATTTTTATTACTGTGTATTAAGAGTATAAAAAAACAGGACGCTTGCTTTCGCGTCCTGCTCTTTAATCTTTGAATATGCTCTGCACGTCTTCGCCGCCGCAATCTTCGTAAAATCTTCTTGCGTTTTCCTTTGAGATGACGGCCACACACGCACTTCGTCCCGTTTCCAAGTAGGCAACCGTAAAGAACTTACCCGTTCCCATATCGCGGAACAACTCAAACCAGCCTCCGTACACCTTCGGGCTTCTGCAAAGTGAATCTGCTTTATCCGTATCGTACCAATGACCGTCTATCATCTGTTTTACACGTGGTCCCGTGCTATTTCTACGCGGCTTTAATACGGTGTTGTTTTCGGTATCTACCATCTGTATCTCGTAACCGATTATTGCCGCGAGTTTTACCCATTCTTCCGCATCTATGGTGTTATTTGATAATCGGTTCGTGAAGCCCTGCGGACTCCAACCCATCTTAACCGCAATATCTTTTTGTTGCAAGCCTTTCGTTGCGATTGCCTGCTTAATCATTTCGCTTACCGACATACTGTTGCTTCCTATAACCTGTGTTTGCATACATCTTACTCCTTTTCGTTTATTTTGTCAATGATTTTCTATACTACACAAAAAACTTTATTCTTCGCCGTTTAGAAAGTTATCGACAAGTTCTTTCAGATCGTCGTGTTGTGCAATATCGCAATACTCTGTGTAGACATATTCATCAACCAATGTGCTGATAATATGACCGTTGCATTTTCCATAGAGCGCAAACATTGTTTCGACTTTCAATCCTCCGTCCTGCAGAAAGTCGAAGATGCTGCTCCAAGCATTGATTCTGAAAGCATTGCAGAAAACTTCTTCCGTGCTTTTTGCAATCTGCTCCGCTTTATAGTCTTCAAACTCGCGCTCAATCGCTTGCTTAACGCTCTCAATCGTAACTGTGTCTTTTTTCATACCGCCGCTTTACCTCCAATCAATTTTTCCAGAAGTTCTCTGTACAGTCGCACAAATGTGTCGCGTTCCGTCTGCACTTTAATAAATTCGTCATACGTAACAGCCTGCTTAACAGGTAGCACCGTCTCAGCCGCCTTCTTCTCTTCTTTCTTTTCCTGCGGTTGAACAACTTTCGGTGTAGGGAAATCAATCCCCAGACTTATCATCATACCGGCAGCAAGCATATCAAGTTCGTACTTCGTGCAACTTCCGATATAATTTCCAAGTCGTTCTTTTGATACCGAACTAATCTGTTCGCATAATGCTATCGAAGGTCTGTTTGCACTCTTGATGTCGATATGCGTCGGCAAATCCGTTTTCGGCTGCGTTGTCAAATATACCACTTCAATCACGTTGCTATGTTGATTGCCTTTGTCGTTCGACACTACAACCGCAGGGCGCCCGGCGCGTTGTTCGCTGCCTTCTTCCTGATAATTGTTGACGATATAATAAATATCGCCGCGCTTTACTTCGTTCATCCTATGTTCTCCTTTATCTTAAATTTATTTGATAAATACCACGCTTCAAGTATTCCGATACTATCTGCTTTGCGTTTTCGTCTATGTGTAGATTTTCATATACTAACCGCAAATCCCCGTGCTGCTCGTACAATGCTACAATCAAATCAGATGTTGCAACTGTGCTGTATGCAAAAGGACGTTTAGCGTCCGGGAAGAACCACTCAACGTCCCCTTTCATATTTCTTTTCATTGCGCCCCCTTGCGTATTTCGTACCGCATAACCACGTCGCCCTTGATTCTGTCGTCTATTATCTTACCAGTCGCAAAATCGCGCCGCATACCGCGTTCCTCGTTGAAACCCATAAGATAACCGAATCCTGCGTTTTCAAAGTACCACTTCTCTCGATAATACGTTGACGAACCGTCCGTGTATGCATCGTTTATGGCTCTTTCCTTAAACTCTTCCGTGCTTGATATTTTCTTCCATCCGTCCATTACTCTCTGCTCTTCCTCTGTCAAATCACGAAGCCCGGCAGCGTATGTCGTGAGCGTTTGACCGTCGTACTCCACAAGGCTTGCTTTTTTCAAAGGCAGATCGCTCTTTTTTCCGTCGTTCCGCAATATAAAGATTGCTACTGAATTGCAACCGGTTATTTTACGCCAACCCTGCAATGATTCAGGAATGTCCGTGCTTCCGCAGCGCAATATCATTCTTGCTTCAAGCGTTCCGCTTTTTGCTTCTCTTTTCAAATCTGCAAGTGTTTTCATACTTATCTCCTAAACCGTTAATTCAAAATCCGCAGGATCCATTTCTACGAACTCCGAGAAATGAACGTACAAGTCTTCATAGCACTCGTGGTTCTCGCTATACTCGTCAAGACGTTTTTGCACTTCATCCATCAACTCGTACAAGTTGTATTTATGCTCATACGCAAAAGGCAACGTCTTGTCAAGATGGTTAATGATGTCCTGAACCGAGCCAAACATATACTTATCTTCTATGTACTCGCATTTTCCATCTTTTGTGGGTAAGCACCCGTCCACATAATGAGAATCTGGAAAAAATAATTTCCCGTCCGTCTTGTCCCACACACAGAAGTAATCGCAACCGCACTCTTCTGATACATAGGCTATTTTAACTTCCGGATAGAACCGCTTAACTATTTCGTACCACATTCCCATTTTTGCAGACCACGCCGTCTCCGTCCATACGGTAAAAACGTGATATTTGTCTATGTGTTCGATTTCATCAATTCCATCAACCCAACCATTGCACTCTATTTTGTCGTGACCCAGTTCCGAAAAAAACGTATCTGCGAAGTTCTCCATATTAAGATTGTTTTTAATAGTCTGCTCGTTATCTTTGATTTCTACGAACTTCCTGTGCATCGCCATTAACTGTTCTCTGTTCTCCGAATAGAACTTGATAACGGTTGAACACTGATTTGCCATTTCTTTTACCTCCTGTAATGCTTTTATTTTGCTTGTAACGGCTTTTAATTCTTAATGAGTATTTGGTTGACCGAGCCGTTAGACGGTCTGAAAACGACTATAACCGCGTATTTCCCAGCGATAACTTTTTATTTGTAATCGCGCTCTTCCGTTTCCACTTCAACTTGATGCAGATATAGTTCGTAATAGTCTCCGTCGTCGTTCTCGTATCGTATGCTTGCATATCCGCAATCGAAGTTCTGCTCCGCATCAGGCTCTTCATCTTTCAAGAAGAAATCTTCATCCGCAAACAGCCTATCGCGCTCCGCTTCAAAGGCTTGCTTTGCTGTGTCGAAATCAAACGTCCTTATGTAAACCTTTTCCTCAACATCGCCGTCATTTCTCAAGCCTTCCCCGACTTCGTAGAATATGGCGCGACGTGTATTCCACATACGTTTTTCAAAAACGATTTCGCCGTCTTGTTTTGCTTGCTGATACAGCCCGTATGTGTCGTCGCTCGTGTATTCTTCGCGCAGCCACCTTTCCATATCTTCAAGCGTCTTAATCTCGTCGCCTTTCAGATATTCAAATAGGTAGTCTTTCCTTACCGCGAATATAAGTTCGTCATAACCACAACCTTCGTCTTCGGTCAAATAACCGCTGCTTAAAAACAGCACCTTCAAATCGTCGTACAAATTATCGTGATTTATCATCACCATTCCTCCTCTATTTCTTTCAGTAATTCATCGTACTTGCCCCAAGCAAGCAAACTGCATTCGTGGTGGAAGTTGATGTCGTTCAGCATCTTCTCAATCCATCTCTTTTGTTCAGGCGTACCAGATTGATGCCGAAGCGTCCACATTTTCAGTTGCGCCTTCGTTAATCCGTAGCCGTTCTTCTTGTTATAATCGTGAAAATCCGTCTTTTCAAAACTTGCCATTCTAAATCTCCTCATAGAACAACGTCAAAATTTCTCTTCGCGTCAGAAGGTCTACTTTGTCCCAATTCTCTGCGATAAAGTCCGCAAGATGACCGAGCGGTGTCGGATTGTCGTCTTTGACGTAACACTCACGAACCAACTCGATATAATCAAGCAAAGTTCTTTCGTCGTGTGCTGCTGCAAACCCGTTGCAGGTAGCAATATCAAATATGTAAACCGCCGCGCCGCAATCAAAATTGTATGTCTTGCCTTTGTACTTAACCTGAAACTCAATCATCTTTTCCATTACAAATCGTCCTCCCATCCCGTTACTTCCGTTTCGCAGGAAGTATAGCGCGTTCCGCCTGCGCTATCGTGTTCCAAAATCGCATCGCGTATTTCTTCGTCTTCCGCGTCATCCGGAACGGATATTTGAACTTTGCCGTATGTAATTTCTTTGATATAACCGATAATGTCTTTCATTACTCTTCCCCCCCCCTTAAAAATTGTAATCGTAAAACTCGCGCCTTCCGAGACCGATTTTGATGCTTTGGTCGCCGCCCGTCGTATATCTTCCCATTTTCTCGCTCCAATAACATTTGGTTATCTCGCCGTTCGTATCGCGCTCGTAGGTGTACGACTGTTCATCCTGATTTGTGCAATGCGCCGCAAATCCGCCGGGGATAAATTCTGGCTTAAAATTCGGATCGAGCGTTGCTTTATCTCTCTGCACCGTGATTGTCTTCGCTGTTTTTGCAATTACCGTACAAGCGTGAGCGTCGCTATATAGATACATCGTTACACCGTCGCCAACCTCAACCTCTCTGTTCATCTCGGTATGTATGGCTCTTTCCAGCGCCCTGATGTCTTCCCCGAATTGTCTGCCGTATTTGTCGTAATATTCATTCCAAGCCGCGTCCCAGCCTTCTTGCGTGGGGTCCGTTCTGGTCGCAACCATCTCGTTGAACTTCTGTTCTTTGAGTGATTTCAATTCTTCCAACTGCTTTCTCAATTCTTCGCTACGCTTCATACTATCCTCCTTATTCCGCCGCCGAAACTTTGTATATAAACATCTCCAAACTCGCTGCCATATTCGTAACTTCTGTTCCACGTATAAGCAAATGCGTAAAATCCATTACCGTCACGGTATACCAAATCGCCCCACTCTTCCGGTGTACTCGTGACAACAAGGAAACTCCACATATCGTCGCCGTCGATTTTGCAATGCGTTATGGCATATACCTTGCAGTCGTGTTCTTCTTCGATCTCTCGCATCTTCTTTTCAATTTCAGGTTCTTGATAAACCCAAAATCCGCCGAAATTCTCAAAGAAACAAACTTTGTCGGATTGCTTGAACCCCTGTATGTACGGCTTAAAAATGTCGAGCATACGAAGATACTCAACCGCTTTTGCTTTTTGCTGTTTCGCAATTTCTTTACTTACAGCCTTCATTCTTTCGCTCATAGCGTTTCTCCCTCAACAAAACTCTTATTTTGGTAAGTTTTGTTCTGTATCTTCATTCTAACTTACCGTTCTGTAATAGTCAAACTAAAATCGTGTATTTTTCTAAAATTTTTACAGGAATAAACAAAAATATTTACTAAACATCTGTATGTAAGAATACCGCCCGCCATACAAGGCGGGCGATATTCAGAGTCAAGATTACACGCAAAAGCCGAAGCAAACGCCGCCCCGGGTCGCCCGCAGCGTTGCCGAAGACGCCGCCACCGCTGCCGACACAGCGGAAGATGCTGGTACTACCGATGTACGGAGAACGAAGCCACCAGTCGTACGCAGAGCCGCCACCGTTCGCCTTACGCTTGATAGTTTCTTCGTTATCGTCGTAAGGGTCTGCGTCTCCGAGCAAGTTCTTGAAATATTCGTACTGTTCCCCTTCTTCCTGATAAACGTCTGCGTTTTGCGAGATGTCGCCGTTGTCCGATTTCTTGATAGCGCGTGTCGAATATATCTCTGCGAGCGAGAATAAGAACAGTTTATCTTCGCTTACGGTTATGTCTGTAGAACCGTTACCGGCAGATGTGCATTTCTTGACCGGCACGATAAGTTCACGCAAATCTTCGGGGAGAAGTTTGAAAATTCTTTCCATATACACAGTGCGCATACGGCTCTTGTCCCACCCTCCGGCATTCTTGTGTTCAAGGTTCATCTCGAAATCGCCGTCCATCAGGTCCTTCAAGCCGATCGTCATATTGGCTTTCCCGCCGCTGACCTTCTCGTCCTGCCCGAAACCGAGAAGAACAAGCGTAATCTTCTCTCCCGTGATAAGCGTTTCTTCGCGCTCGTCTCCGACTTCAAAGACTTCTTTCGCCTTGCCGCTGTCAAGAATTTCTTTGATTTCCTGCCAGTCGCTCAATGCGAACGACTTGATTTCTTCTTCCGCGTAGTAATCGCGTAACGCCATAAAAACATCACAGCCGCTACACAACCCCGCTTCTTTGATTTTCGGGCATACGCACTTGTCTCCCGTGCATAGCACCTTTTCTGCCATTTCTTCCGCCTTGTCGTACACTTTGTCGTTGTTCATTTTTATAAACCTCCTGATTAAATTTCGTACTTAAAGTCGTAGTATTTTTTCAGAGCCTTATTCAGCCCTTTACGCAATCGCTTATCGGCTTTTACTTTGTCAAGCGTAAGACCGAGAGCGTCAAGCGTTTCGTCCAGCTCATACGTGTACCCGAACTCGTTGTTTGCAAGTTCCGCCGCAAACATATCTTTGATGTAACCCAGCCCCGTCTTGTCGGCCGCCATCGCCTGCTCGCGCTCCCTGCTCTGTCTTTCTACCATTTCATCAAACGCTGGCGAATCCGACTTGCGAAGGAACACCCCACCCGGCAACCGATAAATCTTATCTGTGTCCGTAGGCTCAAGCCCCCACTTCCGCATCATTTCGTCGAACTGTGCATTACTGAACGCCGCGCCGAGCGGAAAGGCATTAAACTCTTCCTGCTGTCTGTTTCTTAATTCCGTATAACTGTTCATATACGTTACCTCTTATCTCTTGCTTCTTTGTACGCCGCCGACCATTCCGCTTGCCGTCTGGCTGTTTCGAGATTTGCAAGCATATCCTTGTAACCTTCTATGAGATTATCAAGCAGGAAATTTTCAGCCCATATCTTTACTTCTTCAAGTGTGTGGGTATCGTCGAAAAATTCTTCCATCGAATACCCGTGACAGTAGTTTACTCTGAACCCGCTGGGATTGTACCTTGCGTGGGCTGGATCTTTCTCGTTTTCACGCTTTTGATATTCGCAGGTATTGTCCCATACGACTATCTCCCTTTTAGTTCCGTCTTCAAGCTCTAATTCCAGCTCGTAAAATCCGATGTTCGCATCTTTGTTGTTCCATTCAAGTTTCATTACGTTTCTCCTCTAATCGCTTGTAGGCGTTCTCGATGTTCGTCCAAAAATCCAACCCACAGTCTTCGCCGTCTTCAAATTCGGTTAATATTGCTTTTGCCATTTTTGCCGAACAGTTCTTTCCAGTTTCGTTTTCGTACCACGTTTTTATATCCTCAAGATGATACCGCTCTTCAACCTTGCGGTAAATCGACTCTTCAACTTCGTGGACTTCCATTCCGAGCCGCTCTGCAACGCCTTTCAATTCCGCCGCAATCGGCGCATACCGCTTATCGCTGAACATCACTTAACCCCCGTAAATCGCGGCAAGAACCTTCCGCTGAACTCGCCCGTTGCCCTGTTGATGTCGTTCTGGATTTGAACGAAATCGTGGGAGAAATTGAAGTCGTCCGCGTTCAGCATATCTGCAAGCCGCAGATTGAAGCGTTCCGTCGCTTTCTCCAAGTCGATGAGCGCCGTCAACTTGTCGCCCTGCATCAGCCCAAGTTTCTCCGATCTATTGACTATTTCCATAGTCAAAGCCAACTGTTCTTTGTTTAACATTGAGACCTCCGTTAATATCTAAATTTATCTGCTTTATCCGCGAGCTGCGGGCAAATACTTCTTAAAATCGCATCTCCAACAGCACGTTCGATTGCTTTCGCCTTTCTCTTCTTTGCTGTGCAGGTCTTTGTGCAATATGCTTTCCTACGGCATTTGTCACAATTACCGCCCTCTTTCCATTGCTCTGCGCTCATAATCCACCTACTCAAACAAATCGTATTGAACTATTGTCGTTGCTTCTCCGTTCGGCTTGTAGGCGTGTATGCAACCGTATTTCATAACGATATACCCTTCCTTTTTCCGCAACTTCACGCCGAACTTTCTTGCTTCTTCTACCGTCTTGAACTTCTTACGTTTACAATGCCCCTTCGGGGTCCAGTAGTTTAAGTAAATCATTTCGTCTCCTTCGGCTTTCTGAAACAGCCACGATCTTCCGACCAGTCGCAACGCATACCTTCGTTATCTTCGCTATGAAAGCACTCGTCGCAAAGCATAATCTTTTCCCCGCAGTTCGGGCAGTTAATCTGGTAGCCTTTCTTTTCAACGTCCCACTTTTTCGTGATTTCTTCTCCGCAATGCGGACAAACTTCGATACACTCACGTATCATAAAATTTCCTCCCCAACTTCAAGCCCATAACAACTCCCGCAATAATGGTCTCCGATTTCTGCTGTTTCCGCCCATCGCTTCGCATCCAGCGCTTCTTCTTCCGACACAAACCCACAAAGCAAATCATACAAATGCTCCAAGTCGAATGCTGTAATCGAATAATGCGCCCCGATGTGTTCTACGCAATAATTCTTCATTCCAAACCCTCCAATTTCTTTTTATCTTTGCGAACTTTACGGAACTTCAAGCCCCATAACTCCGCAACGTAAGTCATTACTTCGTGCTGCGCGAGCCTGCACAGCGTTTCCACAAGTCCGTCGTTGTCATCCATTGTCGCCCACTCGATTGCCTGATTGCGCCATTGCTCTACCGTATAGTCGCGGTACATTCCGAACTCTCCGCCCTGCAAATCTTCCGTAACCCTGTAACGGATGTCGCCGTCCTTTTCCGTATGCTCGATAATCTTCTTATACTCTCGCGCTTCTTTGAGTGTCTTGCACTCTTTTCCGATTCCGCAATACCAAAAGGTCTTGCCGCCGTCAACGCTCGTATTAACCTGCGCATCATACCTGTAACCGTCGTACCACGCGGGATGCAGGTGGTCTATCTTTTTGATTTCTACTTTTCTGATTGCATCCATATCAATCCCTCATATTGCAAATCTTCGTGTAGTCTACGAACTCGCCGCTTCTGATTTCCGCGATACATTCGCCTACGCACGGTGTCAACCCGATGCTGTTATCTTCGTTTATGACGAACTTGCGGTTGCATTTGTACTTTCGACTCTTTATCGTTCCAAAAAACTTGTCGTTCTCCGTCTTCGCAACATTCTCCCAATACCCGCCGAGATATTGACTGCCGCGAAAAACACGCAGAACCAAACTGTGAAAAATTGTTGCGTGTAACTCTACGCTACTTCCTTCCGCTATGTACTTATTTGCTAAACCTACTACTTCTTCGATGCTCATTGTATTTCCTCCATTCCGATAAACGTCAAATCGTAGTCTTTCAATTCTTTCTCCGTCAGCAACCGCGAATAAACTATCACGTCGTAAAAGTTTTCCGCAAGGCTATCGCGCCGCTCGATAAAGCCGTCCATCGGTTGACATCCGAGAGAGAACCCGCGCAACCTCATACCATACACATACTTTTTCATTCGATTACTCCTTCTGCTTTCGCAATCGCGCCGGCAAGCACAAAGCATTTTAGGAACTGCCATTGCTTTTCGGTCATATTCGGATTTACTTGCAACGCCCGTTCGCGCAACTCGTCAATGACTTTCTGTGCACCGTCTTCGTTCGCCGCTTTTATGTACTGTTCAATAGGTCTTTTCATATCAATACCCCGCCGCTTCAAATACGACAAACTCTTTCGTGCCGCTTACCGACCGCAACCGCTTACGCTTAATCATTTTGGCGAACTTTGCAGCCGCGTCCTGTTCCGTACTTGCTCTTATCGTCCATCTTAAAGGCTCGCAGTAGAACCCGCAAAGAAACTTCTTCATAAATGCTCCTCTGCAATCTCGCTCACACATAATAGACATACCAGTAAAGCAGTTCGCCGTCACATTCACTGTATCTCGGCATTGCTATTGCATCGCCTTCCAAACCGTTCATTCTTATGTGCCTATCGCACTCATACTTTGTATCAAACTTTTCTACAAGTCCCATATTGCCCCCCTAATCGTTAGTCAACAGGTCGTACACTTCCTGCGTTTCCTGTCTATCGTGTATGCAAAGCGGATACTCGCCTGCCAATCTACTGAATCTACTGTCGCAGGAATAAGCAAGATTACCACCGCTCATCCATCCCACATTCCCTTCGCTTACCTTTGCAACTGGTTCTATGTGTCTAAATGTTCCAAATCCGAAAGTTCTTGTTACAACCTTTACCAAATTTTCAGGTAGGTTCTCTTCGTCGATTGTTACATAACCTTCATCGCATACTAACAACAATTCTTCATACTTGCTGCTGATGCCGCCGTTCGTGCAATCGCAATCTCTTTGCCTTTTCGTAACATAAACTTCGATGGGTAATGCTTTCATTGAAACTCCTTTTCGGTCTTGCCGATATGTAATATGTATTTTGTACTTTCATTCTAACTTACAGAACTGTAATTGTCAAACGGAATTTATGTATTTTGCAAATATTTTTTGAAAATTTTTATTACTGTGTATTCAAGCATATTTCTGGCACAGAAAAACACATTTTGCGTTATTTTCGTTTCGATAAAAACGATATTTCTTTATTTCTGCCACGAAAGTACACAAAGTATAGGAAAGAATAGGAAATCATAGATAGTATAGGAAAGTATATTGCGTATAGACTTCTGGTTTCGATTGTATGCCTTTTTATTCTCTTGCCGATAGTTTATAAGAACTTCATTTTTTGATTGCGTCATATAGCCGTGAGCGCTTATTTTTTCGGTTTTACGGCATAAAAAAAGACCTTGCTATGAATTACTCATAACAAGGTCAATTTTCTTTGCGTTTAGAACAAATCCGCGTGAGTTCCCGTTCTGGAAAGAAACAGTATCAATGCCGTTTCGTCTGTCCTGTAAACAAGCAACCAATCCGGCTGAATATGACACTCGCGGAATCCTGCGTACTTGCCAGTCAAATTGTGGTCTCTGTTCTTTTCCGGCAACTCTTCTTTACTTGCAAGTTTGTTTACGATCTCGTCAAGCAAATCCAAATCGTAACCGCGTTTTGCTGCAAGCCGTAAATCGCGCTTGAACTGATTAGAAAGTATTACTTCAAGCATTTCACAGCACCTCGCTTAATGCGGCTTTGAAATTCGGGTATCTCTTGTATGCGCTGGGGTTCTTCTTCATTTCCTCGAACTCATCCATAGCCGCAATAGTCGTTGCGTTAGGAGTTCTCGCGCTTACATCAAAGGGAATACCCTGCTCCATCAATATTCTTTTGAGATACATATTGATTGCTGCGGTCATACTTAACCCCATTTCATCCAAAAGCACCTCAACCGCTTGCTTCGTTCCTTCATCAACGCAAACATTGATTTTAGCAGTAGCCATAATAAATACCTCCATATAGTTTATTTTATGCTTTCATTCTACTATATTATATTCAAATTGTCAATCATTATGCGCAAAATAATATCTTTTATGTTGCAAAAACTCAAATAAACAAAAAAAGACCCCGCTATGCTGTTACACATAACGGGGTCGAACCTATAAATGCCTTGAACATTCGCGCTACTTAAAGTGCTTTTCTCCAAGCCGCGTCGCCCAACCTTCAAACCAAATCGCGTCGTAATCGGGTAAATCGCTGTACTTTTTCTTTCCGCTTCTGATAATCAGTTCTCTATACCAGTACCTTATCATAGACGGGATGCTTACGAGAAACGGCATAAGAACACCGAGCATTATGTTCTGTAATCCGTGTCCCGATTCGTGCTGTCTTATATGCAAAGACGGATGTCTATTCACAAAAAAGAAGCCGCCCGCTTCAAAGCCGCCCCAGCCCGATCCCACTTCAAAATAAATGAAGTAGTGAAACAGTTGCGGCTTATGCCCTGTTACAATGAGAGCAATCGCGCAAATTGTTCCAATGAGCGTCATAGGCAGGCCCCACGTAAGCGATATTACCCAAAAAAGAATACCCTTAACTATCCGCATCCTTTTTCTCCGACTTCTTCTCAACCTGCTTCTTTGCATATCGTTCAATGCCATCAAACACGGTCTGAACGAGCGCATCAAGCATCTTGTAAGTTATAAATGGCTTTAATACCGCAGGTATGAGTTTTTGCAGTTGAGCGATAACTTCCGCTTTTTTTGCCGGCCCTGTTGCGTCGTCTATTTCGGCGCTATCCACCTCATCTGCAATCGCTTTTGTAATCTTATTCTTTACATAAAAGTAATAAGATACCAAAATGCCCGCAATCGACAAGATTGCGAACACCACAGTTAAAATAATTTCCCAAGTCATATTTCATTACCTCCTGACTTTTTTCTTCTCGGTTCGGGCGGTTCCTCCGGCAAAGCCATAATATCGTTATACAATTTTGTAACGACACCGTTTCCGCCCAGTGCGTGGTATGAATCATACGTCTTCGTCAAAGACTCTTTTGCATAAATCGGACAATATTTCTTTTTCATATATTTGTCGTGCGCGTCTATGATATTGTTTCGCAAAAGACTTTGCATACCATTTTTCAAAGCGTTGTTTTCTCGCGTCACTTTTTTATACCTCATTCCCAAATAGGTCGTGAAAGCGCCGAGCGCTCCCGTAATTGCCCACACTATAATGCTCGTAATAATGCTGACAGTCATTCTAAATCCTCCGGTTTGATAATAGTTCCTTCAAGGCATTTGTACCATAATTCGCAGGGCTGTTCGCACGGCCCTTTTTCACAGGCTTGACAGATATTCTCTATTGTAATAACAGGCTCCTCCATACTCGTCTCCTTATAAAATAGTTCGTAAAATAATCTATCCATACGTTTCAAGGTTCGTTTTGCGTTGCAATGCTTGATGTGTCCGCGCCACGAATTGTAGGATTGCTTGATGTCGAAAAATTCTCTTTCGCCAGCGTTGAATTTAATTTTTAACTTCTTCAACTTCCTGCGTTCCTTTACAATTCCCTTTCTCGCTGGAATAACAATAACTTTACCTGTTTCAGTAAGAATAAATCTTCGTTTTAAGAACGTAATGCCGCGAGATAACTTAACTATCTGCGTTTTCTTTTCGTTCAGTCTTATTCCGAGACAGGCACAGATTTCGCGCAAATCTGCAAGGCATTTCTGCAGATGCTCTTTGCTATGGTGTAACATATAGCCGTCGTCCATATAGCGGCCGTAGCCCTTGATATGTAAAACTTCTTTCACATAGTGATCTAACCGATTCGGAAATCGAAGCGCCGAGACCTGCGATATTTGACTACCGAGACCTAAACCCTTCTCTCCACCGAAATCGTCCACCAAGCGCTTGATAAATGCTGCCAAACGCTTGTCTGGGTAACTTCCGTCTATAATCGACTTCAACTTCTCGTGATTGATACTGTCGAAATATTTAGAAAAATCAAATACCAGCGCATAACCGTTATTGCCGTGCTTTCTGTAATGCCGCTGTAAATGAACGATAAGCCTGTTTACCGCAAAGTCTATACCTTTGTCCTTCATACAGGCTCCGTTGTCGTAGATAAACGAATTGCTGAAAATGGGAACAAGCGAGTAATCGCAGAGACATCTCTGGACTACCCGCTCGCTGATGTGAACGCTTTTTATATGACGTTCCTTCCCACGTTCTATAATATCGAACTCATAAAAACCCTTGCTTTTGAACTTACCACTTCTTAACAGGTCGAGCGTATCAACCACATTGAGCAGGGCGTTCGCTTTGTACCGTTGTGTACTTGCCTTCCACCCTACACCCTTGCAGCATCCCTTGTATGCCGCGTATATGTTCTCAAAGGTAAATACTTTGTTGAAATCTCCGTACTCTTCCGCAAGGCGGCGTTTCTTTTCGTCGCGCCGCGCCTTGCGTCGTCGATAGCGGAGTTCGTGCCGCTCTTTACTGTTCATAATAATATCACTCCGTACAGCCAGATTAGGCGAAGTAGGCTGCATAATGTATGACTATTAAACGAGTTTCGCCATTTATCTCGCAATGCAAGAAGCGTCCAGTCACCTATATCGGAGGACCCATTTATCCATACGGAAAGGTTACACACCCCTTTTGCAAAGGCATTGATTTCGCTTCATTCTTTGAATGAGTTACTTTGTCGAGCCTATACAATCTGCAAAAGCCGAAGCAAACGCCGTTCGTGTTGCCCGCATTGTTGTTGTTGACGTTGCCATTGTTGTTGACATAGCGGAAGTTGCTGGTACTACCGATGTTCGGAGAACGAAGCCACCAGTTGTTCGCAGAGCCGCCCAGACAATAATAACGGTATGTAACCTATGGTAAATTCTTAATCGGATTTCGGTTCGAGATTATACTTTCCTTGCAGGCTCTTTTTCAGAGCCACTACTAATTTCAATTCCGTTGAAATTAGCCTTGCCCACTCTTCCCATACGCTGGGCTTAATAGGCTTATCTTTTTCGTTGTGCTGTACAATGCCTTTCGCAATATCTAACTGCGATGCGAGACATTGCAAATCACATACGGCTTGAATGAGAAAGTTTACTCTTATCTGCGATTCTTCCCGATTAGTAGGATAGACGCTATTCGCTGATTTTACGTTGTTGTAAATTGACCGCGATAAGTCGATGAGTTCCTTCGTTATCAGAAACATATACCGCTTCGGGAAATTTGCGCATCGTTGTATGGTATAAATTTCAAGTTCCCGTGCAGTATCGAGAAATTGCATCGGACTTTCGTTTCGTTTGAATTTCGGTACCGACATTACTCACTTCCTTCCTCCACTGTTTCTTCCACCTCCGGGCATAACAGCGAGTTCCAAAACTCTTCATTTTTGACCGTGAGCGTTTCAAGCACAATGGACGGACTTGCACCGCTGCCAAGATACACGTCGTCGTTTGTTTTGACGTTTCTTGCATACCACCCGACAGGCGACCCGTCATATTTGTATATCAGATGCCATTCGGCATTTTTGATATGCAGACGGTTGTTTTCGCTGTACGCTTCGCCGTTGAGCGCCGTCGCTATAAGTTCGTCTTTACCGTTGTTTTGCGGCGTTGCCACAAAATTATAGACCATAATTCTTTACCTCTCTTTTCGATTATTTTTATCTCTGCGCCCACACAGGGGCGCAGAGTATATGATTCTGGATTACACGCAAAAGCCGAAGCAAACGCCGTTCGTGACGCCCGCACCGTTGCCGAGGACGCCGCCATAGTAGCCGACATAGCGGAAGGTGCCGGTACTACCGACGTACGGAGAACGAAGCCACCAGTAGTACGCAGAGCCGTTCTTGCGCTTAACCAAAGCCGAGCAACTATTGTTCGGTTCCGCATCTCCTACCGTATTCTTGAAATACTCGTACTGCGTTCCTTCTCCGTTGTAAGCGGCAGCATTATTTTTTAAGTCGCTTAATGCGCTATTTTCTATTGCAGTTTTCGACCACAGTTCTGCCGCCGCAAACAGCCAAAGTTTATCGCTCGAAGCTGTGAGCGATGTACCTTGATTCCCTGCTGTTGCTTTCTTGTTAACCGCTTTAATCACATTTCTTAAATCAGACGGAAGTTGCGATAAGAACGTAGCCATTGTCTCCGTTCTCATTTTCGACTCATTCCATCCGCCTGCGTTTGTATGTGAAGCGTTCATCGGGTACGACGTATTCAGCAACTCTTTCATACCGAATGTAATCCCAGCCTTTCCACCGCCAGTCTTTTCATCGTGATCGAAGCCGAGTATGACAAGCGTTATCGTTTCGCCCGTCGTAAGCGTTACCGTCTTCTCGTCTCCTATACTGAACGCCTTTTTCGCTTTTCCTGCGGCAGAAAGTTCCGCAATTTTCGACCAACTTGTAGATTGTAACGACGGGTTCTGCGTTACAAACGCACTTCCGTTGTAGTAAATTCCAGTAAAGTCGTCTCCTATCGGCGTACTTCCGAGAATGTTCTGCAACGTAATGTTGACGTTTCCTGTTCTATACGAACTTTCTTTTGCGCCCTTGATACCCGTAACCGTGTTCTTCTGCGCTCCCGTTTCTATGCCGTTGAGCTTCGTCTTATCTGACGTACTCATAAGCCCGTGCTTCGACGTTGTTGCGTCGTTAGACGGCAGCGTTACTGTGGTCTTATCTTTTCCCGTAACGTGTCCCTGTGCGTCGTATGTTACTGACGGAATGTCAAATGTTCCACCAAACTCTTTTGCTCCGCTACCGCCGCTTGCCGTTCCTGCGGTAACGGCGTTTGTGTGTTTGATTTTCCCGCCCGTGATTTCGATGCCGTCCGTCGCGTCAACTGTTTTCTCCGCGCTTCCGTCAAAATCGACATCCCCTATATGGAGTTCCTTTTGAACCTTTGCGGCCGTTCCTGCCATCGTCGTGCCGTCTTCGAGTTTATCGAGCCGCACCGCCGCCGCTTCATTCTCTTCGGTTCGCGTCTGTTTTTCTTCCGCTATCAAATCGTGAGCCGCGCCGATTCCGTCTTCCATATGATTAAAATGCAGGGCATCCATAGCGGTACCCTGCTGTACGACAAATCCTTCTTCGTCTACGAAGTGATCTACCCACGTTTGCTTTTTGTAGGTCGATTCCTCTTCTGCCTGTTGCTTAATTTCTTCTGTCATATTAAACCTCCTGATAAGAAATGCTTAAAACAAAAAGCACGGACTGAATTGAGTTGACATTTACACTCAAATCGCGCCGCGCTATTTCTTTTCCGTTTACGTCGATAATGCGTATCGCCGTAATGCTGTAATCGGACTGTAATACGTTCGGGAACAGCAAAGTGAACCGTATATAGTTTCCGACTATCTGCCGACTTCGTTCGGTGGCCGTAAGCCATTTTTCGCCACCGTTGATTTCGTACTCAAACTTGTCGATAAGCGCCATAAACTCGCTTCGCCGTTCCGCCAAAAAATCTTGTGTGAATAATCCCATAGATACCTCCTAAATTCCTTCGGGCGGATATTCTCCGCAACGCCAACCGCCGCAACGCGGGAACGGCTTATCTGCCGGGTATTGCCCGCAATAGAGCGTTCCGCAAGCTACGCCGCCGATGTAGTACCTGATTTTATGTGATAATTCAATCGTGCTTCTGGTGTCTACTTTGTACTCTACGCTTACGCCGGCAGGCTTTATCGGCGGTATACCGCTCAAAGACAGTTCGTTAGAACCGCCCGTGTTAATATCGAAAATGATTGTCGCAGGAAAATTCTCATCTTCCGTGTAATCTATTTTCGACCCGCCGCCGAGAATGGTCTGCATCGCTTTTACAAGTGAATAATACGTGCCGTCGCTGGAATTTTGAAACGCTTTATATTTCAGATAGCGTCTGTACCGTTCATCATCGACAGGCTCATAGTAAACAGATTGACCGCACAGCAACCCCGCTTCGGCTCTTGTCAGCCCTACGATGTCGCCTATATAATCCAACTGCTTTCCTATCGCCGTGTCAATATCGGTATTGAACGCTATCTGCCCGAAGACTTCCGCCAGTTCGTTGAGTTGACGATTGACGGCATCGCAAAGCGCCGCCGTGTTCGGTCTACCCCTGAACTGTTCGAGCAAATCTGCTTCTATACCGTTAATTTTCATCGACTTCCACCTCTATTCTGCTTTCGTCGAAATACGCTTTCTGTCGCGGCGTTACCGTGATGTAAGTAAGCGCGTAATCGCTGTCAGTCGGCGTTGCGCTCGCATCTGTTGAAGTGAACGCCTTAATCGAGATATAGGCGATGCCTGAAACAGCCACGTTAATGGGCGCGATCACTTTCTGAATGACAATGTTCTCGCCTGCGGTTATTTTCTCCGCATAACTCATTATCGTTTCTTTTACCAATGCTTCGTAGTTCGGAGGCATTGCTTCATCGGGATTTTTTACGATAGATACCTTTAACCAAACATAAACGGCAGACGGTCTATTGAACTTGACCGCTATCGTTGCGTTCCCGAATGAACTCGGAACGTCAACCGCAATACTGCCGTAGGTCTGGATGCCCGCTGCTTTGTAGAGCAAAATCTGTTGCGCGATTTCCGCGTCGTTCCCGCCGTCAACGACAACTTCAATCGAGTGCGGCGGTCTTCCGTCGCCGTCTTTCAAATCCGTATCGTTCTCAAACGCAACCGCGCTGGAAACTTCCTTTACGTTGTTCATAATCGCGCTCGTTATGCTTTCAAGCATCGTTGCCGAACGGTAGGATTGTTTCGCTGCATAAGATTGACGTAATTCAATGTCCGTTTCCCGTTCCCTGCCGTAAACAGGTATTGCAAGGTTCGTACATTTCTTAAAGCCTGCCGTCGATGTGATGATTTCCGTAATCGCACCTTCCGTGAGTTGAATGCGTTTATACTCTTCCGAATCGAATACGATAATCGACGTAACTTCTTCCGTCGATAAATTCTCCGTCATATCAATCGAGTGGCTTAAATACTTGTTCTTGCTCGTAAGCACAAGGAACTCGTCTTTTTCGTCGATTCCGACTGTAAAATTCTCATCTGTAATCGTTTCCTTCAAGCCGTTGAGAATAGCCATTTTATCGTCTTCCGTCTTGCTTAAATACGTGTACGCCGTATCGTCAAGATAGACCGTATAATGCAGCTCGCCAGCAACTTGCATAACTCGAATTGTCGCGCTATTGCAGGACGATCTCGAAATGGTATTGTCTTCCGCCGTTGAGAAGAAAACCTGTGGCGATGTCGTTGATGCAATGCGCGTTCCTGCAGGAATAGCCGTTCCGTCCGTTCCCGTACATAAAATGCTGTACTTCGTTTTAGAACCTTCTTCTCTCGTAAGTCCGCCGAACTGACAGGCATAATCAAGATTGATGCCTTCTGCGGTGGCAGGGTAATGACTATAATACACCATTTCCGCCAACTCCCACGCGACCGCCAATTTGTCAGCAACGGACGAAAGCAGGACGTTAAAAAACGATTTCGGGTTAATCGAAACATCAATACCCAAGCCGTCTTTTATATCGCCCTGCAACTCTGAATATATCGTATCGTACCGCTTACGGACAAATCCGTTTTTGGTAACGCCGTAATCAGACATTGACCTTTACCTCCTCGTCAATTATTTCGTCGTTTGCAACGACGGTAAAGTGAATGGCGGCCACCCGCGTGGGCTTATCTATAACCACGCTAATGCTTTCCACCGCCTGAACCCCGTCAACGGAAAGTATCTCCGTTCGCACCCTGTCTTCAATGAGCGCCGTGCTGGGATTCTTTATAAAAACTTCATCGTAGTACGGCATACCGTAAGTTGTATTGATACGCCATTCTCCGAGAAACCATTTCAAACGAATTTTGATAGCCTGCAAAACGCTGTCGGTAAATTGCACGTCTCCGTCTTCGGTAATGTACAAATCTCCGTCTTCGGTAAGTCTTAAATCTTTCATATAACCTCCTGCGAAAATCGCTTCTAAATTTCGTCTGGAACGCTTTTGATTTCGCCGTTGATTAGTAAGTTACCTTCTACCGAAATATCGCCCCTAATGGCTATACCTGCGTTTGACAGCGTTATAGATGCGTTTTTGTGTTTAATGATTACCGCGTCGCGTTCTAACGCTTCCTTAAAAACGTCAGTCTGCGTCCGCAACAGTCCGGGGATTGCTATTGCTCCCGACAGTCCGTATTTGACTTGCGGTGCCGTTATTCCCGTTTCAAACCAATAGTCTAATGCCTGTTCGCTAAAAATAAGCAAGCACTGATCTCCCACGTTTACAGGAAAGACTATTGCCGATTGCGAAATTGCGCTTTGCGGCATAACTATCGGAACTCCGTTTATAATCGGAAATTCTAACGTCTTGCCGTTTGAAAACTGCATTTGCGCTTTCGGCTTGACAGATACAAGCCCCGCATTTTTATCTATCGAAACAATCTCGCCTGGCAGAGCCGTGTGCATATTGTTAATCTGCTCCTTCACGAGAGCCTTAACTTCCGTAACAAAATCAATCAAACTCATTATGCTACCTCCGTGATTTGAGCCGTACATTGCCAGTTGCCTTCAAGATTGTCGCCTTCAATCGTAATGCTCGAAACCATAAACATACCCGTAACGATTTTCGATTCTACGTATACCCTATCGCCTATGCCGATTGCTCCGTTCATAAAATACTGTATTTCATAGCCATACAGCATATCTGCCGTTGTATCGGAAGACGTATCGGTGTTTGCCGTCTGCGAACTGTAAACTCGCTTCGGAATGTTAATAAGCCCCGTTGTTTTATTTAGTTTATGGACCGCCGTCGAAACTCCTTCGTTTTTCCTACGGATTTGCAAAACGCCGTTCTGTATCGACCACATTAGCGATGCTTTGTTACATACATCGTCAAGTACATACTGCGCATAGCCGACAAAACTGTAACCGTTTGAAAAATACGACTTTTCAAGGATTTCCTGCGCCGTTGCGGAATACGTAACCGGCAGATTGAGTTTAGCGGCCGCATCCTGCAAGATTTTAGCCGTCGCAATTTTGCCGCCGTAAGAAATAGAAACGACGGTCTCGCTCAACTGTGCGAAACCGTCTACCGCTTCTATCTCTATAAGCCTATCCGCCCCATCGAGCGATTCCTGTACATTAGATACCGTACCCTTGAATACGATAGGTCTTGACGCGCCATACCCAGCCGACAGATTTAATTGACACCCCGACTGCGTTAACACGTTAATCTGCTCTTTGTTCAGATTCCAAAGTTTTATCTTTGTCGTATTGAGCGTTGTCGAATCGCTCCGCTCAACCATAAAGTTGATATGGATTGCCTGCCGCGTCTTTTCATCGGGCTTACCGATTTCAAACCCCTTGCTTCCTTCTACTCCCGCCCGTAAGCGGTATTGTCTGTCCCAATTCGCCATTACTCGTTGCTCCTTACAAACTCGTTGAACTCGTCGTAAGTAACATAGACGAACTGTGCGTTCCCGTCGATAAAATCATTCCTGCCTATCTTGTCGAGTTGCGTCATTACGCCAAGAACGCCTTTCGGCAATTTGATATACTGACGGAAATACCAGTTAACAGGAAAGCAAGGGGTAATTTTAATTCCTGCCACAATCGGCGCTTCTTCGCTCTGATAAATTCCGAGCGTCCAAAACTCGCCTTCGTAGTTGTAGGAAAACCTGAACAGATACTCGTCACCGTCCAAGATGATGCGTGTAAAACTGTCGTTCTTGTCTGGCGGTGTGAAGTACACCATAACTGCCACCTCCTATTTGAATAGCCAGCCAAGCAACGACGAAAGAATACTTTTCTTTTTCGGCGTACTTGACTCTTCTGTTGTCGCAGACGAACCCGCGCCGTCTGACGAACTTCCGCTGTAATTATAACTCGACACTACAATGATGTCCGCCGACGTTACCGTTACCTGCTTCAACGACAGCGTGATCTCCGCCGCGTTTACATAATCTTCTTCCGGCACACTTAACTTCGTAATTCCCATATTCTCGTATACCTTATCAGGCGTTACGAGCGCAGACAGCTTTCCAGACAAATACAGGTCTACAAGGCTATCAATCGTGTTCTTCACTCTGTTGTTGCCGGCGTGTCGCTTTGCCCAAGTTACTGGCATATTCGTAACAAAAACCACCAACTCAAACGTAAGCGGCTTTTTGTGAATGGAGTCCGAAACGTAGTACCCGTCTTCCACAGGGTATTCGGGTATGTCCGCTTCGTAACTCCTTTCTCTGCTAATTGTACAATCGAACTCTATGCCGCCGAGCGAGGCGGGTATTCTTGCTTTACTCATACACATTACCTCGCATAAGCAAGCGCACGGGCAAGTTCGCCCGTAGTATCGCTTGTAGTCTGTTTCATTGCTGTCGCTGCGGTCTTCTGCACGTCTCTCGAACCTTCAAATGTATTATTGATATACACGTTCTGCGTAACATTGCGATTTATGGTATTCTGTTCCATTGCCCGCGCTGTTTCCGTCTTGCGTCGCGTCGTCGCGCCTCCCAAGAAAATTCTCAAAGCGTCTATTACCGTATCGCGCATTTTGCTTATGGGCGAAACAATCTCTCCTTCCTGCTTATTATCGCCTATGACAACGGGCGTAGGCTTATTTTTGTCTACATAACCGCCTTTTGCCAAGTATGATATTCTGCCGAACTGAACTTCTGGTATTTCTGGTATACCAGGGATGCCAATCCACGTCCACAAAGACGAAAGCGCCGAAGTGATTCCGTTTATCGCTCCGATAAAGAAGTTAATCAGCCCTTCAAACGCTCCGATGATTGAGTTTATAATCGCAATAGGAATATTCCCCAAAGCCTTCCACGCTGTTTCCCAGTCTCCCGTAAATACAGCCGAAATAAACTTTATGATCTGACCGAGAAAATCAAGCAATCCACGAAGCGGTCCTGCTATCAGGTTATTCACGACGTTTGCGATAAACTTAAACGCCTGACCGAGTTGATTAGACAGCAACTGCACCAATACCTTGACGATTGCCATAATCGGTTTGAGTATCGCGCTTATCAGTTCCAGCAACGGCTTGATTAGAGCCATAACCACATCGACAAGCATCATTGCCGCATCGACTATGAGCATAACCACTTCAAGTATCGGGTCAAGCAATTCTAAAATCATCTCGATTATCGGGATTAGCATATCAAGCAACTCGATAATTATTTCCCACGCCTTTGCCGAAATCGTAAGATTTACCTGCGCCATTTTAGATATTATCGTCAACGCCGCTTGCAACAACTTACTCAATGTCGGCAATATCGTTTTAATTATTTTACCGACTGTTTGGAATATCGTGCCGAATACTTGCTTTATCATAGCAAACAAGTCTTTCAGCGTTTTCCGCAATTCTTCTGCATCAACACCAAACTTTTCAAAGAGATTCCCAATAAAACTGTCGTCCCCGTTCGCAAAGGCAATTAGGTCATCAAGCACAGCAATACACAGCAAGACCGCCGCGACGATAAGCATTATCTTTCCGCCGCCTGCGGCAAATGCAGAACCTATTGCCTTAATCCCTGCCACTATTTTGTCGTACTTAAACGCAACAATCATTGCGCCAACCGCCGCCGCAACCAAAGCCGCCGCCCGTCGCGTGGAACCAAGCAGATTGACAAGCCGTTGAAACGAATTTACGAGAGCCTTCAATACGCCGAGCAGACTCCTGAACGCACGTATCAAAAACTTCGCAATATCGTTAGTCAAATTCAGCCCTTCATCGGTCTGATATAGCCACGTTCCGAACTCGTTGCGAATTATACGCAACGCATCCGATACTGTCAGCCGTAACTTTCCGTATGCCGATTCAATGCCTTCCGCGCTCTGTGTAAAAGCGTTTTTCAGTTGCTTTGCCGTAATACTCCCAGATAGACCGAGAGCCTTTACCTGTTGCATAGAAACGCCCAGACTATCAGCGAGATACTGAATGATGTCTGGGCTTTGCTGCATTATGGTATTAAACCCGCCCGCGCTTAACTTTCCTGTTTGGAATGTATTTTTCAGCACGTTATTCAGCGAGTTCATTTGTGCTTCCGACGCGCCGGACACTTTGAACGCTTTATTTGCAAGTTCTAAAAAGTCCGTCGCATCTTCAACTGTTGAGAAAAAGCGACTCCCCGTTTTAACAAGGCTCGTAGCATATCCGCACATTTCGGCGTATGTAATCCTACAAGCGTTTGCCGCTTCGGTTATTCTGTTTTGCACCGCAGACTGGTCTTTCAACTGTGTGTTCACGTTGGCAAGGACTTTATTGACCGAATACCATTCTTCAACCAGTTTGTTCATCTGCGTAAGCGATATGCCGATGCCGATTGTAGCCAAAGCCTTCGTTGCAAACGATTTTAACTTTGTAACTGCGCCTTCCGCTTTTTTTGCGGATGCTTCGTCAACCGTAAATCCAAACGCAATAGCGATGTCTCTAATGGTCATTTATTTAGCCCTCCTTGCTTCGTTTTTCATTTCTTCATTTCTGCAATGCTCTATATCGACCTCCATCATATACAGCGCGTACAGCTTCAATGCTTCGTCAAGGGTGTAATACTCTTTTAACTCCTGCATTGAAGCCAACTGCGCCTTAATCAAAGTGTACATCCGAAGTTCAAGATCGGTAAACTGTTCTAAATCCAGCTTCCCGTACTTGCTTACTTCATCAGTTTCTGTGCTAACTCGGCAACTTTCCCAGATTGGGTGCCGAGCTTCCCGAAAAAACCGCCGTAATTGATTTTGATTACGTGGAACGCGAGAATATACATATCCTGCACATCGCCGCAAAACAGTTCGTTTACAAGGTCTTCCGTGAGCGGCTTCGTTTCGCTGTTGAAATCGACTGCGATATTGTTTCCCCTGACGAGCAAATCACGCAGCAATTTTTCAACCGCATCTCCCGACAGCGATTCAAACGCTTTCGTAATTTCGGGCGCAATGGTCGCCAAATCCGTATCGAGAACGGAAGTGTCGCCGCTCGTACTTACGAACGGCAATACCGACCCGATAATAGGAACGACAACTTTTATCACTTCTCCGCTGATGTTTGCCGCCCTGAAAGCAGGGAACGGGCGGATGAAGTAATGCTTTTCGTTTACAACTACTTCCGTAGGTTCTTGCAATTTCATTTACGCACCTCCTTAATACGTACCTTCGTTGACGGTCGCCTGACCGGTCTGCAATTCCCATTCGCGGTTGTTCGTTTCTTTGCCGTATGCCCTGCTGGGCGGCTTAACAACCCACGCCGCGTCTGCCGAAAAGACGAAGTTGCCTTTAAGGTCCTTAATCAAAATCGGGAAAGCGCCGTCGCCGTTCGTTTTGTCTGCGTTATACTGCGCCTGCAGGAAAGCGTTGGAACTCGAAGTCTGCAAAAGCGTAATTTTGACCGAATATTGTTCGTTCGGATCAACCGCCCTTGCAACTTCGCCGTCGCAACCCGATTTCGACGTTACGCCGTCGCCCAACGGCTCGACGGTAATGAAACTGTCGTCCGCAAAGCCCGTAACGGAGTGCGTACCGAGCGCAACCGTAACAAGCCTACTGTTATAAGTCTTTACAGATGCCATTTTTCTGTCCTCCTTTTATTACGCCGTAAGCGTTCCTCTAATTTCGACGATATGAATTGCATTTGCAAGCCGCGCCGTGAAAGAGCATCCCGCAAGCGTTCTCGTTGCTTTGTTCGCATCGCCTATGTTTGCCGACGTAGGAACGCTGGTAGTGAAACCGGGGATTTCGTTCCCTTCGTCGTCGTATTCGGTCTGCGCAATTCCGCCGACGCTCTGTCCTTCTTTCAGCGATGCAATCATCTGGTTCTGAATGAGCGCGATACCCGCATCCGTGTACGGAACTTTTGCGTTTTTGATAAACAGATTGTAAATGCGCGTCTGCATATCGTTCAAAAGCCAATCGCGGAAACGTATTACGTCAATCCATTCGCCAGATGTCGTTTTACCTTCAAGCGTAATTGCCTTACCCGCGCATAACACGTAGTAGTTCAGCCCCGCCGTTTTGAGTTTTGCGATGTCCGAAGCTGTGAACTCGTCGTACTCTAAGCCCGACAGCGTTTTGTATGCCCACGTTTCCGAACCCGCCTGATAGGTAAGTGCCTTTGCGAGAAAAGCAACCGCGAGATGCGTATTGTTATCGTTCGTTACAGTCTTCTTCGTTCCGATACCGAAGGCGTAACTGTACGTGGTGGGTACTGGATTTTCTATGCTTTCCGAGCAATCAACCGTATAGCCGAACAGTTTGCTATTCGACTCCGCCCAATCCGCAACCGTCTTGTAGTCCGCAGGTTCAAAGCCTGCAAGCGCGAGACCGTACCAGCCGTCCATTTCGTTTGCTCTGTTCAGAACATCAGCAATGCTTTCGCTCGCGCCCTTTTCCGCAACATAGAGCTGCGTAGCGCCGTTCATAAACGCCACAACCGCCGCCTTGTATATCGCGCTGTTTTCGTCCCAGCCTGCTTCCAAAATTTCGTTTGCGGAAGCATAGACGGCAATGTTTTTAGGCGTAGCGTCATCTGCCGCAATTCCGACAAGCAGAATGTTACTGAAACTTGCGCTGCTTCCCACGCCTTCGCTGATTGAAATTTTCACGTTAACGAGATTATCAATCAAACCCATTTGTTAAATCCTCCTGTTAAAAGTTATTTTTTATGTCAATGCTATCCGCATCAAGATTTTCTACTTCTTGCGAAGCAAGTTCCTTCGTCCCGCCGCCGCTTGCGGTAGGCTTCCAGTCTTTTCTCGTTATTCCTGCCAGACCGTTTGCTGTTTGCATAAACTCGACGACATATTCCTGCATTGCCCTATATTCGTAATTCGTATCTAATAATCCAGACACATCTTTCGCATCCCCTTCGGGACGTAAAGAGATGTCGTGTTTCGTGTAATACGCATCCGCATAGTCGGACGTGAGAAAGTTCGTCAAATCCACAATATCGTTCAAAGCGGTATTTACGCTTATCATTACCGTTTCTCCGTCAATCGCAATCTGTTCATCGTTACCGTGAGTGAAAAGTTGTAACTCTAACATCATTTTAGACGGCTTGTAACTTACAGGAGCGTCATTTTCCGTTACCTTGATAGAATGTTGGGTAGCGGTAAGATTCCTTAATTTGAGCGTAATAAACGTGCCTGATGGCTTAACAAGTTTTCTTTGTTCTGCCCAGATAATGAGCGTATTCGGAAAGTATTCCGCAATAATATCGTGCAAAACCGTTTGCAGTTCGCTTACTGTCATTGCTCTACCTCCCTATTCGGTTCGCCGTCCTGATTGCCTGCTTCGGAAACTCTAATATAAAGCGACTTCCAATGGCTCAACGGCGTATGCTCGAAGAAAGACGACGAAACGCACTCGTACCATTCCCCTGCATAAAACAGTCTGTCTGCACGTAACCCGCGTTCCACGTCTGCGGTCTGCACCTTAAAATCCCCGTAAGACTTAATGCCTTTTGAAGACCTATCGCCTTCTGGCAATGTTTTCATTTCCGTTGCAACCATAGGCTGCACGTTCAGTAACACCACCTGATCGGTATAAGATGCCCTGACCGCAAATCCCTTTGCTGTCCTTTGCTCGGAGAATTTACGCAGCTTGTACTTCTTTTTGAAAATGTTCATACTGCAATCTCCTATTTCTTAACAATGACGAAGTTAACCGATTGCCGCATCTTGCCCGTGTCAATCAGCGGCTTATCAGAACCCTTCTTCTTAATGGTGGACGGGGCGTTAGGCTCAAAATCGCCGTCAACGATTTCAGCCTGCACAAGTCCTTTCTGGAACACGCCGATAGACTTCATCATCTGCTCGGCTGTTGTATCTCCTTTTGCAAGCAACGCCATTTGTTTTTTCAAAAAGGCGTTTATCTGTTCGGCGTGATTGTCAACGCTATCACGCATAAACGGGCGGGACGGAATATTCTCCGTCCCCAGTTCGTTGTAGACTGCTATATCGCATAAATCCGCGCTCTCGCCTTCCGATTCGATATTTTCTTCTCCTCGTTGATAGCCTACGCGCACCTGTAACTTTTTCAGTTTTTCGATTTCCTGTCTAAACTTCTTTCCCGCCTTTGTTTCTTTGTCGATTACTTTTGCCATCAGTTTTCTCCTGCGGAAACTATCGGAATGATCCGTTGCCGCCTGATAGACAGGTACTGCAATCCGTAAATCGTCAAAGCGTACTCTGCGTCAACCGCCATATTGTTGCCCTGCGAAACAGAAAAGCCGATTGACGCATCTCCTTCGGAGAATGAACTCACTCGGAGAGCATCATCGACTTTGCCCATCGTATTATCGCCTTTGCCTGCCATTTTCAACTTGTGCGCCGTGAGATAAGCAATAGCGTGGTCGTATGTGTTCCCGAACTTCTTTTTGCTTACAAACGGCTTCGCTAATTCCATCCACTTTTCAACTTCTTCGTCTTCGACTTCCGAAAATTCGGTAGCGACGAGCCTGAATATTTCAAGTGGCTCCATAGCGTTTACTCCTTGCCGGCTTCGGTTTCTTCGTCCGTTTCGGTATTCTCGGTAGTTTCGGTGTTTTCGGTCTTACCACCTTTCCCGTTGTTCTTACCGCCCTTGTCGGTCTTTCCGCCTTTGTCCGTTTTCGTTTCGCCCTTGTCTTTTGCGGGTTCGATAATCGACACGATGCCGAGCGCAACATAGGTGTCAAGCACAACATCCTTGAACGAATCGGGAATATGTGCGGTTTCATCGGGCAGAACCGAAGTCTGCCCGAAGCCGATAATTTTACGTCCGATATTCTTAATCTTCATATCGCACCTCCCTTACACGCCGACCGCGATAAGCGCGGAAAGCGGATAGTAGATGATTGCGCCCGCCGTTCTTGCTTCGCAAGGTACTTCGATTTCAAGGCCCTTCGCCTGCAAGGGGTACTGATAGAACGGGAGCGGATGCTCGATAGAGAGTTTTCTCGCGTCCTTCTTGAACAAAAGAGCCACGTTCTTGCCCTGCGCGGAATAAGGGTTGGTTTCTTCCGCGTCCGCCTGCAATTCCGCCGCCGAAACGATGTCTTTGATGTACGGAGCGTTTTCGAGCAAGAATTTCTTAACGGTATAACCCGTGTTCGGAATCTGTCTCGTGCTGATTTCGATATGAACGTCCGCAGGAAGAACAAGCGTATCGGGACGCTCTACATTCTTCGTGGTACGAGCAACCTGCTTCTGCATTTCTTTAAGGTCTTCGAGAATTTCATCCGCCGTCTTCTCTGCCCAAGTCGTCTTTCCGCTGGTCTTTCCAACGGGAACCGTGAACAAAGGAATGTCGTTTTCGGGCGAA
The DNA here is from genome assembly GCA_910577995.1 of uncultured Christensenella sp. Classification (GTDB taxonomy): domain Bacteria; phylum Bacillota; class Clostridia; order Christensenellales; family Pumilibacteraceae; genus Anaerocaecibacter. The sequence goes on along the minus strand of CAJTND010000002.1, from coordinate 248,680 downwards.
AGTACGCCGATAAGTCCGTTTGCTTTATCGCCTATCCAAGCAATCTTGTTGAGTGCGTAATCGGCCGCATAACGCGCCGCTTCCGCTTTACGAACATCGAGCGATTTACCGGCAAGCCTGCTCGCTCTCATCTCCTGTACGGAATAGCCGTAACTATCGCCTACGGATTTCACGTATGCGGTGGTCGGCTTTCCCTTTACGTCTGCGCGGGGCAGGTCGGTTGCGTAGTTATTGATAATCTTCGCAACTCCCGTCCTGTCGTAACTGTAATAGGTAACAGTTTCCGCGCCGGGACTGACTTCGTTGGAAATCGGGAACAGCGTGAGCGCCGTAAGTTCGGGGTATACCACGTCGTAAGACTGCGCCTTAACGTGGTCGAGTTCTCTGGCGAAGAATACGGAAGCGTCTTCCGCATCGTCGAATCTCATCGACTTATCTTCCACCAATGCTTTGGGGATATTCGAGCCGAGAAGCGCCGCGTAGTCGTTCTGGCTGTAAGAAGTTTTTTCCATTTCTGTTGTCCTCCTCTTTATTCGGTTTTGGTGGTTTCATCCACCTTGTCTACAAAAACAAACGCGGGGGCAATCGCATCGGTTGCCTTCGCGTCAAGGAAAAAGCCGTTCAGTTTGATACCCGTAACGCCTTCTCCGAGTTCGTTCGTGAAATATCCTGCATTTTCTCCGTCCGTAATGAGATACAGCGGAGCGCCGTATGCGGGTTCCGCATCTGTCGTAATGCGAACATAGATACGTCCCTTTGTAAGAACGCCTACCGTCTCGCCTTTGCGAAGCGTAACGTCGCCCTTGTAGTCCTGCTCGTGAGCGTGGCTGTTGATAGCAACGCCCTCAAACTTCGCTTTCGTGGAAGTCGTAACGGGAAGCGTTACGTTCTTGCCGGGTAAGGTGCCTTCCACTACGCCGAGACCGAACCTAATCTTCCCGTCCGTCGCTTCGTTGTTTCTCGTGTCTACGTCGTGGTCGGTAAGGTCGTAAAGGCCACCCGCTACGCCGTGAGCCGTGCGCAAATTATAACTGGTCTGTGCGCTCATAATTTATTTACCTCCGTTTTTTTGTTTTTCAATCATTCTGTTTCTTGCCGCATCCGCTCCCGTTACGGTCTGCTCTTCTGCGGCGGTGTCCTTATTGAACATCTGCTTACGCTGTTTGTCGGTACCGTTGTCGCTCTTGATTTTCTGCTTCGTAAGGTCGAACAGCGCGTCGATGTAATCATCGCTTTTTCCGTCAAGGCGCATATCGGGGTATACCGATTTGATAACGGTTTTCTTGCCGTCTTTTACGGACATAACGTCAACGCCGTCGAGATGCAACTGGTCTGCAATTCTGATAACGTCAATCTTGCTGGCTACGAGCCTGTCGATTGCCGCCGAATCGAGATTAAGGCTTTGCGACTTGCTTTCGTCGCCGTCCTTCTGCACGGTTCCGCAATCGGCATCGTTACCGTCTGCGTTAGCGCCGGCAAAGTCTCTCTCCGCCCTCAACTGTTCGATCAGTTTGAGAAGCGCGTCGATGTCCGCGTCCTGCTGCGTAATGGTTTCAAGGGCAGTCTCTTTCGAGTTGGATGCCGTTTCTGCGTCACGACGGTCACGACGTTCTTTAACGCTCTGGACGACATCTTCATCGTTAGCCTGCTCTTCGGGATTGACGGTAGTTGTCACTTCTCCGTCAGGCGCGGGCGTGGGTTCGCCCGTTGCGGCATCTCCGTCCGTACTCGTAGTTGCCGCGTTTTTCTTTGCGATGAAATCCGCAATGGCTTCTTCAAGTTCTTCGGGCGACAAGCCGCTGTCAGTCTTGTTCTGTTCCATTTCTGGTCCTCCTGTTAAATTTTCTTTTTCGTCGATGTTTAGACGAGCCTGTTCTCCCGCTCTCGCGGCTGATACTAATGCCAAATGGTTCACTCTGATGTTTCGCTGAATTGCGTCATAGGGCTGCCCGTTCCATTCGCCCGGCGTTTCGTCAAGGTCCAAATCGTAACCGAGAGATAATTCACGTAATCCGGTCTTTAATGCGTCCGTGTTGTGTATTACGATTTCTACCCGTACATTCTCGCCGTCCTTACTGGCTGCCGTAAGCATAGTACCTATGGTTTCCTTTTCTACATTGTCAGTCGTAACGCGCCCAGCGCGGTGCGTGACAATGATAGGCTTTCCCTTATAGGATTCTAAACTTTCGGGGGCAAACACCTCTTCCGGCAATCTCAACTCGCGTCTGATAGAGCCATCGGGGTTCATATACTCGAATATTCCAACCGTCGTGACAATCGGGTGGTCTATTAAGAAGCCTTCGTTTGTGTAATAGGTCTCGTCAACTTTGATGCTGTCAAGCCTTGTTACCCTTTGCAATTTCGGTATTTCGTTCATTTATTACCGTCCTCCTTGCTTGCGTTCTGAAAAAAGCAATTCGACAACGCAACCACTATCTTCTGACAATGTTCAACGCCGTCGATTGCAAGTCCGTCGAAAAGCGATACGGTCTCAACGGAATTTTCGTGTCCCGTTTGTATGACTATCGCTCCCGATTTCATACTTCCGATAATCGCGTCCGCTTCAAGTTTCAAGCGTTCGCATAACTGAATAACTAACTCGTTCATACTACCTCCGTCAATCGTTAATGGGTAACGGTATGCCCATAACGTCTTGCGTAACCACAATCTTATCTTGCTGAATAATTATCGTGGTGTACGGATTTCCTTTCTCGTTTAAGAGTTTGATGACTGCTTCTGCAGCAGCCTTTAATTCTTCGTGCGTTACTCCGTCCATAACTAACCCTCCTATTTGATTTTGATGTCTGCCGGTATGTTCAGCGTTTCGATATTAAAAACGGGCAATGCTACGCATCTGCAGCGGTAATCTTCGCCGGGATGCGCTCTTCGCCCTGTCTTTTCGTCTACAATCGGCGGTGTGTCCCACCGATGTTTTGTTCCGTCGAGCTGTGCGTGTCGTTCTCTTACGCGCTGGTCTTTTGACGAACTCCAAATATACTCTTCAACGCCGCACTCCGTTTGTTGTTGCTGCGTAATCGAAGCGTTAAGTTTTGCAAGTTGATCTACCGCGTAAAACCGCGCCTTATTGCGCGATACGCTAAATCGTTCCTGAATTTCTTTTACTATGTCCCGATTTGACCGCCCGTTAAGAAATCCGTCTTCAACGATTGCCTGCATCTCCCCAAGCACTTCTTCTGGAAGCGTACTGATAAGGCTTGCATTTTCGTCTGCCCAAAGTTTTAACTGTTCCCTGTAAAACTCGCCCGAATAGTAATCGTCAAGAATGTTGATTCCGAGCGTTCTCGATACTTCGCGTTTCCAATCTTCCGTAGATAGCCGCTTTGTCAAATTACCGATTTTGTTAATCTTCTCCGACAGGTGGAATGCCTGTTCTTCGTTGTGAAAATCGTCGCCCGCTTTTCGGAATAGCCGCCTGATAAGATTTACGAGATTGTCTTTGAACCCGTCTGTTCTGAACCCCGCTTGTGCTTCCTGTAGCGGCTCCTGACCTATGAAAAGCAACCGCGTGGTATTTAGTAAGACTTTCAGCAAAAGGTCATAGTAAGCGTTTATGACGCGCTGATATTCCCTTTCAAGGTTTTCCTTGTATCGAACCTGTATTTTACAGTTCAGTTTCTGTCTTCCGTTGAATTTCTTTTTAACGGCTTCCTTAACTGCAACCCGATTTCTTGCGTCGTTCACGCTCACACCTCCTTTCCGTGATTTCGATATACAAAAAAGAGCAGATCACTCTGCTCTTTCCTTGCGATTGCTATGTAGTTATGCTAACTGTTGCCGTAAGATAAGCAACTCCGCGATAATCTTATCTATCTGCGCCATTGTCGGCTGCGCGATAGCCTGTTGTGCCGCCGCTATTTCCTGATGTTCCGTTTCCACAGGCTCTACGTTCTTGTACGGTCTGATAGGCTCGTTCTCGTCATCGCAACCTTTGTTATCAATCATAACCGTGTCTAACAACCAACCGCAAAAATCTGGATTGTTGCATTTCGCGTCAAGCAACTGTTTGACCGCATCGCGCCGTAAGCAATAGGCTTTCGCAACGCCGCGCTTTCTGGTATCGAATACCACCTGCCTGATTTCGGCTTCAAGGTGTAAATCCCGAATGAACCCGCCCGCTTGACTGTTGCTTTGATAGCCGAGCGCCCGCGTTATATCCGTAGCAACCGCAAGTTTCGTTCCGTCCGGATTGATAAGAACCCGTATTTTCGTGTCTGCGTCATAAGCGTATATGTAGGTGCTGTAAGTGTACGACATTCTATTCATTTGCCGCCACCTCCCCGTACCACGCTTTTTGCAATGCCGCATAACCCTTTTGGAACATATCGGTTACTATGTAATAAGCGTTCTGAATATCGTTCACGTTCGGGCTGTCCGTAATTCCTATGTTCAGCACGTTCGTGAGAGACTGGACCTTTCCGAGTTCTATGATGGCATCCTCGACTTCCAATGACTTGTTCCGCATCATTGCGACCTCCGATAATTTTTTCTGCTTTACTGCTGAAATTATTGACTTCGGTCTCAAAATGCGGTATAATGATTTTGCTTTCAACTATGTTGAGTTTCCGCATTTTGAAACCTCCGTCGTTTGAGACCTTCTACGACCTGTTAGGACTGCATCTCCTATCAGGTCATTTTCTTTTCAGTTTTCATAGCAACTACCTCGCTTTTTGTTTGATTTAATTTGTACTTTCAGTCTAACCCAAATTAAACCGAATGTACATCGGAAAGCAAGGAAAATTACCGAAGTTCCGAAGATTATAAGAAAGCCACCGAAAGCAATCTGTAATTACGGAAGTGTAAGCGTAAGCAACTTTTAATGGAAATCTTACGCTCTTGTAACGACAAAAATCATAGGAAAGTGCGTGCGATTTTGCATATACTTTCCTATTGTTTTCTATACTTTTATTTCCTATACTATACTTTATGTACTTCTGCCCCAGATAAACGAGTTAAAGCGAATATCTGTGACAGAAATAACGATAAAGCGGAATTATTGCCGCAGAAATGGCGATTTTCGCCGTTGCCGCGACGTTGCGTTATTGCGAGTTGATGCCGCGAGTTTGAAGCGTGTCGATAAGCCTTTCGAGCGCGAATTTGAAAGGAACGTACAAATCTTCGTTTAGAAGTTCTGATACGCTCTGGAAGCGATTGTTGCGCATCTCTTGGGTATTTGTATGCGGAACGCCGTTGAAGTCCGTAGACAGGAATAAGAACGACTTGCCGTACTCTTCGGGCAGGTTATCAAGCATACCTATCGGGATTAGGTCGTTGAGCGTGATCCCAAACTCTTCTTCCGTTTCACGCCGCGCTGCGCGTTCGGCATCTTCCCACGTTTCGATATGCCCGCCGGGACTGCCGACCTGATTATTGTCGTCGCGGTTCCCGACGAGTATCTTTCCATTCTTGACTACGATTACTCCTACGCCCGTTGCGCCGTCGTATAGAGTATCTGCATTATCGGTCTTTCCGAGTTGTGCAAGGATGTTCCCGAACGGTTCTTCGCGTTGCGGTAATTCTTCGTCTTCAATACCAAACTTGCCTTCTTCCTTCAAGCGTTTACGCTCTTCGGCAGGGTCAAGAACGCCCATATCAATGTAGAGTTGAGCGGTCTGCGCCCGAACCAAATCCGCCTGCGCGTTGGTCTGTTCAATCGTGGCGCGCTCGCTTTCTTTCTCGTTCCATAACGGCTCAAATTCGAGTTCGTAATCGGGCTTCCCTTTTATCTCGCCCGTATTGATACCTATCGTTATGATTGCGTCGATGAGCGAACACAGATTGTCTTTGACCTGCGACTCACGGATTTTGTCTACGAAGCTGTAATAGTTTTCCATATCGCTCTCGCCCGTCGAGTTCATACCTGCAGGCGAGCGACCGAACAGTTTTGTCTGCGGAATTTCCGTAAGCGCCGACAGCATATTGCAGGCGGAATCTATGACTTCCTTAACTCCCGTAAGGGACGTGCTTTTGAAATCGTAATCTTCGCCGTCGTTGTCGATCGCTATGGAATTGAGAATACCCCGCGCCATATCAATTATTTGCAGACGTTTGAGCGCTTGCTCTTCGCCTTCGTCGGTAGCCAGCAGTTGCGCAAGGTTCTTCATCTTGTATACCGCCTGTACGCTACGTTCGAGTAATTTAACCGCGTCGCCGTGAGACGTTATCGTTTCGCGCAGGGCGCGTTTGATACGGTTATATTCTGGAACACCCCAGAACCTGTAATCCGTTGTGCTTGCCTTTTCGGGCATCTTCCCATTGCGGTACAGAAGGCATCTGCTTTCGTGTACGCGGAACGAACCGTAAATGCTGAACACGTTGTAGTATTCAGGCATACGGAACTTTGAGCGTTGCGCAACTCCCGATACGCCGATTCCCCTGTACATCGAATGATAATCAGGCGTTACAACGGAGCGGTCATACACGACGATTTCATCAATTCTCCTTGCCGCCGTCCAGTTTACTGGTTGTGACAAATCGTTGATGCCATCGTCGATAATCATAACTGCAAGGGCGCCGCCGTACAGTCTGGACCATTTCAGGCTTTCTTCCGCCGTCGTAAAGTATTTCAACTTCCTGACCTTTTTCTGGATGTACTCTTCTACCGCGTTATCTGCGATGTTCAGATGATACCCTTTCTTGACCGCTTCCTGCGCGGGAATGTCGATTATCTTTGCAAATAAGCCGTTCGTTTCGTAATGGCTCGTCAATACCGTATCAGGCGTTAAGTTTTCCGCACTATAACGATAGGCTTCCGAGTTGTCCTGCCCTGTTCCGTACTTGTTCAGCAAATTAACATAACCGTCTGCACGGAATGGCTTACGTTCTGCAGGCTGCGTGATCTGCTCGTTATTACGTTTGAGCTGTTCTAACTTTGCCTTGTTTTCGTCCGTTAAATGCACGGCTTTTACCTCCTTGTCGAATTAAGATATTAACGCCCCAATATTGAAGACATTTCCGTTGAAATAGATATTTGCTTGCGTGGTCGAGTCTACTTGGTCGTCGTGTGCGCCGTTCGGGAACACCGCAAACTCTTCCACATAATCGTGTACCCACGCCGCAATGGACGGGTCTGGTATATACAGATTGCCCGCTTCTGCAAGCGGTGTAACCGCCGTAGCACGAACAACCTTACCGCCTTCGGGTTCAACAGGAACAAGCCCGCTGATTTCCTTTTTGAGTACGTTGATGACCGCAGGACCGTTTGCTTTGTCTTCCACGAGTTTTGCTATTGCCTGCGGCCATTTTGCCGTAAGGGACTTGATAGCTGCAAGCGTTTCCGTGAAACTCATTTGACCGCGTACTTGGTCGAGCAAATAACGGTCTGCACCGATTTTGCCCCAAACCTGACCGACAACGTAGTCCGATTCTTTCTTGTCTTTGAACGTGCAGTCCCACGACTGTATAACTTGGTCGAACTTCTTGGGCAGAACCTTGTAGTATTTCCACCAACCGCGACGGAACATTCCGCCTTCGCTCGGAGATGGCGTTTGCATATACAGGGATGCCCACGCATAACTGCCGACCGCCTTTTTCGTTTCTTCCGCCCACTTTTCGTCATAACCGCCTGCGGGCCATAATGCCTGCCCGTGCTTACGATTAAGCAAGTCGTGATCTTCGTCGTCGCAAATTGCCGGGAGCGAAAGTATTTTCCAATCTTCGGGTTCTCCGTTTTCTGGATTGAGCAACCACCCCGCTAAATCGTTTTCGTGCCATCTGGTAAGAATGATAATGATTGCGCCGCCTGAATGTAGACGGGTACGAATATCGGACTGATATGCTTCTATTGCACGTTTGCGGAATGTTTCTGATTCCGCTTCTGCTCTGTTCTTGATAGGGTCATCTATAAGCAGCAGGTCTGCGCCTTTACCTGTTATAACACCGCCGATACCGGCAGAAATCATACCGCCGTCATAGCCTTGCAGATTCCAGTTGGTCTTTGTGGCTTGCGACATAGACAGGTTGATTCCGAACAATTTTTGTCCGAACTCAAATACTTTTGACCTGTTCGCTTCGCCAAATTCTTTTGCAAGTTCGTCGCCGTAGGAAACCTCAATGACGCGCTTGTTCGGGTTCTTCCCCAGATAGTACGACGGAAACGTCTTTGTAACCGTCATAGACTTACCGTGTCGGGGCGGCATAAAAATCATAAGCCGTTTCGTTTCCCCTGTTAAAACCTTTTCAAGTTCGTCACAGACGAGATTTAAGTGGTCGGCTCTTTGCCACCTGCCGTGATGTACTAACTCAACGTAATTTGCGTAATGCCTTCTGGCGAGTTCGTACTTCGCAGCTTCGCCGGCTGCCATAAGGTAATTCTTCGAGAACTTGCCGTTAGTCGTCGCTATCGCCATTATGCTCAACCGCATACGCGGCGAGTGCTTGCAATTCTTCTTCCGATAATTTGCTTAAATCGACATTGCCGACATTCCCAGACAGTTCAATCTTCTGGGTTTGCGCCCACTCTCCTGTATGCTTACAGCGATTGTTGAGCCAGTACATAATCGCCATTGTGTCCGGTGGAACGTGCTTCGCGCTTTCTTTAACTTTGACGGGTCTAACATTTCCGTCTTTGTCCGTTTCCACCAGCGTTTCCTTTTCCTTAACGTCATAGCCGAGCGCCCGCTTATAAAGAGATTTCTCTATCTTCGCGTCTGCCGCTTCTTTCCCTACTGTTAGCGCCTGTAAGAACGACGGGTATTCTTGCTTCCACCTGTGGAGCGTCCTGACAGATATTCCAAAGGCTTCCGCAATCTCATCATCAATCGCACCCTTCGATGCAAGCGACCACGCCCAATCGTCGTGATATTCGGGATTATATTTCGGGGTCGGGGGCATATCAGTTACCTCCTAAATAATCTGCCGCCCAAAGTTCAATGGCTTTCCATTTGCTTTTGGCGTTTACATCGCCGCTTTCAATCATTTTCTTAATTGCCATCGTGATGATTTCCGCCGCTTCTTTGGGGATTGCGCTGCTTCCGAGAACGGACGTGATCTGTACCCATTCCTGCTTATCGTCGAATTGCAAATCGTCGAACAGTTGCTCTGTTCCTTTAATCATAGCGTGAATAGCCGCGCCCGTGTTCTTGACGTTTGCGAACTCCTGATATTTTGCAAGAGCGTCGATAAAAGGCTTATGCTGTTCTATATCGCAAGCGCCGATAAAATCAGGTTGCTGTGAGCGTAATGCTTCGACAAGTTTATCAAGGTCTTTGACTTGATGCGGCAGGAACGTAAATACAATATTCTTCCAATCGTACTCGACTGTCGGGGACAGAAGTTTTTCGAGTTCTGCAAGGGGTTCGCCCAAGATGTCCTTTCCGATGTAACTTTCCAGCATATCGTCAACGTCGTCTATCAGTTTAACGATTTCTTTCAGCGTGGACTGGTCGTCGAAGCCGCTAATGGCGTTATGCGCAAGTTGCTTTGCCGCAATCTGTGAGCGTGTCAACCCCGTAACATCGAGTATCACGTAGATTTCGTTTATAACGCCCGAATCCTTTGCGGACCGGATTCTGTGATGTCCCGATATGATTTCGATTTTGCCGTCAACGAGAGCGCAGAAAGGCAGGCTTTCAAGTTGCCCGCGTTTGCGGATGTTGTCTGTAAGCTGCTTCTGCATCTCGTTCTTCATTATTCGAGCATTGATGTCCTGCTCGCGCAGCGAAGTAAGCGGAACTTTGGCTATAATCAAGCCGTGTCCGAGTTCAAGCATCTGTTCATAGGAAACAGTCTTTACTTCTGCGCTTTGGTTTTCTGTCGTTCCGTTTGCCATCTCTCCTCCTTCAAGAGCCATTCTTCAAGCGTTTGCCGCTCGTTACGGTCTTTTAAGTCCGACTCGTATGTGAGTTTGAACCCATACTTCTTGTCGGGAACTTTCTTTGTCAGTTTCATAACCCCGCGCATTTCCTTTGCTTCGGGGTATTTTGTCATCTGCACCGTTTTAAGGTGGTGCGCCTTCTCGCGTTCAATGTCGTTGCATTGACTGTAAATAAACGGCTTATTCTGCGCAAGCATCGTTAAGAGCCTGCCCAGTCTGTACTTCTTATGCGGAACAGTCATTCCATACATAAGGAATACCGCGTCGCTTACCTGTGTACCAAACGCGCCCATAGTGAGCGCAGCTTTGTCGATTCCGAATACTCCCGCAATCATCTTGTCGATGAACACGGCAGTGTTAATCTGCGCCGCAGACCCGACAAAATTGTGCGTCCATAACTGCCGATAGTATTGAGCGTTTGCCCTATCGATCGTCTGTAATGCAATTTCGCTGTCTTTCGTGATAACGTAATCTCGCGGAAGCATTGAACATTCAAGCGGTTCAAGCCGACTTTCGTTCGGGCGCGTAATTTTCTTTCCGTGAGCCAAAGCGGTGGCTTCTTCTGGTCTGTTCGACGTGATGTACACGTTAACGCCTTCACGCACTCCGTATCTGGCGAAAATGGGACTTCCCGCCGTTTGATACGGCGCGTTCTCTTCATAGCAAATTAAAAGGGCTTTCGCGTCTTTGCACTTTTCGTACAAATCGTGAAGCCCTGTCTTTACGTCAAAGATACCGTACTTCGGTTCTTTCCAAGTCATCTTACCGCCCGTGTCATACCACTTTTCAAATCCTGCCGTATACGTGGGCGGATTTGCGATAATCAACGTGTGCGGATCGTCGATACACTCATCAAGATGTTCCCACATATCAAGCGCACGGTAATTCATACCTTTGAGCGCCGAACGCGCCCTATCGAGTTGCTCATTCAATGATTTGATATGCTCGGTTCTACGATGCTGCAAATCGAGTAAGATATTGTAGAAGTAGTCTTTTCCCGCCTGCTTTGCGGTTCTCAATACGAGTTGAGCATAGAGCGCCGTCGCAGGGTCGCATAGTTCTTCGTCCGTAAATCCTTCCGCTTTGATTTCCAGTTCTTCGAGCGTCTTTCCCATAATAGCGTAACCCATTATGCTCGTGAACATAGAAACGTCGCTTGCTTCTATCTGCGAACCCGAATAACCAACCTGCGCTGCAAGGTGCGACATAGCAAATGCGCCGGCGCAAGGCTCTACTACTTTTGAATAACCGCTCTTCTTTGCGTTTTCGAGTAACGGTTTGAGAAACTTTTGCTCCTGCGCTACGAGCGTTCCCAGAAACAATGCGCCGGGGTTTTGAAATCGCGCCATCTATAAGCCCTCCTGTAACTTGTTAGTTTCGCCTGTAATTGATATAATATTAACTACGATAAATAAATAAGGAGACATCGTTTATGCAAGTTTTAACAGGCAATGAGCATCTGAAATTTGACGGTATGCCTATCAATAGGTTACTGTCTGACTTCTGGAAATGGAACTCTTCAGATTTGCTCAATAACACAATGCGCGGCGCATTTGCGGAGTTCATTATCGCAACCGCGCTCGACCTTGACTTAACCACCACTCACGTGGACTGGGAGTCGTATGACCTTCTATGGGAAGATAAGAAAATCGAAGTCAAATGCTCCGCCTATCTTCAATCGTGGTACCCCAAAAATCAACCCGACAAGTATTCAAAAATCATCTTCTCGATCTCGCCGGCGTATGACTGGATTCCAGACGAAGCGCGGTATGATTACGACAATCACAAACGCCATTCAAACGTCTATGTATTCTGCCATTACAAAAGCAAGGAACGCGCCCCAGAAAATCCGCTCAATCTGAATAACTGGGACTTTTACGTTCTTGCTACCTACAAAATTGATGCCATCTTTGGTATGCAACGCAGTATCTCTCTATCTGGTCTGATAAATCGCGGCAAGCCTACCAAATGCGATTATGCAGGCATACGCGACGCTATCGAGAAAGAATATCAAGACTACTTACATCACGAACAACAATAAGAAAAGAAGCGGCTACTTAATCGTAGTCGCTTCTACACTTTATTGTCGGTCTTACAATGAAGACCTATTTGGTCCGCCCAGAGGGACTCGAACACCCCAACCCGCAGATTAAGAGTCTGCTGCTCTACCGTTGAGCTATAGGCGGCTATAATAAGTCGAACAACGTCATTTGCTTTTGCTGTGCTTCTGGCTTTTTGCCCGACTTACACGTTGAACTGTCTTGCAATTCAGGTATCGCCATTCCCGTGCGAGCCTGCCACCATTCAGCAAATACCAAGCGATGACACCACTCGTCGGGGATTCTGACATCTTCGTAACAACACAGAACAATGTCTTTGTTAAATGACAGATACGGTCGCAGAAGGCTTTTCGCCCGTTCAATGCCCACTCTGTCAAGATGTGCAAAGAACTTTGGAGTGAATACCGCCCTATCGTTCTCACTGAACAAATAACCGGGCGGCGCGAACTCTATGATGTTTCCGCTTAACTTGTACTTTAACGGAAATCTGGGCGCGCCCCTTGTTATGCCCACAACCGTGTAATTGCCCGATTGCAATTCGGGGTTTTGGTAACGACTGGTAAATATCTTCATACCGCCATCCGTAACACCGCACTCTGCAATACCGCAATACCTTTTTTGATAGCAGCGTCGGTGTCCTTTCCCAACTGTCTGTAAAATGACCCGTGAACCATACACTCGTATGCCAACTGCATATCGTTTGCTTCTTGACGGGTAATCCCGATTTTGAAGTCTTTTGCGATACGCAACGCTGCCTTGTGATTTCCCGATAAAAACATTTGCTTTACGATTTCTGTCTTTGTCATTTTAGGTAGCCCCTTGTTTTTCTTATCTTCATTCTAACACAGGTACTACCGAATAGCAAACGGATTTCGTGTATTTTTGCAAAATATTTTTGCAATAAACGATTTTATTTACCGCCTTTTTTCGGGGTGACATAACATTCAACGCTATCATCATACAACTTTGCTTTTCTTTTGTCAATGCCCAAAAACTGCCCTTGCATTTTAGAACAGAATGATGTCCGAAAGGTCGATACCAAAGAACAGTCCCGAAAGGTCCTGTATGGCTACGTTCAAATCTTTGAACACCGTGCGTGTATTGATATGTTCAATGTCTACTACGTCGTCGGGGCTTCCTACGTTGTCCGTAAGGTACATCGCTTCCAATACTCTCCACCTTCTCCTAACCTCTTCCCTCTCCGAGTTAAGGCACTTGTTCCTGTAGAGTTCAAGCATTGTGTCAATGTGTCCCAGTACCGTTTGCGTGAACACCATTCTGTCTTTGATGCTTTCCACCTTACGGCTTTCAAGGTTATCCATTCCCATACTCTCAAGGAATATCAACTCCTCTTCCGAAAGCAACTGCGTCAATTCGCTGACCGCGTTCCCGGCATAACTTTTCAACCACCTGTACTTTTTCACAAGTAGCCGCGTATTTTTCATACGGAAATCTTTTGCTTTTGCTCTCTGCTCTTCCATCTGGCGGTTGAACATTTCGATTGCTTTCTCCGTCGCATACTTCGAGATGAGATTAAGTACATTCTTCGGGATTGCCGAAAAATCATCCTGCGGCTTTTCTGTTGTTTTCGTTTCTTTGCTCATAAGGCTTCTCCTTTCTGTGGCTGTATTCTTTACCTACCGGAGCAGGGACTTAAAACAGTCCCCACTCCGCAAACTTCTCAAACCCACCCTTCTTCATAATGAAGTCTCTTGCCACTTCTACAATTTCCGAATAGGGCTTGCCGTCGATTGTGTCGTCGCCTATGGCGCAGCACAATTCTACTGTCTTTCCTGTTTCCTGCGCTTTTAAGAACGCATAGATGTTTACCGATACGTCTGCTTTCGACAAATCCTTGCCGTGAAGCCCGCCGCCCGTTACTCCGTCCGCCATATCTGAACCGAGTTTCCTGTTCGTCGCGCCCGTGTCTACATTCGTTCCCCCTTCCCAATCCCCAAGCGGATTGACGATGGCTTTCGGGTAGACCTTCCTGATGTAATCGCTTTCGCAGTTGCTCTGACAGATTATCATTCTGTCGCCGTCGAGAATGTACTTTCCGTCGTAAGGCACCATTTCGTAAATGCCGTGCGCCATATTCGATAATGCTCTTTGCTCTACCGTAAGCGGTACGCCCTTGAAAATGCCGTTGTCGCCGCACCTGATCTTGCCGCTTTGATTTTCTGCGAGATGAACATCTTGCTTTGCCTGTGCAATATCTACATTCAATTCCGCGTCGCCTGTAATTCTTGTAACGGCCGCATAAATCTTTTCAGGGTCAATTACTACGGAACTTTCCGTGATAATATGACACGCGCCGTGTCCGATAAGAACTTCAACTGCAACCTTCGGGTTTTTTTCTTGCGCATAAGCAAGGTCTACAATAGCACCTGCAATTCTGTCTGCCACCTTATCGGGATGGCTGGGGTTTACTTTTTCAATCATTGTTTGTCTCCTTTATTTTGATTTTTTTGTTCTTCGAGTTTTCTGTAAGCGCCCGCCGCCGTGAACATTACCTGCATAAGTTCGTCAAGCCTAACTGCAAGCATAATCTTCTCTTCCGGCACCGAGATAGATACTGTACCCAATTCGTAACTCGCTTTAATGTTTCCTTCGAGTACCTTGTGCTTAAACGTCTTTCCGTCGTCGTTGAAAACGAATCTTGCCACGTTTACCTTTGCACTTGCACCATCAAGCGGTCCTTCCTTCGGGTCGGTGTTTACCACCACTTCGCACTCTTTACGTGCTTCCTGCTTTTCCTGCTGTTCCATAGTCAAATCTCCTATTATATTTTTTCGCCCAGAGAGCAAAATTGACTTTCTTCAAATGTTCTTGCCGCGCCGCCTTCAAAATGACTGTTTTTGTCACACCACTTTTCTTCGACGTGGTAGAACTTGCAGTCCTTGCATCGGACTATTGTTCTCTTGTTCCAATATTCTACCGCTTCCGATCTGAAACTAAATGTCGGACTTGATGCACCGCAGTCCCTGCAGACCGCTTTCATCTTTTTCCTTCCTATAATTTCTGCAACTCCGCCGCAAAACGGACATTTGTTCAATCCTTCCATTACTACCTCCTAAAACGGTAAATCGTCATTATCGTCATAAGCGTTTTGGGCAGGTCTCTCATCAGGTATATCGTCAGGGTAGTAATCATTGTCAGTCTTCGGAGTAAGGAAGTCCACATCCTGAACGATAATATCAACCGTATTATGCTTCACTCCCTTATTGTCTTCATACGTTCTCGTTTCGATATTGCCCGTAATTCCGACCTTATGTCCTTTCTTGCAATACTTCCCTATCGTTTCCCCTAAACCTCGCCACACTACGCAGTTGAAGAAATCCGTCTTGCGTTCCCCATCGGAGCCGTAGTAGTTGCGTTTAACCGCTATAGAGAACCTGCACACAGATACCCCACTTGCCGTTTCGGTTAATTCAGGGTCTCGCGTGAGATTTCCGATAAGTTCTACCTTATTCACTCTGCTTTCTCCTTTGCCTGTCTGAAATAATTCTTCCAATCTTCCGAACAGTCAATCTCGTTCTGCTCGAACAGGTCTTCGATTTCTTCAATGAGCCGATTGACTTTTGCTCTACCGTCGTTATCCAAATAAGAATTACACGTTTCGTAACAATACTTGGGCGGATCTACCCTTACCCCGTCAATCACTTCAAAGAACAGGAAACCGTCGAACAGTCCGCTGCATTGAAGATATTGCGGAAAAAGAGCCTGCGCCAGTGTCCTGATCTCCGTCGTCGAAACTTCCTTGACGTTCTTTTTAGCAATCCTTTCTACTTCTTCCCTGCTGAAATCGTAGTAGGAATAGCCCTTGCTTGTGATATTCTTCTTCCACTCCGTATAATCTACGGACAGGTCTTTGTTTAGTTCTATTCTTGTCGTCATAGCCTTCTCCTTAATCCAAATAATTCTTTCCGATGATTTTCATAAACTCTTCTCGGCTGTGAGTTTCCTCGAACTTTGCCTGACATTCTCGCTTTAACTTCAAATCAACTTCTCGGTTGAAATGCACTCCTTCGTTCGACATATTGTGGTGGAATCCGCACAGGAATACTTTGAACCCGTGCTTCTCGCTTTGCTTCCTGTTTGCCGTCCCGCCGAAAATATGATGCAAATGCAAATTATAGGTGGACCGGCAGAAATAACAGCATCTGGGCGCGTCGCTATTCTGCAAAATACTTTTCACTGATCCACACGCTCCCACAACGCTATCATCTTGCCCGACATAATGCACTTTCTCTTTCCTACCACTTTTACCTTCCCTTCGTCCTTTAACTCTGTCAGGCGCGGCGCAACGAAATTTCTGTCGTAATATTTGATAATTCCTTCGTCAAGCAAAGCCTTTACGATTTCGCTTACCGTCATCTGCTTGTCTCCAAGAACAGCGAGAATAACATCGCTTCTATCTGCCCGCTTGCTTGTCACTGAATCATATCCGGCTCGTCGTGTTTCTTCTACGATACCCATACTTCAACCTCCTGTTTTAATTGATATTTTGATTGCTTTATTACTTACTGATTGCCACTGGTTGCCTTTTGGTAACGCCCAGCGGATAAAGTGTTTATCTACCAAGAAATGCCCAAATAGCCGCTTTACAGCCGTCTAACCGTTAACTTCCGTTAGCGTAACAACGACCTTCGGTTCATCTGCGTACAGTTTCTTAACCGACAGTTCATAGATTTGAGCATCATCCTTGTATGCAATGCCATTCAGCGAGTCCAACACTATCTTTGCGAGATTGTCGCAATCGACTTTCTTTGTGTACTTGATCTCGCCGGCAAGCATTAACGCTCTGTTCTTTTTACTCGTCGATTTCGGAATAGGAAAGAAAGCAACGATTTCTGCCTGAATTGCGCCTTCGAGAAAGGTCTTGTCTTTGCATATCTGATACATCACTCTGACGTAATTCTCATAGGTTGCCGTTTCTTTGGGAGTATAAGCGTGAGCGAATCCGCCCTGCATTGTTACTTTCGGGCGCATCTTACCTTTCGGCTGTCCGGGAATGGTAAACGTAACACTTTTCATCTGTCTGCCGTCTCCCCGTTTCTGTCTGTTACAATTACCGTGTAATCTACCGACTTCCCTGTTTCGGTGCGCTTCTTTTTGCCCTGTCTGACCGTATAACCGTTTTCAAACAGAATTGCCGCAACGGTTTTTCTGTCGTCTTTGCTGAATATTTTCAACTCTGCGATGAACTCTTCGTTTTTCATCAGTCATCTCCTTCTAAAAATGATTTCATTTTGTCGAATCTCTCTTTGGCTTCAATTCGTCTTCTCGATGAACCTTCAAATTTAATCGGATAGCACATTTCAAATACCCTGTCATAGATTCGAGCATACCGAATGTCCGTGTTCTCCTTCATTTCTTTTAACGTCAAGTTTGTCGTGAGTATGATAGGTTTCTGCGAACGGTATCTGCTGTCAATCACGTTGTAGACTTTTTCCAATGCAAAGTCCGTATTTCGCTCGGCGCCCAGATCGTCTAATATGAGTAAATCAGGCTCCGTCAGTCTGTCAATCAGTTCTTCTTCGTCTCCATTCTTGAAAGACGAAAACTGCTGCAGTATTTTAACGAACGATGTCATTACCACTGGACGAAGGCAACTCATAACGTGATTTCCAATGCAAGCAGCCGCAAACGATTTTCCCGTGCCTACGTTCCCGTAAAATAATAGTCCTTGATTATCTTCAAGCATCTGTTGGAACGCTCTGCAATATTTAGCACACGCATTGTAGATTTTTCTGTTATCGTCCGTGATGTCGAAGTTCTTGAACGTCGCCTTATAAAAAACTTCGTCCATAAGCGATACACTGCGCAGTCTTGCAATTCTCGCCATTTTTTCTTCATACCGTTTCTGCTTTTCTATTCGCTCTTTCTCATCACGAATGCACTTGCAATCACGTGAAGTTAAAATCTGATGTCCGTGCCATTCAAAGTATTCTCGCTTCGGCTCTTTACACTTGCCGCAATGTAGGAACCCGTCTTTCATAAAGTCGCCTTCCTTTTCAGGGTTAGCATCTATTGACCGTTTGCAGGCGAGTTCCATCGTTTCAAGCCAGTTTTGCTCGTCAAGTATCGAACCTATCTGTTTCATACCTCCTCCTATTCGTCAAACGGATTTCTTCCGTCATCCGGCGTGTCGTTCTGCGCCGTAAACAGTTTCGGGTATTCCTTTTGCGCTTTATCTACCACCCAGTTGAGAATGGCGCGGTAGTCGCTTTTATAGGTCTTTCCGCTACTCCCTTTGTAGTTATCAAGCAACTCGATGAGCTTCTCCGTCGCTTTCTCTCCGTACTTATCAACAAGACTTTGATACTCGCGCTCCTCCATACTGACAAACTCTGCATATTTCTTTTTGCTGGGGTCGTCGTCAGTTTTCTTTTTACGTTTCGGCGCAGGATTTCCCTGTTCTTCCGTCTGCGGTACGTTTTCCTCTATGTCCGGCTTATCAGGTGTGAGCGTTCCCCGTTTATCGAAAACGGGTTTCGCTCTTCCCGCAAAGTTGTCAGACCATACTATCTTTCTCGTAGTCCACAACTCTTTGTCTATCGCGTCGATATTTGCAAGTAGGTCTAAAATTGCTATTGCCTTATCCTTGTCAACTCTCGCAAGCGATACAAAATACTCCCAATCTTTCAGTACCGAAAAATCTGCATAAAGTTCTTTCTGCGTACCCATAAACTCCAACAGCTTGAACCATAACGCATAACCGTCATTTCCAAAACTGTTCTGCACCGTAAACAGGGTAGGACCAGTCGCAGCGTGAACGTCGTGCGTAAAATAATCGACCCCTATTTTTGGCAATCTTCCCATTATGACGCTCCTCGCGGATTATTCTGCGTCGCCGTTGTCGTCGCCTTTGTTGCCGCCGCTTTTATCCTGCTCGATTTGAGCCATAATTCTGTCGTATTGCGCTTTCTTTAATTCCGTAGTGGATTCTACGTTTTCTGCTTTAAGGAACTCTTTGACTTTGGCATTTCCCGCTTCCTTTCCGCCGTAAACTTCCTGCGCAAATGCGAACATTTCTTTTCTTTCGTCCTGCGTAATAACTCTGTTGTCTTCGGGAAGTTCAACGGTTGTCTCCCCTTCCACAACCACGCCGTCTGCGTCGATAACCTGAATCTTTCCTTCATCATCTGCGCGAACGAGACCAGACGAAATGAGTTCTTCTTCTGCATACAACCCTTCGTAATCGGAAGGGAACGCATCGCGCAAACACTGGGCAATGGCAACTTTGTTTATCATCGTCGCCGGCTTACTCTTCCAGTTCGCCATACCCTTGTTGTATTCAGAAAGCGAAACCTCTCTGAACGCTTCCAACTTGATGTTTTTCTTGATGTAGAAAACGCGGCACCATCCGCCGATAAGTTCTTCCGTAGGATACAGGCAGCATCCTTTCTTCTGAACCACCGTATTCCCGCGAACGACAACGATGCCGTCTTCCTTTCCGAGATAATTCGGGTTCAGGAAAGCCCGCTTATTGTAGGAATCCTTGCCTACAACCATCTGCGCAGGCTCGTCTTTGCTGTACTTGATGAGATAAACTTCTCCGTTTGCCAGCGGATTGAGTTTCTGCATCTTGCAGGTGTTGATAAACATAACCAACTCTTGATCCGTAACCAGTTCGGAACGTCCTCTGACAAGATACTTCTTTACGAAGTCTATATCGAGTTGTACGCTCGTGCCGCAGATTTCGTAACTTACCTGCAAAGCGTTCTGCTCTACCGTACTTAAAGCCTTATTCTGTTCCATTTTGAAAACCTCCGATTATTTCCTGAAAGATAATTTTGCGACAGATTTGTACTGGATGCCGGGTATCTTAATCTGCCCTTTCGATGCCCGAATGAGTTTGAGAATTGCTTTCGTATCTACGGGTCTGATGCACATACCCGCAAAATCGACGGGAACTTTGCCGTCGTCTACCGCCGTGATTTCCCAATCGATACTGGACGACGTGCCGTCCGCCTTAATCTTCGGCGCTTCCACGATTACGTTCCTGCTCGCGCTGTCTACGATGTCCGCTTCCATAAGCGCCGCTTCCGCTTCATCCTGCTTGCCGCTCGCTTCGAGAGCCATTGCTTCCTGCAACTTCTTTTCAGCTTCCGCTTCGGCAAGACGTTTTACGCGCTCTTCCTCTTCGCGTCTTTTGCGTTCCTGCTCCATTACGTAGTCGCCCATAACCTGCTTGACCGTTTTCTCTGCTGCAATGAGCGGCGCGAGCATTTCTTTTTCACGGGTGCAGATGTTCTGGTGCGCTTCGTGAGCCGCCTTCTTCATCGGTGCAAAAAATTCGATAATCTGCGCCGATTTCTGTTTGATGAGCCTTCCGAACGCCGCAGCGTCTTCGTAGTCGCCTTGCGTTGCAATCGTAATCTGCCCCGCTCTCTCTTCGACTGCGGTGACTTCTCTGCTCATCTCCGCTTCCGCAACCGTTTTACCTTCAACAACTTCGGGCAATACGGCCACAACCTGTTCTTCCTGTTCCATTTGAAACCTCCTACTGATTTTTTTTGATAAAGCGGTACACATCAAGTAACTCGGTAAATACCTTCCAACTTTCTGCATCTGTTATCGGGTGCTGTTCCGCGTGATACGTCCCGTCTTTTCTGGATTGAATGATGAGTTTGCGCTCAAACTTTACATCGTGGCTTTCAAACGCCTTTTTGTACGCTTCGAGCTGAACTCTTGTGAGTACCTTCGCAACCGTCGCGGTAGTCTTGAAATCGACCAGCGTCGGCACGTCGTCTATATAGCACGGCAAATCTGCCGTTCCTGCATAGTTAAGCGTTTTGTGATATATTCTGCACTCCGTCTTAATGGGTACAGGCTTAACTTCGTCTATCCACTTTTTGAACCCGTCGAAGTAGCCACGCAACTCCTTACTGATGTCTTCAATTCCAAACAACAGGTAGTTTTCTACCGCTGCGTGGACTATCGTTCCTCTGTTTGCGGCTTTGTTCAACGTATCTGTGTCTATTCCGCCGTAATGCGCTGCCGACAACGGTTTCATTATTTCTGACACGCTTGGTACAACAAATCCGTTTACCGTGTACGTGTGTGTTTTCTCGCAAAACTGCAATTCTTTAAGTTCGGGTAGATTTATCATTCTTTGCTCCTTTTGTCATTATTCCGACGTTCAACTTTTCCGCTGATGCCATAGCCGCATTGAGTTCGCTTTCAGACTTGATCCCGAAAACTTCTTCGAGATATTTCAAAATGCTTTCCTTCGTCATAAGCCTTCTATCGCCGCCTTCGTTTTCGTACACAGCAATTTCAGCCCGCTTACCGACTCGACAAGCCTATCGAGATATTTCAGGATTTCGTCAATCGAATGTACATTCTGCGTAGAAATGCCTTCCGTTGCCGCAATGTTTATCAACTGTCTTTTAACTTCCGATAATTTCCCGTCTTCAAGATTGTTCAGCAATCGCAGAACCACCGTTTCAAGGCTGGGGATTTCAGTCGCAAGCGTCAGGCAATCTCCTATCGGACAATCGTGCTTGCAATACATCGTTTTTAATTGCGGTGCATTATACAGGTCTGCCATCAAATTGACTTTATCGACGGGGACAACTTTCGTATTTCCTAACTCATAATCCGCAAGCGATGAAGGACTTACGCCGAGCAGGTCTGCGGCGCTTTCGCGGCTCCGTAGTCTCTCGTCGTATAAAGCGGCTTCTTTTCTACACTTGAAGTAGATGTTTTCGTTAGGTTTCGTAGAGTCGTTTCCCATTGTGAATTTACCCCGTTTGCGATATAATGTAATTGTTAAAAGCGAAGGCAGTTAAAAATTACAGAACTGTAATTCAGAGTTAAAAAAAATATCGTTGAACTCACTAAACGTAAGGTTTAGCGTCCGCGATACTCTAACCATCTCTGCCGGCGTGAAGTAAACTTCGCCCCTTTCTTTCTTCGCATAGGTGTCAATAGACTTCTCTATCAATGATGCCATATCGGTTTGCGTTTTGCCGTTCTTAACTCTTACCGATTTTAACAAATTCGTATTCATAGCGTACTCCGATGAATTTTTGTTTGTACTCATATTCTAACTTACAGAACTGTAATTGTCAAACGGATTTACGGTGTAAAATTATAATTTTTAAGAAAAAAATCAATATGACTGTAATTTGCTATCTTATTCGGTCAAAAAATATTAAAATGGTAATTATGGAGGTCAAAACAATGGATAACTTCTCAAACAGACTTTTGGCAGCAATCGAATATCGCGGTGTTTCCCAGAAGTGGCTTGCAGACAATGCGAACACTACTGAAGCCACCATATCCCGATATGTTAACAACAAGGCATCCCCTTCAATATTGATTGTCCTTCGAGACGTTGCATCTGCTCTCAAAGTGTCGTCTGATTACCTTATCGGGTTGACAAACTTACCGCAGAGCAAAGACAATATAAGCATCGAAGAAAAAACAATCATAGATGTTTGGAACAGGGTTTCTGCTGATGATAAAAAAGTATTCTTTGCTTTGCTTGACAAGTATCTTACGCAGAAAGAAAAAGACGCATTGCGCGACGGAGACTAACTATGAACAGATTATATACGGGCAACGAACATTTTACTTATGACGATATGCCAGTCAACCGTCTTCTTTCCGATTTTCTTATGTGGGTATCGTCTGACCTAACGAACAGCGTAACGCGCAGCATACTTGCGGAATATATCGTTTCAAGCGCTCTTGATCTTGACGTAACTTTACGCCAGTCGAAAGAACCTTACCGCATACCGTATAATGGCAACGTAGTTGAAGTTAAATCGTCTGCTTACATTCAGTCATTACAAAGCGACATTCTTTCGTCTCCTGTTTTTGGTATTGCTCCAACCTATGTTTTTGACGATAATGAAATCGTGAAGCGCGAACGCAAATCGAAATTATATGTCTTCTGCCTACTCGATTGTCTTAACCGCGAAATGATTGATCCATTGCATCTCGAACAGTGGAAATTCTACGTTCTTCCTACTTCTATACTGAACGAACAATGTGGCGAACAGAAAACTCTGACACTCAATGCCCTGAAAGCACTCAACCCGACAGAAGCAACATACGAAACGCTTAAAAGCGTGATAGACAATTATGCAGAAAGAATCTAAACTTAACAAGAAGGCTGCCCTTTATGTACGCGTATCTACCAATATGCAAATCGACAAGGACAGCCTTCCTTTACAAAAAAACGACCTTGCTAACTATGCAAAGTACGCTCTTGATATTTCGGAATACGAAATCTTTGAAGACGCAGGCTATTCCGCAAAAAATACTGACAGACCGCGCTATCAACAGATGATGTCACGATTGCGAACTGGCGAATTTTCTCATCTCATCGTGTGGAAGATTGACCGCATTTCCCGTAACCTGCTTGACTTCGCCGCAATGTATGAAGAACTAAAACGTCTCGGTGTAGTTTTCGTAAGCAAAAATGAACAGTTCGATACATCAACTGCAATAGGCGAAGCAATGCTGAAAATCATTCTTATATTTGCCGAACTTGAACGTAAGATGACATCGGAGCGAGTTACTGCAGTTATGGTTTCTCGCGCAAATAACGGTCAATGGAACGGCGGACGTGTCCCCTTCGGCTATGCCTATGACAAGGTTACTAAAATCTTTTCCGTAAATGAAACGGAAGCCGCGACTGTTCGTGCAATCTATGACAAATACGAAGAAACCCATTCTCTTCTGCAGACGTGCAAGTTTCTGAATGAAAACGGACTTTCCACACGTAGCGGAATAGCGTGGAATCCAACAACAGCAAGAACTATGCTCTCTAATCCGTTCTATATAGGAAACTATCTCTACAACAAACACGATTTGAGCAAAACAAACTATCGCCTGAAAACCAACCGCCGCCCCGAATCGGAGTGGATTCTGGTTGAAGACCACCACGTTCCTATCGTTGACCGCGAACGCTGGGAGTCCGTAAACGACCAACTAAAAGCAAATCGCCGCAGCAACAAGGACGGCCCGCGTACATACACGAGAGTAAACACTCACATCTTCGCAGGCATTCTTATCTGCGGTAAATGCGGTTCGCAAATGTGCGCAACTATTGACCGTGAACGCGATGGCGGCTATCGCCCTTCTATTTATCTATGCTCGCGCCACCGCCGCTTTAACGATTGCCCTAACAAATACATTTCCGACATCGTGGTAGGACCGTTCATTCTAAACTACGTGGCAAACATCATAAAAGCGCAAAATAATTTCGGCGCAACAACAAGCCTTGAAACTTTTGAGAAAAAACTTCTTCGCGGCGATGTGTTCTCTGGCGTGAAAGGCATAGACAAAGCGGGTCTGCAAGAAATGTATGATATGCTCCGCGCCGGCAAATTCGGCACAGATATATACGAGCCTAAAAACGTAACTATTGACGACACCGCCATAAATGAGCGCGATCTATTGCTTACAGAGAAACGAAAAAAAGAACGTGCGCTTGCACGTCTCAAAACTTTGTATCTTTACAGCGAAAGCGATATGCCCGAAACGGAATACTTCATTGAACGCAAAGCCATTACTGACGAACTCGAACAAATAGACGCTCGGCTTGATGAGATAGAAAAAAACGCTTCCGCTTCATTCTCTATCTCTGACGAGGACTTTATCGCAAAAGCGTCTTACTTTATAATGAGCCAACAACTACTTACAAAGCGGTATGTGAACTTTGATACTATGATACGGAAAATCGACACGAAAATCATCAAGGATTTCGTCAATTCAGTCATTAAAAAAATTGTAATTCTGGATGGCAAAATTCTTTCTATCCGTTTCAAAAACGGCATTGAACACAAATTTCTGTACGAATAATCGTTTTATCGAAACACTACATACTGCGTAAAAAGACCGCAAGATTAGTCTTTATCTACTATATCTTGCGGTTTCTCTTTATCGTCATCGCTCCTGCCTACAATAAGCATCGCGTCGCCGAACGAGAAAAATCTATACTCTTCTTCGACTGCGGTTTTATAAAGCTCGAGTGTCTTTTCCCTGCCGAGCAGTGCGCTCACGAGCATGATGAGCGTCGATTCGGGCAAGTGGAAATTCGTTATAAGTGCGTCGACGGCTTTGAACTTGTACGGCGGTCTGATAAAGATATTCGTTTCGCCGCTGCCCGCTTTGAGCGTACCGTCGGCGGCGGCGCACGTTTCGAGCACGCGTACCGACGTTGTGCCTACCGCTATCACGCGCCGACCATGCGCGCGCGCGGCGTTTATCCTGTCGGCTGTCTGTTGAGTAAGACAGTAAAACTCGCTGTGCATCTTATGCTCCTCGAGAGTTTCGGTCTTTACGGGCAGGAACGTTCCGAGCCCGACGTGGAGCAATACTTCGGCGAACTCGACGCCGCCGTCTTTGAGCTCGGCGATAAGCCTATCGGTAAAGTGCAGTCCCGCGGTCGGCGCGGCGGCAGAGCCGTTCTCCCGCGCGTACACCGTTTGATACCTGTCCTTATCCTTGAGCTCGCCGTGGATATAGTGCGGCAACGGCATTTCGCCTATGCGGTAGAGTATCTCCTCGAATACGCCGTCATACTCGAACTTGACGGTCCGCGCGCCGTCGTCGCCCTCCGCCGTTATTACGCCTTTGAGCTCGGGCGAAAAGCACAGCGTCGTACCGACGCGCGCGCGCTTTGCCGGACGGCATAGCGTTTCCCAAGTATCCGCCGCTATGCGCTTATGCAACAAAAATGATATGCTCGCGCCCGTACCGTCCTTGACGCCCGTTATGCGCGCGGGCAGTACGCGCGTATTGTTGACGACGAGCAGATCGCCTTTTTGAAGCAGGTCCGGCAGGTCGTAAAAATGCTTATGTTGTGTTTCGCCCGTCGCGCGCGAATATACCAAAAGCCGCGACGAGTCGCGCGGCTCTACGGGGCTTTGAGCGATAAGCTCTTTGGGTAGATCGTAGTAAAAATCGCTTTTATTCATTTCCGTCGTCTGTCAGAAAACCGAGCTGTACGGCGCGCTTGTCAGGCTTGATACCGAGGTGATCGTATGCGCCTTTAAGCGCGACCCTGCCGCGCGGCGTGCGCGCGATAAAGCCGAGCTGTATAAGGTACGGCTCAATAACGTCCTCTATCGTGCCCGCGTCCTCATTGATCGCGGCGGCGAGCGTGTCGAGCCCCGTCGGTCCGCCGCCGAATTTCTCCGTCAGTGCGGCGAGCAGTTTTTTGTCGTTGTAGTCGAGCCCGAGCGGGTCTATCTCCATATCGTCGAGCGCGCGCTTGGTTATAGCGAGGTCGATAGCGCCGCTGTTGTATACCTCTGCGAAGTCGCGGACTCGTTTCAGCAGTCTGTTGGCTATCCGAGGCGTGCCGCGCGAGCGCGAAGCAAGTTCCGCCGCCGCGTCGGTCGCGATCTCTATTTTGAGGAGCTTTGCGGACCTACGCACTATGCGCACGAGGTCGTCGCGCGAATACGCTTCGAGCCGACATATAACGCCGAACCTGTCTCTCAGCGGACCTGTGAGCATGCCCGCGCGCGTCGTCGCGCCTATCAGCGTGAATCTGTTGAGGTTGAGCCGAAGCGACGTCGCGCCCGCGCCCTTGCCCGTCGATATGTCGAGAGCGAAGTCCTCCATTGCGGGATAGAGTATCTCTTCCACCGAGTGGCTCAGTCTGTGTATCTCGTCGAGGAACAGCACGTCTCGATCTTGAAGGTTGGTCAAAAGCGATGCGAGGTTGGCGGCGCGTTCTATGCCCGGTCCGCTCGTCACCTTTATCTCGACGCCGAGCTCCGACGCGATTATATGCGAAAGCGTGGTCTTGCCGAGCCCGGGCGGACCGTAAAGCAAAACATGGTCGAGCGCCTCGCCGCGGCGTTTGCTCGCCTCGACGTACACCTTTAACAGCGACTTGACTTTGTCCTGACCGATATACTCGTCAAAGGTCTTGGGGCGTAGCGAAACGTCGCCGTCGTCTTCGACAAGCTCTTTATTGGCTATAAATCTTTTATCGTCCATTTATGCTATCAGCCTTTGAGCACGGCGCGGATGATATCCTCGGTGCTCTTGCACGAGCCTTGGACACGGCGCACCGCCGCTTCCGCCTCGCGCCTGTCGAACCCGAGCCCGACGAGCGCGGATACCGCATTGCCGTCGAGCTCCGTCACGGGCTCGGGCGCGGCAGTATCGTCGCACGGCGCGACCTTGCCTTTAAGCTCGAGCGCGATGCGCTCGGCGGTCTTTTTTCCGACGCCTTTTATCGACGACAGCAGCGCGATATCGCCCCTGCCTATCGCCGAAACGAGCCTGTCCGCGGGCATGCCGCCGAGTATCGACATAGCGAGCTTTGCGCCTACGCCCGATACTCCGATAAGCTGCAAGAACAACGCGCGCTCGCTTTCGTCGGTAAAGCCGTAAAGCTCCATAGCGTCCTCGCGCACCGCGAGATATACGGGCACCGTCGCCTCGGGCTTGCGGCTGTATTCCGCGCAAGCGTATGCCGAGGCGCTGAGCAAAAACCCGACGCCGTTGCAATCTATGACTATACGCCCGTCGTCGACGCGCGCTATCCTGCCCGTGATATAGTCGAACATTTCGGTTTAAGCTTCCGCGTCCGACGCGCCGTCGTCGGAGTCGTCGCCGTTCTCCTCGAAAGGCATGCCGCCTTTTTTAGCGACGAGGTCGCGTATCTTCGTTTCGAGTTCGGCTTTGAGCTCGGGACGGTTTTGGATGAGCTGACGTATGGTTTCCCTGCCCTGACCGAGCCGCTCGTCGTTGTAAGAGAACCACGAACCGCTCTTGACAATAAAGCCGTTTTCGATAGCCATATCAAGGATAACGCCCTCGTTGGATATGCCCTTGCCGAAGATAAGATCGAACTCCGCGACCTTGAACGGAGGCGCAAGCTTGTTTTTGACGACCTTTACCTTGGTGCGGTTGCCTATGACCGTGCCGTCCTCTTTTATGGCTTCGCCCTTTCTTACGTCAAGCCTTACGCTGGCGTAGAATTTGAGCGCTTTGCCGCCCGGCGTGACTTCGGGATTGCCGTAAACGACGCCGATCTTCTCGCGGAGCTGGTTGATAAACACTATGCAGGTCTTGGTCTTGTTGCAAACGCCCGCTATCTTGCGGAGCGCCTGCGACATGAGCCGCGCTTGAAGTCCGACGTGGCTATCGCCTATCTCGCCGTTAATCTCGGCTTGGGGCGTGAGCGCCGCGACCGAGTCGATGACGACTACGTCCATCGCGCTCGAGCGCACGAGCGCTTCCGCTATGTCGAGCGCCTGCTCGCCGTTGTCGGGTTGGCATATGTACAGCTTGGAAAGGTCGATGCCGAGGTGCTGAGCGTACACGGGATCGAGCGCGTGCTCCGCGTCGATGAACGCGACCATGCCGCCCGTTTTTTGCGTTTCCGCTATCACGTGCAGTGCGAGCGTCGTTTTACCGCTCGACTCCGGTCCGTATATCTCCACTATCCTGCCGCGCGGAAGACCGCCGATGCCGAGCGCGAGGTCTATAGCAAGACAGCCCGTCGGTATCGCGTCGACCTGGTTTACTACCGAATCGGTCATGCGCATGATCGAGCCCTTGCCGTAGGTCTTTTCTATCTGCGCGATCGTGTCCGCAAGCGCTTTTTCCTTTTCCGCCTGCGTCATGTCGGTATTATAGGTCTTGAACTTTTCTTTCTTTTCTGCCATGATTGACTCCTTTGTCGGTTGCCCGTTTTTAACTGATCAAAACTGCCTTTCGCCCGTTTCCCGAGCGGAACGCGCGGTCTCGCGCGCCTCGCGGCTGTCGAGGTAGCTGTACAGCAGGAATAACGCGTTCTTGACTGCGCGCGCGATGTTCTCGTCGCGGTCGCCGCCGAAAGTATAGCGCATTGTGTGCACCTCGTTCCTGTCGCCTATTGAAATAAAGCACAGTCCGACCGCGCCGAAAACAGCCGTCGGTCCTGCGTTGCCCGTCGTAGATATAGCAATGTCGCAGTCGCCGCTCTCGAGCAGTCCGACCGACATGCCGTAAGCGGTGTTGTTGCTGACTACGCCGTGCTTTGCAAGCTCGTTGGGCGACAAACCGAGCCTGTTAGTCTTGGATCCCACCGAGTACGTGACGAGACCTTCGGTAAAATATTCGCTCGCGCCGGGTATCGAAGTGAACGCCTGCGCAAGCGCGCCGCCCGTGAACGACTCCGCGACTTTGAGCTTGAGCCCCTGCTCGCGGAGCATTTGCGCCACTCGCTCGGCTATCGAGATCCTGTCGAACGAGTACGTGCATTTATAGAGTATTTGGTTTATATCGTTGAGCGTCGCGTTGAACTCCGCCTGAGGCATGGTCGCAGGTCCGCGCGCGTGCACCTCGCATTCCGAAAAGCTCGGAAAAAATCCGATGCGTATCTTACTGCGCGTTTTGATATGGTCCTTGAGCATCGCGCGGAGCTCCGCTTCCGTCTTGCCGAACGTCTTAAAGACTATGACCTGATAGCGCGAACGCTTGTTTTTGGAATTGAGCATGGGCACAAGCTTTTCGGAAAGGTACGCCGCGTCGCATTCCGAAGTAACGCTGTAAAGCTTGCCGTCGAGCTCGAAGTTTTCGGGGTGTGTGGAAAGCCTGTCCTTAAAAGTCGCATAGAACGCGTCGTGATCGCCGTCTATGACTATCGCGTCGCAAATCGTGCGGAGCTGTGACAGCGCCCAATCTATCTCGGACGGTTCGTCCACGGACAGCAGCGGTCCGCAGGTGTGCCCGCCGTCGAAAAGCGCTATCTTCGCCTCGCGCAGGTCGACGGACGATCTTCCTATCGATAAAAATCCTACCTTCATCAGCCCTCCAAAACCGTCCTGTTCCTTATAATATAATTCATGCCCGACGCTATCGTCATAAGCGTAGCCGCCGCGAGCAGTCCGAAGCCTATATAATATACGACTTCGCCGCCCATCGCCGACGCCGCCGCGATATCACCGACGGGCAAGAGCAGCAGCAACGCGAACATTTGAAGCACGGTCTTGATCTTGCCGAGCATGTCCGCGGCGAGCACAACGCCTTTATCGGCGGCGACGATTCGGAAACCGCTGACCATAAGCTCGCGGCTCAATATGATCATGGTGAACACCGCAACGCAGATGAAAAACGGCATAGGCTGTCTTACCGTCGGCGCTGTGACGCAAACAGCTATGAGCGCGCATGCGACGAGTATCTTGTCCGCTATCGGGTCGAGGAATTTGCCGAGGTTGGTCACGAGGTTTCTTTTGCGCGCGATATAACCGTCGAGAAAGTCTGTCGCGCTCGCAACTGCGAAAACGCACGTCGCGGCGACAGCGTGCCACGGAAACCGCACAAAGTACAGCGTCACGAATACCGGTATCAACGCTATCCTCAATACAGTAAGTCTGTTCGGTAAGTTCATTCCTTCACCTGCCCGTAAAGATCGTAATCGTCGCAATCGGAAATCTCGATCTTGTAAGTTTTTCCCACGTCCACGGCGTCCTTTGCCGTAAAATACACGCGCCCGTCGACGTCGGGCGATTGGAAGTCCGCTCGGCCTATGAACAAGCCTCTGTCGTAGTCGACGTCCTCGTATACGACGTCGACCGTTTTACCGACGAGCCCGTCGTTAAAGGCACGCGTCGCCGCGGCGCACGCCGCGCCGAGCGCGTCTACGCGTTTTAGCTTTACCGCTTTGGTCAAATGACCTTTCAGCCGAGCCGCCGGCGTGCCGTCCTCTTTGGAATATGCGAAAACTCCCGCATACTGCGGACGCGTGCTCTTTACAAACTCGACGAGCTCATTGAACTCCTCTTCGGTCTCGCTCGGAAAACCGACCATGAGCGTCGTGCGCATCGCTATGCCGTGCTCGCGGAGCTTTGCCGTCAGCGCGTCTATATCGGCGCGGGTCACGCGCCTGTTCATCAGCTTTAATATTCTGTCGTTGCAGTGCTGTAGCGGCACGTCGATATAATTGACTATCTTATCGGACGACGCTATTTTTTGTATGAGTTCGTCCGTAACGGTCTCTGGATAGCAGTACAAAAGGCGTATGCGCTTGACCGCCGTCTTTTCGAGCTCGGTCAGGAGCTCCGTCAGCTCGAGCCTGCCGCGATCGGATCCGAAGCGCGTCACGTCCTGCGCGACGAGTATTATCTCCTCGACGCCGTCCTTGACGAGGCTCTCGGTCTCGCGCACGATGTCGGGAATACGTCTGCTTCTGTACGCGCCGCGTATCGACGGGATCGTGCAAAACGTGCACTTATTGTTACAGCCCTCGGCTATCTTTACATACGCGACGTGCGGATATATGGAAAGCAGTCTGCCGACGTTCTCGTCGGCGTAGAACTGCGCGAGTTCCTCCGCACGCTCCGTTCGATCGACCGCCTGCACCGTCGCCGCTGTTTCCGCGGCGGGCGCGCCGTTAACTATCTGTTCTATTCTGGAATACTCGAATGCGCCGAGGAACGCGTCCACCTCGGGCAATTCCGCGATAAGCTCATCACGGTACTTTTGCGGCAGACAGCCCGTAACGATCAGCTTTTCGAGCTTGCCCGTCTTTTTGAGCTCGGCGCACGAAAGGATAACGTCGATGCTCTCCTGCCGCGCGCTCTCAATAAAGGCGCAGGTATTGACGATGACGACATCGGCATCGTCGACGTCGCATATAGCGTGACCGCCGCGCGATATGCGGTAAAGCATATGCTCGGTGTCTACTCTGTTTTTATCACACCCGAGTGATATTACTGCGACTTTTTTCAATAGGTTGCTCCGTTATCAGTTGTCGTCGATGTCTCTGCCGTACAGCTCGCGGTACTTGTCCGCCGTGATATACACCTCGCGCGGCTTACTGCTGCCCGTGCTCGGTCCGATATAGCCGAGCTCTTCCATGCCGTCGACTATCCGCGCCGCGCGCGCATAACCTATGGAGAACCTGCGCTGTATCGTCGATATAGATGCTTGTCCCGTGCGTATTACGAGTGCGAGCACGTCGGGAAGCAAAGCGTCTTCCTTTTCGCCGCCTGCGCCGCCCATTCCGCCGCCCGCGCCGCCGCCGGTATTGAACACCGCGCGCGCCGCGTCCTCGTCGAAGTCGCACTCGAAATTTTCTTTGATATACGTTATGACCGACGCCACTTCGTCGTCGCTTATATACGAGCCCTGCACACGGCGCGGCGCGCTGTATTCCACGGGGAAGAACAGCATATCGCCGTTGCCGACGAGCGCTTCCGCGCCCTGCGCGTCGAGTATGATGCGCGAGTCGAGCTGTGCCGAGACCTTGAACGCGATACGGCTCGTGAGGTTGGTCTTGATCGTGCCCGTGAGGACGTCCGCCGACGGACGCTGTGTCGCGACTATCAGGTGGATACCCGCGGCGCGCGCTTTGGCGGCTATAACTTTGATCCTGTCCTCGATGTCGCGTTTTACAGCCGACTGCATGATATCGGCAAGCTCGTCGATTATGATGATGATATGCGGGAGCTTGTCTATCCTGCCCGAGGTAACGTCGGGCAGTTCGTTGAACGTAGCAAGCTGATTGCGCCCGTACTTAGCCATGAGCGCATAACGCCGCTCCATCTCGACGCACGCCCATTTGAGCGCGCTGAGGACTTCGTTCGGTTCGTAAATTATGCCGTCGAACAGAAGATGCGGCATCGAGCGGTAAGCGGAGAACTCGACGCGCTTGGGGTCGACGAGTATGAATCGAAGATCCTCGGGCGATGACTTGTACAAAAGACTGACAATAAGCCCGTTAAGGCACGCGCTCTTACCGCTGCCCGTCTGACCGGCTATAAGAAGATGCGGGACTTTGACGAGGTCGCAAAGCACAGTGCCGCCGCTTATGTCCTTACCGACCGAAACGGTCATCGGCGACTTTGCGTGCGCGAACTCGGGCGATTCTATCATCTCGCGCAAGCCGACTATCGACTTGTGCATGTTCGGCACTTCGATACCGACTGCGCGTTTTCCGGGTATGGGCGCTTCTATCCTTATGTGACTGGGCGACGCGAGCTCGTACTCTATGTCCTGGCAACGCGATTCTATCTGCTTGACGGAAACGCCCGACGGCACTTCCACTTCGTACCGCGTGACCGTCGGACCGGGCACGATGTTGATGACTTTTATCTCGTCGGTCTTGAGGAATCCGCCGATGACGCGCTCGAGCACTGCGGCGGTCTCTTGAAGCTCGTCCGCGGACGAATCGGCTTTGTCGTAGGTCTTGAGCAGCGATATCGGCGGCGGCGCGTAATTGTACTTTTTGCGGCGCACGGTCTCGTTGAGCACGACGGATTCGTCGGCGCGAGCTTTGAGCACAGCGTCTATCGTTATTTGATTATCGAGCGGCGCGTTCTTCTTTTGCTTGGGCTTGGGCGCGGGCGCTTCCTCTATGCCGAAGTCGTCCGCGGGCACGTACATGCCCGACGACTCGCCGCCGTCTATGATGTCGCTCGTTACGTCGCGCGTTTCCGACAGGTCGATAGCCGGCATATCGAACTCGGACGCATCGACTATGCCTTCGTCTTCCGCCGCGCGCGCCGTGACCGTTGCAGGCTCGGGCTTGCGGTCGAACTCGGACGAAGAACCGTCGATTATTACCGACTGCTCGGGCGTGTTGCGCTCCTCGCGCCGCACCGCGTCTACCGCGTCGGCATTGATTATGTCGTCGGGATTGACTGCGGGCTCGGGCGTGCTCTCCTTGGTATCGTACATCTCGCGCATGGCGAAAGCGTCGATTATCTCGTCGCGCGGCTCGGCGGCTTTCCTCGCCGCTTCCTCTCTCGCGCGCTCCGCCTCGCGCTCCTGCATGAACCGTATCTCTGCGGAATTATCGACCGTCTGCCGAGCGGGCGGCGCGGAAGGCGGCGCAGTGAATATATCCTCGATAGACTCGATATGCGGAGCTTCGCGCTCCTCGCGGCGCGCCGTGAGATCGGAGAACCTAAACGGCTCGGGCTTGCGATCGTCGACGTCCTGTATGCCCTCTATATCGCCTATCTTGCGCTTGCGCATGTCCGCTTGAAGTCGGGCTTTTATATCGTCGTCGGCGGATATTATATCGTCGTCGTTAAAATCGAATTTCTTCGGCGTCGGGAAAAACACCTGCATATCGGGCGAGTCGTCGTGGTCTATCTTTCTCGGTCTGCCCGCGGTGTTTGCTTGAGCGTCCTCGGACACGCGCACGTACGGCTCGACAAAGGTCTCGCGCGGCGTGCTCGGCTCGTCGTAACGCTGAGGCGGCACGACGTAAGCGGACGACGCTGGCGCGGGCGGCTCTTCCCTCGCCGCGCGGTTTACGAACTCCTGAGTTTCCTGTTCGTTTATCGTATCGGAATCGCCGTAGAGCGCGAACCTCGCCGCCGACGGATCGTCCTGCGGCACGCGCTCGGGCTCTTTCTCGATGATGGGCGACGCGGAATAATCGGTGACGCGGCGCGGCTCGCGCAGAGGTATCTCCGACGCTCTGCCCGTTTCAGTGCCTATCTTGGGCGCTTTGCGCGCTATCTGTCCGACGTAAAGATTGTTCTGCGGCTCGACGGGAACTACGCGTTGCGGCTCGGTCCTCGTCGTGAAGCTGCTCGCGGGCTGCGTCGGCTTGGCTATCGCGACGGGCGCGACCGAGGAACGGCGCGCTTTGATCCGACCTATCACATTGACGAGCACTGCGACTGTCGCAAGCACCGCGACCGAAAACACGACATAGCAACCTATCTCGGTGATCGCGCTCTTCAAGCCGAACGCGATCGTACCGAACACTACGCCACCTACGGAATACTTAGCGTCGTACACGTCGGCGATATACTCGGAAAAACTCTCCTTCAAAAACGCATGCGTCGACGCGAGCTGGAATATGATAAGACCGAAAAATATAAGGAGCGCGGTGCACACCACGTTCTTTTTGGACATGTAGACCGTGCGTTTGAGCAAAAGCAGCACGCCCCAGGTGAGCACGCCGACGAGCATCGGGTACGACGCTATGCCGAACACGCCGAGCATCACATTGAACACGGCGCGGCTAACTACGCTGAGTATGGGCGGAATGACGATGCACAACAGTAAAAACAGGGATATGATGACGAGCGTCACTCCCAAAACGTCATGATTGGCGTTTTTCTTTTCGTTATTGTTTCGTCTTTGTCGATATCCTTTCTGTGCCAACTTTCGCCTCGACGTAAAAAAAGTCATAGAAAAACCGGACGTAATTCCACGCGTTATCATTATACCACAGAGTTATTAGCTTTTCAAGTCTTTGAGCGAAACTTTTTCTTATAAATGCGATTTTCGAATTTTTGCGCCGCGGCGCGGGTTTCTTTGCACAAATAACGCCGTCCTTTTTCGGGACGGCGGCCGATCTATTCGCTTACATATTTACAGTCGGAGAGATAACGCTCGCCCGTATCGGGAAACAGCGCAACGATGAGCTTGCCGTTATTCTCGGAGCGGCGCGCGAGCGACTTTGCGGCACTCAGCGCCGCGCCCGACGAAATGCCGACGAGCACGCCGTCGGTATGCGCGAGCGTCTTGCACTCGGAATATGCGTCGTCGTCTTTTACCGCTATAACCTCGTCTATTATCTCGGTATCGAGCGTATTGGGCACGAAGCCCGCGCCGATGCCCTGTATGCCGTGCGCGCCCGCTCTGCCGCCGCCGAGCACGGGCGACGACGCGGGCTCTACCGCGACGATGCGTATGTTTTTGTTCTTGCTTTTGAGGTAACGTCCGACGCCCGAGAGCGTTCCGCCCGTACCGACGCCCGCGACGAAAATATCTATCTTGCCGTCTGTATCCGACCATATCTCGGGCGCGGTCGCACGCTCGTGCGCCGCGGGATTGGCGTGGTTGTCAAACTGCCCGGGAATGAACGCGCCGGGCATTTGCGCGGCGAGCTCTTTCGCCTTTTCTATCGCGCCCGTCATGCCCTTGCCGCCGTCCGTGAGCACAAGCTCCGCGCCGTAAGCTTTAAGCAGTCTGCGCCGCTCGACGCTCATCGTTTCCGGCATGGTTATAACGAGCCGATAGCCCTTAGCCGCGGCGACGGCTGCGAGCCCCACGCCCGTATTTCCGCTCGTCGGCTCTATGAGCGTCGCGCCGGGTCTTAACAGTCCTTTGCGCTCCGCGTCCTCTATCATGGCGAGCGCTACCCTGTCTTTGACGCTGCCTGCGGGATTGAAGTATTCCAGCTTGGCGCAAATATCCGCTTCGAGCGCGTTACGCGCGATATAGCCGTTGAGCCTGAGCAGCGGCGTGCCGCCGACAAGCTCGGTCATTCCGTCGAATATCTTCATAATCTGCCACCCTATTTGTTGCGCCGCGAAGTCGGTGCGGCGGTCAATTTACTTCGTAACCTTTTTTAGCCGACAGCCCGTTCTGACGGTCGTAATTCTCTTTGTTCTTTTTAAGATAAATGTCGAACAGCTCGTCGGCGGTCATGCCGCTGTCTATCGCCATTCCCAAAAAGAAATGGAGCACGTCGACTATCTCCTCTTTGAGCTTGGCGTCGTCTATGGCGTCGCCGTTCTTCCACCATTTGTATTTGGCTTCCTCGACGACCTCGCCGAGCTCGACCATCAATGCGAGCGCTTTTTTGCACACCCATTCGCTTTTGGTATAGTCAAGCTTGCGCTTGTCGCGTATGTAAGCGTCCAGCCCCGCCTGCATGCGGAACAAAACGTCGAGCTTGTCCTCTTTGACTTCTTTCGTGCCGTCCATCGTGTCACCTCTTTTTATTTGTTGTTGTATATCTCGTCGATATGCCGTTTAGGCTTTTTGCCCGCGTAACCGAAGCACGCGCCGCTGCCGAGTATCTCGCGCGCCGCGCCGTCGATATCGGCGGCGGTTATGCTCTCTATGCGCGCTATCAGCTTGTCGAGGTCGTAATCCTCGCCGACGAGCAGTCGCCTGCGCATGAGCGACAGCATATAGTTCATCGGGTTCTCCTTGCCGAAGAGCGCCGTCACTTTGAGCTGAGTCTTTGCTTTTTCCGTTTCCTCTGCGGTAACGCCGTCGCTTAAAAGCCTGTCTATCTCCTCGCGCACAGCCGCGACGCTGCGCTCGACGTTGGACACGTTGACATTGGCGCATACCGAAAATACGCCGTTGTTCCTGCCCATCCAGGGCGAAGTATACACGCTGTACACAAGACCCATTTTTTCGCGCAGGCGCATGAACAGCCGCGAGCTCATGCCCGAGCCGAGTATACAGTCTAGCGCGGAAACTATATGCGCCCTGCCGTCGCCAACGCACGGCGACGGGAAAGCAATGGACAGCTCCGACTGCTCGAAATCCTTTATGTGCTCGCCCATGCCGCAGACGAATTCCTGCCTGCCGACGCGCGGCGGCTCGGTGTAGTCCGCCGACGCAAACTCGCCGAGATAACGCTCGGTAAGCTCGAGAGCGCGCGCCTCGGTTATATTGCCGACGAACGCGACGACGGTATTAGACGGCAGGTAGTGCGTTTTTTTATAGTCGAGAATATCCGCCCTGCCGAATCGCCCGACGTTTTCTTTCGTGCCGAGTATCTCCATGCCGAGCGAGCCGCGGAACATCGTGCGGAAAAGCACGTCGTAGCAAACGCCGTCGGGCTCGTCGCGGCTCATGTTTATCTCTTCGAGTATGACCTTGCGCTCGCGGTCGAGCTCTTCGCCGCCGTAGACGGAATGTAAGAACAAGTCGGACAAAACGTCGAAGCAGTCCTCGATCTTTTCGTCTATCGACTTGAAATAGAAGCAAGTATACTCCTTGCCCGTAAAGGCGTTGAAGCTCGCGCCCGCCTCGTCGAACGCGCCGACTATCTGCTCCGCACTGCGCTTTTCCGTGCCCTTGAACTGCATATGCTCTATAAAATGCGATATGCCGTTGTTCTCGGCGGTTTCGTAAGCGCTGCCCGTGCCGACCATGATGCCGGAAGTCACCGAGCGCAGCCCCGCGTTTTCTTCGACTATAACGGTAAGCCCGCTTTTGTATTTCTTGACAGTCATATAACTTCCTAATGATGTATTCGTTACGCTACCACAGTGCCCGTAAGAACGTCACTGACGGGCGCAACGCGCAGATTCTTTGTGTACACGCCTATTATGATACGTTCGAGCGCCTTGACCGTGCATTCCGTCGGGTGCATCAGTATCAGGTCGCCGCCCTTAACGTTCTTGACGGCGCGGCGGTATATGAGGTCCGCGTCATGATCGCGCCAATCGACGGTGTCGCGCGTCCACATTATCGTTTTGTATCCGAGCTCGTCAGCCGCTTCGAGCGTAGCGTCGCCGAACGAGCCCGACGGCGGCGCGAACAGCGTCATATCAGTGCCGATAACGCTTTTGACGGCGTCGTGCGCCGAGGATATCTCCTTGCGGTTGTACTCGACGTCCAGCTTTTTGTGGTCCTTGTGGTAATAGCCGTGGTTGCCTATCTCGTGCCCCGCGTCGCGTATCTTAACGAGCATATCGGGATTGGCGGCGACCCACGACCCTCCGACAAAGAAAGTCGTTTTGGCGTTGTACCTTTCGAGTATTTCAAGCATCGGCTCGACGTACTCCGTGCCCCAATATACGTTGATCATCAGCGACACCTTGCTATCCGACTTGCCCGAATAGTACGGCTCGGAACGGACGGGAGTCTTGCGCCCGCCCGAGAAAGTGACCGCGGCGAGCGCGGCGACCGTCGCCAATATAACTATGTTGCCCAATACGACGCGAAAAAATTTAGCTTTGTTTTTGATCGGCATAAAAAACACCCTCGATTATCTTTATTCATAACCGAGGTGTGTTTATGTGCTATTTAATCGTTTTCTCCGTCGTTTTCGGGCTTGCGCTCTCTGCGCGGACGGTCGGGCTTACGCTCGCCGCGCGGACGGTCGTGGGAGCGTCCGGGTCTGTCTGAGCGCGGACGCTCGCGGCGCTCGGGACGTTCGGTCTTTTCGGGACGCTCGACCTGGTTGATTATCTCCAAAAGCTTGAGGTCTATCTTGCCCTGCTTGGTAAAGCTGACGACCTCGACCTTGACGGTGTCGCCGACGCAAAGCAGGTCGGAAACGTACTCGAGGTGCGAGCCCGTGAACTTCGCGAGCTTGGCGATATGCACCATGCCGTCGCGCCCGGGCGCGAGCTCAACGAAAGCGCCGAGATCGTCGCGGACTGTGACTACCGGACCTTCGAACACGTCGCCTATCTCGGGATCTTTGACTATCGAGAGTATGGTCGATTTGGCTTTTTCTATCATTTCGGGATCGATGCCCGCAACGAATACTCTGCCGTCTTCTTCGATATCTATCTTGACGCCCGTATCCTCTACTATCTTGTTGATGACCTTGCCCTGCTTGCCGATAACGTCGCCGATCTTGTCGGGATCGATATTGAACATGACGATCTTGGGCGCGTACTTGCTTAGCTCGGGACGCGGCTTGTCGAGCACCTCGAGCATTTTGCCGAGTATGTGCAGTCTGCCTTTGCGCGCCTGTTCGAGCGCGGTGCGGAGTATCTGCTCGCTGATGCCCTTGATCTTGATATCCATTTGTATGGCGGTTATGCCCTTTTCCGTGCCCGCGACCTTAAAGTCCATATCGCCGAGGAAGTCCTCGAGCCCCTGTATATCGGACAGTATCGCAAGACGGTCGTGCGCCTCGTCCTTGATAAGACCCATCGCTATACCGGCAACAGGCGCTTTGATGGGAACGCCCGCGTCCATGAGCGACAGCGTAGAGCCGCAGACGCTCGCCTGCGAGGTCGAGCCGTTGGACGAGAGTATCTCGGAAACGACGCGTATCGTGTACGGGAATTCCTCTTCCGACGGGATGACGGGCTCGAGCGCGCGTTCCGCGAGCGCGCCGTGACCTATCTCGCGCCGACCGGGCGCGCGGAGGTTCTTCGCCTCGCCCGTCGAATACGGCGGCATGTTATATTGGTGCATATAGCGCTTGGTTTCTTCCTCGTCGAGGTTGTCGAGTTTTTGCGCGTCGCCCGCAGTGCCGAGCGTGCAGATAGAAAGAGCCTGCGACTGACCGCGCGTGAACACCGCCGAGCCGTGCGTGCGCGGCAGCAAGCCGACCTCGCACCAAATATCGCGGATGTCCGTAGTCTTTCTGCCGTCGGGACGTACGCCCTTATCGAGTATCTTGTTGCGGACCTTCTCTTTTGTCATGTAGTAGAGCGTGTCCGCTATCTCGCGCTCGCGCCCCTCGAACTTCTCCTTGAAGTGCTCCATGACGTCCGCCTGCACTTCGTCCTGGTTCTCCTGACGCTTGGTGCGATCGAACTCGTCGAGCGCCTTATCGAGCTTTTTGTCGGCGTACTTGCGGACTTCCTTTTCGACGTCCTCGCCGATGTGATAAAGTTCGATGTCGAGCTTTTTCTTGCCGATAGCCTTGACTATCGAATTTATGAACTTGACCTGTTTTTTGATCTCCTCGTGTGCGAAGAGTATACCGCCGAGCATCTCCTCTTCGGATACCTCGCTCGCGCCCGCCTCGACCATCATTATAGCGTCGGCAGTGCCCGATACGTAAACGTGCATCGTGCTCTTTTGACGCTGTTCGCTGTCGGGGTTGATTACGTACTTACCGTCGACGCAGCCGACGACGACCGAGCCCGTAGGTCCCGCAAACGGTATGTCGGATATGGACAGCGCGATAGAGCTGCCGAGCATGCCGAATACCTCGGGCGGGATATTGGTATCTACCGAAAGCGCGGTGCACACGACGGAAACGTCGTTGAACAGTCCCTTCGGGAACAGCGGGCGTATAGGGCGGTCGATGAGCCGCGACGTGAGTATCGCCTTGTCGCTGCCCCTGCCCTCGCGGCGCTTGAAGCTGCCGGGTATCTTGCCTATCGAATACAGCTTTTCTTCAAAGTCGACGCCTAGCGGGAAATAATCCATGCCGGGACGCGGCGCGTCCGCCATAGTGACGTTGGTCATGACCACGGTATCGCCGCAGCGTATGATGCAGGAGCCGTTGGCTTGTCCCGCGTATTTGCCTGTTTCGACGGTTACTTTGCGCCCGCCGATCTCGGTCTCGAAAACCTTGCAATCCATTATTTATGTTTCTCCTAAAAATTATAAACCGAATAGATCAAGGTACTGTACCGCCGGGACAAGTCCCATATCCGACGCGCTCCGCGCACCGTTACGCCCATAGAGGCGCGGTATAATACCGAATTTTCGCCGTTGCATTTTTGCCGCCGCTATCGGGCAAAAACGCTGTTCGAATAAAATTCCCAAAAAACATACGGCACGTTCGCGGTCCTCAGCGCGAACGTACCGATAGTTTTACAAAAGCGATCACTTCCGCAGGTCGAGCTTAGCGACAAGGCTGCGGTATCTCTCTATGTCTATCTCTTTGAGATAGTTGAGCTGGGAGCGGCGGCTGCCGACCATTTGCAAAAGTCCGCGGCGCGAGTGATGGTCTTTCTTGTGCGTTTTGAGGTGCTCCGTAAGGTGGTTGATGCGCCATGTAAGAAGCGCTATCTGTACCTCGGGGCTGCCCGTATCGCCCTCGTGCGTCGCAAATTTGGAAATTATCTCCGCCTTTACCTGTTTGTCCATGTTTTACCTCCGTTTGTTTGATACGCCTCGGACTTTGGTCGTTGCGTGGAGAGCGCAGCACCGAGTACCGAGGTAGCGGTCTTTTGACCCGAAAATCATTATAACACAACGTTTTGCGTTTGTAAACCGTTTTTCAACAGGTTTTTTCCGCGCCGCGGCGCTATACCGTAATAAATAATTTTATATTTCTCTCCCCTTTCGATTGCGTATTTGCCGCGAATAATATATAATGTAAAAAATCACTGCGGCAACAAACGCAAAGGAGCATACATAATGGCAAAAATGAAGATCGTTCTCGCCTATTCGGGCGGTCTCGACACCACGATAATCATACCGTGGCTCAAGGATAACTACGACTGCGACGTGATCGCCGTCGCCGCCGACGTCGGTCAGGGCGAGGAACTCGCCCCGCTCAACGAAAAAGCGATCAAGAGCGGTGCGCAAAAGATATTCATCGAGGACCTTACCGAAGAGTTTGTCCGTGACTGCATATTCCCGACGATAAAAGCCGACGCGGTGTACGAAGGCAAATACCTTTTGGGCACGTCGTTCGCGCGTCCGGTAATAGCAAAACGTCTCGTCGAGATAGCCAAGCGCGAAAAAGCCGACGCCATCTGTCACGGCTGCACGGGCAAGGGCAACGATCAGGTGCGTTTCGAGCTTACGATAAAAGCGCTCGCGCCCGACATGAAGATAATCGCGCCCTGGCGCATTTGGGACATCAAGTCGCGCGACGAGGAGATAGACTACGCAAAGGCGCACGGACTGGACGTTCCCGTCACCAAAAAGCACCCCTATTCCATGGATAGGAACATCTGGCACCTTTCGCACGAGGGCAGCGATCTCGAAGATCCCGAGAACGAGCCGCAGGACGATATGCTGCTTATCAGCAAGCCGATAAAGGACACGCCCGACAAGCCCGAGTACGTCACGATCGATTGGGAGCAAGGCATACCCGTCGCCGTCGACGGCAAAAAGCTCGGTCCGGTGGAGATACTCACAGTGCTCAACGACATAGGCGCAAGACACGGCGTCGGCGTCGACGACATGGTCGAGAACAGGCTCGTAGGCATGAAGTCGCGCGGCGTTTACGAAAACCCCGCCGGCTCTATACTCTACGCCGCGCATAAGAACCTCGAAGAGATAACGCTCGACCGCGACACCGCGCACTTCAAAGAGCATATCGCTATCAAGTTCGCCGAGCTCGTCTACGACGGCAAGTGGTACACGCCGCTCCGCGAATCGCTCTCCGCGTTCGTCGACGAAACTCAAAAGACCGTCACGGGCACGACGCGCGTCAAGCTCTTCAAGGGCAAGATAACGCCCGCCGGCATGAGCTCGCCCTACTCGCTCTACGACGAGGATATCGCGACG
The DNA here is from genome assembly GCA_910577995.1 of uncultured Christensenella sp. GTDB lineage: Bacteria > Bacillota > Clostridia > Christensenellales > Pumilibacteraceae > Anaerocaecibacter. The sequence goes on along the minus strand of CAJTND010000002.1, from coordinate 205,942 downwards.
TTCGGCGCGGACGAAGTCTACGACCAAAAGGATTCCGAGGGCTTTATCAACCTCTTCGGACTGCCGCTCAAAGTGCGCGCGAAGATGCTCGAGCGCAACGCGAAAGCGGGCAAAAACGGTAAAAAATAATGAAGCTTTGGTCTGGTAGATTTACGGCGGAGCTTGACGGACTTGCGGAAGAGTTCAACGATTCTCTTCCCTTTGACAGGGCGATGTACCGACAGGACATCGCCTGTTCCGTTGCGCATTGCACCATGCTCGGCGCGACGGGTATAATCCCCGAAGCGGACGCCAAGACGATCAAAGACGGCTTGCTCTCCATTCTCGACGATATCGACGGCGGCAGGCTCAAGATATCGGGCGCGGAGGATATCCACTCGTTTGTGGAGAACGCGCTCGTTTCGCGCATCGGCGACGTAGGCAAAAAACTGCACACCGCGAGAAGCAGGAACGACCAGGTCGCCACCGACCTCAGGCTGTACGTCCGCGACGCCGCGGACGGCGCGATATCACAGCTTTGCGAGCTCGTCGGCATGCTCGCCGATCTTGCGGAAAAGCACGCGCAGGACGTTATGCCTGCGTATACGCACATGCAAAAGGCGCAGCCGACGACGCTCGGGCACTACTTCTCCGCTTATGCCAATATGTTCCTGCGCGACGCCGAGCGGCTGAAAGACTGCCGCAAGCGCGTCAACGTAATGCCGCTCGGCAACGGCGCGGCGGTCGCTACGACGTTCCCCGTCGACCGCGCGCTCACCGCAAAGCTTTTGGGCTTCGACAGCGTTACGGAAAACTCGCTCGACGGCGTATCCGACCGTGATTTCGTCATCGAATACCTTTCGGCGGCGGCGCTCGTCATGCTCCACCTCTCGCGCATCAACGAGGAGTTCGTGTATTGGTCGGGCGGAGAGTTCGCGTTTATCAAGCTCGCCGATGAGTTTTCCACAGGCTCGTCCATCATGCCGCAGAAGAAAAATCCCGACGTGTGCGAACTGCTCCGCGGCAAATCGGGACGGGTCTTCGGCGACCTCGCCGCTATGCTCACCGTCATGAAAGGGCTTCCCCTCGCCTACAACAAGGACATGCAGGAGGACAAAGAGCCGGTATTCGACGCGGACAAAACACTGCGCATCTCGCTCGCCGTGTTTACCAAAATGCTGCAAAAGACAGGCTTCGACACCGACGCGATGGCACGCGCCGCGGACGGCGGTTTTTCGTGCGCGACCGAGGTCGCGGACTACCTCGCCGCAAAAGGCGTGCCGTTTCGCACCGCGCATGAGATAACGGGCAAGATAGTGCGCCACTGTATCGACTGCGGACGCACGCTGCAAGACCTGCCGCTCGACGAATATAAAAAGTTTTCGGACGTATTCGACGCCGACGTATTCACGGCGGTCGACGCGCGCACGGCGGTCGAGCGCAGGAGCGTCGTTGGCGGCTGTGCGCCGAGCGAGCTCGCGCGGCAGATAAAAACACTGCGCAAAAGATTAAAAGGACTTTGATAAGACCGACAGACCTCTACGCTTCCAAATAGTATTTACGATTGAGCGAAACGTAGTTGGAGAACGCGGCGACTATCTCTTTGTTGCTCGTATCGGGAAACTGCATGCCGAACAGCTTACCTATCGCCGCGCAAGCGTCGGAACTCGAAAACAGTCGACGCAAGTTCTTTTCCACCGAACTCTTGGTGCACCTAAAAGCCTCAGCCACACGCGTGTACACCGAATCGATCGTTGCCGTTCTGTTTTGCGAATACAACTCGACGCATTCGCAAAACTGATCGAACCCCTTTAGCGACGTACGGAACCCTGTTTTAACAAGAGTACCGATTATAAAGTCGCGTTTTTCCATAATGATACCTCCTTGAAAAAAGTATCACCATTAAACCCGAAAGCGCGAAGTTTGTCAAGTCTTGTCGACGTGGTATTTTTATGGAATATGGTGATTTTTTATACACCTCAATATAAAGTGAACGCTGCGGCTTTCCGAGCTCAAAATATAGTATATCGTTACAAAACAATAACGCGCCCTCGTCGGCGCGTTTTTTGTTTGCCGCGGCGAAAGGCGGCGCACTGCTTATTTATGACAAAAGAAAACGGCGCATCGTATCCGGGACGCGCCGTAAAATAAAGTTGATCAGCGGAAACGCTTGCGCGCCGCTTCTTCTTTCTTTTTGCGTTTGACGGAGGGCTTTTCGTAATACTCTTTCTTGCGCATATCGCCGAGGATGTTATCCTTTTGGCATTTACGCTTAAAGCGTTTGAGCGCGCTCTCGAGCGACTCGTTTTCGCCTACGTGTATAGTCGACACTGTTCACACCGCCTTTGTTCTCGGAACTCAAGATTTCTTGACTATTATATACAATGCCTCGCCCTTTGTCAACTCTTTTTAACGCCTTTCCGCGTGCCGGATAAAAATTATTTCAGTTCTACGGTAACGGCGAAATCCACCTTGACTTTATCGAGCGAATATTCGGAATCGAAGTATGCGGGCGCGTAGCGGTAAAACGTTCTGCCGATGAACAGCGGGTCGCTCTTGACGGCACGCGCGTCGGAAAACGCCTTTTCTATCTCGCCGCGTATCTTGTCGGCGAATGCGGATTTTATCGCTTTGCTCGCGCTCTCGCCTTTGGTGTCGAGCAGGTTGAACTTGTCGCCGTTGGGCTCGAGCGTCGCTTTGAGCCTTACCGTCGCTTTGCCGTTTTTCGCGTCGGTAGTTATCTCGGCGCATTTCTTTATAAGACGCGCCGATACCGCCTCGACCGTATCGCCACCGTATTCCACGTCCGCGGTGACGATGCCCTTTTCTATCGGCGCGCTCACCCAAGCGACGCCGCGCGCCGATTCCGCTTCGAGCACCGCCGTCCGTCCCGTCTTGCCGTATAGGGCGAGCTTTTCCACCTTCATGCCCGACTGCTCGCTGCTGCCGCTCGAACCGCCTCCGCCGCCCGCACTGCCGCTGCCGCCTCCGCCGCTCTTGCTCTCTTCGCCCTCTTGTCCGCCGCCGTCGTCGCTTTCGAGCATTTCCACAACGGGCACGAACGCAGTGCCCGACGCCGAATCGAGGTCGGACAAAAAGTTAAGGAGCGTAACCGTAGCGATATGCGCTTTTTTCGCGCTGTACGCTATAAAATCGGCATCGGTCGCGCCCGACTTTTTCATAAAGTCGGTCATGTCGCCCACGAGGTCTTTCGCCTTTTCCGTCGCCGCGGTCAGGTATACGTCCGCCGTAACGTCGGTAGCCGTCATCAGCGTGCCGAGCACGCTCGGATCGAGCTCAGAGCCGACGACTACGACCGAGCACTGCCCGAGTTCCGCGCGCCTGCCGAGCGCGGTATTGAGCAGCTCCACCGCCTCGGTCAAAGTCTTGCCCTCTACCGTCACCTTGTCTTTGGTCGTAGCACCGTCTGTCTCCGTCGGCATGACGTACTGCGCGGTCACCTCCACGCCGCCGTCGCTGCCGTCAACGCCGAGCATTTCCACAACGACGCGGCTATTGACCTCGAGGTTGCGCGACGCGGTCGCGGGCAGGAACGCCACGGCGAAAGCGAATACGAACAGCAGTACTTTATATATAAGAAGCTTTTTTCTCTCGCTGAGTTTTTTCATCGTTTCGCACCGCCCCCGTCGGCCGCATTTTCGCACGCGTCCGCACCCGACGCGCCGTCGTCGCCGTAACTCGGTTTTTTCGGCTTGATATCGGCATGACCGCCGCGCTTTCCGCCGCTCCTATGCCGCTCGACTATTGATGCGACGAGCGCTAAAAGCGGTATCGCCGCGGTGAATATCGGCACTGTCACCGCCGCCGCCGCCGACGTGACTACCGTCGAAAATATCGTAGGGTCGGTCATTGCGAATATCTGCGTGCAGTACAGCGCGACACAAGTGCCGAGCGCTATCCAGAACGCGTTGTTCCTGCCTATTACGAAAGCGATACAGCGCGCCGTGCAGTAAAAGAAGAACGCCGTTTCCATGAACGCGCCGACGCTCCACAGTATCGACGAAAATAGGTCTATCCTGCCGTAAACGTTTCCTATCGAGTATTGCAGTATGCTCGTTATGTTGGTGCTGCTGTCGATAAGGCTCGGCACGTTGCCGAACGCCGCGCACAGCACGAGCGCGAAAAACACCGCCACGCACGTGCCGACGGCGCCCGCCGTCATCGCTATCTTGCCGGTATGCTTTTTCATTTGCGTCCTGCCGACGAACAGCGCGAGCGGCGTAAAATCGCCCGACCACGCCGCATGGCGGAACAGCGCGGAATTAAAGCTGTCGGGCTCGCGCATCGCGGGCAATACGTTGAACACATCCACGCCCGTCATCACCACTATCGTTCCGAGTATCAGTATGCACACGACGATCAGCGGCACGAGCAGTTCGTTCAGCCTGCCGAGCGCGCGCAGAGTGTGATTGGCTACGGCGGCGAGGAATATCAAAAGCACGAATATCATTATCGCCGCGTCGAAGTCGGCAAACACGTTGTCCGAGTAGAATGTCAGCGTTTCCGTCGTTACGACGTTGAGCTTGAAAAAGTAAAACAGCGCGACGAACGCGACAAATATCTTAGCTCCGACCTTGCCGATAAGCTTTGACAACAGCGTAAAAAAGTCGGTATCGGGCGAAAGCCGCATCGATACGATCCATGCCGCGAGCGCGACGAGGTCGAACGCGCACATCACGGCGAGCACGATATACGCGTCGCGCCCCGTCGACTGTATGAGATAGATCGGCAGTAAAAACATCTTTGTAGCGAGCGACAGTATAAAAACGACCGCTATAAGCTGTTTCGACGTCGACTGCTTATCGGAGTTTTCGCCGATGCGCCGACTCGCGCCGCCTGTCTTGCCGTCGGCGTTTTTACCCGCCGACCGTGTTTTATCGTAAGCTTTTTCCATATTACGCCTGCCGTGTGGGGTTGATATTAGGTATCGAGCGCGGACGCTTTTTCATATCGTCGAGAGGCGCGCGTTCTATCGCGTCCTTAAAGTCGGAATACAACAGCGGCGCGAACGGCGCAAGATACGGCGTGCCGTAAGCGTTGAGCGAGCATATATAGTGCAGTGTGATAAGCCCAGTCAGTATCAAGCCGAAAAGACCCGTCAGTCCGCCTACGAGCGTGAACACGAGTCGCAGTACGCTCATCGGTCCTATCAGATTGGGCACGGTAAAAAGCGCTATCGAGCTAAGCGCGGTTATCATGACCGCGGGCGAACTGATCACGCCCGCATTGACAGCCGTTTCGCCGAGCACAAGCGCGCCGACTATGCTCATAGCCATACCGACGGCGCGCGGCATGCGCACGCTCGCCTCGCGGATTATCTCGAACAGCACCAAGACGAACAGCGTTTCCGCGAGCGGCGACAGCGGCAGACCTTTTATCGCCGTCATAAGCGTTATCATGAACCGCACGGGTATGAGCGTATAGTGGAAGTTTTGGAGCGCGACGTACAGTCCCGGCAAGAGCGTCGCGAGCAGTAAGCCTGCGTAGCGCAACAGCCTTACGAAACTGCTGTACGAAGATCGCTGATAGTAATCCTCGCCCGCCTGGAACTCCTCTATCATGACGAATGGCACTGTCACCACCATTGGCGACCCGTCGACTATCAGCGCGATCCTGCCTTCGAGAAGCTTGGCGGCGACGATATCGGGCTTTTCCGAAATGCCCGTCTGCGTGAATATCGAATACGGTTTTTCCTCGATATACGAAACGAGGTAATGACTGTCGACGATGCCGTCGATGTCTATCTTGTCGAGCCGATCCTTTATCTTTTGCACTATCCGCGGCTCGGCTACCGACAATATATAACAAATAGCGACGTTGGTCTTGGTCTTGCGCCCTATCTGTATCTTGTCTATTGCAAGATCGGGAGTTTTGAGCCGACGCTCTATCAGAGAAAGATTGGTGCGGAGATCTTCGATAAAGCCCTCGCGCGGACCGCGCATGACGGTTTCCGTCGGCGGCTCCATAATGCTACGCGTCGGGTACGAACGCGCGTTGATGATAAGATAGCGGCTGTCGCCGTCTATGCATAAGAGCATATCGCCGTTGAGCAGTCGGTTGATGCAGTCGTCTATATCTTCGGATATTTCGAGCTCGCCCTCGAGCACCGCGTGCCGCATAAGCTCGTCGAGCGTTTTAAGCTCGGCGGCGGCGCGGCTCTCCAAAGCAAAGACCACGGCGCGAACGGTAGCCGTGTCGCTGAGGTCGGGATTTATAAGTAAAGCCCCCGCGACCATGCCGCATTTCAATTCGTGTGTAACGATATTGGACGGCGTTGCGAACTTATCCAATACGCGTTGTACGTTTTCCATAAAGGTATTTTGCGCCCGCCGCACGCAATTATGCAAAGAAAAACGGTACAAAAAACGCCGTCGGCTTTCGACCGACGGCGCGTCGCACACTTTTTTATATCTCCTGTAATGTCGCGTTAATAGCTTTTAGAAACTCGCGCGACGTCACCGTCCGCGCAGTCACGCCGTCGCGCTTGAATATGCAAGCGAGGTCGCCCGTCATTATCCCGCGCTCCACCGTCGCTATGCACGCCCTTTCGAGCCGCTCGGCAAAGTCGACTAGCGCGGCGTTGTTTTCCGTCTTGCCGCGACGGGCAAGCGCGCCCGTCCATGCGAAAATCGTCGCTATCGGGTTGGTCGAAGTCTCCTCGCCCTTCAAGTGTCTGTAATAATGACGCGTGACGGTGCCGTGCGCCGCCTCGTACTCGTACTTGCCGTCGGGCGAAACGAGCACGCTCGTCATCATTGCAAGACTGCCGTAAGCCGTGGCGACCATATCGCTCATCACGTCGCCGTCGTAATTTTTAAGCGCCCAGATAAATCCGCCATTGCTCCTTACGACGCGCGCGACGGAATCGTCTATCAGCGAGTACTCGTACTTGATGCCTTTTTCGTCGAAGCGCGGCTTGTACTCGCGCTCGTACACCTCGGCGAAAATATCCTTGAATCTGTGGTCGTATGTCTTGCTTATCGTGTCCTTTGCTCCGAACCAAACGTCCTGCGCCGTGTCGAGCGCGTAGTTGAAACACGACCGCGCAAACGACGCTATCGAATCGTCTTTGTTATGCACGCCCTGTATAACGCCGCCGTGCTCGCCGAACTTATATATCGGCTTGCGCTCTGTTCTGCCGTCGGCGTACCGGACCGACAGCTCGCATTCGCCGCCCGCGCCGACGGAAAGCTCGGCGTTTTTGTACACGTCGCCGTAGGCGTGACGCGCTATCGTTATCGGCTTAGTCCAGGTCGGGATATACGGCGTTATGCCTTTTACCATTATTGGCGCACGAAAGACCGTCCCGTCGAGTGCGGCGCGTATAGTTCCGTTGGGCGAAAGCCACATCTCGGAGAGCTTGTATTCCTCCACGCGCTGAGCGTTGGGCGTTATCGTGGCGCACTTGACGCCCACTCCGAATCGCTTGATAGCCTCCGCCGCGTCGGAAGTGACCTTATCGGCGGTGCGTTCGCGGTTTTCCAGCCCGAGGTCGTAAAATTCCGTATTCAGCTTGACGTAAGGCTCGAGCAATAACTCTTTTATCCCGTCCCAGAGTATGCGGGTCATTTCGTCGCCCTGCATCTCGACTATCGGCGTTTTGTACGTTATCTTTTTCATATCATTTACCTTTCATTTCGTCAAGCAACGCGTTTATCAGCTTGGGATTGGCTTTGCCGCCTGCGGCGCGCATCACCTGACCGACAAAGTATCCGCGCAGCTTGTCGTTGCCTGCGAGGAAGTCCTCCGCCTGTTTCTTGTTGGCGGCTATGACCGCGTCGAACACTTCCTTTATCGCGCCCGCGTCGTTGGACTGCAACAAGCCCTTTTCCTCCGCGGTCTTGCGCGGCGACGCGTCGCTTCCCCACACGTCGGCGAGCAGCGATTTTGCCGCGAGGTTGTTTATCTCGTCGGCGGCGAGCATGCCGAGTATTTCCGCAAGCGCCGCCGCCGTTATCTTTATCTCGATCTCGTCGCCGTTCTTCGCGAGCCGCAAGACCTCGCTCATTATAAAGTTGGACGCCTTTTTTGCATCCGCGCCCAGCCCTACGACGTTATCGAAAAGGTCGGACACTTCTGGATCGGCGGTAAGCACTTCCGCATCGTAAGCGGGGAGTCCTAGCGCCGCATAGCGCGCGCAACGCGCGTCCTTGAGCTCGGGTATGCCGTTTTTTATAGCCGTTATATCGTCGTCGGTAAATACGACGGGCATAAGATCTGGCTCGGGGAAATACCTGTAATCGTGCGCGTCCTCTTTCGAGCGCATGGCGTAGCCTATGCCGCGGTTGTCGTCGAAACGGCGTGTCTCCTGTTCCACAGTGCCGCCGCTCTCCAAGAGCTCGATCTGCCGCCGCGTCTCGAACGCTATCGAGCGCGCTACCGAGCGGAACGAGTTGAGGTTTTTCGTTTCCGTGCGCGTGCCGAGCGGCGCGCCGTCCGCCGCTACGGAAAGATTGACGTCGCAACGCAGACTGCCCTCTTGCATCTTTACGTCCGATACGCCAGTATATTTGAGCACGCTTTTAAGCTCCGCGAGGAACGCCGTCACTTCTTCCGCCGAGTGCATATCGGGCTCAGTCACTATCTCGATGAGCGGAACGCCGCAACGGTTGTAATCGACGCGCGAAACGCCGCCGTCGTGTATCAGCTTGCCCGCATCCTCCTCGAGGTGTATGCGATTGAGCCGCACGCGTTTTTTCTCGCCGTCGAGAGTGAACTCGACATACCCCCCGACGCAAAGCGGCAGGTCGTATTGGCTTGTCTGCCACGCTTTGGGCAGGTCGGGATAGAAATAATTCTTCCTGTCCCACTTGGAGAATCTGTTTATCTCGCAGTGCAACGCGAGCCCTGCCTTGACCGCGAACTCGACCGCTTTTCTGTTGAGCATGGGGAGCGTCCCCGGAAAGCCCGAGCACACAGGACAGCAGTGCGTGTTCGGCTGTCCGCCGAACTCGTTTTTACAGCCGCAAAAAAGCTTTGTCGCGGTCTTGAGCTCCGCGTGTACTTCACAGCCTATTGTAGGTCTAAGCATTGCCGCATCCCTCCGTGACTGTTTCTATCGCGCGCGCCGTATCGAGAAGATCTCCGTCGCAAAACGCCTTGCCTATCGCCTGCACGCCTATCGGCATACCGTCCGCCGAGCGTCCGACGGGCACGCTTACCGCAGGCAGTCCCGCGATATTGACGGGCACCGTATACACGTCGGATAGGTACGTCGCCGCAGGGTCGACCTGCGCGCCTATCTTTGGTGCGACCGTCGGCACGGTCGGGCTGAGTATAGCGTCGCAACAGCCGAGCGCCGCATCGAACTCGCGCTTGATCACCGTGCGGATCTTGGACGCTTTAAGATAGTACGCGTCGTAATATCCGCTCGACAGCACGTAATTGCCTATCATTATCCTGCGCTTGACCTCGTCGCCGAAAAACTCGGTACGGCTAAGCGTGTACAGCTCGGCGATATCGCGGTAGCCGCTCGCGCGCCTGCCGTACTTAACGCCGTCGAACCGCGCGAGATTGCTCGCCGCCTCCGCCGACGAAATGACGTAGTACACGGCGAGCGCCGCATCGACAGAGCCGAGCTTTACCTTTTTTATCTTCGCGCCGTTGTCTTCGAGAAGCGCGACCGTCCGCTCGAACGCGGTCTTTACATCGGACGCCGCGCCCGACAATAGCTCGTCGGCAATGCCGAACGTCCTGCCTTTGACCTTACCGGAAAGCTTATCGGGCAGATCGAGCTTGTCCGTGCTCGTGCTGTCGCGGCTGTCTTTGCCGGCTATTGTACCGAGCACGCGGAGCGCGTCCTCGCTCGTCCGCGCAAACGGTCCTATCTGATCGAGCGACGACGCGAATGCTATAAGTCCGTACCTACTCACCGCCGAATACGTCGGTTTAAGCCCGACCGTGCCGCAGTACGACGCGGGCTGACGGATCGAGCCGCCCGTGTCCGAACCGAGCGCGGCAAAGACCTGACGCGCCGCTACGGCGTTAGCCGAGCCGCCCGAGCTCCCGCCCGTCACGCGCGTTGCGTCCGCGGCGTTATGCGCCGCGCTGAAATGCGAGTTCTCATTGGTACTGCCCATTGCGAACTCGTCCATATTCGTCTTGCCGACTATGACCGCGCCAGCTGCTTTCAGCTTGTCGACGACGGTCGCGTCGAAGGGCGGAACGTAATCGCTCAAAAACGCGCTCGCGCAGGTAGTTTTCACGCCGCGCGTGGAAATATTGTCCTTGACGGCTATCGGCACGCCCAAAAGCCCGCCGCGCTCGCCTGATTTACGCCGCGCGTCCGCCGCCGCCGCGGCTTTAAGCGCTTCGTCCTCGCACACCGTTATAAAGTTGTTAAGATCTTCCGTCGCCTTTATCCTGTCCAGACAGGCGCGCGTCGCCTCGGTCGCCGACAGTTTTTTACCGTCGAGCGCATCGATGAGCGAGCAAAGGCCCATATCCGTTATACCGTTCATGCCGCCTCCCTAATCCACGACGCGCGGCACGACGTAGGCTCCGTCGTCGCGCTCGGGCGCGTTGGCTACGAGCTCCGCATTATCGAACGACGGCTCGACTTCGTCCTCGCGCAACACGTTGACCGCGTCGAGTATATGCGCGGTCGGCGGCACGTCGGCGATGTCCACGCCGTCGAGCGTCTCGAAGTAGCCGAGAACCTTTTCCAAATGCTCGCGCTGTGCCTCGCACTCCGCATCGGTAAAAGCGAGCCGCGACAGCTCCGCTATGTGTATTACCTCTTCCGTTGTGACTTTTCTTTTCATTCCTACCTCTACAGTCCGACGCCTATTGCCGTGCACGGCGCTGCGCCCGAAATAACGTCGGCTATATCGCAGTCCGCCGACGCGATATAAACCGTCGTTCCGCCGTCGATACACGACTCTATATAATCGAGCTTAGCCGCCGCCCCGAACGCGCCCTTTCTCGACGCGCCGACGCAGTAGCTCTTGACTTCCTCTATGTTCTTGACGACCTGCTCCGCAGTCGCGCCGCCGATGGTCTTTATAAGAGTCGACGGATCGCCGACATTTTTGCAGATGCCGACGCCGTTCATAAATATTATCAGACGCTTCGCATGCAAAAGATTAGCTATCTGCGCCGCTGTTTCGTCATTGTCGACGAGCTGGACCGCCTCGCCGCGCGTCTCTACGAGCTTATGTATTTCGAGCTTGCGCGTCTCCTCGTCGGAAACGCTGTCGTTGTAATTGACTATTGGCACAGCCGCCTGCTCGGCGCAACGCAACAAAAACCGTTTAATATGCTCGCGCTTTTTTTCGTCGTTGAAGTGCTGATGTTCGACGAGCAGCTGCCGCACGCTGTACGCCGACGGTATGAACTCGCGGTAAAGCTGCATCAGTATCGCCTGACCCTGCGCGGCGTAATCGGTCTTGGCGGTGTCGTCGTCCTCGTCGAGCGATCGACCCGTGCGCTTATGATAATCGAGCCGACCTATCTCGGTCGCGCCCGAACTCACCCACACCATGCCCGGCGCGAGCTGTCGCCCGAGCCTTGCAAACTTGTTGTAATCTATCGTGCCGTTGCGCCCGTCTATGAGCGCGACCGAGCCTATCTTGCCGACAAGCTCTATACAGTCTTTATCCGCCATGCGGTAATTCTACCACACAACGCCGCATATGTCAATAAAATCACAGCCGTGCCTCCCGTGCGGTCAGCGGACGGTATCGAAATACCCTTTGTACTTGATAGGGCTTTTCTCGCCCGTGAAATGCTCGTACGCCTCGAAAAAGAAGTCGTCCGTCATCGACGCCATAAAGTCACAGGTCTTGCGCGCGGGCGTTTCGTTTACATAGTTATCGTTGTAGTAAGCCGTGCGTTTGACAAATTTATTATAGATGAACCCGTCGTCCTTCGCCGCGTCTTCGAGCAATATATTAAACAGCTTCTCAAACATCGGCTCTATCTCGCCGTAGACCTCGCGCACCTCGTCGGTCATGTATATCTTTTCGTAGTTCTCTTTCTTGACCTTTGTAAGCATCTGCCACGCGCCGTCGCTCATGGAAAGCATGCCCTTGCCGTAGCTGTTGTTGATGATGTCCACGGAAAGATTGTTGATGAGCTCGGCATTGCTGTAATCGTTTTCGTAATCGCCCACGCCGACGTTGATAGTCCGCGCGTCCTGTCTGTCCTTGCCTATGTACGCGATCATATCTGACACGCGCACGACGCATCCCTCTATCGTCTGCGGGACAAGCCGCTTGATAGCCTCCGCGCCGTTCCTCTCGCAGTCGTCGACGCGGCGGAACAGGTCGGAAAAATCCTTGAGAGCGTCGGGCTTATATGCCTTGCTCTCTATCTCGCCGTTGTGACAGAGTATGCCGTCGAGCGTCTGCAACGTATAATTGCTCTTATTTAGCACCGTGAGCGTGCGAACGCTCTGCACGTTGTGATTGAAGTGCAGCTTGCCGTCCGTCGCTTCGAGCGACAGTTTTTCCAGCATGCGCTCGCCGGCATGCCCGAACGGAGTGTGACCGAGGTCGTGACCGAGCGCTATCGCCTCGGCAAGATCGACGTTGAGATTGAGCGCGTACGCTATGTCGCGCGCTATCCTGCTCACTATCTGCACGTGCAGCATGCGCCGCGATATATCGTCGCTTTTATAGAGCGACAGCACCTGCGTTTTGTCCTGCATGCGGCAGTATGCGGGAAGGTTTATTATCTTGCCGACGTCGCGAACGAACGCGGGACGGAAAACGGTCGAAAGTCCTCTCGGCGGATGCTGCCAAAGAGCGGCGCTGTTAGGCGTGCCGTAAAAAACGCCGCGCGTCCTGTCGTCATCGCTTTGCTCGACGACTTTTGCATCTATCTGCCAAAAATCTTCTTTGCGTTTGGAATATCTCTTTCCGCTTTTTTCCATTCGCGCACCTCTTTTTTGTACGTATTATATAACATTTATCCCCTATTGTCAATACCGACGAAAAATATTATGGCAAAAAAACGCTTACGATTTTGTTGACTGTCGTCCCTGTTTGTTTTACAATAGACTTAAATAAAATATGCGGCGCGACATGCCGTTATCGGAGCAAACGATGGGAAAATATTTCAAAAACGTCAACGAGGCGCAAAGCCTTTGCGAGGCGCTCGCCGCGCCCGCGCGCACCGAGATAATGCGGCTCGTGCTGTCGCACCGCGCCGACAGCCTGGACGCGCTCGCAAAGACACTGCACCTATCCAACGGCGCGATAACCCAGCATGTAAAAAAGCTTTGCGACGCCGGACTGATACGGCTCGTCGAAACGGCGGGTCGGCACGGCGTCGCCAAGCGTTGCGTGCCCGCGGTAGACAGGATAATAATCGAAGTCGCGGCGGACCTTTCCGATGCCAACGTAGAACTTCACGATATCGCGCTCGGCGCGTTCACGTCGGCGGCTATCAATCCGTACTGCGCGATAGCGACCGCCGACGGGTGGATAGGCGAACGCGACGATCCGCGCTACTTCACCTATCCCGAGCGCGCCGCCGCCGCGCTCATCTACTTCAACAGCGGCAAGATAGGCTGGACGCTTCCCGCGCCGCCCGCCAAGAGCAAGCTGAAAAGCGTATCGGTGTCGCTCGAACTGTCGTCCAAGCCTTACGGCTACGGACAGTCGCGAAGCTCGGACGTGACGTTTTTTATGAGCGACGCCAAGCTCGGCACGGCGAGCGTCGACGGCGAGTTCGTCGACCGCCGCGGGCTTTTTACGCCGTCGGAGTTCGACCGCGTTTGTCAATACGGCAGATACAGAACGGTCAAGATAGACCGCGATGGTTCGTGGTTCGACGGGATCCGGATAGGCGATCTTTGCGTGACCGATATTAAGACCGACCGCCTTATTTTTTCGCTTTCGGCGGATAACGGCGTCGCACTGTTCGGCGGCGGTTACGGCGATCACGACTGCGGGCTGAGATACCGCGTCGAGTACGCCGACTGAACAAAAAACAGTCGGAAAAAAGCAAATTATAGGGCAAGGGTCTTGACTTTATTTACTGTTAGCTATATAATAGATATGCTAATTTATACTCTTGGAGGTTTCTATGGTAAAGATGACAATCGACGGCAATACCGCGGCGTCGCATATCGCGTACGCTTTTTCGGAAGTCGCGGCGATATATCCCATAACGCCGTCTTCCCCTATGGCGGAATATGCCGACGAATGGGCTACTGCCGGACGTAAAAACATGTTCGGTCAAGAGCTTCGCATTGCGGAAATGCAATCCGAGGGCGGCGCTGCCGGCGCTGTCCACGGCTCGCTCGTCGCAGGCGCGCTCACCACTACATATACGGCTAGCCAGGGCTTGCTGCTCATGATACCCAATATGTACAAGATATCGGGCGAGCTGCTTCCCACGGTATTCCATGTAAGCGCACGCGCGCTCGCCGCGCACGCGCTCAACATCTTCGGCGATCATTCTGACGTCATGGCGTGCCGCCAGACCGGTTTTGCGATGCTCGCGAGCAACTCCGTCCAGGAATCGATGGACCTCGCGCTCGTCGCTCACCTCTCCACGCTCAAAGCCAAGGTACCGTTCCTGCACTTCTTCGACGGGTTCAGGACAAGCCACGAGATAGACAAGATCGACGGCATCGAATACGACGAGATCAAAAAGCTCGCGGAAAAGACGGGCTGCATGGAGGAGATACGCGAGTTCAAATCGCGCGCGCTCAACCCCGACCACCCGCACCAGAAAGGCACGGCGCAGAACGCGGATATCTACTTCCAGAACCGCGAAGCCGCCAACAGATACTACACCGCCACGCCCGAGATAGTTCAGGGCATGATGGACGAGGTCAAAAAGCTGACGGGCAGAGAGTACAAGCTGTTCCAGTACTACGGCGCGCCCGATGCGGAGGACGTTATCGTAATGATGGGCTCGGGCTGCGAAGCAGTCGAAGAGACCGTCGACTACCTCGCCAAACAGGGCAAAAAAGTCGGCTTGCTCAAAGTCCGCCTTTATCGCCCGTTCTCCGTCAAGCACTTTGCCGACAGCCTGCCCGCTTCGGTCAAACGTCTCGCCGTTCTCGACCGCACCAAAGAGCCCGGCTCGCTCGGCGAACCGCTCTACCTCGATGTCTGCGCCGCTCTCACCGAGGTCGGCAAGACCTCGATCAAGGTCATCGGCGGCCGCTACGGTCTCGGCTCTAAAGAGTTCAACCCGACGATGGTCAACGCGGTCTACAAAAACCTCGCCGACAAATCGCCGAAGAACCACTTCACGGTCGGCATCAACGACGACGTTACCCACACCTCGCTCGACTGCTCGGAATTCATCAACGCCTCGCCCGAGGGCACCGTGCGTTGCAAGTTCTACGGTCTCGGCAGCGACGGCACGGTCGGCGCCAACAAAAACTCGATCAAGATAATCGGCGACCATACCGACAAGTACGCGCAGGGCTACTTCTTCTACGACTCCAAAAAGTCGGGCGGTCTTACTATATCGCACCTTCGTTTCGGCAACGTGCCCATAAAGTCGACCTACCTCATCGACCAGGCGGACTTCGTCGCCTGCCACAACCCCGCCTACGTCACCCATTACAACATGGTAGACGACATCAAGGACGGCGGCGTGTTCCTGCTCAACTGCCATTGGGACGAGAAACAGCTCGATAAAGAACTGCCCGCCGCAATGAAGCAGACCATCGCCAAAAAGCACATCAAGTTCTACACAATAAACGCTCTCGACATAGTCAACAAGATAGGCGCGAGAAAGGGCGTCAACACCGTTTGCCAAGCCGCGTTCTTCAAGCTTGCCGATATCATACCCTACGAGCAAGCCGCGGACTACATGAAGCAGATGATCAAAAAGGCTTACGGCAAGAAAGGCGACGACGTCGTCAATATGAATTACGCCTGCGTCGACAACGCCATATCCGGTCTTGTCGAAGTCAAAGTGCCCGCCGAATGGGCGAACGCCAAGACCGGCGCGGTCGCGGCAGACGTCGGCGGCAGCGAATACTTCAAAAAGGTAGTCGATCCCATTCTCCGCCAGGAGGGCGACAAACTGCCCGTATCGGCATTCGCGCCCGACGGCTCCGTTCCGAGCGGCACGACCAAATACGAGAAACGCGGCATTGCGCCCAATGTTCCGTCGTGGATACCCGAAAACTGCATACAGTGCAACCAGTGCTCGCTCGTCTGCCCGCACGCGTGCCTGCGCCCCGTCCTTACCGACGACAAGCAAGCCGCAAAAGCGCCCAAGACCTACGTCGCCGTTGCGCCCAAAAATCCCCAGCTCAAAGCGGCTGGCTTTACCTACCGCATGCAGCTCTCGCCGCTCGACTGCACGGGCTGCGGCTCTTGCGCCAACGTCTGCCCCGCCAAAGAAAAAGCGCTCGTCATGAAACCGCTCGAATCTGTCATCGACGCCGAGGCAGCCAACTACGCATACTCGCAGAAAGTCCCGTTCGTCGACGTTTCCGACAAGGTCAAGCCCGAAACGGTCATCGGCAGCCAGTTCAAGCAACCGCTGTTCGAGTTCTCGGGCGCGTGCGCGGGCTGCGGCGAAACGCCTTACATCAAGCTGATAACCCAGCTTTTCGGCGACCGCATGATCGTCGCCAACGCGACGGGCTGCTCGTCTATATACGGCGGTTCCGCACCCACCTGCCCCTACACGACCAACGCCGAGGGCAAAGGTCCGGCATGGGCTAACTCGCTGTTCGAGGACAACGCCGAGTTCGGTTACGGCATGAACCTCGCCTACAAAGCGCGCCGCGCCGCGCTCAAAGACAAGGTACAAGCCCTTGCCGACAGCGGCTGCGACAAGTGCGCCGCGGCTTGCAAGGATTGGATAGCCAACATGGACGACGCCGCAGGCAGCAAGAAAGCCGCCGCCGAGCTCGTCAAGACGCTCGAAGCCGCGAAGAAGCTCGACGCGGAAAAAACGGCGCTCGTCAAAGATATCCTCGCCGAAAAAGACTGCCTCGTCAAGAAATCCGTTTGGATATTCGGCGGCGACGGCTGGGCATACGATATCGGTTACGGCGGTCTCGACCACGTGCTCGCCAGCGGCGACGACGTCAACGTCCTTGTCGTAGATACCGAGGTGTACAGCAACACGGGCGGTCAGTCCAGCAAGTCCACTCCGACGGGTTCGGTCGCTAAGTTCGCCGCGGGCGGCAAGCGCACAAAGAAGAAAGACCTCGGCGCAATGGCAATGACCTACGGCTACGTTTACGTCGCGCAGGTCGCCATGGGCGCGGACAAGAACCAGGTCCTCAAAGCGATATCCGAGGCGGAAGCTTATCACGGGCCGTCGCTCATCATCGCCTACGCGACCTGTATCAACCACGGTATAGACATGTCCAACGGCATGGCGGAAGAGGACAAAGCGGTCAAAGCCGGTTATTGGCAGCTCTACCGCTTCAATCCTGAACTCGCCGAGCAGGGCAAGAACCCGTTCACGCTCGACAGCAAAGACCCGACTGGCAGCTATCAAGAGTTCCTCAACAGCGAGACCCGCTATAAGGCTCTTGCCAAAGCCAAACCCGAGGTAGCGCAACAGCTCTTCGAGCGCGCCGAGAAAGAAGCGAAAGCGCGTCTTGACGGTTACAAAGAGCGCGCGGGCAAATAAGCCGCATCAAAAGCCGAAAACCGAATAACTCAAAGCAAAACGAGCCGCACC
>CAJTND010000002.1:159585-188300 GCA_910577995.1 uncultured Christensenella sp. | reverse complement strand
TCGTTTGTTGTGCAAATAATATCGACGAAGCAATGCTTATTTCAAGAACATCTTGATAAGCTTGGTCTTGCCTTTCGAGTACGGACGGTAACGGAACGGCAGATCGATAAACGTCTTTTTATCTACGATGCTCTTATAATGCGTAAATGTATCGAACCCGCGCTTGCCGTGGTACGCGCCGATACCGCTCGCGCCGAACCCGCCGAACCCCATCTCCGTAGTGGCGAGGTGGATAACGACGTCGTTGACGCAGCCGCCGCCGAAACGGCACACGCTCATAACGCGTTTGATCGCGCGCTTGTTAGACGAGAAGAAGTACAGCGCGAGCGGCGACGGCATATCGTTGACCTTTTGTATAACATCGTCGAGCTTGTCGAAAGTCATGATCGGAAGTATCGGTCCGAATATCTCCTCGCCCATCACGGCGTCGTCGAAAGTCACGTTGTCCATCACCGTCGGAGCTATCCTGAATGTAGCGGAGTCGGTATCGCCGCCGTATATCGTCTTGCTCTTGTCGATAAGTCCGCTCACGCGCTCGAAATGCTTTTCGGTTATTATCTTGCCGTAATTAACGTCGGACATCGCGCCGCCGAACTGCCGCTCTATTTCTTTTATAAGCTCTTTTACGAACGCGTCCTTTACCGACGATTCGCACCAAAGGTAGTCGGGCGCGACGCAGGTCTGCCCCGCATTGAGATACTTACCGAAAACGATACGGCGCGCGGCGAGCTTGAGGTTGGCGGTCTTGTCGACTATGACCGGGCTCTTGCCGCCGAGCTCGAGCGTGACGGGCGTCATGTTTTCCGCCGCCTTGGTATATACGAGCTTACCGACGGTCTTACCGCCCGTAAAGAATATGTAATCGAACTTGCTCTCTATAAGACAGCTGTTTATCTCGCGCCCGCCCGTCAGCGAGTACACATACTCGCGCTCGAAAACCTCGCCGAGTATCGTATCTATCACCGCAGCAGTCGCGGGGCTGAATCGGCTCGTTTTGAGTATGACGGTATTGCCCGCCGCGACAGCTTCGGCAAGCGGCTCTACCGATAGCAGGAACGGATAGTTCCACGGGCTCATTACAAGCACGTTACCGTAAGGCGACGGCAGTTCGTAGCTCTTGGAAACGTACTGCGCGAGCGGCGTTTTGCACCTGCGCAGCTTGGACAGCTTTTTGACGTGCTTTATCAGATAACTTATCTCGGACAGCACGAGCCCTGTTTCGCACATATAGCTTTCGTCCGCGCCCTTGCCGAGGTCGGCGTGCAGCGCATCGGCTATATCCGCCTCATGCCGTCTGATGCTCTCGCGGAGCTTGACGAGCCGCGCGCGCCGCGCCTTGACGTTGAGCGTCGCGCCCGTCTTAAAGAATGCGCGTTGCGCTTCGATAATGCCCTTTATTTCTTCGATATCCATTATATCACCGCCATTTCGTAAACTTTTGCGAGCCGCTTTGCGTCCCAAAGCTTGGGCACGGGATAGAGCGGATTCGCTTCCTTTGCCGCATGCCGCGACAGTTCTTTTATGTCCTCCGCCTTGATGCAGTCAAAACCCGCAGGTATACCGAGCGCGCACTCGAGCTCGTCGAGCTTTTCGAGGAATTTGCGCGCAGCCGCTTCCTTCGTATCGATCTTGTCCGCAAATCCGCAGTACCGCGCAAGCTTAGCGAGCTTTTTATAGACAGACTTCCCGTACTCGCGCAGGACGATCGGCAGAAGCACCGCATTGGCAAATCCGTGCGGCACGTTGTACTTACCGCCGAGCGCGTGCGCAAGCGCATGCACATACCCTACGTAAGACTTGGAGAACGCACGCCCCGCGAGATGCGCCGCTGTAAGCATGTTCGCCCGCGCCGTCTTGTCGCCCTCGTATGCGCCGAGCAGGTTCTCGAAAACGAGCTTGACCGCCGAGGTCGCATCCGCGCGCGTCATCTTGGTCGTGCTCCTGCCTATATACGCTTCGACGGCATGCGTGAGCGCGTCGAGCCCCGTATACGCAACAAGCTTTTGCGGCAGTCCGTCGAGCGCAGTCGCGTCGAGCACTGCGACCTTGGGTATCAGCGGAAAATCGTTTATCGCGTACTTATGCCGCGTTTCGTCGTCGACTATGACTGCGGCAAGCGTCGTTTCGCTGCCCGTGCCGCAGGTAGTAGGAACAGCTATCAGATACGGTATCTTTTTCCCTACTTTGAGAATGCCTTTCATTTTGGAGAGCGGCTTTTTGGGCTTGGCTACGCGCGCGCCGACGGCTTTTGCCGTATCCATCGGCGACCCGCCGCCGAAGGCTATAAGACAGTCGCAACCGCCCGCTTTGTACGCCGCGAGCGCGCTTTCCACCGTCGACACGGTCGGATTGAACACGACGTCCTTAAAAACGGTATACTCGATACCTGCATTAACAAGCGCGGCCATGAGCGGCGCGACCGCGCCGACGCCGTACAGATCAGTATCGGTGACGACGAGCGGGCGTTTAAGTCCGCGCGCTTTGACCTCGCCGGGGATGTCCGCTATGCGCGGCAGTATCTTGGGATCTTTGTACGGCAGGACGGGCAATGCAAGACGGAACACGCCTTGAAATATCCTGCAATACGCTTTGTAAAATATGTTCATATTTTTTCCTTTCGCGGTCACTCTACCACGTAATTTTCAAGATTGACGCTCACCCTTTCCAGGCTCGCATACAGCACGGCGCGATCGGAGTCGGTAAGCCCGTCGCTGCCCGCGCGCACCGCGTTATCCACCATGACGGCGACTTGAGAAACGAGTGCTCTGCCATGCTCGGTCAGCCGAATGAGCGTATTATACTTCTTTTCGCCGTCGCGCTCCTCGACTATGCCGAGCTCCGCCATGTAAGCGACGGCGCGGCTTATGTACGCCTTGTCCTCGCAACACAGTCTGACAAGCTCCGACTGCGACACCCCGTCGGGGTTCGCGCCGAGATAATGCAGACAGTTTACGTGCACGCCCTTTAATCCGAGCTTAGCCATTTCCTCGCTCTTTATCCGCTGTACCGACCTGTTGATAGAAAGTATCAGCGACGTGAATCTCTCGTACCTGACGCTCGGTACTCCCGCGCCTCCGTTTTTTTCCTGCTCCATTGCTACCTCGTTATTGTTGAAAAATCAATGCCATTATAAAAGATATTTGTTGAAATGTCAACAAAATTAAGGACGTGTTGCAAAAAACGCATAAAAAAACGCCCGAGCCGTCTCGGGTCGCTTGTTTTTGTATGTGCGGTTATTTAGTACCGGTCTTGCCGTTTTTTCCGCCCGTCATGTTTTTGAGCTTGCTCTTTACCTTATTGACAGTCTTTTTGATAACGCCGTCCTGCTTGACGGGCTCGCCGTTCTCGTCGAATATCTCCACCTTTTTGATCTCGACGACATTATCGTCGGTCTTGGGCTTTTCGGTTATGCGCGTGTGCGCGGAGCGTTGCGAGCGGCTCGGCTGTACGTCTATACCGAACAGTCCGCCGAGCAGATCGCCTATCGGGTCGAACAGGTTGCCGAACAGCATATCGAACGGGTCGTAAAACCCGTCGTCATCGTCGTCGACGCTGTTGCCGTACTCGTCGGTAATGTACGTGCTTTCGGGATCGATGACCTTGGTCACGCGCTCCTCGCGTTCCTCGCGGTCGGTCTCGGTTTGTTCAACGGTCACGAGCGTCTTGACCTCGTAGCCGCAACGCATACATTTATTATTGTTTCCTAATTCATAGCCGCACTGCGGACAGATCATGACGCACCTCTATCTCAGCATAAACCCGTTGGAATCGGTATTGATTATCCCTTCGGTTATCCGCATAGATTCGATTATTGCCAAAACGTAAGATATTATATTGACTATAAGCATTATCAAGCCGCATATGTCTATCGCGTCGAACTCGACGCGGAACATGCCTGTCTTGAAAATGTTGGCGAGCTGCGGGCACACGAACAAACCGCAAAACCCGATGAACAGCACCAGCCTGATTATACCGCGCAGGTAAAAACCGAGGTAGATATGATGCAAGCCCAAAAGCCCGCCCGTCCGCGCGAGCACCGACGCGGTGGATCGCTTACGCGTTGACTCCGCGTTCTCGGAATACCGAAAATGCAAACCGCATTTTTTGCATTGCATTTTTCCGTATTTGACATAGCTGTTACATCTCGGGCATTTCATGTATCACGACCTCACGACAGCTATGCACGAATTGACTGTGACCGAGCGCATCTTTTGTAAACCTCTTTTTATATTATACTCGATGTATTCGCGCTTGTCAATCGTTCGCTCGGGCTTTTTGCACGATATCGCGGAGCTTCCGAGCACAAAAATACCGCCGATGCGCGTTATTCCGTGGACATTGCCGAAAGTTTGTATTATAATCGAAGCGTGAACAAGATAGTACCCGTTTTATGCCTTATATCCGCGCTCGTTTCCGCCGTCGCCGCGACGCTCGGGCTCGTCACCGTCGGCGTGACTACCGCCGTTTCCGCGCTCGCCGCAGTTTCCGTTCCTACGGCTATAATCGGTACTGTACTGTCTGCGACGTCGGCTGCGTTCGGCTTTTTGTTCAGGCGCGACAGGCTATGTCGTATATCGCTGTACATAAGCCTCGGCGCGCTCGGCGTTTCCGTCGTATCGATAATAATCTGGTTTTGCATATAACGCGCATTATAAAAAGATCGCAACAAATAACGCTCCGCGTCGAACGACAGCGGAGCGTTATTTTGATTTGCGTTATTTATTCTGCGACGGGCCGATCACAGCTCGGCGAAGTATTTGATAGTCCTTACCATCTGGCTGGTATAGGAGTTCTCGTTGTCGTACCAGGAAACGACCTGAACTTGATAAAGATCGTCGCCGACCTTGGAGACCATGGTCTGGGTCGCGTCGAACAGCGAACCGTATCTCATGCCGATAACGTCGGACGAAACGATGGGATCTTCGTTGTAGCCGAACGATTCGCTCGCGGCTTTCTTCATAGCGGCGTTGATGCCGTCCTTGGTAACGTCCTTGCCCTTGACGACTGCGGTAAGTATGGTCGTCGAGCCGGTGGGAACGGGAACGCGCTGAGCCGAACCGATGAGCTTGCCGTTGAGCTCGGGTATGACCAAGCCGATAGCCTTAGCAGCGCCCGTCGAGTTGGGGACGATGTTGGCAGCGCCTGCGCGTGCGCGACGCATGTCGCCTTTGCGATGCGGACCGTCGAGGATCATCTGATCGCCGGTGTAAGCGTGGATGGTGCTCATGATACCGGACTGAACGGGCGCATAGTCGTTGAGCGCTTTCGCCATGGGCGCAAGGCAGTTGGTCGTGCAGGACGCGGCGGAAATGACCTGATCGTCTTTTGCAAGCGTTTTCTCGTTGACGCCGAAAACGACGGTCTTGAGGTCGCTGCCCGCGGGAGCGGATATAACGACTTTCTTCGCGCCGGCGGCGACGTGAGCCATGGATTTTTCCTTAGAGCAGTAGAAGCCCGTGCACTCAAGCACGACGTCTACGCCGAGCTTGCCCCAGGGCAGATCCTGCGCCTTCGGCATAGCGTAGATGGTGATCTTTTTGCCGTCTACCGTGATAGAGCCGGGCGTCTTGACGGTCTTGCCGTCCTCTTCGAATACAGGCTCGGTCGACGAAACGGTGTGCGCGCCCTCGCCTATCTTGCCGCAGTAGCCGCCCTGAGCGGTGTCGTACTTGAGCAGGTTGGCGAGCATCGCGGGGCTGGTCAAGTCGTTGATAGCGACGACGTCATAGCCCTTTGCGCCGAACATTTGACGGAAAGCAAGACGACCGATGCGTCCGAAACCGTTGATTGCAACCTTTACGTTTGCCATGGAAAAAAACCTCCGAATTGTGTTTTGATTTCTTATATTGTATCACCTGCAAGGAGATATGTCAAACTTTTTTTATTTGTTTTTATATGATTATTGTTCTTCGTCCGCGGCGGCAGAGCTATCGCCGTCGGCGTTTTCGTTCTGCGTTTCGACGTTAGCCGTTTCATCCGGAGCTTCCGCATCCGAGCTATCCGCTTTGTCTTTGGCATCAGCCGTTTCGATCTGTTCGGCTTTATTTGCGGCAGCAACGGTGTTTTTTATGCCCTTTTTTGCGCAAAGATACGCATATAGCTCGGCGAGCGTCTGTCCGCTCGTCAATTTGTCCTTGACGATGAGCGCAATGTCCTTGTCTATAAACAGCAGAAGATACGACTTTTTATCTTTTATCCGCACGATCTCGTCGTAACCGACAGTGATATTATTTTGAGTAGCCGTGGATATCGTGATACCGCCGTCGTCGAACCGCACCGAACGTTCTATGACGTCGCTCGGCATGAGCGCGCTCGAAATAAAATTGCGCGGCGCAATTGCGAGCAGCAGCGAAAAGACAAGCAGTATCGCGCCGAGCACGATGAGTATTATGCCGAATACAAGTATTTCCGTCCTCGGGCGCAAGACCGTCGCGACGACGCCTACCGCAAGCCCGACTAGCGACACCGCGAGATACATCAAGAAGTATTTCCACATTACGGACTTATTGATGCGTTTTAAGTCGTCGTCGGTAATCCTGTATTTAAGCTCGAAAACTTTCATTCTATACGTCCGCTTATTTGAGGTTTTCGGGGTTGAGGCATTTAAGCGAGTCGAGCACGAACCTGCCGTTTTCGCGGATGAGCACGCCGTCGAAGTATATCTTGCCGCCGCCGAAATCGGGCGTTTGGCGCAGAACGAGATCCCAATGCACCGCGGAGATATTGCCGTTGTACGCGTCGTCGTAGCAGCATCCAGGCGTAAAGTGTATAGACCCCGCTATCTTCTCGTCGAAGAGAATATCGCCTATCGCGTCGGTGATAAACGGATTGACGCCGATAGCGAACTCGCCGACCGAACGCGCGCCGTCGTCGGTATTGAATATCGCCTCGGACTTATCCTTTGCGGAGCTGTCCTGCTCGACTATCCTGCCGTTTTTGAACGTGAGCTTGACCCACTCGAACTTAGAGCCGTTGTACACCGACGGCGTGTTGTACGTGATAACGCCGTTGATCGAATCCTTGACGGGCGCGGTGTAGACCTCGCCGTCGGGGATATTCATATGCCCCGCGCACTTGACCGCGGGAATATCCTTTATAGAAAAAGTTATATCGGTGTCTTTGGCGACGATACGCACTTTGTCGGTCTTGTTCATAAGCTCGACGAGCGGCGTCATCGCCTTTTCCATCTTGGAATAGTCGAGGTTGCAGACATTGAAGTAATGGTCCTCAAAAGCCTCGGTGGAAACGCCCGCGAGCTGAGCCATCGACGGCGACGGGTATCTGAGCACGACCCAGCGCGTCTTTTTGACGCGTATCTCGTGATGCACCGCGTGATTGTAAATGCTCATGTACTTGTCCATGCGCTCCTGCGGAACGGACGAATTTTCGTAGGCGTTGTCCGCACCGCGCACGCCGATATAGCAGTCCATATCGTTCATCGCGGCGGCGTCGTGCTTTGCCCACAGCTCGAGCTGAGCGTCGCTCGCGCCTTTGAGCAGTTCGGCGCGCACGCGCGTATCTATATTATTGACAAATGCGAGCGCCCCCGCCGCGTAAACGGCTTTCACGAGCTCGGCAACGAGCGGGTACGGGACGTCGAACGCCTCTATCAAAACTTTGTCGCCCTTTTTAGCGGCTACGGAGTAGTCGACAAGGTTGCGGGCGAGCTTCGTCATTCTTTCATCTTTCATTTCAGCCTCCGAATTCATTATAATTCTTTTCAAAAAAAAAGTCAATAAAACAGTAGTCAAATCTTGCAAAATGTGTTATAATGATTAAAATCTGTTTCGGAGGGAAACAAAATCATGCCTTTAGTAACGACTAAGGATATGTTCGCAAAAGCCTATGAAGGCGGCTACGCCATCGGCGCGTTCAACATCAACAACATGGAAACGATCCAAGGCATCGTCGAAGCCGGCAAGCTCGAAAAAGCTCCGCTCATCCTGCAGGTATCGTCAAGCGCGCGCAAGTACGCCAACTCCAAATACCTCGTCAAAATGGTCCAAGCGGCTGTCGAGGATTCCGGTCTTCCCATCTGCCTCCACCTCGATCACGGCGATTCCTACGATCTCTGCGTAGAATGCATCAACGACGGCTTTACTTCCGTCATGATAGACGCTTCCGCTCATCCCCTTGCGGAAAACATCAAAATAACCTCTCAGGTAGTCAAGTACGCGCACGACCACGGCGCGGTCGTAGAAGCCGAGCTCGGCAGGCTCGCCGGCGTCGAGGACAACGTAAAAGTCTCCGAGTCCGACGCGCTCTACACCGATCCCGACGAGGCGGCGGAATTCGTCGCAAAGACGGGCGTCGACTCGCTCGCGATAGCCATAGGCACGAGCCACGGCGCGTTCAAATTCAAGGGCGACGCCAAACTCCGTTTCGATATTCTCGAAAAGGTCTCAAGCCTCCTGCCCAAGTTCCCCATCGTTCTCCACGGCGCGAGCTCGGTGCTCCCCGACTACGTAAAGATGGTCAACGACTTCGGCGGCGCGATGCCCGGCGCTAAGGGCATTCCCGAGGACATGCTCCGCAAAGCGTCGTCCATGGCGGTCTGCAAGATAAACGTCGACTCCGACCTTCGTCTCGCCTTCACCGCCGCGGTGCGCAAGCACTTCGCCGAGAACCCCTCGCACTTCGATCCCCGTCAATATCTCGGCGACGGCAGAGCGCTCGTCACCGAATGCGTGCGTCATAAGCTCGTCCACGTGCTCGGCTGCGCAGGTCACGCCTAAGACATCCGATCCAAAATCAAGAAAATCGGAACGCCCGTTATAAGACGCTCCGATTTTTTATTTGTCCCGGCATAATTCGCCGCGCGCATATATAAAGTTGATCCGACATAGAAAAAACCGCCCGACAAGCTCGGACGGTTTTTTAATTTATACGTACCTTATCTGCTTACTATCTGCGCCGTTTCGTAAAGCTCGGTATCGAAATTCTTTTTCATGGCGACGCCTTCTATTATATCCATGTCGTATATCTTGTTGTTTTTGATGCCTACTATGCGGTTGCCTATGCCCTTTTGAAGCAGCTTGACGGCATGCACGCCGAAACACGTACCGAGATATCTGTCACGGCACGACGGACTGCCGCCGCGCTGTAAGTGCCCGAGCTTGGTCGATTTTATAGTCATGTCGGTGCGCGAGCCGAGCTCGGCTTTGAGGTCGTCCGCATGCCCCGCGCCCTCGGCAAGCACGATTATACCGCTGGTCTTGCCGTGAGCTTGACCGCCGCCGAGCGTTTCCACGATCTCGTCTATGGTGAGCGGATGCTCGGGAACGATTATCACTTCCGCGCCGCCGCACATGCCGCAGTACAGCGCGAGGTCGCCGCAGTTCCTGCCCATGACCTCGATTATCGACACGCGCTCATGCGAGCTCATTGTGTCGCGTATCTTGTTTATAGCGTCGAGTATGGTATTGCACGCCGTGTCGAAGCCGAGCGTATACTCGGTATACGCAAGGTCGTTGTCTATCGTGCCTGGTATGCCTATCGACGGGAATCCGCGGTCCGTCATCGCTTTTGCGCCCATGAACGAACCGTCGCCGCCTATGACTATAAGCCCCTCGACGCCGTTTTTACGGAGGTTGGCGATAGCCTTTTGCTGACCCTCTTCGGTCTTGAACTCGGGACAGCGCGCAGTCTTGAGTATCGTGCCGCCGCGGTGGATTATGTCCGAAACGCTGCGCATGTTCATCGGGATGAACGCGTTATCGATAAGACCTTGCAAGCCGCGCTCGACGCCCATGACTTCCATGCCCATGCCGATACCGTAGCGCACGACCGCACGGATAGCGGCGTTCATGCCGGGCGCGTCGCCGCCGCTCGTCAATACAGCAATCTTTTTCATAAAAGCTCCTTACTCGTACTTAGAGTCAAAACATACATATTATATCACAATCGGATAAAATCTCAAAGCAATTTTCGATATACATTTACGGCGAATTTTACTATTTTTTTCTCCGCGGAACTACGTATTTACCTTGACTTTATCCTCGCCGAACAGCGCGCACAGCTCGCCTATCGAGATCTTTTCGATGTCGAATCTATTACTGAACCTGTATAGCTTATCGTCGTCGGTGTTCTTAACATACACGTAATCGCCGCCCGGGTACGCGTCGACTATCTCTTTGAGCTCGGCGAGCTTTGCTTTGTCGTTGAGCGAGAAGTAACAGCATACCTTTTTGGTATTGGCGTCCGCCTCGCCGAAGGGCTTGATATCGTCCACCCAAAGCGAAACGCCGTTATCGCCCTGCTTGACCGTGCCCGTGACCGATACGACGGTATCCTTGATCCAGAACGGACGCAGTCGCTCATAAGTCTTGTTAAACGCGACGAGTTCGACGGAGCCGTAAAGGTCTTCGAGCACAGCCGTGCCCATCGGATTGCCTTTTTTGGTCATCTTGTTGACCGTGGCGGTAAGCATGCCGCCGAGCGTGACCTTCTCTTCGCCCGACGGGAACGAATCGGATTCGGGATCGAACGCCGACGTATTGTATTTGTACAGCTTGAGCTTATCTATATACGCGGAAAGCGGATGACCCGTCAGGTACAGACCCGTGACTTCCTTTTCCATGCGGTACTTGAAGTTGGGCGGATACTCGTCCATATCGGGATACTCGAAAACCTCTTTTATCTCTGGCGCGACGTCAAAGAACGACATCTGCCCGCGCATCTTCGCCTCGCGCGCTTTTGCCGCATTGTCCATGACGGTACCGTACGACGCGATGAGCACCGCGCGCTTCTTGCCGAAGCAATCGAACGCGCCCGCATATATCAGCGATTCTATCATCTTGCGGTTTATCAGCGATTTGCCCGTTTCCAGGTCGTCCATGCGCGAAACGAACTCGACAAAATCGACGTAACTGCCGTTGCGCGTGCGTTCCTCTACTATACGGTTGATTATAGGCACGCCAACGCCCTTGACCGCGCCGAGCCCGATGCGCACGCAACCGTCCTCGACGGTGTATTCGGCTTCCGACTTATTGATATTCGGCGGCAAAACCTTGATATTCGCCTCTTTCATATAAGTCAGGTAATGCGTGAGCTCGTCGAGCTTGGTTATGCGGTTGTTGAGCACCGCCGTAAAGAATTCGACTGGATAATATCTTTTGAGGTATGCGGTCTGATACGTCAAATGCGCATAAGCCGCGGCGTGCGATTTGTTAAAGCCGTAGTTTGCGAACTTGATAAGCATATCGTATATCTCGTTAGCCGCTTTCTCGGGTATGCCGTTCTTGACGCAACCGGGGACTTTATCGCTGCCGTGGATGAACACGGCGCGTTCTTTATCCATCGCCGCCTGTTTCTTTTTGCTCATCATGCGGCGGATATTGTCCGCGCCGCCCATGGAATAGCCCGCAAGCTCTCGAACGACCTGCATGACCTGTTCTTGATAAACTATGATGCCGTAAGTAACGTCGAGTATCGGTTTGAGCTTTTCGTGTATGTATTTTATCTTATCGGGCGCGCGGCGGTTACTGATATAGTCGGGTATATAGTCCATAGGACCGGGACGGTACAGCGAAATGCCCGCTATGATCTCTTCGAGGTTGGTCGGTTTAAGCTCGCGCATAAAGCCCTTCATGCCGCCCGATTCGAGCTGGAACACCGCCTCGGTATCGCCGCCGCCGATCAGCTCGTACACCGCTTTATCGTCATAACCGAGCTCGAAGAAGTCGAGAGTTTTGCCCGTTGACTGCTTTACGTAGTCGAGCGCCTTTTTGATATCCGTCAGCGTCGTCAGTCCGAGGAAGTCCATTTTCAAAAGACCGAGCTCCTCGTCGACTATCATATCGTACTGCGTGACGACAACGTCCTCGTTGGTACGCGCGAGCGGCACGTGGTCGTCTATCGGGTCTCGGCATATGATGACGCCTGCGGCGTGCATGCCTATCTGCCGCGGCATGCCCTCTATCTTCTCCGCCATGTCGAGTATGCGCCGCGCCGCCGCGTCGCTCGTGTACAGGTCGACAAGCTCGGGCACGCCTGCGACATTGGGATCGTGACCGATAAGCTGTCCGACGTGCATTTTTTCCGAGCCGCGCGGGATCATCTTGGTTATCTTGTTGACCTCGGCGAATTCCATATTGAACACGCGCCCGACGTCTTTTATCGCCGCTTTGGTCGCCATCGTGCCGAAAGTCGCTATCTGCGAAACGTTGGGCTTGCCGTACTTGCGCACGACGTAATCGATGACTTCGCCGCGGCGGTCGACGCAAAAATCGACGTCGAAATCGGGGTTACTGACGCGCTCGGGATTGAGGAAACGCTCGAATATCAGATTGTATTTGAGCGGGTCGATCTTGGTTATGCCTATCGCATAGGCTATTATACTGCCAGCGCCGCTGCCGCGCCCCGGACCTACGGGAATGCCCTGCGATTCCGAATAGTTGATAAAGTCCCAGACAATGAGATAGTAATCGACGAACTTCATGCGCTCGACGACGGACAGCTCGTACTCGGCGCGCTCGCGTATCTCGTCGGTTATCTCACCGTAACGCTGTTTCAGTCCGTCCTCGGTCAGCTTGCGTAGGTACTGTTCGCTCGTCATGCCGTCAGGCGCAACATAGGACGGCAAAAGCTTGTCGCGCGCAATAAAATACGGATCGATCTTGTCCGCTATTTCGAGCGTCGTTGCGAGCGCGTCCTCACAATCGGGCAAAGCCTCCGCCATCTCATCGTAGGATTTAAGATAGAACTCACGGGTCGGGAAATACTTGCCGTCCGAGTACGTATCGTCGAGCGGCGCGGTAGTGTCGCCGAGTTCGAGCGTCGAGTGGAACGCGATAGCCATGAGCACCTTCTGCATGTCCGCGTCTTCCTTGCGGAGGTAATGCGCGTCGTTGGTCGCGACGGTCTTTACTCCGTTGTCGGCGGCGAGCTTTATCAGCTTGGGCAGAACGTACTTTTGCTCGGATATATCGTGGTTTTGTATTTCTATGTAAAAGTCCTCGCCGAACACTTCCTTAAAACGCTTTACCCAAGCATCGGCGGTCGCCTCGTCGTTGTGCAACAGCGCCTGCGGTATGACGCCCGCCAAGCACGCGGAAAGGCAGATAAGCCCCTCGCTGTGCGCTTTTATGCACTCGAAGTCGACACGCGGTTTGTAGTACAGACCGTCGACGAAGCTCTCCGAAACTATCTTGACGAGGTTGGCGTAGCCCGTGCCGTTTTTGGCGAGCAGTACCAAGTGGTTGAGCTTGGGCGGCGCGCCGTCCTTGCCCTTTTCGCGCAAGCGCATATCGTGTGTCATGTACACTTCGCAACCGACTATCGGCTTGACCTTGAACGGTCTGCGTTCTTTGATAAAGTCGTAAAAATCCGCCGACGGGTCGGTATACTTGACCGCGGCTTTCAGGAATTCTATCGTGGCGAACATATTACCGTGGTCGGTCATTGCGACCGCGGAAATGCCGAGGCTGTCGCACACGCCGAACATCTTGTCGGTGCGGACGGCGCCGTCGAGCAGCGAGTATTCGGTATGTACGTGCAAATGCGCAAACGGTTTCATTTCTTCTCCTTTACTTTCAACGTCGACCTTGCCTAGCCGCGCCGTGCGCGGCTATCTCTATTATCTTATCGAACCTGTGTTTAAGCCCCGACTTGGATATCCCGAGCTCGGCGGCGAGCCTGCCTATCGGCATTTGCGGATACTTGATGCGCGCGTCCGCCGCCGCCCTCAGCTTGCCGTCGAGCACATCCAGCCCGTCGCGTTTTTCTATTATCTCTATCGCGTCCGTAACGCCGACTGCCGCTTCAACTGTCCGTCCGAGGTTGGCGAGCTCGCAGTTGACTATGCGGTTGACGTCTTTCTTGACGGCAAACGCCGCTATCGCGTCGTTTAGCCCGAGCACCGCCTTTTCCGCGCCGAGCAGAGCAAGCCCGTCGCTGACGCTCTCGCCGTCCTTGATGTACACCACGTGCTTGTCCGCGCGCAACGCCTCGTGCGCGGCGATGCCGTAGCGTCCGAGCAGGCGCATAAAGTCCTGCTCCAAGCCGCTCGGCAAAGAAAATTCAAGATGGTAGCCGACGCTCTTTTTGTCCATGGCGCTGTCCGCATTGGGCACTGACAGACTGCCCGAGCCGAGGAACACGCCGCGCGCGTACCAAGCGGCGTCGGAGAAAAAGCGTTCGTCTATGCCGCCGACGTCGAACAAGCTCCCGTCTTGCTTTATCACATACAGCGCTTTCAACAGTTTTTCGCAGTCGGCGAAAACGAGCTTGTCCGTCAGCGTTCTGTCGACCTCCGCGCCGTCGCCGACGATCCCCGTTGGCAAAACCGCACTGCTCGGTATGGGCGTTATCTTGAACTGCTCCATCATGAGCGACGCGATATACTCGCGCACGGGCGCGGACTGACAGTCGAGCCAAAGGTCGATCGAGCCGCCGCGCTTGAACAGCGAAAACGCAACGCGCGTAAAGCCCGACAGCAAAGCGAGCCGTTCGCCGTCTCTCGGGCGCTTTTCTATTATCTCGCGTTTAACGTCGAGCCCGCTTATCTTAGGCATCGGCGTTCTCCGTGCCGCGACCGGACGCGCGGCGGTAGTTGTGCGAACGGAACGACGGAAACCGCTCCCAATTCGCTATCAGCGAGTACGGTATGTGCAGTCGCTCTATCGCGGCGACCGCCGCCGACATATCGCCGACGCGCGACGGGCTGTGCGCGTCGGAATTGCAGACGAACTCCACGCCCTCCTCCGCCATCTTCTCGAGCTCCGCATCGGTAAGCGTCATGCGCTTGCTGTTAAGCTCGATATACGTCCCCTTTTGCTTTGCGTACCGCGCGACTGTAAGCGCGTCGGCTTTGATATCGCGGTTGAGATGTCCTATAAAATCGAGCTCGTAGTTGTCTATCAGTTTGAGGTAAGCGTCGGTATTTTTGACTATCAGTTTTTGGGAAGCCTTCGCGCCGCGCACGAGGTTGCGCAGTTGAAAGGAGAACTGCTCGCCGAAAGAATACGCATATACCGCCTTATGAAATCCGCCCTGTATGATATCCAGACGCTCGAGATCTTCGGGACGCGCGTCGAGCAGACCGCTGAACGAATTGAAGTTGTTTTCTATGCCGGCGTACACCTTGACGCCCGTTTCCGCCGTCGCGCGCGCGCAATCGGCGCGGAGCGCGTCGAGCTCTCTGCGCTTGATACCGAACATGATATGCCTTAGCCCGTGATCGGTTATAGCTATTTCCTTCAATCCGACAGCGGCGGCGGCGCGCGCGTTGTCCGCGACACTGCCCTTGCCGTGACTGTAAGTCGTATGCGTATGGTAATCTCCGAAAAATGCCATCAACCGAAATCTCCGATGTAAACTATCTCTTCCTCCGCCGCAACGCCTATCTCCGACATAGCCGCCTTGACGGTGTGTATTATGTCCGTAACGTCGCGAGCCGTCGCGCCGCCCGTATTGATTATAACGTTGGCATGCGCGTCCGAGATCCGCGCGCCGCCGACGGTATAGCCTTTTAGCCCCGCTTCGTCGATAAGCTTGGCTATCGACATCCCATCGGGGTTTTTGAATACCGAGCCCGCGCTCCTGCCTCGCGGCTGCTTTGCCCGACGTATCGCCGCATAACCGTCGCAAAGCCCGATGCTCGCCGAAGGGTCGGCCGAGCCGAGCGCAAACGCCGCGGCTATCACGACGTCGCCGTCGCCGATAGCGCTGCGCCTGTAACCGAGCCGCAAGCCGTCGCGCGGTATGCGCAGCAGCTCGCCGCCGCGCAATACGTCCGCATACAGTATGCGGTCCGCCACGCACGAGCCGAACGCGCCCGCGTTCATCGCCACCGCGCCGCCGACGGTACCGGGTATGCCCTCCGCCCACTCGAGCCCACCGAGCCCGCGCTCCGCAAGAAACCGCGCGAGGTACGGAAGCCGCGTTCCCGAGCCGACTATCGCCTCCGAGCCGCTTAGCTCGATGCTCTCGTATCTGTTGATAACGACGGAGCCGTCATAGCCGCCGTCGGACACGAGCACGTTCGAACCGCCGCCGAGTATAAGCCCGTCCGCATCGATGAGTTCGCCGCGCGATCGCGCTACGGCGATATGCCGCGCCGCGCCGCCTATGCCGAACGTCGTATAACGGCTTAAACTATCCATTATATATTGTACTCCGTTTTAGATTTTTTTTCAATTCTTTTGCGCAACAAAATACGCGGGCTTTCGCAAATTTCAATCTTTTTTGACTAACTGCACGAAAATATTGCAAAACGCCGACGCGTATGATATAATCTAAGCTATGGAATTGCACGAGGCAAACCGAATAGTGCGCTCTGTCAAGTCCGCGCTCTACGCGGACGGGATAAAGTTGCCGCCGTCCGCCGAATCGGACGGACTGCTCATGCTGCTCGGTAAACTCGATTGCGATAAATACCTCGCGCCCAAAATAAAGCACGCGCGCACGCTCGCGCAGGACTCCGCCGCTTTTATCCGCGCGTTTTGCACGATAGCGTTTTTCCGCGCGCTCGAAGCGTTGCGTATCGGACTGCCCGATCCCGTGACCTCGGCATCGCTTATGATGCTGCACAAAACAGTGTGCGGCGATCTCGACGACGAAGCGGGCAAGCCGCGCGCCGCGGAATATTCCGCCGACGGCTGCGAGCATACCGACCCCAAATATATACAGGGCTCGCTCAGATCGGTCATTGCCAAAATGAACGGGATAGAACGCTCCCCCGCCATCGGTAAAGAGGATTTCGCAGGCTACATAACACATTATATGCGCGAGCTCGTCATAATGCGTCCGTTCGAGCGCGGCTCGGACTTTACGGTGCGACTGTTCGTCACCGCATTTTGCAAAGCGCGCGGTTTTTCGCTCTGCTATTACCGCACGCCCGCGACGGAGATACGCGCCGCGGAAACGGCGGCGTTCCGTTACGACGACGTCACGCCCATGTACAAGCTCTTTATGAAATGCCTATCCTACGAGCATACTACTGTAGAGCCGCAAAAGTCCGTGCCGCAGACACGGCGCGAGCTTAACAAACCGCGCGGCGAAAAACGCCCCGCACCGCAAAGCTCGGAGATGAGCGAGATAAAAGCGGCGGCGCAGAACGGCAAAAAAGACAACGACGACGATAAGCCCGTCGACGTGCTCAAACGCGCGATAAAGCTTCAACAAAAGATAACCAAGCTCAACGAACAGCTTACCGAGCTCATGACGGCGAGCGGCTCGAAACCGCCCGCCCGCAGAGCCGAAAAACCCGGCAGGCAAAAGCCAGCGCGTCCGCCGCGGCAAGCAAAACCAAAGACAAAAACACCCGACAAAAAAACGGAGGATGACCGTTGTGGAGATAATAGCAAACCTCAATAGCGGCAAGGGCAACGGCAAAAAATGCGTCGACGCGATAACCGCGTATCTCGACGAACGCGCTGTCGAATACAACGTCCACGAGACCGCCGCCAAAGGACATGCGGAACAGCTCGTGAAACGGCTGTGCGCGGAAGGCGCGCAAACAGTAGTAGCGCTCGGCGGCGACGGCACGTTCCACGAGGTGCTCAACGGCATAGACTTTACGCGCTCGCGGCTCGGGCTCGTCCCCGCAGGACGCGGCAACGACTTTGCAAAAGGCACGGGCGCGGCATCGCTCGACCCTATCGAAGCGATAGAGGACGTCATTCGCGGCGAGCCCGCGGAGCTCGACTATATCGACGTATCCGACAGACGCTGTATCAACGTGGCGGGAACGGGGCTGGACGTCGAAGTTTTGCTCAAAACCGCACGGTCGGGCAACAAGCTGTCTTACGTCGCGTCGCTGTTCCGCTGTCTTTTGAGCTATAAACCCTACTCCGTCAAAGCGACCGTCAACGGCGAAACACTCGCCTACGACTGCATCATGGCAGGCGTATGCAACGGCTCGCAGATAGGCAACGGCATAAGGCTTTCGCCGATATCGCTCGCCGACGACGGCAAGCTCGACCTTATAATAATGGAAAAGCCCAAGCACACGCCGACGGTATTCGTTATGCCCAAGTTCGTCAAGGGCAAGCATATGAACAAGCCGTATACTCACCACGTAGTGTGCGAGCAAGTGTATATCGAAACGCCCGCCCCGCTCCAACTCGACGGCGAGATATACTACGACTTAAAGTTTGACGCGAAGATAGTAAAAAGCGGCTTAAAGACCTTTAAGCGTAGCAATTAAGCTAGCTGAAATTCGTAGAGCTAACCGTTTTCACGTATGATATCGACGGGCTTTTTATTCGTTATCTTAAGGGACGGCAAAGACGCCAACACCGCCGCAGTTACACAAAGTCCGATCATGGTAAATATCGGTATCGCGCCCATAAAGAACAGCGTGACATAAACTTTTGCATTTAGCACAGCGCAGATGATCCCGACAGATAACAGCGAAAGCAAAAGATCTATCGCCGCTATCAAGAGAGCCTCGGTAAGACATATAAGCGAGATATCTGTTTTTCTCGCGCCCATGGCGCGCAGTACGCCTATCTCCTTCTTACGCGCATCGAACCCGAATAACAGAAAACTCATCAATAGCAATGTACTGAACACCGCAAATATAACGCTTATTACGATAGCGCCCGTTATAGCTTTGGGGTCTGTGATCAAAGAAACCAAAGTACTGTTTTCTATAAAGCCAGAATAACTCGTATGTAAAGTTGATGTATATGTCCAATCCACATACTCGGAAGACCGCTCTTCCAAATACTCTACATGTTTATATGTCTTTAAGCTATTAAAGAATGCTTTGTCTTTCGCCTTACTTCCGCTGAGTTTATACAAAAGATGTGTTATTATTTTTTGCCAGCTGAGATTAGGATGTTCCAAAATACTTTTATGCATGAACGCGCTATTCATCATATGAAAGCCGTTTTTCCATCCTTCGTAATATGGATCATATAGCAAACCACCGGGGGTATTACTGTATATCGATCCGGTATAATCGTAATCGTACTTATCTTGATACTTCTTTTTATCTTCGTCGGTTTGGTAGACCCCGCATATCGAATAACCGCTTATAGTCCTGCCTATCAACTCGTCGGGACTGTTTATTGTGTAATAAGTGCCGTCGCCATCAACATCTTTATATCCGAGCCGCATAAACATGTCTGCCGTATAATCTGTTATCGCTATCTCACTGTCGTTTTGCGGTAGGCGACAACCGACAGTAAGCCGCGGATCGGGACTCAGCGATGCGTCCTTTTCGCCTGTTTCGGGATCGAGTATAATAATATTGTGAATAGTAAATAACTGCACGTATCTATTATATCTCAATTCTTTTGTCAGATTATCTATATTGATTACATGGTACTCATAGTCACTCGCTACTGTATGACTAATATTGTTAAACACTCGCATTAAAGATGAGTGCTTTTTTAATCTTTCCAACTGTTCTTCTTTAAAACCCTCACCATCATATTCACCTTTTCCATATATTACCAGCCCGTCGAACTGACCGCCGTGATATATGGTTTTTGATTTGGATTTAGCCAAAGATTGTAGCACGACCATTTTTACATTGTGCTCGTATGCGGTATTTAACTGCACGTCTAAATAATCTATCGTAGCCGAAGTTATGGCAAATCCGAACAGCGTAAACGCTATCACGGCAAGCACGACGGAAAACGCGAGCCGAAGCTTTTTGAACTTCAACCCGTTAAGCCCCATAGTGAATATTCGCTTGAACGGCAGCCGTCCCGTCTTTTGCGGCGCACGCTCTCGCTCCGCGCTGTCATTTTGCTCGACCGCCGCGATCTGCTCCGCACTATCCGACAGTATCTTGCCGTCTTTCAGTTCTATTATCCTGTCGCCGTACTGCTCGGCGCACTCTCTGTCGTGCGTTATTACCACGACGAGCTTTTCTTCGGATAACTTTTTGAGCAGCTCATAAAGCGTCTTGCCCGTTTCGCTGTCCAGCGCACCCGTCGGCTCGTCCGCAAGTATTAGTTTGGGATCTTTCACGAGCGCCCGAGCTATCGCGACGCGCTGTTTTTGTCCGCCCGAGAGCGTGTTTACCGCTCTGTCGTACAGCGTCTTTTCTCCGTCGACGAGTTCAAGCTTGCGGAGCGTCTTCTCCACAAGCTCGCGCTCCTTGCTCTTCCCGTGCAGTTCGAGGGCAAGCGCGACGTTCACCCCCACAGAATACTGATTTATTAGGTTATATTCCTGAAACACGAATCCGACATAGTCGTTGCGGTATGCGCAATAATCTTTCTCCTTAAAGTCCTTGCTCGACCGCCCGTCTATTATTATCTCTCCCTCCGTCGGACTGTCCAAGCCGCCGAGCAGATTGAGAAAAGTCGACTTCCCGCTGCCGCTCTTGCCCGTGATAAAAACAAGTCCCTTATCCGGCAAGTCCAAGGTCACACCGTCAAGCGCGGTTACTTCCTTTCCCTTCTTTTCCGCATATTTTTTGCTAAGCGATATAACTTGTAACATTATTCTTCTACCTCTGTTACCATGTTCTTGAAAATTTTCATTCTCAGAGTTGAGCTATTGATTTCAGTACAATATGTAATATATCTCGTTATTGACTTCCCTTCACGGATCTCCCTGCAAAAAACAGCTGTTCCTGCTAAAACATTAGGTAAAATCGGAATTATCACAGATTTATTTGCTTCTATAGTTACAGTAGTTATATCTTTTAATTTATCCGTCCAGTTCTTTGCATCGTCTACAAACGCCAATTTAGTGTTGTATTTTAATGTAATCGTACTATTTGTATTGTTAAAAACCTTAAATATTCGAACACCTCCGCTAACGCTAAATAAATCCACATCTATAAATTCAGAAACAGAAACAAATTTTGTTAAATCCGACCTGATCAAATCAAATGCCCATACATTACCGTTTTCATTTATCGCATCGAGGTTTATTATCCCGTAAGCATAAGCGGCATATACAAGCTCCGTACAATACCATTTTGTAGAGTCTATATCCATATTTACTCTGCCGCTACTGCCCGTAGGAAGGCTGTATGGTTTGCCCAACTGTTTCCACATAAAGTATTTTGCATTTTCTATCAGCTTTTCCAAAGGAAACATTCCCAAGCCACCGACAACCGTCGAACGAATGATGACAACTCCGAAATCGACCATACGCGTGTCGTCTAGAAATCCAAACTTCACTCCGTCCAATACAGCCTCGATCGTTTGGATATACGTTCCTCTTGTTCCGGTGGCTATTTCCGCTTGTTTGTGCGCGTTGTAAACAAAAGCAGCGTGCCCCATATTCCCCAACAACGGATTATGCGTTTCAATAACTATATCCCCGTCGTTAATGTTTGAATAATCAAAAACATCTCCATTATATTTCAGTCCTCTCTTAAATGCGCTCACAGGAGTTATGTCAGGGTCGAAATTAGATGAACTAGGTTTTTCTACATTTCCTTTTAGAATATATGACTCCTCCAAAGATGCAGACTGTGGAGAAACACCGTTTTCGGTTATATATGCGTAATTATGCGCACCGTTTACCACAAAATCGGTATAATCTTGTATATCCATTCCGAGCTTATAGTATCCGTCGCAAAACTCGTCTAAGGTATACGGCATTTCTATACCGCCGTCAGCCATTCTTTCCTTTGCTTGACGGTAATAGCTTGCGAATACATCCTTATATGAAAACACCGTTTGAGTTTCTGTTTCGTCGCTCCGAACACTTTTTGCCGAAACGCTTTTATTGCTCATAGTCCGCGCACCTTCCGCAATCGACGGACGGAATGTTATCCCCATCATTGCAATGACAAACAGACATAAAACCGTCGCCGATGCTATAAGCCGCCTAATGCCGTTGACCTTGTTCATTTTGCGTCCCTCCTTTTTTTATAATAATTATACTGCAAGCATAACACACAATTATTGCATTGTCAATGGGCATTTTTACAAGATTGAGCCATAATTCGAAAGGTTACGCCAAAATACATATTTATAACGATATAAATAAATCACTTTGTGGCTTATTTGTCATAAAACAAAAAACCGACTGCGTTTGCACAGTCGGTATTCAAAGATTTGTATGGTTGTAAATTATTTGTCGAAGTTGCCGCGAAGTCGCTCGCTAAGCTCGTCCATTGCCGAAAAGCCGAGATCGTTGAGCCTGTGCGTGCGCGCCGCCGCTTCGAGTATGATCGCAAGGTTTCGCCCGGGCTTGACGGGGATCACGTACAGCGGTTTTTTTACGCCGAGTATCGAGTATTTTTCGTCGGGCGTGCCGAGGCGGTTATAAGTCGCCTTGTCGTTCCACTCTTCCAGCCTGACTACCATATCGACCGATTTAACAAGCTGTACCGCGCCCGCGCCGTACATAGCCTTTACGTCGATTATGCCGATTCCGCGCACCTCCATAAAATACCGTATGACCTCGGGGCTTGTTCCGTCCAGTCTGTCGCCTATGCGCGTGATAGTCACGGCGTCGTCCGCTACGAGCCTATGCCCGCGCCCGATAAGCTCGAGGGCGGTCTCGCTCTTGCCTATGCCCGACTCGCCCATTACGAGCACGCCGACGCCGTAAAGATCCATCAGCACGGCGTGTATCGTTACCGACGGCGCGAGCAGTTCGTTTAGGTACAGCGACAGCTTATTGACGAACATCGTGGTACGCACTTTGGATATCAGCACCACGCGGTTGAATTTTTTAGCGGCGGAGAGCAGCTCCTCGCAGGGCGGCGTCGCAGTGGTAAGTATAAGGCACGGAATGGGGTTTTTGAAAAACTCCTCGCATGCGGTTTTACGCGCCTGATGCGTCATTTGCAATAGGTACGTCATTTCCATTTCGCCTATCACCTGCACGCGTTCGGCGGAAAAGTGTTTATAATATCCCGCGAGCTGTAAGCCCGGTCGGCTTATGTTGAACGTGCAAAAATGTATGCGCCTGTTATCGCCGCGATACAGTATCTCGAGCTCCATACGGTCGGCAAACTCGAAAATATCGACGTCCTTTACGGTCTCCTCTATCTCCGCCGTTGCGAGGGTCTTCGCGTCGGGCAGATCCTTTTTGTTCGAGCTCGCTCCGTCTTTTTTGACCGGCATTGCTTTATCCTCCGTTCTATCGGTTGAGGCAGTACTTTTCTATGATGCGCGCGACGCCGTCGGCATTGTTGGTCTCGGCTACGACGTCGGCGACGGCTTTGACCTCGGGACGCGCGTTGCCCATCGCAACGCCCAGCCCAGCTGCCTTTATCATCGGGATATCGTTGAAGCTGTCGCCGAAGGCTATCGTTTCCGAAATATCTACGCCGTAATGCGCCGCGATACGCGCGAGAGCAACGCCCTTATCCGCGCCCTTTGCAAGGCACTCGATCATAGTCGGGTCGTCGTCTCCGTCCTTGAGCTTGGCAAGGAGCGGCGCGGTCGACTGCACGAACTGCAACTCGGGAAACTCCTTTTCGAGCTTTTTTATCATGCTCTTGACGCGGCTTTCGCCGAGTATCAAAAGCACCTTTATTACTCTGTTGCCGCTCGTTTCGGAATACGCGGCAAGGTCGCCCACCTCGTCGGCTTCCACGCCGACTGCGCTGCAATATATCTCGGTCTTGGGCGTTTTGCGTTCTATGCGAAACCCGTTCTCGTCATAGAGCTGTACGAGCATACAGCTCGGCGCGGCATAGCGTATCAATCGCGCCGCGTCATCGCCTTTGACAAAGCCGAGCAGTTCGCTCTCGCCGCTCTGCGCGTCTATTATAGTACAGCCGAGATTGCACGCGTATTTTACCGGGTATTTATCGAGCCCGAGCGCGGCGAGATAGCGCGTCACACCGCCAGGCGAACGCCCCGTAGCTACGGTGAATATACCGCCGCGAGCGCGGAACGCATCCACTGCCGCGAGATTGCGCTCGGGCACGGCAAGCTCGTCGTTGAGCATCGTGCCGTCGAGGTCGACGGCGATCAGCTTATAATCCTTCATTGCGATATCCTCTTCGGGGTGATAGTAATAATAGATGTTCTTGGCGGCGGCTTTGGTAATGCCCGCCTTTTCGGCAAGCTCGTCGACGCTTGCCTCGGTTATCGTGCGGGTAGTGAACGCGGCAAGCACTTTCTTGACGGTAGCCGCGCCAACTCCGTTCACCGATTTCAGCTCGCTTTCGTACCGCTTGGAGCGCAACGTCCTGTGATACAGCACAGCGAATCGGTGCGCCTCGTCGCGGACGCGCTGTAACAGTCTCAGTCCGTAGTCGTCGCGTTTGAGCTTTATCGGCTCGCGCACGCCGCGCAGATACAGTTCCTCGTCCTTTTTCGCAAGACCGACCATCGGCACGGGCACGCCGAGTTCGTCCGCCGCGCGCGACGCGAACTCCACTTGCTCGATACCGCCGTCGATGACTATAAGGTCGGGCAGTTCGTCAAAACCCGCGTCGCCGTTTTTGTAATGCGTCAGCCTGCGGGTAAGCGTTTCGTACATTGAGCGGAAGTCGTCCGCGCCCTCGACGGTGCGGATACGGTAACGCCTATATTGCGCCTTGTCCGCTTTCCCGTCGATAAAGACGACCTGCGACGCGACGTTATCCTCGCCCGAGATATTCGATATATCATAGCACTCGATGCGCCGCGCGCTCGGTATGCCGAGCACGGCGGTAAGCCTTCCGCACGCGCCGTATGTCATATCGCTCTCGCGCTTCTGCCTGTCGGAGCTCTTCAAAAGAAAGTCCGAGCAGTTCTGCGCCGCCGTGTCCAACAGCTTTTTCTTCAAGCCTTTTTGCGGGAACAGTATCGACGGACGTTTTGAGAATACCGACGAAAAATACTCCTCGAGCGCCGCCGTGTCTATCTCGTCCTGCAAGCAGATCTCGTCGGGCAACTCGTTGGTCATCGAATAATACTGCGGCAGGAAAGTCGTCATGTCGCCGCCGAAGACCTGCGGCTCGTCGATAATGTAATTCTTGACGCCCATCATCTTGCCGCCGCGGACTATGCACACGCTGACCGCGCCGTAAATGCCGTTGTCGGTATAACTGAACGCGTCGATGTTGACGATGTTGCCGAGCGCGCCGACGATTTTGCTTTTGAGATTTTCCAGCACTCGCAGTTGATTGCGGTACTGTATTGCGCGCTCGAAATTCTCTTTTTCCGCCGCCTCGTTCATCTTTTGCGTTATAACGCCCGAAATATCGTCGCTGCCGCCCGAAAGGAAGGACGCCGCGCCGTTGACTGCTTTGATATACGCATCGCGGTCGCACTTGTCACAGCACGGCGCAAGGCACAGATCGAGGTCGTGGAACAGGCACGGGCGCGCGCGTTTTTTCAGCTTGCCCGTGCACGTGCGTATGCGGTAGACCGATTGCAAAACGGCTATCACGTCGCGCACCGACACGCCGATAAACGGTCCGAAGTACCGCGCGCCGTCGCGCTTGACACGCCGCGTCACCTCGATACACGGGAACTCCGCGCGCGTGTCGATGCGGATATATGGGCTTGTCTTATCGTCTTTAAGCAGTATATTATAGTGCGGCTTGTACTTCTTGATAAGGTTGTTTTCGAGCGCGAGCGCGTCCTTTTCCGTCCGCGTTATCATGTACTCGAAGTCGGCGATGTTGTCGACCATCGCCTGCACCTTGACGGGCTTTTCCGTGTTCTGGAAATACTGACGCACGCGGTTTTTAAGAACGACCGCTTTGCCGACGTAAATTACCTTGCCCGTCGCGTCGCGCATGATATATACGCCGGGCGTATCGGGCAGGTCTTTAAGCTTGTCCGCTATGCTCATACAACGCCCCGCCTTTCCGCCGTAGCCGCGCTCGCGCGCTCCGCCTCGGCAAGAGAAAACTCGCAGCCGCAAAACCTTTGGCGATAGATGCCGAGCTCTTTCGACAGCTCGACCGACCGCTTGAACCCGTCGCGTTTTTTGAAATCGCGCGGAAGGAACGGTGCGCCGATGCCGCGGACGCCGAGCTCCTCCGCAAGCGAGAATATTAGCTTACTGCTCTTGTGCGGCGATACGCTTAGCGTCGTTGAGTACGCGTCGAACCCGTTTTCCGCGGCATACACCGCCGCCGCTTTTATGCGGTCGCCCATGCACAAAGCGCAACGTCCGCCGCCCTCGCCCTCATCGGCAAGCGGCGACGCGTAGGACAGATAACCGCGGTAGTCATGCTCTGGCGCGACGAGCTCGAGCCCGAAGTGCTTCGCCACGGTTTCGAGCGCATCGAGCCGACGCTCGAACTCGCCGTCGATTATGCACGGATTGTAATAGAACAAAGTAATAAGAGCGCCCTCGGACAAGAGCGGCGCGATACAACCGAGACTGCACGGCGCGCAGCAGGCGTGCAACAGCAGTTTTTTATCCTTGATATCGCCCGAAAAAAACATGTCAGTAAATAATCGTCACCGGTCCGTCGTTGACCTGTTCAATGGTCATGTCCGCACCGAATATCCCGCGCCCGACAGCGCCGCCGCGACCGCGCATAAGATCGGTAACGACGTCGACGACGCGATCGAACATGACGCTCGCCGTCGCCGCAGGCCGCATCGCACCTGTAAAGCTCGGGCGGTTGCCGTGCGATATATCCGCGCA
The DNA here is from genome assembly GCA_910577995.1 of uncultured Christensenella sp. GTDB lineage: Bacteria > Bacillota > Clostridia > Christensenellales > Pumilibacteraceae > Anaerocaecibacter. The sequence continues at coordinate 161,828 of CAJTND010000002.1, read as the reverse complement.
CAGGGTGAAATTCGACACAAGCAAAATATCGCCGCCGACGTCGGTCACGGAAAGATTCATCTTGCCGTCGCCGTCGGCAAATATCCTGAGCGCGACCAGCTTGGACGCAAACGCAACGATGTCCGCTTCCGTATCGGACTGTTCTATCCCTACATAAACGACGAGCCCGCGCCCGACGGACGCTACCGCCTCACCGTTTACCGAGAGTTTTGCGCCGTTTACGCGCTGGATCACCGCTTTCATGGATTTATTTTATCACATATTCGCAACAAATACAAGTAAACCGCTTGACAAAAAGCGCGAAATATATTAAACTTAACAAGTAAACGGTTTGGGCAATTAACTCAGCTGGGAGAGTGTCTTCTTGACGTGGAGAAAGTCGGGGGTTCGAGTCCCTCATTGCCCACCACCCCAAAAACCCTGAACGGATAAACCGTTTGGGGTTTTTACTATCAAAGGAGAAGCAAGCAATGGTCATAGCCATAATCGGAGAAAATTGCAGCGGCAAATCCACGCTCGCGACCGAGATACAAAAAGTCATCGGCGCGGAAACTGTGACAGGCAAGGACTATCTGCGCCTGGCGAAGTCGGAGTGCGAGGCGGAAAAGGCGTTCAGGGCTAAGCTTGCAAACGCCGTTTCGGGCGATAATATGATCTACGTCATTTCCGAAAAACAACATATCGCCCTGCTTCCCGACGGCGCGATAAGGATACTCGTCAAAGCGGATATAGAAACGATAAAAGACCGTTTCAAAAAAAGACTGCGCGGCAACCTGCCACCGCCCGTCGAACAAATGCTCATACGCAATCACGGCGTATTCGACGCGGAAAATCACGATATAGAATACGACGGCGTATCGGGCGATCCCGCCGAAGTCTGCGCTTTTATCGAGGATATAGGTAGTAGATAATGCGGCTGTCACAACGCGAGATAAAAGACATAACGACAATGACGGAACTTCTCGACAGCTGTCAGGTGATAAGGCTCGCACTGCACGACGAACCGTTCCCCTATATCGTTCCGTTGTCGTTCGGCTGGGAAAACACCGACGGTTGTCTGACTATATACTTCCACTGCGCCAAACAAGGCAAAAAAGTCGACCTTATCGCGCGGAACGACCGCGTCGCTGTGGAAGCCGACATGCTCGACGGTTACGTAAAGACCGAACACGGCGTGACTGCGGATTATAAGAGCGTCATCGCCTACGGTCACACCGAAAGGGTCTATGGAGAGCAAGCCGTTCATGGGATAAAGCTCCTGCTCGCGCATTGCGGCATCGATGGCTACGACGCAGATAAATGCGTGATGACCGACGCGGTCGCCGTATACAAAGTAACAATAGATAAAATAACGGGCAAGCGCAGATTCGATAATCCGCGCGTTTAAGAGAGGTCACCGAAATTGAACGATCTGTTTATAAAAGGGTTTCGTTTGAACCGCGAAAGAGTCAAGGACTTTGACGAATACCCGTTTTCCATACCCGCTATACATGGATTGACGGAGCTCGAATTCGAGAAGCCCGTCACATTTTTGGTAGGAGAAAACGGCTCGGGCAAATCGACAATAGTCGAGGCTTTGGCTAAGTGCATCGGACTTAGCGCAGAGGGCGGCTCTCGAAACATGTCGTACAGCACCGTGGACTCCACATCCGAGCTGAATGAATACTTGACGCTGTTCAAATCGGGACGCATACCCAAATGGAAATACTTCCTGCGCGCCGAATCGTACTACACCATGGCAAACGCCTTTTACGAGTATAACGCAGGCTGGGAAGAGAGCCTGCACTTGGGCTCGCACGGCGAAAGCTTCAACAGGCTGTTCGACGGGTTCAGCGACAACGGACTGTATCTGATGGACGAGCCCGAGTCCGCGCTGTCGCCCAACAACCAAATACGCCTGCTGTACAGGCTGTACACGCTCGAACAAAGCGGCGCGCAGTTCATAATCGCTACGCACTCGCCCATCCTGTTGTCCTACCGCAACGCGCAAATTCTCAACGTCGACAACGGTCTTATGCCCGTCGCATATAAAGATACCGATATATACAATATTTACAAGCACTTTTTGGAATGTCCGGAAAAGATGCAAAAGTACATTTTCGACGATCGAAACGATACTTAGCAGACTTTTGAAACTCGATTTTCGCAACAAAAAAACCGACGATTTTACGTCGGTCTTTTTTGTTTATGATCAATTATCGTACGTTACTCTTTATCTTCGGGAACATCGGCGGGCGCGTCGG
>CAJTND010000002.1:2513-159540 GCA_910577995.1 uncultured Christensenella sp. | reverse complement strand
CAGCCGATGCGGAAGCCGCAGCTTGCGTTTTTCCATTCCTGATGCGTTTGACGGCGTCGAGCACGATGAACAGCACGCACACAGCCATACCGACGGCGAGCACTACGTTGATGAGCGACCACAGTCCGACGAACAACGTCGAGTGCGGCGCGGCGGTAACGGTGACTTCGGTTATCGTCGTTATATAGGTGTAGATTATGTTCTTGGCGGACTGACGCGCGCGGAACGCATTGGCAGTGTTGCCGAGGTCTATCTTAGCCGCGGCTTGAGAAGTGCCGGCGAGCCAAAGGTCGTTGCCGGCAATGACGCCGCGGGTATAGTTCATGTACGCAGTGTTGTCGTACCAGTCGGTTATGACCGTGCCGCGGAAGCCCCACTCCTTACGGAGAATGTCCTCCAACAGCGCGTGGTTAGAGCCTGCCCAAACCGCGCCCACGCGGTTGAACGCGCTCATCATGCCGTTGGCGCCGCCTTCTTTGACGGTCATTTCAAACGGTCTGAGATAGGTCTCGCGCAGAGCCTGCTCTGTGAGCCACGTATTTTTGTCGGCAGGGTTTTGTCCCGCTTCGCTTACTGCAAAGTGCTTGACATAGCAGTAAAGGTTGTTGCTCTTAGCGCCCTTGACGATAGCCGCGCCGAGCTTGCCGGTGAGCACGGTGTCCTCGCTGAAATACTCGTAGTTACGGGTATTGTAGACCGAACGGTGAAGGTTGACGCCGGGAGCGTACCAGCCCTGAAGTCCCGTCGCGAGCGCGACGCTGCCCTGGACCTCGCCCATCCTTTGCAGGAGCTCGGTGTTCCACGAACAGCCGATAAGCGATTCAGTCGGGAAGCCCGTCCACTTTGTCTCCGTGCCGGGGTTGCTGACGCCCATGTTGAAGCCCGCAGGACCGTCGCGGTCTGTGCAATGCGGCTTGGCTATGTTGTAGATCTCGGCGGTCTGGAAACCGCCCTTGCCTATAAGGTTTTTGACATCGTCCTGTGTGAGCTGATCGAGCAGATCCTTCCATATCGGAGCATCGTAGTCACGAAGCGTTTCCGCAAGCTCCTCGTCGAGCACGAGCTCGACGGTCTTGCCCGAATCGTCCTTGCCCGTCGCAAGCTCTTTTTCGGTCGGGCGGCGAAGCGAACCGTCCTCGTTCTTGACCATGGTCAATAAGTAACCGTTATCCTCGCCGTACTTGATGTCGGAGATATCGGCATTGTCGTAACCGTCGTAACGGTAAGTAGACACGTTGTTGGCAGTGTTTTTGTTGACGGACGGCGCTCTTTGCGTCGGATAGTTGGCGAATTTATTTTCGCGAGAAAGGTACTTAACGCCGCCCGCTATCAACGACGAAGCGTCGACGGGGCAATCGGCGTAAGCGGTGTCGCCCGTGAAACGGTTTTCCACCTTCTCTTTCGTTACGGGGTCGACATCGAACTTCAAACCCTCGCTGTACAGCGAAAACTCGTTAGCAGCCGAGTTAGCCATCGGCGCGGCGTCGTGCGAGTTGTTCATAAGCTTGAGCATATAGTCGCCGGATTCCGTTTCGTAACCGCTGAACTCGTTCTTGTTGGCGTCGTAAGCATCGTATGATGCGAGATCGTATGCGGTGAATTTAAGCGTGACGGTCTCGTCGTGCTTGGGCTGTATAACGCCCGTCTTGGCAAAAGCGACGAGGCTGACGGCAGGCATCTCTATACCGCCCGCCTTGTACGGCGGCGTAACGTAGAGCTGAACGACCTCTTTGCCTGCGACCTTGCCCGTGTTGCGGACGTTGACTTTTATCACGTACTCGGCGCTGTCGCTCATAACGTCCTTGCTCGTCCAAGAACGCGACTCGACTTTCCACTCGAAATCGGTATAAGAAAGACCGTAGCCGAAAGGGTACTGCACGACCTTATCGTAAGAAGTGCCGTTAGCGTCGAAATATCCCGAAACGTCGGCGGTCTCATACCACTTATAGCCGACGTAAATGCCTTCCTGATAGACCATGCTGTCGTTGGCATACGCCGCGTTCATGAACGACGGATTATGCGTCTGGTAATCGTAAGCGAGCGTATCCGCTATCCTGCCGGACGAGTTTACGTCACCGCGAAGGATGCGCGGTATGGCGCGCGTGCCCGACTGACCGGGAACACCGACGTACAGCGCGGCTTTGATGCACTCGTATTCGTCGAGGAAGCCCATTTCGGGATTGTTGCAAACGTTGAACAGCACGATAACGTCGAAGCCTTTGTTCTCGAGCGCGTCGAACATAGCCTTTTCGTTGGCGTTGAGCTCGAGATAAGTGCCGTTGTCGTAGCTGCCGACCTTGAGCAGCTCGTTAGAGCCCGCGTTTTCGCCGGCGAACCTGCTGAGCACGACGACGGCGGTTTTCGAATACGCATACGCCTTGTCGAGCCTGTCCTGCGTATAGAAGCTCGCGGGAGGATTGAACACCGCCGCGATCGGATCGGGACTGCCGCTGTTCTTATCGGCATCGACGTCTGACAGCTTGCTGTAATCCTCGAGGAGTTCTTTGTTGTACTCCATGCCCTCTTTTTCGAGCGCCTGGGTGAGCGTCACCTTGTTATCCTGGTGGATGACCGTGCCGCCGCTGCCGCCGCCCGCGACCAAAAAGCCTTGATCGGTGGCTGCCCAGCCGAAAAGATTTATCTTGTCGGTCTTGTTGAGCGGCAAAAAGCCGTCCTTGTTTTTGAGCAGGACCATACTGTCCTCGCCCAGTTCCTGCACGACCTTATCGCCCTCCTCGAACGACGCCGTAGCGCCCGAATAGTCGGTGTCGTCGCCCGAGAAAAACGCGTGCAGTATCGGTGAGAAGAGATTGAGCACGATGTTGGCGGCTATCATTACGCCGATAAGCACCAATATCACCGCGCCGAGTATCCACTGCTTGACCGATATTTGCTTGATGGAAAACTTCAAAATAACTTCCTCCATTAAAAGTTTTTTTATCCGTTATTAACGGCTTACAGCCGCACCGCCCGAAGGCGGCGCGGCCGATGCCGTGTGTAGATCTGTTGTCCTGCTTATGCCGCAGTAATGACTATGTCCGCAAAAGTTACCGTGCAATTGCTAAGCGTATTCGGCTCGCCGTTTACACCCATTTGTATGGAAATAGTCGAAGCTCCCGCTTGTGAAACGGTTATAGATTTCGCCACACCGGCGGTAAGCTCTACCTTTTGACCGTTGACGGTAAGATTGCCCGTTACGGTCGATGTGATGTTCATGGTTATCGTGCAGTTGCCCACCTCGGCGGATTTATAGAACAACTGGTTGACCCAGAACTCTCCCGAGTTGGCGGTAAGTTCAACGGTGAGCGAATCCTTGCCCGCAGTACCCGTTATGGTATTAGGAGTTTGATTCCACCTGACCCATTGCCCGACCTTATCGCTTGCGAGATAAGTTTCCTCATTAGCGCACTCGGTTATCTCGTAGCTCGGGTCGTCGTTGGAAATGTTGACAGTGATCTCGGCGCTTTCGGCGTTGGCAAACTTCTTGCTCGCAAGCGCTTTGACTTTGACTTTGTATTCGCCCGTAGCTATAGCCGAAACATCGAGCGTGCCCGTCTTTTCGGTCACGGAGAACTTACTGCTTCCGACATATATCTCGTAGCCCTTGACATACGCCGCGTCGTTGGTGTCGGTTATCGTGTAGGTATAGCCGCCGTCTTCGCCCTCGGTGACCGCTATGGACGGAGCGATAAGCGTCGTAACGGTAAACGCATCGCACGCCGCGGACGCATCGCTCGAAACGTACATGCCGTGACCGAGCGTCGTGACCTTTGCGGTAAAGCTGCCCGCGCCTATCGCGGCAACATCGAGGTCGCCCGTCTTATCTTTGACCGTCTGAGTCTTGACGACTTCATTTTCGCCGTTGAATATCTCGATCTTGTAGCCGTCTACGGTCTTGCCCGCATTGCCGTCGTCGGTGATAGTGAAAGCATTGTTGCCATCGACCGCTATCGTCGCGCCCGCGAGCTTGATCGGATCGAAGTTATCGAACTGAATATCGGAGAATTCGACGGTAAGCTCGTCTTCGCCGGGGGCGAACGGAGGATAATCTTCTCCGCCGTTACTGACGCCGAGCTGAATGCCTATCGTGGAAGTATTCCCTTCGACCTGAGAGGTATAGATGTCGATCGTCGTCGCTTGGTTTGCCTCGAGCTTGAAAGCGTTGCCACGGACGGTTATCGAACCGGCATGCGAGGCTTTGACCGTCATCGTTATCTTGACGTTCTCGCCGACTTCAAACGAACTGTCTTGATAGAACAGCTGGATACCGTAGAAAGCCCAGCCTATTTGTTTGGTCTTTACGGTAACAGTGCCGTCATGGTACTTGACGGACTCGACCGCGCTGCCGTCGCCCGCCCAATACATCCATTTGTTGACGTTTTCGGTCTTTTTCGCGTCGGCTTCGCCGCCGTAAGCGACGTCATAGGAAATGATATCGTTATCGACCGTCCACTTTACGTCGTTGCCGTCGCTCCATGCGGAGGAGGAATAACCGACGTTGCCGATAGTCCTTACCTTGACTATAAACTCGCCGTTCTTTTTGCATGAGCTCGTATCGAGCTTACCGCTCGCCGCGTCGAAGTTCTGCGTGAACAGCGGTCTTTTGCTCGTCTCGGTCTCGAAAAGTCCGACCTGATAAACGTCGATGCCTTCGGTGTCGCTCGTCGTTATCGTTATGTTTCCGTCGGCAAGCGTGAACGTCGGCGTTTTGAGCGTCACGGGGGTGAAGTCGCTCCAAACAAGGTCGCTTATGACGACCGAGCAAGAATCATTGACATAACCGCCCTTGCCCTCAAAAGCTATAACTAACGAATCCTGTGCGGCAAGCTGATTGTAAGCTATCTTAAAGGTATTGTCGCCCTCATGGAGCATTACCGCAGTGCCGTTGATAGTCACGGCTTTGTTATCGAAATCAGCATTGATCTTGCCGGTAACGGTGTGCCAACCCTCGGTCACGGTAGGATCGTTAAAGCCGAGCTTGACGTCGCCGGGCGCATAGTTGCAGTTGCCCGTAAATGCGAAACGAACAACGCCCTTGCGGTACTCGGAGCGTGTAAGCTCGTGCGTTCTGCCGCCGTCGGTGCTTATCGCATACCACCACTTACCTTCTTTCTTCTCGGTGGTTATCGCGTACTTATCGGTCTCCTTATCCACAACGGTCACTTTGATAGTGCCCTGACCGGTCGCCGTCTTGACGACGATATTCGTTTCGCCGTCGAACAAGCCGCTGACAAGTCCCGTCGAGCTGACCGTCGCAATGCTCTCATCCTGCGATTCCCACGAGGTGATCTCGCTGTCGTCGGACGCAGTCGCGTTGAGCTGGAGCGTGCCGTCTCTGTCGACCGTCGCCTCGGTCAGCGTTGCACCGCTGCCGTCGGTAAAGGTGAAGTTGACGACTATTTTCTCTTTTACGGTGACGGCGCAGGTCGCAGACGCCTTGCCGTACTTGGCGGTTATCGTGCACGTGCCCGCGCCCTGAGCGGTAACTCCGCCGCGGGACGACACCGTAGCCACATTCGCGTCGGAGGTAGACCACTCTACGTCCTTGCCGTTAGACGTTGTAGCAACGAGCGTAGCCCCCCCCCCGACCGTCAACTCGAGAGTCGTTTGGCTGAGCTCTATCTTGACTTGTTTCTTGCCGCACGCCGTAAAGAGCGAAGCGACAAGCGCCAGACAGAGCGCCGTAACGACTGTTGTTAGCCATTTTTTCTTCATACAAATTCCTCCTTGACTTGAATTTGACTGATTGATTTATGCATACCGACCGACGCGCCGACTATTCGTAGACGCGCACGTAGTCGACGTACATCGATGCTTGATCGAAGCCGCTCGGCACTGTTACGCCCGGGTCGTACGTGCCCTCGCACGCGAGGTTGAGCAGGATATAGAACGGCTTATCGAATGGTGCGGACGGCTCGGAAGAGCTCGTCGTATCCCACCTGTCGTTGGTGAGCTTGTAGACCTGCACGCCGTCGACGTACCAGGCTATATATTCGGCGCGCCAATCGACGGCGTAGGTATGCCACTCGTCGATATTCGAGGACATTTGATACTCGCCGGAAAGATATTTATTGTTCGGCCACTGTCCGCCGAAATGTATCGTCGTGTCGACTTTGTTCTGCAGTCTGCCCTTGGCTTCCATTATGTCTATCTCGCCGTTGGCAGCCCAACCGCCGTAATCGTTTTCGGCGCATGCCTGCGGCAACATCCAGAACGCGGGCCACATGCCGCTTATCGCAGGTGATTTAATCCTCGCCTCGAAGTAGCCGAAAGTCCGAGAGAACTTGTCGCGTGTAAGTATGCGTCCCGAGGAAAAAGTCCTGCCTTCGGGTTGGCTTTCCTTTTTTGCGGTTATCGTAAGCGCGCCGTCCTTTACTTTGACCGCGTCTTGCGTATAATACTGCATTTCGTCGTTGCCCCAAAAATCGGGACCGTAATTGCCGTTATAGTTATCCTTAGTGCCGAGCTGATAACCCCATTTGTTCGTGTCGAGTTGGGTACCGTTGAACTCGTCGCTCCATACGAGCGTGCGCGACGGATGGTCGGGCGTGTCGGGATCTTTGTCCGGATCGGGATCCGGCGTAGGCGTAACCGTTCCGCCGCCCGTCGGCAGAGCCTTGACCGTGATATCGCAGCTCGCGAGCGCGCCCGTTATTCGCGCGCGAATAGTCGCACTGCCTGCGGCAAGCGCCTTGACGACGCCTTTGCCGTCTACCGACGCGACTATCGTATCGGTGCTTATGTACGAGACCTGTTCCCCGTTCGGGACTACCGCCGTCAGCGACAGCTCGTCGCCGACGTAAAGCGACGCGCTCGACAAGGACAGCGTAACGCTCGCAGGGGGCGGCGCGGCAGCTTCCGTCACTGTGACTTCGCATTTTTTCATAGCCGACGGTATGCTTACCATAACTACGGCGGTGCCGACGGCTTTCGCCGTGATAACGCCGCCGTCGTCTACCGCAGCGACGCTCTCGTTGCCCGACGCGAATCTGACAGCCGAACCGTCCGACGCGATCGCGCCGAGCTTAAAGCTCTCTCCGACGCGGAGCGATACCGACGTTTCCGTAACGTAAACGACGGGGGCAGGCGTTTTGCCTGCGCAAGCGGCAAGCACGGTAAAAACGAATACAATGCAAAGCAAAAAACTCAGTTTACAATGCAACTTCCTCATTCCGACGATCTCCTCATTCTCCTTTTTTTCGACGACATAAAGCGTTGTTGTATGTTTCGGCGCAAGTATAGCATAATTCGGAATAAATGTTAATAAGCAACACAAAAAACAGCACTCACGCGCAAAATAACAGCATTATTTTCTACAACATTCCTTACTCTTTTACTCCTCTGCGCCGCAGTACTTTTTGAACTTATCGAAAAGCGTCCTGCCCGACTTCGTAAACACGAACTTAGTAACGTCCTCCTCGGTATACAGACCCGCAAACTTGTCGAGTATCGTTTCGTATGAGTCCTCGTGCGCGTTGACCTTATCTTTATCGGTAATATCGATGCGCACTATGCCCCATGCCGAATTGCCGAACGTGTTATTGATCTTGTACGTCCAGCTCGTCCAGTGCCATCCGCGCGAATTGAGCAGCGACACAGTATAGTCCCATTGGTCCTCGTTGGTGTAGCAGGAAAACTCGCCCATATACAGCGGCACTCCGAAGTTGCGCGCGTCTATGCCTTTCAGCTTTTTATCCCAGCTGTTTTTGTGCTCGTCGAACCTGTCGCCGCCCGTGCAGTTTGTGTAATGGTGGAACGAATAGATACAGTTTTCCCAACCGTATTCGGACGGGCGCGGCAGGTTTGCGCCCTCCCAGCACGACTCGAAGATAACGATTCCGTCATCGTCCTTTTCGCGTATCTCGTCGTATATCCTGTCGAACACTCGGAAATGCCGTTCGGACGTAATATCGGTCTTGCCGTCGGCTATCTTTTCCGCCGGCTCGTTGAGTATGTCGTAGCCCGCGATATTCGGGTTGTCTTTGAAGTGCTCTGCGACAGCGCCCCACAGCTTGACGGTAAGCTCTATCGCCTGCTCGTCCGAGTAAAACCCGACCTCGCCTGCCGGCAGCACCTCGCCGCTGTGATCCTGACCGTTTTGAGAGCCGTATGCGCCGTGCAGGTCGAGTATCGTATACATGCCGTGTTCCGCCGCGCCGGCGACAAACTCGTCAAGCACCGAAAAATCGTAGTTCTTGCCCGCGTCGGCATAGTCGAACGTCGCGTCGAAGTCCACCGTCATATACGTGAAAGGCAGGCGTATAACGTTCATGCCCATTTCCGCGCAGTTTCGGAAATCGCGCTCGTTCCAAATATTCTTGCGATATTCCGCCCAAAGCTTTTTGGTCTTTTCCCTGCCGAACCGTTGCTCGAAAACTCGCGTAGTCGTTTTGTGATCGATACACTTGACGCCGCTCTCCTCGGTGTAGCTCTGCTTAAAACCGTTCATCCACTGCTCGATAACGCACACACCGCCCGCATTGACTCCGCGCAAAAACACTTCGCGGTTTTCCGCGTTGTATATGCGACTGCCGTCCACGCGCAATGCGGAAAGATACGTCGGTTCGGGTTTAGGCGGCGGATCGTTTTCTTTGAGCGCGCATGCCGAAAACGCGCACGCCGCGACTATTGCCGCAGCCGCCGCCGCTACGGGCTTGATATGTCTTATCTTCATTTTTTTCGCTCCTTATTTTACCGATACCGATATCGTAAAACAAGTGGCGCCGTAAATCCATGCACGAATTTTTTTTAGGTCTATTTTTACTACTCTCTATTATTTAAGACTGTAAATGAACACAAGAAAAAATCGTCGCTTGCCTGACGCTATATAATAAAGTAATATTTATATGTATGTTATATAGTAAGTTATCTATATAAACGGGATATGTGAATCACGGACGCGGATCGTGTCGCGCCCGAATATCAAATGGAAGGAGGAAGACAAAAACGTATGAAAGCCAAAACTTTCAGAATCATGAGCTTTTCGATAGCCGCTTTCCTCGTCGTGCTCGTAGTCGCGATATCCGTTGCGTGCGGACTTTTCGCGAATATGATCACGCTGAGGCTAAGCACCAAAAAGCTCGGCTCGGCAGAACGCCAATTCGGCGAGAACCTTGCCACGCAGATCGAGGAGGAGGGCGTCGTCATGACCAAGAACGACAACAAGACCCTGCCGCTCGACAAGGACAAGCACAGCAAGGTCAACGTATTCGGCTGGGCGGCGACCCAATGGATAATGGGCGGCTCGGGCTCGGGACGCTCCGTCAATTCGTCGCAGGGCTATACGCCGGACGTCGATTTTCTCAAAGCGCTGTCCGACTACGGCATCGAGTACAACCAAAAGCTCATATCCATGTACAAGTCGTTCCAGGGCAGCCGACCGTTCTGGTACGACACGCTCCACACTCACGACTACGAGTCGTGCAGGCTGTTCGAGCCGAGCATCGACGATAAGTCGCGGTATACTGACGAGCTGCTCAACGACGCGAAGCAGTTTTCCGACGTTGCGATAGTCGTTCTCGGCAGAGCCGCCGGCGAAAGCAACGACGCGCCGACCGTTCAGTACAAAAACTATTCGAGCAAAGGCAAAGTGCCTGCCGCCAACACCGATAAGACGCGCACGTTCCTCGACATATCGACAGAGGAAGAGGCGCTACTCACCTATGTCGGCAAGACGTATGATAAAGTCATCGTCGTTATCAACTCCACCAACACTATGAACCTCGGGTTCATGGACAAGATAGACGGGCTCGACAGCTGTCTTATAGTCGGCGGCACGGGCAACAAAGCCGCTAATGCACTGCCGCGCGTTATCTACGGCGAAGTTTCGCCGTCGGGCAGGACGGTCGATACCTACGCTTACGACTTTTCCACCGCGGCGACCTACGCCAACTCGGGCATGCCCGGCGTCGGCACGTACAACAACACGACCAACCTCTACCCCGCTACGGGCACCAATCCCAACGTCGGCGAGTCCGACAACAAGTATCCCGGCGTCAACTATCTCGACTACACCGAAAATATTTACGTCGGATATATGTGGTACGAGACCGCGGACGCGGAAGGGTTCTGGACAAGCGACTACGCCAAGAATAAATGGGGCGTCAACGGTTATAAAGACGTCGTTCAGTATCCGTTCGGCTACGGTCTTTCGTATACGCAGTTCAAGACCGACGTTGTCGACGTTTCGCCCAAAGCGGGCAGCGAGCTCAATAAAAACAGCAAGATAACCGTCAAGGTCAGCGTCTACAACGACGGACCCGTCGCGGGTCAGCACGTCGTACAGCTGTACTTCGCGCCCGAGTACCACCGCGACGGCGGGCTCGAAAAACCGAGCGTCATGCTCGCGGCGTTTGCAAAGACGCCCGTTGCGGTCGAGCCGGGCAAGGCGCAAGAGCTCACGCTCGAATTCGAAGTTTCCGACATGGCGACGTACGACTGCTACGGCAAAAAGATAGACGGCGGCGCGTACGTGCTCGAAGCGGGCAAGTACCAAGTCCGCATAATGGACGACTCGCACAACCTTACCGAAGTCCGTTCGGGCAGTGCGACCATAGACTACCGCATCGGCTCGGATATAATTTACGACGTCGATCCGACCTCGGGCAAGGAAGTCAAAAACAGATTCACGGGCGAAAAGCTTACCGACGGTTTCGCCGTCGACGGCACGACCAGCGGCGAGGACATAAAATACATGACGCGCGCCGACTTTGAAACGTCCTTCCCCGCCGAGCGCGTAGCCAACCGCGATATGGCGGCGGAGCTCAAAGCAAAAGTCCTTTACACCAAGGCGGACGCGCAGGAATGGGCGGAGCGCCATGCCGACGCGAAAATGCCCGTCATGGGCTCGGGCGGCAATCTCCGTCCGTTCAACGGCAAAAAAGCGACCGAACTCGGGCTCGAGCTCGGCGCGGACTACTTAGATCCGCGTTGGGAACAGGTGCTCGACCAGATAAAATCGTCCGAGCTCGACGATCTCGTCCTGCACGGCTACGTACAGGAAGTCGAGATCGCAACCGTAGGCAAGGATAAAACGTCGTCCGTCGACGGTCCGTCGCAGATAGGCTCGTTCAATCAGATACCCGGTACGGGCTTCCCCATGCCGACGGTGCTCGCGCAAAGCTTCAACGTCGAGCTTGCCCGCAGCTTCGGGCTTGCGGTCGGCGCGGAGGCTCAGGCTATGGGATATTCGGGCTGGTACGCGCCCGGCATCAACATGCACCGCAGTCCGTTCGGCGGCAGGAACTACGAGTATTACTCGGAAGACCCGATGCTCACGGGGCTCATCGCGGCGGGCGTCAGCAAAGGTTCGCTCCAAACGGGAACGTATCTCTACGCCAAGCACATGATAGGCTACGATCAGGAAAGCTACCGCGACGGTCTGTACTGCTGGATGACCGAGCAAACGCTCCGCGACGTATATTTGAAGCCGTTTAAGATCGCCATGGACAAAGGCGGACTGACGGGCGTCATGACCGCATACGGCAGGATAGGCGCGGTTTGGTCGGGCGGAAGCGAAGCGCTCCTCACAGATCTCCTCCGCGACGAGTGGGGCTTTAACGGCGCCGTGCTCACCGACTACGCCGACCACCACAACTTCATGAACGGCGATCAGATGATACGTGCGGGCGGCGACCTGTGGATGGACGGCTGGCTCAGCAACGGCAGTTTCAAACAGGAAAAGACGTCGGCGGCGTTCCGTCAAGCCGAACGCGACGCGGCGCATCACGTGCTGTACATGATACTCAATGCGGCATATATCCACAGCAACTACGACCCGTCGGCAGACGGCATAACGATATCGAGCTCTGACATCGACGGCGGTTGGTGGCTGCCCGTGCTCATCGTCGGCGACATACTTATAGTCGGCGGCGCGGCGACGCTGGTAGTGTTCGGTATACTTCGCAAGGACAAGAAAAAAGCGGCGGCGGCCGAAGCTTCCGAGTCCGCCGAAGCGAACAAGGATGAAGAAACGCCCGACGCCGAGGCTTGATAGAACGATTTGATCCAAAACAAAAAGCGGCAGAAATGCCGCTTTTGTATTGCGTTATTTTAGGTGCGCATCGCCTATGCTTATGGGAAACAAGATCGCTGTTTCTTTTCAAGAAGCGAGCAAGAGCCGTAAATCCGAGCGCCGACCGAAGGGAGTGCAGCCCCGCCCGCATGACCGAGGGCGGCGCGCGCGACACATTGCGACGCATATCGGAAGAAACAGTCGTCAGGTATGCGCCGCGTCCTCTGCGCGACGAGCATACTCGCCCGGCGATACGCCCGTTATCTCTTTGAACACCGTTCCGAAGTACCGCGCATCGGTAAACCCGACGGCGCGCGCCACCTCGTTGATGCGCAGACTGTTTGCGCCGAGCAACTCCTTTGCCTGCAATATCCTGTACTTGGTCAAGCAGTCGTTGAACGTCGTGCCGAGTTCTTTCTTGAACTCGTGCATCAAATGGCTCGGCGACACGAACAGACGTTTCGCCGCCCAGCTCGCAGATATCTTTTCCGCGTAATGCTCGCGTATCAGTTTGAGCGCGTCGCCGACCAGACGCTTGCACTTTTTGGCATGGACGAGCAGTCTGTCGGAATCGGTATACACGCCGCACGACGGGAGAAAGATATTCTCGGTGGCAAGCGCCTTTGCCGTCGTCACAGCCGCCACCAGCGGACACGTATCGGGCGAGAACGCGCCGATACCGACGACGAGCCCGTCGTTGCCAGCGCAGTTACGCGCGATAAAGTCTTTTCCGACGTTTTTCAGCGTTTCCACGTCGCGGAACGCCGTCACTATTATAAACTCGTCGGCGAACCGCTCGCCCGCCGTTTCGCCGCGGCACGCGTTTTTATACTCGTTATAACACTGTTCGGTCAGTTCTTCGGTATGCAGGTCGTATGTCTTGCAATACACCGCACAGCCCGAGCTCGGCAGTTCCACGCCGAGCACGCCGAGCTGCAGGCGCAAGAATCCGCTGTCCGCACCGCCGAGCAGCTCGGAAAAGTATTCGCTGGTGATGCGCGGCGCGCCGAGATAAATGCTGTCCGCCGCGCGGTGCAGTTTCTTGCGCTCTGCGGCAAAGTCCGCGCCGTCGCGGAGCTTCTCCGTCAAGCCCGCCGCCGTCGCGTTTCGGTCGAGGTAAAAATATCCGCCGCGCGACATCGCGGCGCATGCGATGCGCAAAGCGTCGCCGCCGCCGAAAAAAACGACAGCGCCGCCGTAGCCGTCCTTTTCGAGCTGTTCCGCAAGCGCAAAACCTTCCGCCGCGACATGCACCGACGCGAGCACGATATCCGGCTTGTACACATGCACCGCGCCTATCGCCGAGCCGAGCACGTCGCAACGCTCGGTCGTATGTATTCCGACCGCGCCGAGCCGAGCGCTCTTGCACAGCTCTTCGACGCGCTTATCCGCGTCGTTGACTATCAATAGCTTAGATACGTTAGTCACGTTCTCGCCTCTTTCCTCTGTTGTCGAGCTATCGTGCCGCGACCGTGTAGCCGATGCATACGGCTTTGCCGTCCTGTTTATCTCCGACGTAATCCGCCGTTACGTACACGACTTCCTGTCCGTCGCGCACGCCCGTAAGGATGACGGCGGAGTCTGCCGCTCTCGCCGCAGACTTATTTTTTAGGAGCGCCCCCCCCCCCGTCTTTTCGTATATCCTCTCGGATATTTGATGCGGCGCGACCGCCGTTATGTACGACAGCAAGTCCGCCGCGCTCTCTTTGCAGTTGCGGCACAGCCAGTCGACCGTCATGGTCGTCACGTTGCGCGCATAGCTCTCGACGCACACCCGCTCCGCATTGGTCGCGCCGTCCGCGTCTATACCCGTAACGGAATACAGCATCTCCGCCGTCAGCTGCTCGTGGTAATGACGCACGGAATTTATTTCGTCGGAATCGAACGCGTGCCGCACTACGGTCGCGTTTTGACGGAACAGATCGAGCGCGGACGCGCAGAACTCCTCGAACCCGCCGTCCGTGTTTATACCGTCATAAAGCCTGTTTTTAAGGCAGGCACAGCATAAGTCGAATTTGTCGAGGTAATACTTGTAAAAAGTACCCTTACAAGAGCCGACTTGTTCGACGAGCATATTTACAGTGATGTTACCGATGCTTTTGCGCTCGAGCAAATCCCACATGCTCTGCTCAAACAGCTTTTTCATGTTCATGGCATCTTCCCCTTTGTAGTTGGGTCTTTTAGTATGTAACAAAATATGCGCTTTATTCGGTATAAAGCGAGGGATAATTGCAGTAAAACGATAAGTACCGAAATATTATAACAAATATGCTGTGCCAATGTACGCACCGCCGCGCGTTACCGCAGTATTTTATACAATCACCGCAGTATTTTAGCCGCCGCGCGCCGAGCACAAAAAGACGAACGACCGCAGCATTACCGCCGCAGTCGCCCGTCGTAAAAGTATAGAGGAGGATCTTTAACTCTTTATTCGGCGGCGGCAGGCGCTTCGGCGACCTTTATAGCCATGAGCTTCGCGCCCCACAGCTCGACCGCAAGCACCTCGTACGTATTGCCGCCCACGGTGACGGACGCACTGTCGATCTTGTCGAGATCGGCATCCGCTATCTCGTAGTTCTTGCCGTCCACGCCGAAGTGGAAGTAAACGGTATCGCTGTCCGTGCCCGTATTCACTGGTACGTCGGTGATATCAAGTTCTATCGTCCACGCTCCGTCGGCTGCCGTCAATACGGCATTCGTGCCCCAGGTGTACGCGTGCGGCGTCCAAACTTCTTTTTTCATCCAAGCCATATAGAAAGTCTTGACGGCTTTCTCGAAGTCGGCTGCCGTCGCATAGGTACCGCCGTCGTAAGTGCCTTTCATCTCAAGCCACGCCTTGCCGTCTTTTTCCGTCACTTTGTACGAAACGACTTCGGTAGCTTTATTAAAGGTCTCAAAGTTGTCCTGTATGCCGTAAAGCACCATGCCGCCCCACTTACCGTAACCGATGTAGTAGCCGTCGCCTTTCGTGCCTACTACCTTGAGCGCAAAGCTGTTTTCGATAAGTCCTATCGTCACCCTTTCCAGATTGTCGGTAGACACCCAGGTGTTGGTGAAGTTGCCGTAGTTGCCGTCTTTCCATATAACGGTATGTTCCGCGTCGTCTGCCGCCGGCTCGACGATGGCAAAGTGCATATACATATCTTTATAGGTCGGGAACGTCGCTTTGTCGAGAGTAAAGGTCAGTGTGTAAGCGCCTTTCTCGCCTATATTTGCGTATTTGTAATGGCGATTACCGTCTACCTCTATATCGACAGCGACCTGCTTGCCGAAGTATTCGGTTATGTCGATAACGCCCGCGATCGTGAGTTCGGGAACGCCGTCCTTATCGAGCGAGCCGGTAAGAGCCGCCGTGATGGGCACGTACTCGTTGTAAAGAGCCTTGAGCGTCGTGATGCCGCTGTCGCTATCGGTATAAGTGGCGAACATGTATTTGTACTTGTCGTCGTGGATTATCTGGTCTTTATCGACAATAGAGCCGTACATAGCCATATCGATAGCCATGGTCTCTTCTTTCTTGTCGAGCTCGGCGACGAACTTGATATCCATCCACTTGCCCATGTAGTCGACTTCCTCGGTCGATGCATCGGCGAGCGAACGCATATTGAACAGCAGCTCGAATGATCTGTCGGTAGCGCCTTCTTCTTTCTTGATGGTAGGTCCGTTGAACTCGACCTCGTCGTTGCCCTCGTAAAGATAGAGGTTGACCGAATCGGCGAGCTTGAATTCGCCTTTGATGATAAGGTACGGTATTTCCTTCTCCTCTGTCGTGCCGTCTTCCTTATTGACGGTTTCCTTGCGAAGCTCGTACTTGATCTCGGAAAGCGTGACGAGGTTAGCCTCGTATTCCGCTTTGCAGGTGACGCTGACGACGGCTTCTTTGCTTATCGAAGTTATCGCCTCGTTGCCGTCGGTTTTCCAGCCGCGGAACGTATAATCGCCCTCGAGTCCTTTTTGGACTTCCGTCTTGGTCTTGTCGACCACGGGAAGAACTATATCCTCTGTTATAGGCTCGGCATACGATATCGTTACGACCTTGGTCGTTTGGTCGACCGCCACTTTGTCCGCATACTTTTCGCAAAGCGCGGCGATATACTCATCGGAGACCGCGCCGCCGTCGGGATCTATCGCGACGACAAGCTTGGTCTTTTCGTCAAGCGCGACCGTCTCGCTCGTAACGCCGTTGTAGCGCACCTTGAACGATTCGTCGCCTATGACGAAGCACGAACCCGTATTATAGATGACCGAATAGTCAGTCACCGTTTCTTTTCTGTCTGTTTCGTACTCGACTTCGACGGTCATACCGGTTTTGTCGACCTCTTCGCCTGCTATGTAAACGAGCTTGGTCGGTTTTGCGGTGACGGTGACATTGCGTATCTTCTCCGCCGTTTCGACCACTATCTCGGTTTTTTCGTCGATAGCCGTTTTATAAACGCCGTTAGTCGCGCGCACCGTCGCGCCGTTGGCTTTTACGGATACGACCTCGTAGCCGTTGATGCCCTTTGCGGTAAAGGACACCTCCGCGCCCTTTTTGACGCTCGTCGGCAACGCTTTACCGTCCTCGGTAAGCACCTCCGCCTGCGTCGACTCGTAAGTCCAAGTGACCGTCAATTTCTTGCCGCCGCACGCGACAAGCGCCATGCCCATCGCCAATGCCAAAACAGCCGCGACGACCGTGATCAGCCACTTTCTTTGCTTGACCATCTTTCTTCTCCTTTATTCTTGTATTGAGCGCATCGCGCTCCCTCACGCTTGTAAGTCTATAATAGAAAAAGGAACTTGTAAATAAACGTTTTCTTCATTAGGTTTATTTATTATATATAATTGAGAATAAGTATACTGTCCGCAGCCATAATTATCCGTCAATAAAAAAGCCCGCCGGCTGTAAAAGACGACGGGCGTTATTGCAATATAGCGCTAAATCACTTGCACAAAAACTTATATTCGATACAGTGCTTTTTTATCCTGCCCTTTTCGAGCAGAGGTTTTTGAAACTCATCATGATTTACAGCGTCGGGCGCATACTGCGGTTCGAGACAGAATCCCGCCCACTTGCCGTATCTCGCGCCGCGTTTGCCCTTGCAACCGCCGAGCGAGCCGCCCGTATAGAACTGCATGCACGGGAGGTCGGTAGAGAGCGTCATTTCGATGCCCGTCTTTTTTCCGTAAGCGACTGCGGCGCATCCGTCGCGACCGAGCACGTAGTTATGGTCGTAACCGTCGGTAGCTTTAAGCTCCGCCGCGCCGAACCGCGCGCCTATTTCGATCGGCTTGCGGAAGTCGAACGGCGTACCCGATACCGAGCGAATCTCGCCCGTCGGGATCAGCCCGCCGTCCGTCGGAGTGTAGCGGTCGGCGTTTATCGTAAGCACGTTATCGAGGCAGGTCTCCGCATCTCCGTCTAAGTTGAAATATGTATGGTTTGTCGGCGACCATATAGTATCTGCGTCGCTCGCCGCCGAAAACCCTATCACGAGCGAGCCGTCTTTGACGGTGAATTTGACGCGGAGCGTCAGCGTGCCGGGATAACCCTCCTCGCCGTCGATGCTCGTATAGGCGAGCGTTATCGACTCGTCGTCTTTTTCTATCAGTTCAAACGGCTTATCGTCGAAGCCGTGCTCTCCGCCGTGCAGGTGGTTTTCGCCGTTGTTGACGGCTAATAAGTACTGCCTGCCGCCGAGCGAGAACCTGCCCTTTGCTATGCGGTTGGCGACGCGTCCGACCGTCGCGCCCGCGTAGGTCTTGCTCGCTGCGTAATCGCTCACCGAATCGAACCCAAGCGCAACGTCGACGCCGTTTACGCGTATCGCATTGATACGCGCGCCGCGGTCGATCATATCCACCGACAGCAGTCCGTCGCCGAGCGTATACATCATAACGTACGCGCCGTCATGCATATCGTAAATCCTATTTTCGAGCATGCCGATCTCCTTTACTTCTTGCCTATCGACCTGTAACCGACCGTCGGACGTTTGCTCTTTGCGCCGCTTTCTGCGCTCGGCGCGGGTTCGCTTGCACTCGCCGCCGTCGGTGCGGGCGCTTTTTCCGGCTCTTGTCCGAGCGTCGGTTCGGCGGTGTCAACGGGCGTTTCTTTCTCGACCTTAGGCTCGGCTTTTTCTACCGTCGCGCCGCTAATTGCTTGCGTCAGCTCGGCTTTGGCGTGCACGTATTGCCTTACGGCAGGCGCGGGGGTCGCTTCTATCACGGGTTTTTCCTGCGCTACGGTGCTCGTTATTTCGGGCTTATCGTCGCTTACCGCGACCGCGGGTCTCGGCTTTTTCGCAGTCTTTTTCGGCTCGTAGTTGTACTTATCGGTCACAAGTCCGCCGTGCGCGTCAAAGTAGTCGCGCATCTCGTCCTCGGTTATATGAATGGACTTGGGCTCGATGTCGCTCGTGAGCGTCTTGCGGCTGTCGATGAGTTCTTGGAATATCGCGACGTTCTCGGGTCGGTTGCCGTCCGTCGTGAGCTCGGCGAGCGCATTATTGAGCAGAGAAAAAGTTTCTTCGTCACACAGACGAACGAGATCGTCGCGCATGAGGTAGCTCGCCATCATTTCCGCATTTATACTAATGAGCTCGGGATCGTCTTTGCTCTTATTGCCTGAGTAATACTCTATAAGACCGCGGTACTTGCGGATATTGACAAGACGAAGCTTATCGTCGACGTCGCTTGTAAGCGGACCGTCGAGTATCTCGTTGTCGCGATCGTTCCATGCGTTGTATACAACGTCGTATGTATCGTCGTCGCACCTTTCGCAAAGCACGTCGAACAGCTCGTCGGATTCCCTGTCCACAAGATCGGATTCGTCTTTGTCGTCCGACGACGCAAAAGGGTCGTTGCTTTGGGAAACGGAGCGCTCGGCATTCTTTTTGCGTTTTTTAACGTCTCTCAGGGAGGCGACGATACCTATGATGATGAACGTACCGAAGTACAGTCCCACGGGCAACATGACGAACTTACTGCCTATCTCGGAAAGAAAAACAGACGTTCCGCCCATTGCGAAGAAACCGCCGAATATGATCGCGACTATAAGACAGCCCTTTATCTTTTGTCCGCGCCGATCGTTATTTCCCATGACAGTTCTTTTACCTCCGTCAGTCTGCCGCGCCCTCGAGCTTGGCTGTTTGGTCGGCGAGCCGCAAAGCCTCGACGGTCTTGTCGAGATCGCCGTTCATGAATTCGTCTATGCTGTATATCGTAAAGCCTATCCTGTGATCGGTCACTCGACCTTGCGGAAAGTTATACGTGCGGATACGCTCGCTGCGGTCGCCCGTGCCGACCTGTCCTTTTCTCAGCGATGCGTAAGCCTCGTCCTTTTGACCTTGATAATAGTCGTAGAGCTTGGTCGCAAGCACCGCGAACGCGCGCTCCTTGTTCTTGGTCTGACTGCGCTGGTCCTGGCACGTGACGACTATGCCCGTCGGCAGGTGCGTTATGCGTATCGCCGAATCCGTCTTGTTGATATGCTGACCGCCTGCGCCGCTCGAACGGTAGGTGTCTATCTTGATGTCTTTTTCGTTGATATCCACGTCCACCGTTTCCGCCTCGGGCAAGACGGCGACCGTCACCGTCGAGGTGTGGACGCGTCCCTGCGTCTCTGTTACGGGCACGCGCTGTACGCGGTGCACGCCGCTCTCGTATTTGAGGAACGAAAAGACGTCCTTGCCCGATATGCCGAACACCGCCTCTTTGACGCCGCCGAGCTCTGTCGTATTGAGCGAGATATCTTCGACCTTCCACCGTCTGCGCTCTGCAAACATTTTGTACATGCGGCAAAGCTCCGACGCGAAAAGCGCGGCTTCCTCGCCGCCCGCGGCGGGGCGTATCTCGAGCACGGCATTCTTGCCGTCGTCGGGGTCTTTGGGCAGGAGGAGTATTTTCAGCTCATCGACGAGCGTAGCGAGCTTTTCCGTAAGGCTGTCGCATTCCTCGCGCGCGAGCGCCTCGAGCTCCGCATCGCCCGAGCCCTGCATCTCCGCCGCGGCGGCATAGTCGCTTTTCGCCTTTTTGTACTCGGCGTATTTATCCACTATCGGCGACAGCTCGCTGCGTTCGCGGCAAAGCTCCGCCCATGCTTTGTTGTCTGCGATGACCGCGGGGTCTTGTATCTTATCCTCGAGCTGCGCATAGCGCTCCGCTATCGCGTCGAGCCTGTCGGTCTTTATGGTCTGCATACGACTATCCTATCCTTTCCGTCGAGATCCTTTATAACTCGGCATTCGCCCAGACCGGCGAATAGCTCGGTCACCGCATCGGCTTGGTCGAAGCCGATCTCGGTCATGAGCACGCCGCCTTTTTTGATATGCTTTTTCGCTTGCTCTGCTATCAGCCTGTAAAACCTCAGTCCGTCCTCGCCGCCGTCGAGCGCGAGCCGCGGCTGTGCCGTGACCTGCGGCGCGAGCCCGTCAATATCGAAGGTCTTGATATACGGCGGATTTGCCGTGATAATGTCGAACTCGCCCTCTATCGCGCCGAACATATCGGACATGACGACCGTCGCGCCCAAGCCCTTTAAGTTCTCGCGCGCAACATCGAGCGCGTCGTCGCTTATGTCCGCGGCAGTCACTCGCGCGGCGGTGTTGCGCGCGATATACGCCGCGATACAGCCCGAGCCCGTGCACATATCGAGCGCGTCCGCATCGGGCTTGCCCGTAAGCTCCTTTACGGCTTCCGCCGCGAGCAGTTCGGTCTCGAACCGCGGTATGAGCACGCGTTCATCCACTTTTATCCTTATGCCGCAAAAATCGGAATTGCCCAAAATATAATCGAGCGGCTCCCCGCCGAGCAGTCTGTCGGCGTAGCCGTCGGCTTGCTTGACTATGCCAGTTTTTACGCGCTTGACCGACGCGAGCTCGGCGCGTTTTTTGTCCAACAGCTCGCAATATATCCAGTCAGCGTCCTGCGGATCGTCGGGAAGTCTTGCCGCGAGCCGCGCGCGTTCTTTGGCGAAGTCGCGCTCGTAAAAATCTATCGTTTCTTTATCAGCGTCCGCATCGAGCTCGAGCACCGCGTTGAACGCGGCAATGGCGCATTCCGCCATGCCGTCGTCGGGGATAGCCGTCGACAGCTTTTGGAGAGCGAGCCCGGGCGCGCGTATGATATCGGTGAACTTATTGTCGGGCAGCATCGCGAGCCCGCGGAGCAGTTCGTACGACAAGCCCGCTATCACGGGCAAGAGCAACAGCCGCACGGCGAGCGTAAAAAAGAAATTGCCGAACAGAAATTCGAGCCCCGTAAACAGCGTGAATATCCAGTTGAGCAAGGCATAAAAAAGTATAGCGAGCACCACGACGAAAAACAGAAAAGTAGTGCCGCAGCGATTATGCTTGGTCGAACAGCTTTGGACGTTCTCCACGGTGAGCTGCAAGCCTTTTTCGTAGCAGTTTATAGTCCTGTGTTCCGCGCCGTGGTACATGAACGTACGCTTGATATCTGGCATCAGCCTGACGAGCGCAAGGTAAAGTATGAATATGACGAGCCGCGTGCAGCCCTCTACCACCGACACGACCGCGATATTATCGTAGTGCGCCCAGTTCTTTATAGCCCACCCGACGAACCATGGCGCGGCGACAAACAGTCCGAGCGCGAGTATAACGCCGAATATCACGGCGATAGCCGTTGACGCCTTGGACGGTGTTTCGTCCTCGGGCGAGCTGACTTCCGCCGACTTCAACAGCGCGCGCATACCGACGAGCAACGAATCGACAAATACGATAACGCCGCGAACGAGCGGTATCTTGCGCGCGACGCTCGGCTTTTTCAGCCGTTCGGTGCGCAGTTCCAGCTCGCCGTCGGGCGAACGCACAGCCATCGCGACCGAGCTTTTGCCGCGCATCATGACGCCCTCGAGGAGCGCCTGACCGCCTATCATAGTGCGGCGCGTCTTTGACTTTGTATCGTAACCGTTGTCTTTGCTTTTCTTATTGCCCATTATCCGCCGACCGAAACGCCGAGCGGAAGCTATCTCCGCACAGCGCAGTTATCAAAAAAAATCGAAGCGGGAATAATTACCGCTCCGATAAAAAAAAGCGGACGAAAACACGTCCGCTTTGCCGAATCTATTTGCCGGACTTTTCCGAACGCTCGTTGAAGCGCGCGATACGACCGCCCGTCTCCGCCTGCTTTTGCTTGCCCGTGTAGAACGGATGGCACTTGGAGCAGATATCTACCTTGACGACGTCGCCTTTATGCGTCGAACCCGTGACGAACTTAGCGCCGCAGGCACACTCGACGGTGACCTCATGATAATCGGGATGTATGCCTTCTTTCATAATAACCTCACTGATAAATCTTAGCCTAACAATTATACAACGCGGCGCAACGCTTGTCAAGCGTTTTTACGGTGCGTTTTTTACGCGTGCGCCAAAATATCGAGAAACATCTCTTGGAAGGTCTCGAATATCCACTTCTCCGCGGCACGGCGCGTATCGAACTCGTCGGACATTTTGAGCGTATCGATAAGATCCCTGCCGCTGTACAGATCGGCAACTATTTGAGTATAGAACGTCTGCGTTTCCGTCTTGGTCGCGGGATAATACAGCGTGCTCGCTATGAACTTGCTCGGCATGGAATACGCGTCGCGCTTGATCGTATTGCAATACCAATCGAACGCTTTGTCGTCCTTTTCCTCGCATTTGAGCACGCAACGCTGTTTGCTTCCGAACTTGAAAGTTTTTTCCTTTGGTTTTGCCATCGTCCTGCGCTTCCTTATATCTTGACGAGCGTTTTTATCCCGTCGTTAACGCCCGACGCCATTTCCTCGAACGTAGCGGGAACGTCGGCAAACGGCACGATGCGGCGCGGGAGCATGTCTATTGATACGGTATGATTTGCGAGCATGTTTATCGCCGAGGGGAAAAACTTACTGCAATCCGTGACGGAATATATATCGACGCGCTTATCTATTATGCTGTTGAGCGATACGGTAAGGCTGTCGTCCGCTATCCTGCCGACAAGCGCGATGCGCCCGCGCTTGGTCGTGTAGTCGAAAACGTTGCGGAGAGGCATGGGCGACGACAAAAGATACGCGCACGCATCCGCCATGTGTCCGCCCGTAAGCGCAAGCACCTTTTTGCTGACGTCCTCGTCGACGGAGTTTATCGTATAATATACGCCGGCACGCCTTGCGGATTCGAGCAGTTCGTCGCGCATATCGACCACTATCGGCACTGCCTGGTGGTACATTGCGACCTGCGCGAGTATGATACCTATCGACGTCGCGCCGACAATAACGAGATGCTCGCCCTTATCGATCTTCAGCTTGGATATGACGTTGATAGCCATAGCCGTATGCTCGGTGAACACCGCCTCTTCGTCCTTGAGCCTATCGGGTATCGAATACACGTCGTCGGCAGACACGACCGAGAAATCGGATAAAAATCCGTCCTCGCCCTTGCCGAACATCGCCTGCTTTTCGCACGCGTAGTACCGCGCATCCTTGCACGGTTTACAGCCGTGACAGCACGTCTGCGGATAAACGACGACGCGATTGCCGCGCTGTACGCCGCCCGTGACGGCGCTGCCGACCTCGGACACAAACCCGACGCACTGACGCGTGGGGATTATGGGGAACTGCGCAGGGAACCGTCCGGTAAACACGCCTATGTCTATAGACGATATACCGCACATGAGGTTTTTCAGCTTGATGCAGTTTTCCCCGACTGGCTGAGCCTCCATCTCGTCAAGCTCGATCGAGCGAAGCCCTTTGATCCTATACGCTTTCATACCCGCATATTATACCATATACCGTATAAAATATCAAGCATTTTGACAGCGGCGCAGGATCGGCGTTTTGCGCCGTCAAAAGCGCCGCGACCGCGGTTTTTCCAAACAAAAAAGACCGAGCGTGTCGGTCTTTTATTACGGCGGAAAAACTTTTTACTTATCCTCGCTGAGCGGGAGCACGGTCGTAGGGTCGACGTATTTGCCGTCCTTTTTAAGCTCGAAGTGCAGGTGCGATCCCGTCTTGAGCTCGGACATCATGCTGTTGGAGGCTTTGCCGAGCTTGTCGCCCGCCTTGACCTCGTCGCCTACTTTGACGGCTATATCGTCGCCGAGCGACTTATAGATCGAAACGTAGCCGTCCGCATGGGTCACCGTAACGACGTTGCCGTCGAGGGTGGTGTGCATTTCCACGTCCGTGACCTTGCCGTCGCGTATCGCCACAACGTCGCCCTCGCCGACAAAGTCGAGCGCAGGGTGTACGCGCCAATCGCCGAGCGTTTCCCACTTGACGAGATGATCGTATGCGTAACCGAGTCCGACCGTCGCGCTTTCCATGGGCAGGACGATCGTCGGTTTGTTGTCTACATCAACATTCGGAGGATCAACTTCATTGTCGACCGGGCCCGAATGCGGCAATGTAAGAACGACCGATAAGGTTACGACAAGCGCGACGACCAAGACCGACGCGGCTACCACCAAAGCGTGCCAATGCCGTTTGAAAAAGTTTTTCTTCTTGTCATTTGTGCTGGATTGATAGGTTTTCATGTTTGTTTTCCTCCGTACCCCTGATTATTGCCAGCGGGTCTTTTTATATACATGGGATAAAAAATTTTTTTAATACGAGCCTTGCAGTACGGGCGCGCCGACCGCTATATGTCCGCCGCCGTACGCCGCCATAACGTTATAACCGCCCTCGGCGAGCGGCAACGGCTCTGCGCACACGCGCGGACTGTACGCGTACACTATCGTAACGCCATCAAGCTCGACGGTCTTTACGACGCGAGCGCAAATGCTTTTAAGCGCCGCATCAAGCTCCGCCGCGCCGCCTTCGAGATCGAGCCGCACGGTCGCGTCCGCAGGATAGCACAGCCCCGCGATATCCCCCGTCGGCAGATTGTTATCGTATGTCTTAGCGCCCTTACCGCCGAACGGACTGAACCATACCGCGGCGGCGACGGTGAGCGCGACAAAAAATATGAATGCTGCGTATAACTTTTTCACGCATACGATTATTGCCGAAAGTCGGCTTTCTTAACCGCTCGGCGTTTTGCCCGAACAAAAAAAGCGTCCGCCGCAAAGGCAAACGCTTTTATATCGTATCGTTCCGTCAAGCCGCGGCGAACTGCGCGTTGTAAAGCTCCGCATAGTACCCGCCCTTTTTGAGCAGTGTTTCGTGATCGCCCGTCTCGACGATATCGCCTTTGTCGAGCACGAGTATAACGTCGGCGTTCTTGATCGTGGACAGTCTGTGCGCTATGACGAAGCTCGTCCTGCCATTTGTCAGTTCGTCCATAGCCTTTTGTATGACGAGCTCGGTGCGCGTATCGACCGACGAGGTAGCCTCGTCGAGTATGAGCAGGGGCGAATCCTTGATCATGGCGCGCGCTATGGTCAGCTGCTGCTTCTGCCCCTCGGACAGGTTGAGCTTATCGTCGAGCAAGGTATCGTAGCCGTTGGGCAGTGTTTCGACAAAGTGCTTCAAGCCGACTGCGGCGCACGCTTCGTCGAGCCGAGCGTCGGTAACGCCCTCCTTGTTATAGACGAGGTTTTCGCGGACGGTGCCGTCAAACAGCCAGGTATCCTGTAATATCATATCGAACAGCGCGTGCACGTCCTCGCGCTTCATGTCGCGGACAGACACGCCGTCGACTGTTATATCGCCCGAATCGAGCTCGTAGAACCGCATCAGCAGATTGACGATAGTCGTCTTGCCCGCGCCCGTCGGACCTACGATAGCGACCTTTTGCCCGCTCTTGAGCTCCGCGGAAAAGCCGTGGATTATCTCTTTATCGGGAAGATAGCCGAAGCGTATATCCTTGAACGAAACGTCGCCGCGTACCGTTTCGAGCCGCGCGGTCTTGCCGCTCTCGTCGGACAGCTCCTCCTGCTCCAACAGCCCGAACACGCGCTTGGACGCCGCCGAGGCTTGCTGGAAGTACGTCATCGACTGCGCAAGCGTCGCGAGCGGTTGGGAAAACAGCTTGGAATACAGCACGAACGACATTATAGTGCCAAGCGTCACGGCGTCGTTGCCCGACACGATGAACGCGACGCCGACGACGAATATCAGCACGTATGACAGGTTGCCGACAAAAGTCATGATATGCATCATCATGCCCGAAAGGATCTGCGACTTCCAGTTATCCTCGTACAGTTTTTTATTGATGCTCTCGAACCGGTCTTTTTCATACTTCTTCGCGCCGAACACGCTGACGACGTTATGATTTGTGTAGACCTCTTCTATCCTGCCGTTCATTTCGCCGAGGTCTATCTGCTTGCGGTTGAAATACTTTTGCGATTTGGACAGCACGACCGCCATAGCCGCGAACCCGAGCAGCGACGCGCCTATCGTGATTAGCGCGAGTATCCAATTGGTCGCAAACATCTTGTACACAACGCCTATAAACAGAGCCAACGCGCTTATAAGATTTGCTGTCGACGACGCGAGCGTCTGACCTATCACGTCGACGTCGTTGGTGACGACGGACAGCATATCGCCCTTCGTCGTCGTGTCGAAGTAGTTGAGCGGTATCTTGTTTATCTTGCAGTCTATATCCCTGCGCAGGCGCTTGCCCGTCTTTTGCGTCACGGTCGCCATGATGAACTGCTGACCGTAAGACAGCACCGCGCCCGTCGCGTAAATGATGATAAGCATGATACATATCTCGACAAACGCCGACATATCCACTCCGACTATGATGCCTTCGGTCAAAAGGTTCATCAGCTCGCCTATCTTCTCCGGTCCGATTATGGTAGCGACAGAGCCGCCTACCGCGAAGATAAGCGCAACGATAATAGCAAACAGATATCTTTTGCAATATACGGCTATCTTTTTGAGCGCCTTGAGATCGGCTTTTTCTTTCTTCATCGCCTTGGTGTTTCCGTGCGGATGCATCACAGCTCCTCCTTCGACAACTGCGACAGCGCAATGTCTTTGTATACGGGACACGTCCGAAGCAGCTCGTCGTGCTTGCCGAGCCCGACCGCCTTGCCGTCGTCGAGCACGAGTATCCTATCGGCGTTCTTGATAGTGCCGATGCGCTGAGCGACTATGACTACCGTCTTATCGCTCATCTCCTCTCTTATCGCCTTGCGCACGAGCATATCGGTCTTGTAGTCGAGCGCGGAAAAAGTATCGTCGAAAATATATATCTCCGCGTCCTTATATACGGCGCGCGCGATCGACAGCCGCTGCTTTTGTCCGCCCGAAAAGTTAGTGCCGCCCTGCGCGACTTCGGAAAGTATGCCGTCCGTCTTGTCCTCAACGAAGGTCGACTGCGATATTCGGAGCGCGCGTTCTATCCGCGCGTCGTCGGCATCGCCGCCGTATGTTATGTTCGACTTGATATCGCCCTTAAAGAGCACCGCTTTCTGCGGAGCGAGCGAAATGCGCCGTTCTATCTGTTCTTTGGTAAGCTCCTTTACGTTTACACCGTCTATAAGCACTTCGCCCTCGGTACAGTCATAGTAACGCGGCAAAAGATCGATAAGAGTCGTCTTGCCCGCGCCCGTCGCGCCGATTATTGCAAAGGTCTCGCCGCGCTCTATCTTGAACGAAAGTCCGCTGAGGCACGGCGTAGCGGAATCGGGATACGCAAAGCTTACGTTGCGGAACTCGAACTCGCCGACGCGATCCGTTTCGGCAGGCTCTGCCGCATACTCGATCGACGGCTCCGTATCGAACACCTCGTTGATACGCTTGGACGATACCATCGCCCTCGGCGTGATGACGAATATCATGACTAGCATCATGAACGCCATGACCACCTGCAACGCGTACTGCGTAAAAGCCGTCATATCGCCGAGCACTACCGCCCTGTCGAGCACCGCCGCCTTGTCCATAAGCACCGCACCTATCCAATATATAGCAAGCGTAAGTCCGCTCATGCAAACCGTCATCACGGGCATCATCACGCCCATAGCCCTGCTCGTAAAGAGCTGATTGGACGTGACTGCGGTATTTACTTTTTCAAACTTGTTTTCCTGATATTCCTCGGCGTTGAACGCGCGCACGACGCGCACGCCCGTTATGCTCTCGCGCGTGATCTCGTTGAGCGCGTCGGTCAGCTTCTGTATCCTTTTGAACTTTGGATAGCACAGGCCGACGACAAGCCCTATCGCGCCTATCATCACCGCGACGGTAATAAGCGTCGCGCTCGTCCACTCGATGCTCGTCGAGGAGATCTTGCCTATCGCCCAGATCGCGAGTATCGGCGCTTTTATCATCGCCTGCATGCCCATCGCTATAAGCATTTGCATTTGCACGACGTCGTTAGTCGTCCGCGTTATAAGGCTGGGCGTGGTAAATCGGTTTATCTCCCTGTCGGTGAAAGTCGATATCTTATCAAACAGCTTCGAGCGCAAAGTCTTTGCGAAGTTGGCGGCTATGTGCGAGGAGAACCACCCGGTCGCTATCGCCGCCGCCATGCTTCCGAACGCACAAAGCAACATCATGCCGCCGTTTTTCCACACTTCCTTTTGCACGATCGCGCCCGCCGAAACTGCGGTAGTCAGTTTTTTCGTGTAGTCGGGCATGGTAAGATCTAGCCATACCGAAAAGACTATAAGCCCTATACTTATAAATATGTACAGCCAATCGATCTTCTTTAGATTCTTGAATATTTTTATCAATCCGTACCTCCGCATGTTGACATTGCTATTCGCAAGGTGTATAATATATTCAAATTTGTTACACTATGTAACATATTATAGTGTATATTTGTCACAAAATCAATCAAAAAACCGACCACGCCGACAAATGGAACAAAAAGGAAGAAACATGTATCACAAGGAAAAAAGCGCGAAACAGCTGATAGCGGACGCATACCTCAGACTGCTCAATCAAAAGCCGTATCTGGAAATAACGGTGACCGACGTTGTAAAGGAAGCGCAGGTGGCGCGCGTATCGTATTACCGCGCGTTCGATTCGCTCGACGGCGTGCTCGGATTCGTGCTGGACGGGTTTTATGAAAAAGTGACGAAGGACATACTGCCGATGTTCATGCGCGACAAGCTCGACGCCTGGAAAACGCTTTTGCTCAAAGCCTACCGTTCGATAAAAGAGGACGGGTTCAACGTGTCGCACGTAATGCACCAAAACTCGGCGTACATGCTCGCCTGTCTTACGAGGCGGTTCGACTTCGACAAAACCATGCTCGACAGCATGACCCTTGAACAAAAATACATGATGCCCGTCAACATAAGCGCGATGTTCACTTGCGCCAAGATATGGGCGGACAGCGGCTATAAAGAAACGCCCGAACAGCTCGCCGAGTTCGTATTCGGTATCATCAAGCGCAACCTTTCCGAGCAATAGAAAAAGCGGCGCGGTCAAATGACCTTGCGCCGCTTTTTTGTTTTGCGGTTTATTTCTTCTTGGTCGGCTTTTTAGCCGCGGGCTTGTCGGACGTCGCCGCCGCCTCGCCCGCCGCGCCGTCGTCGTGCGCCTTTGCGCCCGACAGCTTAAACAGCTTGACGGAGTTCTCGACTGACTTTTCGCGCGCGAGCTCGCCGTACTTATTGACGTCGGTAAGGCTCTTAGGTCCGTGGTGCAGGCACAGCGCGCCGTTGACGCAACCGCCCTCGCAAGCCATGCCCTCGAAGAAGTTGAACGGGCTCTTGCCGACTTTGAGCATGAGCAGCTGCTTGCGGCATTCTTCCAGTCCGCTCATAGCGACGGGCTTGGCGTCGAAGCCCATATCCTTAGCCATCTTCGCAACGCCCTCGGTGAGTCCGCCGGAGCGAGCGAATATCCTGCCGTAGTACGACGCGTTATCGAGCACGGTATCCTCGAGCGTCGAAACGTCTACGTCGCGCGCATCGAGGAACGCTTGAAGCTCCTCGAACGACAGCACGCAGTCGATATAGTCTTTTGCGCCCTCCTGCTTGTACTCAAACTTTTTGGACGTGCACGGTCCGACGAATATCACTTTGCCCGTCGGATCGAGCGCCTTTATCAGTTTGCCCGCCATCACCATCGGCGACGGTGTGGACGATATGTACTTGACGAGATCGGGGAAGTTTTTCTCGACGTACTTGACAAAGCTCGGACAGCATGACGAAGTGAGCGTTCCGCGCTCCGCGAGCTCCTCCGCCTCGTGCGCAAGCGTAAGGTCCGCGCCGAGCGCGGTCTCTATCACCTGGTGGAAGCCGAGCTTGTGCATGCCCGTAACTATCTGCTCGATACGCGCATAATTGAACTGCGCGACTATAGCGGGCGCGATAAGCGCGTACACCTTGTAGTTTTTATTGCCGTCGGAGTTCTTGATGATATCGAGCGCGTCGAGGACATATGACTTGTCGGATATCGCGCCGAACGGGCACTGATAAACGCACGCGCCGCAACCGACGCACTTATCGTTGTCTATGACCGCTTTCTTATCCTCGTCGACCTTGATAGCGCCGGCTTTGCAGCTGCGCACGCACGGACGTTTTTGCAGGATTATCGCGTTGTACGGACAGGCTTCCGTGCACTTGCCGCACTCGATGCACTTGCTTTTATCGACGACCGAACGCTTGTCCACTATCGAGATAGCGCCGCGCGGGCAGACCTCGGCGCAACGGTGCGAGATACAGCCGCGGCACGCGGGCGTTACGAATATACCGTCGACGGGACATTCGTCGCAGGCTATGTCTATGACCTCGACGACGTTGGGATTGGTCTTGTCGCCGCCCATAGCGAGCTTGAGCCGCTCTTGAAGTATGGCGCGTTCTTTATATACGCAGCAACGCAGGCTCGCCTTAGGTCCCGGCATTATCTTGATCGGGATCTCGTGGTATATGTTATTGTCGAGCCCCTTGTCGTAAGCCCTGATCAGTTCGACAAGGACCTTGTATTTAAGCTCCTGTACTGCGGTATCGAAAAGTCTGTTTTCCATGTTTCACCTTGACTTATGTAGAGATTGTTTGTTGCGCGTCAGCTGTACCGTACCGAAACGGTCTTGCCCATGCGCTTGAGGTTTTCTGCGAGCTTGTCTATCAGCCGAAGCTTCATAGTCGTTTCTATCGGCAAGCCCTTATGCGCCTCGTTTATCGCCTGACCGACGAAGAAATTGACTTCCGTCGTGTCCTCGAAAAGCATCTTCGCGAGCAGGCTCGCTCCGTCGCGCTTGGTAAACGACTTGGCGGCGCAATCGTGCGGATCGAGGTAGCGCTCGGAAATTTCGAGCACGCGCCGTATCGTGACTACGCCCTCGGTCGTGAGGTCTATCCCGTCGATATAGCCGATAGGCGGGATATCGCGGTCGGGAAAGTCCACGCTCGCGCCGACTTCCTTGCCGAGATACTTCGCGACTATCTGCGAGCTCGTGCCGCCGCACACTATCTTCTTGCCCGGCAGGCTCATGAACTGCCGCACGTATTCCGCGTCGTCCTCCTTCTTGATCGGCGGCCCGACGAGGACGGCAGTAGGCTCGTGCTTGCGAACCTTGACGCTCAGCACCGTCGTATCGTCGCCCGGCTCGCACATGTACAGCTCGTTACACTCGCCGCACAGCGTCGCCGATATCGCGCGCGCGGACATTCCGGGCTTGACGGAGCGGCGCAGAAAGTCTTTTATCTGCGGACGTTCCCAACCGAAGTTGAGCAACATACCGATTCCCGCATGCTCCACGCCGTCGCTCGTCATTACTACCGCGTCGCCCTCGCGCAGATCGAGCTTGGTCGTGTACACCGCCTTGCCGAAGATGTCGGCGCGCTCGCGGTCGAGGTCGTACACCTCGCCGCCGCGCAGGAGTATCGCCGCAGGATTATCGAACTCCAAAAGCTCGCCCTTACCCTCGGCGTTGATATGACAGACGGAGAACGTGGCGTAAGCGACGTTACGCACCTTGCACACGGGCAGCGACGAGATAAGCGTTTCTATACAGTCCTTGATAGGCACGCCCGCCGAGAGCATCGTGCAGAGTATCTTAGACGAGAGCGTCGCGAGTATATTAGCCTTGACGCCGCTGCCCATACCGTCGCAAATGACGGCTGTGAGATACCCGTCGTTGACCGCGCACTCGACGCGATCGCCGCACAGCTCCTCGCCTTTTTTATTGAGCGACGAATAGCCGCTGTCGATAAAGTAACTCAACTCTTGTCATCCTTTAACATCGCGCTTTTGAGTTTGAGCAGCGCGACTTTGGTCTCGGCGGTAGTTTCGCCGAGCAGCGACGCTATCTCCTGCGCAACGCGCATTTGTTTTTCTATCACCGTATCGGTGACTTCGAGCGTACCGCGCTTGACTTTTTCTATCTCCTCGTCGTAATTGACCTTGTCGGTAATATCCGTCAGGACGACGAGAAGAGCGTTTTCCTTGGCAAGCGGCACGATATTCATAT
This sequence comes from uncultured Christensenella sp., assembly GCA_910577995.1. Taxonomy (GTDB): domain Bacteria; phylum Bacillota; class Clostridia; order Christensenellales; family Pumilibacteraceae; genus Anaerocaecibacter. Next base: position 127,257 of record CAJTND010000002.1, on the reverse strand, counting down.
CGACGTATCTGCCCGTTTTTTCCAGCTTGATCTTGTCGACGCGCACGGGCCGTCCGCTCTCGGTCGCCTTGAACGCCGCCGTCGGGTCGAAACAGTCGAATATATACTCAGGTCTGTCCTGCCCGATAAGCTCGCACGCGCGCCTGTTGATCTCGGTTATCTTGAGGCTCTTGTCGCAAACGATAAGTCCGTTGGGGCTGTTCTCGATTATGACGTTGCCCATCGATTCCGCTTTCTCGCGCATATACGGAACGCACATTTCCTCTTCCGCATAGCCGTTGATGACAGCCCAAGCCTTTTCGCGGCAGGTCGAATAACCGCACGCGCCGCAGTTGAGCTCGTCGCTCGGCTTGACCTTGCCTATCGAACGCAATACCGACGCTATCTCATCCTCGGTCGGAACGCGATCGCCCGGTTCGATCGGAGGGTGCTCGGCTTTTAACGACGGATAAGTACCGACGGGATCGGGCGCGGAGCTGTTGGTGTAATTACGGACAAGCACGTTGGCTTCCACCGCGCCGCCCCTGTGCTTGATCGCGCACGGACCGTTTACGCACGCGCCGTCGCACGCGTTTATCTCGAGGAACACGCCCTTGATATCGCGCAGGTCCTCGAGCGCGCGGTCGAGCCGTTCCACGCCGTCGATAGCTATATACTCGTAGCCTTTCGGGAAATCGCCGAACGACTTGATTATGCCGCGCGAGATCGGATAGAACTTCGAGCGAAGCGCCTCGCCGTCGGCTACGGTCTTGCAATCGGCGCAAGCCGCGACCTCGGCTACGGGCGCGGACTTCTCAGTCCCTACCGCCTTTTTGCCTTCGGGCTTTTTGTCTTGCTTCACGCCGCCGACGGTTATCCCGCGCCGCGCGAACAGCGAAGTAAGCTCCTCAAAGGTGAGCGCCGCCGTAATGATCCCGCTCTCCGCCGCCTCGCGCTTTTTGGCGATGCACGGCCCGATGAACAGTATATCCGCCTTGGGATAGCGGCTTTTGAGCATCTTCGCATGCGCGACCATCGGCGAATCGACGGGCGCGAGAAATTTGAGCACGTCGCGATGGTAGAGCTGTATAGCGCGATTGACCGCAGGGCATGCCGACGTGATAAAGTTTTCGTACTTGCCCGATTCGAGCAGTTTTTTATACTCGGCGGTGACTGCCACCGCGCCCTCCGACGTTTCGTAAGCCTCCGTGAACCCGAGCTCTTTGAGCGCGGCGCGGAACGGCTCGAAATCGCTCAGCCCGAACGACGATACGAACGACGGCGCGACCGACGCTATAACGTTCTTGTTCTTTGCGAGCAGCTGCTCCACCGCCTTGGTGTCGTCATGGACGCTCTTCGCGTTCTGTGGGCAGACGTGCGTGCAGTGTCCGCAGAGTATACAGCGGCTTTCGATTATCTTCGCCTGCTGATTGCGCATGTCTATCGCCTTGACGGGACAGGCACGCAAGCATTTATAGCAGTTCTTGCAATCGGCTTTTTGGAAATCGAGATAGAACATGGCTATTTCACAAGCGGCAGGATCTCGCCGATGAACTTCTCTTCCGCATTGGACGCATTGACATTGAGGATATACTCGTTGTCCGCCTTGACGGAAACGCCCTCCGAGCATCTGCCGAGACAGAAGCACGCTTTAAGCTCGATCTTGTCGCCGACGCCGTGCTTTTCTATAAGCGCCTTGAACGCCTCGATAACGTCGTAAGACCCTTTGAGATGGCAGGAACTGCCGACGCATACGCTAAGTGTCATAATTTTCTCCTTGCGGCAAACGCCGCCTATGTATTTGTTCGGAGCACGCCCCGAACCATTATCCGTTTTATTTAATTCGAGCGGCGCAAAAAATATTACGCCGCTCTACACAAATCAACTTATGGTTTTTTCCATGAACCGTCGCGAAATGCGGTGCGGCAGTATTGCACAGGGATTTTCGAGCAAGAAGCAGGCGCGCCGACGAAGTCGTAGCATCGCTACGTCGAGGAGGCGCAACGAACTTATTGCCGAAAATAACGTGCAAGACGTCGCACAAGCATGACAAGACGGTTTATTCATATTGACAAACGTCGACCCACTTGGCGAGCATATCGCGCTCTTGCGGCTTGCCCTTGACCATCTGCGACGCCGCGACTATCGGCAGCCACTGATCGATATACTGACGCGCGGTATCCGACTTCTTGCAGAACAGCGCGAGGTAATCGTCGGCGGTCTTGTCGTCGCCCGCGAGCTTGAACAGCAGGAACGTGCGCGCCGCGTCGGCGGACGCGTTGCCGATGGTCGCGTGCGACCAGTCGATGATGCAAGCGCGGTCGTCTGCCGTTATGATGACGTTGGACGGATTGAAGTCGCCGTGGCACAGCTTGTTGTGCTTGGGCATGGAATCGAGCCTGACGTGCAGTTCGTAGCGCGTGGTGGCGTCGAGCCCCGAAAGATCGATCTTGCCGTTGAACTTGTCGCGCTGCTTATTGAGGTTGGGCGCGGACAGCTTGTGCATGGAAAGCTGGATATCGACCAAACGCTTGATGTAATCGCCCTTTTTGCCGGGGTTCTCGTCGATGAGCGTTTGGAGCGACTTGCCCTCCACATAGTCCATGACGATGGCGAGCCTGCCGTCGTCGAGCTTTTTCAGCTCATGGACCTTGGGTATGAACAGTCCCGTTTCCTCGACGCGCGTCTGATTGAGCGCCTCGTTGAATATATCGGACTTGTTATAGTCCGCCGAAAAGACCTTGTAGCAAAGCCCGCCCTCGCGGTATACCGTCTTATTGGAACGCTTTGCGATCTCGTTAAGTCCCATTATTTACCCTCCTTCTTTTTGCCGTAGTAGGCTTCGAGGTACATCTCTTTGATCTCGGAGATGAGCGGATAGCGCGGGTTCGCACCCGTGCACTGATCGTCGAACGCGGCGCGGCACATCGAGTCGAGCTCGGCGAGGAACTTATCCTCGGGCACGCCGGCATCCTTTATCGTTGCGGGCAGACCGATCTCGGCGCGGAGGTCGGTGAGCTTTTTGAGCAGTCTGTCGAACTTCTCCTCGTCGTTCTTGCCCTTGATGCCGAGCATCTCCGCGACTTCCGCATAACGGCGCAAGCACACGGGGTGATCGTACTGCGGGAACGTGCCGAGCTTGGTCGGCGCTTCGGACGCATTGAACTTCATGACGAGCGGAAGGAGCAGCGCGTTAGCCATGCCGTGCGGCAGGTGGTGATACGCGCCGAGCTTGTGCGCCATCGAGTGGCAAACACCGAGGAACGCGTTGGCGAACGCCATACCCGCCATAGTGGCGGCGTAAGCCATTTCCGCACGTGCCTTTTCATCGCTGCCGTTATGGTACGCGGCGGGAAGATACTCGAATATTAGCTTGATCGCTTCCTTGGCGATACCGTTGGTAAAGTCTGTCGCCATGACGGACGCGACCGCTTCGAGCGAGTGGACCATAGCGTCGTAGCCGGAGTTGGCGGTAAGTCCCTTGGGTATGCCCATCATCAGCTCGGGATCGCATATCGCCATGTTGGGAAGAAGCTCGTAATCGGCGAGCGGGTGCTTCATGCCGCTCTTTTCGTCGGTGATAACGGCGAACGGCGTGACCTCCGAGCCCGTGCCCGCGGTGGTCGTGATAGCGACGAAGTACGCCTTCTCGCCCATCTTCGGGAACTTGTAAACGCGCTTGCGTATATCCATAAAGCGCATGGCGAGGTCGGCGAAGTCGACTTCGGGATGCTCGTACAGCACCCACATAATCTTGCCCGCGTCGAGCGCACTGCCGCCGCCGAGCGCGACGATAGCGTCGGGATTGAAGCTGCGCATGGCTTCCGCGCCCTTCTGCGCCGAGCCGAGCGTCGGGTCGGGCTGAACATCGGAGAACGTCGTGTTGACGATGCCCATCTCGTTGAGCCTGTCGCTGACGAGCTTGGAAAATCCGCTCTTGAACAGGAACTCGTCGGTGACGATGAACACGCGCTGTTTGCCCATGTCTTTAAGCTCTTGGAGCGCGACGGGCATACAACCCTTTTTGAAGTACACCTTTTCGGGCGCGCGGAACCACAACATATTCTCTCTCCTTTTAGCGACGGTTTTATAGTTTAACAAATGATTGACCGATACGTTCTGGCTGACGGAGTTACCGCCCCATGAGCCGCAGCCGAGCGTGAGCGACGGCGTGAGCTTGAAGTTGTATATATCGCCGATACCGCCCTGAGCCGCGGGGCTGTTGACGAGTATGCGGCAGGTCTTCATGAGCGCGGCGAAACGATCTATCTTATCCTTGGCGGAGCGCTCGTTCGCGTAGATGACCGAGGTATGACCGTAACCGCCGTCGGCAACGAGCTTTTCGGCTTTGTTGAGCGCGTCGTCGAAGTCATCGGCTTTGTACATAGCGAGCACGGGCGAAAGCTTTTCGTGCGCGAACGGCTCGCTTATTTCGACAGAGCTGACCTCGCCGACGAGTATCCTCGCCGTTTCGGGAACTTCGAATCCGCAGAGCCGCGCGATGTTGGGCGCGCTCTGACCGACTATCTTGGCGTTGACCGAACCGTTGATAAGGATCGTCGCGCGGACCTTGTCGGTCTCCTCAGCATTGAGGAAGTACGCGCCGCGGAGCGCGAGCTCGGACTTGAACGCGTCGTACACGTCGGCGAGCACTATCGTCGACTGCTCGGACGCGCATATCATGCCGTTGTCGAACGTCTTGGAATGGAGCACCGACGACGCGGCGAGCTCGATGTTCGCCGACGAATCGATGATAACGGGCGTGTTGCCGGGACCGACGCCGACCGCGGGCTTGCCCGAGGAGTACGCCGCTTTGACCATGCCCGGTCCGCCTGTCGCAAGGATAACGTCGCAACCGCTCATGACCGCCGCGGAAAGCGCGACGGACGGCTCGTCTATCCAGCCGATAAGTCCTGCGGGCGCGCCTGCGGCGACAGCCGCGTCGAGCACGGTGCGCGCCGCCGCTATCGTGCAGTTCTTAGCGCGGGGATGCGGCGAGAATATAAGACCGTTGCGGGTCTTGAGCGCGAGCAATGCCTTGAATATAGCCGTGGACGTGGGGTTGGTCGTCGGCACTATCGCGGCGATAACGCCGACGGGCTCGGCGTGCGTTTCTACGCCGTAAGCCTCGTCGACGGCGACAACGTCGCACGTCTTGACGTCGCGGTACGCGTTATAGATGTATTCCGCGGCATAGTGGTTTTTGATGACCTTGTCCTCGACAATACCCATTCCCGTTTCCGTGACCGCCATTTCGGCGAGATCGATACGCGCCTTGTTTGCGGCGGTAGCGGCAGCGAGAAAGATCTTATCGACTTGCTCTTGCGTAAACGTAGCGAACTCGGCTTGCGCCTTCCTCACGCGCGAGAGCAGCTCGGCGAGAGTTTGTTCGTCCTTGACAACCAATTCGTCCATAGAACCTCCGTAATCGTCTATTTGGTTTTATAACATTGTAAAGCGGCTTTTGCCGTTGCGACAGTCGTCGCAGTCGATATCGCCGACCCACGTCGACGATATTGCGTCTATTATAAATTACATTGCGAATTTTGTCAAGAGTTTCAAGAGAACATCAAGCCGCCAACTCGAAAATTAAGACGCGCCGAGCCTTAAAATTCGATTGCATTATCATGCGCTATGTGGTACAATGACCGCATGGAATATTCGGATCTCGGAGGAATAAGATCGAGCAGGCTCGTCCTCGGTTGCATGAGGATAGCCGATAAGCCGCTCGCCGACGTCGAACGGCTGCTCGACGCCGCGCTCGAGCTCGGCGTAAACACGCTCGACAATGCGGACATCTACGGCGGCGGCACGTGCGAGAGCATGATAGGCGACGCGCTCAAAGCTCCGTCGCTGCGCGGCAAGTTCGTACTGCAAACCAAATGCGGGATATGCAGCGGCAAGTACGATCTCAGCCGCAAGCATATCATAGAAAGCGTCGAGGGCTCGCTCCGCCGCTTGCGCACAGACAGCATAGACATACTTCTGTTGCACCGCCCCGATACGCTGATGCGCCCGCACGAAGTGGCGCAGGCTTTCGACGAACTGCAAAAAAGCGGCAAGGTCAAGGTTTTCGGCGTAAGCAACTTTTCGGCGCAGCAGGTCGACTATCTGCAATCGGTCGTAAACCAAAAGCTGTACGTTGATCAGCTCCAAATGAGCCCGACATACTGTCCGCTCATCGACTTCGGCATCAACGTAAACACGCCCAAGCCCGAGGCGTGCGACCGCGACGGCGGCGCGCTCGAATACTGCCGCAAGAACGGCGTCACCATCCAGACTTACGGCACCGTGCAATGCTCTTTCACCGACGAGAACGGTTTTTCTTTCTCGGGCGCGATATTCGCCGAGCCGGCTAAAAAGAAATATTTCTCGCTCGACTTCACACTGCGCGGGCTCGCGCAAAAATACGGCGTAACGCCCGACGCGATAGCGATAAAATGGATACTCCACCACCCCGCCGACATGCAGGCGATAGTCGGCACGACGAGTGCGGAGCGCATGCTCAGATACAAAGACTGCTGCTCCGTGCCGCTCACCGATACCGAGTGGTACGAGATATACCGCGCCGCGGGACACACTCTGCCTTAGATCCATCGAGTCATATACCGACCGACATACAAGCTTTTACGCAACGACAAACGCTCCGCGAAAACGGAGCGTTTTATCTTATTGCTATTCCTATATAATATACATTATATGATATCGATATCGAGCTTCTCAAGGAAGGGCTTTATCGTCTCGGCGTTGAATACCGCGGTGGACGCGAGTATCTTCTCGCAGGCGATATCCACTTCGTCATGGACGTTGAGCTTGGCTTCGAGCTTGGACACCGTACCGCCCTGCTCCTTCATCATGCGCGATATCATTTCACCGAACGGCTTCATTTGCGCGGGGAGCTCTGCGGCGTTGAACGGAACGGTCCCGTCGAGGTAGAGCTGCAATTCCCTGAGCCGCTCAGAGAGCGACGTCGGGAGCACGATATAGCCCATAACGTCGGTAACGGAAAGCGCGTCGGTCTTTATCTCGGCGTACTCGGGCGCGGTCTTGTGCTTTTTCAAGCCGTTGGAACGCAGCACCACGTCGAAGATATATTTGCCGTTTTGCTTTCTGACGACGAAATTGCAGAAGTTCTTTTTGCCGTCGGTGTTGACTATGCGCTCATCCGAATAGCCCTTCCATGCCGTAGCGAGCTTGTCCGCAAACTCGACGGTCTTTTCGAGGTTGGAGTGAGAGAAACGCAGGACGGTGCCGTACCAATCGACGACGCCCATATCGAGATAGGGGTATTCCTTGGATTTGAGCTTTTGATTTACCCCTGCGCGGAGCATGGGCGTATCGCGGAAGCCCGTTTGGAAATGCTCGTACGCGGTTATCTTCGCGCCGCCGTTTTCCGCGACGGCGTTAGTTCCGACGAATCCGTCCGCACCGACAAAGTCCGCCGCGAGCGCGAGGCGTTTTATCTCGTCCTTGCCGTCGGTCATCGGTCTGTGCTCGGCGCTTACGAGCACGCCGTGCTTATCGAAATACTGATGCCGCGAGTAGTTGAACGACCATTCCTCGCCGTCTATCTCGGTAACGACGGCGCGCATGTTCGCACGGTCTTTATAACCGACGTTCTCTTTGCAGAGCGGACATTCGGGATAGCCGTCCGTGGTCGCCGACGGCATGAGGTTGATTATGACCTCGATATTGCTTTTAAGCTCTTTCGCTTCCCAGCGGTCGTTCTTGGCGCAGAGATCGAGATCGACGTAACCGTTCTTGACGCTGTAATCGTAAAGGAAGTCGAACGCCTTCTGCTTGTTGACCGCGTAGGTATCGGAGAAAAGATCGTTTATCTCCGACGGCCTCAGACTGAGCGCGTCCATGATGGCGGCGCGTACCGACGCGATGTCGCCGACCTTGTTTTCCTCGGCATATTTAAGCAGCGGGTCGAGGAATTTATTGGGCGAAACGCTCTGATCTATTTCCTCCGCGTCCGCCTCCTCGGGCGTAAAGCTGTCGAGCTTGAGCGTCGAGAGTATGCGGCGCGTCGCCTGCGCGGCGTCGAGCTCGTCCAAAAGCAAGTGCGTTTCCGCATACGCTATAAGATTGGAAATCTCTTTGTCTAACATGTCTTTATCTCCTTGAATGTCCTTATTTGATGTTGTAGCCGTGCTCGACGGGACGATCGACGTCCACGAGCGCGGAGGTATTGAACTCGCTCCACGGCCGCTCCGCCGGCGGCTCGCAAAGGAACGTCATGGGCTCGCCCGTCACGGGATGCGCAAAGCTGAGCCGATACGCCCACAGCGCGAGGTGCGGCGTCGGCACGTACTTATCGCCGCCGTACTTGGCGTCGCCTGCTATCGGCGAGCCGAGCGCTTTGAGCTGAACGCGCGCCTGGTGCGTCCTGCCCGTCAAAAGCTTGACGGAAACGAGCGAACGCCCCCCGCTCTCCTGCACGACGTTGATATCGGAAACCGCGCGCTTGACGCCCTCGAGCGTCGACGGCGCGAGCGTCACCGTATTGGTCTTTTCGTCCTTTAACAGATAGTGCTCGACGCGTCCGTTGCGGTTGGGTCTGCCGACGACGACCGCGGCATACGTCTTTTCGAGATCGCCCGCGCGTATCTGCTCGGACAGCCGCGCCGCCGCCTTGGACGTTTTGGCAAAGACCATCACGCCGCCCGTCGGTCGGTCGAGCCTGTGCAAAAGCCCGAGATACGCCTCGCCCGGCTTGTCGTATTTTTTTACAAGGTACTCTTTGAGCGACGACAACAGATCGGGATCGCCGCTCTCGTCGCCCTGCGTCGGCATGTTTTGCGGCTTGACCACAACGAGCAAATGATTGTCTTCGAAAAGCACCGTCGGCTTGAACTCGCCGTCGTCCGTTGCTCCCGCCTCCGACCCTGTCTCCGCCGCCCGCGGTCTTACTACGTCCTTGACATCCAGCCTGAGCTTTATCTTGGTCGAGGGCTGCGCGGTCTCCTGCGGCTTTTCGCCGTCGGCATTGTCCGCCATTTCTCCGCCGCGTCCGCGCCGATCGGTCTTGCCGTAGCCACCGCGATCGTTGTAGCGTCCGCCGTAGCTTTTCCTCTCGCCGCGATCGCCGTATTCCTTGCGTCCGTCCTTATCGCCGTAGCTCTTGCGCTCGCCGAACTTCTTATTGCCGTCATACGGCTTGCGTCCGTCTTTGTCGCCGTAACGCTTCTCGCCGTAGCCGCGGTCGTTGTTACGTCCGCCGTAGTTCTTACGCTCGCCGAACTTTTTATTCTTATCGAACGGCTTTCGCTCGCCGTTACCGTACGGCTTGCCGCTCTTGCCGTAACGGTCGTCGGTCGGCTTTTTGCCGTCGCCGCCGTTTGTTACGTCGTCCGTCATTTGCACCTCCATGATCCGCTGCAACCGCACGGGAGCGGAACGCTCCTCTCGGTAGGCAGGCACACCTCGTAACCCTCGACCGTGCCGCGCGGCATGGTCAGCGTGAGGATATTTTCTATCGTCTGCGGCTGTAAGCCCGTAGTATAGCTGTTGATAAGGAAAAATATCGGAGCGTCGCCGAGCACGCACGCGCACAGCTTGACGAGATCGAATATATCGTCCTCCATGCGCCACACTTCGCCCGACGCGCCTCTGCCGTAGCTCGGCGGATCCATGATCACCGCGTCGTAGGTCTTGCCGCGCTTTATCTCGCGCGCGACGAACTTCTTGCAGTCGTCGACTATGAACCGCGTGTTTTGCTCGGGAACGGCATTAAGCGTGCAGTTCTTTTTGGCGCGCTCGACCATGCCCTTAGCCGCGTCGACGTGCGTTACCGCCGCGCCGCGTTTTGCGAGCACCGCCGTCGCCGCGCCCGTATACGCGAAAAGATTGAGTATGCGCGGGCGGCGTCCGCGCCCGACCTCCGCATCGACCGTTTCCGAGGTCTTTGCCCAGTTGACTGCCTGTTCGGGGAAAAGCCCTGTATGCTTGAACCCCGTCGGCTTGACGGCGAACTTATATTCGCGCCAGCCTATCGTCCACTCCTCGGGCATAGGTTTATGGACTATCCACTTGCCGCCGCCGCGCCTGTCGCGCTCGTAACGCGCGTGCGCATCGAACTTGCCGTAATCTACGGTCGCGCGCCATATCGCCTGAGGGTCGGGGCGCAACAGCGTGATATCGCCCCATCGCTCGAGCTTCAAGCCGTCGCCCGTGCCGAGTATCTTGTACTCATTCCAATCGGGGGCTAACATTTTTCGAGAGCTATGAGCACGTTGTGCCCGTTGACGTCGTTCGGCATTGCGCTCTTGCCGAGATGCTTGGCGTTTTCCAGCCTATCGGTCTTGACGGCAAGCGTCACCTTGGCGATGCGATCGCCGTGCTCTTTGAACACCTCGTCAATGAACGCGTCCGCTCGGTAATATAGCGCGATGCGGTCGGTTACCTCAAAGCCGAGCGTTTTGCGTTGCGTCTGTATCTTGGAGATAAGCTCGCGCGCACAGCCTTCTTTTATAAGCTCGTCGGTAAGCTCGGTGTCGAGCGCGACGGTCATATCGGTATCGGTCTCGACCGAGTACCCCTCCGCGCCGCACGTAGTTATAAGCATATCGTCCTTGCCGAGCTCTATCTTCTGCCCGTCGACCTCAAAGACATAGACCCCGCCGCCGAGCGCGGTGCGCGCCGCAACGTCGCCGTTTGCCGCGAGGTGCGCGCGTATCGCGCCGACCGCCTTGCCGTACTTGGGACCGACGGTCTTGAGCTGAGGCTTGACCTCGTAGCTCGTCAGCTCGCCCGCGCCGCCGAGCGATACTTCCTTGACGTTCAGCTCGTCGGCGAGTATATCGGAATATTCCTCCGGGAACTCGCCCGCCACTATCACGCGCGACAGCGTTTGGCGGTTCTTTATGCCGCTCTTGTTTCGCGCGGCGCGCCCGAGCTCCGCCGCCGTGATGACCCGAGCCATATCGCGCGAAAGCTTTTCGTCGACGTCACTCTTGGCGGCCTTGGGAAAATCGGTCATGTGCACCGACAGCGGCGCTTTGCCGTCGACGGTACGAACGATGTTTTGATATATCTCCTCCGCTATGAACGGAGTGAACGGCGCGGTCAGCTTTGCGACCGTGACGAGCGCTGTATACAGCGTATAGAAAGCCGCGGTCTTGTCCGCGCTCATGCCGCCGCCCCAGAACCGCTCGCGCGAGCGCCGCACATACCAGTTGGACAGCTTCTCGGTAAAGTCGCCTATCGCGCGCGCCGACTCGTACACCTTGTAATCGGCAAGTCCCTTGTCGACGAACCGCACGAGCGCGCCGAGCTCGGACAGCAACCACTTATCGAGCAGCGAGTATTCGACTTTCTTTTTGTTGACCTTAGTCGGGTCGAAGCTGTCTATATCCGCGTACATCACATAGAACGCGTACGTATTGAACAGCGTCCCGAGATACTTGTTTTGCGACTCGACTACCGCCTTTTGATAGAACCGCGACGGCAGATACGGCGCGGAATTGGTGTAGTAATACCAGCGCACCGCGTCCGCGCCCGTAACGTCGAGCACCGAGAACGGGTCTACGACGTTGCCGAGATGCTTGGACTGCTTGCGCCCGTGCTCGTCGGCGACAAGCCCGAGGACAAGGCAGTTCTTGAACGACGCGCGGTCGAAAAGAAGCGTCGATATGACGAGCAGCGTATAGAACCAGCCGCGCGTTTGGTCGGTCGCCTCGGAAATGAAGTTCGCGGGGAAAGTCGCGTCGAATACTTCTTTGTTCTCGAACGGATAGTGGTACTGCGCGAATGGCATACTGCCCGAGTCGTACCAGCAGTCGATGACCTCGGGCGTGCGGCGCATCGTACCGCCGCAAGAGCATTTGTAAGTCGCGTTGTCGACGTACGGCTTGTGCAGTTCGATATCGCCGTCGATGCCGCACTTTTGTTTGAGCTCGGCTTTCGAGCCTATCGCCTCCGTCTTGCCGCAGCCGTCGCACACCCATATAGGCAGAGGCGTGCCCCAATACCTGTCGCGCGACAAGCCCCAATCGATGACGTTTTCCAAAAAGTTGCCCATTCGTCCCGAGCCGATAGCGGGCGGATGCCACTTGACGGACGCGTTGTTTTTGATGAGCTTATCTTTGACGGCGGTGGTCTTGATGAACCAGCTCGACCGCGCATAATACAGTAGCGGCGTATCGCACCGCCAGCAGAACGGGTAGCTGTGCGTCACCGTCGGCGCGGAAAGCAACAGACCGCGCGTCTTGAGATCTTTGAGTATCTCTTTGTCCGCATCCTTGCAGAACACGCCTTTGAGCGAGTCGAGCTCGGTGAACCGTCCGCGCTCGTCTACTGTTTGAACGAGCGGCAGGTCGTTGTCGCGTCCGACGCGCGAATCGTCCTCGCCGAACGCGGGCGCGATGTGGACTATGCCCGTGCCCTCGGACAGCGTGACGTAGCCGTCGGCTACTACGCGATAGCAGTCTTTGTCGCCGTTATATGTGCGGTACAGCGGCGCATAGTGCGCGCCGACGAGCTGTTTGCCCTTAAACCGTTTTACGACGGTATGCGTCTCGAAATGCTTTCCGACAAGCTCCTCAGCCAAAACATATCTGTTTTTAACGCCGTCCTTTTCCGCCTCGATAAGCACGTAATCGTATTCGGGATTTACGCACAGCGCGACGTTGGACGGGAGCGTCCAGGGCGTAGTCGTCCAGGCGAGGAAGAAGCACCCGCCCTCGAAGTCGGACTCGAACCCGACGACGGCGGTCTTTTCCGTAACGTCCTTATAGCCCTGCGCGACCTCGTGCGACGAGAGCGCCGTTCCGCAACGCGGGCAGTACGGCACTATCTTATGCCCTTTGTAGATAAGCCCGCGGTCGAATATGGTCTTTAACGACCACCACACCGACTCGATGTAATTATCGTCGTAGGTAACGTAAGGATGCTCCATGTCCGCCCAGTAACCGACGCGCTCGGACATGCGCTCCCATTCCGATTTGTATTTCCAAACGGACTGCTTGCATTTCTCTATGAACGGCTCGACGCCGTACTTTTCTATATCCTGCTTGCCGTCGATATTGAGCGACTTCTCGACCTCGAGCTCGACGGGCAGACCGTGAGTGTCCCAGCCGGCTTTGCGCAAAACGTGCTCGCCCTTCATCGTGTGATAGCGCGGTATTATATCCTTGAACGAGCGCGTCAAAACATGCCCGACGTGCGGCTTGCCGTTTGCCGTCGGAGGTCCGTCGTAGAACGAGAACTCTTTCCCGCCCTCGCGGTTTTCTATGCTTTTGTTGAATACGTCGTTTTTCTTCCAGAACTCGGAAACGCCTTTTTCCAGCTCCACCGGGTCATAGCCGGCAACCTTCTTGTACATGGTATCTCCTTAGAGCAAGTATGAATATATGCTGACGAAGTGCATCGCCGCGCCGCCGAGCACGAACAGATGCCAGATCGCATGGTTGAACGGTATCTTCTTGATAGCGTAAAAGATTATGCCGAGCGAGTATACAACCCCGCCGCCGAGCAAGAACCAAAAACAGCCCCAACCGCAGAGCACGGCGATACGGTCGATACGGACAATGCACGCCCAGCCCATGATCACGTAAGCCACGAGGCTGAACACCTTGAACTTGGTCACGTTGATCGCGTTGAACACGACCGTGAGCACGGCTGTTACTGCAACGACCGAAAACAGGACGTAGCCCCATATCGCGTCTGCGGCAGTCCCGCCCGAAAAGCCTATCAGCATGACCGGCGCATAGGTCCCGAATATAAGCACCGCTATGGTGCAATGGTCGAGTCTGCGGAACACCGCACGCGCAGTAGACCCGTAGCGCATCGCGTGGTAGAGCGCGCTCACGGTACACATCACGGTAACGGACAAGCCGTAAATGAACACGGCGACGACGCCGAGCGCGGACATGCCGAGCGAAACTGTTTTGAGCATCAAAAAAATCAGCCCTACAAACCCCAGAGCCGCGCCTATGGCATGCGTAATGACGTTTGTGAGTTCTTCCGGTTTGCTGTACGCTATTTGCGCCTGAACTACCTTGGATCTACTCATGACCGAATTATAACATATCTCGCCTTTTCGGTCAATCGATTTTGCACCGTAAGCCGCGCCGCGGCGATAAATATTCTCGCGCGCGGCGCGCCGTAAAGTCGACCGAAAATACAAAAAAAGCTATTGACAAAACGCGCCGAAAGCGGTATAATAAATCAAATCATGGCTGACACGAGGGACGTAAGACAAATATGCCTGCACTGCTTCGGAACGCTCGACCCGCGCACCGGAGTATGCAGGACATGCTACAAACGCGCCGCGGACGACGTAACGTCGCCGTCGGCATTGCCGTTGCGCACCCTGCTCGGAGGCAGATATCTTATCGGCACGCCGCTCGGCAGAGGCGGTTTCGGCATTACTTACAAGGCTTACGACATGCGCACCGGACTTCGCGTCGCCATCAAGGAATTCTTCCCCAAAGGCTATACGAAACGCATCCCGCGCTCGTGCGCCGTCGACGTTACCGACGCGCAAAACGCAAAGATATTCAACTATTGGCTGACGGCGTTCATACAGGAAGCCAAGGTGCTGACCTCCATCAAGCACATGGAAGGCATAGTCAGTATTTACGATTTTTTCCTGACCAACAACACAGCCTACATAGTGATGGAATTCCTCGACGGCATGAGCCTGCACCGTTTTATCAACGGCAGAGGCGAAAGATTGCAGCTCAACGAAACGCTCAATATCATGCGCCCCGTCCTGCAAACGCTGCTGCTCTTGCATCAGCACGGGATAATCCACAAAGATATTTCGCCCGAGAACATCCAGATAGTCAACAACCGCACTATCAAGCTTATCGACTTCGGCGCGGCGTCGATATACACCCATCACATCGACAAACCGTTCTTCGTGCTCAAAAAAGGCTACTCGCCTATCGAGCTGTACTCGCAGAGCACGGTCCAAGGTCCGTGGACGGATATATACGAGATAGGCGCGACCATATACACCTGTCTTGTCGGCAAACCGCCGCCCGAGGCTAACGAACGCTATAAACGCGATACTATCGTTCCGCCCTCCGCGCTCAACGTGCGGATACAGCCGGTACGCGAAAAGACTCTCCTAAAAGCGCTCGCCGTCAATCCCAAAGACCGCTATTCCAACATCGGCGCGTTCCAACAGATGTTTTACGGCGAGTTCATGCCGATGACGCACATACACACGGGCACGGGCTCGGCGACCATACCGCGCACCCGGCAAAAAGACTGATAAAATACTCCAAAACAAAAGCCGACGAGCGATACCGTTCGTCGGCTTTTGAATACTGCGCGCCGCCTTTGATAATACGCACCGAAGCGTTCTTCCGTCGGTTAACTCCGTTAAAGCTACCTTGTGGCACACGCCACATCTTGCTTAGTGCTGCTGCCGTCAAGCCCTGACACGGTTCACAAGCAGACGTTGCACAAGACCTTAACATCAACGCCACCTAACGGCAACGGACCTTCCATACGCAGACCGGGGGCGGTGTTCGACCCTACTGTAGCGGGTTGTAGGTCACAGAGTGCCGCTGCCTCTCCGTCTAGCGCAGTACGGATATTATACTCCCGCAAGCGCAAAAAAGCAAGTGTTTTGCGGCGGTTTGTAATAAGCGTGTTTATTCGCCCGACAAAAGATCGCGCGGCGCGATGCGTTTTATGCGCAGCGACAACAGACAGGTAAGCGCGAAGGACAGCGCGACGAGCGCCGCGCCGCCGACGGCGGTAAAGCCTATCGGCACGGCAAACGTGCATTTGACTATACCTATGCCGCTCAAAAACAGCGCGGTCAACGGGTTGATTATTAGGCACGACAGCGCGAGTCCGACGACCGTCGACAGTATCATCGCCGGCATGAAGGAAAGCGCCGTCTGCAATATCAGCCGTCCCGTGGTAAAGCCTATCGCCTTTAACACGCCGTAATCGCGTTTCTTGTTGTTTAGCAGCGTACGGACGAGCAGATACAGCACGAACGCGACGACTACCGCCGACAGCACGAGTATAGCTACAACTATCACCGTCATAAGCGAAACGTATACCGACGCCGCGCCCTCTACCGTTGCGCCGACGTTTATCGTTACATTGACGCTGCCGAAGAACCGCTCTTTCATCTCCGCATTGAACGCGTCGATATCCGTGCCGTCGACGAGGTCGATATAGTAGCTCGCATTTGTCAGCGCGCCCAGCCGCTCGAAACCCTCGCGCGTAAGCAGACAGTCTCTGCCGAGGTTGTTGGTTATCTGCGTAAGCCCGCAAATAAGATACATCGCAGTATTCCCGCCGAAAGCTATCTCTATCTCGTTGCCGACGGCAAACCCGTTTTCTTTGGCGTATTTCGCCGCTAACGCTATCTCGTTGGCGTATTTGGGAAACCTGCCTTTATACACGACTTTCTGATTGTTTGCCTCGGAGAACTCGTCGCCGAGCGTCGCCATCAGCTCCGCGCCGCCGACGTGCGAAAGGTTTATCGAGTTGTACAGATACGCTTTTTCGACGCGCGCGTCCGCATCGAGCGCGGCAAGGAACGCGTCCTCCTCATCGACGTTTACATTGATACAGCTATCCGAGGTTTCGCCGACGATAAGATCGAGGAACGGCGTCATGTCGGTGATCACGTTCTCCGTCATCAGTCCCGAAAACACGACGACGAGCGACAGCACCGCCATAGTCAAGCCGACCGTTATATTGTTCTTGATGCCCGAAAGCGTCGTTTTGAGCGCGAGCGCGAAGTCGAGCGGAACTTTGCCCCTGTCGAGCGGAACGCGGTTTCGCTTAAAGCTGTGCGTCGTTATGCCCGAGCGCAGCGCGACTATCGGCTCTATCTTTTTTATCCGCCGCGACGCGAACCACACAGCGAGCGCGACCGTCGCGCACAGTATGCCGAGCGACGCGAAGAGCGGCAACGGCAAAAACCGTATCGCGTAAGGTATGCCCGTTTGCGATATCATCATCGCATTGACTGCGGGGAACAGTGCGTAAGCCGCCGCCGCGCCGATCAGAGCGGTAACGAGCGTCACGCCGAGGAACTGCATCAGGAACGCGCCGACGAGCTGACGCGACGTATATCCCGTCGCTTTGAGCGCGCCGAGGTTTTTCATGTTTACCTGTATGTAGTTGACTATGTTGGAAACTATCACGACGAGCGCGATGAGCAGGACGAAAAACGCCATCGCGCTCATTATGCCCGACGTTATCATTTGCGCGATGTACCGCGACTGACTGACGATATCATAGCAGTTGCTCGCTTTGTACGCGTCGGGCAGAAGCTCGCCGACCGCGCGCTTTAACTCCGCCTCGAATTCGAGGTTGTCCGACCTGTCGTTAAGCCTGATCGAGCAAAGCGTCGATACCATCGCCGCGCCGCTTTCCGCAAGCTCGTCGTACTTGTCTTTTGTTATGAGTATCTGCGTGAGCGAGCAGTTGTGCGAGCCCATCATTATACTGTTGAAAAAGCCTATGACGGTATACTTCGCCGCATAGCTGCCGACGGTTATCTCGACCGACTTGCCGACGGCGATATCGTCCGACTCGTACAGCATGGGAAGATATACGCCGCTCTCTCCGCCGCCGTCCTCGGTTATCTCCGCGCGCCCGATACGCCGTTCGAGCGCGTCCGCCTTTTCGGTGAATACGAACTGACCGTTCATCATTCCGCCGTTGTACGGGAACGTCCCGACCATGCTTATGCAATCGCCTATCGTAAACTCGGCGACGCGCCCGTCCGACGACAGCCTTTCCGATACCGTATCGCGAAACTCCGCGCCGTCGTCGCCGACGACCAGCGTCACGTGCTCGGCATTGAGCTTGTCGTGATAGCGGTCGAAATTCGCTTTGTAGTCGGTCGCGAGCATAAGCCACAGATCGAGCATGAGCGCGGCGAGAAGTATCAGCACGATTATAGCGACGGTCTGACCTTTGGCTTTGCGCACGTTGGCGCGCGCTATCAAAAGCAGCTTGCCCATGTCACCACCCCATGCTTTTGAGGAACGCCGAAAGCTTTTCGTGCCGCGCCGCATCGCCGCTTACGTACTTGCCGAGCTCGCACTCTCCGAGCACCGCGCCGTCTTTAAGATACAGTATGCGGTTGCCGCGCCGCGCCGAGCGCACGTCGTGCGTGACCATGACGACGCTCTGTCCCTGCTCGTTGAACCGCGTCAATACGTCGAGCACGTCCAGACCGGTCTTGCTGTTGAGCGCGCCCGTCGGCTCGTCGGCGAACAGTATCTCGGGCGAATTGATCAGCGCGCGCACTATGCCGACGCGCTGAGCCTCGCCGCCCGATATCTGCGTCGGGAATTTCTTTTGCGTTTCTTCGGAAATATCCACCGCCGCGAAAAGCTCCTTGGCTTTTTGCACGAGCGCCTTTCTGTCCTTTTGCACAAGCAGCCCCGCGGACAGAACGTTATCCGTCACCGACATGCCGTCGATCAAATATATCTGTTGAAAAACGAACCCGCAATGCTCGCGGCGGAACACCGCCAAGCCGTCCTGCGACAGCGCGGATATCTCTTTGCCGCCGAACGTTATCGTGCCGAGGTTGGGCGTATCCATGCCCGACAATGCGTAAAGCAGCGTCGACTTGCCCGCGCCGCTCGCGCCCATGATGACGGTAAAATCGCCGCGGTACAGCTCGAGGT
Organism: uncultured Christensenella sp.; assembly: GCA_910577995.1. Taxonomy (GTDB): domain Bacteria; phylum Bacillota; class Clostridia; order Christensenellales; family Pumilibacteraceae; genus Anaerocaecibacter. The sequence continues at coordinate 108,649 of CAJTND010000002.1, read as the reverse complement.
CGATATTGCGCAGTACGTGCTGCTGTACTCCGCCGCTCGAAAAGGTCTTGCACAGCTTTTCGGTTTTGAGCAATATTTCTTTTTGCATGATTGCCGCCTCCTTGTTTACCCGCCTATTATACTCCTCGGCGACCTTAAATAGCTTTAACGATTTCTTAAATATTCCTTAATTTTCCGCGTCGAGCGCGACGGCGACGGTGACGCGCAGTCCGCGTTCGCCGTTCTCCACGATAAGATCGCCGTTCATCTCCGACATGAAACGCTCGGATATATACAGCCCGAGTCCGGCGCCGTCTATACCGACGGCATTGCTCCCGCGCCGAAACTTCTCTTTGAGCGTCGGCAGTTCGTCCGCCGCGACGCCGCCGCCGCTGTCCTCTACGACCACGGCGAGCGCGCCGTCCGTCGGCTTGATCTCGACCGTTATATCCGTGCCCGCGTACTTGTACGAATTGGCGAAGATATTATCGAACACCTGCTGTAAACGCAGTCCGTCGGCATAAACAAGGCACTCGGGCACTTCGGGTATAGTCGCGCGGCGCATGTAGTCGGCGTTTTTCAGCATGCCCGCGATGCGCCCGCTCTCCATATAAACGGGCGCGACGTTAAGCTGCCGAAGCTCCTCGAGCGTCGCGTTGAACAGGTCGGTAACGAGCGTATTTATCTGTTCCGCCTTGCCTATTATCTTTGAGTAGCTATCCTTGTCTTTCTTGTTTTTCGCTACTGCGAGCCCGACCTCGGCTACCGCCTTTATGCTCGCGACGGGCGTTCTCACGTCGTGCGAGAGCTTTGCGACAAGCTCCTTTTTGTCCGCGTTTGCTTTGGCTTCGGCGAGCCGCGCTTTTTTAAGCTCGCTGCGCATGATGTCGAAGCTCTCGGTAAAAGCGCCGAAGATATTCGCTCGATCCATTTCGAGCGGCACATCGAGCTCACCGACGGCGACGCGCTCGGCAAAGCTCTTCAGCTTTCGGAACGGCTTGACCACTATAAAATACAGGTACAGCGCATAGCCGGCGCAAAGACAGCACTGCACCGCGGCAAGCGCGGCGAGCACCGCGACAGCCGTCGTTCTCTGCGCCGCAAACGAGCCGGCAAAGTCGTTGTATACTATGAGCCGCGCTACAACGTCGCCGTCCCTTTCTATATCGAGCACCGTATCGCGATGAGTTATCGCCTCGTTGACGCTCTCCGACAGTCCGCTCTTGGTGCGGAACAAAACGCCGCCGTCACGGTCGATGACCACATAGTCGAGTCGGGTTTCGTTTACGTGCGCGGACATGTCATCAATATCGCGCGTCACCGATTGCAACGCCGCGTTTACCGCCACTGCGTCCTGCGCCGCACCGCCCGCGGTCGCCGCAAACACGACGAGCGCGACGATCTCCGCGAGCGATACCGCCAAAAGCCCTATCAAAAACGCCCGACGTTTCATTTCTTCCTCCCCGTAAACTTATAGCCGTCGCCCCATACCGTGACTATGTACTCGGGCGCGTTGGGATCGGGCTCTATCGCCTCGCGCAGTCGGCGTATATGCACGTTGAGCGTGCCGTCGCCCGTGAACCTGTCCTCCCACACGTTTTTGAATATATCGCTTTTAGACACGACTTTCCCATCGTTGTCTACAAGATAGCGCAGCAGCCGAAATTCGAGCGCGGTCAGTTTGACGGACGCGCCGTCGACGGTGACGAGCTTTTTATCCGCGTCGATATACAGCCGACCGTCGTCATACTCCGCGCCGCTCGACCTCGAGTAGCGTTTGAGCACGGCTTTGACCTTGGCGAGAAGCACGCCGAGCGAGTACGGCTTTTGTATGTAATCGTCGCCGCCGATATTAAGCGCGATTATCTTATCGTCGTCGCTCGACCGCGCGGATATGAACAGTATCGGCGCGTCGGTCGCGGCGCGAAGCTCCTTGCAAAGCGCAAAGCCGTCGCCGTCGCCGAGATTGATATCGAGCAGCAACAGCTCCGCGGCGTTGTCTTTTAGGAACTCTCGGCACTCGTCCGCGCCGTATACCGCCGCCGCGCTCACGCCGAACAGCCCGAAGTATTCCGCCGTGCTGTCGGCGAGCAGTTTTTCGTCGTCTATGATAAGGCAGTCGTATCTCATTGTCACCTCGGTATCATTGTAACATTTCCGCACGCGAAAATCATTAAAAATTCCTTAAATTTGCGGCGCGGCAATAAATCTTTTTTCGCAAACGAAAAGCGGCGCGAGCGCCGCCCTCTGTCCGTTATTTGTTTTTGCCGTAATGTTTTTCGATAAGCTCGGGCGGATATTCTATATCCTTGAAGATATACTTTCTGTCGCGCTCGTCTATCTTTCTTATCACTCTGCACGGATTGCCCGCGGCGACGACGCCGCTCTCTATGTCGTGCGTCACCACCGAGCCGCTGCCGATAACCACGTTGTCGCCTATCGTTACGCCCGGATTGATAACGGTATGTCCGCCTATCCACACGTCGTCGCCGATGACGACGGGCGCGCCGTATTCTATATCGACGCGGCGCAACAGCCTGTCCGTCGGGTGTCCGACTGCGTAAATTCCGACGTTGTCCGCTATGTAGCAGTTGTTGCCTATCGTCACTTTCGCACAGTCGAGTATAGTCAGATTGTAATTGCTGTAAAAATCGTCGCCGATAAAAATATTAAAGCCGAGATCGCAATAGAACAACGGCGTTACGCGCGGATTTCTGCCGACCGCGCCGAAAAGCTCTTTGAGCACAGCCTGACGCTCTTCGATCGTTTCGCACTCGCAGTGGAACTTTTTGAGCAGTGCGTTCTTGCGCTTTACCTTGTCGACGGGAAAATCGCCGGGCTCGGCGAATATTACGAAATCATCCTTGTTCATGCTTTACCGCCCTTGTATGCTTTGCCGCCGACTCAGTCGGTCGGAGTTGTTTTTATCTTGTACCGCACCGACGGGAGCAGGCGCGGCGGCGTGGTCTTTTCCGCTTTTTTGAGCAGTTTTTTTACGACGTTCGCGTCGGGTACAAGCTCGGGATGCTCGTCGGGCTTTTTGATGAACGGCACGCGCAAAAGCTTTTCTATCTCGGGCGCAGTCGGTTGGAAAGGCTTGCCGTAAGCGAAGTACGACGGCGCGGTAGCGCGGTTCAGCCCCGCATTGACCCGCGAGCCTATCGGCGCTTTTAGCTCCGCCGACTCGCGGATATCGAACGACGAAAAACCGAGATCCACCCTGTACTTGCCGCCTACCGCGACAAACTCGTTATTGCGCTCGTCGTAGACCGACAGGTCGTTTAGGTCTATCACCATGCGCACGGCGGCGTTTTCCGTCGCTTCGAGCGCGACGCGCTTAAATGCGGCGAGCCTGCCGCTAAGCCCGTACACTGCGTCGCCGTCGAGCGTAACGTAAGCCTGGCACAGCGCAGTGCCGGCATATGCGCCGACGTTTTTCACGACGAAATCGACCGTTACGGTCAGCCTGTCGTATGTGCAGGCGAACTTAGTTATCTCGTATTTGGCGTAGTCCAAGCCGTGCCCGAAAGGATACATGACCTCGGATCTATCGAAGTTATTGAACAGCGAATAGCCGTTGAACACGGATTCGTATCGGAAGTCGCCGCGTTCGGCAAAACGCTCGCTGTTGCGCGGATAGCTCGCCGCCGACCTGCACCAGGTAAAAGGCAGTCTGCCCCTCGGCGATACCTCGGTAAGCATTTTTTCGACTGCGTATACCGTCGGGCAATACGGGCAGTACAGCACCGCATCCGCGCCCTTGGCAAAGCCGAGAGGCGTCGCGCCGCCGCCGCATATAACGACTACCGTCTTGCCGGTCGAAACCGATTCCGCCACCGCGGCAGCCGTAGCTTCGGGTATGCCGTCGGCGTAGTCTGTTATAAGAAAGACCTTCGCGCCGCCGCGCTTTTTATTCGCGTCGTTTATCGGCGAAAGCCCGTAAGCCGCCGCGTCGTCGAACTTATTCGCGTCGCCGAAGTACACGGGCTTGACGGCGAGCGGAAGCGTACCGTTGTTTTCGAGCAGTACCGAGCTGTCGTATACGATATTGACCGTCGGCTCGTCCCTATCGAACGGTTTTTTATAGAACTCATGAGTACGAACGACGGTATTGAGCGTGCGCTCGACCGCACGGTTGAGCTTGTTTTCGAAGATCTCGCCGTTGACGACGGCATGCGAAATGCGTTTTTTCGCGGCGTTGTCCGCGCCGAGCTGATACGCGCCGTTGCCCGATATCCCGACCTCGGCGGTAACGTCGCCGTACTGCGTCATTATCATCGCGTATTCGGGTATGTACGAGGAAACGATATCGCATATCGTCCGAGACGCGCCGACGCGCTTGCCGTTGAGATAACCGCCGTCGAGCTGTAAAGCCGCGGCGTGCTTGCCCGCCTTGATCAGCGGATAAAGATACAGCTCGTACAGCGCGCGGCTGTCGACCGTACGGTCGACGTACCTGCCCTGTCCGAGCGCGTCGGTGAACACATAGCCGATAACGCCTGCCGACGCATAGCTCTTGACGAGCTTTGCCGTCAGCACGGGGTCTTCCGAAAAGAACTCGCACGCGTCCTGACGCATGGGGTCCATGATAAGTCCGCACGGCACGACGCCGCCGAACGCCTTTTTCGACCGCGCCGCATCGACGGAACGCGCTTTGCCTATCTTTGCGCACAGCGTTTCGGAAAAAGTACAGCCGAGCGCGATAAAGCTCGGCTCTTTGACCGCATATGGCAACAGTTCGTCGGTAAGCGCGACACTGCCTATATTCTTCCTGTCGACGGCGGAAACGACCGTGCCGCCGCCCGACAGCGCGAGCTTTTCGTTCAGCTTCATCTGCGCGATCGCGCCGCGGATCCTATCTATATCCATGATACTATTTTCGTTTGTTTTCTATATTGCAGAGCAACATGCCGCCGGGAGTATTGCGGTAGTATTCCAGCCTGTCCGAATACTCGTAGACGTAAAGCTGAGAGTCCGAGCGCAACGCAAACACCATCGGCTGCTCGGCTACCGCGGTACGTTCCGCCTCGCTCTGCACCGCGGCGGGCGCGACTGCCGCGCCGATACCGCCGAAAGGCTGTTCGTTTTTGTACACGGGCGCAGTGTACGTCGGAGCAGGACCGAACATACCGGCTTGCTGCATTTCCGCGCCGCCGCCCGTCGGTATCACGTATTTCTCGTCGTAATTGGTCGGGTTGTAATCGTCGTCCGGGGTCGGGTCGAAACGCCGTCTTCTGAGGCTCATTTTATCACCTCCGCGCCGACGAACTCCTGCAATACTTTAGGCACCTTTACGGAGCCGTCCTTCTGCTGGAACTGCTCGACTATTGCGGGCAGTATGCGCGAAGTCGCGAGCCCCGAGCCGTTAAGCGTATGCACATATCCGATAGACCCGTCCGCCGCGCGGTAACGCGTCATGTTGCGCCGCGCCTGGTAATCGTTGGCGTTGGAAACGGAGCTTACTTCCTTGTATATCCCCATCGACGGTATCCACACCTCGATATCGTACGTCCTCGCCATCGATGCGGAGCAGTCGCCCGCTGCGAGCTTGCTCAGTCTGTAATGCAGTCCCAGACCTTCGACGAGCGCGCACGCCTTGCCGACGAGCTCCTCGAACGCCGCTTTGGACTGTTCGGGCTTGGTCACCTGCACCATCTCGACTTTGTCGAACTGATGTCCGCGTATCATACCGCGCTCCTCCGCGCGATAGCTGCCCGCCTCCTTGCGATAGCACGGCGTGTAAGCGAAAAGCTTTTTGGGCAGTTCGTCGGACGCGAGTATCTCGCCGCGGTAGATATTGACGAGCGCGGTCTCCGCCGTCGGGAGCATGAATCTGCGGCTCGCCGCGTCGTCCGCCGTCTCTATACGGTACACGTCGTCCTCGAACTTGGGGAACTGTCCCGCGCCCAACCCGCATTCGTAATTGAGCATGTGCGGCGGAAGTATGAACTTGTATCCGTCTTTAAGATGCGTTTTTATAAAGTAATTGAGGAGCGCCCACTCGATGATAGCGCCGCGGTCGGTATACAGCCACGAACCGTTGCCGGCAAGCTTGACGCCGCGCTCGTAATCGATGAGCTTGAGCCCTTCGCAAAGCTCGACATGGTTTTTGATCGGAAAATCGAACTCGGGCTTTTTCCCGAATACTTTTACGATCTCGTTATTCTCTTTGCCGCCCGCGACTACGTCGGGATCGGGCATGTTCGGCAGACACAGCAGCTCGTGACGGAGCTTCTCCTCTACGGCTTTGAGCTTTTCGTCGTTGGCGGATATCTCGTTGCCGAGCTCGCGCATACGCGCGAATACCGGCTCGACGTTCTCGCCCGCCTTTTTCAGCCTGGGCACGTCCGCGCTGACCTTGTTCTTCTCCGCCTTTAACGCCTCCGTGCGGCCTATCACGGCGCGCCGCTCCTCGTCGAGCTTGAGTATGCCGTCGAGGTCTGCGTCGTACCCGCGTTTTTCGAGCGCGGCTTTGACTGCGGCTTTGTCGTTGCGTATAACGTTAATGTCGATCATTGCTTTTTCCTTTGGATTTGATTGTTTACATTATACCCCAACGCCCGAATAAAATCAAGGCTATTGACTTATTTTTTTCTTCTTTTTATATTTGCCGCGCCGCCGTCCGCCGCACGCATCGCCCTGCGCCGCGCGAGCGCCGCGCGTATATCTATGACGGCAAACGCCGCCGCCGTACAGTACAGCGACAGGAACACCGCCGCGCCCGTAATGCTTTGCCACAGGTACGGCGCGCCGAGAGCTTCCGCCGCCTTGACCGCGCACACGAACCCGACGCACGCCGCCGCGGAGAATGCGACCGGCAGTAACAGCCCGTCGCGCACGCTCGCGCCTATCGCGCCCGTCTTGAACGCCGAGCGCGTAGTGAGAAGCGCCGCCACCGCATAGCAAGCCGCGGTAGCGCACGCCGCGCCGTACACGCCTATGGTCCTGACGAGCACGGGCGTGAGCCCGACCTTGACGCACGCGCCGACAACAAGGTTTATCACAGGTCTGTGCGACTTGTTGTGCGCCTGCAAGAAGGTAGTCGAGAGCTGCAAAACGCCGACGTAAAACACCGCGATAGCCTGTATGCGCAACAGCCGCGCGGCGACGGCGAGCTGTTCGGCGGTCAAACCTCTTCGGTACAGCGTCGACACTATACGCTCGGGAAAAAGGAAGAAAGCGAGCGTTACCGGAATGACGAATACGAGTATCCACTTGGCGGCGTCGCGCGTCAGCCGTTCGGCTTTGTCGCCGTCGCCGCGTTCTATCGCCGCCGTAAGCGTCGGAAGAAACGCTATCGACACCGACAGCACGATGACCGCAGGCATATTGACGAGCGTGCCGACAGGTCCGACAAACAGTCCGAAAAGCGCGGTCGCCTCGTCGCGCGCCGTGCCGCCGTGCATAAGTATGTTTATGACGAGCGCGGAATCTATCATCTGCGTTATCGGCAAGACAAGACTGCCGAACGTTACGGGAAGCGCAAAGGAATAAAGCTCCTTCATCAGCTCGCGGTCGGTGACGACGGACACGTCCGCCGCCGCCTCCGTGCTCAGCGCGAGCGTCGCGATCACGCGTTTCCTGCGTTTTTTCGCAACGGCGAACCGTATCGACAGATAAGCGAGCGCGATAAGCTCGCTCGCGGAAACGCCCGTAAGCGCGCCTGCCACCGCGTACTTGACGCCGTAGGATAGAAGCGCACTGCCGAGCGCGAGACCGAGGAACAGCTTGACGCTTTGCTCTATCAGCTGGCTTATACCGCTCGGCAGCATCTTGCTCTTGCCCTGAAAATACCCGCGAAAAACGCTTATCCCGCCCGCGAACAACAGCGACGGCGCGAGCGCGAGATAACATATCCCTGCCGCGGTATTGCCCTGAACGCCCGATATGATATTGCGGAGCAAAGCGACGCCAGCCGCCGAGATAAACGACGCGAGCCCGAGCGGAACGAACGCGACGCGCAGTACTCTGAGCGCGGTAGCATCGTCGCCCTTTGCGGTATACTTGGCTACGACGCGCGACACCGCGCTCGTAGCGCTGCCGCCGCAAAACGCGAGCAATACCGTATACAGAGGGAACACCATTTGATAAAGTCCCATGCCCTCCGCGCCGACGATATTGGTCAGAGGCACACGGTACAGCGCACCTATCAGCTTTGCGATTATTCCGATAACGGCAAGCAGTATCGCCGACCGTCCCAAAGATGCCTTCACCCTTTTAGCTTGCGCTTTTGCACCGCGGTTTACGCAAAAACTTTTTTATGCAAAAAAAAGAGCGGCAAAAGCCGCTCCTGTGTCGAACTTACTCAGTCCGCTTTGACAGCGCCCGTCGGGCACTCGCCCTCGCACGCGCCGCAGTCGATGCAAACGTCGGGATCGACTACATATTTGCCGTCGCCCTCGCTTATCGCGTTGACGGGGCAAGCCGCCGCGCACGCGCCGCAGGAAATGCATTCGTCGGAAATCTTGTGTGCCATGTTTACCTCCAAATTTGTTATACTCAAAGTATAGCATTTACGCCGTTTGTTGTCAATGAACGCCGCCGCATTTCTTCGGTTAGCGACTGCGAACATTTATCGCATACTTGCGTCACTCCTGCGGCGCGTCGTTCGGTCTTTTATCTTTGTTACGGAATTTTTTGTCGCGGTTCTTCTTTTTATTAGGTCCTGCGTTGCCGTTGTTGCCGGGCTTACCGCCGTTGTTGTTATTGCCGTCGCGATCGCCGCGTTCCCTGTTGTCGGGCTTGTTGCCGCCGACGTTTTGTCTGTCGCCGCTCTTTCTGCTTCCGTCGGGTCTGCCGCCGTTCCTGCCCCTACCGCCGTTGTTCTTTTGACCGTCGTTGTTTTTCTTGTTGCCGCCGTCAGAACGTTTGCCGCCGTTTCCGCCGTTGCCGTTATTGCCGTCGCGATCGCCGCCACTCGGTTTTTCGTAAGAAAGGTCGGACATAGGGAACTCGGCGAACTCGAAGCTCTCGTCGTTGCCGAACCGCACGCGCACCGCCTCGGTAAGCGGCGTGACCGACACGACAGTGCCGCGCCTGCCGTCGGGCGCGGTCACCCACGCGCCGTGCTTGGGCGCGCGGCGCATGACGTCCTCGTAGGTCTTGTTCTCGTAGGACAGACAGCAAAGCAGTCTGCCGCACATGCCGTTTATCTTGTTGGGCGTGAGCGCGAGCCCCTGGTTCTTCGCCATTTTTATCGAAACATGCTCGCTGTCCGAGCCGAAACGTTTGCAGCAGCACACCTCGCCGCACGGACCGAGCGAGCCTATAAGCTTGCACTCGTCGCGCGCGCCTATCTGCCTGAGGTCGATGCGGATATGGAATGTCGACGCGAGGTCGCGCACAAGGTCGCGAAAGTCGACGCGCTGTTCCGCGGTAAAGTACAGCACAAGCTTGCTGTGGTCGACGGTAAACTCGCAGTCGACTATCTTCATGTCCAGCTCGTGCGCGGAAACGCGCGCTCTCGCCTCGGCGAGTATCTCGGGCTTTTTCGACTCGTCCGCACGCGCCGCTTCGAGCTCGGTCTCGGTCGCGAGCCTGACTATCGGTTTGAGCGGCTGAACGACCTTGCTCTCCTCCACCTCGTGCTCGGGCTCGACTACCGTCGCAAGCTCCACGCCGCGCTGAGTTTCCACAACGACTCGCGCGCCCTTTGAGCATTCCACGCCGTCAGTCGGCGAGAACCAATATATCTGCGGCGACGTGCGAAAGCGCACTCCCACTACCTTCGGCATAATGCTTTCTCCTCCATGATCTTTAATACCATATTATCCATCAGCGCGACCGGCATACAGTTAGCCGCATTCCTGCGCCTTGCATCGCGCGCGAAGTCGGCGGCACGCGCCGCGGAATACGGCGTGAACCCGTCGGCAACGCCCGCAACATCCTTTGCGTCGAAAACGGTCGTTCCGCCCGACAGAAGGCTCGCAACGTCGGCGAGCAGGTACTCTATTAAACCGAGCACCGCGTCCAGCCTGTCGCGCGTGAGCTTTTCGTAAACGGCTGACGCGCTCGCGAACATGCGACTGCCGCCCGTGTATTTCAGCACCTTTAACGCGGCGGAATAGTCGGACGCATACTCCTTGTCGGCGAGTATGCGCTCCGCCATGCCCAAACTGCCGCGGCAGCCGCGCGCCGCGAGCTCCACGCCCGCGCCTGTGCCGTGTACGGCTGTCAGCGCGTTCCTTACGGTATCGACGGGGAACGGCGCGAGCCGTATCGAGTGACAGCGCGACTCGACGGTCGGAAGCATCGCGCGCGTTGCGCACAGTATAAAGCACACGCGCGGCGGCGGTTCTTCCAAGGATTTAAGCAGCTTGTTTTGGCATATCTCGCTCATGCTGTCGGCGTATTCGATTATGAAATACCGCCGATTGAGCTCGAACGGCGTGAGGTACAGCGAGCCGAGTATATCCTTAACATCGTCGACGGTCATCACCGCTGCGCGCGCTTTGGGCTTGTCGTCCTTTTTGCCCTTGCTCGGCTTTGCGTCGTCCTTTTTGGGATATACGATCACATCCGCATGATCCTCGAGCGCCGCGTCCGCGCCGAGCCCGCCGAGCCGAGCCGCCACGAGCCGCGCAAGCAAATGCAGTCCGTCCGCGTCGTCGCCGCCGAGAAGATATGCGCCCGCCGCCGAGGTTTCCGCGCCGAGCGGTTTGAGCACGTCGAGCTTATCGTATAAGCCGACGTACTTTTTAAGAAGCTCCGCGCTCACAGCGCACCGAGCACAGCCGCGAGTATCTTCTCGGCGGTCTGCGCCTTTTCGCCGCAAGCGTCGATGCGGACAAGCTCGCCGCGCTCGCTCATCGCCTTGAACCCGTCGTACACCCTGCCGAAAAATTCGAGGCTTTCGCGCTCGAGCCTGTCGGACTTGTCCGCGCCGCCTTTGCGCGCGAACCCGACCTCGGGCGGAACATCGAGGAACAGCGCGAGGTCGACCTTGAGCGGCTCTATCGTTTTGCGGTTGACTTCGCGTATAAAATCGACGTCGAGCCCCCTGCCATAGCCCTGATATGCTATCGTCGAATAAACGAACCTATCGCAGATTATTATCTTTCCGCTTTCGAGCATTGGAAAGACCGACTCGTTAAGATGCACGCGCCGCGCCGCGGAATACATATACAACTCCGTGACTGCGTCGGGCGCATAGCTCGGGTCGAGGATAAGCTCTCTCAGCTTCTCGCCGAGCGGCGCGCCGCCGGGCTCGCGCGTCACTACCGCATCGAACCCGCGCGCAATGAGCGCGTCCTTGAGCATAACGCTTTGCTTGCTCTTGCCCGCGCCCTCGCATCCTTCGATCACTATAAACTTGCCTTTCTTCATGTCGATACCTTACCGCATTTCCTTAAAACACTTGCCGAGCGCGCGGTCGAGCCGCGCAACGCCGTCGGGCGTATCCGCCGCGGTGAACAAAAATACTATATACCGCTCGGTCACGAGCTCGCTCATAACGCCGAGCCGTGCGAGCCGCGCATTAAGCTCGCGCGCGTCCGAGCCTGCCGCGGCGCAGTCCAATACGAGCCGCGTCGGGTCGTCGTTTTTCAAAAACGGGTATTTGCGCCTGAGCGGCGTCAGTGCGTCTATCACTGCGTCGTATTCCGCCGCGCTTTTCCGCGCCTTGATTACGGCATTCTCCGCCGACGCATACAGCAGATACGACGGGCTCGTCGTGCCCATCAGCGCGACCGCCTCGGCAAGACGCGCATGCTCCGCGTCGTCGAGGTTGTCGAGCAGCACCGCGCTTTGCGTGAGCGCGCAGAGCGTCTTATGCACGGATACGTTCATCACGGCGGGCAACGCCGCCGCACTTTGCGGCAATCTCGGCGAAAAACCGAAATGCGCGCCGTGCGCGCCGTCGACTATAAGCGTCAAGCCCTTTTCGTCGCAGAACCGTTTTATCGCGGGTATATCCGCGCAATATCCGAAATAGGTCGGCGACGTGACGACCACCGTCTTTATATCGGGCGCATACGCCGCGCGTATGTCGTCGACCGTTATGGGCACGGTGTCGCCGCGCCCGACGGCGGTAAATCTTCCGCCGCTCAGCCTGAACCCGTCGCGCACCGAGCGGTGCGAATTTACGTCTATTATTCCGTTCCCGCCGGCAAAATATATCGCCGCCTTCACGCCCTGCGAGCTTCCGCAAGACAGCAGCTGCGCATGCCTCGCGCCGTACGCGTCTGCGATAAGCCGTTCCGCCTCGGCGAGCTGTTTTTCGGGAAAGCTCCCGTCGGTCAGCTCGGTAAGATCGCGCGGGTCTAACGCGCCCTTGTGCCCGGGCGTGTGCAACCGCAGATCATCCTGCGCGGCATAACGCCGCATCGCGTCGTCGAGGCTCACTTCCCTGCCTTGGGTTTCATCGTCGGGAATAGTATCACGTCGCGTATGGACGCGCTGTCGGTAAGCAGCATGACCATGCGGTCGATACCTATCCCGAGCCCGCCCGTCGGCGGCATGCCGTATTCGAGCGCGTCGACGAAATCGTCGTCGCTCTGCTGCGCTTCCTCGTCGCCGCGTTTCATCATCTTACGCTGTGCGTCGAACCGTTTCGCCTGATCGATGGGGTCGTTGAGCTCGGTATAAGCGTTGCCGCCCTCCCAGCCGTTGATAAAGAACTCGAAGCGATAAGTCAGTCCGTCGTCCGACCGCTTGGCGAGCGGCGACACCTCTACGGGATAGCCCGTGACGAACGTCGGCTGTACGAGCGTGCTCTCGACGAGCTTATCGAACGCGACATACATACATTCCGCGGCGTTCTTCTCGCCCTCGGGATCGAGCCCGCGCTTGACGAGCTCCGCGCGCGCCTGCTTATCGGTGAGCGTCATGAAGTCGACGCCTGTCACTTCCTTGACCGCGTCGCGCATGGTCACGCGCCGCCACGGCGTGGAGATGTCTATCTCTCTGCCCTGATAATTTATCTTGTCGCCCAGCCCGATAGCGCGCGCCGCGGCGGTATATATCTCCTCGGTGCGCTTCATCATGTCGTTGTAGTCGCCGTATGCCTGATAAAGCTCCATCATGGTGAACTCGGGGTTGTGCTTGATGTCCATGCCCTCGTTGCGGAAGCATCTGCCTATCTCGTACACGCGCTCAAGCCCGCCGACGATAAGCCGTTTCAAATACAGCTCGGGTGCGATACGCATGAACATATCAAGGTCGAGCGTGTTGTGGTGCGTGATGAACGGACGCGCCGCCGCGCCGCCCGCAACGGTGTTGAGTATGGGCGTTTCCACCTCGATAAAGCGTTCGCCGTTGAGGTAATCACGCACGGCGGAAATTATCTTACTTCGCTTGATAAAAGTATCTTTGACGTTGTTGTTGACTATAAGGTCGAGATAACGCTTGCGGTAACGCAGGTCGTTGTCCTTGAGCCCGTGCCATTTCTCGGGCAGCGGCGTAAGCGATTTGGATAACAGCGTCAGCTCTGCGACGGCGATGGATACCTCGCCGCGGTGCGTGACGAACACCTCGCCCTTTACGCCGACGATATCGCCTATATCGAGCTGTTTCTTGAAAAAGTCGTATTTCTCTTCGCCGAGGTTGTCGCGCTTGACGTAGATCTGCACCTGTCCCGAAACGTCGAGGACGTGCGCAAAGCTCGCCTTGCCCATTATGCGCTTGCTCATCAGCCTGCCTGCGACGGATACCGTCTTGCCCTCTTCGGGCGCGGCGGTTATGTCGGCGGCGTGAGCGGTAACGTCAAAGCTCGTCTTTTTGAACGGATCGTCGCCCGCCGCGACGAGCTCGTTGAGTTTGTTAAGTCTTACCGCTTTGAGCGCGTCGACGTCCTGTTCGACTTCCGCGGCGGCGTTTATTTCTTCTGCCATGTTTTCACCCGTAGACAGCGTATTATTTCTTGATAGCTTTCTTGTTGACCGATATGCCCACTATCTTGAACAGCAGGTCGCCGACCATTACGACGTCGCCCTCTTCCATATCCAAAAGCGCCTTGCCGACGCGCGACTCGTTGGATATCTTGCCGTTGATAGCGTCCGCCTCGTGCGAGCCGACGATAGTATACGTCCGCAGACCGCCGCACTTTGTCTTGTCTATCTTGACCTTGCGGCTGCCCTTTGCTTTGAGCGAAAGCTCCGCATCGGTAAAGCCCTTGTCGACAAGTTCCTCGCGCTTGTAACGTTTGCCCGCGAGCAGTTCCGAGCCCGCCGTCGCGTAGTCGTCGGGCGTTAGCTCTTTGAGAAGTTCCAGACCGTTGCGGTTGGTGCGCATATCGTTGACCGAGCAACGCGTCAAAAATCCTTCTATTATGTCGGTGCGATTGAGACCGAGCCGCTCGACCTCCGCAAGCCCGTCGGCAACGTCCGCCTCTATCACGTCAACGGTACAGCCTATGGAAACGCGCTCGTCGTCGATATCGCTCTCGTCGAGTATCTTGGCGTTGGCGAGCTTCTCTTTGATAGCGTCGATCTCGTTTTGAAGCTGCGCCTGATCCTCGCGCGCTATCTCGTACTCGGCGTTTTCCGAAAGGTCGCCCTGCGCGCGCGCCTTGGCTATTTCTTCGACGATAGCGGGCATTTCCACCATTTTGATATGCTCGAGCCTCTCTTCCAGCTCGCGCTTGCCTGCCGCCGTCATGATATATTCTTTGGGCATGATATTCTCCTTTAACGTTTATCGAAAGTATTATATAACAATGCGCGGTTTTAGTCAAGCAAATCGTAAGCACGCCGCTCAATTGCCGCCGCGCGCGTTTTCGTCATAATACCGCACGCTTCGTCATATCAATATAAGACCCGACAAAAATATGACCGTAGAGCCCGAAATCGGGAAATATCCCGATCGCGGCTCGGGAGGGCGGAATGAACGACGTAAAAACAAAACGCGCCGTCAAGCTCGGCGAGTACATAGCGGCTAACGCTTGTACCGTTCGCGCGGCGGCGGAATTTTTCGACCTCGGCAAGTCGACCGTCCATAAGGACGTTACCGAACGCCTGCCCAAAGTCGAACCCGAGCTTTACGAACGCGTGCGGCGCATACTCGACTACAATCTGAGCGTGCGCCATATCCGCGGCGGCGAAGCGACAAAACTCAAATGTTCCAAAAACAAATGACACGCGCAACGAAAAAGCGACGGCGGCACTTTGCCTCGTCGCTTTTTTGTTTTTTGATATATTTCGTTTTTCAGTCGTAGATCTTGGACACGGGCAAATCGGCGAAGATAGCCGCGATCGCCTCGGCGAAGATGGGCGCGACCGATACCGTGATGAATTTATCCAGCTTGCGCTCCTCGGGAAGCTCGATAGTATCGAGTATGAATAGTTTTTTGATGACTGAATTTTGCAGCCGCTCAATTGCCGGACCGGACATTACGGGATGCGTGCAGCACGCGTACACGTCGGACGCGCCGCCGACGTCGACGAGCGCCTTTGCGCCCTGCGTTATCGTGCCCGCGGTGTCTATCATGTCGTCGACTATAAGACAGCGTTTGCCGCGCACGTCGCCGACTATGTTCATGACTTCCATGACGTTGGCTTTGGGTCTGCGCTTATCGACGATGGCGAGCGTCTTATTGAGCTTTTGCGCCATTTGCCGCGCCCTGCCGACCGAGCCGACGTCGGGCGAAACGATAACGAGGTCGTCGCCCGCTTCCTTTATGAACGGCTCGTTGGCTATCGCTTTTGCGAGGATGGGCACGCCAAGCAGGTGATCGACGGGTATATCGAAAAAGCCTTGGAGCTGCGATGCGTGCAAGTCCATCGTAAGCACTCTGTCCGCGCCTGCCTTGCAGATAAGGTCGGCGACGAGCTTAGCGGTGATGGGATCGCGCGCGCGCGCTTTTCTGTCCTGTCTGGCATAGCCGAAGTAAGGCATGACAGCCGTGATGCGTCCCGCCGATGCGCGTTTGAGCGCGTCGATCATGACGAGCAGCTCCATAAGGTTGTCGTTGGCGGGCGACGACGTGGACTGTATGACGAATACGTCGCAACCGCGGACAGACTCGCCTATCGAGACCGATATCTCGCCGTCGCTGAACTTGCCGACTTCGCATTCCGAAAGCTTCATTTTGAGCCGTTCGGATATCGATCTTGCGAGGTCTTTGCAAGCGTTGCCGCAAAACAGTTTGATCTTGTTGCCGTGAGCTATCATTGGTATCCTCCGAAAATCATTTCGGCGTTTCCGCCGTTTTTACCGTTTATTTTTTGTCGTCGTTTTTTATCTTGGACGCTTTGCCGTCGATTATGCCGTCCGAATATTGCACGAGATTGTATGTGCTCGGGCGTTTTGAAACGAACGTCGGCGGCGCGTAAGCATTGCCCTGCCAATCGGGTATTATCGTCTGGCGCGCGCGCGCTATGGCAAGCGCCTGCGACGGCACGGCTTTGGTTATGGTCGAGCCCGCCGCGATAAACGCCCTGTCCGCGATCTCGACGGGCGCGACGATATTCGCGTTGGAGCCTATGAACACCCTGTCGCCTACAACCGAACGGAACTTGTTTTTGCCGTCGTAGTTGGCAAACACCACGCCGCAACCGACGTTGCAATCCTTGCCGAGCTCGGCGTCACCTATGTAAGTGAGATGGCTCACCTTGCTCCCGTCGCCGATTATACAGCTTTTGAGTTCGACGAAATCGCCTATTCGGCAGTTCGCGCCTATCACCGTGTCGGGGCGCAGATACGCAAACGGTCCTACCGTCGTGCCGTCGCCGACGACGCATGAATACAACCGCGAGCTGTCCACCCTCGCATTAGCGCCGATTATACCGTTTTCTATATAGTTGCCGGGCATGATGTGCGCGCCCGACTTGACGACCGTCTTGCCTTTAAGAAAGTTGTAAGGCTCTATCACCGCGCGCGATTCTATCGCTACGTCGCAATCGATGAAGGTATTGTTGAAATCGCGTATGACGACGCCGTTATCGGCATGATAGCGGAGTATGCGCAGTTTGAGCGCGTCGGTAACGCGCGCGAGCGATTCCGCATCGGTGACGGTGTCGAACTCTTTGTCCGCGTCGTGCGCCTGCAAGAACAGCCTGTCGTTGTCGAACAGAAAATCCGTTTTGAACACGAACCCGCGCGGCAGCTTGTACGCGCCGAGCTTTTCGTCGGTGAGATGCTTTACCGCCGCGGCGACGGTCTTGCCGCCTACGAGCGGCGCGTCGCAGAACAGCACGACCGTAACGGGTTTTGCGCGGTCGACGGCGGCGCGGAGCTTGTCGCACATATCGAGCACGGGCGAATACTCGACGGTCTTATACGGCGCGCCTATCGCCGCGCCCGTCCATTCCGTCAATGTCTTGCCCAGCGCCTCGATATCGCCTATCTCGCCGAGCTTTTCGGTCTTGGTGCGTAAAACTATACCGTTGATCGCAAGATCTATCATAAACGTATTATATCCTTTTTTATGCAGTTAGTCAACTTATACGCAGTCATTCGCCGATAAATAAACTATCAAAGCGACGCGATATACTCGTCGTAGGTAACCGGTCTGTCGTAGGACTTTAAGCCCTTTTCTATCACTATTATCCTGTTGGCGACCGACGACATTATCTCCTCGTCTGCGGTGATGAAAAGCTCCGGACCTTTGAAGTTGAGCATGCCTTTATTGAGCGACGTTATGCTCTCGAGGTCGAGATGGTTGGTCGGCTCGTCGAATATGAGGAAGTTGGGCGAAAGCAGCATCATCCTTGCGAGCATGCACCGCGCCTTTTCTCCGCCCGACAGCACGTTGGCGGCTTTGAGCGCCTCGTCCCCCGAGAACAACAGCCGACCGAGCCACGACCGCAGATACTCCTGCTCGTGGTTTTCCGACCATTGGTCTATCCACTTGACGAGCGACAGTCCGCAGCCGTCGAAATACTTGTCGTAGTTCTGCGGCATATATGCGGGCTTGACGTTCCTGCCCCATATCACCCTGCCCGAATCGGGCTTGCTCTCGCCGAATATGCAGTCGAACAGCTCCGCGACCGAGCGTTGCTCGTCGGTCAAAAAGCCTATCTTGTCGTCGCGTCCGACCGAGAAGGTGACGTTCTCGAAAAATCCCTTCTTGGTGAGCTTTTCCACGCGCAGTATGTCGTTGCCGGGATCGCGCTCGAACTTATAATCGATATACGGGTACTTGCGCGACGACGGCTTGATGTCCTCGACTACTATCTTGTCGAGCTCGCGCTTGCGGCTCGTCGCCTGCTTGGACTTGCTCGCGTTGGCGGAGAACCTTGCAATAAACTCGCGAAGCTCTTTCATGCGCGCCTCGGCTTTTTTGTTAGCCTCGCGCTGCTGACGCAGTATCAACTGCGACGACTCGTACCAAAAGTCGTAGTTGCCGACGAAAAGATTTATCGCGTTGTAATCGACGTCGCAGATATGAGTGCAGACCTGATTGAGGAAGTGGCGGTTGTGCGATACGATGATCACCGTCGCATCCTCCAACGTCTTTAAGTATTCCTGCAACCAACGCACCGTCTTGATATCGAGGTTGTTGGTCGGCTCGTCGAGCAGTAGCACGTCGGGCTTGCCGAAAAGGCTCTGCGCGACAAGGACCTTGACTTTGACCTTCGGCTCTATCTCCGACATCGGCACGTCGAAAAGCGCCTGATCGACGCCGATATTATTGAGCAGACTTTCCGCGTCTATCTCGCACTCGTAGCCGCCGAGCTCGCCGTAACGCGTTTCGAGCTCGGCGGCGATATTGCCGTCCTCCTCGGTGAAGTCGGCTTTTGCGTAGATCGCGTCGCGCTTGACGCGAAGATCCTCGAGCTCTCGGTGACCGCAAATGACCGCCTCGCGGACGGTGTATGCGTCGTAAGCGTTTTGGTTCTGTTCGAGCACGGATATGCGCTCGCCCTTGCCGACGGATATCTCGCCCTTGGACGGCTCGATCTTGCCCGAAAGCAGTTTCAGGAATGTGGACTTGCCCGCGCCGTTCGCGCCGATTATACCGTAGCAGTTGCCGTCGGTGAATTTGAGGTTGACGTTCTCGAACAGGACGCGCGTCCCGAACTGAAGTTTTACGTTGGATACGTTTATCATTGAAGCATTCCTTATATTATTTGTCGGGCGCGCCGCGCGTGCCGACACAACGTAAAAACGGGCAAATACTGCCCGTTTATAAAAAGCCTGTGCTTAAAACTCTTTACTCGCCGCGGAACGGGAGAAGAGCCATGATACGCGCGCGTTTGACGGCGGTCGTTACGTCGCGCTGGTGCTCGGCGCAAAGCCCGGTCGCACGGCGCGGAAGTATTTTGCCGTTTTCCGCAATGTACTTTTTAAGACGCTCGGCGTCTTTGTAGTCTACGCGTTCGATATGTCCCTGGCAAAACTCGCAAACGCGCTTTTTGGCGGGGCGGCGGGTGCGGCGGACCTTGTCGTCGCCGTCGTTCGGCTTTCTGTTTCTATTCTTGTCCATAACGGTAACTCCTTGTTTGGTTGTCAGAACGGCAGGTCGTCGTTATCGACGGGCTGCATTTCCGAGATGGTGT
The DNA here is from genome assembly GCA_910577995.1 of uncultured Christensenella sp. Classification (GTDB taxonomy): domain Bacteria; phylum Bacillota; class Clostridia; order Christensenellales; family Pumilibacteraceae; genus Anaerocaecibacter. The sequence continues at coordinate 89,234 of CAJTND010000002.1, read as the reverse complement.
TTTGCGGTTCTTCGGGCATGTACCCGCCGCCGCTCGGCTCTCTGCCGGGCATGTTCTGTTTGGGCGTGAGGAACTCGACTTCGTCGGCTACGACGTCGAACGACGTGCGCTTGATGCCGTCCCTGTCCTCGTACTGACGACGCTGGACCGACCCGCCTACTCCGACCTTGCTGCCCTTGAACAGGTACTTCGCGCAACGGTCGGCAAGCTCGCGCCAGCAGATAACGTCGAAATAATCGGCAACGCGCTCACCGTTGGCATTGGTGAACCGACGGTTGACGGCGATGGTGAACCTCGTAAAGTTGACGCCGCCCTGCGTGGTATTGGACTCGGGGTCGCGCGTGAGGTTGCCGATAAGTATTATCTTGTTCATTGTTATACCCTCTCGATCATGAAGCGCAGAACGTCGTCGCTGATACGCATCTGACGTTCGAGCTCTGCGGGCGCGTCGGGCGCTGCCGTGAACTTCATCAGCACGTAATAACCCGTCGCATGCTTGCCCGAGATCTTGGTTTGGATCGGATAAGCGAGCTTGCGCGAGCCCCACTCGTCGACGGCGACTTCGCCGTTGGCGACGAACAGCGACTTGAAGCGCTCGATGAGCGCGGTGCGCGCCTCGGCTTCCTGCTTGTCCGACAAGATGTACAGAACCTCGTAGTTATTCATAAAACCTCCTTACGGTCTTTGACCCGCTTTCCGCGGGTAAGGATGAGCGGCTCGTGCCGCGTCTTATAGCCGCATATTGCGACCGATAAACATTATAACACGGCGGCATGCTTTTGACAAGCGTTTTAGCGCCTTTTTCGCATCGCCACGATCGAATTTTTACGCCTTTTGCCGCTCGAATACGACGACACGCGTTTCGCTGTCGTCAAAGTCGTTGCGGTCGAGCTCGAGCTCGGTCACGTCCTCCGTCACCGTTTCGCCGTCGAACAGCGCGGCGAACGGATCGACTTTGTCTATATCGAGCTCGCAATGTTTTATCTTATAGTGCATGGGTATGACGATGCCGGGCATCAGCCTGTCGACGTATTCTTTGGCGGCGTCCGCGTCTACCGTGTACGTGCCGCCAACTGGTATCATCAAAACGTCGACGGGCAACAGCCGCTCGATCAGCTCGGGACTGCACGGCTCGCCGATATCGCCCATGTGACAGACGTTCACGCCGTCCATGCGGAACTTGTAGATAACGTTCTTGCCGCGCTTGCCGCCCTCGCAGTCGTCGTGGAACGACGGCACGCCCGTGATGTGTATGCCGTTGTATTCGTACTTGCCGGGCGCATCGAGCACGAGCTCGGACTTTTTGACGCCGTCCGTATAGTTATGGTCGGCGTGCCCGTGCGACACGGTAACGACGTCGGTCTCGACGGGCTCGAAGCCGTAACCGACCATTTCTGGATCGTACGGATCTGTGAGCACTTTTATGCCCGTGCTCTCGGTCATCAAAAACGATGAATGTCCCAACCACTTGATCTTCATGATATCTCCGTTTATATAGCCCGCGCCGTCACGGTGACGTCGCGTTCCGTCCTCGTTCCGCCTATCGTAAGCGCATAGCAAAGCGAAACGACTATCGTATCGCCGGTTTTCTCCACCCTGCGCGAGATCGGCTCGACTTCGAGCGTCATATCGCCGAACAGCGAAGCCACTGTGACCGCGCCCGCCGCCGCAAACGATATCATGTACGACAAAAGCCCGCCAACCGAAAGAACGGTGTCGGACTCGCCGTGCGTTATCTCATACTTTCCGTCGCCTATGGAAAAGGTCAATACAAAGCCGTCGCCTGCGGGCGTGTATTCGCCGCGGCTTGCGACAGTTTCTCTGTCCGATGTGACGGTAACGTCTATCGGAACGCTTGTACTTCGGTATTTATCCGTATCCATGCTTTAATTGTACACCAAATGCCGTATAATGTCAAACGCTTGCGCGCGACCGACTGACGAGCGCCGCGCGAATGCGTCCGTCACTTTCTCAATACCATCGCCTTTATATCGCCCACCGCCGTCTTTATGCGCTGGTCGGACACGATGAGAGCGGACACCTTGTCGCGCGCGTGTATCACCGTCGTGTGCTCCTTGCCGCCAAAGCACTCGCCTATCTTGTCGAGCGGCAGCGTCATCAGCTCGTTGATAAGATACATGGCTATTTGGCGCGGCTCGACTATCTCTTTGTTCTTCTTCTTGCCGACGACGTCCGCCTTTTGCACATTGAAGTAACGGCACGTGCAGTTGATTATCTCGTCGGCGGTTATCTCGTCGCATTCCTGGACGCGGTAATCGTTTAGCGCCTCCTGACAGATATCGAGGTCGACCTTGCGCTCGTTGAGCTTGGCGAGGAACATGACCTTGGTCAGCACGCCCTCCATCTCGCGGATATTGCTCGACACTCTTTCCGCTATGTATTCGAGAAGGTTATATTGAATATTGACCTTTGCGCTCTGCGACTTCTTTTGAAGTATCGCGATACGCGTTTCGAGATCGGGCGGCTGAATGTCTACGACGAGACTTGACGCGAACCGCGAACGCACGCGGCTGTCAAGGTCGGGTATATCCTGCGGCGGACGGTCGGACGCGAACACCATTTGCTTGCCCGCGCTCTGCAACGCCTCGAAGGTGTGGAATATCTCCTCCTGCGTACCCGGCTTTTTACTGATGAACTGAACGTCGTCTATCATCAAAAGATCGACGCTCCTGTACTTGTCGCGGAAAGAGCCTTGATTGCCCGCTTTCGGCGCGCATATCGACTCGATAAACTCGTTGAGGAAGGTTTCCGACGAAACGTACAGTATTTTCAGATTGGACGCGGACAGTTTGACCGCGTTGCCTATCGCGTGCATGATATGCGTCTTGCCGAGCCCGACGCCGCCGTATATGAACAGCGGATTATATACCTTGCCCGGATCTTCCGCCACAGCCTGCGCCGCGGCGTGCGCCAAACGGTTGCAGCCGCCGACGACGAAATTCTCGAAATTGTATTTGGGATTGAGCGAGCTCGGCTCGAATATCCTCGGCGGAGCTTCCTCCGCACGTGCCGCCGCCACTTCTATGTTTACGCCGTGCGGCGGCGGATCGCCGTCCTCCTCCGATACGAGCGTAACATCGGACGGCGCGCCCTCCACCTCGCGCAAAGCGCGGCGCAACAGCGGCATATACTTTGCGGCGACCTCGGTCTTGGACTTAGCCGACGGCGAATTGAGCACCAAAACGTCGCCGTCGATCTCAACGGGTCGAAGCGGCGCTATCCATATATCGAAGCCGAGCGAGTTTATCTCGACCTCGAGCATATCGCGCATTTCCTGCCAAACTGTGTCTTTGTCTTTCATATGTCTGATGTGATTATACAGTATTCCGCCGATTAAATCAAGCTAATGCGGCGATTTTCCGCCGTTTTTCAGTGCGACGGCGATCTTATAGACCTCGTTTTTGCAAACGTGCCTGTCGGCGGCTGTCCTTTTGACCGCGTCGCGCTCGTCCATGCCGCCGTCGATGTAATGCCGAAGGTGCTCTTCTACGGACAGCGTGTTGAGCTCGCATTCCGTGCTCGCGCCCTCGATAACGACGGCGAACTCGCCCTTTTCGGTTATCTCCGGCATACTGCCGAGCGTGCCGCGAGTAACGGTTTCGTAAAGCTTGGTCATTTCGCGGCACACCGCGCACCGCCGCACGCCGAACGTCTTATAAAAAAACTCGAGATCGGACTTGATATTGTGCACAGAGCTGTAAAAAACGAGCGTCGACGGGAGTTTTTTGTACGGCTCGACGAATCGCGTCCTGTCGATATTCTTTTCGGGCAGAAACCCGAGCACGCAAAACGCGCGCGTATCGAGCCCCGAAAGCACGAGCGCATCCACCGCCGCGCACGCGCCGCTCACCACGGTGAACGGCACGTCGTTTTCTATCGCCGAATCGATAAGCACGTGCCCGGGATCGGACACCGTAGGCATGCCCGCGTCCGACACGACCGCGATATCCGCGCCCGATCTAAGCTTGGCAATAAGCCCGTCGACGGACGCGCGCTCGTTGAACTTGTGATAAGCGACGGTCTTGGTCGTTATGCCGTACTTGCTCAGCAGCAGCGCCGTATGCCGCGTATCCTCCGCGGCTATGAGATCGACCGACTTCAACACGTCGAGCGCGCGAAGCGTTATCTCGTCGAGATTGCCTATCGGCGTTGCAACGATATACAGCATCAAAACTCCTTTACTTCGACGGTAAGCCCCTGCCTGCCGCCCTTGACCGCGCGGCAGAGAAAAGTCTTGCCGTTGGGATTTACAGTGATATTTTTGGGCGCGAGCCTATGCGCGTTACACTCCGCGAGCAGCTCGTCGAGCCGCGCCGCTGTATGGACGAAGCAAAATTCCCCGCCGTCCTTCAATAGCTCCGCCGTCCGCATGACGACGTCGCGGAACGTCACCGTCAGCTCGCTGTTGGCTGTCGGAGCGACGCGCCGCGGCTTGCTCTCCGCTTTGTAGAACGGCGGATTGCACACGACCGCATCGAACGCGCCGCGCTCGAATACGCCGCCGCCTATCCGCACGTCGGCGTTAAGGAATACCGCATCCAGACCGTTCATCGCCGCCGAACGGTTGCTCATATCGCAAAGATCCGCGTCGAGCTCCGCGCCGACTATGCGCGCGTGCTTTTCTATCCCGACGATAAGTCCGACTACGCCGCAACCCGAGCACAGGTCGAACACCCGCGCGCCGTCAGCTATATATCCGCACGCGAACTTAGCGAGCGCGACCGCGTCCGAGCCGAAGCGGTAACCGTCCGCGCTCTGTATGACGGAATGAACGTCGTCGAGCGGTTCTATCGCCTCGCCCGATCTCAGCCGGGCTTGCGTCAAGGCTTTATCTCGTAAATGCCGTCGATATTGCGGTACTGCTGATCATAGTCAAGCCCGTACCCGACGAAGAATTTATCGGTGTCGATGACGAAGCCTATCCAGTCCGCGACGCCCGGCTTTCGCGCGACCATCGAGCACATGCGCATGGAGTTTGCGCCCTGCGAGAGGAAACGCTTTTTCATAAGCGCGGCAGTCGCACCGGTATCGACTATATCCTCGATGACGAGCACGTCAGAACCCGCCTTGATAGCCGTATCCTGTATGAGCACGGGCTCGCAAGCCTTCATGCCGTCGTAGCTCCTGACCGAAACAAATTCCAGACGGATATCGCGCTTGATGTGCTTGATAACGTCGCAATAGAATATCGCCGCGCCGCGCAGAACGCACACGCACACGAGCGGCTGCGTCGCGTCCTTGTAGTATTCGTCGATCTCGCCCGCGAGCTGCTTTGCGCGGGCGCGGATCTGTTCGCCCGAGAGAAATTGTTGTCCGAGTTCCATTATGTATACCGCCTTTTAGGTTATTGTCTTTTGTAAATGACGACGCGCTCAGTCGTGTCGTCCGTCAGCTTCACCGTGTCGGATATCTCCACCCCGACCGCGACGAGCACCTCCGATCCGCGGCAAACGAGCGGTATCCTGTCGCGCACCCGCCGCGGTATCTTTTTGTCTATAAAGTATTGCTTGAGCTTTTTCCGTCCGCCGCCGAACGGAACGAAGGTATCGCCGTCGCGCCTGAATCTTACCGTCGCGCCGCCGAGCTTGCCGTAGTCCGCGACAAGCGCGCGGGCGTCGCCGGTGCCGCGCTCGACGCGCACGGTCAGACCGTCTATATAGTTGTTGCCGATAACGAGCGGCTTTTCGCCGCGGTATTCGGGGCGCGGAACGTACAGCGCGACGCGACCGTATTCGCGCGCCGCCTTTACTCCGTTGGCAAGCTCCGCGACCGCGCCCGTGCGCATGCCCCTAAGCCTGACGACGTTTTCCACCTGCTCGCGCGTAACGTCGGTGAGCGAGAACCGCTCGAGCGCGCGCCGCACGTAATAAGCCGCAACGGGCGTTTCGAGCGCCGCGTCCGCTATAACGACCGCGCCGCAGTCGGACGTAATGTGTGATGGGTCGACGGCTCCGTCGAGCACGTCGTACGCCGTAGCGCACTCGCGCGAGAACGCGTTTACTGCTCTTATCGCGCCGCGGTATCTACTTTCTATCACGGGCAATACGTTGAGCCGAATAAAATTCCTGTCCGCGTCGTCGATGAAATTGGTCGCGTCGTCGACGTATTCTATACCGCTGCGCGAGGCGTAACCGTCGAGCTCATCGGGATAGATATCGATAAACGGGCGCAATACCTGTCTGTCGTCCATGGCGCGGACTCCGCCGAGTCCCGCGCCGCGGAACAGGTGCATGAGCACGGTCTCGGCATTGTCGAGCGCGTGGTGCGCCGTCATTATGCGGTCCGCCTCGCGCGACCTTATCAGCCCGTAAAATATACCGTAACGCAAGTCCCGCGCCGCCTGCTCCACCGTCAAGCCCTTTGCGCGCGCCTCGCCCGCCGCGTCTATGCGGAACGTGCGGCATTCGACGTCCAGCTCCTTGCACATGCGCACGACGAAAGCTTCGTCGCCGTCCGCCTCATTCCTCAGTCCGTGATTGACGTGGACGACTGTGATATTTCCGAGCGGAACTACGCAGCACGCGACGACGGCACGCAACAGACACGACGAATCGCGCCCGCCCGAAACACCTATCGCGATGCGCTCGCCGGCATGAGCGCGGAGCTTGTCCGCGACTTTTTTTTCGAGTTCGTCCACGCTAATATTATACAGTACGGCAAAAGCGTTGTCAAGAGCATGCCGCAAACTCGCATATCCGCGCAAACAAAAACCGCCCGCGCATCGCGTTGCGCAGGCGGTCTGTGATTCTGTTTTACGCTACGGAATACGTCCAGCCGCTTATCGCGTCGGCGGTGAGATCCGCCTTCATCACGATTGCGGAGTACGCGCCGACGGATACCGAGCCGCTGCTTATCGTAGCGGGTGCAGTAGCGGTCGCGCTCGCGCCGTTGACGTACACCTCGTAAGAGCCGTTGGGCACGGACACGGTCTTAGCCGTTGCGTTGGAGTTGATTATAACGACCGCGTACTCGTTGCTGTTCGCGTCGGGCGACTTGACCGCGTATACCGCAACGCCGTCCTTGAGACTGTTCTCGGTCGTGTCCTTGATGACAAGGCAGTTTTTGAGCGTCGCTTTGTCTGCTATCTTGAACTGCGGGAAGGTCTTTTTGATAGCTATCAACGCTTTGTAATATTCCACCATGTCGCTGTTGGTATCGCGGAGCGTCCAGTCGATGGCGTTGACCGAGTCGGGCGATTTGTACGAGTTGTCCGAGAAGTAATAATTGGGATCGGTCAGGTACGCCGTCGGACGGTTGTCGTAGTTGTTGGTCTTTTGCGTCGGCTTGGAGCGGAGCAGCTCTTCGCCGGCGAGGAAGAAGCTCGCGCCCTGGCTCGTAAGCACCGACGCAGCGGCGAGACGGTTCATCGCTTTGAGCGTGTCTGCGTCCTTGTTTACGGACGCGTTGAGCTTATCCCACAGCGACGAGTTGTCGTGAGCCGAAACGTAGTTTATGCTCTGCGTCGGGTTAGCAGCGAAAGCTTTTTTATCGCCGCCGAGCGAGATATAGATATCGCTCGCGAGCGCATCGGTCGAGCCTGCCGCGCCGACATATACGGCGGCATCGGTGCCCGCCTTGCCCGAAACGAAGCCCGTATCGTTCATGGTGAACACACTGCCCTTGAGCCCGTCGCGGATTATATCGTTGAACACCGCGATGTTCGGCATCTTGGACGCGTTCTTTTGGAGCGCCGCTTTGCTGTCCGAAAGCCCGCTCGTGCCGCCCGTCCAGCCCTCGCCGTACACTATCACATCGGGATTGACCTCGGCGAGCGCGTCGTAGAGCTCGTTCATCGTCGTCACGTCGTGAAGTCCCATAAGGTCGAAACGGAAACCGTCTATCTTGTATTCCTCTGCCCAATACTTGACGGAATCTATCATGAATTTTCTGAACATCGTCCGTTCGGACGCGGTCTCGTTGCCGCAGCCCGAACCGTTGAAGTAGTTGCCGTCGTCCGTCATGCGGAAGAAATAACCGGGCATCAGCACTTCGAAGTTAGAGGTGCGCGCATTGGATACGTGGTTGTACACGACGTCCATTACGACCTGCACGCCCGCGTTGTGGAGCGCCATGACCATCTGTTTCATCTCGTTGACGCGCTTAGCGCCATCGTTCGGGTCGGACGAATACGAGCCCTCTGGCATGTTGTAGTTGAGCGGATCGTAACCCCAGTTGTACTCGCCGTCCTTGTTGTATGTCGACGCAGTGAAGTTCTCCTCGACGCTCGCAAAGTCGAACAGCGGTTGGAAATGCACTTCGGTAACGCCGAGTTCTTTAATATAATCGAGCGCGGTGGACTTGCCGCCTGCTACGCCGTTGACCGTCGTGCCTTTTTCGGTAAGACCGAGGAACTTGCCGCGATTGGCTTCCGAAACGCCCGAGGTCGGACTTATCGTAAGGTCGCGGAGCTGAGCCTCGTATATCACCGCCTCGGAATACGAGCCGAGCGTCGGGTCGCCTTGCGCAGCCCAACCCGTCGGGTCGGTGGAATCGAGGTCGAGTATCATGCCGCGCGTGCCGTTCTTGCCGCCGCTTCGCGCGTACGGGTCGACTATCTCGGTCGTCCGGCCGCCGACTGTAACGGAATACGTGTAATAATTGCCGTTGAGGTCGCCGTTGACGGTCTGCGTCCACACGCCCTTTTCCGCCTTGACCATGTCGAGCGTCTGCGTCTTTTGTCCGTTAGTACCTGCGTTGTAGATGTTCAGCTTGATAGCGGACGCCGCGGGCGACCACACTCTGAACGTCGACGAAGCTTTGGAGTATTCCACGCCGAGCTCGCCGTCGTAGGCGTAGAGCTCGTCGAACTTCTCGCTCGAGTACAGTCTCGACTTGCTAACGTCGCAGGCAAGGAAGTTGACGGACTCGTCGAAGCTCGCGGGCTCGTCGACTATCTTATAATTCTTGCCGATGTCGAGCTGCTCGGGCAGCTTGATATTGACGTAGTTCTCGCCGACCACGCTCTTATTGGCGTCCTCGGAGCAGTCGAGCGTCGCAACTACGTTGTCCGCGTCGTCCTTGAGCTTGAACACCGAGCCTGCGGTTATCTTCGCGCTCGTGTCGAAGTACACGTTGTCGAACGAAGTGAAACGCGCGTTCTTTATCCTGTTGGCAAAGCTCACGTCGTCGGGGCTGTAATAGATCGTATCGTCGTCTTGCATAAGGTATATCGAGCATTTGTTGTTGACTATCTTATCGGCTGGTATCATCATGTCGCCCGTCTGCCACGCCCAGTCGTTGCCTGCGGTGGACTGACGCACTATCACGCCTATCGCGTTCCCGCTTGACTTGACGTTTTGAAGATCGGCGGTGAGCGTCTTCCACGTCTTGTCCTTGATAGTGGCGTCGGCAGTGAACTGATAGCCGCTGCCGTCCTGTCCGTCCGCCCATATCCACATGTTGTAGCCGGTGTAGTCGGCGGCGGGACGGTAGTAGTTCACGGTGAGCCGCACTGTGCCGGCGGGCAGAGGCTTATCCTTTTTTGCGCACCCGAGCGGCATGGACACCACCGCAATAGTCGATGCGAGCACGCCCGCCGCGACTGTTTTGAGCAGATCCTTTCTTACTTTCTTCATTTCTACTCTCCTATGAGTTATGATCTATTTGATGACGGCGACGGTGCCGGGATCGAGCGAAAGCTTGCCGCCCGAAAAAGCCACTTTGCCGCCGTCGGCGCGGAGTTCTCCGACGAGCTCTTTGCTCTCGAAGCCCGTCGCGGTAAACTCCGCTTTTTGGTCGCTGATGTTCTGCGCGATAAGCACGGTCCTGCCGTTCCAGGTGAGCGAATACACCGCAACGTTGGCGTTGAGCGTGTTTACCGTCGTAAAGTTAAAGTTCTGTGAATCGCCGCGCAGCTCGGACATCGCTTTGAGTCCGCCGTCGGCGGTTATCGCGTAACCCGTCATCTTGCCGCGCCCGATCTCGGGGAAACGGTTTCTCAGCTGTATCGCCTTACGGTAGTACGTCAAGACGGATTTAGCGTCCTTGGTCTGTTTCTTTTGCGAGCCGAGCTTTTGCTCGCCCGTATAGTCGCTGTACGGCGGATCGTTTACATTGCGGCTGTCGCCCCAGTTGAACGCCAACCGCTTGTTTTCGTCCTTGCCGCTGCCCGCCGCGCCCAGCTCCTCGCCGTAGTAAATATACGGATTGCCGGGAGCGAGCAGGTACAGTCCCGCCGTCGTCTTTATCTTGGTCGCGTTGTAATCGAGGTAGCCGGCACTGCGGTTGTTGTCGTGGTTGGACAGGAAGTTGCTTAGCAGCGCGTGCTCGTCGCGTCCGAGCGCGTCCGCCTGCATCTGTTCGAGCGTGCTGACCACGCCCGACGCTTTGTAACCGACCCAGCCCGCGGTCGCGTCGCAGAACCCGACGTTCGGACCGCCGCCCATGCCGTAATTGAAGTTGCTCATGCCCGTCGCAAAGAACTGGCGCACGACGGAATCCGCCGCCCAGACCTCGCCGACGTTGTAGCAGTAACGACCTATGCCGTCGCCGTCCTTGCCGAACACCTCCGCGCCCTTCTCGTTGCAGTAATCGTTGAACCAGGTCCAAAACTCCGCGTTGTCCGCATTGTACACCGTAGAGGTCGCACACGCCCACGGCACGGCGTCGAGACGGAACGACCGCACGCCGAGCTCGAGCCAATAGTCGACTATCTTCTTTATCTCCTCGCGCACCGACTGATTTTTGAGGTTGACGTCGGGCATGGTCGTCGTGTTGAAGTTGGCGAGATACCAATAGTCGGTCGTGCCGGGCACGTTGTACCAACTGCCCGACGGCTTCGATGACTGCCGCACTATCTCATAGCGTTTCATTGCGTCGCCGACCTCGGGCTTGATGCCCGACTTGGCTTCTTCTATGGCTTCCCTGAACCACGGATGCTGATCGGACGTGTGGTTGAGCACAAGGTCCATTTGCAGCCAGATCCCGCGCTCGTCACACGCCTTGACAAGATCCTTAAAGTCGTCGATCGTGCCGTACTCGTCGTCGATGCCGTAGTAATCGGTCACGTCGTACTTGTGATACGACGGCGAGGAGTTTATCGGCATCATCCAGATACCGTTGATCCCGAGATCGGACGTCGTCTTGTCGTCGCCGTCGTTGAGATAATCGAGGTTGTCGATAAGCCCGCGTATATCGCCTATACCGTCGCCGTTGCCGTCGGCAAAACTGCGGACAAAGACCTCGTAGTATGTACGGCAGTAGTCCTGCGGTATATCGTATTCGTAAGTATTGGTCGGCGTCGCGCTGTCCTTGCCGCAGCCTATCGCGCAGAGCCCCGCAGTCGTCGCCACGGAAAGCGCCGCGGCTATCGCCGTTATCTTTTTAAGCTTCATTTATGCTCCTTTATGTTTAGTCGTTGCCGTCACGGCAAAAGCATACGGTAAAAGCCGTATGCTTTTTTCGGACGTGTTTTGTCAACCCTTTGCCGCGCCGCCCGTTATGCCCGCGACGTAGAACTTTTGCATTATCATAAACAGTATGACGATAGGCACCGAGATAAGCACCGAGCCCGCGCAGAACCGCGTGAACATCCTGTTGACAAGCTCACGGTCGGTGACCCATGCCCTTATGCCCACGGCGATTGTGTATTTGCTCGTATCGTGGATAAACACGCTCGCCATGATGTAGTCGCACCACGGACTGATAAACGTCGTCAGTATCGTATAGACGATTATCGGCTTGCTGAGCGGGATTATCATTTGCCAGAATATCCTGTTCTTGCTCGCTCCGTCGATGCGCGCCGCCTCGTCGATAGCCGTCGGAACGGTATCGAAAAAGCCTTTGACTATATAGTAGCCCGTGCCCGCCGCAAGCGAATACGCAAGCGTAAGACCTATAAGGCTGTTTGTCAGCTTGAACTGATTGAAGATGTAGTACAGAGCTATCATAGACAAAAAGCCGGGGAACAGACCGAGCAGCAGCGCGATATTCATAAGCTTTTTACGCGCCGAAAACCTCAGCCGCGACAGAGCGTAGGACACCATCAAGACGAGCAATGTCGATATCGCGCACGAGCCGAGCGCTACGAGGAAGGTATTCAACAGCCACCTGCCGTAAGGATACGCCTCATAGTCGCTGCCCGAAAACAAGTTGATAAAGTTGTCGAGCGTAAACTTTTGCGGAAATATCGTCAGCGACGTGAAACCGGTATTAACGTCGAACGCTCGGAGCACCATCCACAGGAGCGGGAACAGCCAAATAACGACCATCACCGAGAGGATGATATATATCGTTAAATCGGATATGACGCGTTTAGCTCTCAATCCCATCATTTGAACGTATCCTCCTGTTTGATCGATTTGGAGCTGTTGAACACTATCAGCGCAAAGAAGCTCGTTATTAAAAATGTGAATATACCGATGACCGCGCCGTTGTTGTATTCGGGCTGGGGCCGCTCTATCGTAAGCGAATACAGCCATGTGATGAGAAGGTCGGTATCGCCTATGACGGTGCCGCCGACGTTATGATCGGGACCGCCGCCCGTCAGGAAGTATATGACGTTGAAGTTGTTGATGTTGCCCGTAAAGGTCGTGATAAGCTGGGGCGCCATGACGAACATTATATACGGGAAGGTTATCGAAATGAACCTGCGCACAGGTCCTGCGCCGTCGATACGGCTGGACTCGTACAAATCTTCCGGGATGTTGAGAAGTATACCCGTCGTCGCGAGCATGGTAAACGGCATGCCGCGCCATAGGTTGACGACGATGACCATCACTCTCGCCCGCAAGGCGTTGTTGGTGTAAGTGCCGAACCAGTCGGTGTTTTTCAGTCCGAAGATATCGCGCATTATGATATTGAACGGACCGGTCAGCGTGCTTTCGGGGCTGTAACCGAAGAAACGGCTCATCATAAGCAGAGTTATAAAGTCGGGAACAGCGATAACGAGTATAAAACAAGTGCGCCAAAAAGCTTTGAGCTTGATAGACTTTTTGTTTATCATCATCGCGAGGAACATTCCGAAAAAGAAGTTGGAGAACGTCGCGGCTACCGCCCAAACGAGCGTCCAACCGAGCACCCTCCAAATGATCGAGCCGTACGACTGACTGAACACGAATCGGAAAGCGTCGAGCCCCGTCCAGGTAAAGAGCTGTGCGGGCGGATAGTGCGGCTCGTTGGCGACGTAGCCGTAGTTGGTGAACGCTACGAGTATATTGCAGACGAGCGGCAGAACCGTTATGAGCAGTATGCCCAAAACGGGCAGAGCGAGCACGGTGATATGATAACCGTCGTTGAGCGCATAGCTAAGCTGTTGTTTCGCGTTTGAAAGAGGTTTGCCCTCCTCTACTCGCTTTTGCGTATCGTACGCTATCTTGGTGTTCTTGATGTAGACGTAGATCACGAACATCATCAAGATGATCGACATGACGCAGAATATAAGGATAGTCAGCGAGTTGTCGCCCTTGATCAGGTTGTAGTCGTCGTCGTAATGCTCGGTATCCTTGCCGAGAGTGCCGAGCATGGCGAGATTAGGAGCGCCCAAAAAGACCATGAACACGACGAATAACGCCTGTACGAATAACAGCAGAAACCCTTTCAAAAACTGCTTCGGACCGCGCGAAAAACAGCCGAACCCCATTATCAGGTACGACAGCTTAGTACGCCAATCTCCTCGAATGAATCTCGTCCACAGACCTTGGAAACAATGACCTATGCCGACGAACAAAGCGAGCGTTTTTTTCGGTATCGCTTTGATAACGCCCCACAGCATGATACCGACGCCGCCGATATAGTTCCATATAGCAAGAAAGAGCTTTACTATCCAACTTCGGTTATACTGTTTCCAGGTGGGAGTGGTAGACTTGTCGGTTGCCATATACTATACACCCCATACTATTGATATTTACTTAAAAAAGAAACGCGCCGAGCCGAGAGTTCGGCTCGGCGTCGTTCCGTAACGATGTTTTATTTGCTTATCGCTTTTGCGAGGTCTTCGAGCTTGGTCATGAGATTTTCGGTGGTGATATCGCCGGAAGCGCACTCGTCGCCGAACGCCTTCATCGGCTCCCAGAAGCTGCCCTGCGAAAGCTGAGCGTAACCGCCCGCTTCACGCTGTGCGGCAAGCGCCGCAAGCGCCTTGTTGTTTTTGACAGCGTCGCTTTCCGCAACCTTCTTATTGGACGGACCCGCCTCGGTCATCTCGAAACGCTTTTGCTGAGCCTTCTCGTTGGTGAGGAAGTCGGCAAGCGCCGCGGCTACGTCCTTGTTGTTGCGGCGCGGGTTCACTCCGCAGTATTTACTGCCGTAGAACGAGCCCATCTGCACCTGCTCGCCGCCGCAAGTAAAGGTCGGGCACTTGGTGGGAACGGCTTTGGTCGGCATATCCTTGGCGACCCACGTTCCGATAAAGCCCGCTACTATGGTATTTTCTTTCATGCCTGCGGGTATCTCGGAGTTCATATCCGACGAGGGCTTGATTATGACGGCTTTATCCTCTACGCCGTTGGTGACAGGATTGAGATAGTGCTGTATAGCGCGCGCGGCATTCTTGCCGTTTTCGCTCGTGTATATATCGGTAACGTATTCGCGCGTGCCGTCCTCGTTATATACAAAGTCCATGGTGCAGCCCGCGCCCTGGAAGAACGACGAGATATACCAGCCGTCGTTGTAGGCGAACATTATCTTTTTGCCGTCTTTCTTGGCTTTTGCGAGCATGCTGTCGAGAGTAAGGACCTCATCGGCGGTATAGTAATCGCTATCGTACCACATGAACCAACCGTTGTCGAGCGTCGCGGGGAAAGCATAGCACACACCGTCTTTAAGTACCGTGTCGACAGCATCCTTCGAGTCGCGCTCCTGTATCGCCGCAGTATAAGTAGGCAACGGCTGCAAGAGGTTTTTGGTTATCATGTCCTGTACCTGTCCCGCCTCAAAGAAGAACAGATCGGCGCCCGCCGCCGCATCCGTGCCGAGCTCGGTCTGGATGTTGCCCTCGGGCTTCGCTACGAACTTGACTTTGAAATAGTCGTTGTAAGTTCCGTCTTGGTAAGGCTGAGCAAGGAACTCCTCGGTAAGCGCCTTATAGCATTCATGCGCCGTGTCGGGCGCCCAAACGGTCAACGTCTTTTTGCTATCTCCGCCGCAAGCGGCAAGACCGCAGCAAACAGAAAGCGCCGTTGCGGACGCAAGTAAAACTGACAGCATTTTTTTCATAATTTTCCTCCATACGAAATTTATAAATGCTACGCGTATTATATCACCCTCTTAAACCCGTTGTCAATAGGTTTTAATATATATTTACACAATAATAATTGTATAGTCGGGTAATATGCATGTATCTATTTTGCGCCTTTACAAAAAGACGATACGCCTTTCGGAAAAAAAGCACGCAAAGAAAAAGCGCCGACGCAAAGCCGACGCTAATATTCCGTTTACCTTATATCGGCGGGATGACCGAGCCCGCAACGGTCGCCTTGCCTATACCGACGGTACCCGCAGCCGCGCCGTCCATCGGCTTTAACTCGAGATAAGAGAGCCACGCCTCGCCGTTTATCTTGTCGACGCAGGTCTTTGTTATCCCCGCGATATTAACGCTGTCCGTGTCGGTAGCGGAGTCGTCCATGCCCATGAACCCGAGGAGCACGCGGTAAGCGTCCTCGCTCAGATCGTTGAACACTATGCCTACGTTGCGGAATCTGCCGCTGCCGCCGTCGTCGTACCTTTCGAGCGCGACAGTCGCATAGATGCGTTCCGGCATAAAGCCCGTCGCTTCGGTCTTGTCGGTCGGAAGGAAGTCGGACATCAGCATTTCGAATGTAAGCAGCACGTACTCGCCGTCCGCCGTCAGCACGTCGCCGCCGTCAGCGGGCTTTATCCGATCGTCAGCCCATTTTCGCACAGCCGACGCATCTGCGCCCGTATCGCCTTTTGCAAGTATTATCGTCTGCATCGCGGTAATGCCGTGACCTTGATATTCCTTGTCGATTATGCTTTGGAAGTAGCCGTTGAAGTTGATGTCGCTCACTCCGCCGACAAGCGTCGTCGGGTCGAATATTGCGACGTTGGATCTGTTGACGATAAATCCGCCCTCGCCCTCGGCTATATAGTTGTTTGCATTGGCGACGTTACTTCTCGGGTACATGCCCTGTACCGCGCGCTTGACGGTGTCCGCCGACGCGTCCGGGATATTCATCTTGGTCTTCATGAATTCGTAGAAGCTCGCGAGCCGCATGCCGCCCGGTGTGAACTCGATAAAGCTCTCGCCGCTCGGCGCGCCGAGCTGAGTATCGAGATCGGCAAGCTGCTTGTACAGCGTTTTGCCGAACTCGCCGACCTTAGATCCTATATCGAACCCGCCCGCGAACTTCTCCGCTATTTTGAGCGTGTTCGCATACGTCGCGTCGTCCATGCTGTTGACTGTGATATCGATGCCGTAAGCCGCATCGTCGCCCTCGCCTATAACGGTCGAGGTGTCCACGGCAGCCGTTACGTACAGCCGGTCGACCGTCATGATATTGCTGAGGTTGTTCGGCATAATCTCGCCTATCGGCAGCGAAAGCACTACGACGAGCCCGCCGTCAACGGTGTCGACGCTCTCTATGGTGAAGCTGTTGCTTTCGCGGAGCTCGTCTTTCATGATCTTGCCGAGCTCCGCGCCCGTCATTATCGGACGGAGACCGACTATATCGCGCGTGTCGTAAGCGAGGTAGCTGACATTCCCGTCGTCGCCCGTGACGCGGAACTTGGAGCTGTCGAACGTGCCGCCGACGATATTCGTTATTTGCGAAAAGTCGGAAAGCCCGCCGTCTATCTTGAGATAGTACTTGTCGGAAAGCTCGGCGGTAAACGCCCTGTAATCTGCCGCAACGGGCGCGCCTATAACGACGTCCTCGGTGCGTTCCAAGCCGCGCACAACGTCCTTGAGCTCGTCGGGCGTGACTATCGGTTTATCCTCGCCGTCGACGAGCACCATTTCGGTAACTATCTGGAATATGTCGGGCATAACGAGCGCGCCGTCGATATGCTTGCCGTCGGTCTCGGTCGACGCGACGAGCCTTACCTCGAACAGCGAGTCGAGATTATCGAGCATGCCGCCGAGCAGATCGTCTATCTGCGCGGATAAAGCGTCGAGGTCGAGCGCGGGCACGAGCTTGCCGAGCGCCGACATCACCCTGCCGCTGTTGTGGCAGTCGTTGAACTCGAACTCAGCGGCGTCGCGCACGATCCCCGAGTTTTTATCGGTTATATCGACGGTAACGGTTACTACTATCTTTTCGGGCAGGATGTTTGCGGCGAGTTTGGCGAGCATGTCGCTGATACCCGACCCGTCGAATATCCCGCCGACGTTGACGTCGACCGCGAGCAATGCATAAAGATGTCCCGGGCGCTCCGCTTTGTTTATGAACGAGAGCGCGTCCAGCCGCGTTTCTATTGCGCCCAACTGCGAATCCGCGCCGCCGAGCAGACTGCTCATCTGTCCGTCGAGCGCGGCGGCGAGCATCTTGTCGGTTATGTTTAGTTTGAGCTGCTCTCTGTCCTTATCGAGCGCGGCGGAAAACTTTTCGCCGTCGATGAGCGCCATGAACCCTTCGGGATCGAAAACTCCGGACGTCTCGCCGTCCAAAGAAATTCCGAGCGTTTTCAGCACGTCCTCGAGCGTGGCATTCTCGCCGAACTCGACGGAATAAGCGTTTTCGATGGCGTCGACGAATTCTTTTTCATAGTCAATCGCGGTCATGCCCGCGGTATCGGCAGGCTTATAGACCTTATTGCCGGCAGCGTCGAGATACCAACCGTCCCAAAGATACGGGCGGAGCTCGACGAGCTTTTTGTCAGCATCCGACGCGAGCACCGCTTGAAGCATGTAGATAAAGTCGGGCTTGGTCAGCGGGTCGGCAGGCGACAGGCTCGCGCTCGCCGTCTTTGTCAGCGCGTCTATGATATCGATATCGAGAGTGCCGCTGTCCATCGCCGCGGAGAAGTCGATATTGTCCGCGACCTTTTCCAGCATCGGGCGCATTTTCCCTACAACATCCGCGAGCATGCCCTCGACGGTCTTGCCGTCGTTGCCCATTATGTTCATCAGACCGTTGACGAGCTTACATGTATTCTCGCGCTTTCTCGCGCTCATCGAGTTTATCGTTATTTGAGCGTCGGCGTCGCCGTAGAGCGGCACGCTCGCCGTAATGTAAAAATTCTTGGGCAAAAGCACGTTGCCCAGCCAACGTGCGATACCGCCCGCCCAGCCGAAGCCCTGCTGTTCGACGAGCGCGGTCAGCGCCTGTCCCGCCGCGTTCTGCAAGCCCAGCCACAGCGTGAGGTCGGCGGTCGTCGCCGTGACGGCGCTCTCGCCGAGCTCGTTATCCGTCGTTGCGGCGTTGAACTTTATCTGTTTGAGCGCGACTACCTTATCGAGCTTGATCCCGCGCGCAAACTCGGGAAGCTCGGCGGCGTACGCGTCCGAATGCCCGAGAAGCATACTCATCACCGACGACATGAAAGCCGCAAGCTGTTTGTCTTTGAGCTTAAAGAAATACGTGTCGTTATTCTCGTCGTAAGCCGAAAGCCTCTCGACGTCGATATTGTCCCGTGTGAATACTTCGGTCACCATATCGACGACGACAGTCATTATCTCTTCCGTGAATGCGCTCGGAGACGTTCCCTGCTCGCTGACAAAAGCGTCGACAGCAGTGCCGAGCGCCGCTCCGAAATCTATATCGTTATCGGTGCGCAAAAATATATTTTCTTTCAGCTCGTCGTAAAACCCGTCGAGATCTTCTTCTTCGTCAAAGCCATACTTGACGACCTTTTTATCGTTAGCGCCGTAAAGCCCCGTCATAACGCCCATGGCGTCGCGCATGGACATATCAAGATACTGCTTTGTAAATTTATCGCCGAGCGCCCAGCCCGCGCACGCCAAGACGGCAAACAAAAGCAGGCAGACGATAAGCGCCGCCAAACAGCAAGTACAGCACTTACTGCGTTTTTTCTTTACTTTCGGACCGTCGTCGGGTACAACTACCTTTTTCGCCATCGCATTGCGCTCCGTGCTATTCGCTCGGCTGTCCCGAGCTTTCGTTAGCTACATTGTACGCCCGAACGCGGCGTTTGTCAACCCGTGTCGCGATTTATAACCGTATTCTAATGCTATTCTAATATTTAAGAGCGGTCGCCGCTCTTTCGCCGCTATTTAAGCTCGACGCAGGGATAGCCCGCGCCGTCCGCGGCCGCCGCAGGCTCGAACGCGCCCGTGACGACAGCCTCGGCTTTTTGCAGGTCGACCTCGGCGGTCTTTACGCCGTCGACGCCCTCTATCGCCGCTTTGACGCGCGCGACGCAGTGCATACAGCTCATGCCGTCCACTTTGAACTTGACTTCCATATCCTTTACCTCCGATTTATCGTTATCGGTTATTTCGCAAGCGCCTGTCGGGCACGCCGTCCGTGCCGACGCGACCGAGCTTTGCCCCGCCGCTTTATCCCGCGCACGTTTGAGCTTGCGCGCGACGCGCGCATCGTCGAACCGCATTATAGTCAGTCTAAGCGCGTTGCACACGACAAACAGCGACGACGCCGCCATTGCGCCCGCCGCTATCATCGGGTCGAGCGTAACGCCCAAAGCGTACAGCACGCCCGCCGCAAGCGGTATACCGAGCGTGTTGTAAAGGAACGCCCAGAACAGGTTTTGCTTGACGTTCCTAAGCGTCGACCGGGATACCGCAACGGCGCGCGGCACGTCGATAAGATCGGACTTGACGAGCACCACGTCCGCCGCATCGATAGCTACGTCCGTGCCCGAGCCTATGGCTATACCGACGTCCGCCGCTTTGAGCGCCGGCGCGTCGTTGATCCCGTCGCCGACCATTGCGGTCCTGCCCTGCTTTTTCAGGCTCTCGACGATGTCGAGCTTATCCTCGGGCAGCACGTCGTAATACACTTCGTCCAGCCCGACCTTTTCCGCTATCTTCCTCGCCTGCGCCTCGTTGTCGCCCGTAAGCATTACACAGCGCGCGCCCGTCGAGCGCAACAGCTCGATAGCGGCTTTGCTCGACGGCTTGACTTCGTCGTCGACCGTTATTTCGGCAAGCAGCTCGCCGCGCCGACAAAGGAACACGACCTGAGCGTCACCGCTCTCCGCCTCCGCGCCGAACTCCTTTACGAGCCGCGGCGCGCCGAGCGCGTACTCAACGCCGCCGACCGTTCCGACTACGCCGTAGCCTATCCTGTACTCGCTTTTCTCGGGCAGTGTCGGGTCGCCGCCGTACGCCTCGACTATGGCGGCGGCGAGCGGATGCGTCGACGTAGCCTCGAGCGCGGCGGCTATGCCGAGCGCTTCCGTTTTGTCCATACCGCCGAAGGTCTTTACAGCGGTGACGCGCGGCTTACCCTCGGTGATAGTCGCGGTCTTATCGAGCGCGAAAATGCGCGTATCGCCCAAGCTCTGCAATGTTTCGGCATTCTTTACGAGCACTCCGTATGCCGCGGCTCTGCCCGTTCCCGCCATGACCGCGACGGGCGTCGCAAGCCCGAGCGCGCACGGACAGCTAATCACGAGCACCGCTATCGCCATGGACAGCGCGTGACCGATACCGTACCCGAGCGCGAGCCACACCGTAAGCGTGACGAGCGCGATGCCGCACACCGCGGGCACGAATACCGCCGACACCTTGTCGGCTGTCTTTTGGATAGGGGCTTTCGAGCCGCCGGCATTCTCTATCATCTCGACTATCTTGGACAGCGTGCTGTCCTCGCCGACCTTCTCCGCGCGCAGCTCCACGCGCCCCGTAAGGTTGAGCGTCGCCGAGGTTATAGCGCTCCCGACGACCGTTTCGACGGGTATCGATTCGCCCGTTATAGCCGACTTGTCGAGCGTTGTCGCGCCTGCGGTGATAACGCCGTCGCACGGCACGTACTCGCCCGGCATGATGACCACGGTATCGCCGACGCGGATATCGTCCGTGCCGACGGTCTCCGTCCTGCCGTCGCGTATTACCGTCGCGGTGTTCGGACGGAGCTTCATCAGCTTTTCAACTTCCGTCCGCGTCTTGCCCTTAGAGCGCGCTTCGAGCAGCTTGCCGAGCGTGACGAGCGTCAGTATCATCGCCGCCGACTCGAAAAACAAATTCATCGCAAGTTCGCTCGCGCCGACTGTATCGCCCGCCGCGACCTTGCCGTTGATCAAAAACGTGACTACCAGCCCGTAGATATACGACGCGCCCGCGCCGAGCGATACGAGCGTGTCCATGTTCGCGCCGCGATGCAGCAATGCCTTAGTCCCGCCGATAAAGAACCGACCGTTTATTATCAGCACGGGCGCAGTGAGTACGAGCTGTATGAGCGCGAACGACGCGGGATCGACGTGCGGATCGAGCTTGCCCATCGGGAATCCCGCCATGTGTCCCATGGAAAAATACATAAGCGGCAGCATGAACGCGAGCGACGCGAAAAACCTAATCAGCATCGCTTTCGAGTTGTCGACGACCTTTGTCGGCGCGGACGGATCGGCTTTTACCGCTTTGCCGCGCACCGATGCGCCGTAGCCCGCAGACTCCACCGCCGCTATTATATCGCCGTCGTCAAGCTCGGTCTCTACGGTAAGCCTGTTAAGCAAAAGATTGACGTTCACGTCCTCGATACCGAGTTTTCCGACCGCCTTTTCCACATGAGCCGCGCAAGCCGCGCAGGTCATTCCCGTTATGTCGAATATCTTTTTCATAGCCACCTTTTTATTATTCTACATCTTATCAAGAGCTATGTCAAGCCTTTTTCTTTAATTCCTTGTAAGTTACAAGGAATTAAATAGTATGCTTGATAGGTACTTTTACGGCGTACGCCGCATATATTATCGGATATGAACGATATCACGCTAGCACTGTACAGCGACGGCGCGTGCGGCACAACGCCGATAATGCCGTTTTTGGGCGCGCGGTTCGACGGCGCGCAATTTGCCAAGCTTTGCAAGACGTATCTTGCCGCCGCATTATTGCGTTGCGGTTTCGATGTGTACGACGCCAATCCCGACGGCGGCGCGATAGACAACGTCGATCTCGTCATGCGCATCAACAGGCGCAACGCGGATGCGGCAATTTCCGTGACTGCGGCAGGGTTCGGGTCAAGAAAAAGCTTCAACGACGCGAGCGGCGCGACGGTGCGCTTTCCGGGCGGACGGTTCACAGCGCGTTCACGGATCTTTGCCGAGGATATCTGCGCGAAGCTTCCCGACTGCAAGGTCGCGCCCGATACCGAATTCGGCATGCTCAACTGCAAAGCCGCGATGGTGTGCGCGGGGTATCTTACCAACTTCGACGAGGCGAAACGGCTGTGCGATCCCGATTTTGCCGTCATGATAGCGGAGAGCGTCGCACTCGGCGCATGCGAGCACTTCGACATGCCGTACATACGCCGCGACGACGTTTCGTCGTATCCCCTGCTCTGTTCCTCGCGCAGAGGAAAAAAAGTCAAGATGCTGCAAGCCCTGCTCAACGCCTACGGCGCGAAGCTTCCCGTCGACGGGGCTTACGGCGGCGAGACCGATGCGGCAGTCCGCGCGTTCGTATCCGACAACGGCAAGCGCCGCGACGGCGGCATCACCGCCGACGTATGGCGCGATCTCCTGCTCACGGACCTCCCCGAGCTTGCTTACGGTTCGGCTAACAACGCCGCGCGCTATATCCAGCGCAAACTTCGCTCCAAACTGTACCCGGTCGAGCAAACGGGCGTATTTGACGAAAAGACGCTCATCGCGCTCAACGAGTTCCTCGCAGAGACCGTCGGAGGCGGGTTCGCGCTCGACAAGACGTCCAAGGTCGATGCAGATATTTACAAGCTGCTCGCGCCAATCGGCGGCGGCAGACCTCGGCTTTTTTGACGCGAACGTATCGATTTTGCATACTTAAAAATTTGACAACTGTATAAAAAAGGTCTATAATGGTCGGAGCATAAAAAGAGGCAGAACTTTACGTGAACAGATCGACCGAAAAGATACAGCGGACGCTCATCGAGCTCATGGCGACAACGCCGATAGACGAAATTACGGTTACCGAATTATGTAAGCGCTCGGGCGTCAACCGCGCGACGTTTTACTACCATTACGACAGCGTGCAGGGCGTACTGCTCGAAATAGAAAAACAGGTCGAGGCGGAGTTTTACGAGTTTATAAAACGCTCGCTGATTTCCGACGACGGCGCGGCGGACAAAAGTTTTTACGTAATGTTTTTCGAGTTCGTCGCGCGGCATGCGGATATTTGCAGGCTCATGCTCGAAATGCAGCGGCAGAACAGCGATTCTTTCCTTTACCGCGCAATGGAAGCGGGCAGGAGCAAGGTCATAGCTACCATGACCGAGCTATACCCGAACTGCCCCACCGCCAAGGTCGAATACTATTACATATTCATGTCGCACGGATTCATCGGACTTATGAGCTATTGGCTCAAAAGCGGCATGCGCGAATCCGTAGAGGAGATAGCAGAGATCGGCGAGAACTTGGCTAACAACGGTATAAGCTTCCTCGCCTGACGCTCGATAACATCAATAAAAATACCCCGCCGCGCAAGACGTATCGTCCGCTCGGCGGGGTTTTGTTTTGCTTGTAACTAAACCACGGTATTGCTGTCTATCGTTTCGATCAGCACGTCCTCCATGCCGCGCGCCACGGCTATCCTCGTGCGGATAGCGATAAATACGACATAGCCGACGACAGCGACTGCGATAGGGATATACGTGAAGTACCCGGGTATGAACGAACCGCCGACGCCCGTCAGCAGGAACAGGTACATACCGACGCTCCAGCTCTCGTCAAGCGTTTTCGCGATGTAAGTCACCGCCACCGAGCGGCGCGAGCCCGACGCGATAAAAGCGGGAGAATGAACGACCGTAGGTATAAGCGAAGAAACGAGCGACAGCGCAAACGCCGCGATAAGCGCGATGACGGTGTTAACGTCCGTACTGCCCTTAGAGCCGACCGCCTCGAACTGTTTGAATATGCCGTAAATAGACACGCCGCCGAAGCAGATGGAGAGCATTATGCAAAACAGCAGGACCGACGGGAAGTTGTGACGCGCTCTGCCGTGCTTTTTCAGCTCCGACATGACGATGAGTATCGTCAGCGGTATAAGCGAGGTCAGCGCGATAAATATATCGTTGTACTTGCTGTAATACGATATGTCCATGTCGCTCGTCTTATAGAATATAGCGACCATATCGGGGAGCTGCGGCAGCGACAGCGCGGTAGCGAAAAGCGCGCCCAACGCTATCCACAGCGCGACCGTAACAAAGATCTTATCCTGATCGTTGAGTCCGTTCCTGGTCTTCATACCCACCTCGTTAGTATGCGCCGCGATCAAAGCTTTAAGTAGCTGACCGCATTGAGATCGAGCTTTGCCGCCGCTACGCCTTCGGCTATCATACCGCGAGCGCGCGCACAGATCATAGCGGCGTTGTCCGTGCAAAGCGACATCGGCGGATAATACACTACCGCGCCGCGCCGCTCGCCCTCCGCTTTGAGCTTGTCGCGGAGATACGAATTAGCCGCTACGCCGCCCGCAAGGCACAGCGTGCGAATGCCCGTTTGCTCGACTGCGGCTATCGCCGTGTCGACGAGCATATCGACGGCGGTCTTTTGGAACGACGCGCAGATATCCGCCTTGTTCGGCGTTTCTCCGCGCTGTTCGAGCTTATGCATGTAATTGACTACCGCCGTTTTTAGCCCCGAATAACTGATGTTGCCTACGCGCTTATGCGAAACGAACTCGATATCGGGCGCACCCGTTCTCGCGAGCTTGTCTATCTCCGGACCGCCGGGATACGGCAGTCCTAGCGCGCGCGCGACCTTGTCGAACGCCTCGCCTATCGCGTCGTCGGTAGTCGACGCTATCATCCGAAACTCATTAAGCCCGTCGACCCGAGCTATGCCCGTATGACCGCCGCTCGCTACGACGGCGAGAAAAGGCGGCTTAAGCTCCGGCGATGATATATAGTTTGCCGCTATATGCGCCTCGATATGATTGACCGCGTACAGCGGCACGCCAAGAGCGTAGGCAAGCGCCTTTGCCGCCGATACTCCGACGAGCAACGCACCGACAAGCCCCGCGCCGTATGTAACGGCGACCGCGTCGATATCGCCGCGAGTTATGCCCGCGGCTCCGAGCGCCTCGTCAATCACGGGCAGTATCGCCGTCAAATGATTGCGCGACGCTATCTCGGGCACAACGCCGCCGAACCGACGGTGTATCTCTATCTGCGACGATATTATGTTGGAAAGAAGCTCGTCGCCGCGCATGACCGCCGCCGACGTTTCGTCGCAGGACGTTTCTATTCCGAGTATTACCGTTTGTTTGTTCTTTTGCATGGCACTCACGCCGATTTCTTTAAGTAATCTATTATGAACTCTTCGATATCCCCGTCCATCACCGATTGGATATCCGAGTTCTCAAACCCCGTCCGATGATCCTTGACGAGCGTATACGGCTGGAACACATACGACCGTATCTGACTGCCCCACTCTATCTTTTTGAGCTCGCCCTTGATGCTCGCCGCCTTTTCGAGCGCCTCGCGCTCTTTAAGCTCGACGAGCTTACTGCGGAGCATCGTAAACGCCATCTCGCGGTTTTGCGTCTGACTGCGCTCGTTCTGGCAGGTGACGACTATGCCCGTCGGGAAATGCGTTATGCGAATAGCCGAGTCGGTCTTGTTGATATGCTGACCGCCCGCGCCGCTCGAACGATAGGTGTCGACGCGGATATCGTCGGGATTGATCACGATGCTGACTTCGTCCTTTATCTCGGGCATGACCTCGAGACTCGCGAACGACGTATGCCGACGCGCATTGGAATCGAAAGGCGAAATACGGACGAGCCGATGCACGCCCTTTTCCGCTTTTAGGTAACCGTAAGCATTGATGCCGCGCACTGTGAACGTGACGCTCTTTATGCCCGCCTCGTCGCCGTCGAGCCTGTCTATAACGTCGACGGTATAGCCCGATTTTTCGCAGTACATGCGATACATACGGAACAGCATAGACACCCAGTCCTGCGCCTCCGTGCCGCCCGCGCCCGCGTGCAGCGTAAGTATCGCGTCGGACTTGTCGTACTCGCCCTTGAGAAGCGCCGATATCTGCGCGCTCTCCGCCTGCTTGGCAAGCGTCTCCGTTTCGGCAAACAGCTCCTCGGTGAGGTCTGCGTCCGCCTCGCTCTCCAACAGCTCCGCCATGGCGATAAGATCGTCCGCCTTGGCAAATAGCTTGTCGAAATTGGCGAGCGTATTATCAATATACTTCGCCTCGCTGTTGACCGCCTGCGCCGCCTTGGGATCGGAATACAGCGCGGGGTCGTTCTGCCGCTCCTCGAGCTCCTTGCGCCGCGCTTTAAGCTTATCGGGGAACACCGCGGCATACGCGTCCTTGACCATCGCAAGCGACGCGTTTATCCTGTTCTTACATTCTTCGAGATCCATAAACCACCGTCGCCATTATATAATAAAACCATCGATCAAGTCAAGCGATTTAGGCTTTAATGAGATCGCTCGGAGCGGCGGCGCACTTTATCTGTTTAATTTAAGATATTTTTTTGTCAACTCGGACTGTCTGTCCTCTATGGCTTTGATTATCGCTTTTAAGTTATCGGAATGCCGCGAAAAATACTTATCGATAGTTTCGTCGTCCCGTTCCGTCCATTTGAAGCAGCCTTCATCTTTAAGAAAACTGAGATCCTGTAACAGTTCGAGCAAGATATCAAGCTGTTCATTCCAATTTTCGGAGATAGGCATTTGATTATTTTCCGTCATCAAATATTTTAAGGTGTCGTTAGCCAAGTCAGAAAGCTTTTGTATCACTATGGGTTCCATTGGTGTAAATACGCCTATGTCTTCCGTACGAAACGACTGAGGCAGCATATTATTGATCAAGAACTGCTTATGATCCGCATCGGAAAACAAGTCATATATTATCTTGAGCTTTGTTTTTAGACGCGCATAGAAACTGAACGTAGCGTTCATCTGCTTATCCTTAAATTTATTTATAGCTCTTATCCCCACTATCGCTCCTGACAAAACGAGTATTGCCGTAACCAACTCTATTATACATATAGTTATTTCCAAATATGTCGTTTGCGACGTATTTTTAAGAATGATCTCCATTTTTTCACTCCCTGAAACTGTCTCTTACGTAAGTGATATTGTCTACAAGATCCCGATACTTATCATCGTCCCAATTATTTTCGCTATCTCGTCTATACCGCAACATATACAAAAATTTATCAATATAATCGTAAAATGCCTGTTTTATCCTGTCCTTATGTAAAACGCCGTGTGCGCCTCGCTCCCACTTTAATCTGAGATTATCGTTTATCCTTGATATACAATCGGATGCTCTGCGCGATACTTCGCAAATTTTCTTAAAGCATCTGATATCCGTTGTTTTAACGCTATTCATTTCATTTTCGTCTGGAATTAGCGTAAAAAGCGGCTCATAAGGATTGATATACCTAAGCGAAAAGAACTCAAACGACGTGACGATATATCTCAGATACGCCTCTCCGGCAGGCATGATATTGAGATACATATCGCTTCTTTTTTTGGATATAAGATCTTTTAGATCCTCCCATCTTTCTATAACGGTCTTTTTGTTTTCGTTTTTGATCTGAAGATCGACGAGCTGGATCCAATCGTTGGTCCTCCGATTATACGAGTTCATATAAAACAAAGCTTGGAAAAAGCTGTCAAGCCTACGATCGTTCGCCTGCAAATATTCGTCGGCTTCGTTCAAATTGAATATCCGGGATATCACGTCCATGATCGAAATATCCGCAACAGCGTCCAAAGCCGAGTTATGCAAGACCGTCAATATTTTACGTGTGACTCCTATTCCCTGGGTACGGTTATCGCGATAGGTCATCAAATTCTTAAACAGAGAGTCTTCGGTTTCCAACCGCTGTAATATCAGTCCGCGAACTATGCTCCGCGCCGCGAATCTGCATATCTTATTATCCTCTTTCATTAGCTTGTAATATAATTCTATATTTTTTTCGTAGTTCGGTCTTTCAATCAGCATTCCGAGAAAATCGACAATCAACCTCTTATTGTTGTTGAAAAGCGGCTCGATAAATCGTTGCAGTCCGGTCACTTCTCCTGTGCTGCAAACCTTGCAATCGCTTGCGATCGATCTTAAAAAATTTATTTTTTTGATATTTACGCTTTTGTTTTGAAGCCACTGCGCCTTTTTGTCGATTATATCGTATATATCGAACCACTCGCTTATATCGAGATTTTTCGGCAAGTTATCCGCCGACTGCAATCTTACTCCCAGCATACGAGCGGTCTTGTTGCGAACGACCATTATAAACTTAAAGAGATTTCTATTTCTGTTGGTATCCGACTCCAGATTTTTCGCATAGTTCGATATCTTTTTTCTTATTTC
Organism: uncultured Christensenella sp.; assembly: GCA_910577995.1. Classification (GTDB taxonomy): domain Bacteria; phylum Bacillota; class Clostridia; order Christensenellales; family Pumilibacteraceae; genus Anaerocaecibacter. The sequence goes on along the minus strand of CAJTND010000002.1, from coordinate 60,866 downwards.
GTCTATCTCGTCATTGAACAGCTCGTCGTCGCATACGAACCGCTCCAAATTGTCGAAAACGATAACAGTCATTTTGTCTTCATCGTTCAAGCAACGGATAAAGATCAAAAAGATCTCCATAAGCCGTGGCAAACCATGCGAAAAATCATTGTCGGATAACAGTTTATCGAAACTGTCCGCAAAATGCCTGACGATCTTTTCTATAAGAATTTCTCCGCTTCCGCCGCCTGTCGCAAGCGGGCAAAGCGTTTCGAAAAATTTATTTTTCGATCTGATGGACTTTCCGAACTTATTTTTATAGTTTCGGCATATCCGATCCAGAGTCGCCTTGACTTTTTCGCAATACTCTTTATCGGTTTGGGCGGGAACGTCAAAGATCGCGCTTTTTATGTATTCGAGAATAGAAGAATAAATCTTTTTATATGCGAGCTCGAATGCGGAAAAATTCGTCATATGGTCGTTGAGCCACACAACGGTATTGCTTGCCTTAGTCATATTCAATACGATCCAACGATGATCGGCGACCGTGTCGCATAAATAATTGACGTAAGTCGTTTTACCCGTTCCAGCATTTCCACTGATCGTATATACTCCGTCCGTTCTTCCGTTATGCAGCCAATTAAAAAAATTTTCTTTGTATTTTTTCAGACTGTACCATTGATCCAGAAGCTCATTCTTATTGTAAAAATAATTATCGGCGGAAATCAACTCGTCGGACTCATCGTCTAAATTTTTATGCTCGAACTGCGGCTCGGAAAAGCAATGCTCGAAAAATTCGTCTTTTGTAAGAAGACGCCTTATTTGCGGATCGATCTCTGCCATGCTATCAAAAGGCGAAGACAATAACATATTGGCGAAACGGCTGAGATAAGGCATACGGACCTCCAAAAAATATAGTGCTCGTTTTCTTTATATCCTAATTTACATTTTTGTCAATATTTATATCTTAATTTATAATATCCTGTGCAGTAATTTTTTGTTGCAAATTGTCGCAATATAAAATATCCGCACGGACTTACCGCACGGATAATTTATAGAATCATTAAATTATTACTTTTCGTCCTTGCCGCAGCAGTTTTTGTACTTCTTGCCGCTGCCGCACGGGCAGAGGTCGTTCCTGCCGACCTGCTTGGACTTGGGAGTGCGCTCGGGCTCGGCGACGGTGCGCTCCTGCGAATCGCCGTGGACCTCGACCAGCTCGGTATCCTGCTTGGGCGGCTCGGGCGGATAGTTGACGTTGGCGTGCATGAGCATGCCGACGACGTCCTCGTGGATATTCTCTATCATCTCGTCAAACATGTCGAAGCCTTCCCTTTGATATGCTATGACGGGATCCTGCTGACCGTAGGCTTTGAGCCCGATTCCGTGCTTGAGCGCGTCCATATTGTCGATATGGTCCATCCATTTCTGATCGACGACGCGCAGCATGACGTAGCGCTCGATATCCTCGAAGTCGACGCCGTGCTCTTTCGCCTCGTCGACCTTGGCGGTGTATGCCGCGACGACGGCGTCGTACAGCATGTCTTTAAGCTCGTCGACAGAATAATTTTTGAGTTTGTCCTCGGTAAAGAACTCGTGCTCGCCCGGCATGAGCTTGCGCTCTACTTCTTTATTGAGCGACTCCGACTCCCACTCGTCATAGTCGACCTTGGGATCGGTATACGCCGCGACGGTGATATCGCAGCGGTCGCGCATTATTTTTAATATCTCGTCGCGCATCGGCATGCCTTTGAGCACCTTGCTCCGCTCGGCGTAGATTATCTCGCGCTGTTTGTTCATTACATTATCGTATTCGAGAACGGCTTTACGCGCCGAGAAGTTGTTGCCCTCGATATTGCGCTGCGCGGTCTCTATACGCTTGGAAAGCATTTTCGCCTGCAACGGAGTATCCTCGTCGACGTGGAACATAGCCATGACTTTTTTAAGGCTGTCGCCCCAAAGCCGAAGCACGCTGTCCTCCGCCGACAGATAGAATATAGACGAGCCGATATCGCCCTGACGTCCGGCACGCCCTCGTAGCTGGTTGTCTATACGGCGCGACTCGTGCCGCTCAGTGCCGATTATCCGCAGTCCGCCGAACGCGACGACCTTTTCCTTTTCCTCGGCTACTTCCGCTTTTAACTCTTTGGCATAGCCGTTGTACAGCTCGCGCGCTTTGAGCACTTCCTCGTCCTGCGACGGGAAAACCGACGCCGCCATATCGATGGTAGCCTCGTCGTAGCCGTCCTTTTTGAGCCGCTCCTTCGCCATGAACTCGACGTTGCCGCCGAGCATGATATCCGTACCGCGGCCCGCCATATTGGTAGCTATTGTGACCTGGTGCAGTCTGCCCGCCTGCGCGACTATCGCCGCCTCCTTGGCGTGGTTTTTCGCGTTGAGCACGCTGTGCGGTACTTTTTCGTATTTGAGCAGTTTGCTGAGCTCCTCGCTCTTCTCGACGTTGGTCGTACCGACAAGAACGGGCTGACCGCGGTCGTAGCATTCTTTTATGTCCGCAACGACGGCGCGCAGCTTGCCCTGCTCCGTAGTGAACAGCAAGTCGTTTTCGTCTATACGCCGGCTCGGAACGTTGGTCGGGATAGTAACGACGTCGAGCTTGTATATCGAGCGGAACTCGTTTTCCTCGGTCTTAGCCGTACCCGTCATGCCCGAGAGCTTGTCGTAAAGCCTGAAATAGTTTTGGAAAGTTATCGTCGCGAGCGTCTTGTTTTCCGATTGGATACGCACGTTCTCTTTGGCTTCGATAGCCTGGTGCAGACCGTCGCTGTATCGCCTGCCTATCATAAGCCGTCCCGTGAACTCGTCGACGATTATTACCTCGCCGTCGTTGACTATATAGTCCTGGTCGCGGTGCATTATGAAGTTGGCTTTGAGCGCGTTATTGATATAATGGTAAAGTTCGGTATTCTCGATAGCGGCGAGATTCTCGACCTCGAAATACGTTTCCGCGCGCTCGATGCCGCCCTCGGTAAGGTTGACGGCGCGCTTCTTCTCGTCTATCTCGTAATCGTTGTCCTTGACGAGCCGACGCACGAAACGATTGGCGCGGCTGTACATCTCGCTGCTCTTTCCGCCCTTGCCCGAAATTATGAGCGGCGTTCTCGCTTCGTCGATGAGGATTGAGTCTACCTCGTCGATTATCGCGTAAGCGAGGTCGCGCTGGACCATGTCCTCGCGGCGTATTACCATGTTGTCGCGAAGGTAATCGAAACCGAACTCGTTGTTCGTGCCGTAGGTTATATCGCAGTTATATGCGGCGCGCTTTGCGTCGGGACGCATGCCGGAAACCGCTACGCCGACGGTAAGACCGAGAAAACGGTGGATCTTGCCCATCCACTCCGCGTCGCGGCACGCAAGGTAATCGTTGACCGTTACGACGTGAACGCCGCGTCCCGCTATCGCATTGAGATAAGCGGGGAGCGTCGCGACGAGCGTCTTGCCCTCGCCCGTGCGCATCTCGGCGATACGTCCCTGATGCAACGCTATACCGCCCATTATCTGCACCTTGAAGTGCTTCATATCGAGCACGCGCTTGGCGGCTTCGCGCACCACCGCGAACGCCTCCGGCAGAAGATCGTCGAGCGTCTCGTAATTCTCCGAGAACCGTCTTTTGAACTCCGCGGTCATGCCGCGAAGCTCTTCGTCGGTCATCGCCGCGAACCTGTCGTCGAGCGCGAGCACCTGCTCGGCGCGCGCCGACAGTCTTTTTACGTTGCGGCGGTTATCGCTGCCCGTTATGAATGATATAAGTCCCATAAATATTCCTCACGGCTTTTAGCCTGTTGATTTACTTATTGTCGTCGTCCGCATGCGCGCAGTCGTACCGCCCGAGAAAGCGAAACGCCGTACAACATCTTTTAAGCTCCGAGAGCGCCGCGTCGAGCGCGTCGCCGCTCCCCTCGAAGTCGAAATCGACAAAGAACCGATATTGTCCGTCGCCCGATCTGTGCGGCCGCGAAAGTATGCGCGTCATGTTGACGTTGCGGTCGTAAAGCGTTTTGAGCGCCGTTACCAGCGCGCCCGGCTCGTTGAGAAGGTCAAACGCGACCGATACCGTCGCGCCGCTATCGCTCATGACGGGCGACAGAAGAGCGAAGCGCGTAGCGTTGAGCGCGCTGTCCTGTATGCCCGAAGCGAGCGCGATCTGTCCGTCGCACGGACGGAAAGCGACCGCAGCGGTCTCGCCGTCCACGAGTTTGAGCGCCGCCGAAGTCGACGCCGCCGACATGACGGGCACGCCCAGCTCGCCGAGAAACCTGCGGCACTGCGCTATCGCCTGCGGGTGCGACACCACGCGGCGGATATCGCCTATCTCAACGCCGTCCGCCGCTATAAGACTGTGCCTTACGGGCAGAACGAGCTGGCTGTCGATGTAGAGCTCGCTGTCGAACAGCGCGTCGTACACCTCGTTGACCGCGCCCTCGACGTTGTTCTCGACGGGCAGGACAGCCGCGCCGCACTCCGTGCCGACCGCCGCCAAAACAGCCTGCAACGTGCCGTAGCCCTTGAGCGCACCGCCCGCGAGCCGTACCGCCGCCGCATGACTGTATGAATTCCCGTCGCCGAGATATGCCGTTAGATCGCGATCGAACACTTGATAAGCAAAACGCAACCGCCTGATTATTTCCCTTTTTCCGTATGTCGATATCGGGATAAAGACTGCGCGTTTTCATTTTATCATAAAACCGTCGCGAAATCAAGGGTTTTCGCCGCCTATTGAAAAAACAGCGGAGCAAATAAGCGGCGAACTTCCGCGATTTTTCCGATATCCGCATAATACCCGCGACGGCGAAAGATAATATGACTGTGAAGACAAAGATCTGTATCTGCTGCGGCAGGGAATATCCGATAGAAAAAGTACTGCACTGCTCGACTTGCGGCTGCTGTTTTTGCGAGAGCTGCGCGGCGCGGCTCAAGGACACCGAATGCGCCAACGAACTCACCTACTTCGATTAGCGCACAGCACATCATTCGACGTATAAAAAATAAAACGTGGCAAAAAAGCGATAACGGACGAACCGATATCGCTTTTTGCTTTTTGTTGATAATCTATATAAATTATTTAGTACCGAAAAGCCTGTCGCCGGCGTCGCCGAGCCCCGGCAGGATATAGCCGTGCTCGTTGAGCTCGCGGTCGAGGTACGCTACGAAGATATGCACGTCGGGATGCGCCGTAGCCAGCTTTTCCACGCCCTCGGGCGCGGCGATTATCGACATTTGGCGTATGTCCTTGCAGCCGCGCTTTTTGAGCATGTCTATCGCGGCGACCGCGCTGCCGCCCGTCGCAAGCATCGGGTCGAGCACTATCACTCGCTTGTTCTCGATGCCGTCGGGAAGTTTGCAGTAATACTCCTGAGGTCGGAGCGTTTCCTCGTCGCGGTAAAGTCCGATATGCCCGACCTTAGCCGTCGGGAAAAGCGTGTGCACGCCCGCGACCATGCCGAGCCCCGCTCGCAGTACGGGCACAACGGCTATCGAGTTTTCCGCTATCATGCGCTGCGTGCACTTTTCGAGCGGCGTTTGAACCTCCACTTCCTGCGTCGGCGCGTCCTTGAACGCCTCGTAGGTCAAGAGCGTCGTTATCTCCTCGACAAGCTCGCGGAAATCCTTGGTGTGCGTTTCTACCGAGCGAAGTATCGCTATCTTGTGATTGATGAGCGGATGGTCGAGCACGGTGACGTTTTTAAGCTTCTTCATCTTTTGTTTTCCCTTTGTATTTTTATTTTGTTTCTTTATCTTCGGCAACCGACGTTTCATCGGTCGTTTCCGTCGTTTCGGCAATGCTTGCGTTATCCGCAGGCTCTCCGTCCCGCACCGTCGCCGCGGCGTCCGCGCCGTCGGTCGTTGCGGTCACTTCCGCTTGCGCATCGGCTTTTTCGGAGCGGATGTTGACGAGCACATTGGTAAGTATGCCGAGTATGAGCGCGCAAGCGACCGAGGTTATGACGACCTTTCCGAAAGTCATCGCAAAGCCGCCGACCCCGGCTATAAGTATGACAGACACGACGAAAAGATTTTTGTTTTCGTTGAGGTCGACTTTCTGTATCATTTTAAGTCCCGACACAGCGATGAAGCCGTAAAGCGCGATACACACGCCGCCCATGACGCACGAGGGTATGCTCGAAAGGAAGAGAGTGAACGGCGCGACGAACGATATGATTATCGCCATGCATGCCGTGACAAATATAGTCCTGACAGACGCATTTCCGCTGATCGCGACGCAACCGACGGACTCGCCGTAGGTCGTGTTGGGGCAACCGCCGAAGAACGCGCCGGCTATCGATCCTACGCCGTCGCCGAGCAGCGTCCTATGCAGACCGGGGTCTTTGAGTAGGTCGGACTCGATGACGGACGAAATGTTTTTGTGGTCGGCGAGATGCTCCGCAAACACGACGAACGCAACGGGTATGTACGCGACGGCTACCGAGCCTATCGCCGCGCCGACCGAGCCGAACTCGCCGGGATCGAGCGCGCCGCCCTTGAACAGCTCGATAAACGTAAACGCGGGATACCATGCCTCTGCGTTTTTGAGCTGCTCGAAGATCGAAAAGTCTATCACCCTGAGCGCGGCGGGCGCGCCGTCGATATAGCTGAAGCCCGTGAATATCGCCGCAACGGCATAGCCCGAAAGTATGCCGATGATGAACGGTATCATTTTAAGCATTTTCTTGCCGTAGACCGAGCATACTATCGTCACGCCGAGCGTAACGAGTCCGCATACCACAGTAACATAGCCGCTGCCGTTTGCGAAAGAGCCGCCGTTGATGACGTTGCTCACCGCACTGCCCGCGAGCGACAGTCCTATTATAGCGACCGTCGGACCGATAACGACGGCAGGCATTATCTTATCTATCCATTTAGTACCGGCAAACTTGACTATAACGGCGAGGACTACATATACGAGCCCGGCAAATACCGCGCCGAGCACAAGCCCGAGATAGCCGAGCTTGACAGCCGCCACACCGCCTGCGAAGGCGGAAGTCATCGAGCCGATAAATGCGAACGAACTGCCGAGGAACACGGGGCTTTTGAACCGCGTGAACAGCAGATAAACTATCGTACCGACGCCGGCGCCGAACAGCGCCGCGGACTGCGAGAGCGCGGGATCGACGCCGTAATCGCCGAGCGCGCCGCCGTTGACAGCCATCGGCACGGTTATCGTAGCCGCGAGTATGGCGAGCAGCTGCTGAAAAGCGAACACTATCAGCCGTCCCGCCTTGGGTTTGTCTTTTACACCGTAGACAAGTTGCATAGGTATCTCCTCTTTTGCGTATATTGCGCGCCCGATCGGGCGTATCGCCTTATCTTACCGATTATATCAAAATCGGCCGTAAGTGTCAAACGTACCGCATAAAAAAAGCGAACGTTTGACATTCGCTTTTCAAAACGTCATAGGTCCGGCGCGGCAGCGTCGGAAACTATCACCGCTTCATTATTATCCTCGACCGTCGGCACATCGTCCGATGCCGCCGCCTCCGCTACGGGCAGCGCCGCGGCGAGCTTTGCCGCTTTGGGTCTTCTGAACCAATACATGTATGCAGCGAACGCCGCAAGACACGGTATCACCGCGGCGAAGGCTATGCAAACGAAAAACTGCGACCTGTAACCGCTCGACTGCGCGATCTGACCGCTCGCCGATTCGAAACGCGGGTGCTGATGATAAGTGTACATGCTCGCCGCGCATGCGTATATAAGATAGATCTCCAAAAGCGCGAGCGCGGAAAGCGACGCTATTTTGAGTATCTTTTTCGTCTTGGGCGTCAACTTCATTTTTTCTCCGTCAGTTTGAACTCGATAAATTCCTTGCCGCTGTAATAGCCTATCGGCTGAGCGGAATTATGCGGCCGCCCTACCTCGTTGCCCTCGAACCGCACTATGTGCTTGACGAGGTCGCTCGGCGTGAGCATGCCTTTTGTATCGATAACGTCGCCGCTGTCCGCGGAAGCCGCGTTCCACAGTCCGACGGCGAAATGCGTGCAGTTGGCGAAAAGCGTCCATTTATCGGTATCGGGATCGCGCAAATATTCGTTCATGAGCGAGAGCGCGTCGGAGTCGACATTGCGCGTTATCGACTTGCGCTTGCCGAACCAGCCCTGATCTATGTACGTCGGTTCGATATTGTACCAAATGCCGCCGTGCGCGTCGAACTCCCAGCTCGCGAGAGTGACCGTCGCGCCCTCGGGCAGTACGTAGCCGCGACCGAGCGCTATCGGCGCGTCCGACACGTTTTCCACCGAGCAATAGGCATGTCCGGCCGCTACGAGCATGGGCGCGACCTTGCCGCGCTCGCCCGTGGCGTATAAGGTGAGTTTTGCAACGACCCCGCTATCGGGGTCGTTGACCTTGCGGTCGGCGACAGACCGACCGCATCCCGCGGCGACTGCCGCTATGCAGGCGCACAACGCGAGAGAGGTTATTTTTGCGAGCTTTTTCATTACGTACATTATATCAAACTTTTCCGCGTTTGTCAATACCGCAATGGCGGCATTCGCGCCTTTACGGAAAATTTTTACGCGCAAGCTCCTATCAATACGGGTCGAGCATCTTGGACACGGTGACGAGATCGCTCGGCGTGACGACGCCTATCAGCTCGCCGTCCGCCGTACCGCCGCGCGTTATCATAAGCATGACGAGCCTGCGGTTTTTCTCGTACGCGGCGAGCACGTCGTCCACGGGACAGTCGCGCAATATAGCGTAATAACTGTCGCTGCCGTCGAGCGCGTCGCCGACCGTTGCCGCGGCGCACGCCGCATCCATATCGCCCAAGTTCGCCGCGAGAAACGCGACGACGGTCTTATTGGTCAATATGCCGACAATTCGTCCGCCGTCGATAACGGGCATATTGGAAAAGCCGCGCCCGTCCATCGTGCGGATAGCATCGGCAAGCGGCGCGGTCTTTTTTACCGTCGCCGCCTTGTGCGCTATCGTAGAGGCGAGCGGCGGCTTTTCGAGTATTTCGGCAATGTGCTCGAACCGCTCGGTAACGTCGTCGTGCGGTTCGGCTATCGTCGCTTTGGAATTGGATCTATGGACGATGGCGTTTCTCAGCCTGCCGTAGTCGATAAGATCGTCCTCGTATTTTCTTACTACGGAGTTGATCGCGGCGGCGCGGCGCACCGCGTCCGAATACGACATGGACGGCTTAAAGCCGAACCTGTTGTGCAACGCCTTGTCTATCCTGTTGTACGCGTCTATGAACCGCCGCGAATTATTCATCGATGCTACCGCCCTGCCGATATTTTATTTAATGCGTATCGCGCCGAGTATCTTCATCAGCACCGACACGACGAAGTAGCTCGCCAAAACGACGGTCGACACGAACAGCACCTCGGTCAAGCCCATAGGCGCAAGCCCCAGCCCGTCCTTTGTCTTGGACACTATATACATGAATACGGCAGTCAATATTATCGTGCCGATAAGCAGGACCGTTCGGAAGATGTTGAACGGCTCGCACTGTTTGAATAGCACCATTATGCCGATGCAGGTTATCGTATACACCATCATTGCGGTGACGACGGTATCGTCTATCTGCACGCATTGCTTGAGTATAAAGTTGGACATCACGCCCAGCACGAGCGCAACTCCGCCGGGCACTGCCCGCACGATGACGTTGGATAAAAACCTGCCGCGTATGATATTTTTATTGCCCTGTAACGCGAGGAAGAACGACGGCACGCCTATGACGCATATCTCGAGCGTAAGCGTATTGTTGGTCTTTAACGGGTACGTCTGCTGCATCGCGAGGAAGATTATCGAAAGCACTATCGACATGATAGTCTTCATAAGGAACATCGCAGACGAAGCCTGAACGTTGTTGACGACGCGCCTGCCCTCCATAACGACGTCGGGCATAGAAGTGAAGTCGTTGTCCAAAAGCACAAGGTGGCTGACGTTCCTCGCCGCCTCCGCGCCCGACGCCATGGATATGGAGCAGTCGGATTCGCGCATCGCGAGGATATCGTTTACGCCGTCGCCCGTCATCGCGACGGTGTGGCGTTTTGCCTTGATCGAATGGACGAGAAGCCGTTTCTGCTCGGGCGTGACCCTGCCGAATACGGTATATTTGTTAGCCGCCTCGACGACCTCTTGATTGGACAGACCCTCGAGCGATATATACAGCTCCGCATGCTCGACGCCGACTCGGCGCGCGACCTCGGAAACGGTCATCGGGTTGTCGCCCGATATTACCTTGACGGCGACGTTGTTCTCCTTGAACCATTTGATGGTCTCTATCGCGTCCTCGCGGATATGATCCTCGATAACGATAAGACAGAGCGGACGGCGCACCGCGGGAAGTTTGTCGCCGGTGATATCCGCGGGCGAATGTGCGAGCACCATTACGCGGAAGCCGTTGGCGGCGTTCTCGTTGATGAGCTTTTCTATACGCACGCCCATATCCTTGAGCACGTACTCGGGCGCGCCGAGCATATACGTACCCTCGCCCTCGAACGTGACGGCAGACAGCTTGCGCTGCGACGAGAAAGGCAGGACGAGCGTCGGCGTAAGCGCTTTGCTGTAACCGAACTTATCGGCGAGCGCGAGCGCGGTCTGGTTATTGTCGCCCGTCGCAGTCAGCATAGACCCGATTATCTCGCCGAGCGAGTGATTGCCCTCGAAGCCTTTTATCTCTATCACGTTGTTGACCTGCATCGAGCCGTCGGTTATCGTGCCCGTTTTATCGAGGCACAGCACGTCGACGCGCGCGAGCATTTCTATACAGTACAGGTCCTGCACGAGCGTCTGCTTTTTGGCGAGGCGCAGTACGGACGCGGCGAGCGCGAGCGACGTCAAAAGGAACATGCCCGCGGGTATCATGCCTATGATAGAGCCCGCCGCGCTCGTTATTATGTTGTTCCAATCGGCAAAGGTCGCCTTTGTCCCGTCGGGAACGACCGTGCGATAGTTGGTCCACACCATCAACGCGCCGATGACTATGATAAACGGCGAAAGCACCTTTATTATGAGCTTGATGGAGTTCATCAGCTCGGACTTCGGCTTTTTGTATTTTTTGGCGTACGAAGTGAGCGTTTCGACGTAGTTAGCCGATCCGACCTTGTCGACGCGCGCCGTCACCGAACCGCTGCTGAGGAACGAACCGCTGTATAGGATATCGCCGGGCTTCTTTTTTACCGGTTCGCTCTCGCCCGTAAGCATCGCCTCGTTTACCTCGCACTCGCCGCGCACGACTATACAGTCGGCGCAGATCTGTTTGCCGAGATCGAAGCATATGATATCGTCGAGCACGACCTCCGAGGTGGGTATGACTTTGCGCTCGCCGTCGCGTATGACTACGGCGGACGGCGCGGAAACGAGCGACAGCTTGTCTATCGTGTACTTGGATCGGATCTCCTGTATTATGCCGAGGCAGATATTGGCGGAGATTATTACGATAAAGAAAACCTGCGAGAACCCTGCGCCGACTATGACGAGCGCAGTGAGAACGACAAAACAGAGGATATTGAAAAACGTGAATATATTCGTCACGAATATTGACAGGTAGCTCCTGCCCGTGTGCTTTTTTACGTAGTTATCGAACCCGTTCTCGAACCGCTTTTCTACAGCCTCGGACGAAAGCCCCTTCTCGGGATCGGGATCGTACCGTTCGGCAAGCGTGAGGTCGACGGTCTTTGACTTGCGCTTTTTCGAGCGCGGACGCATCTTCGCCTGCTCGCGGTTGAGGATCGTGTCGTCCACCGTCATCGACTTGTGGTAATACCCTGCGATAGGCTCTTCCGTGACGTCCTCGTCGAACATCGCGCTGTCGATCATCGGCGGCGCGGACGGCGCGACGTACGGACGGACGGCGTCGTCTATCTCGCTGTCCTTGGTCACGATGCGCGAAACAGCCTTTTTGGGCGATTTCTTTTTGGGCGCGGCAACGGGCTCTTCCGCCGCCTCGTCGGTGACGGGAATGGTCGTCGTGCGCGGCTTGGCCGTTTTCGGCGTATTGGTTCTTTTACCGTTTTGTTGCATATAACAAGTATACCATATAAAAGATTTTTGTCAAGTGTTATCCGTCGAATCGCGACAGCGTTACTACGAGCACGGCGCGCGCTATGTATTCGAGCGCGACCGACACGATCACCGCCGCCGCAACGAGCGCGAGCAGCGTGGCGGTCATATAGTAGACCTGCGCTTTATACATAAGTATGCCGATACTGCCCGCTGTTTGCATAAGTATCTCGGCGGCTATCACTATCTTAACGGTAAACGACAGCGCCGACGGCAGGCTCTCGGAAAACCCGCCCGACGCATACGGGAGCGTCACATTGAAAAACCTCTGCGCCCTGCCCGCGCCGCACAGCCGCGCTATCTCGCGCAGTTCTTTGGGCACCGTGCCGGCACGCGCCGCCGCGGACGAATACAGCACGGGCATGATGACGAGCACGCCGAGCACTATCGGCGCGACCTTCGCGCCCGTCCATATCGCGAGCACGAGCGACACCGCCATGGTCGGCAAGGTGCGAAGCACCGACACTATCGGACGCACTATCCTCGCCGCCGCATCGAATGCCGACGACAGAAAAAACAGCGCGAAAAACAGCGCGACCGAAACGGCGAACGACAGCGCGCACCGCAAAAGCGTCGCGCCGAGCGCGCGCCAAAACGACGGCAGAGCGAGCGTTTCGCCGAGCGCGCGGAACGTGTCGGGCACTGTCGGCATTATGAACTCCGAGCCCACGACAGCCGCCGCAATCGACCACACCGCAAATATCAGTCCGACCACGGCGACGGCGTACAGCGCGTTTTCGGCGGTTTTACGGACCTTGCTCTTCACGCTTTGTAATAGAACCCGTCGTCGGGCTTCTTCGCGAGCGGCGGTTTTTCAAAATCCTTGTCGTGCATTTGCGTCAGCTTCTCGAAGAAACTCTCGCACGCGGACTTCGCGTCGGCGGCGGATACGTGCTTGATATTGCAGCGCTTGACTATGCCCGCATCGAGCGCGGTCAGCGTCGAGCCTGTGCCGTCGGTATGCGCGCCGACCGTTTCCGCCGCCTCCGTCGGGTGCGCCTCCGCCCAGCCCTCGGTCTCGGCGAGTTTTTTCAAAAACGCATCGACGAACTTCTTGTTTTTATCGACGACTTCCTTTTTCGCAACGACGCATGCCTGCGGATAATCAGAGCCGAAAGCGTCGCGCCAGAGCTGCTGAGCGTCGAGCACTATCTCTTTGTCGAACTTGGCGCAAGCCGTAGTAGCGGCAGGCTCTGCGATAAACGCGTAATCTATCGCGCCCTGTTTGAAAAGCGGCATCAGCGCCGATCCGTCCGCGGCGTAGCGAAGCGCGACTGCTCCCTCCGTCGCATTTTCCGACACGACGTATTCTATACCGCTCTCGCCGAGCAGCATGCGGAGAGTAAGATCGGGGACTTGCGCCTGACCGATGACGCCCACTCTCGCGCCCTTGAGTTTTTCGAGCGTCATGCCGTCGTCCGCATCGCCCACAAGGTAAAGATTGCCGTGCGTATTGACCGACAGCATCGTTATGCCAAGTCCGCCGTTATACAGCGCGGCGGCGGCGTTGACGGGCATGACCGCGATATCCGCGTCGCCGTTGGACACGTGCGCGGCTATCGTCGTCGGCGCGACGACGGTGAACTCCGCGCCGTCGAAGCCCTCCGACATCATGCCGGAAAGAGCAAGCGCGGGCGCGCCGTCGGGCGCGTACACGGAGAGCGTGTCGGCAGTGCCGCCGCACGCGGCGAGCGGCAGAGCCGCAGTCGCAAGTATGATACCTAATTTTTTGCTTATCTTCATGATAGCTCCTTTCGATATAGTTTTTGTTTAAGGCGTTTTACTATGCGGTCAAAGCTTTTGAAAAAGCGCTTTCGCCGCGACGCCGTTTATCCTGCCCAGCCTGCCCGTCAGCGAGTTGATAGCGTCGGCGGGCGCGTCGACCACTATGCTTATCGCATTGACGCCGCGCTCGCGCACGGGCAGCCCCATTCGCCCGAGTATGCTTTTGCCGTACTCGTGCAACACTGCGTTCACCGTTTCCACCGCGTCCGCATCCGACACGATAATGCCGACGAGCGCGAGCCTGTTCGCACTTTCCGGTTCGGTCATTTCCATAAAAAAACGCTCCTCCGCCGAAACGGGAGAAACGCAAAAACCGTGCGCGATATGCGCAAAAAACACTCTATATATCTGCGATCGGTCTTTGCCGTCAGATCTCTTTCGGCTCAGTTGTCGACAGTCCGACGAGCGTCGCCGCTCGCCAGAACATATCATACAGTATACTCCCTTATCCGCCTTTTGTCAATCGAAACGCACAGTGATAACGCCCGCGCAGAAAGATATCTTGCGAAACTCGGTCTTTCCCTCGATAAGCGGCGCGAGCTTATCCGCTACGCAGTAATACTCGTCGAAGTCGAACTCGTCGCCCGCGGCTTTTATACATTCTTCGCGTTCCGCGCAGTTGCCGAACGCAACGTCGCCGATAACGAACGCTCCGCCGCGCAAAAGGAGCTTTTTCGCGCCGTTGATAAGCTCTGCCTTGCGCGCGTCGGTCAGGTGGTGTATGGAGTACAGCGCGATGATCGCGTCGAATTTCCCCGTCACACCGTCGAGCGCGTCTGGCTCGGAAAGATCGGCTGAAACGAGCGTCGCTTTCGGCATTTTCTTACGCGCCGCGGCGAGCATGTTTTCGGAAAAATCCACGCCGGTTATTTCTATACCTTTCTCATACAGCCGCTCGGTCAGCCTTGCGGTGCCAACGCCGAGATCGAGCACGCGCGAGCTGTTTTGCACAAGCTCGAACACCGCCTTATGCACGTCGGCATAGCCGCAGAACGGATACGTTCCGTCATCCATCGATCTGTCGACCGTCATATCGTATTTATCCGCCCAGCCGTCGAACCCGTCTTTATCGAGCATATCCGCCTCCCGAAAGCTTTTTTATATTCTAACAGCGGCACGGCAAAAAATCAAGCTTTTTCAAGCCGAGCGCGGCGCGGCGGCGGCAAAAACTTAACATACCGTCGGCGATTGCTTTTTTCCGCCGAATATGGTATAATGTATACGGAAGAAGCAAAGACGCTCTCATCTTTCGACTTTAACTATAAGGAGTTTTATGGCACAATTCGAAGAATTCGTAAAAGACACTATGCCCAAGATCAAGCAACTTAGCAAGCTCGCCGCCGACAGCACGCTTATCGACACCTCGTTCTACGGCATGTACGACGTCAAGCGCGGACTGCGCGACGTCAACGGCACGGGCGTGCTCGCGGGCTTGACCGACATTTCCGATATCGTCGGTTTCGAGGAGAACCCGGACGGCACGTTCAAGCACGACGCGGACGGCAACCGCATACCCGCGCCCGGACATCTCCGTTACCGCGGTATCGAGATAGACGATATCGTTTCGGGCTTTATCGGAGAAAAACGCTACGGCTTCGAAGAAGTCGCGTACCTGCTGCTGTTCGGCACGCTGCCGTCGGCGCACGAGCTGAAAGGCTTTCGCGAGATACTAAGCGGATTCCGCATGCTGCCCGTCTCATTCGTGCGCGACGTCATCATGAAAGCGCCGTCGCAGGATATGATGAACGGGCTCGCGCGCAGTGTGCTTTACCTTTATTCTTACGACGAGAACCCCGACGATATTTCCCTGCCCAATGTTTTGCGGCAGTGCTTGCAGCTGATAGCGCAGTTCCCGCTCCTCGCGGTCTATTCCTATCAAGTACATAAATATTATCACGACCTAAACAGCCTGATTATCCACAAGCCCGCGCACGAGCTGTCCACCGCCGAAAACATTCTCATGATGATGCGCGACGACGGCAAGTACACGGAGATCGAAGCGGGCGTACTCGACCTTATGCTCGTACTGCACGCGGAGCACGGCGGCGGCAATAACTCCACTTTCGCCACGCACGTTCTCACCTCGTCGGGAACGGACACATACTCGGTGATGGCGGCGTCGCTCGGCGCGCTCAAAGGGCCGAGACACGGCGGCGCGAATATCAAGGTCACGCGCATGATGGAGGATATGAAGCTCCACCTCAAAAACCGTTCGGACGGCGAGATAAAAAAATATCTTTGCGACATCCTCGACAAAAAGGCGTTCGACAAGCTCGGGCTGATCTACGGCATGGGTCACGCCGTGTACTCTGTTTCCGACCCGCGCGCTTGCGTCATACGCAAGTATGTCGAACAGCTCGCCGCGGAAAAAAAGATGGACGACGAATACGAGCTGTATTCGCGCGTGGAAAAACTCGCTCCCGAGATAATCGCCGACAAGCGCAAGATATACAAGGGCGTAAGCGCCAACGTCGACTTCTATTCGGGGCTCGTGTATAACATGCTCGGCATACCGCCCGAAATGTTCACGCCTGCGTTCGCCACGGCGCGCATCGTCGGTTGGAGCGCGCACAGGATAGAGGAGCTCGTCAACAACGGCAAGATAATCAGACCCAACTATAAATGCGTTTCCAAACGCGCCGAGTACGTCAAGCTTAAAGACAGATAAAATATACCGAAACGCAAAACGGGCGGCTCGTGCCGTCCGTTTGTTTTTGCCTGATTTCTTTTCTACACCTCGACGGAACAGCCGTCGTAGGCAATATCTATGCCGAGCGGCTCGGCGACGGCGCAAAGCCCGCCGTAGTCGAGGTCGGTATTGTGCGAGAAATGCGTTGCGTAACGCTTAGCGCCGCGGCGCAGCAGACCGCATTTATCCATAAGCTCGAGCTGGTCCGCCGCGTCGTACAATCCCATGTGTCTGCCCTTGCCGTGCCGCGTCGCGCCGTAAGTGCAGTCGAGCGCGACTATATCGACCGCCGCGCCGATATCGGCGAGCCTGTGATACACCGCCACATCGAGCGCGCCCGTGTCGTTCAATAGCAGAGCGCCGCGTCCGCCGCGTTCGAGATAGTACACAAGACACTCCTCGCCTCTCGTATGCGACGCGGGCAATGCGACTATGCGCACATCGCCGCTTCGCGTTTCGTCAAAGGGATGGAGCACGTTCAGCCGTATCGCGCCTTCTATATCGGGACGTATCTCGCGCGCGGTGTCGGTACGGAACAGGTCGCGGACGGTCGCGTTGCAGTAAACGTCGACGACAGGCTCGGTCATGCCGTGCGCAAACGGTTTGCCGCGCATGCAAAACTCCTGCGGATAACAGTGGTCCATATGCGCATGCGTTATAAGCACGCGCTTGACCGCAGAAAGGTCGAGCTTGTGTGCGAGCATGTGCATGTATGTATCCATGGGGAAATCGAACAGCGTATCCCCGTCGATAAGTATCTGACTGCGCGTGCGTATATCCCTGCCTCCGCGCTCCTTGGCTCTAAGGCAGGTCGCGCAGTTGCAAAACACCGCGGGCACGCCCTCCGCCGCCGCCGTGCCGAGAAAAGTCAGCTTCATAACACGCCCTCCGCTATGTCCGTCGCGAGCCGTTCGAGCGCACGCGCGTCCGCCTTCATCACGGGCGTGACGGGTATCTCCGCCAGATAACGGATGAGCGACGGCACGGCGTAGCGCGAAAGCTCGCTCTCTATACGCGCTTTAAGCTCGCCGTGCGGATATTCCCTGCCCGTGAGAAACAGCGCGATACGCGTCTTGCCGCCCTGTTTATATTCGACGGCGCACGCGCCCGTTATGCCGTCGAGCTCGCCGACACACGCCTCTATCTCTTTGGGATAAACGCTTATCCCCGATATCTTGATTATACGTTTGAGCCGTTGCACAAAGAACAAAAACCCGTCGCCGTCTTTGTAGCCGAAGTCGCCCGTCCTCACGAACCGCTCGCCGTCGAGCGTGAAGAACGTACGCGCGTTTTCCTCGGCGTTGTCGAGGTAGCCGTTCATCAGCGTATCGCCGGCGACGACGATCTCGCCCTTTTCTCCCGCGCCGAGCGGCGCGAGGCTCTCGGGATCGACTATCTCCGCGCGCAGTCCGCTCATCATGCGCCCCATAGAACCGCGGCGGCTGTACGCGAAGTTATTGAGCGCGCACACCGTGACCGTTTCGGTAAGACCGTAGCCCTCGAACAGCCGACCGTTCGCGCCGACGCTCTCCATGCGCGAGTTGAACTCGTCTAAAAGGTCCTGCGGCGCGCAATCGCCGCCGACGAACGCGGCATATATATTTTTGAGTTTATCGCCCGAGAAGTCGGGACGCTTCAACAGCGCGCGAAAAAGATTGGGCACGCCGATAATAAAATGCATGCGGTTTTTGCCGAGCAGCTTGACCGTCGCTTTCGGATCGAACTTAGGCTGGAGCACGCTCACGCCGCCGTGGATCAGTATTGCGTGCACACACATGGCAAGCCCGAACCCGTGGAACATCGGGAGCGCGGCGAGCATGTACATGCCGTGCGCGCCGTCTATGCAGAGCGCCTCTTTGCCGCGCGCCGCGAGCGCGTTTATAGCCGCGTCCGAAAGCTCTATCACTTTCGGCTCGCCGCCCGTGCCGCCGCTGTGGAGATATACGCCCGTATCGGTGTCGGCGCGCGTCGGCTTACCGTACTCGCCCTTTTGCACGTCGTCGTAATCGGTGACGCCCGTCCGATCGCCCTTGTACGGCTTGACTTTGAGGTCGAAGAAAAACCGCATGATGCGCGGCAGAGAACGCGCGGGGTGTACGGATACTATCGCGTATTCCGACGCAAGCGGCGCATACTTCCCGAGATTTATCGAGAGCGTGATCAAAAGCTTGGACCCGACAGCCGCCATAAACTTTTTAAGCTGCGCGGGCGGCGTCAGCGGATGCACCATATGCGCTATCGCGCCTATCTTGTTGAGCGCATAGAAGCACGCGACGCATTCGGGCGTGTTGGGCATGCAGATAGTGGCGACCTCGCCCGCTTTGACGAGCGTCGCCAGCCGCGCCGCCGCATCGTCCACGGCGGCGAACAGAGCGTCGTAAGAAAACGACTTGCCCATGTACAGGAGCGCGCGGCTCTTGCCGTCCTTTTGTTCGTAGCTTTCGAGCATTTGGTAAAGAAACATGATACCTCTAAAACCTGTAACCGAGGCACAGGCACAACAGCGTGACCGCACCCGTCAGTATGACTTGATGACCGAGATAAAACAGCAGAGCGTGCCGTCCGACGAACCCGACGGGCTTGGACCATTTACCGCCGAGCCGCGGAATGAGCGACGAGCGCGTAGAGTATGCGGCTTTGCCGAAGTACATACCGATGAGCACCGCGCCGACGTTGGGGAACAGTCCGAACCAATCGTCGCCGTAGCTGATGCCGCCGAGTATGTAGTCGAGAAGATGCGCCGCATCGAAAACTTCGTCATAGTTATCGTAGACGAGCCAAAACCTACGCCCGATGCCGACGGCGCAAATCACAACGCCGAGCAGCAGCGGCAGGTACACATTTAGCGGTCTTATACGCTTGCTCGCCGTATCGACCGCGGCGGCGCAGAGAATAGACAGCGCTATACAGTGCAATATTCCGAAAATAACGCCCTGCTCCATCAGTCCCATCGGTATAAGTCCGAGCGTCACGCCCGTGAACGCAAGCGAAACGACGGCGAGCGCCGAGCCGCGGCGTACGTTGTCGCGCGAGAATGCGCAGCTCGTACCGACGAGGAACAGAAACAAAAACACGAATATAAAATGCGCGTAGAACCTAAACGTACTGTACCAATACGCCTCGGCAAGAGCGGAAAGCTCTCTCATGACGGCGTTATCGACTTTGAACCAGTTGGAGAACCAAAACTGTATCGCGTAAAAGTCGAACATCAAATGATCGAAGCACATAGCGATGACCGCAATGCCGCGCAGAAAGTCGAGCTCCCACACGCGCCGCTTTTTGTCGCGGAATATTGCCTTTGTCGCTATCGCGTTTTCCATAAACGTATTATATACCATTCGCCGCGAAAAGTAAAGTTTTTAACGGCAATACGAACCCCCGCCGCTCCATAGGAACAGCGGGGGCGCATATTTCATTCGATAATATTTGACATCAGTCACTCCGCGGCGTTGCCCTTGTGTCTGCTTATAAGCACCCACACATCCGCGG
This sequence comes from uncultured Christensenella sp., assembly GCA_910577995.1. GTDB lineage: Bacteria > Bacillota > Clostridia > Christensenellales > Pumilibacteraceae > Anaerocaecibacter. The sequence continues at coordinate 40,891 of CAJTND010000002.1, read as the reverse complement.
GCGTTACGCCGGGCACGCGCGACGCCTGACCTATCGACAGCGGCTTTGCCGCGTTGAGCTTTTCCCGCGCTTCGAGCCTCAGTCCATCGACTGTCAAATAATCTGTATCTGGCGAAAGCCGCATGTTTTCCAGCCGCGATCTCTCCTTTAATTCGGACTGCTGACGGCGCAGATAGCTGTCGTACCTGAGCCGAGCGTACACCTCGAGCTTTGCCGCGGGCGGCACGCTTTTGAGCGCGTCTATATGCCTGTCGAACTCGTCGAGCGTTACAAGAGAGCGTTTCAGCACGTCGGCGACGGTCATAGCCCGCGCGCCCGACTCGCCCGCCGCGTCGAACAGCTCCTTTACCTGCCGCTCGGGTATCACCGCGTCGAGCAGTTTCTCGCACTTTTTTATCGCGCGCTTCTTGCTGTCGAGCGCTTTGCGCCGCTGCTCCGAAACGGTCCCGTACGGCACGGCGAGCTCGGTCAGACGCAGGTCGGCGTTGTCCTGACGGAAGCTCAGCCGACACTCGGCGCGACCCGTGAGCATCCGATACGGCTCGTCGCTCCCGACCGTAACGAGGTCGTCCGTCATCACGCCTATATAGCTCTCCGTCCTGTCGAGCACGAGCGGAGACATACCGCGCAGATATGCCGACGCATTTATGCCCGCGAGCACGCCCTGCGCCGCCGCTTCCTCGTAGCCGCTCGTGCCGTTGATCTGCCCCGCGAAGAACAGCCCGGGTATGCGTTTCGACATGAGGCTCGGGAAAAGCTCGCGCGCGTCGATGCATTCGTACTCTATGGCATAAGCGTCGCGCACTACGGACACGTTTTCCAGCCCGACGATCGAGCGGTACATTTCGCGCTGAACGCTCGGCGGCAACGATGTGGAAATGCCCTGTATATACCATTCGTCCGTCCCCGCGCCCTCGGGCTCGAGGAAGAACGCATGCCGCGGCTTGTCCGAAAACCGCACTATCTTATCTTCTATCGACGGGCAATACCGAGCGCCCGTGCCCGTAATCAGTCCCGCATGCCGCGGCGACTCGGGCAGCGCCTCGCGTATTATGTCGTGAGTTTTGCCGTTGGTGTAACCGAGGTAGCATACGGACGTGTTTTTCGGCTGTTTCTTGGTAAGCGCGGAAAACGTATACGGCACGTCGTCGCCGTACTGTATTTCCAGCTTGGAAAAGTCTATCGTTTTCCCCGCAAGCCGCGCGGGCGTGCCCGTCTTGAACCTGCGGAGCTCGAAGCCGAGCGCCCTCAGCGACGCCGCGAGATACTCGCTACGCGTAAAGCATACGGGGCCGTGCGCCTGCACGCTCTTGCCGCATATTATCGTGCTGTCGAGATAAACGCCCGTCGCAACGACGACGGCCTTGCTCACATAAACGCTGCCGGTGACGCACTCGACTACAAGGTCCGTGCCGCGCCGCGTTATGCTTTTTACTTCGTCCTGCCGAAGAGTCAGGTTATCGGCGGTTTCGAGCGCGGACTTGGTAAACGCATGATATTTGTACTTGTCCGCCTGCGCGCGCAGGGAACGCACCGCAAGCCCTTTCGAGGAATTGAGCATGCGTATCTGCGTCGCGCATGCGTCGGCGGCTATGCCCATAAACCCGCCGAGCGCGTCGAGCTCGCGGACGAGATGACCTTTGCCCGTTCCGCCTATCGACGGATTGCACGCCATATATCCGACGTTGTCGGCGGTTATCGATGTAACCAGCGTATTCGCGCCGGTCTTTGCGAGCGCGAGCGCGGCTTCTATCCCCGCATGCCCCGCGCCGACGACGATCGCGTCGTAAACCAATTCTTTCATGATATCAGCTCGTCTTTACGTCTATCCACATGCTGTCGAGCGCAGTGCCCATCTTTACGCCGAAATCGCGCATGACCGCCGACCGCGCTATCACCGTTTCCGACGGGAACATCATATCGATATACATCTGCTTGAACCCGTCGTAAAAGCCATCGAAAAACTCGTCGTCCTCTTCCATAGCTATCTTGGCTTCGTCCATGACGCTCTTTACCGCTATGGACGTTCCCATATAATCGAAGTTTATCGCGGCGAACTCATGGGTATTGATGAATTTGAGAAAGTAGTTGGCGGCTTTCTCGTTTTTCGCATACTTAGGTATGAGCCAGCCGTCGACCCAGACGTTACTGCCCTCCTTAGGCACTGTGTAATAAAAATGATCCCCGCCGTCCTCAAGCATTATAAGTCCCGCGTCGCACGACCAAAACAATCCGAGATAAGCGTCGGTAGTGCCAGCGACCATGTCGTTCTTGCCGTCGTCGACCTCGTATTTGCATATCGCTTTTTTCTGCTCGATAAGCGTCTTTTGCGCCGTCGCGAGCGTGTCGTCCGTCACCTCGGAAAAGTACGAAACGAGCTCTTTTCGGTACTCGGCGTTGTAGTCGGTAAAACCGTCGGACAGCTCGGCAAGCTTATCGGTGTTGGCATAGATCATAGCGACGGAATACGCGTCTCGCACGCTGTCTTTCATCAGCACGCGCCGCTTGCCCGTCGTCTGCTTCCACTCGTCGCTCCACAGCGCGCCCCAGCTCTCCGCCTTTTCCGAGCCCGCGTCTATTCTGTTCGTATCGTACATTATGCCGAACGTGCCCCACACATACGGCACGAAATATTCGTTGTTCTCATCGAACGGCGCGACCATGTCCGCAAGCCCGTCGTAAAACAGATCGGGCGTTTTCGGGTCGAAAATCTCGGCGTCCACTTTTTTCGCCAGCCCCGACTTGATCATACGCTCGGCGATATAGTCCGACGGGCATACGAGATCGTAATCGGCTTTCTGCGTTTCTATGCGCATCAGCATAGTTTCGTTGGTGTCGAACGTGTCGTACTTGACGGTGATATGCTCGCCCGTCTGCTCTTTGTACCAGCTCTCGAATTCGCCTATAAGACTGTCCTCTATATAGTCGCCCCAATTATAGATCTTGAGGACCTGCGACCGCGGCGCACAGCCGAACAGCAGGAACGACGGTGCGGCGGCAACTGCTGCCGCGAGCATAGGCAAAAATCTTTTTTTCATCGCTCCGCCTCCTTACGCCTTGGCGAGCTTCTTGCGCTTTCTCGCGCTTACCACATTGAGCGCGATGAGCACGGTCAGGACCGCGATAAACAGCACGGACGACAGCGCGCGGAGCGTCGGGTCTGCGCCGCGCTTGGCAAGCGCGTTGTACAGATAGATAGGTATCGTTTCCACGCCGCCGTTGATGAACTTAGACACTATAAAGTCGTCGAGCGACAGAGTGAACGCCATTATGAAGCCGCTGACCATGCCCGGCACGAGCTGAGGCACGACGACCGCGAGCATCGACTTAACGGGCGACGCGCCGAGGTCGAGCCCCGCCTCGTAGAGGTTGGGATTTATCTGCGACAGCTTGGGCGTTACCGACAGTATGACATACGGCACCGTTATCATCGTGTGCGCGATGATGAGCGCGGGCCAGCCGTAGCCGACGCGCACCGCGAGGAAAAACATCATGAATGCGACGCCTGTCACTATCTCTGCGTTTTCCATCGTTATATTGGATATAAACCCGACGACGGCTTTGCGCCTGCGTTTCATGTAATATATGCCGACGGCGGCGGCAGTGCCGAGCACCGTGGCGAGCGTCGCGGCGACAAAAGCGAGCAGCAGCGAGTTGCCGAGCGCGCCCATTATCTCGGGATCGGTAAACAGCCTGCCGTACAGCGACATGGTGGACCCGCCCCACACGCCGAGCGCGGGCGCGTCGGTAAACGAGTAGATGATAAGTATGAGTATCGGAACGTACATCAAAAACAGCATCGCTCCGACAAAGCTCCAAATAAGCGCGGTCTTGACTTGTTTTTTCACAGCACGCCTCCGACTTCCTTATGACCTTTTGTTATCCTGTTGGCTACTACCACCGTGACGGCGATCAGCGCGAGCAGTATGAACGAGTACGCCGAGCCGACGTTCCAACCGCCCGTGTTCCGAAACCACTGATCGATGACGTTACCGAACATGTAAGTATCGGTATTGCCGAGTATGTCCGATATTGCAAAGGTCGACACCGTCGGCATGAAAACCATGAGCACGCCCGACACTATACCGGGCAGCGACAGCGGCAGTCGGACCTTGAAAAGCGTCGTCGCCGCGGACGCGCCGAGATCCTGCGACGCTTCGATAAGGCTCTTATCCATGCCCGACAGCACCGAGTACAGCGGCATGAGCATGAACGGAAAAAAGTCGTACACCATGCCGACGGTCACCGCGACCCAGGCATTGGACACGTTGAGTATGTGCAAAACTATCTTCATCGCGTAAGTGCGGAGCAACGAGTTTATCCACATCGGCAGTATAAACAGCATAACGAGTATGAACTTCTTGTTGAGCGCAGTCGACGCGAGCGCGAGCGCGAGCGGGTACGCGAGCAGCAGGCACGCCGCCGTCGTGATAAACGCGACGAGGAACGATCTGCCCATGACCTTGATGATGTTGGGACGCACGAAAAAATGCGCGAAGTTGGCGAAAGTAAAATGCCCCGTTCCGTCGGTGAACGCGTAGTACAACATGATAAACAGCGGCACTACGACGAATATCACGCTCAGCGCGGCATACGGCACGGCGAACGCGGAGCGCTTTACGCCGCGTATTTTCAGCTTGTTTTTCTTTCCGCCGTCCGCGGCGGTCGTAGCGTTATTCATCGGCAGTCTCCCCGTCCTTTTGTCCGTCCCCGTCCGTATCGGATCGAGCGATGCGCTCGACGGATATATCCTCGGGCGCTATCTTGATACCCACGCGGTCGCCTATATCCCACTCGTCGACCGTATCGATAAAGAACTCGTGATCGTCGTCTGTGTAGACCTGCACTTGATAATACGACCCCTTATAGAAAGTCTGAGTGACATTAGCGCCGACTGCGCCGTCGCTCTCGTCGTCGGTAAGGTCTATCTTGTCGAACGGTATCTTCACACGCACTTCGTCGCCCTTTTCCAGCCCGAGCGCGTTGACGAATCCGAATGTCCCGCCGCAAAGCTCGACGGTGTCATCGGACGAAACGACGCCGTCGAACTCGTTGGTCACTTTGAGCTTTTTCATGATATGTATGCCGTTAGGATCAATCGACAGCCATACCGTCTCGCCGACGGCGTATTCGACCGTGTTCTGCACGGTGAACTCGTAGTTCTCCGCGAGTATCTCCATTTCGTAATAAGTGCCCTTGAACACCGACGAAACGACCTCGCCTTTGAGCGCGCCCTTATCGCGCCCGAGCACGATATCTTCGGGACGGACCACAAGGTCGACGCGCTCGTCCTTGCCGAACCCGTGGTCGAGGCACTTGAACTCGCTCCCGCAAAACTCGACGCAATAATCGCGTTTCATCACGCCCGAGAGTATGTTGCTCTCGCCGATGAAGTCCGCGACGAAAGCATTTGCAGGCTCGTCGTATATCTTCTTGGGCGTGCCGTACTGCTGCACCGCGCCGTCCGTCATGACTACTATCTTGTCCGACATGGTAAGCGCTTCTTCCTGATCGTGCGTGACGAATATAAAGGTTATGCCTATATCCTTGTGCATAGCGGCAAGCTCGAGCTGCATCTCCTTGCGCATTTTAAGATCGAGCGCGCCGAGCGGCTCGTCGAGCAGGAGGACTTTGGGCTCGCATACTATCGCGCGCGCTATTGCTATGCGCTGTTGCTGACCGCCCGACAGACCGGTCACGTCGCGATGCCCGTAAGCCTCGAGGTTGACGAGCTTCAATACGCGCTCGACTTTCTCGCGTATCTCGTCTTTGGTGAACTTGCGGAATATCGGCTTGCCCTTTTTGTCGTATTCGCCCGTCGGCAATTTTTTCAGCTTTAAGCCGAACGCGATGTTCTTATAAACGTTGAGATGCGGAAAAAGCGCGTACTTTTGAAAGACGGTGTTTATGGGGCGCAGGTGCGGCGGCACTGCCGTAACGTCCTGCTTTTCCAGAAATATCGAGCCGGAAGTCGGCAGTTCGAAGCCCGCTATCATTCGCAGCAGCGTCGTTTTTCCGCAACCGCTCGGACCGAGCAGCGTCACGAATTCGCCGCGCTTGACGGCAAGATTAACGTCGTCGACGACGGTTATACCGTCAAAGACTTTGCTGACGTTCTTTATCTCGATGATGTTATCCAACTTTTCCTTGACTGCGGCGCACATGGTAGCTCCTTAGAAAGTAGGCGGGCACGAGACCCACAGTATTTTGCTCTTGCCGTCGAATACGTTTTTGACGGTGTGTTTTCTGTCCGAATTGAAGTAGAAGCTTTCGCCCGCCGCCGCCTGCGCGGAACGGTCGCCTACCGTCACCTGCACCTTGCCGTAGAGCACATAGCCGAACTCCTCGCCCTCGTGCGGTATATCTACGTCCGTCGCCGCGTCCTTTTCCAGCTCGACGATTATCGGCTCCATTGCGTTCTTCTGCGCAGTCGGCACTATCCAAGTGACCGTGGTATCGTCGCGTTTCTTCTCGAAAAAATCGTCCTTGCCGAACACCAACTGGCTGCTGTCCTCGTCCGAAAAGAATTCGGAAAGGCTCGAGCCCAACAGCGTCAGTATATCGATCAGCGTCGCTATCGACGGCGACGTCAAGTCGTTTTCCAACTGACTGATAAAGCCCTTGCTCAGCTCCGCGCGGTCCGCCAGCTCTTCCTGCGTCAATCGGTTTTTCAGCCGCAGGTCGCGCAGTTTCGCTCCAATCGTGTTATTTCCGTTACCGTCGTTCATTTTCGCGTTTCTCCGTCACGAGTCAAATTTACATAAACTTTTTGTTTAGTTTTATTAAACCCACGTGATTATATATTATTGTACGAAATATGTCAATTATTTTGCGGTACTTTTTTTAGAATTTTTTTGCAAGCAAAAACGCGGCGCACAGGCAATGCCCGACGCCGCGCCTCGATATTATTTATTAAACAGGGAACGGCATCTCTCCGTCGGAGCAAACCACAGTAAGCCTGTCCGTCTTGCTTCTCCAAAGGATGTTGACGTCTTGTGTGAGTTCCTTCCACTTTTCGCGCGTGCCGCCGAAGCGAATGACTTTAAGCGCGTTACAGTCGTCGAACGCCATGCTCTCTATCCTTTCGAGGCATGCGGGGAGCGTGACTTCGCGCAATACGGAACAGCCGTCGAACGCCGAATCCTCTATCGTTTTCGCGCCGCGGATAACGACCGATTCGAGCCGCTTGCAATCCGAAAAAGCAAAGCTGCCTATGCACTCTATCTGCTCGGGAATATCGACTGCGACTATCGCCCTGCCGACGCATGCACTGAAATCTATCTTGTTTACCGTGCTGTCGGTCGGAACGGTAAACCGGTTTGCGGCGAGAACGATCGCGCCGTCGCTCTTATCTATAAGGCAGCCGCTTTCCGCTCGGTAATGCTCGCTGTCGTCCGCGACGGAGATCTCGGATAACGCGGAACAACCTTCGACCGCCGTGCCGTCGATCGCGTATAAACTCGCAGGAAGGTCTATCTTATCCAACGGCGTATTCTTGAATGCGTACATATCTATCTCTTGCAGCCCGTCGTTAAGCGTTACGCTCGTAAGCTCCGAGCAGTCCTCGAACGCGTTCCATTCGATATACTTGACGCCGCGCGGGAGCACGAGCTTATTTATCGAGCTGCCGGCGAATGCATGCCTGCCTATCGTCATGAGTCCGCTCGGAAGTATCACCGTAGACCGCCCGTCGCAGTCGTCAACGCGCGCGTCGGGCGCAATGACGCTTCCTATACAGCCAATGCCGCGAAAAGCGTTTTCGCAGATATCGGTGACGAACTTATCCTTGAACGTTGTCGGGATGATCACCGTGCACGGCCGCTTGATCTTTACCTGCTTTACGCCGTAAGATACGACTCCGCCGTTACGTATCTTCTTGTACTTTATTTTATACATTATTACCGTCGGACGGGGTTTCTTCCGGCATTTTTTCTTCGGCTGCGGATACTTCCGTTTGCGTCGGATCTTCGGGTCGTTTTCCGTCATCGGACTGCGTATCGGACGATCCGAGCTTGCCTTTAAGCTTCTTTTTTAGCGCGCGCTTCTTGTCGTCGGGAGCTTTGGCGGCTTCTTCCTGCTCGGCAAAGAACTGCTTTATCTCATCGGGATCGGTTATCTCGGGCGGAGAATACAGCTTGGCGTCGACTTCCTTGCCCTCGAGGTATTCGAGCAGCGGCTTGATATTCGCCTTTTTTACCTCGTCGACGGGCGCGGACATCGCGTTCATAAAGAAGGTATCGTCGTCGTTTATCAGGCTCGCCGACTTTATCTGACGGGCGCGCCACGCCACGGAAAACTTTTCGGTGCGCGACAGCTCGTCGACGTCGAATCCGCCCTGAGCATAGAACACGGGGATAAACTTTTCGTAGGTGACGCTTATCGACGCCTCTTTTATCCTGCGCGGCATATAGTGACGGAACGGCGTGAGCCCCACGCCGCATACTACGGTCTTGCCGTATATCGCGTCGAGATAGCCGTTGAACTTTTTCATGCCGTTTATCTCGTCGCCGCGCAGCGAGCCGATATACAGTATCCTGTCGTAAGCGGCGAGCATAGAGTCTGCGAGCTTTTCGACGGGAACTGCGTCGCAGCCCAGCTCATTGCCTATGATGTCTACGTAACGCTTTACGTAACCGTGTTTAGAGCAAAATACGACCAAAAGTTTCGTTTTCATTGCCGCCTCTCGACTGAAATCATTTCGACTATTATACACCATCGCGCCGATAAAGACAACTGTTTGACGCTCTTTCGTCGCGCCGCACCGAATCGCCGTCTATACGAAAAAGCCCCGCCGCGCGGCGAGGCTTCATGCGATATGCGCCGCATCAAACGACTTCCATATCCTTTATGTTCATTTCGTTGCCCGTTACGAGGTACGTATCGTTACCGCCGCAGTGCGGACATTCCTTCGCGTGCTCGGTGGTCTTGTAAGTCTTTTTGCAATCCCGACAGTACGACACCGCTTCGAGCAGTATCAGCTCGAGCTCGGTATCTTTAAGGTGCTCGGTCTTTTTCTTCGCCCATTCAAAGCACTCGGTAAAAAGCTCGGGCACTATCGACGACACCTCACCGACCTCGAGCGTCAGTTTGAGCACTCTTTCGACGTTGTTCTCAACGGCGACCTTCTCCACCTGATCGACAACGTGCATGACGATGCCGAGCTCATGCATTGCCGCCGTCCTTATCCCCGTCCTTGTTCTTTTTGGCGAGCTTTTGCTCTTTTTTATAAGCGCGGCGTTTTTTTGCAAGCTCGCGCGCTTCCTTAGAGCCGGAATGACCGATTATCTTGAACGCGCGTTTCAGCGCATACGACAGCAGTCCGCCGACCTTCTTTTCCGCAACGCGCATCTCCGAGCACTTCGGGTGGTCGCGCAACAGATGTATAGCGTCGAACTGACAGCGCGTCGTGCAAAGTCCGCACCCGATACATTTATTCGGATCGACGTAAGACGCGCCGCACGACAGACAGCGGTTGGTTTCCGTCTTGACCTGTTCTTCGGTCATCGTGCCGTGCGTGTCCTTAAACATGTCCTTACAGTCGGCGCGATCGTTAGCACAGACCGTTTGACGCTCCGCTCTGTCGTATTCGGGCAGGGTTATATCCGATTTGTCGAGCTCGGTATACTTGCGCCTGTCGCGCGCTATCGTCATGGACGCGCGCGGACGGACGCGGCGATGAAGGCTCTCCGCCGCCTCGTGTCCCGCGGCTATCGCGTCGATGACGAACTTAGGTCCGGTAAACACGTCGCCGCCGACGAAAATATCGGGGTCGGCGGTCTGATACGTCAAGCCGTCCGCGACGGGATAATTGCCGCGTCCGAGCGTAACGCCCGTGCCATCGAGAAGTTTGCCCCACTCGACGGACTGACCGATAGCGAACACGACCTTGTCGGCTTTGATCTCCACGGTCTCGTTATCGTCGTAAACGGGCGAGAACTTCTTTGTTTCGGGGTCGATCGTGCGCAGGCATTTTTTGAACGTTATGCCCGTGACTTCGCCTTTTTTGCCGACGGTCAGCTTTTGCGGTCCCCAAGCGGTGTTGAGCTCCACGCCCTCCGCGAGCGCTTCTTCTATCTCCTCCTCGGATGCAGGCATCTCTTCGCGCGTTTCCAGGCAGAACATCTTTACCGACTTAGCGCCGAGACGGTGCGCGTTGCGCACGCAGTCTATCGCGACGTTGCCGCCGCCGACGACGACCACGTCGCCCTCGAACTTCTTGCGGCTCTCGAAGCTGTCGCGCAGATACTCGACGGCTATCTCCGTACCGACCGCGGTATCGTTTTCCACGCCCGGACGCTTGCCGCCCTGACAGCCTATCGCGATATAAAACGCTTTGTAGCCCTGCTCCTTGAGCTCCGCTATCGTGACGTCTTTTCCGACCTCCACGCCGCATTTTATCTCAGCGCCCATCGCCTTGATAACGTCGATCTCGGCGGCTATCACGTCCTTTTCCAGCTTGTAGCTCGGAATGCCGTAGGTCATCATACCGCCGGGGAGCTTGTTCTTTTCAAACACCGTCGGACGGTAACCGCGTTGCGCGAGGTAGTACGCCGCGCTAAGTCCCGCAGGGCCTGCGCCGATTATAGCTATCTTTTCGTCGAACTCGCCGTGCACCGACGGAATGACCTTTTCGGGGATATAGCGGTCGTCCGAGCTGAGATCTGCGTCGGCAACGAACTTTTTGACCTCGTCTATCGAAACGGGCTTATCCACGTCGCCGCGCGTGCACGCCACCTCGCAGCGCTTATTGCACACCCTGCCGCACACCGCGGGGAACGGGTTTTCCGTCTTGATCATAGCGAGCGCTTCGCGGTACTTGCCCTCGTTGGCGAGCTTGAGGTACGCCTGCACGGGCACGTGCGCGGGGCAAGCCGCTTTACACGGCGCGCTTCCGCTCTCGTAGGTATTGGACATACGCGCTGTGTCGCGGTAGTCCTCGTCCCAGGCATAGCGTCCCCAAATATTGTTGTCGGGCAGAGGCGCGTGCTTGTACTCAACCGCCTTGCCGTCCTTGTGACAGAGCTTTTGCCCGAGCTTGACAGCGCCCGCGGGGCAGGACTCGACGCACTTGCCGCATGCGACGCATTTCTCCTTAGTCACCTTCGCCGTGTACGCACTGCGCGAAAGGTACGGGGTATTAAACAGCAGCGACGTGCGGAGCGCGTTGCATACGGCGACGTTGCAGTTGCAAATATCGAATATCTTGTTCTCGCCGTCGATGTTGGTTATCTGATGAACGTAGCCGTTCTTTTCGGCAAGCTCGAGTATCTCGAGCGCGCGTTCTTTGGTTATGTAGTGCGCCCTGTTCGTTTCGACTGCGAAGTCCGCCATATCGCCGACCTGGATACACCAATCGTCGTGATCGTCGGCGCAGCCGTCGCCGAGCACGCCGCGCGACAGACGGCACGAGCAAAGCCCCGCCGAGATATGCCCGTCGTACTTTTTCAGCCAGTACGAGATATGCTCGAGGTCTATCGACTTATTTTCCGCCTCGATAGCCTTTTCGACGGGTATGACGTGCATGCCGATACCGTCGCCGCCCGGTCGGACCATCTGCGTTACGCCCGCGAGCGGGATAAATGTCATGCGCTCGAAGAACGACGTGACGGCGGGATTCTTCTCCACGCGGTCGACGCTGGAATTGAACAGCTCCGCCGAGCCGGGAACGAAAAACGGCACGCGGTAACGCTTGATGCGCGGCTTGTCTTTGAGCTCGCCGTCGTGGTCGTAGTTGTCGCCGTAATCGTACTCGAGGATGCCTATATACGACATTTCTTCGAGCAGTTTTTGCAGCTCGATAGCGTCGTAGTTCTTGTTCATCTTCAACAGCTTGTCAAAGGTGTAGAACTTCCTCAGCTTCATCTTGTTGGCGATGTCGCACATCTCGGGCGTTACGACTTCTTTAAGCCCCCAATACTCGGGCGCGTCCGTGCCGAAGCCCTTTATCTTGTGAGCTACGACGTCGGTTATCTTTCTACCGAGCTTGATGTAACGCTTGTCGGCGTTCTTTTCGCCCTGATGGACGCTTATTATCTTATCGTTTTGTTCGGGCATTATTTGCTCTCCCTGAAATTATTTATCGCTTTTGCGAACCACTCCGCCGCATCGTCCATGCCGTCGCCCGTCTTTGCGGAAACGGGCAGTATCGTCGAATGTGGGTTGCGGCGACGTATGTTTTGTTTGCACTTCTCGATATCGAACGGAAAATACGGCAATGCGTCAAGCTTGCTTATAAGCACAAGTGCGCACTTTTGATATATCAGCGGATATTTGAGCGGCTTGTCGTCGCCCTCGGACACCGAAAGTATCGTCATGTCGAGGCACGCGCCCGTATCGAACTCCGCAGGACAAACGAGATTGCCGACGTTCTCCAAAAACACGACGTCGAGCCCGTCCGTGCCGAGCTCTTTCAGTCCCTGCCGCGTCATCGCCGCGTCAAGGTGGCACATTCCGCCCGTGTGGAGCTGGACGGCTTTACAGTCCGCCTTTTCCGCCACCTTCACGGCGTCGACGTCGGAATCGATATCCGCTTCCATAACGCCGACCCGAAACCGCTTTGCCAACCTGTTGACGAGCGATATCAGCAAAGTCGTTTTACCGCTGCCGGGCGACGACATTACGTTGACCAAAAACACGCGTTTTTGCTTTAACTCTCTGCGAAGCGCGTCGGCGTCCGCGTCGTTATCCGCGAGCACACTGCGCTCGAGCTTGATTGTCCGTACCTTTTCCATAGCCTTTTTTTCCGCAAAACGACGGAAAGAGCGAACGTCCGCCCTTTCCGCCTCACGGTATCAGAAAAATCTTCTTATAAGGTCGCGGCTGTATTCGACGGTTTCTTCCATATCGCCGAACGACATCACCTCGCCCGCATAGAACGTATTGTCCTTGCCCTGCATCGCCTCGACTTTGTCATACCACCCGTCGGCATAATCCGCCGAGCTTACGTGCGGGAAGTAATACCAATCGTCGATACGCTCGGTCTTTTCCACGGGTCTGCCGCACTTAGCCATATCGGCTATCGTCGTGTCGCGCGCCTCCTCGAACGGAACGTCCTCCATGCCCTCGTGGTTGCGCAGGGTAAACGTGACGAGCGGCTGATCGGTGACTTCTTCTTCGGGCCAGCGATGATAGAACACCATCAAGTGCCCGCGCGTTTCGTTGGTCATGTTCTCGAAGAAGTAATAGGATATCTCCGGGCAGTTGCCCTCGGCGGTGCGCACCGCCATGGTGAAGTATTCCTTATGTACTATCTTGGAGAACAGCTCCTTCTCCTCGTCGCGCGGATCGCCGTATTCGAGGAAAAGCTCGAGCGGCGTGCAGATTATGAGTTTGTCGAATTCCTCGGTCTTGCCGTTGACGGTGACGTAAACCTTGCCGTCCTTGCGCTTGACGTCCGTGACCTCGGAATTGAGGAGCGCGGGGTGCTTTAAGTGACTGTTGACGCCCTCCCATATAGACTGCGTTCCGTTCTTCCACGTCCACAGCTTGCCCGTCGACAGGAATTGCTGAACGGTGAACGCGTCGAGGTATTTGAGCACGTACGCCGCGGGTATCTCGTCGAAGTAGCCGTAACCGAACGACGTGAACGGACCTTTCCAAACGAGCGTCGCGTCCTCGCACTTGTTCTTTTTGAGGAACTCGGAAAACGGCATGCTCAAATCTTTGAGATTGGGGTTTTCGCCCTCTATGTGCGCAAGCTTCATCTTGGGCGACGGGCAAGGTCCTTCATACCTGCCCTGCGCCACGCCGCGGTGACCGTTGACGTCGTAGCCGCGGTATTTCTTGTTGAGCAGCTTGTTCAGCTTTTTCATTTTGAGGAACTTTTTGAGCAGCGCTATCTTGGACGACTTCTGCGGCGTGCCGTCGGTCATCATGAACCGCCGCCCCATAGGCGGACCGTCGAGGTGCGTCGTTCCGCCGAACTCCTCGCACTCCCGCACGGCGAAGTACGTATCGCAGCCCATGACCGCGCCCATCTCGATAGTGCGCTCCTCCCACTCGCCGTTTTTGGTCTTGACCTTCATCAGCGGCGAGAACGCCTTACCGCCCACGCGGTCGGTTTTTTCGTATATCACGTAATTATCATATCCCTTTTTTTCGAGATACATCGCGGCGCTCGTGCCCGCAGGTCCTCCGCCTATAATACAAATGCGTTGATCGAGTTTGTCCATTTTCTCCTCCAGTTAAAATATATTCGGTCAAGTATGATTATACTACCGATTTTTACTATTGTCAATACCCGTCGAAAAATAAATTATAAATTTTTTCGCATTTTAACGCGCGCGGCTCACTGTCTTTTCTATCTCGGCGCGCAAATACCGTTCAAGCTCGCCTACGCCGCGTTTTTCCGACGCGGACACGGCGAATATCGGCGCGGTATTGTTGCGCATGCGGATATTGCGCTCGGCGCGTTCCGCCGAAAAATCGAATGCGGGCGCGACGTCGGTCTTTGTCACTACGACAGCCGTCGCCACCTCGAACATCAGCGGATATTTGAGCGGCTTGTCGTCGCCCTCGGGAACGGACAGCAATACGAGATTTGCCGTCGCGCCCGTGTCGAACTCCGCGGGGCATACGAGATTGCCTATGTTCTCCAATATAACGACGTCCAGCCCGTCCGTGCCGAGCGCGGCGAGCGCCTCGTCCGACATCTGGCACGTCATGTGGCACGCTCCCGCGGTATGTACCTGAACAGTCTTTACGCCCGTAGCGTCCGCCACCGTGCGTGCGTCCGTGTCGGAATCTATATCGGTTTCGATAACGCCTATCTTATAGTCGGCTTTGAGCCTTTTTATAAGCTCGACGATAAGCGTCGTCTTGCCGCTGCCCGGCGACGACATAACGTTGAGATAGAATATCCCCTTTTCCGCAAGCCTCGACCTTATTCCTGCGGCGAGCGCATTGTTGCGCGACGCTATATCTTCCTTTATTTCCACTACAGAAAACTTTCCCATGCTCCGATTATATACCGCCGCGCCGAGCTTGTCAATACCTTTTTCAGATATCGTTCCGCCGCACAAAAAAACGGCGCAGCCCGAGCCGCGCCGAATTTTGCTTTGCGATATGGTAGACTCAGTAGTTTTCCGCCTTCATGGCGAAGAACGAGCGCGGATGCGCGCAAACGGGGCACGCCTGAGGCGCGGTGTCGCCGACGACGATATGTCCGCAGTTGAGGCAGACCCAAACGACCTGATTGCCCTTTTTGAATACGCCGTCGTTCTCGACGTTCATGGCAAGACGGACGTAACGCTCCTCGTGCGACTTCTCGATAGCCGCGACCTTGCGGAAAAGTTCGGCGACCTGAGGGAAGCCCTCTTTGTCCGCTTCCTCGGCGAACGTCTTATACATATCCGTCCACTCGTAGTGCTCGCCCTCCGCCGCGTCTTTGAGGTTTTGCAGCGTGTCGTTGATGCCGCCGTGCAAAAGCTTGAACCAAAGCTTGGCGTGCTCTTTCTCGTTGGCGGCGGTTTCAGCGAATATGCTCGCGATCTGCTCGTAGCCGTCTTTCTTGGCTTTGGACGCATAGTAATCGTACTTATTGCGCGCCATGCTCTCGCCCGAGAACGCGGTCATGAGGTTCTGTTCGGTCTTGGTGCCTTTAAGGTCTTTCATAAAATATATCTCCTTTTGCGGTCTTGCGACCAAATTTATTGACTTATTTTTTGAGGTCGGAATAGATGAGCCCCGCCGCGCCTATCATGCCGGCGTCGTTGCCGAGCTGAGCGACGAGTATATCGAATCTCGGCATGCCCTCGAAGCCGTAGTTGCGATCCTTGCAGTAATCCTTGAGCTTGTCTATAAGATAGTCGCCCTGCGCGCACACGCCGCCGCCGAGGATTATCGCCTGCGGACGGAATATGTTAGCGAAGTTGAGCATACCCTCGCCGAGATACTTTACGAAATACTCGACTACGCCTATCGCCGCCTTGTCGCCCTTCTTACTGCACTCGAACGCCGTCTTGCCGTCGACGTCCGCGAGCGACGGAGAGAACTTCCACATCTCCGAATCCTTGTTCGCCAGCATCGCGCACTTGGTCTCGCGTATCAGCGCGCTCGCAGAGCAGTACGCCTCCATACAGCCGTTCCTGCCGCACGTGCAGGGCTCGCCGTCGACGACGAGCACCATGTGCCCGAGCTCGCCGCCCTTGCTCTCGTTGCCCTCGTACAGCTTGTTATCGAGGATAACGCCGCCGCCTACGCCCGTGCCGAGCGTGATGAATATCGTATCGGAATACATACGACCGACGCCGAACATCGTTTCGCCGAGCGCGGCGCAGTTGGCGTCGTTGCTGACCTTGATGGGCTTATTTATCTTGCGCGCAAGCTTTTCCGCAAGCGCAACGTTGGTCCAGTTGAGGTTGTACGCGCGGTCGACAGTGCCCGTCGAAGAATTTATCGCGCCGGGACAGCCTATGCCTATGCCGACAAAATCCCTGTCCTTGGGGTCTGCGAGCGACAGCACGAGGTCGCCTATGTCCGAAATTATCTTATCGTCGCCGCCGGCAACGTCGGTGACCACCTTTCCTTTTTTAAGAATATTCCCGTCGCGGTCGATAACGCCCGCCTTGACCGACATGCCGCCGATGTCTATTCCGACGCAATACATTACTTACTCCTTTTCCCTTATGTTTTAGCCTGCTCTCACGCAAGCGATATTACTTGATTATAATGGTCTCGATATTGGACTCGAGCCTGTCCTTGTCCGCTTTGTCGCGCTCTTTCAGATATTCGCTGAACACGTTGACCGCGCTCGTCCTGTCGAGTATGACGTAACGCTTGGTAACGGGCAGCGTCTTATTCTTGACGCTCGGCTTAACGTTCGCCGCACCGTTCGCGCCGCGTTTTTTCGCGGGCTGTTTGGACGCGGTCTGCCTGCCGCCGCCAGACTTGCTTTTACCGCCCGCAGTCTCCGCGCGCTTCTTCGGCTTTTGCTCTGCGTCGCGCTTGACCGCCGCGGGCGCGGGCTTACGCACTATCGTCCTTATCCTCGGAATGTATATATCCCTGTTCGGCTCGAATTCGCCGCCGTCCTTATCCGCGTCATTCTCCGTTTCGACGTCGCCGCCGTCTATATCGAAGCGCACGAGCTCGGTCACGCTCTCGCCTCCCGACTGCTCGGCATCGATATGATCGTCGGCGTCATCGGTAACGCTCGCAGGGTCGAAAGAGAACGCATCGTCGGGCTCGAAACCGCCGAAGCTCGCGTCGGGCTCGCCGTCGCCGTAATCGATATCGCCGTCGCGGTCGGAATCGACGCCGTCGTTATCTTCCGCAGTTACGCCGTCGTTCTGTTTTTCGTCGTCCGTTACGCCGCCGATGTCGTTCGCATCTACCTCGTCGGGCTCGAAATCACTTTTTCCCGCGCTATCGCCTGTTTCGGAAACGACGGGCGTTTGTTCTCCGTCATCGTCGCCGAACACATCGTCCGCGGCGTCCGCGGCGTTCAATCCGACAAATGCCGTCTTGCGTTCTTCGGGATCGACGCGCCAATCGAAATCGTTATCGTCGTCCTCGGCGGGCTTGACGGGGTCGGTCGGTTTTTCCGCCGATCCGCAAGCGCTCTCGGACTTGTGTACCGCGGCGTCGGCTATGCGGCGTATACGCTCTATATCGGCGTCGCGCTTTGCCTGAGCCTCGGTCTTTGTTGAATGAGCTTTCGCTTTCTTGTCGCCCTTGACGTTAGCGAGCAGACAGTCCGCCGCGAGCGCCACTATCGAAAGCAGCAGCACGGCGGCATTGAGCTCGGTCATGCCGACGGCGGACAGTGCGACGAACAGTCCGTAAACGGGCAGTGCGACGGTCGTTTCGCCGAGCATGAGCACAGCCGACTCGCCGACTTCTATACGGTATGCGCCGTCGAGCGAGATCAGCACCGACGACGCGAGAAGCGCCGCCGACGCGATAATACTTACGACCGCGAATATCCTGAAAGTTACGTCGAGCGCGCCGCATCTGCGCTTGCCCTTGCCCATAACGACAAATGCCGTTACGAAAAGGAAAAGCGCTACGGCGCTCATCACCGCGCAGTAGATCCCGAAATATAATATATGTTCGGCGTTGCTGAAATCCATACGTTAAAATTATACAACCGTTACGACGGTTTGTCAATCCCAATAATACGATTAAAGTTAATTTTTACACGCTGCGCCGCGAACTTGCGGAAAACAGCTTGAATGTGCGTCCGTAAAACAGCTAAAACATGTGCTTGCGTATCATGATGATGACGACGGGCACGAGTATAGCCGCAATCACGCCGACGATTATCCAAAAGGCGTAAGGATTGCCGGCGAGCGGAACGACTACGTTCATTCCCCAAAGGCTCGATATGAGCGTCGGTATCGTAAGCAAGATCGTTATCGCGGTGAGCAGCTTCATCACGATGTTTTGATTGTTGGATATGACCGACGCGAACGCGTCCATCGTGCCCGACAAGACCTCGCGGTGGATGGACGCCATCTCTATCGCCTGCTTGTTCTCTATTATAACGTCGTCGAGCAGGTCGTTGTCGTCCTCGTAATGCTTGATAGCGGAGAGCTGTTTTATCCTGTCGATGACTATTTGGTTTGCGTTGAGCGACGTAGAAAAGTAAACGAGCGCTTTGTCGAGGTCGAGCAGTTTTATAAGCTCGGTATTCTTGAGCGCGCGGTGCAGCGATTGCTGCGTCCTGCTCGCCGTGCGGTCTATCATTTTGAGGCAGGACAAAAACTTGGTAGCGTTTACGTAAAGTATCTGATATATGAACCTCGTGTGTTTGTTAACGTCGAAATTCCTTACGGCATTGTTGACGAACTCTCCGAGCACGGAGGTTTCGCGCAGGCACACGGTGACGAAGTACTTATCGGAAAACACCATAGCAAGCGGCAACGTGGAATATACGTACGTGTCCTTTTCCTCGGTGATTATAGGTATGTCTATGACTATAAGCGTGTACTCGTCGTCGAGATCGATATGCGCGCGCTCTTCTTCGTCGAGCGCGGCTTTTATCATATCCTCGGGAATGCCCGTAGCCGAGCAAACCTTTTCTATCTCGAGATCGGACGGGTTTTCGAGGTTGATCCAAACCCCGGGGCGGATATCGTCGCATGCGACGAGCTCGCGCTTCCCGCTTTCCATTGCGTAGATATTCATATCAAATAACAACGGGCGTTTTGCGCCCGATGCGTCTCCGTTATAACGCGGAGCGGTAACGAGCGCGCAATTTATTGACTACCGTCGGAACTGTCCATTGCGTCCTCCTATATTTATTATACCACACGGCGCGCCGTTTCGCAAGCATAATCCCAAAATTTTTTGCCATGCAAAAAGACCCCCGTAAGGGTCTTTTACAGATGACAGCGTTATCTTACCTGCATTTGCCTGCCGTTCTCGGCGCAGACATACACGAAGTGCACGCCGTCCTCCAAGTCGTAGCGGTATTCGTAGCAAACGCGGTCTTTGCCGTTGACGGTGCGCGTTACCAGCATGCCCTCGCCCTTCGCGTCGGGCGCGGCTTTACGCGCCGAGCGTTCGTCTACCTTGACGGTCGGCACGTCGTGCTCGGCTTCGCACTTGCCCGCGGTGAACGCGACCGCGGTCTCGCCGACGACCGCGACGCTCGCGCACTCGTCGCAAGCCATCGCGCCGTCTATCTTCCTGCAAAGCTGAACGACGCCGTAATCGTGAGTTATGTCGGTGTTAAATACTTCCAGCCCGTCGAAGCCGCAGAGCTCGGCGCAGTCGAGCGCAATAGCAATAGTCTTTTCCCTGTCGAGATCGTCGCCCGTGCCGCTGCCGCTGTGCGCGAACGAAAACTCGATGATGCGTCCGTCCTTGACGACGCCGTAGCCGGATACGCCGTCGCGCTCGAGGTCGAATTCTATCCTTCCGTCGTAAGCGCCGATAAAGGTAGCCTTGTCCGCGTCGAGCTTACCGGCGAGAAATTCTTTCGCTTCCTCTATCATGGCGTCGGTCGCGGGCGTATCGTCCTCCGTACCGCCCTGCTGATCTATAAGCTCGCCGTTATAGCTGAACTCCGCGCCGCTCGACACGTGGTCGTAAAACCTCGCGGCTATCGCGAACATCTGCTCGGACTTGTTCACCGCGTCCAGCGGATCTTCCGAATGCAGGACGGTAGCGACGTCGTTCAAAAACGCCTCGGAATCGCGGCTCTCCAGCCACGGACCGTTTACGCATTCGAGCGCGGTTTCGGCGCGCACCGCAAACACGAGCGCGGTCTTACCGACCTCGCGCGCCGGCTCGGGCTCGACGCACAGTCTGAGCGCGGACAGAGAGTGGTTGAGGTCGACCGCCGCATCGACCAACAGGTTTTGCGGAACGGGGTCGACCGCGCGCGTCTTGTCGCGGACGGTGAAGCACAGCGCGGTGATCAGCCCCGCGAGCATGGTCACGGCGGACGCGACGACCGCCGCCACTACGAGCGCATAGCTCTTTCTTTCGTTAAGTTCGTTTCTCATAAATATATTTCCTTTGTATTTATTTTTCCGTCAGAGCGCGAAATTATGATTGCCGATCTTGATATGGACGGTCAGCGACCATATCCAGCTCGAAGTCGCGGTGTCGGGATTGTAATAGTAAAGACAGCCGCCCGTCGGATCCCAGCCCGCAAGCGCGTCGCGCGCCGCATTGTATGCCGACTGATTTGGCGTAAGGTTTATCTGTCCGTCGCTGACCGCCGTAAACGCGCCCGCCTGGTAGATAACGCCCTTTATGGTATTGGGGAACTTGGACGAGCGGACGCGGTTAAGAACGACCGCGGCGACGGCGACCTGACCGGTATACGGTTCGCCGCGCGACTCGCCGTAGACACAGCGCGCGAGCAGATTGAGATCGCTCTCGCTTACGTTGTCCGTAGACCCGGTGCCGCCGGAAGATCCCGTGCCGAGCGTTATGCCGAGCGCCTTTTCGGTCGCGCTGCCGACGACGCCGTCGACAGTCAGACCGTGATCGGACTGATAGCTCATGACCGCGCACATAGTGCGTCTGCCCCACGCTCCGTCCACCGTCGAGGTGTAATAACCGATGCTTTTGAGCGCGGTCTGTAATTTGCGGATATTCTCGGCGGTCTTGCCCTTGACAATGCCGCCGCTTTTTTCCACGTTATAGAGCGTAATGCCGAGCTTGCGCGCAGTACCGCCGCCGACGACGCCGTCGACGGCGAGCCCGCCGTCCGACTGGTATCTCATGACCGCCGTCAGCGTGCCTTTGCCCCACATGCCGTCGACTGTCGACCTGTAATAGCCGAGCGTCTTGAGCCGTGCCTGCACCGCCGCTACGTTGAAATCGGTCTTGCCCTTGGTTATGCCGCCCGTGATGGGCAGCGAAAGCCCGAGCGCGCGTTCGGTCGCGCCGCCGACTACGCCGTCGGCTTTCAGACCGTAGGCGGTCTGGAATTTCTTGACCGCCGCGCTCGTCCGACTGCCCCACGCGCCGTCCACCGTCGAGGTATAATAGCCGAGCGTCGAGAGCCGCGTCTGCACCGCCGCTACGTTGGCATGGCTGTTGCCCTTGACGACGTACGCCGCCGAGGTCAAAGCCGTCGCCATAAGCGACGCCGCCGCGACGAGAGCCGCCGCGACGAGCGCGGGGATCATCAGTTTTTTACGATTTGCAATCACCATATCTTTTGTTCCCTTGTTTTATGCGTCAGCCGAACAGCTCCGCAAAAAACGATTTGTATTCAAACTTATCGCCGTAGCACAGCGGCGGATACACAACGCACCACCAGTTGTCGCCCTCGGCTTTTCCGAGCTCTATTATGAGCGCGTCGTAATTCCCGTCGGGCACGACGTAGCTGCCGTACTGCCGAGTGGGGAAATACTCGTTGACGAGCTTTGCCTCCGCGCCGTAGGAAAACCCGTTCTCCTCGAGCACGCCGACCGCTATCTCGCCGAGCTCTTTGAGCATCTCGCCTACCTGCCTGTACGCCTCGGCAAAAGTCGTCTTGTCGACATTTTCGGCGATATGCTCGTTGACCGCGTCGCGGACCTTCAGCTTGACGCTTTGATCCTCTACCGAGTTCGAGTTGGCGCGGATATGCAGTCTGAGCAATTCCCCGTCATATCTATTATTTACCGTACACGCGCAAAATATCGGCAATACCGAAAAAATCATTGCAAATAACAACGATATATACGCAGTCTTTCTTAAAACACACAGTCTTTTCATCATACGCATGATTATTGCCTGTCGCTCGATAATTATACCGTAAAAAACGCACAAAAAAATCCGCCCTCGGGCGGATGATAAAAAACCGTTAAGTCCTCGCCGTTTCAAGCATTTGCTCTACTACGTCAAAGAGTATTTCTTCGCTTGACGGATATGAGATTGTTAGAATATACTTATAATCATCATAAATAAAATATCCAATACTCGCACTTTGAGTATATGCCCATTTCAATTCAGTAGAATTTATAATTCTTTGTTCACTACATAAGTCTATAAATTTAGTAATGGTATCGACATCTGTATATCTATCCATTATATAATAATCAATCTCATCACCCGTTTCTAAATCCATCATATATTCATGTAAATAAACCGTATCGGTATTATCATCCTTCATGAAAAATCTATATGTTTCATAATACGCCGTATCGTACCAATTCAAATATAAGCAGTCCATACTGTTTTGTTTACAGTATTCTTTAACTGTTTTATCCAACGGTTCGCTCTTCAAATCGCTCGAAAGGCAATATCTATTAAAAGGCGGCTTTTCTCCTCTGTCTATTAAAGCAATAGGCAGCCAAACGATAAGAAGGACCGCCGCGCAAATTGCAAGCGCGGCAGTCATATTTAAGATCCGTTTACGCTTTCTTGATATGACCGCAGTACTGTTTTGTTCCGTTTCCTCTTCTATTTCCAACTCCTCTATGATGCTTTCAAGCAAGCTTTGTTTACGAATAGGATCTTGTTCTTCCAACCATTTATGGATCTTTCTTCTAAGCCGTCTGCTCATAAATCAGCTTATATTTACTGTATAGGCTGCGTCTAAGTTGTGCGGATTGATCTTATAATACATCACTCCCATAGATAAGCCCGTGGAAACCTCCAAATAAGTATCCGTTCTGAATAATCCGTTAGAATTGTAGTATTTTATTTGCGCATATCCATACGCAAGCATGATATGATTACCGTCCAAAACAGTCGCGCTGATTGTATCATATCCACTACCCAAACCGATAAGATAAAGATTCGTCGGCTGCGATAAAAGAGCAACTACTTTATTATTGTTAATTGCGTTTTTATAGCTGTTATAGTCGAAGCTGCTGCCGCTGACTATATTTGTATAGCTTACGTTATAGCCCTTGCCGTTGATATACTCGGTAAGCCCGTTCTTGAACTCGATCTCGTTTACGCCCTCGCCCTGTACGTTTGTATCCATAAGCTCGTAAAGCTCCTGCATCATCGGATAAATATAAGTAGCATTAGCGGGCTTGTACTTGCCGTTGGACGCGATAAACGACTCGTAGTTGGGAATGAGGTTGGGGAAGTATTTATCGTAAAAAGCGACTATCTCCGCCCCGGCGACCGCGCCGCAGGCGTTCTCCATTCCGCTTATAGCCATGAACTTAGGCGCAGTACCGTCCGTGTACTTGTGGTCGGGGATTCTGTTGGTATAATATATGGTTTCGGTGGCGTAGGGCGCGAAGATGTCTACGTCGGCATATCTCGCCGCTTCCTCGGCGGAAGACGCCGCCGGCGCGGCAAGTACGGTCATGCAGCCTATGCACGCCGCAAGCGCGGGCACAGCCAAAGCGCAGAGCTTTTTCGTTTTTGTCATTGTTTTTCTCCGTTTTATGTAGTAACGCCTTTATAATTCAGCCGCGGTCTTTTGTCAACGCCGACGGGTACGCGAGGCGCGCGGCGTGCAATATTTTAATCGTGGCGAAGGTCGTCACTCTCTGTTTATCCATTCATGACGGACGCCGATATCCGCGGCGGCAAAGACCCTGAATCCCTTTTCGCCGCCGAGCTTTTTCGCGCACTCGGCAAACAGCGATATATCGGTGAACCAACCGAGCGTCATTCCGCCCGAGCCCGTAAGGCATGTCGCCGCGCCGCACGCGCGGAGCTTGTCCGCATCGGTTTTTATGCGCGGCTCCAAGCGTTCCGCCGCATCGCCGAGCGCGTTTCCGAAAAGCTCGATCGCGGTCTTATCGCCGTCGAGCAAGAGTCCGCACAGTCTGTCGTTGTCCGTCGGCGCGCCGCCCGAGCCGAGAGCGTCGAACGTCTTATAGCATTCCGCGGTCGAGACCGTTCCGCTCATCAGTCCGACGGCGAACAGCGGAAGCTTGTTGCGAAAGAAGAACAGCTCTTCGCCCCTGCCCGTCACGCGCGCAGTGCCGCCCGTCAGCATGAACGGAACATCCGATCCGACGTCGAGAGCCGTCTTGCGCATGTCTATGCCGTGCGTCGGAAGCCTGTAAAGCACGTCGAGCGCACGAAGCACCGCCGCGCCGTCCGCAGACGAGCCGCCGAGCCCGGCCGCCGCGGGTATGCCCTTTTCTATCGAGATGTCGACGCCTTTTTTCAGCCTATCGCAAACGAGCGCCGCCGCTTTGTACGCGGTGTTATCGACGGGATCGATATCGGCGTTGACGAATCTTACGCATATCCTGCCGTCGGCGCGTTCCGTCACCGTAACGGTATCGAAAGCGTCGACCGTAGTCATCACGCTGTCGAGAGTATGCAGACCGCCCGAGCGACCCGTTATGTTAAGCGATAGGTTTGCCTTGGCAAACGCACGCAGGCACAGCGACTTCATCGGTTTATTTTAGCACGCATATCGCGCCCTGTCAATCCTTTTTCGACAAGTGCGAAAGCTTACCGAAGCAATCGATAAAAAAACATAAAAATACGGCGAAGACCGAAGCCGCCGCCGTATCGCTATACATTACATTATATAATATTATTTGCCGCAGAAGTTGACGAGCCGCTCGCCGCCCTTGTACGGAGCGGGCGTTTCGTTTTGCTCGGTCACGCGCTCGGGCGAACAGCCGAGTGCCTTCGCCGCCTGCCACAGCGTTTCGCCGGGACGCGCTATATGCACTATGACGGTCGCGTCGGGACGGGCTATCGCCTCGCCGCGCTTGACAGCGCGGACGAACGACACGCTCTCGCAGGTGGAGAGCGCCGCAGTGAACGCTATCTCCGCTTTGACGTCGAACACCGACTCGCGGCGTATCTTTATAGCTACGTCGGTCACCGTTGCGCTAACGTCCGCCGAAGCCGCGTCGGTGTTTATCGAGAGCGGCATGGAGAACGGCAGACGGAACGCTACGGAGTAGACCGCGTTCTTTTCCGCGCTGTAATAGATGATATCGCCGCCGACAAGTCCCTCGACGTTTACCCGTCTGTTTTCGGTATTTACGTCGGTAAGCGTACAGAAGGTATTGGCTACGCACAGCACGCCGTCCGCCGCCGGCATATCCGATTCGAGCTTTATCTGACCGTCGACGGTATCGGCTACCGTGACGAGCGGCTCGACCGTGCATATCTCCGCTTGCGCGACGTCCGTTTCAAGTTCGCTGTCGGCGCAGAACACGTCGACTACCGCCTCGGTCGTCTTGCAGGCAAAAGCGTTGACGGCTATCTCGACGGTCGCGGATACCTCGAGCTTGCTCTCCTCGTCGGCGATGAGCGTCGCGGCGCAGTCCGTGACGAAACAGCGCGCAAAAGCCTTGTCGTCGGGCGTCACGCCGACGGCGGCGACGCTCTTGACGAGCGGCGTTACCACTCTTACGGACGAAACCGCGCCGTCCTCGCTGCGAATGGTCACAAAGGTATATACGGTGCCCGATATCTTGACTTCGCCGTCGGCGCACTCCGCGCTGTTGACGACGGCGCGCGCGGTTTGGCAGAGCACCTCCGCCGCCTTGACGGAAATACCGTCGTTGACATAAGCGGTGTCGGTCGGCGACGCTACCTCGGTGCAGTATTCTATCGCCTTGCGTTCGACGTAGATACCCTCCTCGGGCTCGGTAAGGCACTCCGCCTCGCAGCCGACGACGGCGTACAGCGAGGTATCGACGACGGCTATCGCCTTGATAGCGCCGTTTTCTATCTTCGCCTCGCAGTTCACGACCTCGGGCGAAATGACGGGGCGCATGCCTGCGGCTATCTCGGGCGCGGATATCTTGTCCGTGAACTCGGCGAGCACCGTCACGCACTCCACCTTGTCCTCGCAAGATATATAACAGTCGAACCCGACTTTGCCGGCATACCGAGCTTCGCCCGCGAATACCTCGGTCGGGCGGACGGTCACAGTCGCCGTCGCCGACAGTATCTCGGCTTCCTTTTCGAGCGGATGTCTTGCCTCTACTACGGCTTGACCCCGTGCGACGAGCTTGACCGCGTCGCTTTTTATGTTGTTGTTTTCCGGCATATTAGCCTCCTTTCCCGATAGTTATCGCTATAAGATATTCGTGCATATACAGGAATATGACCGCCAGAAAGCGCTCTCCGGAAAGGATATTCGTTTTTCGACACGCAAAAACAGGCGTCGACGTTAAACGACGCCCGCAGCCGAAGCCTATGAGCTATATTAAACGCCGTCGGCGGTCTTTTGCGAAACGAGCTTTATCTCGCCGCAGATGACGTCCGAATACGAAAACGAAACAAGCTCGCCCGCCGCCGCGCGGAACGTGAACACCGACGGGAACATATCGGCGATAACGCCGCTGAGTTTGACGGTCTTTTTTCTGCCCTTGTTGACGGAAACGGACAGCTGCTTGCCTTTTAGCTCGGCTATAGATCTTTTGACTTCTTCCAATGACGTTGCGCGTGGTCTCATACGATCCTCCGTTTCGATTATTGCCAAAACTTGCGGAAGCTAAAATACCGCGTCCGGCTTTTATAAAATAATTTCGTAAAAGTGCGTGCAAACAGTTTACAAACTCACGCAAAACGCATATAATATGTGCGACTTGAAAGCAATCGGAGATGACAATGAAAAAGAACGATAAAACAACACGCGATCAGGAACGCCCCGTTTATATTCTGTGTCCGCGCTGCGAGATCAACTATATAGATAAAAAAGACAAGTTCTGCGCGGTTTGCAAAGCGGAGCTCGGCATGGGCGATCCGTCGATATTCCTGCCCGACGAGGACGACGAACAGGTCGAACGCATCTGCCCCGTTTGCCGCGTCAATCTGCTCGGCGACGACGAGGATATTTGCTTCGAGTGCCGCAAGGAACGCGAGGAAAAAGAAAAGGAAGTAGTCGAAGCATCCGAGGACGAGGACAATCCCGCGGACTGGGAACCGTTCGCCGACGAAGAGGAAGAAGAGATACCCGACGGCATGCAGGAGATACTCATCGACGAGGACGAGGAGGAGGAAGAAGAGGAAGAGGAGGTCGAGTCCGTATCCGACGAGCCCGACGACTTCGATTTCAACGTCGACCCCAACGACTTCGTAGACGACGAGGAAGAGGAAGAAGAGGACGACGAGTTCTGATGATCGGATGATCCACGCAATCAAAAATCCCCTTATCGGGGATTTTTTGTTTTGTTATTTTATTCCCTGCCGTACTTTTCGACGAGCTCTCTTATCCTGCCCGTTAGCTCCGTCCACACAGCGTTACTGCGCCAGGCCCAGTTGCCGCCGAGCGTCGACGGTATGTTCATGCGCGCGGACGCGTCGAGATCGAGATAGTCCTGCATCGGTATTATGACGGTATCCGCCTGCGACGAGAACAGTCGGTCTATTATCGTCGCCGTTATTTCGTCGCCGTAATAGCCGAGCGTCGACTTGACCCGCTCGCGTTCGTGCTCGGGCAGCGCCGCGAACCAGCCGCGCGTCGTGTCGTTGTCGTGCGTGCCCGTATACGCTACGCAGTTACGGGGATAGTTGGTGTAATAAAAATCGTTGCGGTACGGATCGGCGTCGAACGCGAACTGCATTATCTTCATGCCGGGGAAGCCCGTTTGACGCACCAGCTCTCGCACGCAGTCGTGCAGTTCGCCGAGGTCCTCGGCTATGATCTCGGGATCGTCGAGCGCGGTCCTTATCGTGTCGAACAGCTCGATACCGGGACCGGGCAGCCATTCCCCGACGCGCGCGTCGGTGCGGTCCGCGGGGATAACGTAGTAATCGGCAAAAGCGCGGAAGTGGTCGATACGCACGACGTCGTACAGCTTGAGCGCCATGCTCATACGCATGACCCACCAATCGTAGTTATGCTCGCGCATATAGCCCCAATCGTAAATGGGATTGCCCCAAAGCTGACCGTCGGCGGAGAAATAATCGGGCGGCACGCCTGCGACGACCTTGCGCGAAAGATCGTCGTTGAGCAAAAACTGCTTGGGACTGCTCCACACCTCGACGGAGTCGTAAGCGACGTATATCGGCATATCCCCCACTATCTTAACGCCCTTGCCGTTGGCGTACGCTTTGAGCGCGAGCCACTGCTTAAAGAACTCGTATTGCAGGAATTTATGGAACTCGCCTTTTTCGGCGAACTCGGACAGATCGGCTGTGCGGAACTTATAACCGTCCTCCCAGCTCTCCCACGCGCGCATGTCGTGCGCCTCTTTCAGCGCCATGAACGTCGCGTAGTCGTCCAGCCAGAACGAGTTTTCCGCCTTGAAACTTTCGTAATCGGCGGGCGGCGCTTTAATGAAACGCTTAAACGCCTTGCGCAACGTCGCAAACCGCTCGAAATACACTGCGGCATAGTCGACGGGCGCGACGTCGTAGACCTTTGCATCCTGCGGCCGCAACAGCTTTTCGGCAATGAGCGTGTCTATATCTATAAAGTACGGATTGCCCGCGAGCGCCGACGGCGACTGATACGGCGAATCGCCGTAAGACGTCGGGCAGAGCGGCAGCACCTGCCACAGCGACAGCTTCGCGTCCGCCAAAAAGTCGACGAACTCATACGCAGCCTTACCCAGAGAGCCTATGCCTCGGCGGTTGGGCAGCGACGATATGTGCATCAATACACCGGCTTTCCTTTCCATATAACACCTCTTCTAAGTATATATAGAGTATATCATATAAATTCGGAAAATACAAAACAAATTTCGCCATGTTTACAACGAAAAATCATATGCGCATATGCTCCTGCGACGTATTTCCGCGCCTATCCGCCCACGGTGTGTTCCGCCGCAAACAAAAAGAGCACGCGCGGCGTGTTTTGCCGAGCGTGCTCTTTGATAGATAATTCGGTCGTTACTGCGCTTTCGGACCGGCGGCGACGATAGCGGCGTCGAGGTCGTACTTTTTGATGTTCTCGGCGAAGTCGCCCGCAAGCTTTTTGGCGAGGCGGTCGTACTCCGCTTTGTCCGTCCAAACGTTCTTCGGATTGAGTATGTTGCTGTCGACGTTCGGGCAGGTCTTGGGTATGGCGAGCCCGAAGAAAGGCTCGGTCTCGTACTCGACCGAAGCGAGCGTGCCGTCGAGCGCGGCGGTAACGATGGCGCGCGTCGCGGGTAGGCTCATGCGCTTGCCGACGCCGTACGCGCCGCCCGTCCAGCCCGTATTGATAAGGTAGACCGACGAGCCGTGCTTTTCTATCTTTTCGCCGAGGAGCTTGGCGTACACAGCCGACGGAAGCGGCATGAACGGCGCGCCGAAGCAGGTCGAGAACGTGCTGACGGGATCGGTTATACCGCGCTCCGTGCCCGCTACCTTGGAGGTGTAGCCCGAAACGAAGTAGAACATCGCCTGTTCTTTGGTCAGTTTTGCGACGGGCGGAAGCACGCCGAACGCGTCCGCGGTAAGGAATATGACCGTCTTGGGGTGTTTGCCGACCGACGGGACGACCTTATTGGGAATGAAGTCGATGGGATAGGAAACGCGCGTGTTCTCGGTGAGCGAGCGGTCGGCGTAGTCGGGCGTGCGTTTGACGGGATCGACGACGACGTTCTCGACGAGCGCGCCGAAGCGTATCGCGCCGTAGATCTCGGGCTCGTGCTCTTTGCTGAGGTCTATGCACTTAGCGTAGCAGCCGCCCTCGATATTGAATATTCCGTCGTCCGACCAGCCGTGCTCGTCGTCGCCGATGAGCCCGCGCTTGGGGTCGGCGGAGAGCGTCGTTTTGCCCGTGCCGGAAAGACCGAAGAACAGCGCGGTATCGCCGCTGCCGTCGAGCGCCATATTGGCGGAGCAGTGCATGCCCAGCACGCCTTTTTGCGGCAGCAGGTAGTTCATGAGCGAGAAGACGGACTTCTTCATCTCGCCCGCGTACTTCGAGCCGACGACGAGTATTATCTTGCTCTTGAGCGAAAGCAGTATCGCCGCCTCGCTGTTGGTGCCGCACTCCTTGGGATCGAGCTTGAGCCCGGGTACGGCTATAAGCGTATAATCTTCTTTGAAGGATTTGAGCTCTTTTTCCGTCGGACGGATGAGCATGTTGTTCATGAACAGGTTTTCGGACGCGTACTCGTTGATGACGCGTACCGAAACGCGGTATTTGGGATCTGCGCCTGCAAAGCCGTCGAATATATAGACGTTTTTGCCGCAGAGGTATTCGCAAGCCTTTTTATAGATAAGCTCGAACTTGTCTTTCGGGAACTTTTTGTTCTCGCTGCCCCAGCCTATCTTTTCCGAAACGCCCTTTTCGTCGACTATGAATCTGTCTTTGGGCGAACGTCCGGTGTACGCGCCCGTCTCAACGAGCAGCGCGCCCGTGTCCATGAGCCTTGCCGGCTCGGTCTTGAGCGCCTCCTCGGTAAGCAGAGCCGGGCTGAGGTTGCGCTCGACTTTGAGAGGGTTTTTGATACCGTGCTTTTCGATTCCGAATGTTTGCATATATGCTCCTTTTTGGGCTTAGCCGCCCTAATTTTGACTGTTAAAGTTTGCCGAGAAATTCGCCGAGCTCGCGGAGCTTAGCCGCGCCCAGCTCTTCCGCACGCGCCGTCGGGGAAAACCCGAGCTTGTCGAGCGCGGCGGTCACGTCGGCTTTGGCTACGCCGACGGACGTCAGGTTGTTGACGAGCGTCTTGCGCTTTTGCGCGAAGCAATCCTTCAAAAAGGCGTGGAGCTCGTCGGAATACGCAGTGCCCGCCACTCTGTCGAGCCGCAGCACCGCGCTGTCGACGTCGGGCTGTGGGTCGAACGCCCACGACTTGACTATACGGACTATCCTCGGCTCGGCTACCGCCTGCACCGACGCGGACAACACTCCGAAGTCGCCGCCGTCCTTCGCGCACACGCGCTCCGCCACTTCCTTTTGAACAAGACAGGTTATCGAGCCGCAAAGCTCGCTTTTGAGAAACATGAATATGAGCGGCGTGGTTATGTAATAAGGCAGGTTGGCTATCACCGTGTACGGCTCGCCTATCAGCATGTCGACCGTTTCTATGCCGAGCTCGGTCACGTCGTTGCTCATAAGCTGAACGTTGTCGAAGCCGTCGAGCGTTTCCGCGAGTATAGGGAAAAGCTCCGCGTCTATCTCGAACGCGTGGAGCTTTTTGCACCGCTTGGCTATGGCGCGCGAAAGAGTGCCCGCGCCCGCGCCGATCTCGACGACGGTCGCGCCGTCCGCGCCGCCTGCCTCGGCGATCTCGTCGAGCAGTTCGTCGTCGAAAATGAAGTTCTGCCCGAGCGATTTTTTGTATTTGAATCGGTGTTTTATGAGAACGCTCTCGTAATCCATCACGGAATGATTATATCACAGACCGCAAAATAAAGCAACCGATTTTATATAGGCAAAACTGCCGTCTGCAAGCGCGACTTTCGGCATGTTTGACAAATTCCGCGGAACATGATATACTTGATATCGGAGAAAAGTCCTACAAAATGAAGCTTTTACCGCAAAACGCCGATCTTTTCGGGATCGACTGCCATATACACAGCAGGTTCTCGCCCGACGCCGCCCACGCCGGCGCGGACGAGCCTCAGCGCATAGCGGACGTCGTGCGCAGTCGCGGGCTGCGCGGATTCATCGTCACCGACCATATCGACGTCGGGCATTGGAACGGCTACCTGCCCGACTTCGAGCTGTACTTCAAGACCTGGGAACGCGTGCGCCGCGACAATCCCGATCTTACAGTATATATCGGCATGGAGATAGGCTTCGAGCGCAAGCACGCGGAAGAGACCGCGCGTATCGTCCAAGACCTTCCGCTCGAATACGTCATCAACAGCGTGCATTACTATTCGCCGCATACCGACTCGCACAACTGCTTCGAGCTCGGGCGCGATGCGGCGTATACGGAATACTTAAAAGCCGTGTCCGCGTCGCTCGACGCGCCCTACGGATTCTGCACGGTGGGACACCTCGGCTTTCCCGAGCGTTACGCGCCGTACCCCGCGGGCGAACGCGAAATGACATACGAGCTGTTCAAGCCGCTTTTCGACGAGATAATCGAAAAAGCCGTCGCCAAAGGCATTCGGTTTGAAGAGAACACCAACTCGGGCGGAGAGTTCCGCCTGCCGCGCGCCGACTTTTTGCGCGCGTACAAAGCCGCGGGCGGCGTGCGTCCCGTACTCGGCTCGGACGCGCATTTTTCCGCGTCGATAGGTCAGCATTTCGCCGAAGCGGAAAAATTCCTCGACGGGATATTCGGCAAAAACAAATAAGCGACGGATATATCCGCCGCCCGTTACTATAAGCTTTTTATAAACCAGCCGAATGATCTCGGCTGTTTTTGTTTGCCGCGATCACTGCTCGGCGGTCGGCTTGCCGAACCCGAAAAGCGCAACAGCGGTCGGACCTACCATCGAGCCGATGCCCGGACCGATCGAATGTATCATGATTTCCTTGGGCGCAAGCTCGCTCGCTATGCGCGCGGCGCAGTATTCCGCGTCGTCGGCGCAGTCGGCGTTGCCGATATAGACCGTCTGCTCGGTTATGGGCATCGGATTGCCGGGATAGCACACGAGCTTTTTGAAAGTATCGACGCACTCGTCGAGCGCGTTGCGCTTGCCCTTTACCTTTTTCGCGACGCGGTACATGCCCGACGCGTCGCTGACGATTATGGGCTTTATGCCGAAAAGATTCCCGAAGAACGCCGTTGACGCTTTGACCCGGCCCGAACGCTTTAAGTATTCGAGATCGTCGGTAGTGCCGACCTGTCTTACATGCGCGGAAAGCTCGGCTATCAGCTCGAGCACGCGGTCTGCGTCCGCGCCCGTCGCCGCGAGCTCAGCCGCCTCGCACACAATAAGTCCCTGCGCGCCGCCAGACGCCTTGCAATCCACGGCGCGTATATCCGCGCCCTCGGCGTTGAGCCGCTCCGCGACCGCCGCGCCGACCGAATACACCGCCGACATCGCCGACGAACAGCCTATGTAGATCACTGTATCGCCCGCATACCTGCCGAACAGCTCGGCAAACGCATTTTCGGGAGTTTTGCCGAGATCCATTTTTACGCCGTTTCGCATGGCGTCGTAAAACTCGTCGACCGAAAAGAACTCGCCGTCGGACACGGTACGCTGTTCGCCGCCCCAAACGAGCGTCAACGGCGCTACGTCTATGCCGTAACGCTCGCGCCACTCATCGGGCAGATCGGAACAACCGTCCGTAACGATCCTGACTTTGTTCATCCTGTTTCGGTACTCCTTTCGTATATTCTAACAAATCGTTTTTTATATGTCAAATATATTAAGGCACACCTTATGTACAGCCGACACGCCAAGCCGCCGAGCAAAAAGCTACTCGCCGAGCCCGTCGGCTCTGCCGTTTTTTTCATCGTCGGGCTTGTTCTCGCCGTCGACGCTCGTTTCGTCCTTTTCTCCGCTCTCGCCTTTTTGTCCGCTCTCGAAAGTTTCGACGCTCCGCTTTGTTTCGTATCCGAAGATATCGTAACGCGTATCGCCGTCGGTAGCCGCAACGCCGCTATCGGACGCGGGCGGACGACGTTTTTTGTCTTTGATCGCAGGGACGTATCTAAGCAATACCGCCGAAAGTCCCGTAAACACAACGTCGAGCGGAACGAGCACAGCCGTCGCTATCAGCGCGAGCACGTAGTATCCGCCGAGCTTGCCCGCCCAGTCCGCGACGGGCACGTCGAGCCCGACGCCCGTCACCTTTACCGCAAGAACATAGATCATCCCGAATGTCAGGTTGAAGTAGACCGCGGCGATCAAGCCGCGGACGATACCGCGTTTGAGGCGAAAATAATCGAACTTATGCGCAAAGCTCGTCGCTATGCCGTAAGGCGCGAACATGAACAGGAACACGAACCACTTGACGCTCAGTCCCGTCATCAAAAACATCAGTCCGACGGACGCCGCGGCGCATAAAAGCCCGTAGACGACGCCGCACCGCCTGCACGCGATAAATATACATAATGCCGCCAAATACAGCGGCATTACGCTAAGCGGCAGGTATGCGGTACACACGCAAAGCAATATCGCGAGCGCGGTACACACAGCCGCCGTGGTGAGTTTTCTCGTATTTGCGCGCATCAGAAGCAGCAGCGCATAGACGTACAAAGACAGTCGGTCAGACAGTAAGCGCAGCAGCAAGATGTAAGGCAGTTTGACATCTGCTCGGCTTGCGAGGGTTGATCTAACGGCTCCCCCCCGCCGTTGACGCCCGCATTGTATGCGCCGCCGTTCCCGGCGAAGTTCGCCGCGCCCTTATCGGGATTCTGTATCGTCATTTTGAGCTTTTCGAGCGAGTTGCGGTACTTGGCGTTGGACGGGTCGTCCTGCAACGCCATTTCGAGCTGAGTGCGCGCCTCTATAAGCCAATCGCGTTTATAAAAAACGATAGCCTGCATATAATGCCACTCGCCGCCGCGGTCGCTTATCGAATCGAGCACGTCCTGCGCCTCGTTGTACTTGCCGTCGCGGATGAGCGCGTCGACCTTGCCGTAATCGCCGACGAATTCGTCCGTGCCGCGTCTGCCGAGGTCGGAATCTATCAAAAGCCACGCCTCCTCGAGCTCTTGGAGCTTGCGCGCGCCGTCGTTGCCCTCCTCGCCCGACTTGAACCGCTGTTCGCCGTACAGGTCGCGGAGCTCTTTATATCTCGCTTTGAGAAGTTCGGGCGATGAGTTTTTATCAAGTCCGAGGACTACATAGGGGTCTTTCATTTCGATCTCCTTATGGGTGGTTTCTAACCCTTTACCGTTCTATGATACTGCTTGCCGATTAAAATCGCATTTTACAAAGATTAGAATCAGATTAAATTTTCGGCGGCGGTAGTTTCTTTTCCGAGCGCAACAGCTCGTCGGTCTTGGCTTTCATGCCGTGAACTACTATGTTTTCCAACAGCGAGCGGCTCTGCGTGAACTTCATGCCGTAGAAGTACGAAGCCGCTCTGCCGCAAATCGAGGCGAACGCGAACTCGATATCGGCTTTGTGTTCGGCGATAAACTTCTTCCTATCGGTAAACTTGCCGTAAGTCGCGAGAAACGGATTGTACCGTTTTTTCTTCGCGTCGTCCGCTATGTCGTCGAGCGCGTCCGCGAGGTAAACGAACTTGCCTATGTTGTAGCACAGCCCTTTTATGCCGTCGTCCGCCGCCCTGCCGAGCACTGCCTCGGGCATCGCGCGCAAAAGGCTCGCGAACGGGTCTGCGGCGCGGTCGAGGCTCGCTACCGCGGCTTTTTCCGTTTCGTCCTGGAGCTTCGCCGATCTTTTGATCTCCGCCCATGCCTCGGGGCAGATCTTCTCCGCTCGGCGGAAAGGTTTTTTGAGCACGCGCCTGAGCAATCGGTATTTTGCGCCGTCGCCGTCCTTTACGCCGTCGTCGGCTTTGCCGTAGGACAGAAGTATGTTAGCCGCCGCGAGTCGTTCCAAAAGCGGATTATTCATCAGCGTCGCTTTTTTGGTAATGGGATTGAGCACGCACTTATGCTCTTCTATCACTATGTCCGCGCTCGCGTAGTCATGCAACAGCGCGGAAAAAAACGCGAAGTCGTAGTTGGTCGTAAAGCGCGGGAGCTGTCCGTACGTCCTGCCTATCTCGCAACACAGCCCGCAATAAAACGCGCGGTAAAGCACGAAGTCGGACGCGCGGAGCTTTGACTTGTCGGGAACGAGGTAGCCGTACATTACGTCCGCACGAACCCTATCTTCTTGTATACTTTTTCGAGCGTGCGCGCCGCTATCCTCGCAGCGGTGTCCGCGCCCGCGCGCATCAGCTCCGAAAGCCGACCGTCGTCGCGGCGCAGAGCGTCGTACTTTTCGCGGACGGGGCGCAGCCGCTCCACCGCCGCCTCGCCGACGCGCGTCTTGAACGTCGCATAATCGCAGCCGTCGAACTCCGCCTCCGCCGCGGCTACGGTGATGCCGCAAAGCGCGGCGTAGATGTTGAGCAGATTGGTTATGCCGGGCTTGTCGGGCGACGCCTTGACTGCCGCATCGCTGTCCGTAACCGCGCGCTTAAACTTGCGCATTATCGTTTCGGGCGTGTCAAGGATGAACACCGCGCCGGCGTCGCCGCTGTCGCTCTTGCCCATCTTTGCGGTCGGGTCGGTAAGCGAATATATGCGCGCGCCCGCTTTGGGCACTTTGCCCTCCGGCATCTTGAAGGTCGGCGAATATCTGTTGTTGAACCGCTCGGCGATGTTGCGGCACAGCTCCACGTGTTGAAGCTGATCTTCGCCGACGGGCACGATATCCGTCTGATAAAGCAGTATATCCGCCGCCATGAGCACGGGATAATCGAAAAGCCCGACGTTGATATTCTCGGGCGCTTTCTCGCTCTTTTCCTTAAACTGCGTCATGCGCCGCGCCTCGCCGAACATCGTATAGTTATTGAGCAGCCAGCACAGCTCGCTGTGCGCGCGCACGTGCGACTGCATGAACACGACGTTCTTTTCGGGGTCGATGCCTACGGCGATGAGGAGCGCGAACAGCCGCTTGGAGTTTTCGCGCAGGTCCTTCGGTTCGATCGCAACGGTTATCGCGTGAAGATCGGCAACGGAAAAAATACAGTCGTATTCGTCGGACATACCGCCCCAGTACTGCATTGCGCCGAGATAGTTGCCGAGCGTCGGATTGCCCGTCGGCTTTATCGCCGAGAACACGCGTTTTTTGTTTTCGCTTTTGTTTTCCGTCATCGTTTCCATAATAGTATTACCCGAAATTCTTTTCTATAAATGCCGTCACGCCGTTTTTATCGATAGTCCCGTCAAACCGTATCGGCTTGTCGAACACCTCGTACAGCGACGCCGGCACGGATACCGCGGTCAGCTCGCTCAGTTCGTCGAGCAGCTTTTTGCTCGCCTCGCCCGATCTGCCGCCGAGCGCCTCCGTCACCGCGGGCGCGAACTTGCACGGATCGGCTGTAGACAGTATTACCGTAGGACGCACGAACTCGCGCAGCTCCGCCGTGTGATACGCCGCCGCCGTGTGCGGATCTATAAGATACCCGTACTCGTCGAACATGCGATCTATCGCGTCGGCAACGTCCTCGTCGTCCGCCGCGCCGCTCGAAAACACCTCGCGTATGCGCTCGATGTCCTTGGGCGCGACCTCGTATCGTCCCGTAGCTTTGAGGCTTTGCATAAAGCCCTTTACCGCGTCCGCATTCCTGTCCGACACCTCGAACAGCAGTCGTTCGAGATTGCTCGAAACGAGTATGTCCATCGACGGGCTCGTCGTCTTGTAAAACTCGCGGTTAACGTCGTAAATACCCGTTCCGATAAAGTCGTGGAGCACGCTGTTGCGATTGGTCGCGCATACCAAACGGTTTATCGGCAACCCCATTTCGCGCGCGTACCAGCCCGCGAGGATATTGCCGAAATTGCCCGTCGGCACGACAAAGTCTATCGCCGCGCCGGGCTTGATCTCGCCGCTGTCGACGAGATCGCAGTACGCCGAAAAGTAATACGCTATCTGCGGAACGAGCCGACCTATATTGATAGAGTTAGCCGAGGACAGCGCTACGCCCTTCGCTTTGAGCGCGGCGTTCAGCTCCGCGTCGGCGAAAGCCGCCTTGACCGCGGTCTGCGCATCGTCGAAATTGCCGTCGATACCGACGACCGTAACATTGCCGCCGTCCTGCGTCTGCATGGCGAGCTTTTGCACCGCGCTCACGCCGTCCGTCGGATAGAACACGCATACCTGCGTGCCGTCCACGTCCTTGAAGCCTTCGAGCGCGGCTTTGCCCGTGTCGCCGCTCGTCGCGACGAGTATAAGCGTTTTTTCGGTAACGCCCAAAGCCTTCTTAGCCGCAACGACGAGCCGCGGCAGCACCGAGAGCGCCATATCCTTGAATGCGTGCGTCCTGCCGTGGAAAAGCTCCAAAACGAAAAGATTATCGTCGAGCTTGACCGTCGGCGCGGGATCGTTCGTTTCAAACGTTGCGTAAGCGGCTTGCGCGACGCCCGTCACGTCGAAATCGAAGTACGCGCGAAGCACCGCGTCGGCGCGCTCGGCGTATACCATGTCCGTAAGACTGTGCCAGTCGAGCTTGGGTATCGACTCGGGAACGTAAAGCCCGCCGTCCGCCGATATGCCGTCGACTACGGCTT
>CAJTND010000002.1:0-2503 GCA_910577995.1 uncultured Christensenella sp. | reverse complement strand
CCCCGCCGATACGGCTACGGACGCGTCGCGAGTGGACGTATACTTCATTTCGCGGCGAACTTCTCGAGATACTTGGGGAGCTTGTCGGCGGACACCGCGACGACGAACTCGACGTTGCCGGCGACCTTTTCCATCGCGTCGAAAGCGGGTTTGAGCCCGTCGGCAGGCAGATCCAAAAGCCTGCTCACGCCGTCGATGAAAACGTGCTGTATATCGAAGTTGGTAGCGAGCATGCCTTTGAGGAAGCCCGCGAACTCGTCGACGCTCTTTATGCCGTACTCGGCAAGATTGACGAACCTTACGCCCGCTTTGACCGCGAGCGAATCGCCGTTGTCGGTGATAAAGATGACCTGACCCGACGCCTTCTCGCTCGCCGCGTTGGTCGCGTCGATTATGCGCTTGGTCTTGCCGCTGCCCTTTGCTCCGTAGATAACCGAAATCATGATGTTTTCTCCTTTATTCGCTCGGCGTAACGCCTGAGTAGTTACTGTTTGAGTTGTTCGAGATAGACCGCTATCTTATCGAGCCCGCGCTCGATATCCTTTTCCGACGCGGCGTAAGAAAGCCTTATGTAATCGGGCGCGCCGAAGCTCTCGCACGGTATGACCGCGACCTGCGCATTGTCGAGGAGCGACAGCGCAAGGTCATGCGCCGAACGTATGCGCTGACCCTCGTAGCTCATGCCCTGGAACTGCTTGATAGATACCATTACATAGAACGCGCCCTTAGGCTCGATAAATTTAAGACCGAGCCGCGACAGTCTGAGCATCATCAGCGCGCGCCGCGCGTCGAATGTCGCGCGCATGTCCTCAAGGAACGCATCGCCGTGGTACTTGTCGGACAGCGCGATATACGACGCATACTGCGCCACCGCGTTGATATTCGACGTGCAGTGGCTCTGCATGCTCGCCATGGCGGAGGATATCTTCTCGTTGGACGCGGAATACCCGACGCGCCAGCCCGTCATGGAATACGTCTTGGACATGCCGTTAACGACTATCGTCCTGTCCTTGAGTATATCCGAATACGCCGCTATCGAATGATGACGGTGCTCGTAATTGAGCTTTTCGTAGATCTCGTCGGAAACGACGTATACCTCGTGCTTTTCTATGACCGACGCGAGCGCGTTGAGCTCGCTGCGCGTGTACACCGCGCCCGTCGGGTTGTTGGGATTGTTGAGTATAAACGCCTTCGTCTTGTCGGTTATGGCGTTTTCCAGCTCGACCGCCGTTATCTTGAAATTGTTTTCGGGCTTGGTCTGAACGTATACGGGCACGCCGCCCGCCATCTTGACTATCTCGGGATAGCTCAACCAGTACGGCGCGGGGATGATGACCTCGTCGCCGACCTCGAGCACCGCCATGAACGCGTTGAACAGCGAATGTTTGCCGCCGTTGGAAACCACTATCTGCGACGGCAGGTATTCGAGCGCGTTATCGTTTTTGAGCTTTTCGCAGATCGCGGCTTTAAGCTCCGCCGTGCCCGACGCGGGCGTATATTTGGTCATACCGAGCTCGAGCGCCTTATGCCCTGCCTGTATTATGTAATCGGGCGTATTGAAGTCGGGCTCGCCCGCCGCAAACGACACGACGGGGATATTGTCCGCCTTCATCTTCTTGGCGCGCGCTGTTATCTCCAACGTGAGCGAGGGCGATATTTGTTTTGCTCTTCTTGCGATGTCCATTCCTTTGTACCTCTTATAGTCCGTATATTATACACTCTTTGCCGACGAAAATCAAGTGTTTTATAAGAAAGGAATACAGCAAGCCATTCAGCACGTCGCCTCGTCGCTCCCCCTCGGCAGTGGCGGCAAAGATGTTATACCCGTCACGCCGTCGCTTCCCTCGGCAGTAGCGGCGAAGTCGTTACACTCGTCACGCCGTCGCTTCCCCCTTTCGGGGGAAGTGGCAACGCGTAAGCGTTGACGATAGGGGCTTTTTATAGCAGTGATTTACTTTACCGCCATTTCCCTGCTTTACCGTAAAGCCCCCTCCGCCCTCGCTTTGCTCGGGCACCTCCCCCAAACGGGGGCGGCAAAGTCGTTGCACACGTAATGCACGTTTTGTCATCCTGAGCGAAGCGAAGGATCTCAACCATATGTCACGCTCGTCGCTTCCTCGGCAGTGGCGGCAAAGATGTTACACCCGTAACTTCGTCGCTTCCCCCTTTCGGGGGAAGTGGCAACGCGTAAGCGTTGACGATAGGGGCTAAAAAAGTACCTATTTCAAAAAAATTTTCTCAACTGTTATGCTTTTACTTCGCAGATGCGTTAAATATATGTATAACTAAATCGACGGACAACCGTCGAATAACACACACAAAGGAGAGTAAAACATGAAAAACTTCACCGACTACCAAAACGAGGAGCTTGACATCAAACTGATGCTTGACCGCTGCGGAGTTTCGCCGATGACCAAAGGCTTTGACTTTCTCGCAAAAGCGATATTCCTCTATGAGCTCGAACCGCACAGAAAGATCTCTGATATCTATTCCGAGATCGGCG
>CAJTND010000001.1:378732-378989 GCA_910577995.1 uncultured Christensenella sp. | reverse complement strand
CGCGGCGAAAAAGCCCGCAACGGCGGCGAGCTCTACCGCGGCGAAGAAGCCTGCAACGACGGCGAGCACGACTGCGGCGAAGAAGCCTTCGGCGACGGCTAAGCCCGCGACCGCTCCGCAAAGACCGAGCGAGCGCGTTTTGAAGCAGCCGCAAGCGCGGACTGCCGTCAATACTCCTGCGCAAGGCTCTGCGCAAAAGCCGTCGGCAAGCGCGCAGTCTAAGCCTGCCGCGACGGGCGCGCAGTCGAGAACGGCGG
>CAJTND010000001.1:0-378722 GCA_910577995.1 uncultured Christensenella sp. | reverse complement strand
TAATAGACCCGCGGCTAACAAGCCTGCGGCAAAAAAGACCGGAACCGATCCCAAAAAGGAAACTGCCGCGGCGGCTTCCGCGGCGAAGAGCGGTTCCGTAAGATCCGCGAGGTCGGGTAGGTCGGGCGGCGCGGCGGCAAAGAGCGCGGACGGCAACAAGACTTCTGTAAAGCTGATAGCGATAGCCGCGGCGGCTTTTGTCGTAGTGGCGGCGCTTATACTCGGGCTTGTTTTCGGCATACGCGGTTGCGTCACGTCGTCACTTGATTATCTGCTCAAACAGAAGCCCGTAGAGGTCAACGACACGCCCAACGTGACACAGGTAGGAAGCTCGTTCGAGGACCTCGGCACGACCAAGCGCAACAAGCCCGTAAAAGAGACTCACGACGAGGGCGCGTACTTCGGCAACAGCGAATATCCAAAGTACGGATATACTCTGTCGAGCGTAATAGGCGGCAGCGAGGATAAGCTCGAGGCGCGCAATAGGCTGATACTCGAAAGCAGATACTTCAATGCAAACACGACTAACACAATAAACAACGACGCTGCCACTTACCGTTATATGGATAAGGACGGTTGGCTCTATATGAAAGACGGTACGCCCTCGATAGGCAACGACGGCGCGCCGCGCAGGCTGTACGCGCACACCGCGTCGGTCGGCATGTACCTCGGCGACGTGGCGGACAGCGAGCCGGGCGTAGTCAAAAAGATGACCTTCCGCAAACGCTCTTATAGCAGTTATTACAATGTCACGGGTCTATTCGCACCGGCGGGCGAAGTGATAAAAGTCGAAATGCCCAAGGCGGATTTCGAGGCGACCGGCGGCGTCGTGATACATATCGGTCAGGCGCTTTTCAACGGTCAGACCAATAATATCTGGGCGCAAAAGAACGCGATGAACCGTATGCCCGAAGTGCTGACGACGCTTTTGATAGATAGTTATTCCGCGACATACGACGCGAAGCGCGAGGTATATACAGCGTATATCGGGTCGTTCTTCGGCGGTCCTATCTACGTGCGCGATAAGAACGTAACTTTTTCCATGACTATATCGGGCGCAGTCAACTACTCGCACTTTATCCTCGGCGTAACTACCGAGAAGGATTTTGAAAAGTATTCCAAGTCTACCGCGCCTTACTTCGATCTCGAGGTATGGGACAGCGGCGTGCTCCATTCCGGTCCGAAACGCTATTCCGAGGGCTTCGGTTACGAAGATATCTACAAAGCCGCCGCGCTTTGGGAGAAGGCGTCAATAGTGTCGACGCGCGTCGCCAATCAGGGCGTAGTGTTTCTCTACGAGCCGTTTGTCGCGGCAGGCGCGGCGGTCGCTTTCCCCGGGCGGCGGTCGGTCAACTGTCCGATGGGCTGGATGTCGTCGTCGCTCAACTATCAGTCGCTCGTGACCTCGGGCGCATGGGGCAACTTCCACGAATATCACCACAACTTCCAGGGCGGCTGGGGCGTCGGCGATAAAGGCGAGGTTTCCAACAACGCGCTCACCCTCGTATCTTACAGCCTGTTTACCAATATATCGTCGCACCGCGGTCTGGGTTCGTACGGCGGCGCGGGTCTTTCCGGTTGGAACAGCTATACAAGCGCGACGTGGGCGCTCAACCGCGTCAATAACGGCGTTATATCTTCGACCAACGGGCTTGCGGTGTACGCGACGCTCCTGCACAACCTCGGGCAGGACGCGTTCATCAAGAGCGCGCGCGGCACGGGCGCGAATTACTTCCGTAATTGGGGCAACGTGACGCATCAGAACATGTCGTACTATATCAGCTCCGTCAAGTCGTACACGGGCGACTATCCCGAGATAGCCGAGGAGCAAAAGGACTATCCGATGTTCGTGCCCGTATCGAGCGTTTATCAAACGGGCAGGAGCTATATGTACGACGGCGAAAAACGCTATATCGAAACTATGCAGCCGTATATCATACCCCACGGCGAGCCGTATGACGTGGATCTTTCCGCGTACACGGTCAACGCCGGCGGACAGTATGTGAGCGGCAGCGTTGTTTTGCCCAACGGCTTTACCGCGAGGGTAAAGAGCGTCGACGCAAAGAACGCCGACGGTAAGTTCGAGCAGAAGAGCGGCGATATCTACACGTTTACTCCGGGCAGCGAGGAGCTTTCGGGCAAGATATACGTCACGCTCGAGATAACAAAAGACGACGGCGCGTTTGCCGTAGACGACGTCGATCTCGTGCTCGAGTTCCGTCAATCGCGCGAGCACAACAAAAATATGCTCGAAAGAACGATCTACAAATTCAACGAGGGCGCAGCGCCTGCGAGCGCCGCCGCCGCTTTCGAGAGCGGTTATGCCGGAAATATCGACAAAAAGACGACCGACAACGTCAACCCCGTGCAAAACAGCAATACGGACATTTGGCTGTCGAGCGGCGAGGGCTTGGAAAATACGGTCATGGAAGTGAGCGGCAAGCTGTTCATCAAGGAAGCGGGCAAATACCGTATCGCTTTGCGCGCACGGTTCGACGCGGCGCTCTACGTTTCGACGGACGGCGAGACATATACGCTCGCGGCGCAAAAAGTTACGACAAACACGTCGCCGAACTTCACTCTCGACGATCCCGCTACGTACTTCGACTACGATGCGAGCGGCGAGGGCTGGCTGTATTTCAAGGAAGTGCTGAAATTCGAGAACAAAGGCAGGCTGTGCTTTATCGGTCTCGGCTGGCAGCAGTGGAAAGTTCCGCAGTACACGACTACCGTCGACGAGGACGGAGTGACGCATTACTTTGACGAGAGCAACAAGGAAGTAACGCCGGAGGAGGCGAGCAACGTCGATCCCATAGTTCCGACGTCCGTTTCTTACCCGACGGCATACCGTTGTGACTACGAGTTCACCAAGCAGTTTGAAAGCGATTACTTCTATACCAAGAGCTACAACTACAACTTCGCTTACGACAACGCTAAGGAATACGGGC
The DNA here is from genome assembly GCA_910577995.1 of uncultured Christensenella sp. GTDB lineage: Bacteria > Bacillota > Clostridia > Christensenellales > Pumilibacteraceae > Anaerocaecibacter. The sequence goes on along the minus strand of CAJTND010000001.1, from coordinate 375,774 downwards.
AGCAGCAGACGCTCGTCAGCTGTTCCGCGCCCGCTGCGTGGGGCGGCATGGAAAACGCGCTCGGTTTGGGCTTCATGTTCGACGGCAAGGACAACACGAGCTTCCTTTCCAAGCAATGGGATATTTCGGAAGCCAAGCCGTTCGAGCTTGTTGCGGATACCGGCAGTGAGCTTACCGCTAACTTTATCTCGCTTTACGGCTGTAACGACAGCAAAACGTCCGGCAAGTATGCTTTGCCCCAAACGTTTACCGTGTACGGCAGTATCGACGGCAAAGAATACTTCGAGATGTTGTCCAATACCGACATGAAGCTCACGGGCAAAAATATGACTGTCGAGCTCAACGACACATATACCTTCCGCTATTACAAGATAGTTGTGACCAAGACCGACAGCGGCAGGTTCGGCATGACCAAGATCACTTTTAAGAGCATGTCGATAAACATCGATCTGAGAGGCAACGGCGCAAACCACATTTCGCCCGATGGCGATAACTTCGTTTACCGCGGCAAATGGAGCGTCAAGCCCGTGACGTCGTGCTTCGGGCATGTGTACGTAGGCAAGAAGAATGCGACCGTGCAGTTTGAAATCGAGGGCGACCGGTTCGTTATCATTTCGTCCAATACGACGAAAAGCGACTTCGATATCTACATCGACGGCAAAAAGGTCAAGTCGGTCGCATTCGAGCCGACGAAAACGCCGTACTACGTCAGCTATGTTTCGCCCGAGCTCAAAAAGGGCAAGCATAACGTCGTAATGCTTTGCAGGGGTTCGGCAAGCTTCGATTCCGTAGCCTTTTACGACACGCCCGCGGAAGAGCAGTAAAGCTCGAAACGCAATAAAAAACCGCCGAAACGGTACATCAGCCGTCGGGCGGTTTTTGTTTGACGTTATATCTCGCGTCGCGTCATTGCGAAACGACTTCGCGGACGAGCGAGACTTCGCCCGCGTCGACGGCGACGGTCGCCATGCCTATGCGGACGAGCAGCGTGCCGTCGCGCTCTATGCTCTCTGCATAGCCTTGGATATTTACGCCGTTTTTGGTAAAGCAAACGGTCTTGCCGAGCGTGACGCACAGCTTGCCGTACCTTGCGTGATCGAACGGCGCGAGCGTCGCAAGGTGTATGCGGCGCATGAGATCGGCGGTGAACGCCGTCGCCTTGTCCTCGGGCGCGCCGAGCGAAGTCGCGACGTCGGACAAGCCCGCTTTTTCGAGCTCGACGGGCGAGGTCGCGTAGTTGACTCCGACGCCGATAAGATACTCGCCGCGCCGCGGACTGCGTATAAGTATGCCGCAGATCTTTTTGCCGTCGTACATTACGTCGTTGACCCATTTCAGTCCGACGTCGCGCCCGAGCACGGTCTTGACGGAATCGTGCACGGCGAGCCCGACGGCGGGCGTCAGCGTGTGCGCGTCGATATTGAGCCCCGTTTCGCGCATGACGAGATATATCCCGCCCTTGGGCGAGTGGAAGGAGTGATCGCCCCTGCCGCTCCCGTGTTTTTGGCTGAGCGCGACGATAGCGTCGTAGTCGCCGATCTCGTCGAACGTCGACACGCAGTATTTTTCTACGTCGACGTTAAGACCCGTCGCGCGGCGCAAAAATTTTTCGTCGATGAACATACGGATATTATAACTTTTTTCTCGGAGTAAATCAAGCGAACTCTTGCCAAACGTCGGGCGTTTGTGCTATACTTTTTGTGTGAAGAAGTTGTTTTCGACATTATGCGCCGCGCTCGCCGCGGTCGTGTGCTTTACCGGTTGCGCCGCGTCGGGCTATACCGTATTCGAGCCGACGGCGGTCTTTGCGGACGATATTCTTTTCAGCGCGAAGATGATAGGCGGCAGGGCGCGCTATGCTTACGAGCGCATGGCGGAGCGTATAGCGGAGATAGACTCGCAGGTCTCGCCGTCGCGCGCGGACAGCGATATAAACGCGCTCAACGCCGCCGAGGTCGGGACGGAGGTGGAGGTCGGGAAGTACTGCTACGAGCTGTTTTTGCTCGGCAGAGACTATTATATATTGACGGACGGCGCGTTCAATATAGCCGCCGCGCCGCTCTCCGAGCTGTGGCACGTCGACGCGTCGAGCATAACGGAGCTTCGACCCGGACCGGGCGATGCGCCCGTGACGGTAGAGCTGCCCGAGCCGCAGGCGGTGGAAGCGATGCTCAGCGGTTGCGACCCGACGCTTGTAGATGCGGAAGAGCGCGGCGGCAGATACTATCTTAAAAAGAACGCCGACGTGCGGCTCGACCTCGGCGGTATCGCCAAGGGCTATGCCGTAGATCGCTGCGTCGATATCCTGCGCGAGTACGACATCAAGTCCGCGCTCATCGATATATCGGGCAACGCGTACTTTTACGGCGATAACTTAGTCGGCGGACGCGCGGAGAGCTGGAAGGTCGGAGTCTTGTCGCCGCGGCCGAGAGGCGGCGAGGCTCTTGCCGCGCGCGGGTATGTTGCGGCGTTTTCCGTCGGCGGCGGTGCGGCGGCGGCGACCTCGGGCGATTATATGCGGTATTACGTCAGCGATAACGGCGGCGGCATGTATGTGCCGCATATCATCAAAGCGGACGGCGTGCCCGTCGGAGTCGAGTATGCGGACGGGCAGTGGCGGAACAGCGCGGAATGGGTGATATCGGCGACGGTGATAGCGGACGGCGGCGCGGCAAGCGACGCGCTGTCTACGGCGGTGTGCGCGCTCGGTATGGAGAAGGGCGCGAGGCTTTTGCAAAAGGTCGGCTGTAAAGGGTTGATTTTTACCGAAAAAAGGTTTACAATCATAGGAGGCGTCGAGCTGTACAAGCCCGACGTCTACGACGGTTACCGCGGTCACGAGCGCGTCGACTTTGACATAGCGGAGGACGCGGCATGAATATCGACGCTGTAAAAAAAGTCAAGGCGTCCAAGCCGTTTACCGTGCTCGACGCTGTTATACTCGCGGCGCTCATAGCGGCGGCGGGATTCGGCGCGTTCTTTATATACCGCATACCGCCCGCGGCGGTGTCCGTCAAAGCCGACGGACAAGTGCGCACGTACCCGCTCGACGAGGATCGCGAGATAGCGCTCGGGCACTTGACGGTGCGTATCGAGGACGGCGCAGTATGGGTCGAGCACGCGGACTGCGCCGACAGGACGTGCGAGCGCACGGGCAAGATAACGCGCGCGGGGCAGTCGATAGTCTGTCTGCCTAACGGTATCGTCGTAAAGATAGTCGGCAAGAGCGATCTGTCGTGGGAGATAGGGCGGTGAAACGGCTCTATGCGGAATGCGCGCGGTCGGACGGACGGCGCATCGATACTCGGCGGCTTACGACGCTCGCGCTGCTGACGGCGGCGGCGCTCGTGCTGTCGCTCGTGGAGAGCATGCTGCCGCCGTTACTGCCGATAGCGCCCGGCGCAAAGCTCGGACTGTCGAACATAGCGCCGCTCGTCGCGCTGATATTGCTCGGCGTTCCCGACGCGTTTATCGTGATGACGGTCAAGAGCCTGCTCGGCGCGACGCTTTCGGGCGGACTGTCGGGGCTTATGTACTCGTTGCCGTCGGGCACGGCGTCGCTCGCGGTGGAAGCGTTGATGTTCTATCTGCTTTTCGGCAAGACGTCGCTTTCCATGATAAGCCTTGTCGGCGCGGTCGTGTTCAATGCCGTTCAGCTCTGTGTGGCGTGCGCGGTGACGGGCGTCGACCTGTTGCCGTTGTTGCCGCCGCTCATCGCCGCAGGCATACTCGCAGGCGCGTTCACGGGGCTTGCGGCGTACTATATCATCAAAAAATTGCCGTACACGGTGTACGGCGTTCGGAGACGGAAATAACTTTATGTACCGATTCAGCACAAGGATAAAAGATATGACGGGCACGGCGACGCGCGAGATACTCAAGCTGACCGCGCGGCCCGAGGTCATATCGTTCGCGGGAGGCATGCCTGCGGCGGAACGGTTGCCGTGCGAGCTTATCCGCGGGATAGCGGACGAACTGCTCGGCGGAGCGCGTGCGCGCGAGCTGTTGCAGTACGGTCAGACCGAGGGGCTGAAAGACCTGCGCGCCGAACTTATAGAATATCTCGGCACGATAGGACTTAAAGCCGCCGACGAGCAGTTGCAGGTGCTCAGCGGCGGACAGCAGGGGCTCGACCTCATGTGCAAAGCGTTTCTCGACAAGGGCGACGTCGTGCTCGTCGAAGACCCGACGTACCTCGCGTTTTTGCAGATAGTCAAGACCTACGAAGCGATTGCCGTCGGAGTGAGCGCAGACGAAAACGGACTTGTGCTCGGCGACCTCGAAGACAAGCTCAAAAAGTACAGACCCAAGCTGTTGTATACCGTCCCGACGTTTTCCAACCCTACGGGCAAGACGTACACAGCGGAAAACCGCAAGAGCATAATCGCGCTGTGCGAGCGGTACGGAGTCGTTGTTATAGAGGACGATCCCTACGGTCGGCTCAGGTACGACGGCGAGGAAGTGCCGACGATGAAGAGCTTCGATACAAGCGGCACGGTCGTATTTATTTCGAGTTTTTCCAAGACAGTGGCGCCGTCACTTCGCGTAGCGTTCGCATTCGGCGAGCCGAGCTTGATTCGTAAGCTGTCGATAGGCAAGCAGTGCGCGGACGTGCAAAGTCCCGCGCTGTGCCAGGCGATAGTCGCGGAATACTTGCGGCGCGGGCACTTTTATCCGACGCTCGAAAAGAGCATAGCGGCGTACCGCAAGCGCAAGGACGCGTTCCTCGCGGCGCTCGACGCGTACATGCCCGACGGCGTAAGGTATACCAGGCCGAACGGCGGGCTGTTTATTTGGGCGGAGCTGCCGAAAAACATAGACGCGGCGGCGATGCTGCCCGAGGCGGTGGCGCGAAACGTCGCGTATATTCAGGGCTGCGAGTTCTATGCGGACGGCGGCGGAAGAAACACAATGCGACTGAATTTTTCCAATTCGGACGAACAACGCATCGACAGCGGCGTAAAGATACTGTCGGAACTGATAAAATCCAAGCTTTGAGGTAGGACATGAAAAGAAACGTATTCGATATTTTGGAAGAGCGCGGCTTTGTAAAGCAGACGGTCTATAAAGACGATCTTTATAAACTGCTCGGCGAGCAGTCCGTCACTTTTTATTGCGGGTTCGACCCGACGGCGGATTCTCTGCACATAGGTCACGTTATCCCGCTCATGGCGGCGGCGCACATGCAGCGCGCCGGGCATAAGCCGATACTTCTCGTCGGCGGCGGCACGGCGATGGTCGGCGATCCGTCCAACCGCAACGATATGCGCAAGATGATGACCAAAGAGACCATAGCGCACAACGTCGAAAGGATAAAGCCTCAGCTCGCGCGGTTCGTCAGCTTCGAGGGCGAGAACGCGGCGCGGATAATTAACAACGCCGATTGGCTGTGCAACCTCAATTATATCGACTTTTTGCGCGATTACGGCGCGTATCTTTCCGTCAATAAGATGCTTACCGCCGACTGCTTCAAAACGCGGCTTGAAAAGGGACTCAGCTTTTTGGAGTTCAACTATATGCCGATGCAGGCTTACGACTTTTTGCGGCTGTTCTCCGATCACGACTGCCGTTTGGAGATAGGCGGCAACGACCAGTGGAGCAATATCCTCGCCGGTGCGGACTTTATACGCCGCGTCGAGCACAAGGACGCTTACGCTCTCACTTGTTCGCTGCTCGAAACAAAGGACGGCAAGAAGATGGGCAAGACGCAAAAGGGCGCGCTGTGGCTCGATCCCGACAAAGCGTCGCCTTACGATATGTATCAGTACTTCCGCAACGTCGACGATGAGGAAGTGGAAAACTGCTTGAAGCTGTTGACTTTCCTCGAGCTCGATGAGATAAAAGAGCTTTGCGCGCACCGCGACGAGCGGATAAACGGCGCAAAACGCAAGCTTGCTTACGAGGTAGTCAAGCTGATACACGGCGAAGCGGAGGCGGATAAAGCGATGTCGCAGGCGCAGGCGGCGTTCGAGGGCGGCGCGGCGGAAATGCCGACTGCCGAGATATCCGCAGACGGCGCGACGGCGGTGGTCGACGTGCTCGTCGCGGTCAGGCTGTGCGCATCCAAGAGCGAGGCGCGGCGGCTTATCGAGGGCGGCGGCGTAAAAATAGACGATAAAAAAGTAGAGAGCTTTTCGGACGCGCTGTCCGCATATACGGACGGCAAAGAGTTTGTGCTCGCCAAGGGCAAAAAGACCAAGCTCAAAGTCAAGATCTGACGATGCTCCGCATCAACGACGGAGAATACGCGTTCACCGAAAAAAAGTCGAAGTTTCTCGCGTTCGGCTACGGCATTTCGGGACGCGCCGACGTAAAAACGCACGTCGACGCGCTGAGAGCCAAATATCCCGACGCAACGCACGTCTGTTACGGATTCATCGCGGACGGCACGGGCGACGACTACGGCTACGACGACGAGCCGAGCGGCACGGCAGGCAAGCCGATATGGTCGGCGATAGCATCGTCCGGCGCGGTGCGGTCGCTCATAGCGGTCGTCAGATACTTCGGCGGCGTCAAGCTCGGCGCGGGCGGACTTACGCGCGCATACCGCCGCGCGGCGGCGGAGCTTATCGGCGCGGCGGGACTGACAGAGGCGCGCAGAGTTTGCGACTATTCGGCGGTCTGCGGCGGCGATACCTTCAAAAAGGCGAGCGCCGCACTGCACGCCGCAGGCTGTGCGATCGGCGGCGTGGTGTATGCGGGCGACGTAAGCTTTACTGTAACTGCGCCGGCGGAAACGGACATAACTATATACCTCGCGCCGTTCGGCATCAAGCCGATAAAGACGGCGGAGCGATACGAAAATATTTGAGCACGTCGCGTGGCGGCAAAGGACGGTCATCATGAAAAAAGAAACACAGTGCATACACGAGGGATACTATCCCAAAAACGGCGAGCCGCGCGTACTGCCTATCGCGATGAGTACGGCGTTCCGTTACGACACGACGGAACAGGTCGGCGACCTTTTCGACCTTAAAGACAACGGATTTTTCTATACGCGGCTCGGCAACCCGACTATTGCCGCGGCGGAAGGCAAGATAGCCGCGCTCGAGGGCGGCGTCGGCGCGATGATGACGTCGTCCGGTCAGGCGGCGAGCATGCTTTCGGTGCTCAATCTCGCATCGAGCGGCGATCATATAGTTTCCGCATCGGCTATATACGGCGGAACGTTCAACCTGTTCAACGTCACGCTCCGCAGGCTGGGCATAGATTTTACCTTCGCGGATATCTGCGACTTCGCCGCAGTGGAAAATGCGATCAAGCCGAATACGAAAGCGGTGTTCTGCGAAACGCTCGCCAATCCCGCGCTCAAGATAGCGGATATAGAACGCATAGCGGCGATAGCGCATAAACACGGCGTGCCGCTTCTTATAGACTCGACGTTTGCGACGCCCATGCTCTGCCGTCCGATAGAGTACGGCGCGGACGTAGTTATACACAGCTCGACCAAGTACCTCGACGGACACGACGTGTCCGTAGGCGGATTCATCGTCGACGGCGGCAGGTTCGACTATGCGAAAAGCGGCAGGTTCGACGGCTTTACCAAGCCCGACGAGAGCTATCACGGGCTCGTGTATTCCAAGGACTGCGGCAACGCCGCGTTCATAACCAAGGCGCGCGTGCAGTTGATGCGCGACATGGGCGCGCAGATCTCGCCGTTCAACGCGTGGCTGACCAACCTCGGCATGGAAACGCTGTCCGTGCGCATGGAGCGACATTGCGCCAACGCGCTTAAAGTGGCGGAATATTTGAAGTCGCGCAAGGAAGTGAAGACCATACAGTACCCCATGCTCAAAGGCGACGCGGAGTACGAAAAAGCGGTCAAGTACCTCGGCGGCAAGGGCAGCGGCGTTATATCGTTCGAGCTCGAGAGCCGCGAAAAGTGCGTCAAGTTCATGAACTCGCTCAAACTCGTGTCGTTGCTCGTGCACGTAGCCGACCTGCGTTCGTGCGCGTTGCATCCCGCGTCGAGCACGCACCGTCAGCTCTCCGACGCGGATCTCACGGCGGCCGGCATATCGCCGTCGCTTATTAGACTGAGCGTCGGGCTCGAGAATGCCGACGATATAATAGCCGATATAGACGGCGCGTTCGCCGCGGCGGGTAAACGCTGATGGAAAACATCGCGGCGGCGCTGGAAAAACTGTTTGCGGCGACGGGGCTTCGCGCCCGCGTCGAGCCGGACGGCGCTAAACCGACCGACGATACGCAGAGGACGTATTTTACCGTATCGTCGGGCGGCGAGCACGTTCTGTTCTCCATAGACGGTACGGGCGAGGGCGCGCGCATAACGGCGGCGCTCGCGCGCGAGTATCTTACGGGCGCGATGGGCAAGTCCGCGGTCGATCCCGTGCGCGCGTTCCTGTGCGGCGGCGAGCTTCCGCCGGGCGTGCGCGTCGGCAAGGCGGATCATTACGTATTCGCTATCTACGGCGCGGCGCGGCACAGACAGGCGCTCGAATACATCGCGGCAATGGCGACGGTAAAGGATATGTACGCCGATATGGGCGACGGTGTGACTGCGTTTTGCAAGCTCGTCGACAGCGACTGCGATTATCAATCGGCTGGCGAGCTCGCGGCGGTGCTCCGCGAAAACATGACCGAGGAGATAGACGCGGACATCAAGATAGGCGTCGGCGGCGTCGCGCACGGCGTGTCGGAACTGCCGCTGTACTATTCGTATGCGCGGTCGGCGCTCGTAAGCGGCGCAGAGTTCGACCCGAAAAACAGCGTCTATTCGCACAAGGAATACGCGCTCGTGCGCATACTGTCCGAACTGCCGCAGTCGGAAACGGAAAAGTATATCAAGACCGTGCTTGACAAAAACTACCGCGAGGTGCTCGCCGACGAAGAGCTGATGACCGCCGCGGACGCGTTTATAAAACACTCGCTCAACATTTCCGAGGCGAGCCGAAGTATGTACGTGCACCGCAATACGCTCATTTACAGGCTCGACAAAATAGAGCGTATAACGGGACTTAATATACGCAACTTCAACGACGCGATGACATTCCGCATCGCGTACATGATATCCAAGTTGATTTAGCGCGGAATCTTAGGGCAGACTAAGCCTTGCGCGTGTCGAAGTATTTGATGATCATGCCCAAGGTCTCCGCAGGTATGATCTTTTTGAATGTGGCGAATACGTCCGCGTTTTGCGGCGGTTGCGACGCGTACATTTGCGTCAGCAGTGTGGTGAGCGCGGCGGGGTCTTGGGTCTGCGTCGCGCGAAGCAGCGCTTGTTCTTTTTCTCCGAGCTTGCCTTTTAAGAGCAGGGGGAGCATTTGCGATAAGTCCATGATTCACCTCGTCTTGTATTTACGCACTATTGTATTCGCGTCGGAATATAATGTATGACGGGAGGATACATAAATGCGACGGTTAAAGGATTACAAAGCGGACGCTCGGCGTCCCGTCGAAGCGTCGGCAAAAAGCGTCGACGAGGCGGCGGCTAAATATTCCGGCATGAACGAGAACGAGCTGATGGGCGAGCTGATGAAGTCCGTCGCGTCGGCGAAGAACAGCGGAAGCTTCGATGCCGCCGAGCTCGACGACTTTGCCGCGTTCGTGTCGCCCAATCTCGACGAGGATCAGCGCAAGCGGCTCGCCGAATTGATACGCATGGTAAAGGGCTGAGCTACTTCGCTATTTCGTTTATCGCTTTGAGGAAAAATTCGACCTCGCTCATAGTGTTGTGATAGGAAAGCGACGCGCGCACCGCGCCCGTTTCCGTCGTGCCGAGGTATTTATGGCATAACGGCGCGCAGTGCAGTCCGCAACGCACGGCGACGTCGTACTGTTCGTTGAGGATATCTCCGACGGCGGCGGCGGGCATGCTGTCGAGGTTGAAGCACACGACGTTTGGCAAAAGGCTGTACTTCCCGTACAGCTTGACGCCTTTTATTTCGGACAAGCCGCTGCGCAGTGCGTTTCCGCATTCGGCGAGGTTGCGTTTCTGCCCGAGCGGCATTTTTTCGTAATAATTGATCGCGGTTATCAGCGAGTATATTGAGTGTACGGGCAGTGTTCCGCACTCGAACCCCTCGGGCACGTCGTCGGGCTGTGCCATCGTGTTAGACGCAGTGCCGGTGCCGCCGAACTTGAAAGGCGAGAGCGGCGCGCCCGCGCGCATGCAAAGACACCCTACGCCCTGCACGCCGTGCAAGCCCTTATGCGGTGAAAAACAAAGATAATCGATATTAGACTGCTTCATGTCGATATCAACGTAGCCGACGGTCTGCGCGCCGTCGACGAGGTATAGCAGTCCGTGTTTTTTGGCTATGCCGCCTATCTGCGTTATAGGCGCGACCGCGCCTGTCACGTTGGATGCGTTGTTGACTATTATCATGTACGTATCGGGACGGATCGCGCGTTCTATCTCGGCAGGGTCGATAACGCCGTGCGCGTCCGGCGCGACGGCGGTAAAGCGTATCAAGCCGCGCCTGCTGAGCTCGTACAGCGGACGCAGTACGCTGTTATGCTCGTAGACCGTGGTCACTACGTGTCCGCGCCGCGCCGTGCCGAATATAACGGTGTTGAGCGCGTCGGTACAGTTCAGCCCGAAAATAACGTCGTCGCCGCCGACGAGGTTTTGTACGGCTTTCCGCGCGTTGTAGACTATCGACGCGGCTTTGACGGCGGCGGAATGACTGCCGCGCCCCGAGTTGGCGCAGAGGTTTTCGAGCGCGTAAGAGTTTGACTTGATAACGCACTCGGGCTTGATCATAGTAGTTGCGGCATTGTCGAAATAAATCATGGCAGACATAGCTCCGATAACATATAACGGAATAAGACCGTTAATATCAGTAAATGCGAATTTTGACGGTTTAGAACAGAAAAGAGGAAATTATAGGGTATGAAATACGTATTTTCGTTTTCGTCGCGCAACGGTGCAATGAGGTTTTTGGACGCGGTAAACACGAGCGGCGGCAGAGCGTCGCTCGTCAACTCGCCGCAGACGGGCAGTCACGGCTGTGGGCTGGGCGTCAAGTGCGACGACTACGAACTGTGCCGCGGCGTGCTCAACCGCGGGTATTATTCGTCGCTTCGCGCGATATTCTCGCTCGACCAAAACGGATATAAAACAATTTATAGTACGGAGAATTGACTAAAATAATTTACATTTACGCCGTAATATGTTAAAATATCACGGTATGGACAAACTTCTTAAAGACTTATCGGAGATATACCCCGACGCGACGTGCGAATTGGAATACGGCAATGCGTTCGAGCTGTTGATCTCCGTTATCCTCAGCGCGCAGTGCACGGACAAGCGCGTCAATATCGTCACGAAAAAGCTTTTCGCGGCGGCGGCGACGCCGGAGGATTTTTGTCGGCTGGATATAGGCGAGCTCGAGCAGCTTATCAAGTCCTGCGGTCTGTACAAGAACAAAGCCGCCAATATCAAGGCGTGCTGTCGCGAGCTGACCGAACGGTTCGGCGGCGAAGTGCCTAAGACGATGGACGAGCTGTTGACGTTGCCCGGCGTCGGGCGCAAGACTGCCAACGTCATGCTGAGCGTGGCGTTCGGCTTGCCGGCGATAGCGGTGGATACGCACGTGTTCCGCGTGTCGCACCGCCTCGGATTGTCTAACGGAAAAACGCCCGACGACGTGGAAAAAGATCTTTGCGCGCGCTTCGAGCCCGAGGACTACCGCGACGCGCATTTCCTGCTGATACGCCACGGCAGAGCGTGCTGTCACGCTCGCAATCCCGAATGCGGCGAGTGCGTGCTCGGCGAAGTGTGCCCGTCGGCTTATACGTATGACGGCGCGAACGTGAGCCGTACATAGAGAGGACGTGACGCAATGTTTATAGACAGAGCAAAGATATATATAAAAGCAGGCGACGGCGGCGACGGCTGTACGTCGTTTTATACCGAGAAATACGTGCCCAACGGCGGGCCCGACGGCGGCGACGGCGGCAACGGCGGCAATGTAGTGATAGCCGTCGGCGACAATCTCGCATCGCTCTCGGAGTTCCGTTTCGGCAAGCACTACCGCGCGGAAGCGGGGAGCGCCGGCTCGGGCAAGAACCGCCACGGCAAGAACGGCGCTGACCTCGTGCTCAAAGTGCCGCGCGGCACGGTCGTGCGCGACGCGGAGACCGGTGGCATCATTGCCGACCTGTTCGACCCGAGCGACAGCGTAACGGTGCTCCGCGGCGGTATCGGCGGCAAGGGCAACGCCAGATTCAAGTCGTCGCGCCGCCAAGCCCCCGCATTCTCGCAAAAGGGCGAACCGACGCGCGAGCATGCGGTCGTGCTCGAATTAAAGACAATAGCCGACGTAGGGCTTGTCGGGTTTCCCAATGCGGGCAAATCCACGTTGCTGTCGGTGCTGACGCGCGCCGACCCGAAGATAGCCAACTATCCGTTTACGACGCTTTCGCCCAATCTCGGCGTATGCGCCGTAGACGACTTTTCGTTTACCGTCGCGGACATACCGGGGCTTATCGAGGGCGCGGCGGACGGCGCGGGGCTCGGGCATCACTTCCTGCGCCATATAGACAGGACAAGGCTCATCGTCCATGTCGTGGACGTAGCGTCGACGGACGGGCGCGATCCCGTATACGACTATAACACCGTCAACGACGAGCTTTACAAGTACAACAAAGAGCTTGCGGACGTGCCGCAGATCGTCGCGCTCAACAAGACCGACTGCGCCGACAAGGACGCCGTAAAGAAGTTCCGCGCCCAAATAAAGGGCGAGATATACGAGATAAGCGGCGTTACGCACGCGGGCATAAAAGAGCTGATGCGCGCCGTCGCCGCTAAGCTCGCGACACTGCCGCCGCAGCGCCCTATGGAGTTCGAGCCGTTCCGCTACGTCGACGCCGACCCGAACTCGTTCGCGGTGACGCGCGCCGACGACGGCGCGTTCGTGCTGAGCGGCGAGCTGATAGAACGCCTCGCGCGCACAGTGGTCTTGGAGGACCGCGACAGTTTTGCGTATTTCCAACGCAGGCTGGACGACGGCGGCGTTACCAAAGCGCTTAAAAACGCGGGTATAAAGGACGGCGACACCGTCCGAATACTCGATACGGAGTTCAAATATGAAAGCTGAAAAACAACAAAAGACAGCCGTTTTCGGCGGCAGCTTCGATCCGCCGCACTACGGGCATATCGATATAGTCAAGAACCTCGAACGTACGTTCGACAGGGTGATAGTCGTTCCGTCGTTTATCTCGCCGTTCAAGGCGGAGGGCGCGGACGACGCGGCGGCGCGGCTCAAACTGTGCAAAAAGGCGTTCGCTTCCGAAAAGACGGAAGTGCTCGCGCGCGAGATAAAAAAGGGCGGCGTCAGTTATTCCGTCGATACCGCGGCATACCTCGCCAAAAAGTATAAGCCGTCGCGCCTGACCTGGGTCATCGGCAGCGAGGAACTCGGTCGGCTGATCGAGTGGCACGATATAGACAGGCTGAAAACGCTCGTCGATTTTCTCGTCGTGCCGCGTCCGCGTTACGACGTCGATCCCGAAACGCTCGCCGTGCTCAAAAAGCTAAAAATAAAGATCAAGGTCGCGAAGTTCGTCGGGCTGGACGTTTCGTCGACGGAGATAAAGCTCGATACGGCGTTCGGCAAGCCCAATAAATACATGCCGAGCGCGGTCAAAGAATACGCCGACAAGAACGGACTGTTCGATCCTTACGGCGCGTATGTCGACGCGCTGTACGCCCACGGTCTTAAAGACAAACGCATAGACCACACATACGGCGTGGCGGTCAAGGGCGCGGAGCTTGCGAAGCTGTTCGGCTGTTCGGTGCATGATTGCGTCGTCGCATGCCTGCTCCACGATATAGCCAAGTCGACGGATGTAGACGAGTATAAGGACAAGCTCGATCTTTCGGGCTTTCCCGAGCCGACCGCTCATTCGGCAATCGGCGCGTATATCGCAGAGACCGAGTTCGGTGTTTCGGACGAGATAGCGCACGCGATATACGTCCACTCTACGGGCGACGACAAGATGACGGCGCTTGACGAGGCGGTGTTCCTTGCAGACAAGACCGAACGCGGCAGGAACTACGACGGCGTCAATTATATAAGATATCTTTGCGGCTACGACAGGCGGCTCGCCATGCTGTACATGCTCAAAAGGGTGGACGAGCTGCGCGATACGCTACCTTGCGAAATGTCCGAGCGTGCAAAAACGTACTACGAGGCGCTTTGCGACGGCGTTGAGTTTCCCGCCGCGCCCGAGAGAGCGCCGCGAAAGCCCGTCGCAAAGGCTTCCGAGCCCGTTAGCTCCGTCGTTAGCCGCGCTTCGGCGGATAAAGAAAAAACGGAGGAGCGCAAGCCCGTTGCCAAAAGACCGACGCACCTCGATCACGACGCTGATTTTGCCCGGTCGGTAGCGGAGGCGGCGGCAAAGGAGCTCGACCTCCACAAGGCGCACGATATCGACGTTATTGACCTCGGCGGCAAGACGATCATCGCCGATCACTTCGTCATAGCGTCGGCTACGTCATCGACGGCGGTCCGCGCGCTTGCCAACTACGTCGAGGACGTGCTCACCAAAAAGTTCGGGCTCGACCCGTCAAAGCGCGATACCGACAGGGAATGGATCGCGCTCGATTACGGCTCGGTCATAGTCCATATATTCACCGATCAGACCCGCGAGTTCTACAACATCGAGCGTTTGTGGGCTGACGGCGGTAATATCAAGCGCTACGGAGACTGATTTGGGATTCGAAGTCGACATCATACGAAGCCTGCAAATGCTGTCAAACGCATTTACGGACGGCGTCAACCACGTGTTTTCGTTTTTCGGTACGGAGACTTTTTTCCTTATCGTCGCCGTGACGCTGTATTGGTGTATAGACAAACGTTTCGCTTATAGGCTGTTCAACGTGTACATACTCGGCGTTGCGGTCACTAACTTCATGAAGATAGGCTTTAAGCGTCCGCGCCCGTTCGACGCGTACCCCGAGCAGGTTCGGTCGATAGGAGCTAAGGAAAGCTCGTATTCGTTCCCGTCGGGGCATACGGAGAGCATTTCGTCGATATCGGGCGTGCTTACAGTCAAATACGGAAAAAGATATAAGATAGTGCCGATAGTAGGCGTTATGCTGACACTGCTCGTAATGGTATCGCGCATGTACCTCGGACAGCACTATCTATCCGACGTTTTCGGCGGACTGACCGTCGGCGTGTTCTCGGCGATAGCCTTCAATGCGCTGCTGTCGCTGTTCAAAGAGAAAGAGGAGCTGTTCGGCATAGTCGCTATCGCGCTGTCCGCGGTGACGCTCGCAGTGATGGGCGGACTCGGCAAGCTCGGCGATTCGCCCGATCTTCTCAAGGGCATGGGCGCGTTCCTCGCCTTCGACATAGGTTATTTTATAGAAAAGCGGTACGTCGGTTACGACGTTCGGAAAAACCGCAAGTGGTGGCAGTACGCATTGCGCGTCGTTATAGGCGGCGGCGTGACTGTGGCGGTGCAACAGCTGTTCAAGCTGTTCCTGCCCGAGAGCATGCCGATGCTCTATTGCTTTTTAAGATACTTCATCATGGCGCTGTGGGCGTCGCTCATTGCGCCTATAATATTCAAAGGAGTTAAAATATGACAGAAGAAATGACACACGGCAACGGCAAAAAGTCGTTCAAGGATCACGCGAAACGCGTGTTCACGACCAAGAACATAACGCGCATGGCGATATTCACCGCGCTCGCGTACCTGCTGTATATGCCGATATTCGAGTTTGCGCCGATACCTGCCGTCCCGTTCCTCAAAGTTGATTTTTCCAACGCCTTCGTCATGATGGCGGGCTTTGCGCTCGGTCCTATATCGGCGATAATAGTCGGCGTGCTCAAAGAGCTTTTGCATGCGGTGACTTTTTCCCAAACGGTAGGCGTGGGCGAGCTTGCCAACATAATAATAATGCTGCCTTTCGTGCTTATCCCGTCGATAGTGTATAAGCGCAGACGGACGATAAAGACCGTGCTCGTTACGCTCGCTATCGCGTGTGTGGCGCAGGCGGTGTGGTCGATACCAGTCAACTATGTGCTTACGTTCCCGTTCTTCCTCATGGCGTACGCGGGCGCGACGTCCTGGACGGCCGGCATGGAGTTTTACCTGTCGGTCTGGTATTGGGCAGTCATATTCAACTTTGTAAAGGTCATACTCATCTCGGCGGCGGTCCTGCTCCTGTATAAGCAGTTCCAACGCCTGTTCGATTATATGTTCGCCAACGACCGCAAGCGCAAAAAACGCATTGCGTCCGAGCAGGCGGCGTCCGTCGACGTAGCGGAGGAGCACGATATACGTTCGCCCGAGGATATGGAAAAGCTCGGCGAGACGCTCGCATCGGAGCTTGTCGGCGGCGAGGTGATCCTGCTCGGCGGCGAACTCGGCGCGGGTAAAACGGTATTCTGCAAGGGGCTTGCTAAGGGTTTGGGCGTGAGCGCGGACGTCGTATCGCCGACGTTCACGCTGATGAACGAGTATTTGGACGGTCGGATAGCGTTCCGTCATTTCGACGCTTACAGGCTGTCGGGCACGGACGAGGCGTGCGGCGCGGGCATTGCCGAGTATTTCGGTAAGTCGGACTGCGTTTGCGCAATCGAGTGGTGGCAGAATATCGAGGGGCTGTTCAACGGGATAAAGACGGTTTCCGTTGATATAATCAAGACCGACGACGGGCGAAAAGTTACGATACGGCGATGAACTACATATTTATAGATACCGCGGAAGGGACGCGCGTGCTACTGTGCGCGGGCGACAAATATCATTATTCCGAGGACCTGACCAACGCGGGCGCGGAAACGCTGATGCCGACGATTGACAGGCTTTTGTCGGAAAGCGGCGTCAAGCTGTCCGAGCTCGACGCTATCGGCGCGTGCGTAGGTCCGGGCTCTTTTACGGGCTTGCGCATCGGCTTGACCACGGTCAAGACGCTTTGCTATTGTCTTGGTAAGCCGTGCTTTGCCGTGAACAATCTCAGGCTCAACGCATATAATAACGATAGCGGAAAAGTTATATCCGTGGCGGACGCAGGCAGTAACGTGTGCTATATCGCGCGTTACGACGGCGATACGGAGCTCGACGCGGCAAAGTGCGTCACGCTTGACGGCGCGCGCGCGGCGATAGCAGAGCACAAGGACTTTGCGCTTTCTACCGACGTCAAGCTCGGGAAGATCCTCGGCGGCGTGTCGGGCGTGGGCGAGCGCGAAATGCGTATCGCCGCGGATAAAGCGATCGCGTCGACCGTGAGCTATGCGGAGCTTTTGCCGCTGTACATAAGAAAACCTCAGCCCGAGCGCGGAGAAGGCGATCTATGACGGTCGCGGCGGTCATACGTACCGCAGAATCCGCCGACGGCAAGGCGATATGCGCTATGGAAAAGGCGTATATCGGCAGTTGCTGGACACAGCAGATGATAGACGAGGCGATAGCAGACGAAAAATGTCTGTTCCTTGTCGCCGAGATCGACGGCATGACGGTCGGGTATCTTTCGGGCGTATTTGCCGCGGACGAATGCGACGTTTCCAATATCGCCGTCGCCGAGGCGCATAGGCGGCGCGGGATAGCGACGGCGCTTTTCGAGCGGCTGTTCGAGGGCGCGCGGACACGCGGCGCGGGCAAGGTTTTTTTGTACGTCCGCAACGATAACGGCTCGGCGCACGCGCTGTACGAAAAGCTCGGATTTACCGAGGTCGGACTGAGAAAGGGCTACTACGGCGATGCCGATGCGGTCGTGATGCGGCGCGATTTGTAAACTCTGCTCTTTGGGGGGCGTATGAAAGAAAATATCAACGGCGTGGAATGCGAATACGAGTATGTGCGCCGCGAAACAAACGACGGCGATACCGTCGTTTTTTTACACGGTTGGGGCGGCGGGCTCGAATCGTTTTCGGGCGCGTTCCGCGCAGTGACAGATATGGGCGTGTCCGCGCTCAACTTCGCTTTTCCCAAAAAAGTGCCGAGCGATTGGGGCGTATACGATTACGCATCGTATCTTAATAATTTTCTCAGGAGCAAGGACATATCCGACCCGATAATAATAGGACACAGCTTCGGCGGCAGGATCGGGATAATAACCGCGGCGCAGGGACTTTGTTCAAAGCTGATGCTCGTCGACAGCGCGGGCATGAGACCGCATTTCAGCCTGAGAAAAAAATTAGCCGTCGCGCGCTATCACAGGAGAGTAAAGCGCGGGAAACCGCTTGACGGAAGCGGCTCGATAGATTATAATAATACCGACCCCGAAATGCGCGGAGTGTTCGTCCGCATAGTCAATACGCATCTCGAAAAGCTTTTGCCGTATATCAAATGCCCGACGCTTATCGTATGGGGCAGGACGGACGGCGAAACGCCGCCGTACATGGCGAAACGGCTCAATGCGCGTATCGACGGAAGTCGGCTCGAATATCTCGACGGCGGGCATTATGCTTATGTCGAATCGCATTACGGATTTGTCAGGCTCGTCAAATCTTTTATAACGGAATAGGTAATATGGATAGTTGGATAGCAGTAGCATTGACAGCCGCCGCCGCGATCTTATCGGTCGCGGTCGGCTTGCCGATATTCAAGATATTTCAGCTTTCGGGCTACAAGGCGCGCGGAGTGCGGGCGTGGCTCAAAGCGACGCGGTATAACGCGCTTATAAGATACTTCGGGCTTGCGGCGTTCTCTTTTATCGCAATGATAGTCTATGTCGGGTGCTTTGCGGTGTTCGAGTACGCGCGGTATTGCGCGATCGCTCTTTATATCGCGCTCGCGGCGGTATTCGTCGGTGCGGCTGTCAAAAACGGCGACGCCAAGCTCAAACCGACAAAGCGCATGGTCAGGCTCATTACGACGTACGTCGTGTTACTGCTCGCTTTCGGCGCGGGCGTAGCCGCCGCGTCTTGGTACTCGCCGTACTGCCAAACGCTCGCCTGCGTGTTTGCGCTGTTTGCGCCGTTCACCGCATTGCTTGCGGGCTTTATAAATGCACCTATCGAAAAGATAATTGCGTGGCGGTATATAAGACGCGCCAAACGCAAGCTCGCCGCAGTCGCGCCCGTCGTTATCGGTATAACGGGCAGCTACGGCAAGACTACCGCCAAAAACCTGTTGCGCGGCATGCTCGACGGCAAGTCTGTCATCGCCACGCCAGGCAGTTACAATACGCCTATGGGCATATGCCTTACCGTAAACAACGACCTTAACAATGAGGAGTACTTGATAGCCGAGCTCGGCGCGCGGTACAGCGGCGATATAAAAGAACTGTGCGGCATCGTTTCGCCCAAGGTCGGGATAATTACCGCGATAGGCGATATGCACCTCGAAACGCTGAAAAACCGCGCAGGCGTTGCCGACGCGAAGTACGCGCTTGCAAAAGCTCTGCCCGAGGACGGACTGCTCGTGCTCAACGGCTACAACTCCGACTGCGCCGCGCTCGCGGACCGCGACGCGCCGTGCAAAAAGACGGTAGTAGGCGGCGACGGGGATATATCGTACAAAGATCTAAAAATAGATGCGCGCGGAACGTCGTTCACGCTCGTTATCGACGGTGATGAGCACAGCGTCAATACAAAGCTGCTCGGCGCGCATATAGCGGAGCTTACCTGTGTGTGTGCGGCGGCGGCGCGGTATTGCGGCGCGGACGCAGAGCATATCGTCGCGGCGGTCGAGGCGGCTAAGCCGGTTGAGCACCGTTTACAGCTTTTGGACGGCGGCGTTATCGACGACGCGTACAATTCCAACCCCGTCGGCGCGAAGAACGCGCTTGACGTGCTCGCGTGCTTTGCCGAGAAAAAAGTCATCATCACTCCGGGGTTCGTCGAGCTCGGCTCTATCGAGAAGCAGTGCAATACCGAGCTCGGCAAGCATATAGCGGCGGTATGCGACTATGCTTACCTCGTCGGCTCGCGTGCCGAGGATATCAAAGCCGGCGCTATCGCCGCGGGCATGAACGAAAATAATATTTCGTGTTTCGCGTCGCGCGACGAGGCGGTCGAGGGTTTGAAGGAGATCTCGGGCGAGCGTATCGTGCTGTTTGAGAACGACCTTCCCGATAACATCAAATGACAAAGGACGACGGAAAAATGCAGAGGAAGCGGACGGCGCTCATAACGGGCGGAGCGCGCGGTATAGGCAGACAGATCGCGCTCGACTTAGGCGCGGCGGGCTATAATGTTGTCGTCAATTACAACAAGTCGGAAAAACAGGCGATGGAGCTTATTAACGAGCTAAGCGCAAGGGAGATAGCGTGTCAGGCGATACGTGCCGACGTGTCCGACGCGGCACAGGTAAAGCGCATGGCGGAGCAGGTGATGTTCGGCACGGTCGATACGCTAGTCAACAACGCGGGCATTGCGCATATGGGGCTGTTACAGTACGATAGCGAAGAGGACTTCGACAGCGTGATAGGCGTCGACCTTAAAGGCGTATGGCTGACTACGCGGCAATTCCTGCCCGGCATGATAGCAAACGGTTTCGGGCGCGTGATAAACATCAGTTCGTTCTGGGCGGAACGCGGTTCGAGCACCGAGACAGCGTATTCCGCGGCTAAGGCGGGCGTTAACGGATTGACAAAAGCGCTGTCGCGCGAAGTGGGCGAGTACGTCACCGTCAACGCCGTCATAGCAGGGCTTATCGCTACCGAAATGAACGACCCCGTACCGCCCGAGGCGCTGATCCGTATCGTCGACAATACGCCCGTTCGCCGCATAGGCAGACCCGAGGATGTAAGCAACGCAGTGCTGTTCCTCGCCGACGAAAAGTCGTCGTTCGTAAACGGCGCGTTGCTCCACGTCGACGGCGGTTATTGAGTATTCGCTGACATAATACAAGTGGATTTGATTGCTTGCAATGGCAAGATCCGCGCCGTATTTCAACTAACGGCTAATATCCGTACAAAAGCTTTGCTTTTGTGAGCCGTTGTTATAATTCAAACAATAAAAAACCTTTCCGAATATCGGAAAGGTTTTTTGCATGTTGCATCGGTTTTAGTCGTCGAGGTCGTCCGCCGCGTCGGGAGCTTTTTCGGTTTGCTCGGGCTCGGCTTGTACGTCGCTTTCGGACGGCTCGTCGTTTGCCGCGGGCGCGTCCTCGTCGCCGCTCGGCTGCTCGTCGAATTCGTCGGCAGGCGAGTCGTCGGCTTGCGCTTTCTTGGCGGCTTTCTTCTCGTCCTCATCGAGCTGAGCAAGGCGGTCGAGCTCTTTTATAGTTTCGGCGCGGTCGTACTCTGTTGTGACCGTGACCTTCTTTTTGCGCTTGGCGCGGTCGCGAAGACGCATAACGAGTATAAGCACTATCGCGGCGATAAGACACACGCCGAATATAACGGTGGGGATTATCCACCAGGCTACCTCGGAGGGCGTTTTTTCGGTCTTGTCGTCGTCGGGCGCAGCGGTCTCGGAGAGCGCGACGGCTTTGCGGTATTTATCTTCTTCCTTGTGTTTTTTCTCGTATTCTTTGAGTTCGTCGACGATGTTCTCGTATACGGTATTGTTTATCGAGGTGAGAGAGATATCGGAAACGATGAGCTGACCGTCCGTAAACGTGCGTTGAGTCTTTCCGCCGAACATGATATACATACCGAGCTCGCCGCCGTTGTCGCCCGAGCTTATATAGAACGAGAAGGTTTTGTACGTTTCTCTGTCGCGGCTGTCTTCCTGATTCTCCGCGACGAGCGTCGTCGTGTCTTTGATGTTTTCAAACTTCTCGGTCACTGCGCCGTTCAAGCCAATGGTCGCGCCTTCGATAACGTCGCTCAAACGGGTGTCGTCGGTGGTGTGGATCTTGATCGTCACGTCGAGGCGGTAGTAGGTGCTCGCGGCGAGGTTGAGATTGTTGGCGAGCGTGTATATCGTGTTGGTGGGCGCGGCATGGTCTATGACGAGCATGCTGCCGGATTGCTCGGCGCCGTACTGGTCGGCGGCATTGTACTTAAAGCCGTCGTATACGGAAATATTGTGCATGTTGTCGGTATTGACGACGCCGCTCTTAGCCGCCTCGGAGCTTTGCGACGCGGCTATCCACTGATACGCGGGCGCGTACTCGTTGAACAGGCGGTAGGAATAAGCGTCGTAATAATCGAGCGACGGTTTGGAGAAGGAGAATACGCCGTAATCGAGCGTATCGAGCAGGGCAGTGTTGTTGAGGTCGGAGATATACTTATCGAATACTTTGGTGTACTCCGCGTCTATCGTAGTCGATTCGTCGTCGCCGACCGTCCATTCGGTAAAGGCGACGTTCTTGACATATACAGTGCCTGCCGACAGCTTGTGCGTGTTGTTCTTGCGGTCGTTGAGTCCGAGCCAGATCTCGACGCACACCGACTGATCGGCGAGAGGTTTGTCTATATAGAAAGTAAAGGTCTTGAACGCGTTGTGCGTGTTCTTTATTCCTTCTATCGTCGAAAGCACTCTGCCGTCTGCCGTTTTGAGTACGAGCGACGCGCCGTAGCCGTCGACGTTGGTCACAGCCATATCGACGGTGAGCTTGTAAGCCTTGTCCGTTGCTACGGTGAGCTCGGAAGAGCGGTAGCAGAATGCCGTCTTGGTGTGCGAGGAAAGCAGGAGCGCGTTATAAAGCGGCGGGTTTTCGTAACCTGCGGGGTTCTCCACGCCTATATCGTCGGCGAAGCTGTCGAAAGTATCCTTGTCGGTCGGGATAAGACCGGATATGATATTGTCGGTATTGACTTTGGCGGACGAGAAGCCCGTCGTTGCCGCATCGTCGGGGGTATAACGTGTCCAGCTCGCTACGGGCAGGGGATAAGAGGTATCGTCGTCGACGATGTCGCCGACGTTCTGGAAACTGCCGTTGGCTACGCCAGTGCTCTCTTCCGATTCGTCGAGCGTGATGACACTGCCGCCGTCCGCGGACGACATAGCCGAAAACTCGCTGTACGAAAGCTCGGTGAACGTCGCGTTGTCGAACATCGCAATGCCTCTCGATTTGGACGAGGGCGAGCCGAACCACAGCTCGAAATGCGCTTTGCAGTCAGATCTTACAGAGCCTTTGATATACACGACGTGCTCTTTCCAGCCGTAGTGGGCGAGGTCTGTCTCGTCGCCGCCGAGCGTGGTATACCACTGCGTAAGCTTGTAATTGTCGGCAGGATCGTTGGATGTGCCCTTGACGCCTATCGACGCGCCGCTGCCGCCGTCCGCGCCGTCGGTCTTGATCCATACGCCGAAACGGTAGTAGCCGAAGCGTTTGATATTATATTCGGGCGAAGCAACGCCGAGCGCAGCCGCCTCGAACTTGCCGCTGTTGTTGTAGGTGCTTATGACGAGGATATTGCCGTTAGTGCCGCCGAGCATGCCGTTGTCTATAGTGTCGGTGTCCTCTGCGCGGCCGAGCGGCGACCACGGGTTAGCGGTAAAGCCGTGCGCGTTGTCTTCGGGATCGATCACCGAGAAAGAATCGTAGGTGTATGCGTTGGCTGCGCCGCCGAACGGCTCGTCCTCGTCGTCGGCGTCGTAGAGTATGTTCTTCGTCCAGCCTTTGAGACCGTCGGAGAACGTGCCTATATCGTTGCCATTGCCGTCTTTAAGATATTCCGCGTCGTAGAGGTCGAGCGCTATCGTAGTGCCTGCCGCGTCGACGTAAAGATTATCGCGCGTTTCGCTTTTTTCGAGGTTGGCTGTCTCGAAAGCGAAGTCGTGCGAGGAGATGCGCTCCGCCTCTACGGTGTCGAAGAACGCGTAACCGTGCGCGTAGCGGGGCATTATCTCGGGGTCTTCGTCATCGTTGTTTACCGTGTCGCCCAATCCGAGCACGAGCTTGACGGTGGAGGAGAGCGAAGCGGAGGTGCGGACATAAAAGCTGTATTTGACCCAACCGAAATCGTTTTCTTTGTTGAGGACGGGCAAACCGTTTTCTTTTTTGAGCCCGTCGACGGTGTTTATATTGAGGAACGAGCAGTTTTCGCCGAGCCCCGAGAGCTTGATAGTAGCGCCCGTGCCCTCGGCGAAGTCGCCCGTCTTGACCCAAGCCGAAACGCGGTAGAACGAGTTGGGGGAGAAGGTCATATCGCCGGAAGAATAGGCGTAAGCGACCTCCGCGCCGCGCTCGGTGTTGATCATGAGCGTTTTTGCGTCGGTGTCTTTATGCGAGTCCGTGCCGAATACGGTCACGGGCTTACTGCTGTCCGAGGCGTACTCGGGGTATTGGTCGAGTTTGAATTCCTTGTTGCCGCTGTTCTCGCCGAAGTATGCGGAATCGGAAAGGTCGATAACGCCCGAAACGACGTTGCCGCTGCCGACGGCATGCGCGCCCGTCCAGCCCGTGGGGCTTGCGGGATACGAGCCCGACGACTCGGAGAACTGCGTGTTGGCGAGCTCGAGCGAGGAGGGCGCAAATTCCTTGGTGTCCTCTGCGGCAGAACCGCGGTTGAACACGACGGGGAACGCGGCTATGATCAGCGCGAGCACAAGCACGACGGCAATCGTCGCCGCTATCGTCTTATCGGTAATTCTTTTGATGATTCGCATACGTCACCTTTGTAAAATATTACGTACTTTATGATAGTCGGTATCGGCGCGCCGTCCGTCGGAAGCCCGTCGTCGGCAACGCCTTTTTTACGCCTATATCTTATATTATATAATAAACGCGAGAAAATAGCAAATGTTTTACGGCTATATACCGATTTTGCGGTCAAAATTTTTGCCGCCCGCGGTCTTGCGGCAAGACGTCCGACTGCGGTTATTTTTTCCCAAGATAGATAAAACTATTTATGTGAAAGATTCAACGAGAAAGGCGATAACATACGGCGGCGGCGCGCTCGTCGGCGCGATATCCGGGTTTTTCGGCGGCGGCGGCGGGATGCTGTGCGTGCCGCTGCTCGAATTTTCGGGACTCGACGTAAAGCGCGCGCACGCGACGGCGTTATTGGTGATACTGCCGATATGTATAGTAAGCACCGTCGTGTACGTGCTGAACGGATACTTCGACTTTGCCGCGGTCGTTTGCGCCATGATCGGCGTATCGTTCGGCGGCGCGGCGGGCGCGGCGCTGCTCGACAAGCTCGGCGGTACTGCCGTCGGGCTGATATTCGCCGCGCTGATGATAGCTATAGGAGTGAAACTGCTGATACCGTGACAGCCGAACAGATAATAATAGCCGTGTCCGCGCTCGGCGGAGTGATAGGCGGCATGGGCATGGGCGGCGGCACGCTTTTGATACCGCTTTTGACGCTTTGCGCGGGGCTCGAACAGCATCTCGCGCAGGCGATAAACCTTATGGCGTTCATACCGATGTCGCTTATTGCGCTCGCCATACACAAAAAGAACGGGTACGTGTGCTTTAAGCACGCCGCGCCCGTTTCCGCGGTCGCGCTCGTCGGCGCGATAGGCGGAAGCTTTGCCGCGCGGTACGCGGGCGGATATCAGCTGAAAGCGTGTTTCGGCGCGTTCCTCATCGCGCTCGGCATAGTGCAGGCGTTCAAGATAATAAAAGCCGCGGTCGACAAGAAAAAAGCGGCGGCGGTCGCCCGCGCGAAAAATGCGGAAATTTCCGAAGTATCGGTCGAACGATAGTTCCCGCGCGCGCATCCGCGCATATATAAATAAAGTCTTTATACAAAATAGCGGCGCAAGGGCGTAAAATGCTTGCTTGACGCGGCGTTTTCATGTTACAATCAGTTAAATATTTGTATTCGGCAGGTTGTTTTTGGAAAAAAAAACTTTCAAAAAAGGCGTGCATCCGCCGCATAACAAGCTTACGGCGGAGCTTCCGCTCGAGGATTGTCCCGCGCCGGACACCGTGCGCATCGCGCTTTTGCAGCACATAGGCAAGCCGTGCGCGCCCGTCGTCGCACCGGGCGATCGCGTGCGCGCAGGAACGCTTATCGGCAGCGGCGACGGGCTTTGCGCCGCGGTGTTTTCCTCGGTGTCGGGCACTGTAAAGGCGATAGAAAAGCACAAGACGCCGACGGGCGCGTGCGAGCACGTGGTCATCGAGAACGACGGCAGGTACGAAACGGAGAGCTTGCCGCCGCTGAAAGAGCTTACGCGCGAGAGCATCGTAAAAAGGATAAAAGACGCCGGCATCGTCGGTATGGGCGGCGCGGGATTCCCGTCGCACGTCAAGTACGCGCCGCAAAAAGCGGTGGATACCTTCATACTCAACGCCGCCGAGTGCGAGCCGTATATAACGTGCGATAACCGACTGCTCGTCGAGCACGCGAAAGAGGTGCTGGGCGGCGCGGCGATGCTTGCGACTGCGCTCGGGCTCGACAGGTTTTTTATCGGCATAGAGGACAACAAGACGGAAGTCGCGCGGATGCTCGACGGTATAGACGCGGGCGGCATGCCGTTTGAGACCGTTTTGCTCAAAACAAAGTATCCGCAGGGCGCGGAAAAACAGCTTATTTATGCCGTAACGGGCAGGAAAGTGCCGCGCGGCGGCTTGCCGGCGGACGTCGGCGCGGTCGTCGGCAACGTGCACACCGCTTATGCGATGTACGACGCGGCGGTCAACGGCACGCCGCTTTACAGGCGCGCGATGACTGTCAGCGGCGACGTGGCACAGCCAAAAAACCTTTGGGTGCGCAACGGCACGCCGTACTCGGTATGCGCGGAGCTTTGCGGCGGCTGTCCCGACAGCGTAAAGACCGTTTCGGGCGGTCCGATGATGGGTTTTGCTCTGCCCGATACCGATTATTACACGACAAAGACGACGGGCGCGCTGCTTTTCCTCAACGGCGCGGACGCAAACACGCAAAAACCGTCGCCGTGCATCAACTGCGCGAAATGCGCGGGCGTGTGCCCGATGAACCTTATGCCGATGTATATCGACGCGTACGCGCTCCGCGGCGACTTTGCGTCGGCTAAAAAGTACGGCGCGCTCGACTGCATGGAATGCGGCTGCTGTGCTTATACCTGTCCAGCGAAACGCCCGATAGTGCAATCGGTGCGGCTCGCAAAACGCAAGATCAAGGAGCTTAAGATATGAAACAGTTAGTATCGGCTTCTCCGCACATAACCGATCCGCGCAACTCCACGCGCAGGATAATGATAGACGTGCTGATCGCGCTCGTTCCGTGCGTCGTGTGCGCGACGGTGTTTTTCGGATATCACGTGCTGATAAACCTCGTGACGTGCCTTGTGTTCTGCTTCGGCACGGAGCTGCTCTATAACCTTATAGTCAACAAGAGTTTCACAAAGGACGGCGTAAAGCAGTCGAGCGTATTCGATATGTCGTTCGCTGTGACCGCAGTCATACTCACGCTCAACCTGCCCGCGGTGATGCCCGTCAAATATTGGGGCATGAATGCCGTCGGCGCGGACGGCACGATAGTATTCAGCTTCGATACCGTCGTTTTGTGCGCGCTCGGCTCTATATTCGCGATCGCGCTTGCAAAAATGCTGTTCGGCGGGATAGGGCGGAACTTCGCCAATCCCGCATGCACTGGGCGCGTGTTTCTTTTTATAGCCTTTGCGGCGGGCGGCGCGTTCACCGCGACGAGTTCGCTTTTTGCGGGCGAGCTCGGTTCGACGGGCGCGACGTGGCTCGGCACGCACTCGACTGTGACGGGCGCGATGCTTTTGGATATGTTCCTCGGCAACACCGCGACGGCGGCGGTCGGCGAAACGTGCGCGATAGCTATACTCGGCGGATTCGTTTATCTATCCGTCCGCAAAGTGATAGACCCGCGTCTGCCGCTGATGACGGTGGCGTCGCTCGCCGTGTTCGCTCTGTTATTCGACGTATTGCCGTCGGGCGCGCGCGGCAGCGCCGTAGCCATGGAAACGGCGGCGCACGTGCTGTCGGGTGGCGTGCTGTTCGGCTCGGTGTTCATGGCTACCGACTACGCGACAAGCCCGAATACTTTCGTCGGCAAGGCGATATTTGCCGTCGGGATAGGACTTATCACCGCGCTGATACGGACGTTCAACGACAATATGCCCGAGGGTTTTTCCTTTGCGCTGTTGATAATGAATCTCGTAGTTCCGTTGCTCGATAAATACATAGTGCCCAAGCCTTTCGGCTACGTCAAGCCCGAAAAGAAGGATAAGCGCGGCGCAAAGGAGGCTGTCAATGAATAAGACGGTGGCAAACGCGCTGAGATCGACCGCCGTATTGACGGCGATAGCCGTCGTGTGCGTCGGACTGCTCGCGGTGTGCAATATGTTTTTCCCCAAGTACAAGCCCAATCTTGACGCGGCGACGGCGGCGCTCGTCAATTCCGTCTGTCCGACGGGGCAGAGCGACGCAGACGCTTACGAAAAGGGTTTTATAACGATGCTCGCCGACGCCGATTACGGCGCGTCGCTCGAGGATTATAACAAGACCAACAAGGACAAAAAAGCGAGCATACTTGCCGTGTACGGCGAGCCGAAAGGGCTCAACGCGGGCGCGTACGTAGTCGAGTGCTCGGCGGACGGGCGCGACGGCGAGATAGTGATCCTGATAGCCTACCGCGACGGCGGCGCGATCGGCGCGGCTGTCAAGAAACAGGGCGAGAGCTTTTGGGGGAAAGTCCCCGAAAACCTGTTCGAGGTCATAGGGAGCGGCAAGGTCGATCTCCTCGAGGAGTTCGGCAGTACGGGCGCGACGGTCACGCTGTCAGCGATAGAACGCGCCGTCAAGCTCTCGGCGGAGTTCGCGCTCGAATACAATACCGCTATACGCAAGGCCATAAGCAAATTGTCGACGGAGGCAGGGCTATGACGAAAAACGAATTCAAAAAGACAGCGCTCGGCGGAATTACAAATAATCCGGTGTTCGTGCTCGTGCTCGGAATGTGCCCGACGATAGCCAAATCGGACAACGTGATAAATGCGGTGTCGCTCGGACTGTGTACGGCTTTCGTCCTTATTCTGTCCAACGTGATAATTTCGTTATTGCGCAAGGTAATACCCGACAAGGTGCATCTTCCCGCGTACATAGTGATAATCGCGTCGCTCGTCACGTTCGTGCAAATGGTGGTTTCGGCGTTTTTGCCGACGCTCAACGGCAGTATCGGCGCGTTCATTTCGCTCATCACGGTCAACTGCATAATCCTCGGCAGAGCGGAAGCGTTTGCCGGCAAGAACAAGGTGTTGCCGTCGCTCATAGACGGCGTGTCGATGGGGCTCGGGTTCGTCGCGTCGATAACCTTGCTCGGCGCGGTGCGGCAGGGTTTGACCGCCGCTTTCGGCAGCGGGTTCTTCGATAAAACGATGGGCGGCTTCATCGTGCTCGGGCTGATGATGGCGGTATTCAACGCGATATTCGCGTATGCGCGCGAGCGCGCGAAAAAACGTGCCGCGCTCATCGAAAGGGAGGCGTGACATGGAGTACTTTCTCGGCGTAGTTTCGATAGTCGTATCAGGCATACTGACCAATAATATAGTTCTCAATCAAAGCCTCGGTATCTGCCCGTTCCTCGGCGTAAGCAAAAAAACGCAGTCGTCCGTCGGCATGGGGCTTGCCGTCACCTTCGTGATTTCCATTGCGTCGTGCGTCTGCTGGATACTCTATACCTTCGTGCTCGATCCGCTCGACATAGCGTACCTCAGCACGATAGTATTCATACTCGTGATAGCGTCGCTCGTGCAGCTGCTCGATATCGTGCTGAAAAAGCTCTCGCCGTCGCTGTACGGCTCGCTCGGCGTGTACCTCGCGCTCATTACCACCAACTGCGCGGTGCTCGGCACAGCCAATTCCGTTATATCGCAGGGGCTCGACTTCTTCCAAACGCTGATGACGGGCGTTTCGATAGGGCTCGGGTTTACCGTCGCGCTGATACTCATGGCGGGCATACGCGAAAAGCAGCAGCTATACGACGTTCCGCGTCCGTTCGTCGGGTTTCCTATAGCGCTCGTCACCGCGGGGATAATGGCGATGGCGTTCTACGGTTTTTCGGGACTGTCGTTTTCGTAAAAAGGACGGGTGATAACAGTGGAGATATTTTTAGGAATAATAGTTCCAATACTCATAGTGACGGCGATCGCCGCGCTGTTCGCGTTTTGTCTGTCGTACCTCGGCGACAAGCTGACGGTCGAGCGCGACGCGCGTATCGACGATATCGAGCGCAACCTCGCGGGCGCCAACTGCGGCGGTTGCGGTTATGCTGGCTGCTCGCAGTTCGCAGAGGCATTGTTCAAGGGCGAGGCGGATATTTCGCGCTGTAACCCGACTTCGCCCGAGAACAAAAAGAACATCGCGAAGATACTTGGCATGAGCGAAATGACGAGCGTCGCGACGATGGCGGTCGTGCACTGCGCGGGCGGAAACCGCGCCGCGGATAAGTACGACTATCAGGGCTTCGGCGACTGCCAGAGCGCGGAGATACTCGCCGGCGGCAGTAAGGCTTGCGAGTACGGCTGTATGGGGCTTTGCACGTGCGTGCACGCCTGCGGCTTCGCCAGCGTCGCCATATGCAAGGATACGGGCGCGTCCAAAGTCGATCCCGATAAATGCACGTCGTGCGGCGCGTGCGTCGCGGCTTGCCCCAAGAAGATAATCGGCAGGATACCCAAGACCGCCATGGTCTATATCGCTTGCTCCAATACGACCAAGGGCAAGGACGTAATGGCGGTTTGCAAGGTCGGCTGTATAGCGTGCGGCAAGTGCGAGCGCGGCTGTCCCAAGGGCGCGATAACGCTTTCCAACAACCTTGCCGCGATAGATTATGACAAATGCATAGGCTGTATGAAGTGCGCCGTCGACTGTCCGCGCGGCTGTATCTTGCCGATAGGCGCGGGAATAGAACGATTCGATAAGATAAAACAAGCGCGCGAAAAGCAGGCGCAAAAAGCCACGGATGCGGCAAAAACGGGCGCGACCGAAAATACAAAATAAAAAGCGCGGTCGCGCCGCTAGATAATTTAAGTGCTGTAAAGAGTTATTTTTATGAAGATACATTTATACGACAGATTCGATTTTAAGAAGCTGCTTAGGTTTACATTGCCCTCAATAGTGATGATGATATTCACGTCGATATATACTGTCATCGACGGTTTGTTTATTTCCAATTTTGTCGGCACTACGCCTTTTGCCGCAGTCAACCTGATATATCCCTTTATCATGATACTCGGCTCGATAGGCTTTATGTTCGGCGCGGGCGGAAGCGCGCTCGTATCGAAATTGCTCGGCGAGGGCAATGCCGAAAAAGCAAAGTCGGTATTTTCGCTTATCGTGTACGTTACCGTCGCGCTCGGCGCAATGCTCGCCGTCATAGGAATATTCGTCCTGCGCCCGATAGCTCGGCTACTCGGCGCGGAAGGCGAGTTGCTCGAGATATGCGTGGAGTACGGCAGGATATTGCTTTTTTCCGTGCCTGCGTTCATGCTGCAATTCGAGTTCCAAAGCTTTTTCGTAACGGCGGAAAAACCGCACTTCGGGCTTGCCGTCACGCTGTCGTCCGGCGCGGCGAACATCATTCTCGACGCGGTGCTCGTCGCGGGGCTCAAGCTCGGCGTCGGCGGTGCGGCGTGGGCGACTTTCGCGAGCCAGGTAGTCGGCGGCGCGCTCCCGTTGCTGTACTTCTTCCGAAAAAACAGCAGTCTTTTGCAGCTAGGCAAAACTCGGCTCGACCTGCGCGCGCTCGTCAAGACATGTCTTAACGGTTCGTCGGAGCTGTTGACCAACGTCTCCGCGTCGGTAGTTTCCATGCTGTACAATCTTCAACAGATGAAGTATGCGGGCGAGAACGGCGTCGCGGCATACGGTGTGATGATGTACGTCGCGTTTACCTTCCAAGCGGTGTTTATCGGTTATTCCGTCGGCAGTGCGCCAATCGTCGGCTACAACTACGGCGCGAAAAACTCCGCTGAGCTCAAAAACGTGCTAAAACGCAGTATTGTTATAATAACCGTGTTTTCCGCGGCGATGCTCGCGCTTGCCGAGGCGCTCGCCGTGCCGCTGTCGCTGCTGTTCTTCCGCAACGATGCGGCGGTCTACGCGCTGACGCTGCGCGGGTTCAGGATATTCGCCGTATCTTTTCTTTTTGCGGGCATCGGCATATACGGCTCGTCGTTTTTTACCGCTCTTAACAACGGACTCGTGTCCGCCGTCATATCCGCTTTGCGAACGCTCGTATTCCAGATAGCCGCGGTGTTCGTCCTGCCGCTGTTTTGGAAGACCGACGGCGTGTGGGCGAGCATAGTCGTCGCGGAGGTCCTGTCGTCCGTCCTGTCCGCATCGCTGCTCGCCGCGCTACGCAATAAGTACGGCTACGGCGCATGCCCGATATCATGCGCGCCGACAGCCGAGCATGACGGCACTGACGCAAGCACAGATACCGAAGTTGTCCAAACCGACGGGGCGGAAGATGGAACGACAGTGACCGACGTCGGAACGTCCGTCGGCGGTACGACTGCGACAGATACTGCTCCGAGCGAATAAACCTAACAAAAAAGCTCTCCCGATAAGGAAGAGCTTTTGTTGTGTGCAGTCGTTATCAAACGCCTTGCGCTATCATTGCGGCGGCGACTTTGAGGAATCCGGCGATGTTCGCGCCCGAAACGTAATCGCCGGGCTTGGCGTACTTGGCGGCGGCTTCCGCCGTCTTGTCGAATATGCCTTTCATGATGCCTTTGAGCCGCTCGTCTACCTCGTTGAACGTCCAGGCAAGGCGTTGGCTGTTCTGGCTCATTTCCAGCGCGGAAACCGCGACGCCGCCCGCATTTGCCGCCTTTGCGGGCATAAAGAGCACGCCCGCTTTTTGGAAAGCTTCGATAGCGGCGGTGGTGGACGGCATGTTTGCGCCTTCGCCGACGGCTGTCACTTTGTTTTTGATAAGGAGCTTCGCGTCGTTCTCGTCGAGCTCGTTCTGCGTTGCGCAGGGCAGGGCGATATCGCACTTGACCGACCAGACCTTGGGCGTGTTTTTATCGGGATCGGTGACGTGATACTCGGCGCTCTTTACGCGGTCGGCGTATTCTTTTATCCTGCCGCGCTTGACTTCTTTTATATCGCGCACGACGTCGAGATCGATACCCTTCGGGTCGTAGATCCAGCCGCTTGAATCGGACATAGTGACGACCTTTGCGCCGAGGCTCGTAGCCTTTTGCGCGGCGTAGATGGCGACGTTGCCCGATCCCGATATTGCTATGGTCTTGCCGTTGACGGAATCGCCGGCGGCTTCGAGCATGTTCTCGACTATGTACACAAGCCCGTAGCCCGTCGCCTCGGTGCGGGCGAGCGAGCCGCCGTATGTAAGACCCTTGCCCGTAAGCACGCCTTCGTAGACATTTTTGAGCCGCTTATACTGACCGTACATAAAGCCGATCTCTCTTGCGCCCACGCCGATATCGCCTGCGGGTACGTCGGTATCCGCGCCGATGTGTCGGGCGAGCTCGGTCATAAAACTCTGACAGAACGAGCGTATCTCGTTATCGGACTTGCCCTTTGGATCGAAGTCCGAGCCGCCCTTGCCGCCGCCTATGGGAAGTCCCGTCAGCGAGTTTTTGAAGATCTGCTCGAAACCGAGAAACTTGATGATAGAGAGATTGACCGACGGGTGAAGCCTGAGCCCGCCCTTGTACGGTCCTATCGCGTTGTTGAACTGCACTCGAAAACCGCGGTTGACGCGCATAACGCCCTTGTCGTCCATCCACGGCACACGGAAAATTATCTGTCTGTCGGGCTCTGTGATGCGCTCGAGTACGGCGTTGCGACGGTACGCGTCGTCGCTCTCCACGACGGGACGTATCGTCGAAAGCACTTCGTCCACTGCTTGCAAAAACTCGGGCTGCCCCGCGTCGCGGGCGTTGACCGACGCTCTTACTTCTTCGATATAGGACATAGTTATGCCTCCTTTGATGATATAAAAAAAGTGTACACCCTGCGCGGCATATTTGTCAAACGAATGAAAAAAACTTTTGTAAGATTATTTATATAACAAATCGATATGCGCGCGATATAAATAAATAATCACACGATGTGTGGGCGGTATGTTATGATAATTCCGCAGCTAAAATGGGTAATATTGTAATAATTTAGGGCTAAAATATGGGTTTTCGGGCGTTTTCAGACGCGTGCGTGAACGGCTCGGGAGCGGCCGGGTTGACCGAGGCGCAAAAAGATGGTATAATATAAGCAGTGTTTAGGCGATAAATATATAAGGGACGATATGTCCTTTGTGTGCCGAGCTAATTCAAAAAATACCGTATGAGAGGATTTCATGATAAGATTTATAGTAGATTCCACGTTCGGCGTGACTCGCGAGTTCGCGAAGGAGAACGGGATAAAGATCGTAAGACTGACACTGCTGCTTGACGGGCGCGAGTTTGTCGAGGGCGACCGCGAGGATTGGTCGGTGTTTTACGGCGAGAGCGCGCGCTCGAAGGGCGTTGCCAAAACATCGCAGCCGTCGCCGCGTATGTTCCAGGACGCTATCGACGAGGTGTATGCCGAGGACGAGAACGCCGAGATCCTTATACTTACGATAGGCGACAGACTGAGCGGCACTATCGGGTCGGCTAACATTGCGGCGTTGCAGTATCCCGAAAAGAAGCTTACGGTAATGGATTCGCACAACGCAGGACCGTCGGCTCTTATGTTTTTGGAAGAGCTCGTCCGCGCAAGCAGGGACGGCATGGACTATCAAGCGGTCATCGATTATGCGCTCGAGATACGCGACAGGTTCTCCACAAAGTTCGTGCCCGTGTCGCTCACCGAGCTCGCGCGCGGCGGACGCGTTAACAAGCTCATATCGCATATAGGCAACATACTCAATATCAAGCCCGTGTTCGAGTACAAAGCCAACGACCTGAATATACTGACCAAGGCGCTCGGCGTAAAGCGCGCGATGCAGTACGCGGTCGACAGCGTGCCCGACGAGTTCGAGCGGCTGTGGGTGCTGTATATCAACGACGACGGGCTGGTCGAACAGCTCAAGGACAGACTGTTTAAGCGGTTCGGCATGGCGCATATCGACGTCGAGCCGATGTGTCCCGTCGGCGGCGTGCATATCGGCGTCGGTACTGTCGGTATCGTCACGTTCGAGAAGGAGAAGAAAGCGTAGCGGCTGGTCGTAATTATAATAAAGCGCAAGCGCGTCGTCCGTTTAGGGCGGCGCGTTTATTTTGCCTTTTCGATTTTTGTCGAAACGACGGCGGCGTAATAGCCGCGCCGAGGTCTATTCCCGTTCCGCGCCGAATAGTATATTGCAAGGGCGGTGCGTGCGCCGCGCCGCGCCTGTTTCGGTCGGGTATAAAACAAGACATCATCCGACAAAACAAGACAAAATACTCGGAATGAAATATGTTAGGATAGGAGAGGTCCGAATGAGGTTCTTTGTAGTCAAACGGTCTGCTATAATTCTTGCGGCGGTAGCCGTGGCGGTGCTCGCGCTGTCGGCGACGGCGGTATACTTTACGGGCGCGGCGGCTATCTTCAATAACACCAGCCCGAAGAAAGTGCCGATTTACTCCGTGGAAACGGACGAAAAGGCTGTCGCGCTTACGTTCGACGCGGCGTGGGGCGCGGATAAAACGCTCGGCATACTCGAAACCGTCGAGAAAAAGGACGCAAAGGCGACGTTTTTCCTCGTCAGTTTTTGGGCGGATAAGTACCGCGACGAGCTGAAAAAGCTCGCGGCGTCGGACAGGATCGAGATAGGCACACATTCGGCGACGCATCCGTACATGTCCAAGCTGTCAAAGGACAAGATGGCTCTCGAGCTTTCGACGTCCAAGGAACTGATAGAGGGCATTACGGGCAAGAAGATCGATCTTTTCCGTCCGCCTTACGGCGATTATTCGGATGCGCTGCTCGACACGGCGAAAGCGCAGGGACTGCACACCATACAATGGGACGTCGATTCGCTCGATTGGAAGGACCTTTCGGCGGAGCAGATAACCTCGCGCATAGTCGGGAATTGCAGGAACGGCAGTATAGTGCTTATGCACAACGACGGCAAGCACACGCTCGAAGCTCTGCCGTCGATAATAGACGGACTGCGCGCGAAAGGGTTCACCTTCAAGACAGTGGGCGAGCTTATCTATAAAGACAATTATACAATAGACCACACCGGCAGACAAATAAGGAGTTAAACACAATGAAGAACGAAACAAGATCGACCAACACCGTCTTTTTGCAAGGGCGTATAGGCTCGTCGGTGGAGTATTCCCACGACCTGTACGGCGAAAAGTTTTACGAGTTCAAGCTCGACGTGCCGCGGCTCTCGGAACATCTCGACGAGATACCCGTCACCGTGTCGGAACAGCTCGCGGACGGTCTTAAAGAGGGCGATCTTATAAGCGTCGTCGGGCAGTTCCGCAGCTTCAACCGTCCCGAGGGCGAGCGGTCGCGGCTCATACTCAGCGTGTTTGCGCGTGAGATATCGCCGCCGCAGTCCGACGTCAATCCCAACTCGGCGGAGCTCATCGGGTATATCTGCAAGCCGCCCGTTTACCGCACGACGCCCTTCAACCGCGAGATATGCGACGTACTGCTCGCGGTAAACCGTGCGTACTCCAAGTCCGACTACATACCGTGCATCGCCTGGGGCAAGAACGCGCGGCTCATCAAGAATGCGCCCGTCGGGCAGAAGCTCGAGGTTTCGGGACGCATACAGTCGCGGCAGTACGTAAAACGCTACGAGGACGGCAGTACGCAGCTCCGCACTGCCTACGAGTTTTCCATAGGCGCGGTCGAGCTCGTCAAAAAGGAGAGCGAGGTTGCCTCCACCGTCGACGGCGAAGAATAGTCGTAGATAAATAAATAAACGGAAACAAAAAACGGCGCGTACCTTAGGTGCTCGCCGTTTTGCCGTATCGGGTGTAATGACCTATGCCGTCATATTGCCGCGCTCGTCGGTCGGTGTGATCAGCCGTTTCTTCTTGACGTACACAACGCGCCCGATGATGATCGCGGCGAGCGCGACGGTTATTATTATGACTGCCGTCGCGACTATCGGCACGATGTTC
This sequence comes from uncultured Christensenella sp., assembly GCA_910577995.1. Taxonomy (GTDB): domain Bacteria; phylum Bacillota; class Clostridia; order Christensenellales; family Pumilibacteraceae; genus Anaerocaecibacter. Next base: position 338,977 of record CAJTND010000001.1, on the reverse strand, counting down.
ACGCCGTTGTATTTGAGGTATACGGTCTTGACGTAGCAGGTGAGCGTGCCGAGCTTTCCGTCGAGGTATTTGACCTCGGTATATTCGAGCGAGGTGTCGTAAACGCCGACGACTTCGACCTTCGTCCCCGTGTCGAGCGTCACTTCGAGCGGGATATATTCGCCGTTTTCCAGCTTATAAGCCTGCGCGTACTCGCTTTCTTCGTAGGATATTATCTCGGCGTTGTAAGCGGGGCGTATAAACACGGGCTCGTAGTCCAAAAGACTGAGATTGGCGGCGAGGATATACCCCTCGCATTCCTCGGCTATGCTGATCCTGTACCAAAGATTGTCGTAATCGTCGCGGTAAGGCTCTACGAAGTCGAGCACTTTGAACTGCGTGCTGCGCTCGACCGCGCTGAATCCCTTTACCGTCTTTGCGTTGGGGCTCGGCCATTTGTAAACGGGCGTCGCGTTGGAATACACCGTGCCGACGTCTGACGGCGGCGCGGAATAGGCGAGAGGCTCGGACAGCGCGTCCTTGTAGACGTACCCCTCTATCAGTCTGCCCGCGGAAAGGTCGTCGATGAGTATCAGCGAGTATTCGCGCGATTCGGTGAGGTCGTATTCGGGAACGATGACCTTGCGCCCCTCGGCAATGGTGTAAACGGTCTTTGTTTCGGTCGGCATGGAAAAGACCTGTGCGTCGTACAGCGCGACGCGGATGAGTCCCTCGCCGTAATAGGCAGGCTCGTCGTTCTCCTCGAGCTTGGGATCTTCGTAATCCGAGCTGTCCACGAGCTTGATGCCGAGCGTAGCTCCGTCCGCCGTGAACATGCGGTGTTTGTACGTGTCGACTATTATAGCGCCGCCGTACTCGGTAAAGGCGTTGCCGACGGTCGAAAGCAGTATCTGTCCCGACGTAAAGCCGAGTTCGTAAGGTTCGCCGTGGAGCGTAAGCTCGAAGCGCTCGGTCTTGCTCCCGCCGTAAACGCGCTCGTACTTGTCTATCGCGGTGCGCGACAGGGCAAAAACGTTGCCGTCGAGGTCGACCGCTATCGAAAAAGCGTCCGCACCGACGGTAACGTAATCGAATTCGGTGACTGCGCCGTCGGCGACGGTAAGACGCTTTACGGTATCGCCGTCGAGCGCGAAAAGCCCCTCGCGTCCGACGCCGAGCGTTATCGCTCTGTACTTGACGTCGCTTACCTTGACGGGCGTTTCGCCGCGCTTGGCGTACCACAAGCCGTTGCGAGCGAGTATGTACATGTTTTTATCGGAATCGACCGCGACGCTCCGTATTGCTCCGTCTATCGTGTACGACGTCGTTTCGCCGTCGGCGATGCGCGATACGGTGTTGCCGCCGTGCGCAACGTACAGCGCGCCTGTGCTGTCGCTCGCGACGGATACGGGATTGTCGAACTTGCCGCCGACGTATTCGAGCGTGTCGCCGTAGGCGGCTATCCTGCCGTTTACCGTGTCGGCGACGTATAGCGTCGAGTTCTTGACAGCGGCGGCGGACGGGATATTGAAGAAGCCTTCCGCATCGGCGGCGGACGCGGCGAGCAACGTATAGTCGGAAAGCCCGAACGGCACAAAGCACAGCGCGTCGAGCGCGTCGAGCGCGTACAGCCCGTCCGTTGCGGCGTAAATATCGGTAAAGCGCGTGCCCGTCAGCCTGTGCGTCACGGTCATGCCGCTGCCGACGGCATAGCCGGTGACGGCGTCGTGCGTGAGCGCGTATAGCGTGTCGGCGGTCGCAGTGAGCGCGTACAGCCTGTCTGTTTCGGGCACGACCGTTTCGACTGCGCCGCTCGTATCGACGCGCGCGATGTCCTGCTTGTTCCTGAATATGGGCGAGTCGACGGCGATATAAGCGCAGTCGTCCGCCGCGACGGCTATCGCCGTGGCTTTGACAGCGTGATGCTCCGTCGATACGAGCTCGACCGTTTCCGCGCCGTCCGCAAAAGCGAGCTCGCCGAGCGGTATAACTGTGAGCGCGTCGGGCGAGAGCGCATAGAGCTTGTCGCCGCAGACCGCAAAGTCTATAAATCCGTCGACTTCGTGATCGGCGGTCCGAATGCTGTCGTTATCGTCCGGCGTGCCGTCGTCGCCGTCGTCGGGCAGAGCCGCGGCTTCGCCGAAGGTCGTTACGGTGTCGCCGTAGTACGAGCGAAGCGCGCCGTCCTCGAGCGTGTAGAGCACCTCGCCGCGGCGGTAGAGCTTGTCCGCGCCGACGTCGCGCAGTACGGAAAAAGTCATATCGGGCGATACCGCCGTTATCCTGTCTTTTTCGGCAACGAGCCTGCCGCCCGCGTCGGCAAATACCGAGACGGGCGCGTCGAAATACCGATAGACCGTTTGTGACGCGGTCTCGATCGGTGCGAGCGCCGCGTCCGTTCCCGTATTTTCTGCGTGAGAAGCGGCGGGCGCGCCTATCGCGAGCGCCGCTACCGCCGCAAGCGTCGCTGCGACGGCGGGAGTTATTGTTTTTGCTGCTGAAGCGAGCGCGCGGTTTTTCATATACATTATTTTAGCATGCGGACGAAAAAAAGTAAAGAGTTTTGACGGTTTTTGTCGAATGTGCGCCGTATATTGCAAATGTATGACTTTTATGGTCAAATAGTACAAAAACAAATAATTATTTTGTGCAATATGACTACTTTACATCAATAATAAAGTATGATATAATTATCACAATACAAAATGGGAATATGTAGGCTGTACGTGTTCCGAAAGGTTGTCTACTTTGAAAAACATCGCTATAATCGATCTGGGTTCTAATTCTGCGCGGCTGGTGTTGGCACACGTCATAAACGACAGTTATTACGTCGTTTACGACGAGCTGAAGGAGACTGTTCGGCTTGCACAAGACATGGAAAGAGAGGGCTACCTCAAGCAGGCGCGCATAGCGCAGGCGGTAAAGACGCTGAAAATGTTCCGCAAGCTGTGCGACGCAAACAATGTTGACAAGGTGTACGCGTTCGCCACCAACGCGGTGCGCAAGGCAAAGAACCAACGCAGCTTTCTGGAAGAAGTTAACACGGTCTGCGGCTTTAAGATAAACGTACTTACCGAGGAGCAGGAAGCGACGCAAATATATTACGGCGTCATCAACTCCTTGGAGATACCCAAGGGCGTTATCATGGATATTTCGGGCTCGTCGATACAGCTCATCCAATACAACCGCCGAATGATACTCAACCGCGTGTGTCTGCCGATAGGCACGATGAATCTTTCCGTGCTCTTCAACGAAAACACTACGCCGCTCCAACAGGCGCAGATGATAGAAACGTACATGCGCGACCAGTTCAACGGCGTGGAATGGCTCAAAGAACTCGATCCCGACTATAAATTCATCGGCGTCGGCGGCTCTTTCCGCAACCTTGTGCGCATAGTCAAGCGTATCAACAAATATCCGCTCGACATGGTGCACAACTTCAAGCTGAGCGCGGAAACGTTCGACAAGATATACGACATGATAAAGATACTCGACGTGGAAAAGCGGAGCAAGATAAAAGGTCTTTCCGCGCAACGCGCCGATATTTTCTGTGCGGCGCTTTCGTGCATCAAGAGCTTTTTCGGCTGTACGGAGTTCGACGAAGTGACGGTATCCGGCTCGGGGATACGCGAAGGGTATATGTTCAACCACGCAGTGCCGACCACGCTCGAAAAGCCCATTTCCGACATCCTCGGACATTCCATATATACGAGGCTTTATTATTACGATCTCAACGTTCCGCATGCGGAACACGTGTGCAACCTCGCTATACAGCTGTATAAACAGCTCCGCGTGCTGCACAAGCTGCCGCGGCAGTACGTGCGCGTACTGCGCGTCGCCGCGCTCCTGCACGAATCGGGCATGCGGCTCAACTTCTACGACAGATACAAGCATTCCGCGTACTTTATAACCAATTCCAACCTCTACGGCATATCGCATCGCGACCTCGTGCTCGCGTCGTTCGTCGTAAGAGGGCACAACCTCGAGGATATACCCGCCAACGAGTGGAACAGATACAGCGGGATATTGCAGGAAGAGGATATGGTCGCAGTCATGCGGCTCGCGGTGATACTGCGCATAGCCGACTCGCTCGACCGCTCCATGTCGGGTTCGGTCAAGTCTATAAATTGCGACGTGCTCGGCGATTCCGTCATCATGAAGACGGAGGTCGAGGGCGACTGCTCTTTGGAGATAAAAGACGCGCTCGGCGCGGGCGCGGACTTTGCCCGCGCGTACAAGAAGAATTTGGAGATACTGTAAGCGCCGCCGCTTGTTGCGCCGCCGCGACTATTGCGAATGAAAAAAACAGTCGAGATAATATTCGCCACGGCGTCGCCGCGCCGCGCCGAGCTTGCGCACAAGATCAAATATGTAACGCCAGACGGCGAAACGGCGCGCGTGCTCGCGGCGCACGGGATAGAACGCATAACGCCTGTGTTCGCGCCGCAAGACGTTGAGGAGCGGACGCTCGGCTCTGCGCAGGCGACAGCCGCCGCAAACGCGCGCGCCAAGGGCGAGAGCGCGGCGCGTTCGACCGATAAGCCCGTGCTCGCTTTCGATACGGCGGTCGGTATAAACGACGTCGTGCTCGGCAAGCCGGACACGCGCGAACGTGCTATGGAAATGCTGCGCATGCTCTGCGGCAATACGCACGAGGTCGTGACGGCGGTATATTTTCGAGTAGGGAAGAAAATAATCGAAACGTCCGAGACTTCGTTCGTCACGTTCGGCGCTTTCGACGAAAAGACGGTCGGCGAGTACGTCGACAGCGGCGCGCCGTTCGACAAGGCGGGCGGCTACAACATCGCCGACGCGGCGATACGCGCGCTCACCGTTGGTATACGCGGCGACTTCGATAATATAGTCGGTATGCCCGTCGGTGCTTTGGAAAAACTTATAGAGGAGAACATTATCGATGGCGAAAATGGATATAGCGATTGACATGGGTACGTCGTACACCTCGATACTCGTATCGGGGAACGGCATCGTCTTGCATGAGCCGTCCGTTATCGCATACGGCGACGGCGGCGCGCGCGCGGTGGGCAACGTCGCTTACCGCATGATGGGCAAAGCCCCCGACAGGACGAGGATAGTCCGCCCGATAACCGACGGCGTTATAAAAGACGCGAACGCGGCGGGCGCGATGATGAATGAGTTCATGAAGCGCATACTGCCGCAGTCGTACATCATCAAGCCCAAGGTCCGAGCGGTGCTCGGCGTGCCGACGGGCATTACCGTAGAGGAGCGCAAGATCTACGAAGAAGCCTTGATGGGCGCGGGCGTGGACGACGTGGAAATGGTAAATTCCGTCATGCTCGCGGCGATAGGCACGGAACTGCCCGTGCAGTCCAATTACGGCGGTTTTATAGTATCGATAGGCGGCGGCGCGACGGAGATAGCCGTTTTGAGCCTTTGCGGTATCGTTACGGGCTGCTCGATAAACATCGGCGGAGACATGATAGACCGAACGCTCGTCGACAGCATTTGCGGCTTGTACAAATTAAAGACCGACCTCGCGACGGTGCGCAAGGTCAAGGAGAATATCCTCAGCCTCGTGCGCAACGACTGCGCCGCAATGACGGTGAGCGGACTCGATATCGAAACAAAGAGCATACGCACGCAGGAGATAGCGTCAGAGGTCCTGTACGGCGCGATACAGGTCTATTACAAGAACATTATCGACGCCGTATCGGGCGTTATCAATTCGTGCTCGCCCGCGGTGGCGACGGAAATACAAAAGAGCGGTATAACCGTAGTCGGCGGCGGCGCGAACATACCCGGGCTCGCCGCGATGATGAGCGAGAGCCTCGGACTTAATATCCGCATACCGCAAGATCCGCATTACGCGGTCATCGCGGGCGCGGGCATGCTGCTTTCCGACCCGTATCTTTTAGAGGATATAGTAAGACAGGCGTAAGCCGAAGCAGGCTCGACGCTATGCAAGATACCCCGTACCGTTCGGCGCGGGGAATTTTTTTATTATTTGGATATTACGACAAAACAGTACAAATTTCCTCTTGCGAAGTTTTTGTCGGCAGGCTATAATATCGGTATGAAAAGCATAGTGGTCACATCCGGAAAGGGCGGCGTCGGCAAGACCACCGTCACCGCGTGTCTCGGCAAAGCTTTGGCGGCGCTCGGGTTTCGCGTGGTGCTGTTGGACGCGGACTTCGGTCTTAACAATCTCGACGTGGTGCTCGGGCTGGAGAATCGCGTCGTCTACGATATAGCCGACGTTATCGACAATCGCTGTCGCGTAAGGCAGGCGCTGGTCGAGGCGGTCAGGAACGGGCTGTATCTTCTGCCGTCGGCGCACGGCTACCTTGGCGAAAAGGTTACGGCGCAAAACCTCAAACTGATACTCAAAAGCCTCGCCGTGACATTCGATTACGCGCTCGTCGACTGTCCCGCGGGGATAGAAACGGGCTTCAAGCGCGCGGTAACGGCATGCGAGCGCGCGATCGTAGTGACCACACCGCACATCAGCGCGATACGCGACGCGAGCAAGGTGGTGACCTTGCTCGGCTCGTACAGGATAACGCCGACGGTGGTCGTCAACCGCGTGCGCGGCGATCTTTTGGCGGACGGGCGCATACCGACGGCGGACGAGATATCGGCTATACTCAAAGCGGAAGTCGACGGAGTGATACCCGAGACCGACGAGGTGTACGGCGCTAATGTTTCGCAGAAAAAACCGTTCGAGCTGCTCGCGCGCCGCATAGTCTACGGCGTGGGCGAAACGCTCGATCCCGCGGCGAAATACCGCGGTATACGCGGCTTCTTCAAGCGCAAGATGCGCGGCAACGCATAGGCGGTGCGGACTTGAAGGACGACGTAAAGCGCATAATGCGCGTCGTGAGAAGCGACGCGGCGGGCTCGATAGAGCGCACGGTGAGAGTTGCGGAGAGCGACATCGCCGCACTGCTCGGCGAGTTTATGGACGTAAAACGCATGTCGGCGAGCGTGACGGGCGAGGACGGGAACTACCGCTTGCTGATAGACGTCGACGTTGCGAGATTTTACGGCGTAGGCAATACCGACGTAGAATGAACGCGCATGCTCCGACATATATTGTACCATGGACAAGTATTCGGGCTGTAATGTAGTGGACAGCGCGGTGTACGCGCAAAAAAAAGCGCCGCCCAAAAAGAGCGCGGCGATCACAGGCTTTTTGATAAGACTGATAGCCGCCGCCGTACTTATAGGCATGGTGTGCGCTATCAAGTACATACCCGACGGCGTTGCATCGTTCGTGCCGAAAGTGCGCGAGATAGCGTCGCAGGTGTTTTGCTATGACGTGTTCGGGCGCGGCGATATAGGCGCGTTCCCGCTTATCTCGCAGTTTATCGAAGCCATAGCATGACGGAAAAAACGGTGAACGCGGCGGCGACCGAAAAAAAGACGCGCCGCCGCTTTTTTCGTCGCGGCAAACGCGAGACCGCCGCAAGCAAAAAAGCGGGCGACGAGCTGATCGTGCGCATATCCCCGATAACTTTTTTGATGGCTGTCGTGTTTGTCGCGTTCGGCATGGCGTACGAATTCGCATGCTCGCTTACTGCGGTGGTCCTGCACGAGTGCGCGCATGCAAAAGCCGCCAAGCACTACGGCTACGCGCTCAACGAGATCAAGCTGATGCCGTACGGCGCGGCGCTTTGCGGCAGTGCGGAGCTTGCGCCGCGGCACGAGATAGCTATTGCGGCGGCAGGTCCTGCGCTCAACCTCGTGCTCGGGCTTATATTCGCCGCGATGTGGTGGCTCATCCCGACGAGTTATGTCTATACGGGCACGTTCTGCCTGTGCAATATGTATGTCGGCTTGTTCAATCTTCTGCCGATATTCCCGCTCGACGGCGGTCGCATCGCGCTCGCCGCGCTGTCCTCGCGTGTAAGGCGCAGGCGCGCGTATCTTATCATGCGCATAGTGTCGGCGGTGTTCGGCGCGGTATGCGTCGCGCTGTTCGCGGTGTCTGCGGTCTACGAACCGAATTTCTGTTTCCTCACGGTCGGGTTGTTCATGGTCGCGTCCGCGCTGATACCGGATAACAGAGCGAAGTACTACGAGCTTTTTGCTTTCTCGGGCAGGCGCGAGCGCATGACGCACCCGCTCGAAGTGCGGCGTTACGCAGTTACCGCCGACGCTAAGCTTTCCGAGCTCGTCAAGATGTTGGACCCGGACAAATATACGGTGTTCGACGTTTACGACCGAGCGCTCAAAAAGTCATACGAGCTCGGCGAGGTCGAGCTTACCGAGCTTGTCAAGCGGCGCGGCTACGGCGCGGCGGTCGGCGGAAAAAACGCTTGATTTAATCGTCGGATTATGTTAAAATTTGCGTATGGAGCTTTTTGAGAAAATACGCAATGCGAAGGGCGACGAGTTCGCTCGGCTCGCTCGGAGCATAGCGGACGACCGCACGCGGCTTTATTCCGCGGTAGTCGCGCTCGCGCAGAGCGGAACGCCCGACGACTTCGAACGTATCGCCGCCGTGCTGTCGTATGCGACTGTGGACGGTACGGAGCGGACGGAGCACTATTCGGACAGGCGCGGCGCGGTCGGCAAGGGCTATGTCGATATGTTCGTAGCGGCGTGCAATGCCTGCAACTATCCCGAGAGCGAATATATAAAAGTGCTGTTGTACGCGCAGTATGCGAAAGAGGGCGGCGCACTTTACGGCTGGCGCGACGGTGCGGACGCTTATATAGAAAAGCTCGCCAAGACCGATTTTTACCGCGCGGCGGGATATATAGACAAGTACGACGGCAAGTTCGGCAAGTATGATATACTTATCCGCACGGACCCGTCGGAAGCCGTAAAGCTTTTGCTCGACAAGGTATTATACGGCAAAAATCTCAATAAAACGGCGATACGCCGCATATTGATGGAACGTCCCGAGATAATCAACGCGCTCGCCGCGGCATACGGCGACGCCAACGCCAAGACGCGTGCGGCGATAACGCGCATACTCATGCTGTTCAAGACCGACGGCCGCGTCAAGGATATACTCGACGAGGCGCGGTCCGATCCGTCCAAAACGGTGCGCGATCTGTTTGAAAAACGCGAGAGCGTTCCGACGGACGCGGTCGCTTTTTTCGAGCGGCTGATGGCGGCGGGCGAGCCCGTCGAGTACGGTCGGCTGCGGTCGCTCATGACGGACGGCGGAAAAGATCGCGGCAAGAACAAAAACAAGTTCGCCGCAGTTGCGGACAGGATATTCTTTTACGTCACCGACGACGGCGTAAATAAGACGGTGCTCATGTGCGACGGCGGCAGGTTCGCCGACCTCGGCGGCGCGCCCGTCGCGCTCGACGAAAAAAGCGAGCTGTATGTCTTGCATCCGCTCGACCTCGACGCGGCGTCGCCGCTCCTCACCGCCGAGATAGAACAGCCGTTTTTACAGCTCGCGCGTCCCGTGTACTACGCGTCGCCCGACGACGGCACGCGCTCGTCGCGGCTTTTCGGGACGTTCATAGACAAAAAGACGTTCGAGCGCGGACTGCGGCTCGGCGGGTTTTCGTTCGCCGCGGACGGCGACGGGATGAGAATAGCGGTTTCTTACTGCGGCGACTATGCGGTCGCCGTGTCATGCCGGCTGCCCGACGGCGGCGATACCGCGGAATGTTTGGAAATAGGCTATTACCGCACAGCCGACGTCGTTAGGCTCGGGCGCGACGCGTTCATCGGCTCTGCCAACGCTTTGCGCGCAGGCAGCCTGCCGCGCCGTGCGTTCAGCGAGCTTACTTATGCGGCGTATAAGCTGTTCGGCTGCGTTTGACGGGTGTAACGTCGGAGTATAAAGGCAAAAATATAACGTGCGCCCGTGTTTTCTTTAATAAAAACGATGGACAAATGCCGTTAGGTATTGTATAATGTATAAGAATGATCGGCATGATTAGGTTTTTACCTTGCAACCTGCTTCGGATCGCATAACCGATAAACATTCCTAAGGGCGGCGAAAATACTTCGTTTGCCTGTTTTTTGTAAAGGTGTTTTGTGAAGAGTAAGATCCTCGTAGATTACGAATCGTATATGTGCAGCGTCGCGCTCATTGAGGACGGCGTGTTAAAAGAGTTTTACGTCGAGGATCGCGAAATGAACAGGGTCACGGGCAATATCTACAAGGGGAAAGTCGTCAACGTCCTGCCCGGCTTGCAGTCGGCGTTCGTCGATATCGGGCTCAAAAAGAACGGTTTTCTCGCCGCGGCGGACATGCTCGAGGATCGCACGGCGCTCGCGCACTCGGGCGCAGTCCCTACCCAGCTCGACGTAAAAGAGGGCGAGTATCTGCTCGTTCAGGCGGTAAAAGAACCGACGGACACCAAAGGTCCGCGGCTTTCCGCGCATCTGTCGATACCCGGTCGGTACGTCGTGTATATGCCGACTATCGACTTTATCGGCGTGTCCAACAAGATCACGGACGAGGAAACGCGCGAGCGCCTCGTCAAGCTTTTGTCAAAGAACCGCATCGAACCGCACAGCGGACTTATAGCGCGGACGGCAGCAAAGGATGCGCGCCGCGCGGACATAATCGCGGAGATCAAGTATTTTTCCAATATGTACATTTCGCTGTTGGACAAGTACAGATCGGCGAGCGGCGTAGAGCTTTTGGCGTCGGACGGCAATCTTTTGTTCCGTACCGTACGCGATATACTCAATTCCACCGTCGACGAGATAGTTTGCAACAGCGCGAAGGTATCGGAAACATTAGCCGATTACCTCAACGAGAACCTCGCTCAGCCCGTCAAGGTAACGCCCGTCGAGGATTACGACATACTCAAAAAGTACGGCGTTCTCGGCGAGGTGGAAAAACTCCTCAAAAACAAAGTCGAGCTCAACAACGGCGGCACTATTATAATCGACCGTACCGAGGCGCTCACCGTTATAGACGTTAATACCGCTAAGTTCACGGGCGATACCGACAGGGAAGAAACGGTTTTTTCCATCAACTGCGAGGCGGCGCGCGAGATAGCGCGTCAGCTCAGGCTCCGCAATATCGGCGGCATGGTCGTTATCGATTTTATCGATATGCAAAACCCGTTGCACAACGACGCCGTAGTCAAACTGCTCGTCGACGAGACCGCCAAGGACAGGACGCGGACGCGCGTACTGCCCATGACCGAGCTCGGGCTTGTGCAGATGACGCGCAAAAAGACGGGCTCGGAGATACAGTCGCTGCTGTTGCAGTCGTGCGAGCAGTGTCGCGGCAAGGGTCGCACCCAAGCCCCGAGTTTCATGGCGCGCAAGATAAAAGCGCAGTTGCAGGAGATATTTTCCGACCCGACGGTCACAGCGTCGGTCGTTACGGTCAATCCGTCCGTTTTCAAAAAACTCGCGCGCGGCGATTGGTTCGAGTCGTTCATGACGGGGAAAAACGCGGGCAAGCTCGTCTATCTCGTTTCGTCGCCCGACGTATCGCCAAATTCCTACCGCATAGGCGCGCAGAGCAACGCCATACTGTCGCTCCCCGACAGCGCGTTCCTGCTTACATAGGAGGCGAGCCGTGAAGTATATCAATAAAGAATACGGGTTTGCGTTCCGTCCGCCGTTCTTCGACAAGTTCTACGAGCAGTCCGAAAACGGTCCGGAGATAGGCGAGGACAACTACCCGCAAAAATATATAATGGGCGTCGGCTACGACTTCGGCGCGATAAACGGCGCGATGATCGTCGGCAAGCACGGCTCGATGTGGGGCATTCGCGTGCTTTACTATTCGGGCAATAAGTGGCTCGATAACGACGACTTCGTCGGCAATATGGGCAGCGCCAGCGCCAACACCGCCGACGGGAGCTTCGCGCACTTCGCGTCGGGACCGCTCAGCGTCAAGTGGGTGCGGCAGAACGATCATTCGCTCATACTTCGCGTGTCGTCGCGGCGCAAACTGCGCGTGCGCGTCATATTCTATCCGTGCTACGACTGCCCGGGCGAGATGTCCATAGAGGGCGCGTCCGTTAGCGGCAGAAGCCCGTACATGGCGGTAGTGCCGGGCACGGTCGAGCTTACCGACAGCAACGCGATATATCGCGGTCGGTATCTCGTCGAGGACGACAGGTCGCGCGAGTACTTCCATGCCGTTTCGTACATGCCGCCGTCCGACTCGGCTAACGGCGCGTTCAACGAAGCGATAATGGAGTTCGTCATCAACCGCCGTCAGCCGAGCGTGTATCTTTATGCTACCGTCGGCGATTCCGACGTGTTCGACGGCGAACTGCCGCGGTTCGACAGGGTTAAGAGCCAGATCGACACCAGCGAGCTGCGTTACGGCGTCAACAAGACGATGGGATCGGGCGAGCTCGGCGCGCACATCGAGCGCATGTTCAACGCGATACTCTGGTCGCGCGTATACTATCCGTATCTGCTGACCGAGATATACTCGGCTAAGCGCGCCAACCTCGATAATCATTTCGATATAGGCGGAACGGAGGAGAACTGCTCGGCGATACTCGGCTGTTATACGGGCGTGGATAAAGCCGTACAGCAGCTCAAATATACTTTGGAAGACAAGATAATGGCGGTGTTCGCCGTGTGGCATAACTATATGCACATGACGGACAAGAGCGAAATGCTGTTGCAGTACAGAAAGCTCAGCAAGCTGTACCCGCCGACCGCCGCGCCTGTCGTAGCGGAAAAGAACAAAAACGAAATAGCGTATAAATGGAGCGATTCGCCGCTCAAAGAGAAGTTCAACCCCGCGCCGATGTACAGCCTCGACCTGTCGTCGCTCAAGCTTTTGGCTTTCGACGTTTTGGAGCGCATAGCCGCGCTGTTCGATCTTCCCGACAGAGAAAAGTACGGAAAAGCAAAGACCGATATGCGCGCCGTTATCAACGACACTTTCTGGTGCGAGGAAGAGGGGCTTTATATAAATAAGTACACAACGGGGCAATGGGCGAGCGCTATCGGCGCGACGTCGTTCTATCCGTTGCTCGCGGGCGCGGTCGACACGCCCGAAAAACTGTCGCTCATAGTCAACCGCTTGACCGATCCCAAAAAGTTCTGGGGCGATTACGTCATACCGACGCTCAGCGCCGACGACCCCGAATACGGCAAAGCGTCCAAGCCCGACAACAACGGCAAGCGCACGCCGCCGTACCTCGAATACCGTGGCAGTATCGTGCCGTATGTCAATTATATAGTATACCACGGCTTAAAGCGTTACGGGCTGGATGAGCTCGCCGCGGCGGTCGCGCAAAAATCCGCCGCGCTGTGGGCGGCCAACGAGTCCGACAATGTGGAGAATTACTCGGTATACCTGCCCAAGGGCAAGCGCGCGCGCAACGACGACTATCTTTCCGCCAACGGCAATATGCTCGCGCTTATCGGGTTGCAGGAGCTTATCGATATAGAATACTTCCGCCCGGACCTCAAAAACGCGATAGCGTTCGGTACATTTCTCGGCGGAACTAACAGCATAAGCAATCTCAAGCTCCTCGACCATGTTTACAGTGTCGAGGTGACGGACGAGAGCACCGCGCTCATCATGGACGATATCAACATGTTCAAGGGCGAGGGCGGCAAGTTCGTCGTAAGGAATTTTCTGCTCGACGGCAACGGCGGCGGCGAGTTTATGGTCCACGCCAAGCAGAATATAAGCATCAACCTTGTTCTTCCGTCGAGCAACAAAAAGACAGTCAAGTACTTCTTTATCGTTCCGCCCGGAAAATCGGTCGTTAAAGCCGCTAACGGCATGGTCAATATTACCAAGATAGACGCGTAAAACTGTAATTTTCGTGAAAACGCGTATATCCGCGCGGTAACGGCATATAATAAACGTACAAAGCGTTTACCGCTTTGATAAATATATTCGTCCGCCCTATTGGGCGGATATTTTTTGCAAAAAAATACCGACGCCGTAAAAGCATCGGTATTTTGCGTTTAAGCGTTTGCGGTCGGCTTAATACATGCCGCCCATGTCGCCGCCCTGCGGCATTGCGGGCGCAGGAGGGGTGGGGATGTCTGCGACAGCCGCTTCGGTCGTAAGAAGCGTGGACGCGATGGACGCGGCGTTCTGCAACGCGGAACGCGTGACCTTCGTCGGGTCGATTATGCCTTTTTTGACAACGTCGCAATATTCGTCCTTGCTTGCGTCATAGCCGTAGTTGGCTTTCTTCGCCGATTGTACGTTGTTGACGACGACCGCGCCGTCGACGCCGGCATTGACAGCTATCTGTTTGAGCGGCTCTTCGAGCGCTTTGCGGACTATGGTCGCGCCGGTCTTTTCGTCGCCTTCGAGCGTCGCGATCAGCGCGTCGACTGCGGGCGCGGAGGAGAGGAGAGCTACGCCGCCGCCGGGAACGATGCCTTCCTCGACCGCCGCGCGCGTCGCGGCGAGCGCGTCCTCGATGCGGAGCTTCTTTTCCTTCATTTCGACTTCGGTCGCAGCGCCGACGTTGATGACGGCTACGCCGCCCGCGAGCTTGGCAAGACGCTCTTGCAGCTTTTCGCGGTCGTAATCGGACGTGGTGCTCTCGATCTGAGCGCGTATGGACTTGACGCGGTCAGCGAGAGCGGCGGCGTCGCCTTTGCCCTCGACGATGGTCGTGTTCTCTTTGTCGACCTTGACGGTCTTGGCGCGGCCGAGCATGTTCAGCTCGACGTCTTTGAGCTCGATGCCGGTCTCGTTGGATATGACCGTGCCGCCCGTAAGCGTCGCTATGTCGCGGAGCATCTCTTTGCGGCGGTCGCCGAAGCCGGGGGCTTTGACCGCTACGCAGTTGAACGTGCCGCGGAGCTTGTTGACCACGAGCGTTGCGAGCGGCTCGGACTCGATGTCGTCGGCGATGATAAGAAGTTTAAGACCCTGCGAAACGATCTTTTCGAGCAGGGGAAGTATCTCCTGTATGTTGGAGATCTTGTTGTCGGTTATAAGGATGACCGGATTGTCGAGCACGGCTTCCATCTTCTCCGTGTCGGTGCACATGTACGGGGAAGCGTAGCCGCGGTCGAACTGCATGCCCTCGGTAAAGGTGAGGTCGGTCGTCATCGTCTTGGATTCCTCGACGGTGATGACGCCGTCTTTGCCGACCTTGTTCATCGCCTCGGCGATGAGCGCGCCGATCTTCTCGTCGGACGCGGATATCGACGCGACCTGGCTGATAGCGGTGGAGTTGTCGACCTTTTTGCTTATCGATTTGAGATGATCGACTGCGGTCTGCGTCGCTTTCTCGATGCCTTTGCGGACGACCATCGGGTTAGCGCCCGAGGTAACGTTGCGTAGTCCCTCGCGGATTATAGCCTGGGCGAGGAGGCAAGCGGTGGTCGTGCCGTCGCCTGCGATGTCGTTCGTCTTGGTCGACACTTCTTTGACTATCTGCGCGCCCATGTTCTCGAACGGATCTTCGAGCTCGACTTCTTTCGCAATGGTAACGCCGTCGTTGGTGATTAGCGGCGTGCCGTACTTCTTGTCGAGAACAACGTTGCGACCTTTCGGTCCGAGCGTTATTTTAACGGTGTCGGCGAGGGTGTTGACGCCTCTTTCGAGCGCTTTGCGGGCTTCGTCGCCCGTTTTGATCTGTTTTGCCATGATTTGATTCCTCCTGTCAGTCTTCCACTATTGCGAGAACGTCGCTTTGGCGCATAACGGTAAACGTTTTGTCGTCGACCTTGTACTCGCTGCCCGCGTACTTGGAATAGAGCACTTTGTCGTCGACCTTGACGACCATCGTCACATCCTTTCCGTCGACTTGTCCGCCCGGCCCGACCGCGACAACGCGCGCGATCTGCGGTTTTTCCTGATCCTTAGCCAAAAGGACGATGCCGCTTTTCGTCTTTTCCTCGGCGTCCAACGGCTCTATTACTATACGGTCAAATAATGGTTTGATTTTCATTACGTCACCTCCGTTTTTTATGACCGTGATAATAATAATTCTTTATGAAAAAAATGTCAAGCGAATTTACTACTCTTTTACCGGGAATTTCGCAACATTTGTGCCGCCGCGAAGTAATTTGGAATAAACTATTTGTAAAACTCTTGACAAAATATGAACAAAGTGTTAACATTATGATGTATATGCATACAAATATGAACAAATTGTTAACGAATCCGAGAGGCAAGAGGAGTCGGGTATGAAGAAAAAACACAACGTGAATACGGCAGGAGCAAGCAAGCTGCGCAAGCTGATGCTGTTGGGAATAAGCATAATAGTCGCGGTGGCGCTCGTCGTGACGGGTATCCTGTGTCTTAGCCCGTCGAAGCGTTCCCCCTCGGACGAAGTGGACAACGGCGGCGTGGAGACGTCCGCAGTAACTACATTCGACGCCAAGACTAAGTGGGGCAGAACGGTTAATTTATCTACTTCGATACAAGACGGAACTGTTAAAAAAGGCGATATAATTAATTTTCAATTTATTGCTCAAGGTGTGGCAAGCGGACCGTCCGGGGCATCTAATAACAACGGTTTTTGGCCATGGACAAACGGAGACTATACAGTAACTTTACCTAAGGGCGAATATAAGTTAGAATTATGGGGCGCTCAGGGCGGCGGCGGTCGTGGAGGATCGATATTTGCCGGTTACGGCGGTTATACTACAGCAAAATTTACTGTAACAGATGTGGCGTCTACGATCTATATCGCTGTTGGCGGACAAGGTGAAAACAGTGCTCTGCGCAACTTGGCACAGGGATTTTCTTATGGCGGCGGCGGATACAACGGCGGCGGTAATGTTTTGGGCGGCGGCGGATCTATACCTTCAGGTCAAACCGGCGGCGGCGGGGGCGGAGCGACCCATGTTGCAACCGCTCCCGGAATCCTTTCATCTTTAAGCGGTAACAAGAATTCTGTTTTGCTTGTTGCCGGCGGCGGCGGCTATGGCCATGATTCAAACGAACAGAATAAATTTAAGGGTTGCGGCGGCGGAATCAGCGGTCAAGACGATGCTAATTATGGAACATATACGGCCTATACTTATGGACGTGGCGGTACGCAAACTGCCGGCGGGACCGTTGATACAAATTTGATTTATTCAAGCGATAATATCTTGGTTACAGCCGGAGGCTTCGGTCAAGGCGGACAAGGTGGTAGCTGGGGTAACGGTTCCGGTGCCGGCGGCGGCGGTTGGTACGGCGGAAGCGGCGGTTATATACAAGGCGGCGGCGGCGGTTCCGGTCATATAGGAACAGACTCGCGTTTGAGTGCCGGTGCAATGATTGCCGGCGGCTCAAGCAATCAAAATCCGCTTGGCAGAACAGTACTATATACTGCTTATGCATCAGCTATACCCAATCCGACTGGTAGCGGTACGATAAAGGGGCAAGTCGGTAACGGTTTCGCTAAAATAACCGTGCTTAATTTTAACGGAGAACCGCAATCACTTAGTACTTCTTCTAACGGTATAGAAGTAGGTTCTTCGTCCCGCGGCACAAATAAGGATTTAACTATAACGGCATCTTCCGTTGCAAAAGATCCCGAAGGTACCGCCGTTTACTTTTCAAACGGTAATACGAGCAATTATGATGCAGTCGATTTGGCAGGTTTCAAGCTGTATTGCGATGCGGCGTGCACTAAACAGGCAACGGATTATGTGGAACTATCGGCAGTCGATAAATCTACCATCACAATAAACAAAATACTCAAGTATCCGCGCGCCGGTGTGGACAGTATGCCGGCGGACGGTAAACTGCGACTATACGCCAAGATCCGCGACAGCTTCGGATTTGAAACGTCGCCGGCGGCTCGAGGCTGTGCGGCGATACCTTTTACCATAAATGTAACGGAAACTGCGCCGACGGCGACGGCGGGCGAGCTGAATGCCGACGATGACAGCGGCGCGAACGCCAATCTGTTCAATAATATATATCTCGGCAACTCGGTTAACGGCGCGACGCCCGACACGGCGACGCTTAACAATATATACAACCCCAACGGCGCGGACAGGTACACCGCATATCTTGCCAAGCCGCTGCGGCTGTCTTCCGACCCTGCGGACGACGCGGGCGTTGCCGTGCATATTAAAGCATCCGATCTCGTGACGGGGCTTTCCGATTTCGACAGGGTGATAATATCGCTCAACGACACGAGCGCGATACGCCCGACGGATGCAACGCGTCTGTTCAAGGTGAAAGAGCTCGACGACGGCACGGCGGCTACGGCGTACCTAGCCAACGGCTCGCAGATCCCCAATGCCTTTGCCGACGGAATAACGCTTGTCGGCGTCAATGCCAACGCCGATTATCAGGTTTTCTCCGTCAAGCTCTATGTCGTGGAAAAATCGTCGTCGCGCGGCGCGAACTATCAGTTGCCGTATGCGAGCGCAATAAACCTCGATATAGTGTTCAAGGTCGACAACACGCGTCCCGTGCTCAAAGACCCGAGCAAGGTGTTTGAGCTCGATACGCTCGTCGAAACTGGCATAGAGCTCGATCAGTTCGTGCTCGATACCGACGACGGCACAATCGACTCCACGACGCACCGTATACTCAATGTGGTCGTGCCGACCGCCGAGTTCGTCATGCTCAACCAGTACGGCGAGGTGATACCGACTATCGCCGCCGACGGTAGATCGTATTATAACCTGCTAAGACCCAACATCGCGGATAACGGCAACGGCACGGTCTCGCTTACGCCCAACTATCCAGATAAGAGCATACTTACCGACGCGCTCGGCAGCGGCATGCTCGCGACGCAAACGGGCACTTACGCTACGGGCTTTTCCGATTGGTACATCTGCCGCAGTTCAGACACCGAGGGCGCGAAAAGCGCGTTCCTGCGCTACGACTTCAACGGCACGACGCTCAACCTGACCGGACTTCGCGCAACGTACTCGATGTACCACGAGCTGCGCGGATATTTCCCGGCATTGGTATCGGGTAGCACCGCCGCAGACATAGCCGCCGGCAACTGCACCGACGGCATAGCCGAAAACGCGGGCGACTTCTACATATTGGTAAATATCCAGGATCATAACGATGTCAACGACAGGGGAATATGGCTACCGCTCGCCGTCAAAGTAAATAACAGCAAGCCGACGGAGACCAATATCGAACGCGGTCAGGTCGGCGCGTCTAAAATGCCGACGGCACAGGGCGCGGCGTCGCCTGACAAGTCGTACTACTTCGCGCCGATGGGCATCACCGTTGACGGCACTACCAAAGCGCTCGGCTACTATGCCGAGGGAACGTCGCTCTCGGTCGACGCGTCGGGCAACATATCGATCGGTCTGCCTTCGTCGGGAACTATCGTACTGACCGATACCGATCTCCAACCGCTTGCGAGCGACGCCGATAACTATTATTATGCGGATATGCTCAACGGCACGACGGCACAGGGCGCGGGCGCGTTCCTAAACGACTTTATCGAGTTTTCCGCGTTTGCGGAATACGTGCAGAACAGCGTCGAGGGCAATGAGAACGGCGAGTACTTTACCGTTGTCGATATCCCGATCTTCGTACCTGTGTCATACTTCGGCGGACGGCTCGACCCCACGAACTATATCTTGTTCGACGCGGACAGCGACGGTTATGCCGATTTCGTCATAACGCTCGGCTATAAAATAACGCTCAATAACTGGACTCATAACAGGTTCTTGTATGCGGAAGTGCCGGTAAGAGACTGCGAAGGCGATGAAGCGACCGCATATATAGCCGTCAAAACGGAAAACGACACGCCGACCGCTATCACTTCGGGCACGACAGATCCCAATGCCGATCCCGACGCGATCAAGGTCGCGGAGCTTGATATAAGAGACGACCGCGGCGTCAACGCCAAAGCGAGTTATACCGCGCCTTCGGGCAGTGGAGATATCCCGACGGTGCGTTACGAAATACCGCTGTATTCGACGGTGTTCATCACGCCGTACGACCTGCTCGCCGATGCGAATATGCTCGGCGCGGGCGTAACGTACCCGAGCAAGGGCTTTACGCTCAACGGACTTTCCGGCAAGCGCAACGCAAACGGCTTCGTCTACGATCCGAGCGTCACGGAGAACACCCGCGATGCCAATAAAGGCGTAGCGTCGCGCGACGTGCGTGCGATAGCCACGTCTAAGAACACCGCGGGCGGTAACGCCGATTACGGCTCGCAAACGTATATCGACGAGCTTAAGACCATGCTCGGCAAGCTTTCCACCAAGTCCGACTTCGGTCCGTACTCCGCCGACAATAATTTCGCGCTCGACGCGGATACCGCACCGAGCGCCGTAACGAGCATAGGCGGCGACAGGCTTTACTTCGCGCGCAGCGACGACGCATCCAACCTCGACGGTTTCGCGTTCGATCCGTATGCGTCGGAGTCCTCTGCGTCGCGCAACAACTTTGCGCCTGCGGACATTGTCAACGACAGCTATATAGACGCGGCGTTCGGCAGCAGTGTAACGCTCGGCAACGAAACATTCGACCTCGACTATCTGGCGATAACGGCGCTCTCGCGCACGCTCGCGGGCACGACGGTGGAAATAACGCTCGACGTGCGCGACCGCACAGGCGCGGGCTCGTCCGACTATTCCGGCTTGGGCAAGATCCGCATAGTCATATCCATAGTCAACAGCACGCCGTACCTTGTCGATCCCGACAAAGTATACACGATGTCCACGTCGCCGATATACAGCGATTCCGAACATAACGTCGTTATCTACAATACCGAAACACTGCTCGACACGAGCATACTTTTCGACAACGAGGGCGATCCGTCGCTGATGTTCGTTTCCGCAGCGGGCTCGTTCGACGTGTACGCCGACGGCAACGACGATCTGACTACCGACGATAACGGACTGTCGTTCCTCAATAATTACGTTTCCGTCGTTATCGACGCGAACAATATTCGGATCACCGCGCTCAACTCGACACAGTGCGTACGCGAGATATTCCTTAAATTCCAAGCGACCGACGGCGTGGACGGCAACTATTCCACGCTGAGGATACGCTTGCAGATACTCAATGCGCCTATGAGCATGAACTTTGACCAAAGCTCGGGCTTCGACAAGCAAACGGGTATCAATACGGGCGCGTGGACGGTCGACGCGCTTACCGAAGCCGATATAACCTCGGCGCGGTACTTTGCATCGAGCGCGAACGCCGTCACGCACCTCATGACCAAAGACAACGTCGGCGCGTCGCAGATAAAGATACTCGTCAACGACACCGATAAGCTCCAAGGCGCGGTGCTTTCTCCCGTCACTTACAAATCCGACGGTTCTACCGTTGACAAGTATCTGACTGCCGAACCCGACGGCACGGGCGTTATCGATTATAAAGCTTTCGTTCCTTACGCTCGGCTCTATACCGACAACGATAAAAACGCGTCCGTCATAATCGACAAGACCTGGACTGACGGCACGCTCGACGGCACGGACGGCTTCCTTAACGGCTATGACGTCGCGTACTTTGTGGATATCGGCGACGGCAACGGAGTAAAGACATACACGGCATCGGAACTTCGCGATGCGTCCGATTCCACCGTCAATGATAATCACGAGGCGTTCTTCGACGCAGAGGGCAGGTGGATAGTCAAAGATTGGGCGATAGTTATCAGCCCGAGAAAGGCGTTCCCATCCAATCAGTACGTCCAGTTCGTCGCTAAAATGCGCGACGAGACGGCGTACGGCGGCGATACCGCGGGCAAGGGCGGCGCGTACAAGACGGACGACAATGGCAACATAACCGATAATTGCGACGTCGTCGGTTTTGTCGGCAACTACACGTATCAGCTCAATATAAAATCTCCCGGTATAATAACCTACGACTATTACGATAAATACAACGGCACTTATGCGGTAGCCGACGCGGCGGATCCGCAAAAGGCGTACGTCCCGACTTACGACGGCGCTATGGATACGCCATACGGCAATCTCTACGCGGGCAAAGAATATATAATCTATAATAAAACGACAAAGACCGTATCAACCTCTGCCGCCGCGCCTACGTCGGCGGACGAAGTGACCGTCAAGATGCGCAAAAACATCGACGACAATACATTTGCCGGCATCAATTCGGGTCACGTATACGGCGACAGCTCGATATCGTATGACAGCGCGCACGGCGAAGCGCCTTTCGTGTATTCGCATACGATAGATATATCGTCCGATCCGAGCTCGCCGACCAAAGTCCCGATGAGCTATTTCGCGCTCAAAAAGCTGTTCGTGTTCGTCAACGACGGCGTAACGGGCGGAACCGAAGGCGAGGTTTCCTTCGATGAAAACAGCTATGTCGCTTACGATGTAAACGGCACTTACAACCTGGGCAACAGCGACGACAATTACGCTGCTATCAGCTCGGCTATAACGATAAGTGACGGCAAAGACACTTGGTCGGGGCAGAACCTCGTAAACAATCCGTACGTTACCGTTCGTCCGTACGACGACGAAAACAGCAGCGGCGCGACCCAAAAGTATCTCAATCAGTGCCTGTCGACAATAACCGAAAGCGCCGACGGCAAAGTCAATCATTACTTTGAAAACTCCCTCAATTATCCGAACGCAGTAGGCGACGGACATCTGCTGTACCTCAAAAACGCGACCGATGCAAGCGATAACGGATTGAGAGAGCACCAGTTCGGACTTTCCATAGCCAAAAAAGTAGACGCCACCGGCAATTCCAAGCGTGCACAAGCCAAAGACCTAACTATATCTATAAAGGTCGCGCAGTGCCAGTATTCCTCCGGAACTCCGGGCGTTGCGGGTACTGCCGGCACGTCTGTGGACTACGAAACGGACAACGAGACCGACAGACAGGAAAAGACCGCGGTCGTCACGTTCAACCTCGCTATCGCCAACGACGCCATAACGCTTGACGGCTCGACGGTAACGTCGGGCAACGGCGGTTACAGCACAGAGCTCGATCTCGTGAGCGGCGCGTCCGAATCCAAGATAGAGCTTGTTCGCTCAGTCCCCTCGGAAACCGACAGGGAAAAGGGCGTCAAGTACATCACTTATAACGACAGAGACAGCGGCGATGTAGGCTACTTCTATGCCGATTCGCTCAAAAAGCTCTCGTCATGGCGCGACGGCGGCGCAGTGGAGCGCGCGTATTCCAACACGCCGAGCAGCAGCGGGGCGATAACGTTCGACAATACGTCGAGCGACGCCGCGGCGCAAAACTCGGTGCTCAATTACTTCGGCATCGCGTACAATTCGGGCAATATGGTCGGCGCGATTAACGATGTTGCCAAGGGCTATACCGATTACAACACAGCTTACGACGCATGGATGTCGGGCGGCGGTACGGAAGCGGACATGATAGCCGCGCGCGACAGGGTGTATTCTCCAAACGGCGGCAAGTACGGCAGTAACAACGGCGTTGCGAATAGCGGCGACGAGGGTTACAGCAAGTATTTCTCCGTGCGCGTCGACAACGGCGGCACGCAGCTCTCGATCACGCCCAAAGCCCGCACATATATAAACGCCGCGGCGGTAGCTCAGTCGGGCAAGACGGCGGAGGCGTTATACAAAGAACGCGGGCTCGTGCCCGTCAAGGACAACACGGGCGCAATAATCGGTGCGTACTATCCGCTCAAAGTGCTCGTGTACGACAGCTGCGGCGGCGGCTTCGGCGAAGGATCTTACGTGTGTCTGGAAATTCGCGTCAGAGTGGAAAATTGCGCGCCCAAGCTCTCCGATCAGTTGCAGGCTACGGGCGCGTCCAAGACCGACAAGACGATCTCGCTCAACCTTGCGGTCAGCGAAACGGGATTCAATATAGATCTCGGCAGCGTCGTTATCGATAACGATCTGTTAAAGTATACCAACAACAACAGCATTTTCTGGAAGAACGACTACGATCATCTTCTTGCGACATACGGCACGACCAATACCGCCGACGACGATCTGCGGTTGGAATCGGGCGACTATCTGCTTACGCCCGACGCGCTGAAAGACGGCAAGTGGAAGGTCGGCGGCGTCGAGATATCGCTCAGCATGCAGAACGGATATCCCGTCGGCAACAATCTGACGGTGCGCGTCATCGAGCGCACGCTCGAATCCGACGGCACGCCCAAGGACGACTTCGAGTTTGTGCTCGACTTTGCGGACAGCTACGGTGCGGAGCATCCCAACCAAGCGGTCAAGTCGGGCAAGCTGACTATCAAGGTGCACGTCACCAACCAAACGCCGCGCACGCGAAGCGGCTTGACGTCGTCCGTAAAGATGCGCGTCGGCGACAGCTTTGCTGTGTTCTCCACTCCGTGGTCGGTGTTTAGGAGCGGTTCGGCGCAGTATTCGTATTCCTACAAGAGCTTTAACGACACTATCGGCTCGCGTACCGAGCGCAGAGAGTCCGCGGGCGAGGGACTTGTCGCTTACGACAAGATAACCGACAAGGATTACGAAGACAATCTGTTGCACGATTACGACAAGGGCGGCGCGGTCAAGCAGGATCTCGGCTATCTCGCGCTCGCTACCGACGATACTCCATGGTCGCTCAGGATAACGGACGTAAGCTTCGACAGAGCTACTTACGGCGACGCCATAGGCTATACAAGACGCGATCTGATGTACTTCGACGGCAAGACGCAAGCGGAAAGCCCCGCATACAGCAGATGGCCGATAGACGTTACGATAGAGGCGCGGAGCGTATGCACGCGCATGCCCGTTACGTTCACCGTCAGCGACGGCGAAAAGACGACGCAATGGACTGTCTACGTCACGATAGAGAGCAGTCTGCCGCGCCCGATAACGGAAAACGACGGCAGACCGCATAACGACGGGCTCGAGTTTACCTCTACGCCCGGCGTGTTTGAGCTGTACATGCAGGCGGCGACGGGCAGTGCGAGCGACGAGCTCGGCAAGACCGTTACGGTCAACGATTCGATCTCGGGCACTCAAAAGTCCGTCAAGGCTTACGGCTCGTATACCGTATCCATACCCAAGCTCGCTTACGATCCCGACAGCGCCGACAACGACAATATCGGGCTCTACGATTCCTCCGTTGTTTCGGGCGACGGGCGCACGCCTATCTTCCGCCTCAACAATATCGAGATACCGCGCGAAACGGGCAAGGACAATGTATTCGTTTACGATAAGTACCGTATCGAGATCGCAGACATGCAGTTCAAGACGGAGTTCCGAATAACGTGCCTGCGCTACGATCCCGATATCAACTGGGACGAACTGACTTTCTACGTACGCGACTCGGGCAACAACACTTTCGCCAACGCTTTGCCTATAACGATACGCATAAGCACGCTCTATTCCTCGATAACCAACGAGAAAGCCGTCGCGCGCACCGTTCGCGGCACTAACGAGATAACCTCCGCGGAAACGGTATACGTCAAGTCCTACGACGAGTACGTCGGCAACGGCGACGTCGACGAGAACAACGTCGGCAAGATGAGCACTTATCAGTTCCTCAAATACGCGGGCGTCGTCGACTCGGTCGACCAAAACGCGGACTTCGAGGATGCACCCATAGTCGACAGCGACGTGCTATCGTCGGCGCGTTCGCTCGATTACGACGTGCGTGTGTACGCGTTCATGGACGTCGATCCCAACGATCGCTCGGTCTACAACTCCAAGACGTTAAAGAGCATATCGAGCTATTTCGCGGTCGACAGGACAAATAATACATTCGGGCTCACGAGCGAAAACCGCGACAAAGCGGATATCCACAAGTATCTCGTAATGGGCAAGTACAGCAACGGCATGTCTTACGCACTGCCGAGCGGCGCGCCCGACAGGCTCGCGTATATACAGAAGTTCTTCCGCTTCGAGATAGGCGCGGACGGCGTGTCGATAGCGCTCCGCCCCGTCACGACCAACACGGTGGATATCCTGTTCTATGTCGAAGTGCAAAAGACGACGGGCAACCGCACTCTCGGCATCGCAAACGATCAGCCGATAACTGCGGGCTCGCTGTTCTATGTCAAGGTCGCGGACTCCAAGCCGCTTCCCAACGATACGGGCAGTGCGGCGATGACATTCCGCGGCAAGAAAGGCGACTACCGCATGTTCAGCATCTTCGACCTCGAGCATCCCTACGAGTCGCTGTTTACCGATTCCGATACCGATGATTCGGTCATAGTCAAAGGCAACGACAGGCTCGACAAGATCGATCCCGAGCACACCGTCGTAACTCCCAACTACTTCGACTACGACAACGCATTCAAGGGCACGACGCTCGATTGGTCGAGCAACGGCAGGGCGATATCGATAGAGGTAAACAACACCGATAAAGCGGTGCTTACGTCCGATGCGCCCAAGTCGCTCGATATCAATAACTACACCGAAGCCGAAGCAAAATACGTGCTCAAGCCGCACACGCTGCGCGTGCTTATAAATAGGCGTATCGACGCTAAGGACAAGGACGGCAACTATCTGCCCGAGGTGTCCGTATCGCTCGCGATAACGGGAACGGACAAGAGCGGGCTTAGCTCCGACGTAATTATCGATCTTATAATAGAAAACTCCGATTTCGACGTTAAGACCTCCGAACTCGGTTCGGATATCAACGCCGGAACGGGCGTAGGCTACACGCTCTCGCGCGGCGAGGACGAAAAGTCTTACGATCTCGACGTGTACGTTACGCGCGACCATCTGGCGCTCGAACTGCCCGTGTTGCACTGGCTCAACGACCCCGACTTTACGAGCTTTGACGTAGATACCGATACTTATAGGCTCGTCGGCGGAAGCGGCATGCACGAGCGCGAGTATATCACCGAGGACGAGACCGTGCACAAGGTGTACGCCACCGCCGACGGCGCGCTTACCGACGAGGTGCTCGCGACAGTAACGCCGCGTTTCAGCCTGACCAATTCGGACGGACGCAAGGACTTTGTCAACATAACGGTCAAAGCAGAATCGTACACGCGCGGCGTCGTAGGTATAGCGTACATGCGCCTTATCGACAGGAGCGGCGACCCGAGCTCGCTCAGGAACGGCGTTCTGTTTACACTGCGCGTGCACATAGTCAACTCCGCGCCCGTTGTCATCGAGGACAAGAAGGATACCGTCATCGACCTTGTCGGGTCTAACACGGAAAGCCTCGATCCGTACACGTTCGATATCAAGGACTTTGTCACCGATCTCAACCCGACCGACGGCGTGGACATGGCTGGCAAGACCGATACTTATCTCCGTATAGTCAGCTATTACACGCTGATGTCCGACGATATCGTATCGACAAACTCCACCTCCAACAACGGCAATAATCTCGTTACGATATCCCCGAACCCGGACGACGAGTACAATCTGAGCTGTATGATAACGCCAGTTACGGGCTTCTACGGCACGCAGACCGTGCGTATCACCGTAGCGGACGGCGACATCAACGATCCCGAATCCAAAACGGCGTCGTTCGACATAACGTTCAAGATAGTCTATAACTTCAACGAGATAGGTACGCTCAACGAGATAGTCGCGCTCCGCGGCATGACGACCAAGGTCACCGTCGATAAGCTCGTACCCGACCTCGACAATACGGTCGAGGACAACGGCAACAACGACCCGATGGGTCAGTCCTCGATGTCGGGCGTCAGCACGTCCGCGGCGGGCGATAACTCGACGTTCAACCCCGGCGACGGCTATGCCGTTACGGGAATAAGCGTTCCGACGTCGTTTGTCGATTACGTAAAGATAAGCCGCGATGACCTCGGAGTTTGGCAGTTCCGTGCTTTGCGCCTTACAACGGGCACGAAGATACCGTTCAACGTCGAATTCAAGGTTGCGAGCGAAGCGGACAACGACGGCGCGCAGACCTTTAAGTCCACATTCAACGTCGTCATCAACGAGAATCCCAAGCCGAGGCTCATCGACTTCTTTAAGGACGGTTGCACGCTGTACTCGGGCGAGGATCAGTACGACCTCAAAAACGGCACCGTGTATCTCACGCCCGAAATGATGTTCACCGACAACGAGGGCGACACGATGCGCTTTGTGTCCGCGTCGTCCAAAGCTCCGTCGCTCGTCAAGCTGCAGGTAGTCGCAAACGACAACCTTTCGATAACGTTCAACGCCCGCGGCACGGCGCGCGTGTCGGTCACTGTCGCCGATACCACCGACGAGAATTATACCGTTGTATTCGATCTGACCAATCTCGACATGCCCGAGCCGTCGTTCTGGCAGTTGATAATGATCAGCTTCGAGACCAAGCCCATATTGTGGATAGCCGTCGTCGGCGCGCTGATACTGCTTCTGCTCATAATCATGCTCATCGTCTTTATTGCGAGACGCCGCAAGCGCAAGCGCGAGGAGCTCGAGGCGATGCTGATATCCGAAATGGAGCTCGAGGAACAGATGATGCGGCTCAATGCGGGCGCACAGTCGTTCGGCATGATCCCGCCGACCCCGACCATGCCCACGATGCCGACTATGTCTACCGGACTTATGCTCGGCTCGGGCGCGCCGCAACAGCAGCAAAGCAATGTTCTCAACCTCAACCCCGGTCAGAACAACGCACCGCCGCAAAATCCGCAGGGCTACAACCCGCAAGGCTATAACCAACAGGGTTACGGACAACAGGGCTATAACCCGCAGGGCTACAATCCGCAGGGCTACGGTCAGCAGGGCTACGATCCGCAAAACGCTCACGGCGGTCAAGGCTACGGCAACCAAGGCGGTAACAACGGCGCTCAGGGCGGCGGAAACGCTCCCGACGACTTCGATAACTTCTGATAAAATATAGCGTAAGGCGTCGCCGACAGGCGGCGCTTTTCGCTGTAAAGAAATGCACGATCCCACCGTCGCGATGAGCGATGTAATATAAACATGCGCGGATATAACGTGTCGACATGCGTGCCGCCGTCGGCGCGGCGGTCTTATGCCGTCGGATGCGGCGATGCGACGGTCGGAACAAAAAAATATCAAAACCGCATGAAAAAGGTTGTAATTTTTTTTCGGTTGTGGTATCATTATGTTGACGCGAGTTGTTCGCACAAGTCATTTTAATACTTATTGACGCACAGTTGATCGAGCCGCGGTCCGACGCGGAGGGAATGACGTTTTTTATGTGTGGTCAATAGCGCGGTTTCGGTCAATTACGGACAAGCGTCCGAAAAAATAAACAATACATTTTTCGTCTTGATCTGCCGAAGATCAAGACGGTACGGAGGCACATTTTGCAAAAAAAACAGGTAGAGCCGTTATTAAAGGTCATATTTTTAGGCGGCGTAGGCGAGATAGGCAAGAATATGACCGCGCTCGAATTCGCAAACGACATAATTATAATCGATTGCGGCTCGACGTTCCCGACAAACGACACGCCGGGCGTGGATCTTATAATACCCGATCCGTCGTATCTGCTGCTCAACCGCGACAAGATACGCGGTATAGTGGTCACGCACGGTCACGAGGACCATATCGGCGCGATACCGTACTTCCTCAAGGATTGCAACGTTCCCGTATACGGCACTAAGCTCACTCTCACTTTGATAGAGAACAAGCTCCGCGAGATGCATATAGACAACGCCAAGCTCAACGTCGTTCAGCCGGGCAGCGTCGTGCCGCTCGGGCGCGCGTTCAAGGCGGAGTTCGTCAAGGTGTCGCACTCGATAGCGGGCTCGTGCGCGCTGTCCATATCGACGCCCGTTGGTACGGTCTTTCATTCGGGCGACTTCAAGGTCGACTTTACGCCCATAGACGGCAATATGATAGATCTTCAGCGCATAGCCGAGATCGGCAAGCAGGGCGTATTGCTGTTGCTTTGCGAAAGCACCAACGTAGAGCGTCCCGGCTCGTCGATGAGCGAAGCGACGGTCGGGCGGTCGATGCGCAATATCTTTAACGAGAACAAGGACAGGCGGCTTATCATCGCGACGTTCGCGTCCAATATCCACCGCCTGCAACAGGTGATAGACCTCGCCGCGGAGTTCAAGCGCAAGGTCGCGTTTTCGGGCAGGTCGATGATAAACGTCGCCGAGTGCGCGGCGCGCATAGGCGAACTTCACCTCGATCGCAGTCAGATAGTCGATATAGAAAAGGTAAAGAACGTCGACGACAAGGATCTTGTCATACTGACGACGGGCAGTCAGGGCGAGCCGATGAGCGCGCTCACGCGCATGGCAGCCGACGAGTTTTCCAAGGTCAAGCTCGGCTATAACGACACCGTCATACTTTCCGCGCACCCGATACCCGGCAACGAGCGCATGGTCTATAACGTCATCAATAACGTGTACCGCCACGGCGCGCGCGTGATCTACGAGAGCCTTGCGGAGCTGCACGTATCGGGGCACGCGTGCCGCGACGAGCTGTCGCTGTTGCACGCTTTGCTCAAACCCCAGTATTTTATTCCCGTGCACGGCGAGCACCGTCATTTGCAAAAGCATGCCGAGCTTGCCGTATCGATGGGCGAAATGCCGTCGCATATCATAATAACCGATATCGGCGACTGCGTGTATGTTTCGCCGCGCACGTTCAAGATAGGCGAACAGGTCGCGGCGGGCAGTCTGCTCGTCGACGGTTTGGGCGTCGGCGATACCGACAGCGCGGTACTGCGCGACCGCAAGCACCTCGCAGAGGACGGACTGCTTATCGCGGTCATATGTATCGACGAGCTTTCGGGCACGGTGTCCGCAGTCGACATAACGTCGCGAGGCTTCGCTTACGACAACAACAACGAGGACTTCTTCGAGAAATGCCGCGAGGACGTACTGCGCACGCTCGGCGAGTACGATCTTCGCGAGTGCGACAGAACGGTACTGAACAACACGATAAGAAAAGAACTTAAAAACTATATCTTCAAAAAGACCCGCCGCAGTCCCATGATACTGCCGATGGTCATCGACTGCTGAAATGGAAAAACCCTTCGCGGTCGGACATGAGCGCAAGGTCGAGCTTGTTGCGCCCGCCGGCGACGCCGACAGGCTGAAAGTCGCGCTCGGCTACGGCGCGGACGCGGTGTATCTTGCGGGGAAAAAGCTCGGCATGCGTGCCGCTTGCCGAAACTTCGACGGCGACGGACTGAAAGCCGCCGCGCTCGCAGTGCACGCGCTTAATAAAAAGATATACGTCACAGCCAATATTTTTCCGAGCGATGCGGACTTCGACGGGTTCGACGAATACGCCGATCTTCTCGGCGCGATAGGCGTCGACGGCGTTATCGCGTCCGATCTCGGTATCATAAACAGACTGTTAAAGCGCACGGAGCTGTCTGTGCACGTGTCGACGCAAGCCAACGTCATGAACTCGGAGACCGCGCGCGTGTACGCCGATATGGGCGTAAAGCGCATAGTGCTCGCGCGCGAGCTGTCCTTGTCACAGATACGCCGTATACGCGACGGGCTGGACGACGGCGTGTCGCTCGAAGCATTCGTTCACGGCGCGACGTGCATATCGTACTCGGGCAGATGTCTATTGTCCGCGTACATGTCTGGTCGCTCCGCCAATCGCGGCGAGTGCAATCAGGCGTGCCGCATGGAGTTTGCGCCCGTCGGCGGCGACGCCATGGAATTTGTCGAGGACGGCGGAACTTACATATTCGGCGGTAACGATATCAACATGATAGAACACCTCGGCGAGCTTAGCGATGCGGGCGTCGAGGCGTTCAAGATAGAAGGGCGCGTCAAGTCCGAATACTACGTCGGCTGTATAGTCAATGCGTACAGAAAGGCTGTCGACGCTATGCTCTGCGACGCGGAACTGCCGCGCGACGTTGCGGAAGAACCGAAAAAAGCGCCAAACCGCGGCTTTAATACCGGGTTTTACTACGGCATGCCAGAGCGCGCCGACGTCAAGCCCGAGTATTACGATTTTTGCGGCATTGTCGTCGGACGCGACGAGCGCGGCGCGACGGTGGAAATGCGCAACCGTTTCAAGACGGGCGACGTGCTCGAAGTGCTTTCGCCCGATGCGCGGTTTCATAATAAGCTCGTCACCGTGCCCGTGATGACGGGCGAGGACGGTGCGGCTGTCACCGATGCGAAGGTGCCGTGCGCGCGGCTGCTGTTCGGCGGCGTGGATCTTCCCGAACTGTCGATGCTCCGCCGCCCCAAACAAAAACAGGCATAAAAGGCGAAAATCTCGGCAAACGCGAAAATCGCGCGTTAATAGACTTGCTTTAACGCATGCGCTGTGCTATAATCATACCGAGATGACCGGACGGTTGCGCGGCTTTGCCGCGAGGAAAGTCCGAACACCGCAGGACAGGACGCCGGCTAACTACCGGTGAAGGCGACTTTAAGGAAAGTGCAACAGAAAATAACAGCCGCAAGGCAATGGTGAAAAGGTGAGGTAAGAGCTCACCGTCGGAGCGGTAACGCCCCGAGCTGTGTAAACCCCGTCCGGTGCAAGACGTCGAGGATCAAGGTTGTCCGCCGCCCTCGGAAATCGCTTGACCGCCGCGGCAACGCGGCGGCTGGATAGATAACCGTCATAAACAGAATTCGGCTTACGGGTCATTCTCGCGTCCGCAGTACAAAATACTGCGGACATTTTTTATGGCATCGCCATGCCGAACGCGGCGAGGCAGAGCGGAGCGTCGGCATGGATTGATACGGCGATGCGGTATATGTGGCGCGGACTTACAGCAGCGCTTCCGATACTTTTTCTATCGCGCGCTTTTCTATGCGCGACACGTATGAGCGCGATATTTTAAGATGCTTGGCGACTTGCGCCTGCGTCATGGAATTGCCGTCGATCAGCCCGTACCGAAGCTCGATAACGTCCTTTTCCGTTTCGTCGAGCACCTCCTTGACGAGCGACTTTACTTTTTCGAGGACGATACCGTTTTCGATAGCCTCGAACCCGTCCTCGGTCTGCGGTATCACATCCATGAGCGCGATATCGTTGCCGTCCTTATCCGAGCCGACGGGCTCGAACAGGCTGACCGCCTGGCGGTGTTTTTTGTTGGCGCGTATGTACATAAGTATTTCGTTTTCTATACACTTGGCGGCGTAGGTCGTGAGCTGACAGCCCTTGTCGGGCGAGAATGTTTCTATGCCCTTGATCAAGCCGATCGTGCCGACGCTTATCAGGTCGTCCGCTTCGCCCGCGTTGTTGTATTTTTTTACGATGTGCGCGACGAGCCGCAGGTTGTGCCTTACGAGTATATCGTAAGCGGATCTGTCGCCGCTCTTGTATTTGTCGAAGTATGCGCGTTCCTCCTCGGGCTTGAGCGGTTTGGGGAACGAGCCGTTGTTGTTGACAAACGACGTAAAGAAGAATATCCTCGATAAAAACGTCATAAAACTTTCGATTATCATAGTGCCTCACAAAAAATTTTAGTCGGGTTTTATGTATATGACGAAAAAAGTCGAATTTTGCCTGTCCGCGTATTTTTTCGACGGTTAGTCAAAACTCTTGCCAAAAGGCAAATAATTTGTTACAATATCGAAAAGAAGACAGATGCTATGTTTTATTTATCGAATAACGGTGTTTCATCAATAGCGTCCGATACGGTAGTTACCGTATTCCTCGCACTGCTCACCGTGGCGACCGCCGTCGCCGCAGTGGTTTTTCTTTGCAGGTTTGCGGGCGATAAGTCGCGCGTCGACCGCGGTCGGCTCGCCGTATTCATCGTTATAGCGTGCGGGTTTGTCCTGCGTCTGGTGTTTGCCATGTGCGTGCGCGGCTTCCGCGAGGACTATAAGATTTTTACCGATATGTTCGATCATCTCGACAGCGACGGGCTAAACGGGTACTACAACGGCGATACGGCAAAGGTGCTTTATCCCGTCGTGTACTTCGTGTATCTTATATTCGGCGGACTGTCCAACGTAACGGGGCTGTCGGGCTTCGAGCTCGGCACGCAGTTTATGGTCAAACTGCCGCTCATCATCGCGGATCTTGCGGCGGCGCTTGCCGTTTACAGGATAGCCGATAAGTATTTCGGGCAAAAGGTCGGGATAACGCTCTGCGCTTTTGTGTGCGCGTGCCCCGCGTTCTTTATAGCATCGTCGATGTGGTCGTCGCCGATAGCGTTTGTCGTCGCTTTTGCTTGTTGGGCGTGCTACTTCCTCGCGCGTAAGAACTATGCCGCGACGGTGGTCTTTGCCACGCTCGCCGCATTCAGCGGCAAAGAGGGGCTGTTCCTGTTCCCGACTGTCGCCGTGTTCGGTATATTCCACGTAGTGCGCTGTGCAATAAATATCCGCCGCGACGCGCCCAAGGGCAGGGCGGCGCTGGCGTCCGAGTATAACGCGGTGTATACCGTACCTGCGGCGTTTTTGCTGTCGGTAGTCGGCGCGTACCTTTTGGGTCTGTTTATGATCGCGTCGTACAGCTACGATCCGTTTAAGTATATCTATGAATTTTTGCTCCGTCCGCTCGGCGATTGGCAGTGGTTCACGTACAACGGGCTCAGCATTTACGCTGTGTTCGGACAGAACGGGCAAGAGCCTGCCGCACGTTTCCCGTCGGCGGTGTTCGTTACGATATTCGCGGTGATAATCTTCGCCGTAGTGTGCGTCGTGTACTTTACGAAACGCAACCGCGCGACGCTCGTCATGCTCGCGGCGTATTCATTCCTTACTTTCTCGCTGTACCTGCCCGGGTCGACCGCGGTCACAGTCCAGCCCGTACTGCCGCTTCTGCTCGCCGCTTATGCGCTCGTGCGCGACAAACGCCTACTCTATATCTTTGTCGTTACGGCGACGGCTTACACGGTGAACGCGTCCGTCGTATTGGCTAACGCCGGCTATATCAACAACCTCGCGGATCATATTTTCACGGGCGCGGACTACTCGGGCTCGACATTGCTCTCGGGCGGTCTCGGCGCGGTGACGATAGCGTGTTCGGCGATCACAGCTCTCGCGCACCTGTACTTTACGCTCCTTACGGTCAGCGTCGGCATGACGGGGCAGAAAAAGCTCCTGCGTCCCGCCGTCGGCGTCGGCGCGAGCATAAAGGAATTGTTTGCGCGGGTCAAGGCGGAGTAAATGCTATCGAGGATAAACAGCTATGCGCTGAACGGGCTCAGCGGTTACGGAGTGACCGTCGAGGTCGATATACACAGAGGCTTGCCGTCGGTCGAGGTGGTGGGACTGCCCGATACCGCGGTCAAGGAATCGCGCGAGCGCGTGCGCTCCGCCATCGCCAACAGCGGCTACTGTTTTTCGCCCAATAGGATAACGGTCAACCTTGCGCCCGCGCATACCAAAAAGGGCGGCTCGACGTTCGACCTCGCTATCGCGCTCGGCATACTGTGCGCGACCGAGCAGATAGGCACTGATGAAAACAAGACTCCGCTCGACGCGGTGTCCGATTACATTTTCCTCGGCGAGCTGTCGCTTTCGGGTGAGGTGCGGCGGATAAACGGCGTTATGCCGATACTCATTTCAGCGCAGAAAAGCGGAAAAAAGATAGTCATACCGCTCGCCAACGCCAATGAGGCAAAGTACATACGCGGCGCGGAGGTGTACGCCGTGTCGACGCTCCGCGACGCAGTCGCGCTCGTCAACGGCGAGGGCGGCGCGCCGATAGAAAAAAGCGATATAACGCTCGGCGGCGATATTCCGTTCGGAGAGGACTTAAAGTACGTAAAAGGTCAGTTGCTCGCCAAGCGTGCGCTCGAGATAGCGGCGGCGGGCGGACATAATATTTTGATGATAGGTCCGCCGGGCGGCGGCAAGACCATGCTTGCAAAGTGCATACCGTCGATACTGCCCGATATGACCGAGCAGGAAGCGCTAGAAACGACCAAGATACATTCCGTCGCGGGCATACTCGACGAGAGCGTCGGCATAGTCGCGTCGCGCCCGTTCCGTTCGCCGCACCACACGACGAGCCGCGTCGCGCTGACGGGCGGCGGAGCGAACGCGCACCCCGGCGAGATAAGCTTTGCGCATAACGGCGTGCTGTTCCTCGACGAGCTGCCCGAGTATCCGCGCAGTGTGCTCGAGATACTGCGTCAGCCGCTCGAGGACGGCGTCGTATCGGTGTCGCGCGCGTCGCGGACGGTGGAATATCCGGCGAGCTTCATGCTCGTCGCGAGCATGAACCCGTGCCCGTGCGGATATCACGGTTCTGCTGCTCACGAATGCACGTGCACGCCGGCGCAGATCCAAAAGTACGCGTCGCGCATATCCGGTCCGTTGCTCGACCGTATCGACGTTCAGATAAACGTCGACGAAGTTCAGTATTCGGAGCTTACCGACGGCAGCGTCGGCGAGAGCTCCTCCGCGGTCAAAGCCCGTGTCGACGCGGCGCGCGCCGTGCAGACCGAACGCTATAAAAATACGCCCGTGCATTGCAATGCGAAAATGCCGAGCGCGATGATAAAGAAATACTGTAAGCTCGACGGCGCGGGCGAGAAGATACTCGCCGCCGCATTCGATAAGCTCGGCATGTCGGCGCGAGCGTACTCGCGCATACTCAAAGTGGCGCGGACGATAGCCGACCTCGACGGCAGTGCGGATATCGCCGCGCGGCACGTGTCGGAAGCGGTGATGTACCGCGCTTTGGATAAGGAGACGCGATGATACTTTCCGATGCGTATCTGTGGCTGTCGTATTCGCACGTCGGCACGGGCAAGATAAACCGACTGCTCGACCGCATGCCGATAGAACGGCTGTGGGATTCGTTCGACGACGAGGGCAAATACGCGCTCGACGAGCCGACGTTCGGCAAGCTCAAACGCACGCGTAACGCCGATTTTATCGAGCGCGCCAAGAACTATCTAAGGCTCAACGGTATCGAGTATGTTACGCGCGCCGACCCTGCGTATCCCGAGCTCGTCGATCAGCGCGAGGTCGATCCTCCGCCCGTTTTGTACTACAAAGGCGATATCGGGCTGGTGCGTACCGACTGTATAGCGGTAGTCGGCACAAGACAGGCGACGCCTTACGGCAGGTACGCGGTCGACCGCATAGTGACCGAGCTCGCCAAAAGTTTTACGATAGTAAGCGGCATGGCGACGGGCATCGACGGGTTTGCGCACGAAGCCGCGCTTAAAGCGGGCGGCAAGACGATAGCGGTACTCGGCAGCGGACTGTTCGAGCCGTCGCCCGCGTCGCATCTGAAACTGTTCGACACTATAAGCAAGCACGGGCTTGTGCTCAGCGAGTACACGCCCGAAGCGCACGCGACGCCGTACACATTCCCCGAGCGCAACCGCATAATAAGCGGACTGTCGCGCGGCGTGCTCGTTGTGGAAGCCAAAGCAAAGAGCGGCTCGCTGATAACCGTCAAATGCGCGCTCGAACAAGGCCGCGATGTGTTCGCCGTGCCCGGCGATATAGACAGCCCGAGATCGCTCGGGACTAATTCGCTTTTGCGCCAGGGCGCGGCCGCGGTGGCTGATGCGGACGACATTTTCGGCTTTTACGGTATAAAACGCAAAAAAATAGCGCAAAACGCCCCCGTCGAGCTTGACTTTAACGAAACAGCCGTGCTAAATATAATAGAAGCGGGCGAAAGCACGTTCGACGCGATAGCCATGGCGAGCGGGCTGAATACGCCCGACCTGTGCGCGGCGGTGTCGTCGCTCGTACTGAAGGGGCTCGTTCGCGAAAGAGCCAAAAATGTTTATTGCTCGGCTCGGCAAACGTCGGGCGCGGCAAAAGGAGATCTGTAAATGAAACTCGTCGTCATCGAGGGTATAGGCAAGCTCGAGACCGTGCAGAAATATCTCGGCGCGGGCTATAAGGTGTTCGCAACGGGCGGGCACGTGCGCGACCTGCCGAAAAACCGCCTTGCGGTAAATATAAAAAACAACTATGCGCCGAGCTATACCGTCGTCGACGACAAAAAGGAAACGGTAGAGCGGCTGAGAGCTGCGGCAAAAAGCGCGGAGACCGTTCTTCTCGCGACCGACCCCGACCGCGAGGGCGAGGCTATATCCTGGCACGTCGCGACGCTTCTCGATATTCCCGAGGACGCGCCAGTCAGGATAGAGTTCAACGAGATAAGCAAGAACGCCGTGCAAAAGGCGCTCGACAACCCGCGCGCCATCGATAAGGACCTTGTCGACGCACAACAGGCGCGGCGCGTCCTCGATAGGCTCGTCGGTTACAAGATCTCGCCCGTGCTTTGCAAAAAGATACAGAACAAACTCAGCGCAGGACGCGTGCAGTCGGTGACGCTGAGGCTCGTAGTCGACCGCGAGCGCGAGATAGAAGCGTTCGTTCCCGAAGAATATTGGAACTTCCGCTCTGTGCTCCAAACGGGCGGCAGCGAAAGGTTTTCCGCCGCGCTCGTAGGCTTTAAGGGCGAAAAGTTAAAGCCGTCGAGCGGCGAGCAGGTCGATAAGATCAAGTCCGACCTTAACGGCGCGGAATACAGGGTGGTGCATGTAAAAAAGAGCGTCACGTCGTCGCATCCTTATGCGCCGTTCATCACGTCGACGATGCAGCAGGACGCGCTGAACAAGCTCGGCATGAGCCTCAAACAAACCTCGTCGGCGGCGCAGTCGCTGTACGAGGGCGTCGACCTTCCCGGCGAGGGCAAGGTCGCGCTCATCACCTATATCCGTACCGACTCGACGCGCGTTTCGCCCGAGGCGATGGCGGCGGCGAGCGCGTTCATAAAAGAGAACTTCGGCGAGGCATACGCTCCGAAAAAATACAATTTTTACGCGACCAAAAAGGGCGCGCAGGACGCGCACGAGGCTATCCGCCCGATATCGCTCGACCGCAAGCCCGAGAGCGTGAAAGCGCATCTCAACAAGTATCAGTATCAGCTCTATAACCTGATATACAACAGGTTTTTGGCGAGCCAAATGACCGACGCGACGTATAATTCCGTAGCCGTGGATATAACGGCGGCGGACTACGATTTCCGCGTATCGGGACGCACGCCGCTATTCGACGGTTATACCCGAGTGTATGCCGCCGTCGACAAGCAGGACAAGGATAAGGACGACGACGGCGCGACCAAACTGCCGGAGCTCTCCGAGGGCGAGACGCTCAAATTCGTCAAGTACGACTGCGAGCAGAAGTTTACAAAGCCGCCCGCGCGCTATACCGAGGCGAGCCTCGTCAAGGCAATGGAAGAAGCGGGCATAGGTAGACCCGCGACGTACTCGCCGACGGTGACGCTGCTTTTTGCGCGCAAGTACGTGGAAAAGAGCGGACGCGCGATAGCTCCGACCGAGCTCGGCAAAAACGTGTCAGATATGCTCATTCGGTATTTCCCCGACGTGATGGACGTCAAGTTCACCGCCGATATGGAGGACAAGCTCGACGGTATAGAGGACGGCGGCAAAAGGTGGCAGGACGTTATCGACGAGTTTTACGACGGGTTCGAGGATAAGATAGAGCGCGCGGTCAAGGACGACTATACGCTCAAAACGCCTGACGAGGAGACCGACATCGTCTGCGAAAAGTGCGGCGGAAAAATGATGATACGCACGGGCAGATACGGCAGGTTTTTGGCATGCGCCAATTATCCGAAGTGCCGCAATACCAAGAATCTCGACGCCGAGGGCAACGTCGTCGAGCCGGAGCCGCCCGTCGAGTCCGACGTCAAGTGTTCCAAGTGCGGTGCGACGATGGTCGTCAAGAACGGTCGGTTCGGTCCGTTCCTCGCATGTCCCAATTATCCCAAGTGCAAAAACATAGTCAGTCTCGACGGCGAAAAGTCCGAGGACAAGCAGGAGAAACTGCCGCCTTGTCCCAAATGCGGCAAGCCGCTTAAAAAGATAACGACGCGTCGCTCGACGTTCTACGGTTGCACGGGCTATCCCGAATGTAACTTTACGCTCTCGTCGCGACCGACGGGCGAGAAGTGCCCCGAGTGCGGCGCGCTTCTCATAGAGAAGTCGGGCAAGAACGGCGCTTACTGCCGTTGCTCGGACAAAAACTGCAAGTACAAGCGCGATATGAGCGATGACAAATAAGCCCGTAACGATCGTAGGCGGCGGGCTTGCGGGCACGGAAGCCGCGCTGTTTCTCGCGCGCCGCGGCGTAAAGGTCAAGCTTTACGAGGCTAAGCCGCTATGGCGGTCGGCGGCGCACAAGAGCGACGGGCTCGCCGAGCTCGTCTGTTCCAACTCGCTCAAAAGCGATATCGATACCACGGCGAGCGGCGCGCTCAAAAACGAACTGCGTATATTCGGGTCGAGATTGATCCCGATAGCCGACGGCTGCCGCGTGCCGGCAGGCGGCGCGCTTGCCGTCGACCGCGACGCGTTTTCCGCGGCGGTCACCGCCGAGGTGAAACAAGAAAAGAATATCGAAGTGATAAGCCGCGTCGTCGACAAGCTCGACTTCGGCGGCATCGTCATAGTTTGCGCAGGACCGGTGTGCCACGACGCGCTTGCCGCCGAGTTGATGCGCATATCGGGCGAAAGCTCGCTGTCGTTCTACGACGCCGCCGCGCCGATAATCACCGCGGAATGTATCGATACAGACCGCGCGTTTTTCGGCGCGCGCTACGGCAAGGGCGGCGACGATTATCTCAACTGTCCGATGACCAAGGACGAGTACCTCGCGTTTTACGACGCGCTCGTGCATGCGGAACGCGCGGTCGACGAGATAGGCGGAGTGTTCGAGGGCTGTATGCCCGTCGAGGTAATGGCGGCGCGCGGCGAGGACGCTTTGCGGTACGGACCGCTCCGTCCCGTCGGATTTCGCGACGCGGGCAAGCCCTATGCTGTCTTGCAGCTCCGCAGGGAGAACACCGAGTCGACGCTTTATAACCTCGTCGGGTTTCAGACAAACCTCAGGTTCGGCGAGCAGAAGCGCGTGTTTTCCATGATACCCGCGCTCAAAAACATAGAGATAGTGCGATACGGCGTGATGCACAGAAATACCTTTCTCAACGCGCCGAAAACGCTAGGCGCGGATCTCAGGCTCAAAGCCGCGCCCGATATCTTCGTCGCGGGACAGCTCTGCGGCGTCGAGGGCTACGTCGAGAGCATGGCGACGGGGCTTATCGCGGCGGCGGAAGCACACAGGCTGTTAAACGGCAAGGATACTTCCGTGCCGCCGCCCGAAACGATAGTCGGCGCACTGCTCGGCTATATCTCCGCCGAAAACGAGCATTTTCAGCCGATGAACGCCAACTTCGGCATACTGCCGCCGATAGGCGGAAAAAAGGCGGACAGAAAGCGCGCGTACTACGACAGGAGCGCCGCCGCCGCCGCGAAGTGGGCGGAAACGACGCTCAATGGCGGCGCGTAAAATATTTCGCGCGCGGGGAATAGTGTTATCAAAAGCTTGCTTTTGAGCCATAGATGTTATATAATAAAGTTTAACACGGACGCGCGGAGCTTTGCGCGTCGGCACGGATAAAAAATCGGTAATAATTTTCGGAGCGGTATATGAAACTCGAAGGAACGACCATAATCGGAGTCAGAAAGGACGGACAGACCGTTATCGCGGGCGATGGGCAGGTGACGCAAAATCAGCAAGTCGTCATGAAGAGCAATGCGAGAAAGGTACGGCGCGTATACAACGACAGCGTCATACTCGGCTTTGCCGGCTCGGTAGCCGACGCTTTTACTCTGAGCGAGCGGTTTGAAGAAATGCTCAACAAGTATTCGGGCAACCTGATGCGCGCAGCGGTAGAGCTTGCCATGCTCTGGCGCGGCGACCGCAATCTGCGTCAGCTCGAAGCGCTGATGATAGTCGCGGACAAAAAAGACATGTTCATAGTGTCGGGCAGCGGCGACGTTATCGAGCCCGAGCACGGAGTGTGCGCGATAGGCTCCGGCGGCAATTATGCGCTCGCGGCGGGCAGGGCACTGCTCGAAAACACGGACATGACGGCGGAGCAGGTCGCTCGCGGCGCAATGAAGATAGCGTCCGACATATGCATATTCACCAATTCCAATATCGTTGTGGAGGTCGCATAATGGATCTTACGCCCAAGCAGATCGTCGCGGAGCTCGACAGATATATAATAGGACAGAACAAGGCGAAGCGCGCAGTCGCGATCGCTCTCCGCAACCGTTACCGCAGGAGCATGCTCGCGGAATCGGTGCGCGAGGAGATTACGCCGAAGAACATCATCATGAAAGGACCGACGGGCGTCGGCAAGACCGAGATAGCGCGCAGGCTCGCAAAGATAGTGCATGCGCCGTTCATCAAGGTAGAGGCGACCAAGTATACCGAGGTCGGCTATGTAGGACGCGACGTAGAGTCGATGATACGCGACCTCGCCGAGACTGCCGTGCACCTCGTCAAGGAAGAGCAGATGGCGGTCGTCGAGAGCAAAGCCCGCGAGTTCGCCGAGAACAAGATAATAGACGCAGTCGTAAAAGCGCGTAAAAAATCCTCCGCCGACATAGCGGAATCGGTATTGCGCGCCAAGGTCGCGGACGACCTGCGCGACGGCAAGCTCAACAAGACGGTGGTCGAGATAGAGGTCGCCGAGCGTGCGCCTCAGCTCGAAGCCATGCCCGGCATGAACCTCGAATTCAACCTCAACGACATGCTCGGCGGCATACTGCCTCAGCGCAAAAAGCGCCGCCGCGTAAGCGTCGAAGAAGCGCTCGCCATCTACATGGAAGAGGAGAGCGAGCGGCTTTTGGACATGGACGCCATAAAGGCGGAGGGCGTGCGCCGTGCCCAAGAGGACGGCATAATCTTTATCGACGAGATAGACAAGATAGCGCACCGTCAAAACTCGGGCGGAGGCATGGACGTTTCGCGCGAGGGCGTGCAGCGCGACATCCTGCCCATCGTCGAGGGCTGTACCGTCATGACCAAGTACGGCGCGATCAAGACCGATTATATACTGTTCATCGCGGCGGGCGCGTTCCAGATATCGAGCGTGACCGATCTCATACCCGAGTTGCAGGGGCGC
Organism: uncultured Christensenella sp.; assembly: GCA_910577995.1. Taxonomy (GTDB): domain Bacteria; phylum Bacillota; class Clostridia; order Christensenellales; family Pumilibacteraceae; genus Anaerocaecibacter. The sequence continues at coordinate 296,467 of CAJTND010000001.1, read as the reverse complement.
TTCCCCATACGCGTCGATCTGGAATCGCTGACTTTCGACGATTTCGTCAAGATATTCACCGAGCCCGAAAACGCAGTCACTCGCCAATACGCGGCGATGCTGTCGGTGGAAAACATCAAGCTCACATTCACGCCCGACGCGATAGAAGAAATGAGCCGTATCGCCGTCGTGGAGAACGAAACGGGCGAGGACATCGGCGCGCGCAGACTGCATACGATAATGGAAAGCCTTTTGGAGGATATCAGCTTCAACGCCGACGGCAACAATCCCGAGATCGACGTAGTCGTCGACAAGGCATACGTCGAGGAGCACCTCGCTAAAGAGATATCGGCGCACAACCTCAAAAAATACATTCTTTAAGAGCATACGATGATAAATATCCCCAAAGGCACAAAGGACATGCTGCCCGCGGACAGCCACAAATGGCACGCAGTCGAGGCTGTCGCGCGGTCGGTCGCAAGACGGTATAACGTCAAGCAGATACGCACGCCCGTATTCGAGAGCGCGGAGCTTTACCTGCGCTCGATAGGCGACGAGACCGATATCGTCAATAAGGAAATGTATATCTTCGAGGATAAGCGCGGCAGAAGGCTCGCGCTCCGTCCCGAGGGCACTGCGGGCGTTGTGCGGTCGTTCGTGGAGAACAACCTCGGCGAAACACTGCCGCTGAAAGTGTATTATATCGAATCGCTGTACCGTTACGAGCAGCCTCAGGCGGGACGCTATCGCGAGCATCACCAGTTCGGCGCGGAGTTCTTCGGGAGTCCGTTGCCGTCTTTCGATATAGAAATAATATCCATGGCGCACGACTTTTTGCGTGAGATAGGGTTCGACGGCGACGGACTGACGCTCGAGCTCAATACTATAGGCTGTCCGACGTGCCGCGCCGAGTACAATAAGGCTCTGCGCAAATTCCTCGCCGATAATACCGATAAGCTGTGCGACGACTGCAAACGCCGCGCTGCTACAAACCCCTTGCGCGCGCTCGACTGCAAAGTCAAGTCGTGCCGCGAGGTCTATAAGTCCGCGCCAAGCATACGAGATCATCTTTGCGACGACTGCAAGGCGCACCACAAAGCGGTGACCGACGGGCTCGACGCGGCGGGCATAAGCTATACCGAAACGCCCGACCTCGTTCGCGGGCTCGATTACTATACTCGGACGGTGTTCGAGTTCGTCCGCGGCGGACTGACCTTGCTCGGCGGCGGGCGGTACGACGGGCTGTGCGAGAGCCTCGGCGGAAAGCCGACTCCGTGCGTCGGGTTCGGTTGCGGGCTGGAACGGCTGATCGACGGCGCGGAAAAGAACGGGATAGCCTTCGAGCGTCCCGCGCCCGACGTGTACGTTGCGGCGCAGTGCGACGGCGCGCGCGGCGAGTGTGCGAGGATAGTGCGAGAGCTGCGCGGCGGCGGGCTTGCCGCCGAGACCGATATCATGGGCAAGAGCCTGAAAGCGCAGTTCAAGTACGCGGACAGGCAGGGTTATAAGTACGTTATCACGCTCGGCGAGAGCGAGCTCGAAAGCGGCGTATACACAGCCAAACGCATGGCGGACGGCGCTACTTACGAAATACGCAAAACTGACGTCCTCGGCGACGTTCGGAGGATAATATGAAAGCAATAGGCGACAGGACACATTACTGCACGGAGCTGACCGAGTCCGATATAGGCAAGGAAGTTATCGTCAAAGGCTGGGCGGCGAAGCGCCGCGACTTCGGCGGACTTATCTTCGTAGATCTCCGCGACAGGACGGGCATACTTCAAATCGTTTTCGACGCGTCGGAAACGCCCGACTTCGCGCTTGCGGAAAAGGTGCGGGGCGAGTACGTGCTCGCCGTGCGCGGTAAGCTGAGAAGCCGCAGCGAGGACAGGATAAACCCCAAGATCAAGACGGGCACGATAGAGGTGCTCGCGCTCGAAGCGCAGATACTTTCAGACTCGGACACTCCGCCTTTCGAGATAGACGAGGCGGAAAAAGTCAACGAGATGACGCGGCTCAAATATCGCTATCTCGACCTCCGCACCGACAAGATGACGGAGATCATGCGGTTGCGCAGCGAAATGATGCACGTTACGCGCAGTTACCTGCACAAGCACGGGTTTTGGGAGATAGAAACGCCGTATCTCGGCAAGTCCACGCCCGAGGGCGCGCGCGATTATCTCGTTCCGTCGCGTATCAAGAACGGCGCGTTTTATGCATTGCCGCAGTCGCCGCAGCTCTACAAACAGCTGTTGATGATAGGCGGCGCGGATAAATACTATCAGATAGCGCGCTGCTTCCGCGACGAGGACCTGCGCGCCAACCGTCAGCCCGAGTTCACGCAGATAGACATGGAGATGTCGTTCGTCACGCAAAAGCAGGTGATGGATCTTTCGTACGGGCTCGTAAGAGAAATATTCAAAAAGTGCGGCGGCGTCAAGCTCCCCGCAAAGATACGCGAAATGCCTTACGATGAGGCGATGCGCCGTTTCGGCTCGGATAAGCCCGATACGCGTTTCGGTCTGGAACTAATCGATATTTCCGATATCGCAAAGGGCTGCGGCTTCCAAGTATTCGAGCGCGCGGTGGAAAACGTCGGCGGCAGTGTCCGCATGATAAACGCCAAGGGCTTTGTCGACGAGGATAACCTTATACTCTCGCGCCGCGATATCGACGCGCTCGGCGAATTCGTCAAAACGTTCAAGGCGAAAGGTCTTGCCTGGATATCCGTTCGCAAAAACGGCGAGCTTCTGTCCTCGATAACCAAATTCATGTCCGAGGACACGGTCAAGGCGATACTCGACCGCGCCGACGCCAAGCCCGGCGATATACTGCTGTTCTGCGCGGACAAAGACGAGGTCGTTTATAAAGCGCTCGGCGCGCTAAGGCTCCACCTTGCGGAAAAAGGCAACCTGATAGACAAGTCAAAATACGACGTGCTTTGGGTAGTGGACTTCCCGATGTTCGAGTACAGCGATGAAGAAAAACGGTTCGTCGCGGTGCACCACCCGTTCACCATGCCGCACGAAAACGATCTCGATATCCTCGAATCCGATCCCGGCAAGGTCCGTGCGGCGGCGTACGATCTCGTCATCAACGGCGAGGAGTCGGGCGGCGGCAGTCTCAGGATACACGACCGCGCGCTTCAAAAACGCATATTCAATATCCTCGGTTTTTCCGACGAGCAGATAGAGGAGCGGTTCGGCTTCTTTGTCAACGCGTTCAAATACGGCGCGCCGCCGCACGGCGGGCTTGCGTTCGGCTTCGACCGCTTGGTCATGATGCTCGCGCACACCGACAACATCAAGGACGTTATAACTTTCCCCAAGATACAGAACGCGTCGGATATGATGACGCAAGCACCTACGCCCGTCGATAAGAAACAGACCGACGAGCTCGGACTTCGCATTGTCGAAGCTCTTTGACAGACTGCGCCCGCTCGTCGGCGACGGCGGCGTAGAGCGGCTCAAGACCGCGCGCGTGCTCGTAGTCGGGCTCGGCGGTGTGGGCGGTGCGGCTGCGGAAACGCTTATCCGCAGCGGCGTCGGCCGTCTAACGTTCGTCGACGGCGACGTTTTCGAGCCGAGCAACATCAACCGTCAGCTGCTCGCTACGTCGCGCACCGTCGGTATGAATAAAGCCGCCGCCGCCAAAGCGCGCGCCGAGGAGATCTCGCCGGACGTTGTCGCGACGGCGGTCGAGCAGTTCGTCGACGCCGATAATATCGGCGCTATCCTCGACGCCGATTTCGACTATTGCATCGACGCGATTGACGATATCAAGAACAAGATCGTGCTTATAGCGGCGTGCAAGGCGAGGGGCATCGGCATAGTTTCCGCCATGGGCGCGGGCAACAGGCTGGACTGCGATCTCGCCGTTACGGACATTTACAAAACGCAGTACGACCCTATCGCGCGCACGCTTCGCCGCGAGCTGAAAAAGCTCGGAATAACCGAGCTCGACACGGTGTGCGCATGCTCGCCGCCGCTCGCGCGCTTGCAAGAACCTGCGTCCGCCGCCGCGCCGCCCGCCGTCATGGGCGCGATGCTCGCGGGACATGTCGTAAAGAGGCTGACGGGCATATGAGAGAGATCTGCACCGTAAAAAAGGTAAAGCGCGGCTGTGTGTATATCGAGCTGACGCGCACGGAGCGATGCGACGGCTGTCAGATGTGCGCGTTCAACAAGCGCAAGAGCATGACGGTCCCCGCGCGCACCGAGATATCGGTCGACGCGGGAGAGCGCGTGATAGTCGAAATGCCGACGCGCGCCGTCGGCGCGGGCGCGCTCGCGATATACGCGATACCGCTGCTGCTGATGGTGGCGGGCGCGCTCATAGGGCTTATCGGCGAGCCGTGGTTACAGATCGCGCTTTGCGCAGTCGGGCTCGCGCTTGGGCTGCTGTGCGCGTTTATCATAGACAAGGCTTACAGGCGGCGAAAAGGCATACTGCCGACGATAGTCGCCAAGGCGAGCGATAACACCGTCGGATCCGACGGACAGCCGACAAAAGAACCGTAAAGGAGAACATAATGGAACTCGACATCATCGAAAAGACCGATCCCGAAGTTGCGGCGAGCATGAAAAAAGAGCTAGGCCGTCAGCGCTCTAAGATAGAGCTTATCGCGAGCGAAAACTTCGTTTCGCCCGCGGTGCTCGCGGCGGCAGGCTCGCACCTGACCAATAAGTACGCCGAAGGCTATCCAGGCAAGCGGTACTACGGCGGTTGCGAGTACGTCGACGAGGTGGAAACACTCGCTATCGAGCGCGCGAAAGCGCTGTTCGGCGCGGAGCATGCCAACGTTCAGCCGCACTGCGGAGCGAACGCCAACCATGCCGCGTTCTATGCGACGCTCACTCCCGGCGATACCTATCTCGGCATGAACCTCGCGCACGGCGGACATTTGACGCACGGCTCGAAGGTCAATTATTCGGGCAGGTTCTATAACGTCGTGCCTTACGGCGTGACCGAGGGAAAAGAGACCATAGACTACGACGAAGTGAGAAGGCTCGCCAAAGAATGCAAGCCCAAACTCATCCTCGCGGGCGCGTCCGCATATCCGCGCGTCATCGATTTCGCCGAGTTCCGCAAGATAGCCGACGAGGTAGGCGCGGTGCTCATGGTCGATATGGCGCACATAGCAGGGCTTGTCGCGGCGGGACTTCATCCCAATCCCGTCAAGTACGCCGATATAGTAACGACCACGACGCACAAGACGTTGCGCGGTCCGCGCGGCGGTATGATACTGTGCCGCGAGGCTTTTGCCAAGGCGATAGACAAAGCGGTGTTCCCCGGGACGCAGGGCGGTCCGCTCGAGCATATCATAGCGGCAAAAGCGGTCGCGCTCAAGGAAGCCGCATCCGACGACTTCAAGAAATATCAAAAGCAGATAGTCGCAAACGCGGCGGCTTTGGCGGCGCGGCTCAATGCGCGCGGCGTGGAGCTCGTTTCCGGCGGAACGGACAACCACCTTATGCTCGTCAAGCTCAAAAACACGACGGGCAAGGAGCTCGAAGCGCTGCTCGACGAATGCAATATCACCGTCAACAAGAACGCGATACCGTTCGATCCGCTGCCGCCGTCCAAGACCTCCGGCATACGCATAGGCACGCCCGCCGTCACCACTCGCGGCATGAAAGAAAAAGAAATGCAGACGATAGCCGACTGCATCGCCGACGCCGCGGAAAAGGGCGAGGCGGCTAAGTCCGATATCCTTAAACGTGTCAAAAAGCTCACCGACGAGTTCCCGCTGTACGACTGATCTTCCGTGCCGGCTAATTCCCCGTTAATTTACCGGGAATTTGTTGACAATCGCCGTTTTCGGTGGTATAATGCCGTTAACGAAGGATGGTGCTATGAGATTATCGACAAGAGCGACATACGGAATGAGATTATGCTTTATGCTCGCGCTCGCCAAAGCCCCGCTTAGCGCGTCGCAGCTCGTCAGACAGACGGACGTAGGCATAAAGTATCTCGAGCAGCTCCTCGGTATGCTCAAGCGCGGCGAGATCGTATACGCATACAGAGGGAAATCGGGCGGGTATATCCTCGCGCGCGAACCGCGGCTCATCACGGTGGGCGACATGCTCGGCGCGCTCGACGACGGATTCGATGCGCCTAAGTGCGTTTGGGGCGTTTGCGACGACGTTTACTGTCCCAATCGCAACGTGCTCAGCAAACTCAACAGCGATATAAACAAGGTGCTCGACAGTGTTACTCTACTCGACATGGTGAACGATTACCGCAACGGTTGCGCGTCGTTCGCCGATATGGATATAAAGCTATGATAAAGATCTATCTCGATCATGCGGCGACGACGCCCGTCGACAGGGACGTGCTCACCGCCGCGATGCCGTATTTCGGCTCGGATTTCTATAACCCGTCGTCGTTGCACGCGGCGGGGCAAAAAGCGTCGCGCGCCGTGGAATCGGCAAGGCTCGCGTGCGCGGAGGCGATAGGCGCAAAGCTCGAGGGCATATACTTTACTTCCGGCGGTACGGAAGCCGTCAACTGGGCGCTCAAATGCGCGCCGACGGCGGACCGATCGCATATAGTCGTTTCGGCGATAGAGCACGACTCCGTGCTTGCGTGCGCGGACAAGCTCCGCGCCGAGTACGACGTGGATATCGTTGAGCCGAATGCCGACGGCATAATCACGCCCGACGCGCTGAGAGCGGTGATACGCGACGATACGGCGATAGTGTGCGTGATGACCGTCAATAACATAGTCGGTACTATCCAGCCGATAAAAGAGCTGACCGAGGTCGCGCACGAGGTGGGCGCGCTGATGTTCACCGACGCGGTGCAAGCCGTTAATGCTTGCGATATAGACGTTGCCGAAACGGGCGTCGACATGCTGTGCGTATCGGCGCATAAGTTTTACGGAATGAAGGGCGCGGGGTTCTTGTATGTAGATCCGCGCACCAAGATATCGCCGTTCATCGACGGCGGCGGTCAGGAACGCGGTATGCGCTCGGGCACGCTCAACGTGCCTGCGATAGTCGCTATGGCAAAGGCGATAACAGCGGCAAAGACCGAGCGCAAAGCCAATGCCGAGCATATCGCGCAGGTCAGTCTGGAATTTTTGAGCGCGCTCAAATACGGTACGCCCGTAGCGATGAACTCGCCCAAGATAGACGATATCGTTTCCGTCGTGTTCGACGGTGTGAACGGCGGCAGGCTCGCCGTCGCGCTGTCCATGGCGGGTGTGTACTGCTCGGTCGGCTCGGCGTGCTCGGCAGGATCGGCTGTTCCGCCTGCGACGCTTACCGCCATGGGCGTGGAAAACGCCGATTGCGTGCTAAGATTCTCGTTCGGCAAAAAGACGACCGTCGCGCAGGCGGTAGCCGCCGCGCAGACGATAAACGTCGTCGTTTCGCGTCTTGTCAAGACAGCCGAGCCAAAGGACGTCTCCGCTTAGGGCGATACGGATACTTCGCGGCGCCGTCAGTAAAACAGCTCCTCGAATGCGGCGCGGTGCACGGTCGGTCTTATCACCGTTACCGTCGCGCCGACCCTTCAATTATCGCAGAGTTTTTCCTTGGCGGTATCGAGCACCTTTTCGGGTATGCGCTTGTCCTCCATTTTTTTGAAAGCTACCACGCCGGCTATCGCGCCGAGCGTCATTCCTATAAGAAGCTTGTTCATGTTTTTATCCTCCGTATCTATTATGTATGGCGCATAAAAATTATATACGGAACGGGCGCGCGATAAAAAAATACGTCGGCGGGCGAAAGAGCCTTTATCAAAAAGCTTGATTTCGTCGACGTTTAATGTTATCATATATCGGTGGAAACAGAGCAAGGCAAACTGCTCGGCGTCGACTTCGGTCTGAGGCGCGTCGGGCTCGCGGTGTGCGACGGCTTGCGCATGCTCGCCACGCCGCTGCCCGCGGTCCATACCAAGTCGATGCGCGAGAGCATAGACAAGGTCGCGGCGGTAGCTGCGGCGGGCGGCGTATGCGGTATCGTTGTCGGACTTCCGCTCAACATGGACGGGAGCGAATCGGTACAGTCCGGCAGGGCGCGCGCTTTTGCGCGGAATATCGAGAAGGTGACGGGGCTCAAGACCGAGCTCGTCGACGAACGCCTGACCACGGTCGAGGCGGACGCGCTCCTCGCGGAAGCTGGAGTAAAAAGATCGGCGCGAGCCGAACTGATAGACAGTATGTCGGCAAAAGTGATTTTGCAAAGTTATATCGACAACAAAAAGGTAGGTAACGAAATGGCTAACGAAGAAGAAAAGAACGTCGAGCTCATCGACGACGAGACCATCACGCTTTACGACGACGACGGCAAGCCCGTCAAGTTCTGCGAAGTCGCGTGCGTCGAGTATCAGGGCGAGTTTTATGCGTTCCTGCAGCCCGTGGAAAAAATGGAGGGCGTGGAAGAGGACGACGCGTTCATATTCAAAGTCAGAGAAGAGGACGAGGAAACCGACGTGTTCGAGCCCGTGACAGACGACTCGATACGCGAGGCGGTGTTCAACGAGTATCTCAACGCCGTCGCCGAAGCCGAGGCGGGCTGCGACTGCGACTGCGACTGCGATTGCGGCTGCGATCACGATTGCTGCGACGACGACGAATGCGACTGCGATCACGAGCACGGTCACGACGGGCACTGCAACTGCGGCTGCGAGCACGGCGGCAAAAAATAACTCGGCGGCGTGCGAAAAATATCCGCGCCGCGGGCGAGGAAATTGCAAAAACCGACGCAAAAACGATTGCCTTTACGGCGATTATATGTTAAAATAAATCGAATACTCATCCGACTGTTTTTTCTGTGCGCAGTTAAATTTTTTCATGGCTGCGTAAGGTCGGAGCGGTAAAACGGAGAAAACCATGGCAAATATCATCACGATGAAACAGCTTCTCGAAGCGGGCGTTCATTTCGGACATCCCACGCGCAAGTGGAATCCCAAAATGAAAAAGTATATCTACGTCGCGCGTAACGACATCTACATCATCAACCTCGAAAAGACGGTCGAGATGATAGACAAGGCGTATACCTTTGTCAAGGACGTCGCGTCGCAGGGCAAGTCGATACTTTTCGTCGGCACGAAGAAGCAGGCGCAGGAAGCTATCGCGCAGGAAGCGCAGAAGTGCGGCATGTATTATGTTAAGTCGCGTTGGCTGGGCGGCACGCTCACCAATTTCCAGACGATACGTTCGCGTATAGAGCGCCTTAATAAGATCAACCTTATGGAAAAAATGAACGAGTTTGCGCTCCTTCCCAAAAAGGAAGTGCTCAAGCTCAAAGCCGAGCGCGACAAACTCGAAGAGAACCTCGGCGGCATCAAGGATATGCGCGCTCTTCCCGGCGCACTGTTCGTCGTCGACCCGAAAAAAGAGCACAACGCCGTGCTCGAAGCGCGTAAGCTCCACATACCCATCGTCGCTATCGTCGATACCAACTGCGATCCCGACGAGATAGACTATGTCATTCCCGGCAACGATGACGCTATCCGCGCTATCAAGCTTATAGCCGGCGCGATGGCAGACGCCGTTATCGAAGCGCGCGAGGGCGAGGAAGGTCTTGCCGCGCGCCGCGCTGTGGAAGCTCAGCTCCAATCCGAGGCGGAAGCCGCCAAAAACGTCGAGGTAGTGGAAGCTCCCGCGACGCAGGAACAGCTTGACAAGCTCGCCGCTGCGCCCGACGCGCCCGAAGGCGCGGACAAAGAGTAATTCGCCGTAATATCGAACGCGGCGTTTTGCCGCATATAAAAATTACGGACGATACTTTGCGGCAAAGCATTGATCGATAGCAAGCACAGTAATATTACACCGAGCGGATATTGCGCTCGGTCGCGACTATCCGCGCACGCCTAAATACGGCGATCGCGCGTGAATAAATAGAGCCGCAAGACCAAAACGGTCGCTGCGGATCGGAAATCAAGGAGAATATAATTATGGAAATCACGGCAAAGGAAGTTGCCAAGCTCCGCGACATAACGGGCGTTGGCATGATGGCTTGCAAAAAAGCGCTTGTAGAGTGCAACGGCGACATCGACGCGGCGTGCGAGTATCTTCGCAAACAGGGGCTTGCTGTCGTCGCCAAAAAGGCGTCGCGCATAGCCGCCGAGGGCGCGGCCCGCGCTTATATATCCGAAGATAAGCACACGGGCGCGCTTGTCGAAGTCAACTGCGAAACGGACTTCGTAGCCAAGAGCGACGTGTTCGTGGAGCTTTGCCAGGACGTCGCGAAAGCGGCGGTCGATAACAATATCGACGACGTCGAAAAGCTTAAAACCGTCAAGACCGCGAAAGGCACGGTCGACGAACTTATAACCGCCGCCACGACCAAGACGGGCGAAAAGATCTCGCTCCGCCGCGTCGCATTGCAGACGAATAAGGACGGTATCGAGGAAGCTTATATCCACATGGGCGGCAAGATGGGCACGCTCGTCGAGCTCAAGACGGAGGGCGTTACTGCCGCCAACCTCGGCGACGTAGTCGCAGTCGCGCACGATATCGCGATGCACATCGCGGCGTTCCAGCCGCCTTACGTCCGCAAAGAGGAAGTTCCGCAAGCGGACGTCGACCATGAGCGCGCGATCATCAAAGAGCAGCTGCTCAACGACGAAAAGAACAAGAAAAAGCCCGAGCAGGTGCTCGAGAAGATAGCGGAAAACAAGATCGGCAAGTTCTTTGAGGAAAACTGCCTGCTGTATCAGGCGTTCGTCAAAGACCCGTCGGTCACGGTCGAGGCTCAGCTCGCCGCCGTCGCCAAAAAGACGGGGACCAAACTCGAGATCGTGCGCTTCTCCAAGTTCGTCATGGGCGAGGGCATAGAAAAGCGCGCCGACAACCTTGCGGAAGAGGTCGGCAAGCTTTCCGGCAAACAGTAACAAATTGACTATCGGCTTACCGAATAAATCGATAAGCCGATTTTTCAATCAACAAAAACGGAGCGGATATGTATAAGAGAGTGCTTTTGAAGCTTAGCGGCGAGGCGCTCGGCGGCAAGAACGGGGTCGGCATAGATCCCGATACCGTCGACGGCGTCGTAAGACAGCTCGTCGAGCTGTCCAAAAAAGGCGTCGAGATAGCTATAGTCGTCGGCGGCGGCAACTTTTGGCGCGGCAGACAGGGCGTAGCTATGGACAAAGTGACCGCCGATCATATGGGCATGCTCGCTACCGTCATGAACGCGCTCGCGCTCCAGGACGCGATAGAGAAAAAGGGCGTGCCGACGCGCGTCCAGACCGCTATAGCTATCCCGTCGGTCGCCGAGCCGTTCATACTGCGCAAAGCGGTGCGGCACTTCGAGTGCGGGCGCATAGTCATATTCGCGTGCGGCACGGGCAATCCGTACTTTACGACCGATTCGGGCGCGGCGCTCCGCGCGGCGGAGATCAAGGCGGATGTGCTGTTGATGGCGAAGAACGTCGACGGCGTTTATGATTCCGACCCCAAGACCAACAAGAACGCGGTCAAGCTGAAAGAGCTTTCGTATATGGAAGTCATCAACAAGAACATAGCGGTGATGGACTTTACGTCCGTAACTATGTGTATGGAAAACAAAGTGCCGATAATCGCTTTCGGGCTGTCGGAAGAAAACAGCATAATACGCGCCGCGTCGGGCGAAAAGATCGGAACTATAATACATTGAGCCTACGGCGTCAATAATAAAGGAGATAATCATGCAAAACGAAAAGTTGATAGAACAGTCGAGCAAGATCGACGACAAGTTCAATAAGATAATCGAGCATTTGCAGAGCGAGCTGACCGCCATGCGTGCGGGCAGAGCCAATCCCGTAGTGCTCAGCCGTGTGACCGTCGATTATTACGGCACGCAGACCCCGCTCAACCAGATGGCTAACATCTCGGTGACGGACGCGCGCACGCTCACGGTGTCGCTTTACGATGCGTCCGCCGTCAAGGAAGCGAAAAAGGCGATAATCGCCGCCGACCTCGGGCTCAATCCCGTAGACGACGGCAAGGTCATACGTCTCGCTTTTCCGCAGCTTACCGAGGAGCGCAGGAAGGAGCTTATCAAACAGGCGAAAAAAGTCGGCGAGGATAGCAAGGTCGCGTTGCGCAACGAGCGTCGCGACGCGCTCGAAGTCGGCAAAAAGCTCAAAAAAGAGGTTTCCGAGGACGAGATCGCGGAATACGAAAAGCTCATCCAAAAGAAGCTCGACGCCTCTACCGAGCGCGTCGACAAAATGATAAAAGACAAGGAAGCCGACTTGCTTGAGATCTAAGTCCGACACGGTGATGCCGAGACATATCGGCATAATAATGGACGGAAACGGACGCTGGGCGACCAAACGGCTGCTGCCGCGCTCTGCGGGACACCGTGCGGGCGTAAAAAACATAACGCCCGTCGTCACAGCCGCGCTCGAAGCGGGTGTGCAGTGCGTTTCGCTGTACGCGTTTTCCGCGGAGAACAAGGACCGACCGAAGGACGAAGTAGATCAGCTCATCGACATCATACGCAAGCATATCAAGCCGATGACGCGCGGGCTTATAGAACGCGGCGCGCGCGTTACGTTTTCGGGCGACACGACGTATTTTCCGCCCGACGTGCAACAGCAGCTCGCGGATATAGTCGGGGAAAACACCGACAAGACCGCGCAGACCGTCAATATCCTGCTAAACTACAGCGGCAGGTCGGAGCTTGCGCGAGCGGCGCGGCTCGCTGCGAAAAGCGGCGAAGTCACGGAGGCGGCGATAGAAGCCAACCTCTATACCGCGGAGCTGCCCGAGCTCGATATGATAATACGCACGGGCGGCGAGAAGCGGCTCAGTAATTTTTTGTTATATCAAGCGGCTTACAGCGAGCTGTTTTTTACCGATACGCTGTGGCCTGATTTTGATAAGTCCGAGCTCAAAGAGCTGATAGCCGAGTTCGGACACAGGACAAGAAGGTTCGGAAGAGTATGAAAACAAGAGTCATCACGGGTATATTCATAACCTTCATTTACGCGGCTGTAATACTGCTCGCGCTGTACGTGCACCCGATATTCTTCGACGTGTTTATTTTCCTGCTCGCGCTTTGCGGCACTTACGAGCTGACCAATGCGGTCAAGCGCATGTTCAGTCCGCCGATAGTCGTGCTCAACCTTATCACCGTCGTGGCGTGCTTCGGCGCGTTTTGGTTCTCGCAATACTTCTTTAAGACGTATTCCGCGGGCATGACGGGCTTTTTCCTCGCATTTGCCTTGATGATACTCGTCACTGTCTTGGTGACGGCTTTTTCCAAAACGTATGTCAAAGGCAACGCCGTATCAACGATATTCATCATGCTGTATCCGTGCGCGCTGTTGCTGTTTTCGCTCGGCATCAATGCGTTCATCGACGTAGGGCAGGTCGGCGTGTCCGGCTCAACGCCGTACAGGAACGCCGGCATCGCCTTGCTGTTCCTCGTGCCCGCGCTTACCGATGTTATGGCGTATGCCGTCGGCAGTACGGTCAAGGGCAAAAAGCTCTGTCCCAACCTCAGCCCCAAAAAGACTGTATCCGGCGCGGTCGGCGGTCTGTTCGGAGGACTTTTAGGCGCGGGCATAGTACTGCTTTTGATATACCTTGCCGAGCGTTTTTCGGTAAACATATTCGGCTTGCAAATGCTTACCGACGGCTGGACGGGCACTATAATAAACATGCTCGCGCTCGGTCTTATCGGCTCGGTATTCGATCAGATAGGCGACCTTTTCGCGTCGTACATCAAGCGCAAGGCTGGCGTCAAGGACTTTGCCAACGTCCTGCCCGGGCATGGCGGCATAATCGACAGGATAGACGGTTTTATGTTCTGCGGCGCGTTTTTCTATCTGTATTTCGCCGTTATGATACTTATAGTATAGACCATGAAAAAAATAGCTGTTTTGGGTTGCACCGGGTCGATAGGCTCGCAGACCCTCGATATCGTAAGACATGCCCGCGATCGGTTTTCGGTCGCGGCTCTTTCGTGCGGGAGCAATGCGGCGGAGCTCGCCGCGCTCGCCGAAGAGTTCGATTGCAAGCTGCTCGGCATAGCCGACGAAAACAAGCTCGGCGAGCTGAGGTCCGCCGCGCCCGACGCCGATATTTACTGCGGCGACGCCGCGCTCGAAACGCTTGCGGCGTGCGACGCGGATATAGTCGTCATTGCGGTAGTCGGAATGATAGGATTGCGCGCGGTGCTTGCCGCGCTCGACGCGGGCAAGATCGTCGCTCTTGCCAACAAGGAGTCGCTCGTTGCGGGCGGCGCGCTCGTCAAGCGTTATCTCGAAAGGGGCGGAGAGATCCGTCCCGTCGATTCCGAGCATTCGGCGGTGTGGCAGGCGTTACAGGGCGAGAAGGAACATAAGCGCATAATACTTACTGCGAGCGGCGGTCCGTTCTGCTTCGCCGACGGTCCGCTCGACGGCGTTACTCCCGAGCAAGCCGTTGCGCACCCGAATTGGCGCATGGGCAAAAAGATATCCGTCGACAGCGCGACAATGATGAACAAGGGCTTGGAGATCATCGAGGCGCGGTGGCTGTTCGACACCGAAAACATCGATTACGTGATACATCCCGAGAGCGTCGTCCACTCGATGGTCGAGTTCGCCGACGGGTCGATAAAGGCGCAGGCGAGTTTCCCGGATATGCGCCTGCCGATACAGTACGCGCTGACTTATCCCGAGCACGCGCCGCGCGAATACCGTCCGCTCGAACTTCCGCTCGGGCTAAGGTTCTTGCCGCCCGACGAAGCGCGTTTCCCTGCGCCCAAGCTCGCCAAAGCGGCGATAGCGGCCGGCGGGAGCGCCGCGCTCACGCTCAATGCCGCCAACGAAGCGGCGGTGCGGCTGTTTTTGGAGAGAAAGATAAAGTTTACGGATATAATAAATATCGTATCGGACGCGCTCGATCGCGAGCCCAACGAAACGCTCGACAGCGCGGCGTCGATCTTTTCGGCGCATAAACGCATTTACGACAAAATATATTTAGGTACGTAGAGGCAACGGATATTGGAATATTTCGCTTATATAGTTTTATCGCTTGTGATCTTGCTGCTCATGGTGCTCATCCATGAGGCGGGGCATTACACGATGGCAAAGATCCTCGGCTTTACCGTCGACGAGTTTTCTATCGGGTTCGGGCCGAAGATCTTTCAGAAACGCCGCAAGAACGGCGAGCTTTTCTCTTTGCGCATGCTCCCGCTCGGCGGTTACTGCGCTTTCCTCGGCGAGGAGGACGAGACCGAGGCGGAACGCGCCGCACGCGAAAAAAAGAACAAAATCGCCGCCGCCGATGCGGATAGCTCGGCGAAAGCCACCGATACGGCGAGCGTGACAGATAAAACGCCCGACGCGGAGCAAGAGCCGTCGGAAAGCGAAGATCTGCTTTCCTACGTCATGCGCGCAAAGGTCGACGAGGAAAAACCGATTGAGCCCGCCGCGCCGACAAAGCCCGTGCGGCTCGACAAGAACGGCGCACCAGCAAAGACGTTCAACGAGCAAAAGCCGTGGAAGCGGCTCATCGTGCTGATAGGCGGCGTGCTGTTCAACTTTCTTTCGGCGTTCGTTTTTTCGCTTATATATATCGGCGCGGTCGGGTTTCCCGTGCCCGTAGTGGAAAAGGTCTATTCCGACGCGGCTGGCGAGCTTTACTGTCCCGATCTTCGCAAGGGCGACGTTATACTTGCCGTCGACGGCGAATATATCTCCGTGACCAAGACCTTTGCCGAGCTCACCGCAAAGGTCAAGGACGGCGAGACCGTGGAGTTTACCGTCGAACGCGACGGCGAACGCGTAAAGGTCGAGGCGAAACGCGACACGATAACGGTGACCGAGGACGGCGAAACCAACACTTATTCAGGCTTCGGCATATCCACGAGCGGCAAGCATATAGGCAACACCGCGGCAAACGCTTTTAAGTACTGCGTTCCGTATACCTTCAAGCTGTCCTGGTCGATAATCGGCTCGTTCGTCGATATGTTCACGGGGCGAGTGCCGATAACTTCGATATCGGGTCCCGTCGGGTCTATCAATCTTATGGCAAAGCTGTCGGTGGCGGACTGGCGCAATATCCTGATACTGTTGCCGCTGCTCGCGAGCAACCTCGCTATCTTCAATATCCTGCCGTTCCCCGCGCTCGACGGGTCTAAGATGATATTTACCGTTATAGAGTGGATACGCGGCAAGCCGATAAACCGCAAGGTCGAGGGCATGATACACTTTGTCGGAATGGTCGCGCTGCTGCTGTTCGTCGTAATCGTTGACATTTTGTCTTTTGCGTTGTAGAATATAACGCATGAGCAAAGCTGTTAGGATAAAGGATATGCTCATCGGCGGCGGCAATAGGATAGCCGTGCAGTCGATGACAAATACCGATACTCTCGATACCGCCGCTACTGCGGCACAGCTTCGCGCGCTTGCGGCAGCGGGCTGTGATATTGCGCGGATAGCTGTTTCGAGCGATGCGGAGGTCGAGGCGTGCAAGCCGCTTATCGGCATGTTCGGCATGCCGCTCGTCGCGGATATACAGTTCGATTATAAGCTCGCGGTAAGATGCTGCGAGATAGGCTTTGACAAGATACGTTTCAATCCCGGCAATATCGGCGACGAAACGCGCGTGAAATACCTCGTCGACGCGTGCAAGGCGCACGGTACGCCTATTCGCGTCGGGGTCAATACCGGCTCGCTGGAAAAAGAGCTGCTCGGCGAACCGCCGTCGACCGCGCTCGTGAAAAGCGCGATGAAGCACGTTCGGCTCTTGGAAAAGTTCGGGTTTTACGATACCGTGATATCCGTCAAGTCATCTGACGTAAAGACGACGGTCGAAGCATACCGCAAGCTCGCGGCTGAGTGCGATTATCCTTTGCACGTCGGCGTTACCGAGAGCGGCACGGACGAGCGCGGCATCGTGCGTTCCGCGGCGGGGATAGGCGCGTTGCTCATCGACGGCATAGGCGACACAGTGCGAGTGTCGCTTTCGGGCGATCCCGTAAAGGAAGTGGAAGCGGCGCGCATGATATTGCAGGAAACGGGCGTCGATAAGAATTACTGTCAGATAATTTCGTGTCCGACGTGTTCGCGCTGTAAGTACAACTTAAAATCCACAGTAGACAAGCTGAAAGCCGCGACGGCGGACATAACGACGCCGATCAAGATAGCGGTCATGGGCTGTGTCGTTAACGGTCCGGGCGAAGCGCGCGACGCGGATTTCGGCGTTGCGGGCGGCGGCAACGGCAAAGCCGCGCTGTTCGTGCGAGGCGAGGTGGTAAAGACGATAGAACATGACGAAGTGCTCGGCGAGCTTTTGCGCCTCGTCAAAGAAAAGGTCGAAGCGGAAACAAATGAATAAGATATACCAAGCGATAAATCAAAAGACAAACGGAAAATTCGGTAACGTGAGGTTCGGCAACCTCGCGTTTTCGGGTAACAACGCCGCCGTCGCGACGGTGCTTTGCCGCGCCGCCGAGCTCGATGCGGTCAAAGCCGCCGCGGCGGAGCTTACGCGGCTCATCCGCGCCGAATGTGCGTTCCACGGCAGGATCGACGTAGAGATACGCGCCGTCGACGAAAGCGCGCGCGCGCTCCGCGACGGTGTTATCGCGTTCACGGAAAAATTCCCGTTTGTAGCTTCAATAGCGTCCTCGATAACCGCGCCGTCGCCGACGTGCGTCAAGCTGAAGATGCACGAGAGCATGCGGCGGCTCGCTGCGGACGACTTTCTGCCGCGGCTGTCGGAATACCTCGAAAACAATTATTTCGATAAGATAGACGTTAGGATAGAGACAGTCGAGTTTACCGAAAAGAGCGACCGTGCGCCTCAGCCGACGTTTTACGAGATAAAAACTTGCGCGCCGATCACCGCAGGGTTCGTAAAGCCCGACGGAAAGATCCCGTCGTGCGCATGCGTCAACGAGTATAACGAAAACGCGGCCGCGTGCGGCGTCGTCGCCATGGCTACGGAATTCATGAGCAAGGGCGGCGGAGCGAAACGCTCGAGGCCATACGAAAAGTTCCTGCTCGTAGACGGCGAAAATTCGTTGCAGTGCAGGTTTTTTCCGTCCGAAGTATCGGTCGCAAACTCCGACCTTACGGGCAAGGCGGTAGTCGCCGTCGGCGCGGCGCAGGTCGAACGCGGCAGGGACGAAGCGACGCTCACCGTGCGCGAGCTTGCCGTGTGCGACGCGCCCGTAAGCGTGCCGCCCGCGCCCAAAGCGCCGACGGAATATGTCACGGTGCGCCCGGAGCCGTACGAGGAGTACGTGCAGGCGAGCCTGTTCCAAACGGCGGAGGCGCTTGCGCCCGCGCTCAAGGGCGTGTATGTCGCGTTCGACTTCGAGACCACGGGACTGTCGCTGCTCCGCGACAAGCCGACCGAGCTCGGCGCGGTCAAGATAACCGACGGCGTGATAACGGAAACCTTCCACACGCTGATAGATCCCAAGCAGCCGATACCCGATATCGTTTCGCAAAAGACGGGGATAACCGACGACATGGTAAAGGGCAAGCCGCTGTTCGAGGATGTACTGCCTGATTTTTATAAGTTTACATACGGTTGCAGGCTGATAGGGCATAACATATCGTTCGACTTTCCGTTCCTCGTAAAGCACGGGAATCGGCACGGCTGGACATTTGGCGACAGGCGGACTTTCGACACGATGGGCATCGCGCCCAAGGCGATACCGGGCATAGAAGTGCTGACGCTCGACAACGTGCTCGAAAAGCTCGGGCTGATCAACGACAACGCGCACCGCGCGCTATCGGACGCGACGGCGACCGCCAAGGCGTTTATCGCCATGCAGAAGATGCTGTTCTACGCAAAAAAATAAACGTTTCGGGCGAAGAAAAACAGGTGCAAAACGCTTGCCTTTCGGCGGCGGACGTGGTATATTATTAAGGTAGCATATGTTGTAACTTGAGAGTGGGTTCTGCCCGCTCTCATTGTTTAAGCGGAGGTAAAGCTATAAACACCGTTATAGAAAAGGCAAGACCTACGGTAGAGGACGTGCTCGGCAAGCTCGGTTACGAGCTTGTGGACATCGAGTACAAGACGCTTTACGGCGAAAAGCACATGATAATATACGTCGCCAAAGACGGCGGCGTCAGCCTCGACGACTGCGAGACGGTATCCAACGCGCTCGACGGTCCGCTCGACGCGCTCGACCCAACGTCGGGCGCGCCGTACTGTCTGGACGTGTCGTCGCCGGGGCTCGACAGACCGTTCAAGACGCAACGCGATTTCGAGCGCAATTACGGCGAGGCGGTAGAGGTCAAGCTGTACGCGCCGATAGATGGCTGTAAGGACAAGCTTTTGGTCGGAACTCTCGTCGAGCGCAACGCCGACTGTATAGTGCTGTCGGTCGACGGCGAGGAAAAGCGGATAAACAACTCGGCGGCGGCGCTCGTCCGTCCGCACGTGGAATTTTAACAATAGTTTTTCGGGAGATAAAAAATGGCAAAGAAGAATTCGACACTTACGCTTCAAGCTGACTTTTACGATGCGCTTACGGATCTCGAGTCCGAAAAGGGCATCACGAAAGAAGTGTTCATGGACGCTTTGGAGGACGCGCTCACGAGCGCGTACAAAAAGCAGTACGGCGTCGCCAAACAGATAAAGATCATTTTGACGCCCGAGACCAAGACCTTTAAGATCTACACCTGCCAAAAGGTAGTGGAACAGGTCGAGGACAAGGAGACCGAAATAAGTCTCGAGGACGCGCGGCTCATAGACAAAAAATACAAGGTCGGCGACGATATCTACGGCCCCGTGGACGCCGCGGACTTCGGGCGTATAGTCGCGCAGATGGCTAAACAGATAGTCACGCAGAAGCTGCGCTCGCTGGAAAGCGAAAAGGCATACACCGAGCTTGCCGAAAAGGAAGAGGAACTCGTCACGTGCGTAGTGCACAGAGTGGACGGCAATAACGTCTGCGTCGAGATACAAAAGCTCGAAGCGGTGCTGTATCCCAAAGATCAGCTGCCCAACGACAAGTTCAAGGTCGGCGACAAGATCAAGGTCTTTGTCCGCGGCATCAAAGCCGGCACGCGCGGACCGCAGGTGCTCGTCACGCGCACAGCGCCCGGCTTTATCAAGCGCATGTTCGAGCTGGAAGTGCCCGAGATCGCGAGCGGCGTCGTTGCGATAAAAGGCATAGTCCGCGAAGCGGGACTGCGCACCAAGATAGCCGTATACGCGACCGATTCGGGCGTGGACGCCGTCGGCGCTTGCGTCGGTAACCGCGGTTCGCGCGTCAACGGGATAATATCCGAGATAGGCGGCGAGAAGATAGACATCATACCGTGGCACGAAGATCCGCTCGAATTCATCGCGCGCGCGCTTCTTCCCGCCAAGGTCGTTATGGTCGAGGCCAAAGAGGACGAGCACGCCGCCAAGGTCGTAGTCATGGACGATCAGCTCAGCCTTGCGATAGGGCGCGAGGGCGTAAATGCGCGGCTCGCCGCCAAGCTCACCGGCTGGAAGATAGATATCAAACCGTATTCGGCGATGAAGAACGAAGTCAAGGCGGCGACGGAACGCGCCGAGCAGATGGGCAGCGACAACTTCGATGTGTTCGACGAGGATCTCGGCGAGCTTGACTGAAACAATGAAGCACATACCGCAAAGAACGTGCATAGTATGCCGAGAGCAGCGTGACAAAGCCGAGCTCTTGCGCGTCGTGCGCCGACCCGACGGGAGCTATGCCGTCGACCGCGTCGGACGCGAGGCGGGGCGCGGCGCGTATGTTTGCGACAACGGTAAGTGCCTTGCGGATGCGGTAAAGAAGCGCGCGCTCAACCGCGCATTCAAGACACAGATACCCGACGAGGTGTACGCGGAGCTGTTAAAGGCGGAACAAAAGCTTGACTGACAATAGTAAGTTTGCGACGATGATACGCTTTGCCAAGCGCGCGCGCAAGATAGTTTACGGTTACGATGCGCTCGCGGACGCGCGCGGGCTGAAGGTGCTCGCGGTAAGCGACACTGCGTCGGATAATCTCAAAGATAAGATGCAGGGGCTTGCGAAAAAACGCGGACTGCCGCTGATACGGGCGACTGCGCTCGAGGACACGGTCGGCGGCAACTGCAAGGCGCTCGGCGTGACCGACGTCGGCATGGCGCGTGAGATGGTAAGGACAGCTAAGGATAGCGATAATACGGAGGTAACGTATATTGGATAAGAACGAGAGCAACGTGAATAAGACGGAAGACGCTTCGACGGGATTCAAGCGGCTTTTTGCCATCGTCGAAGCCAACGAGTTTGCCGATCTCGAAAAGAAATTGGGCGAAATCAGAAAACGTGTAGAAAAGCTCTACACGGCGGAACGCGCGCGCCTGTTTGAATTACAGGACGAACGCGCGCGCATAGAGGACGAAAAGAACGCCGAGGACGACCGTGCGGTCGCGGAAGAGCGTACCGCCGAGCCCGTCAAGGACGAAAAGCCCGAGCCTGCCGCCGAGCGCGCCGCGCCCGAAGCGGTTCAAGCGGAAAAGTCCGCCGACGGATCGGCGCGCGAGCCGAAGACGGAGAGCGGTTCGGACGGCGCGAAAAGCGCGGACGCGCAGGCTGCTAAGCCCGAAAAGCCCGCGGAAACGCGCGTGATCGCGCCGCTCGGCGCGAATGTCGAGCCCGTTCAGAGCAATACGCGCACGGCTATACCGAGCTATATCCGCGGTGTGGTCAAGCACGTTACGCGTCCCGCGCCGACGGGCAAACCGACAAGACCCGCGTCCTCGTCGCCTCGCGGCGACCGTCCGGGCGCGCCGAGACCTGCGGGAGCAAGACCGGCGGGCGGCGTCGGCGGCACGCGCACCGCGATGCCCAAGTTTGAAGCTCCGTCCGCGCCGAGAAAGCGCGACGCCGTAGGCAAGAAGCAGTCGGCGGCTAAGCCCGACGACAAGCGGCAGATGAACAAGCGCATGCTTATCCGCAAGGGGTATATACAGGAAAACCTCGACGAAGAACGTATGGGTACGCGCAAGCTCAAAAATAAAAAAGTTAATAAGATAGTGCCGTTTGCGCCTATCAAGATAGAGAACGCGGTCATCACTACGGAAAACCTCACCGTCAAGATCCTGTCGGAAAAGATAGGTAAGACGGCGCAGGAGATAATAAAACAGCTCATGGAGCTCGGCATCATGACGACTATCAACTCGGTAGTCGACTTTCCGACGATGCAGCTCGTAGCCGATGCGCTCGGCGTAAATATCGAGCTCAAGCTGGAAAAGACCAAGGAAGAGAAGCTCGCAGAGCTCCATGCCGAGCCCGATCCCGAGGAGAGCCTCGTCAAGCGTCCGCCTATAATAACAGTCATGGGGCACGTCGACCACGGCAAGACCTCGCTGCTCGACGCCATACGCAAGACTTCGGTCGCGTCGGGCGAGGCGGGCGGAATAACCCAGCATATTGGCGCGTATTCCGTAGACGTCAACGGCGAAAAGATAACCTTCCTCGACACGCCCGGACACGAGGCGTTTACCGAGATGCGTAGGCGCGGCGCCAACGTCACCGATATCGCCGTATTGATAGTCGCCGCCGACGACGGCGTGATGCCGCAGACCATAGAGGCTATCAACCATGCGAAAGCGGCGGACGTGCCTATCGTCGTTGCGGTCAACAAGATAGACAAGCCCGGCGCAAATCCCGACCGCGTTATACAAAAGCTCGCTGAATACGGGCTTATCTGCGAGGAATGGGGCGGCGACGTGCCGATGATACCCATTTCCGCCAAGCAGAACAAGGGCATAGACAAACTGCTCGAAAATATACTGTTCCGCGCGGAAATGCTCAATCTTCGCGCCAACCCCAAGCGCGGCGCGCGCGGCTACGTAGTGGAAGCGCGGCTCGACAAGGGCAAAGGTCCCGTCGCTACCGTCATCGTGCAGAACGGTACGCTTAAAGTAGGCGATTACGTCGTTTCGGGCACGACCTACGGCAAGATACGGCTCATCGTCGACGACAAGGGCAACAGCATCAAGTCCGCGCCGCCGTCGATGCCCGTCGCGGTCAACGGCTTGGCGCAAGTCCCGTCGGCTGGCGATCTTCTCGTCACCGTCGAGAGCGAAAAAATGGCTAAGCAGGTTATCGAGGAGCGTACCGCCAAAGCGAAAAACGAAATGCTTTCGGACGTGCCGACGACCGATATCGACAAGGCGTTCGGCAATGCGGACGCGGAAAACCTCAAAGAGATCAAGCTCGTCGTCAAAGCCGATGTGCAGGGCTCGAGCGAGGCGCTCACCGACGCGCTCGTCAAGCTTTCGGGCGACGAGGTCAAGGTTTCCGTCGTGTACAGCGGCGTAGGCGCCGTCAATCAGTCCGACGTGATGATGGCGGACGTTTCCAAAGCCAATATCATAGCGTTCAACGTCAAGCCCGACAGCGACGCGCGCAACGCGGCGGAGCGGCTCGGCATAAGCATCAAACAGTACAGCATAATTTACGAAGCGCTCGACGACGTGCGCGCGGCAATGGAAGAGCTGTTCGCGCCGAAGTTTGTCGAACGCGTCACGGGCAAAGCTATCGTCCGTACGGCGTTCCGCGTTTCGGGCATGGGCTTTATCGCGGGCAGCTACGTGCAGAGCGGCAAGATAGTCCGCAGCGGCAAGGCGCGTCTGTACAGGGGCGACAAGCTGATATTCGAGGGCGATATAAGCGGACTCAAACGCTTTAAGGACGACGCCAAGGAAGTTACGATCGGGCTCGAGTGCGGTATCGCGCTCGACGGGTATACGGAGTTCCTCGAGGACGATATCCTCGAATGCTACGTGATAGAAAAGGAGACCAAGGAAGCCAAGTGAAGTCCAAGGGCAGTCACAGGACGGAACGCGTCGGCAGCGTCGTCAAGCGCGCCGTCGCGGTCATAATAGATACTCAGGTCGCAGATCCGCGCGTCCACGGCGTAAGCGTCGTGGATGCCGTGGTATCGGGCGATCTCAAGTATGCTACGGTCTACGTGTATATCGAGGGCGACGATACGGAAGTGCTCGCCGCGCTCAACAACAGCGCGGGGTTTATTCGGCGGCTCATGGCGGAACAGCTCCGCGATATGCGCGTCATACCGCGGTTGAAGTTCGAGATAGACAAGTCGCAGTCGTACTACGAACATATCGACGCGCTGATAAAAGGACTGCATAAAAATGACGGAAACGACAAGTAAGCTCATCGATCTTATCCAGAGCGGAAAAAATATCCTCGTGTGCGGACATATGCGCCCCGACGGCGATTGCATCGGCGCGGCGCTCGCCATGCGCAGGATCTGCGAAAACCTCGGCAAAACGGCGGACGCGGTGTGCGATGCGGACAAGCCTGTTTCGTTCGCGTTCCTGCCCGATATCGACAGGTTTTGCAAGCCGCGGAAAAAGTCGTACGACGTGTTTATATCGGTCGATTGCGCCAATGAGAAACGGCTCGGCGCATACTCCTCGGCGCTCGAAGCGGCGGAGCATGCGGTCGATATAGATCATCACCCGTTCAATCCGAAGTTCGGCGATATAAACGTCGTGGACGAAAGCGCGTCGAGCACGTGTCTTATCATCTACGAGCTGTTCAAGGATACCGAGCTGATAGACAGGCAAACGGCGGAATTGCTGTATACCGGCATATCGACCGACACGGGGCATTTTATGCACTCCAATACCGACGCGCGCACTTTTTCCGCGGCGATGGGACTCATGGAGCTCGGGCTTGATATAGGCAGGATTAACCACGATATATATTGCAACAAGTCAAAGCGCAAGATAAAGCTTACCGCGCGCGCGCTCGACGGCATGGAATACTACGCCGGCGGTGCGGTCGCGCTGATGACGCTTTCGCTTGCCGATCTCGGCGAGTGCGGCTGTACCTCGGAGGATACCGAGGGATTAATCGACTTTGCAAAAAGCGTAGAGGGCGTCAAGATAGCTGTATCGATGTGCGAGCAGGAGGGCGGCACGGTGCGCGTGTCGCTGCGCTCGGTCGAGGCGGACGTATCTGCTGTTGCGGGTCGGTTCGGCGGCGGCGGGCATAAGCTCGCGTCGGGCTGTATGGTAAGCGGTACGCTCGACTTTGTAAAGGACAAGATAGTATCGGCGGCAGCCGAGGCGCTCGGCGTTGCGAAATGAACGGGATGATCGTTCTTAACAAGCCGTCGGGCATATCGTCCGCCGCCGCCGTAGCGCGTGTAAAACGCATGCTCGGCGAAAAGACCGTCGGGCATATGGGCACGCTCGATCCTATGGCGGAAGGCGTGCTCGCGATAGGCGTTGGCAAGGCGACGCGGCTTTTCGATTATTTGTGCGGCAAAGACAAAACTTATGTCGCTAAATTCAAGTTCGGCTCGGAGACCGATACGCTCGACGCGCTCGGCACGGTGACGGCGACAACCACCGACATACCGAGCATCGACGCCGTGTCCAACGCGATGCAGTCGCTCGTCGGCAGGATAGAGCAAGTGCCGCCGGCGTACAGCGCGAAGCACATAGACGGTAAGCGCGCATATGCGCTCGCTCGCGGCGGCGCGCCCGTCGAGCCCAAGCCCGTCACGGTCGAGATATACGGCGCGGAGCTCGTGTGTCAGCCGCGCATGGACGAAGCCGTTTTTAAGATAGACTGCTCGTCGGGAACGTACATACGTTCGATTTGCCGCGACGTCGGCAGGATGTGCGGATCGCTCGCAACGCTGACTTTTTTAAGGCGCACGCGCAGCGGCTCGTTCCGCATAGAGGATTCCGTCACGCTCGATGACCTCGAAGCGATAAAGGGCGAGGCTGTTCGTCCTGCGGAAACGGTTATCGATCTGCCGCGGTACGACGTACCGCCCGAGCATGAGTCCGATCTCAAAAACGGCAGGCGGATAGGGTTCGACGCCGAGGGGAGGTTCAAGATCTACTGTCTCGGCAAATTCTACGGCATAGGCGCGGCGGCCGACGGCGCGCTCAAGATTATCACATATCTCGTCGACGGCGACTAAGCGTCGGCGCGGAAAAAACAGACAAGGAAGGCTATCATGAAAGAGCTTACACCCGAATCGGAAGTATGTCTTGCTCTCGGCTACTTCGACAGCATGCACCTCGGTCACAGGCGTATCATCGAAGAAATGCGCGGCTTTGCCGCCGAGCACGGGCTCGAGAGCTGCGTCGCGACGTTCAGTAACAACGCTTATAAGCTGTTCAACCGCGAGGAAAAAGCAGTGTATACATACGCCGAGCGTTGCGCTCTGCTCGACGGTCTGTGCGATCATGTACTGCCTATAAAGTTCGATAAGAGGCTCAAGGATACGCCCGCAGAGCAGTTCCTCGACGGCGTGTTCTCCGAATACGGGATAAAAGCCGTCGTTTGCGGCTACGACCACTTATTCGGCGCGGGCGCAAAGGGCGATGCGGAGCTGCTGAGGGCGTACTGCGCGGCGCACGGCGTGCCGTGCAAGATAATAGACAAGTTCGAGCTCGACGGTACTCGCGTGTCGACGACGCTCGTCAAAGAACTGCTCGCCGCAGGCAATATCGCCGAAGCCAATAAGTTCCTCGGCACGCCGTTTTTCGCGACGGGTAAGGTCGTGCACGGGCGCGGCGCGGGGCGTATGTTCGACATACCTACAGCCAATCTCAAGATACCGACGGACAAGCTCTTGCCCGCGTCCGGCGTTTACGGCGTGCAGTGCATCGTCGGCGACAGGACGTACAACGGCGCTGCCAACATAGGCGCGCGTCCGACTTTCGGACTTACAAAGACGGAGACCGAGGTCATGATAGACGGGTTTTCCGATAATATCTACGATGAGAGCATCACGCTTAAATTTATCAAATATATCCGTCCCGTCAAGCGTTTCGATACGCCCGCTCTGCTCTCCAAGCAGGTGCATGAGGATATCAAGTGGAGCGGCAAATGATACGTATCGGACCGTCGGGCAACAGCGACGCTTTTTATGCGTCCGGCAGAAAGCACACCTACGAGGAAGCGGAATACCTGCACGCGCTCGGGCTTAACGCCTTCGAGTATTCTTTCGGTCGCGGCGTGAGTATGACCGACGCGACCGCGGAGAAGATAAAGACCGAGTTTCAAAAGTACGATATCGCAATCAGCGCGCACGCGCCGTACTATACTAATTTTTCCAATCCCGATCCCGAGATGATAAAAAAATCCGTCGGGTACGTGATGCAGGCGGCGGAGGCGTGCCGCAAAATGGGCGGGACGCGCGTCGTCGTCCATCCTGCGGCTTGCGGCAAGGCGGCGAGAAAAGACGCGGTAGCCGCCGCGGAATCAAACCTGATGCTGCTGGCGGAAGCGGCGGACGCGCTCGACGACGGGGCAAAGATATGCCTCGAAACGATGGGCAAGACAAATCAGATAGGCACTGTCGAGGAGGTCGTCGGGTTTTGCACGCTATATCGCAAGTTTTATCCGTGCTTCGACTTCGGGCATATCAACGCGTACTCGCACGGCGGACTCAAAACCAAAGACGATTACAGGCGGATACTCGATTACACCGTAGACAGGCTCGGATTCGACAAAGCGTCGCAAATGCATGTGCATTTTTCCAAGATACAGTACGGCGACAAGGGCGAGATCAAGCACCTTACGTTCGCCGACGAAAAGTACGGACCGGAATATGCGCCGCTCGCCGAGCTGTTCGACGAATACAAGATGTCGCCGTATATCGTCTGCGAGTCGGACGGCACGATGTCGGACGATGCGCTCGCCATGAAAAAAATGCACAAAAACGCTTAACAAACGAAAACAAATATGTTATACTGATTTCGAGGTAAGATCATGGAAACTGCCGATCTATTCAACGGAAAGGGAAGACCCGACGCGTTCGTATTCATGAACGAGTCGAACAGGTTTTATTTTACGCGGTTCGAGAGTTCGTTCGGCGCGGTCATCGTGTCGCGCGACGAGCGCGTTTTTATAACCGATTTCAGATACGAAACGGAGGCAAGACAGTGCGCCGCCGACTTCGATATCGTTATTTCTTCGTTTTCCGAGTTCTATTCCAAGATAGCGGCGACGCTCGAGAAGCTCGGCGCAAAGACCGTCGGCTATGAGGAGAGCATGTCGGTCGGCGAGTTCCGCGAGTTCAAGGACGCGCTCAAAGCTTTCAAGCTCAAGCCCGCCGACGCGGTGATAGAAGCCAAGCGCGCGATCAAGACCGAGGAAGAGATAGGCTTTATCAAGCGCGCGCAGTCCATCGCGGAAGCCGCGCTCAAAAAGGCGATATCGTCCGCAAAGCCGGGCATGACGGAGCGCGAACTGATGGCGGAGATCAATTACAATATGGCTATAGGCGGAGCGGATAAATACTCGTTTGAAACGATAACCGCTTTCGGCGCGAACAGCGCGCAGCCGCACCATCACCCGTCGGATATCAAGCTCGAACGCGACGATCTTATACTCGTCGATATGGGCGCGAAATACCGCGGCTACTGCTCGGATATGACGCGTACCTTCTGCATAGGCGATCCGGGCGAAAAGCTCGCCAAGGTGTACGAGATAGTCAAGAACGCGCAGGAGTACGCGATCCAAAACATCAAAGCCGGCATGACCTGCAACGACGCCGACGCGCTCGCGCGCGAGTTTATCACCGCCAACGGCTACGGCGATAACTTCGGTCATTCGTTCGGGCACGGCGTCGGCATAGACATCCACGAGTTCCCGCGGGTCGGGTCGGGCGCGGATATCGTTTTGCAGCCGAACATGGTAATAACCGCAGAACCCGGCATATATGTGCCCGAGCTCGGCGGAGTTCGTATTGAAGATATGCTTGTCGTTAAGCAGGACGGCGTAGAAGACATTACGAGTTACGATAAAAAACTTATCATCTAATTTATTCCGAAGGAGGGAGTTATGGTATCCGCAGGGGATTTCCGCAAAGGCACTACGTTTGAAATGGACGGCAAGGTATATACCGTCGTCGAATTCCAGCACGTCAAACCCGGCAAGGGCTCGGCGTTCGTCCGCACCAAGATCAAAAACGTCATCACGGGGCAGGTTCTCGAAAACACGTTCAACCCGTCCGACAAGTACGAGGAGGCGCACATCGAGCGCCGCGAGTATCAATATTCGTACAGCGACGGCGATCTGTATTACTTCATGGATACGGAAACGTTCGATATGCTTCCGCTCAACCGCGAGATCTGCGCCGACGCGCTCAGATTCATCAAGGAAGAAATGACGGTTTCCATATCGTCGTACAAGGGCTCGCCGTTCGCGGTAGAACCGCCCAACTTCGTCGAACTCGTGATTGCCGACACCGAGGCCGGCATACAGGGCGATACTTCCAAGCCCGGCAACAAGCCGGCGACGCTCGAAACGGGCTTCACCATCGGCGTACCGCTGTTTGTAAGCACGGGCGACAAGATACGCGTCGATACGCGCACGGGAACGTACATGGAGCGCGTCAAATAATTACGGCGATATAATATTCATCGAGTATTTCGGCAGGTCTGCGCCTGCCGATTTATTTTGCGGAAAAACCGCGCGGACAAAAAGTTGAACATATTAGCGCGCGTTCCGCCATAAATATATCGGTATGGAAGAGTTGTTTCGGCTCATACCCGATAAGTACGCCGCCGCGCTCGCCGGGCTGAACGCGGACAAGCTGTGCGAGCTGCGTATACGCAACGGCTTGCCCGTCGGCGTGTGTTACGACGGAGTGTACTATTACCTCGCACCGAACGGTATCACGCGCGACGCGGGCGGAGCTTTTTCCGCAAGCCCGAACGAGGCGGAGCAGGTAGTTATGCGCGCGTGCGGACGCTCTATATACACGGTGACGGAAACGTTGAAGCGCGGTTACGTCGCCGTATCGGGCGGGATAAGGATAGGCGTTTGCGGCAGCGCCGTTATGTCGGGCGGAAGCATAACCGCGCTTAAAGATTTTTCGTCGGTCAATATCCGCATACCGCACGAGGTGATAGGCTGCGGCGCGACGCTGTTCGGCAAGATAGCGGCGGGCGGACGGATAGAGAGCACGCTCATAGTTTCTCCGCCGGGCGCGGGCAAAACGACGGTACTGCGCGATCTTTGCAGGATAGTTTCGGAGCACGGGCACAACGTCATGCTGTGCGACGAGAAGTACGAGATAGCCGCGTCGGTCAAAGGCGTGCCGACGCTGAACGTCGGTCCGCGGACGGACGTTATCAGCGGCGCGGACAAGCATGCTGTACTGCGCTCGGGGATAGCGCATATGCGACCCGACGTGATAATGACGGACGAGCTGTTCAAAGAGGATACCGAAAGCGTGGTGCGCGCGGCGTACAGCGGAGTAAGCGTGATCGCTACCGCGCACGCGTCGAGCGTGGCGGAGCTGCTGCAAAAGCCCGACCTTGCGGAGATAGCGGCGCGGCGCGTGTTCGCGCGGTATGCGGTGATAGGCGATGCGCCCGTAAGGGGCGTGTCGGTCTATCACGCGGACGGGGCGGAGCGTGCGGCGTGATAGGCACTAAGATACTGTTGATATTCGTCTTTACGGCGATAGGCACGGCGGCGGGCTTTACCGTCATGCGCGCATATCGGCGCGACCTCGCGTACCTTTCGGGCGTGTGCGCTATGATAGACGAGCTTAAACGCAATATTTCTTACCGCAAGGACGGCGCGGCGGACATACTGCGCGGGTACAAGTCGGAAAGCGACAGACTGACCGTCAACATCGGCGAATACCTAAAATACGCCGCGGAAAAGGACGGAACGCTCGAAATAAGCAAAGGGTATTTGTCCGCGCCCGTGCACAAAGCGGTATGCGGATTCTTTGCGTCGCTCGGAAGATCGGACGGCGACGCGCAGCTGAAAGAACTCGACGCTTACGGCTCGAGCTTCTGCAAGCTCCGCGACGCGGCTAAGGAAAAGTCGGAAAAGTACGGTGCGCTCGCCGTCAAGCTCGGGTTTCTGTTCGGTCTGGGCGTGGGCGTTTTGTTTTTGTAGGTGGGCATGGGCATAGATATAATTTTCAAGATAGCGGCGGTCGGACTGATTACCGCGATAATCAATCAGATACTCAAAAAAGCCGACAAGGACGAGATAGCGACGCTCGTCACGCTCGCCGGGCTTGTCATAGTGCTTATTATGATCGTCGATATGATAGGTCAGCTTTTCGATACGCTTAGAAGCGTTTTCGGTATGTACTGACATGGAGATATTCCGCATAGCGGCGATCGCGCTCGTCACGGCGTTCTGCGCCCTCGTTCTGCGCGATATCAAGAGCGAGCTTGCCGTTCTCGTCGCTTTCGCCGGCGGGATAATCGTCATACTGTCGGTCGTCGACTATTTTTCCGATATTTTCTCGGTGATATCGTCGATAGCCAAGCGCGCGGGGATAGCGGCGTCCGTCGTAACGCTTATATTCAAGGTGATAGCCGTCGGGTACATAGCGGAGTTTTCCGCATCGCTGACCGAGGACGCGGGACTGCCGTCGCTCGCCGACAAAGTGACGCTCGCCGGCAAGCTGATGATCGTCGCGTCGTCGTTGCCCACGGTAGTCAAACTGTTCGAGTTTATCGCAGAGATGCTTTCATGAAAAAAATGATTTTCGTAATAGCGACGCTCGCCCTGTTGGCGGCGCTCGCGCTCGCGTCCGTGTTCGCATCGGAAGGGAGCAATAACGGCGGCGGCGATGCTTCGCGGTATGTATGCGCGGCGCGCGCGGCAGACGGCGTGGAGAGCGGCAAAGACGAGAGCATCCCCGACAGCGTCGACGACCTACTCGGCAAGCTCGATCTCGACGGCGTTCAGAGCATTATCGATATGCTCGACTCCGACCAGCTCGCGGCTTTCGGCTTTTCCGATATCGTCGAGCGCATACGCGCGATCGCGGACGGCGAGGCAAAAAACGAGTTCGGCAACGTTCTTTCGTATGTGCTGAGCTTGCTCGGCGCGAACGTGCTCGAATTTTTGCCCATGTTGCTGTCCGTACTCGCGATCGTCATTGCTTACAACCTGCTCAACTCGGTAAAAGGCAAGTACGCATCCGAATCGATAGAACGCGTCGTGTTCTTCTCGACGGGCGCGGTCGCGCTGACGCTTATCGTCGGGTATTTTTCGTCGGTGCTCGCCGATGCGGTGCGGTTCGTCACGTCGGTAAAAACGCAGATAAACGCGGTGTCGCCCGTCCTTATCACGCTCATGACCGCGGCGGGCGCGACCGCATCAGCCGGAGTGTACACGCCGTCTATAGCCATACTCGGCGGCGGCATGACTAATTGCGTCACGTATCTCGCTCTGCCGGCGCTGCTCATGTCGCTCGTGTTTGATATAATAGGTTCGGTGTCGTCGGCGGTCAAGCTTGACAAGACCGCGGACTTTTTCCGTTCGGCGTGCAAGTGGTTTTTGGGCACGGCGTTCTTTTTGTTCGTGACGGTGATGGGCGTTTCGGGTTTGACTGCGTCGGTGCGCGACGGGATATCGATACGTGCGGCGCGGTTCGCGGTGTCTAAGTACGTGCCGATAATAGGCGGATATCTGTCGCAGGGCTTCGATTTTTTGATGGCGGGCAATATCCTTATCAAGAACGCGCTTGGTTCGAGCGCGATAGTGCTGATAGTGCTCGGCGTCGCGCCGACGGTCATGCGGCTCGCCGTGTTCACTCTTACGCTCAAGCTGACCGCCGCGCTCGCCGAGCCGATGGGCGGCGACAGGTTTTGCGGTATACTGACGTCCATTTCCAAATCGTCGTCGATGATAGCGACGACTGTTATAGCCATGACTTTTCTTTATATACTGTTTTTGTCGATGCTCATCGGCACGGGGAATTTGGGACTGTGAACGGTTTTGCGGCATGGGGACTTACTATACTCGGGCTCGCGGTGGTGATGACCGTCGCGGAAATGCTGTTGCCGAGCGGCAAGCTGAGAAAGGTCATACGCTCGGTGTTCGCGACGGTTACGGTTTTCGTCGTCGTTACGCCTTTACCCGCCTTGTTCAAGGGCGGTTCGTTCGACTTTTCGGGCGGCGGCTCGGTCGAAACGGACGGCAGTTATATCGAGTATGTGGAAAAGGCGAAAAAGAATATCATACTGCGCGCGGCAACGGAGTATTTGTCGAGCAAGGGATATAAGGACGGATACGAGCTGGATATCGAGCTCGGGTCGGATTGGGAGGTCAAAACGGTTTCCGTCGAATTTACGAATTTCGGCATTATGGAAAACGGCGAGCATATAAATAAGAGTGAATTTATCGAGCTGACGGCGGAATACTTCGGAGTCGGCAAGGAGGCGGTCATGACTTATGGGTAAGATAAAAGACTTTTTGGAAAAGCTGAAAAAAGTCGGTCATATCGAGCTGATCGCTTGCGGCGTGCTCATAGTTGTCGTTCTCGCGATATACTTTTCATGCACGTCGTGTTCCGCCGCTACCGACGGCAAGCCGACGGATCTCTCCGACGCCGATTACTGCGAGACCATGCAGTACAGGCTGGAAAAGATCATCTCCGAGATATCCGGAGTCGGCGATGCGTCGGTCGTGATCAATTGGGACAGGAGCGTTTCCGTCACATTCGGCGGCTCGAACGAAAACCCCAAAGCCACGGGCGTTATAGTGGTTTGCCAAGGCGGAAACAGTACGAAAGTCAAGCTCGACGTGATCTATGCAGTGTCTACGCTGCTCGATCTGTCGATAGAAAAGATCATAGTTTATCCTAAATAATTTGGAGGTATCAAATGAGCAAGAAGAAAAAGATCATAGTCCTGTGCAGCATGGTGGCGCTATTGGTGCTTACGGGCTGCCTCAACTATTTCCTCAACCGTCCGAGCAATAAGCCGACCGATGCGGACAACCAGAACTACACAGACTACTTTACCTCGTCGCACGCCGACAGGGAAGCGTCGCGTTCCGAGACCGTGATGTATTACAACGCGATCATCGAGAGCGAAGCGTCCTCCGCCGAAGCAAAAGCGCAAGCGGAAAAAGACCTCGCCGCGCTCGTTTCGAGCATGGAGACCGAACAGCGTCTCGAATCGCTCATCAAAGCGATAGGCTATCAGGATTGCCTCGTTACAATCGGAACATCCAACGTCAACGTCATCGTAAAGGCGAAGGAGCTTACCGATCAGGAAGTCGCGCAGGTGCTGGATATAATCATATCCGAGACCGACAAGACGGCGGCTAACGTAAGGATCAAACCCGTCGACGCATAAGGACGGAAAATACTGCATGCAAGCGGGCGCGAAATGCGCCCGTTTTGCTTTTGCGGGCGGATAAATTAAAGGGCGCGAAAAAGCGCAAAACGATTGTAATTTGTCAAACGATGTGTTATACTTGTTAAGTAAGGTACTGCGCAAAGTGCGCAGACTTGCAATGGTTTAAGGAGCAGAGAAACGTAATGAGTGCCAAACGTATAAATTCCTCTAACGGCGATACTTCGTACGGAAACCATGTTTTACTGTCGATAATTCGTTTGGCGGCGCAGGAGATAAGCGGCGTGGAAGCCGTGTGCGGCAGGGGCGTGCGGTGCAGCGTTCACGGCGACGTTATCGACGCGGACGTTTATATCGAGGTAAACAGCGAGGTAAGCTGTTCCGATATAGCTTACAAGGTACAGGACAACATCAAAAAGAACGTCGAGACGACGACGGACTTCAAGATGGGCGTAATAAATATCAACGTTATTTCGGTGCGGATTACCAAGCATTAAACCGAGAGTTTCGCTTTGCCGATTTTCGTTCGGCGGGCGTTTTTTATAGGAACAGGCTTTATATCAACGGAGGATATACAATGAAACGTCGCGAGGCGCGCGAGGTCGCGTTCAAGCTTACTTACGAAATGGTCATGACGGGCGCGTTCAATCCCGAAACGGCGGACAGTCTTACGGTAGGCGCGGACAAGGAGTCGCGCGAGTATATACTCGCCGTAACGGACGGCATAGCGGCGCACCGCGACGGGATAAAAGCCGTCATCGCCAAGTATGCGCGCGGTTACGGCGTAGACAGGATATACAGGACCGATCTTGCGGCGCTGTATCTCGCTTGCTATGAAATAGTATTCACAGACACGCCCAAAGCGGTCGTCGCCAACGAGGCGGTCGAACTGACGAAAGCATATTCCGATTCGCTCAGCTATTCGTTCGTAAACGGTATAATCGCATCGGTCATAAAGGCGGCGGAGAGCGGCGAGCTCACGGCGGACAATATCGGCGCGGCGACCGCCGAGGCTGACAATGCGGAAGCCGAGACGGAGGAAGTCGGCGAGTGCGCGGCATGCGGAACGGAGAGCGACAATGGCTGAAATAATAGACGGTAAGGCGGTAGCCGCCGAGATCAAACAAAAGATAAAAGAGCGCGCCGAGCGGTTTTTGGCTTTGCGCGGACGGCGCGTCGGGCTTGCGGTGGTCAAGGTCGGCGAAGACCCTGCCTCGGCGGTGTACGTAAGAAACAAGATCAAGGCGTGCGAGCAGTGCGGTATCGCGTCGAGCGCGTTTTACTTCGACGCGGACATCGAGCAGTCTAAGCTTATCGAGCTTATCCATACGCTCAATGCCGACGCAAATATCGACGGTATACTCGTTCAGCTCCCGTTGCCCAAGCACATGGACGAGCGTGCGGTGCTCGCGGAGATATCGCCCGAAAAGGACGCGGACGGGTTTCACGCCGTTAACGCGGGCAGGCTGTTCCTTGGCGAAAAGACGCGGTTCGTCGCATGCACGCCGCGCGGGATAATGGAGCTGATACGGTCGACCGGCACGGAGATCGCCGGCAAGCGCGCCGTCGTCATAGGCAGGTCGAATATAGTAGGCAAAAGCCGATAGCCATGCTGTTGCTTGCGGCGGACGCGACCGTAACCGTTTGCCACAGCAAGACGAAGGATCTTAAAGAAATAACCAAGACGGCGGATATACTCGTTGCGGCGGTCGGCAAGCCCAAGCTCGTTACTGCGGACATGGTCAAGCGCGGCGCGGTCGTGATAGACGTCGGAATGAACAGGGTGGACGGCACGCTGTGCGGCGACGTTGATTTCGACGGCGTAAGCAAGGTCGCAGGGCACATAACGCCCGTGCCCGGCGGCGTAGGTCCTATGACGATAGCGATGCTGCTTCAAAACACGGTCGACGGGGCGTTCAATGAATAGAGCGATGAC
Source organism: uncultured Christensenella sp. (assembly GCA_910577995.1). Classification (GTDB taxonomy): domain Bacteria; phylum Bacillota; class Clostridia; order Christensenellales; family Pumilibacteraceae; genus Anaerocaecibacter. The sequence continues at coordinate 260,534 of CAJTND010000001.1, read as the reverse complement.
CGTCACTCAGTTGTCGGACTATCTCAAATGCGTGTTCGACGACGAGGAGCTCCTGCACGACGTAACGCTGTCGGGCGAGGTGTACGAGGTGTCGTATTCCGACAGGCATACCTTCGTAGTGCTCGCGGACGGCGACTGCTCGGTGCGGTGCGTGCACTTTTCGTCGCGCGACAGGCTGGAAAAAGGCATGAAGGTCGCGCTTCGCGGCAGTGTCAGGTTTTACGGGAAACGCAATTCGGTATCTTTTGCCTACGACGAATTTTATCTATGCGGCGAGGGCGCGAAGAACGCGCGGCTCGTCGAGCTGAAAAACAAGCTCGCCGCGCGCGGTTACTTTGAAAACAGACCGCAACTGCCCGAATACATCCTTTCGGTAGCGGCGGTGACCAGCCCCGACGGTGCGGCGATACGCGACCTTATTCGCGTGGTCGGCGACCGTGCGCCGTTTGTCAAAATACGCGTCTATCCCGTAAAGGTGCAGGGCGACGGCGCGGCGGCGCAGATGGCGGCAGCCGTGCGCGCGCTCGACGGCGCAAAGATAGATGCGATAGTGCTTTGCCGCGGCGGCGGAAGCGACGAGGACCTCGACGCGTTCAACGACGAAACGCTCGCGACAGCGGTCGCCGAGAGCAGACTGCCCGTGATTTCGGCGGTCGGGCACGAGGTAGACTACACGCTGTGCGACTGCTGCGCGGGCACGCGCGCCGGCACTCCGTCGATAGCGGGCGGGATAATAGCGGAGCGCGCCGTCGCGTTGGTCGACGATATCGTGCTCGCCGCGCAGAGATGCCGCGCCGCGCTTTCGGCAAAGTACGAGCGGCGGCGGACGGAAGTAAGATACCTTGCGACGGAGGTCGCGCATGCGGCGGCTACGGGCGCGGAGCGGTATAGGCGGAGCATCGAGTCGCTGTCGCGGCGCGCGGCGTTCGCGGCGGAAAGGAAGCTCGCCGCGGGCAAGGAACCGCTTATGTACACCGCGCGTCGGCTCGGGTCGGCGGCGCAGGCCATGACGGCGAAGAAGCGGTTGCGGCTCGACAAGCTATCCGCGCTTGTCGGCGCGCTCGATCCGCATAAGCTGATCGACGGCGGTTATGCGGCGGTATATTCGGGCGGACGACCCGTGCGAAGCGTCAAAGCGCTCGCGGCGGGCGACGAGATAAAGCTCGTCTTTGCCGACGGCACGGCGACAGCTAAGGTAAGTAAAACCGAGAGGTAGGAACAATGGCTAAGCAGACGGTAAACGAACAGACCTCGGGCGATTTCGAGGAAAAACTCGAAAAGCTCCGCGGAATAGTGGACAAGCTGGAATCGGACGTTTCGCTCGAAGAGGGCATGCGGCTTTTCGAGTCGGGGCTCGCGCTGACGCGCGAATGTCTCGGCAAGCTCGATTCGGCGCAGGCGGAGATAGACGAGCTTAAAGGTCAGCTCGACCTGATACTTGAAAAGAGCGTTTGACCGAATTCGGAACGGAGCATATAACAAATGAGCAAAAATTTCGATACGCGCATGATGGAATGGCGCGAACAGATAGATAAATGTCTGTTTAAGATAATAGCCGGCAGTTCGTATCCCGCCGAGTTCAAAAGCATACTCGATTATGCGGTGTTCCCCGGCGGCAAACGTTTGCGCCCCATACTGTTTTTGGAATGGCACAGCCTTTATGCGCCGCCCGACGAGAGCGCGCTGCTCTTTGCCTGCGGGTTAGAGCTTATGCACGCGTATTCGCTTATCCACGACGACATGCCGTGCATGGACAACGACGACATGCGCCGCGGCAAGCCGTCGGTGCATAAAGAATACGGCGAGGGCAAAGCCCTGCTTGCGGGCGACGCTCTCCTCGATCTGTCGTATAACTGCATGTTCGAGGCGTGCCGAGATAAAAGCTCGTCGCTCATCATGTTTTCGGCGGTGCGTGGCGATCTCGGCATAGTCCACGGTCAGTACCTCGATCTTTACGGCAAGATAGGATCGCTCGACGATCTTATCAACGTCTACGAGCGCAAGACCGCTTCGCTAATCCGCGCGTGTTGCGTTATAGGCTATACCTTTATGCAAAAGCTCGACGCCAAGGAATATCTCGCGGTGCTGTACGGTGCGCTCGACGGCGACGGGGCTGACGACGACAACGTCGCCGCGCTGATAAAGCCGCTCAGCGCGTACAAATTCGGGCATAACTTCGGCATAGCGTTCCAGATATTCGACGACGTGTCGGAGTACATCGCGGGCGAAAAGAGCGACGGCACGACGGTACTCGATTATCTCGACCTCGACAAAGCCAAAGCGCTTCTCAATACGTATCTCAACGCGGCGCTCGCCGAGCTCGACGGCGAGTACAACGGCGATACCGCGTATCTGCGCGAGTTCGCCGAAAAATTCGTGATAGTATAAAGTATATTCGCAATAGCGGCGACGGAGCAAAGACGGAAATAAGCATATAATAAATACGGTAGATCGATGGATGTAGGCGATATCAAAACGCCGCAGGACTTAAAGCGGCTCGATATAAAAGAGCTCGGCAGCGTTGCCTCGGGCATACGCGAGCGGATAATAACCACCGTTAAAAGCAACGGCGGGCATTTGTCGTCCAACCTCGGCGCGGTCGAACTGACCGTCGCTTTGCATTACGTATTCGACTGTCCCGACGATAAGATAGTCTTTGACGTCGGGCATCAGTCTTACGCGCACAAGCTGTTGACGGGTCGCGGCGATAAGTTCGACGGACTGCGCAAAAACGACGGTATATCGGGCTTTCCCAAACCGAGCGAGAGCGAATACGACGCGTTCGGCACGGGACACGCCTCGACCTCGCTATCGGTCGCGCTCGGGCTTGCCGAGGCGGCGCGCATGAAAGGCGAGGAGCGCAGGGTCGTTGCGGTCATAGGCGACGGCGCGCTCACGGGCGGCATGGCATATGAAGCGCTCAACGCGATAGGCAGCGAGGGACTGCCCGTGATAATAGTGCTCAACGACAACGAGATGTCAATAAGCAGGAACGTCGGCGCGATGAGCGATTATCTTACGCGCCTGCGCGTAAGCAAGAAGTACGCGCGGCTCAAAAACGAGATAAAACGCGCCGTGTCGACAGTGCCGATATTTGGTGACGGCGTACTGCACCTGCTCGACAAGGGCAAGCGGTTCTTGAAAAAGCTCGTGCTCTCCAATAAGATATTCGAGTCGATGGGCATCAGTTATTACGGGCCGTTCAACGGTCACGACGTAAAAGAGCTCGTCGGCGCGTTCAGGCATGTTAAAAACAAGTCGAAGCCCGCGCTTATCCATGTGGTGACGGATAAAGGCTGCGGACTGGAAAGCGCGACGGTCGACCCTGCGCATTCGCACGGCGTGTCGGCGGCGACCGAAGCGCACGAAAAGCTTTTCTCCGACGTTTTGGGAGCTTTCCTGACCGAAGCCGCAGCGCGCGACAGCCGCATAACGGCGGTGACGGCGGCGATGGCGATAGGCACGGGCTTGGAGGGATTTTCAAAAGCCTGTCCCGACCGTTTCAAGGACGTAGGCATTGCCGAGGAGCATGCGGTAACATATTGCGCCGCGCTCGCATCGGCGGGAGCCAAACCGTATTTCGCGGTCTACTCGACGTTTTTGCAACGCGGGTTCGATCAGCTCTTGCACGACGTTTGTATAGGCGGTTATCCCGTGACGTTTTGCGTGGACAGAGCGGGCGCGGTCGGGTCGGACGGCGTGACGCATCAGGGTCTTTTCGATCTGAGCTTTTTGACCGTACTGCCGAATATGACGGTCATGTGCCCGACGGATGGCGACGAGCTCAAAAGCATGCTCGAATTCTCGCTCGGGTTCGATCGACCGCTCGCGATACGTTATCCCAAATCGTATACAGTGACGCGCGCGCACGAGCCGATAACGCTCGGCAAGTGGGAGACCGTAAGGCGCGGCAAGTCGAAAGTGACGGTGCTTTGCGCGGGCGGACGCGCGCTCGATATCGGGGAACGCGCGGCGGCGGCGACCGATGCGACTTTGGTCAACTGCCGTTTCGTCAAGCCGCTCGATACGCGGCTTATCGATAAGGCGGTCGAGAGCGGTCACCGTATAGTGACGGTGGAGGACAACGTAAGGCGCGGCGGGTTCGGCGAGAGCGTGCTCTCGTATATCAACGGCACGGGCAGGATGGCGGACGTTAAGATATTCGCTTTCCCCGACGCGTTCTGCGACGAGCGGACGGTCGGCTCGGCTTTCGAGCGAGCGGGGATCACCGTCGAAAATTTGACCGCGGCATGTAAAAAACTTGAAAAATAAAGAAAAACGGTGTATAATGTCGGTATGAAGATCGGAGTTTATTCCAATCCCCAAAAAGACCGCGACGGCGAGGTGAGAAAGCTCCTGCTCGCCGCGTGTGCCGCCCGAGGTATCGAGGCGGAGCAGTTTTCGCCGCAGAATTATTACGATTTCGCCGTTTCGATAGGCGGCGACGGAACGATACTTCGCGTCGCGCGCGAGTGCGCCGCAACGGGCGTTCCCATACTCGGGATAAACCTCGGCACGGTCGGATTTCTTACCGAGGTCGAGCCGTCGGAGATAGAGCGCGCCGTGGACAAGCTCTCCGCACGCGATTACATACTCGAGCGCCGCGCGCTTATCGACGCGACCGTGCGCGAAAAACACTTCCACGCGCTTAACGACGTAGTCGTCATGCGCTCGGGCGGCGGGCGGATGATCAGTATGGAGGTGCGCGTCGCAGACGAACTGATAGACAGGTTTTCGTGCGACGGTTATATCGCTTGCACGCCGACGGGATCGACGGCTTATTCGCTGTCGGCGGGCGGCTCGGTCATCGGACCGAATACGCCAGTTATCGCGCTTACGCCCGTCAATCCGCACACGTTGCGCACGCGCCCGATAGTGGTCGGGTCGTTCGAGAACATAACGCTCACGCTGAAAAACGCGGGGACCGACGGCGGCGCGGCGGTGTACGTCGACGGCGAACGCGTGGAGACCATCGCGCCCGGGTCGACGGTGACCGTCACAGGCTGGGATAAGAGCGCGATGTTTGTGCGGTTCGGTAAAAAGAGCTTTTATTCGCGGCTGCTCGGCAAACTCAATTCGTGGTCGGCTGGTGACTGATGCTAAAACGTATAACGATAAACAATCTCGCGCTCATAGAGGAGCTCGAAATAGAATTCAGCGACAATCTCAACGTTTTTTCGGGCGAGACGGGCGCTGGCAAATCGATAATCGTCGATTCGCTTATGTTGCTTATCGGCGCGCGCTACGATAAGTCCATGCTCAAATACGGCAAAGACAAGGGCTTTGTCGAGGGCGTGTTCGAGTGCGAAGCAAAGGATAACGGCATCGTCGATACCGACGACGGACTGCTTATCGTTTCGCGCAAGTTCTTTAAGGATGGCAAAAACGAAATACGCGTCAACGGCAAGCAGATAACTACGGCGATGCTTCGCGAGCTGATGTCCGATCATGTGGATATATACGGACAGAACGAGTATCAATCGCTGTTGAAAGTTACCGAGCAGCGCAAGATACTCGACAATTACATATTCGGGCGCGACGGTGCGCCGCTCGACACTCAGCGCAGGCTTTACGACGAGTATAAAAAACTCAGGTCGGACATGGCGTCGCTCGGCGACGAGGCGGAGCGCGCACGGCGGATAGACGTGCTTAAATTCCAGATACAGGAGATAGAGAGCGCGGCGGTCGGCGCGGACGAGGAGCAGAAACTCCTTGACAGGCGGCATGTGCTGATGTCCGCCGAGCGCATAAAAAACGCGCTTGCCGAATGTCTCGGCAGGCTGGACGCGGACGACGGCGCGGCGTCGGCGGTTTCCGATTCGGTGCGGGCTATATCCTCGGTGTCGTCGCTCGGCGATAACTATGCGTCGCTGCACGAGCGGTTACGTTCCGCGTCGATAGAGCTAGACGACATAGCGGAGTGTCTGCGCGACGAGCTCGACGGCATGGATACGAGCGAGCGCGAGTTGGACGGTGTCGTCGCAAGGCTCGACAAACTGCGCGCGCTCAAGTCCAAGTACGGCGCGTTCGACGCGATGAACAAGTTTTTAGCCGACGCTAAGTCCGAGCTTGCACGCGCGGAAAACGGCGCGGACGAGTACGACAGGTTGTGTAAGCGCGAGTCGTCGCTCAAAAAAGAGCTTTTCGATAGTTGCGTCAAGCTGTCGGAACTGCGGCGCGAGGGCGCAAAACGTTTGCAGGAGAAAATACTCGCGGAGCTTGCCGATCTCGGCATGGCGTCGTCGCGGTTCGAGGCTAAGTTCTCCGATATGCCCGATATCGAGCATATGGACGGTAAGACGACCGCCGTAGGGTTCGACGACGTGGAGTTCTTTTTGAGCCCCAACATCGGACAGCCGCTGATGCCGCTCGCAAAGATCATATCGGGCGGCGAGATGTCGCGGTTCATGCTCGCGGTCAAGCTTATAACGGGCGACCTCGGCAATATCGGCACGATGATATTTGACGAGATAGACGTCGGCATAAGCGGCGCGGTCGGCTTGGGCGTGGCGAAAAAGCTGTGCGAGCTGTCGCGCAGTCGGCAGGTTCTGTGCGTTACGCACCTTGCCCAGATAGCGGCGATGGCGGACAGGCATTTGTTTATCGAAAAGTCCGAGAAAAACGGCGATACGGTAACGTCGGTGACGCCGCTCGACCGCGCGGGGCAGATAGGCGAAGTATCGAGGCTTTCGGGCTCGCGCGGTATATCCGATACGTCGGACAAAAACGCCGAAGAAATGAAAAAATGGTCGGACGACTTCAAAGCGTCGCTCGGCTGATAACGATAGTATAAAGCCGCTCGGTAACGGGCGGTTTTTTGCGTCCTTGACCGAACTCGCTCGCCTCAAGATAGTATAAAATTCGACAATCCGCAAAAACTATCCGTGTTATGAAAAAAATTCGTTTTTGCGTACTTATCATTGCCGCGTTACTGCTGTGCGTTTTTGCCGCGCCGATGCAGACCGACGCGGTATTTGCGGCGACGCGCGCCGGCGAGACCGTCCGTGTCGGAGGGTTTCCGATCGGGCTTGCGCTCGAAGTCGGCGGACTGTTCGTAGAAGAAGTAACGGGGGTAGAAACCGATTACGGCACTGTCGAGGTCGAGGGATTCCGCGTCGGCGATATAATAAAAAAGATAAACGGCACTGAGGTCAAGACGACCGACGATGTGCACGAGCTTATCGGATCGGGCTCGGCGCACGTCGAAATGATACGCGACGGAGCAGTTCAAGAGCTTGACGTAACGCCGGTGATCGAGCGTTACAGCGGCAAGCCGCGGCTCGGCATCAAGATAAAAGACAGGATATTCGGCATAGGAACTGTGACTTTCGTCAAGGAAAACGGCGAATACGCCGCGCTCGGGCACGAGATATATGATTCGGAGAGCGATACGCATATCCCGTTCGCGGGCGGCAGGATATACGGTTGTAAGCTGCTCGGCGTCAAAAAGGGCGCAAAGGGCGAGGCGGGCGCGCTTCTCGCGTCGATAGTGATAAGCGCAGATCGCGGCAATATCGTTTGCAATAACTGTTTCGGTATAGCGGGAAAGTACGACGATATAGCCGATGCGCCCGAGACCGACAAAGTCGAGGTCGCATCGCGCGGCGAGATCAAGCCGGGCGCGGCGTGCATACGGACGACCGTCGACGGCAAGGCGGAGTATTACGATATAGAGATATTGAAAGCGACGAAAAAGAACGGCAGGCACGAAAAAGGCTTGGTGTTCCGCGTTACCGATAAGCGGCTGTTGAGCGTTTCGGGCGGGATAGTGCGCGGCATGAGCGGTTCGCCGATATTGCAGGACGGCAAGCTCGTCGGAGCGGTAACGCACGTCATGCTAAACGACTTTACCAAAGGCTACGGAGTATACGCCGACTGTCTTAATTGACGCGGTTTCGACGATATAGGCAGGCAAACGGCAATACCCGACGTTTTTTCCGTCATAAAGCGTTATATTATATACGCATGCGAGAAAAGACCGTTAAACTATTGCGAGAGTATATAAAAAGCGCAGACGGCTACGGGTTCGACTGTTTGGTCGACGCGGTGGAGATGTACTCCGCCGAAAAGACGCTTAAAAGCGTTTACGCGGAGATAGCGCTGTCGCGGTGCAAGAGCGTATGCGCGGTGGAGAAGGCGGTGGCGGTGGCGGTGGCCGAGGCGGAGACCGACGCGCCCGAAACGCCCAAAGCCTTTATCGCGCGCGTAAAAGAGAGAATTTTGTTTGAAAATAAAGAATAAGAGCGGCGCGCGGTACATATCGTATTGTATGCGACGCTCTTTCGTTATTTCCAACTGGTTTTACAGATGCAGTCATATACTGCGGCGCAACCGCGCGGCTATCGCCGTGTACGCGCTGATGTGCTCGGTGTTTATCGTAGTCGGTGTTGCCGTCGGGATAAACGTCGACGACAAAGCCGCTTATGTCGTTAAAAACGGCTCGGCGATATTCGTATATCTCCGCGGCGACGGCGGAACCGTCAAGTTCTTTTTCGCGGACGTTGCAGTTATGGCGTTCTATGCGGCGCTGTCGTCGTCGATGTTCTTTTCGCGGTATGCGCTCGTGCTGACGTTTGCGCCTATAATATACAAGTCGTACACGGTGGGCATGCACACTTGCATGATAGTTACGGTGTTTACCGCCGCATCGTTGCCTATGCTTTTCGTGTTTTTCGTGCCGATAAACCTTTTGCAGCTCGCAGTGCTGTGCGTGCTTTCGCGAAAGTGCATATCCTTTACTGCGCTGAACGGCAGGTGCTTTCCGTCCAAGCCCGATATAATAGTGTATTACAGGTCGTGCGCGCCGTTCTTTATAGCAGCGGCGTTGTGCTCGCTCGTCAAGGCGGTGACCGTATCGATATTCGGCTCTGCGCTGATAGGCATAGTTTGACGCATAAAAGAGCTATCGCCGAAACAAAATATACACATAGAAAACCGTTTGGGAGAAAAAACATGAACAAAAAGCTAATGATAGGCGTTGCCGCGCTGCTTACGGCGCTGTTCGTCTTCGTTCCGCTCTCGGGCGCGGCGGGCGCGGAGAGTGCGGACTTTGCCAAGACAGCCAAAGCCGCGGTCATGCTCGATGCGGATACGGGCAAGGTCGTCTACGAGAAGAACGCGAAAGAGCATTTGCCCATCGCGAGCATGGTCAAGATCATGACGCTGTGCGTCGCTTTCGACGAGATAGAGGCGCGCGGTCTGTCGCTCGACACGATGATACCCGTTTCGGAGACCGCCGCATCGATGGGCGGCTCGCAGGCTTTCCTCGACAACGGATCGAGTTACAGGCTGGACGAGCTTCTCAAAAGCATAGTTGTGGCGTCGGCTAACGATTCCTGCGTCGCGGTCGCCGAGTATCTCTCGGGCAGTGTCGACGCTTTCGTATCGCAGATGAACGCAAAAGCGGCTGAGCTCGGCATGAGCGATACCGTTTTCGTCAACTGCACGGGCTTGCCCAAGGACGGGCAGTACAGCTGCGCGAGCGACGTTTCGATAATGTTCCGCAGGCTGATAGAGCACGAAAAGTTCTTCGACTATGCCAAAGTGTGGATGTACGATTTTCAGCATCCGAGCGGCAGGACGACCGAGCTTACTAATACCAATAAGCTCGTAAGGTTCTACGACGGTTGCGACGGCGGTAAGACGGGCTATACCGATGCGGCGCGTTCTTGCGTTACCGTTACCGCAAAACGCGGCGATACGCGGCTTATTTGCGCCGTCGTCGGCGCGGAGAACTCCAAGACCCGCAATAAAGAGGTGTCGGAGCTTCTCAACTACGGCTTTGCCAATTACAAGACGCAAGTCGCCGTGCGCAGCGGCGACGCCGTCGGCGAGTACGCTGTGGAAAACGGCAAGAGCGGCAGCATAAACGTGACCGCGGCGGGCGACGTGTCCGTGTTCGTTAAGTCGGGCGATAAGTGCGAAATATCCGTCGAGCCGAGGATAGACGCGATAAAAGCGCCCGTAAAAGCCGGCGACGTAGTGGGCGAGATAGTAGTCAGCGTCAACGGCGAGGAGTACGGTAGGACGGACGCGGTAGCGGCGAGCGACTGCGCTAAAAAAAGCTATCTCGATATTGTCGACGACTTTATCGGCAAGTGGTGATAGGAAGGACGATAGGTAAAAGATCGGACGCGGTATTTATGGATATTGCGTCCGATTTGTCTTGACCGAAAAGCCGATTTGTGCTAAAATAAAGTCATGCGAAAGAGAATGGTCGCGCCGTCGATATTGAGCGGCAACTTCGCCGATATGGGCGCGGAAGTAAAAAACATGACAGAGATCGGAGCTGATCTTATCCACGTCGACGTTATGGACGGGGTGTTTGTCCCCAATCTGACGTTCGGCTTTAAGATGATAAAAGACCTGCGTCCGCTGACAAAAACGCCGTTCGACGTACATTTGATGATAACCGAGCCTATACGGTACGTCGAGAGGTTCGCAGAGAGCGGCGCGGATATAGTGACCGTTCATTACGAAACGGGCACGGCGGATATAGCCGACACGCTCGCCAAGATACGCAAGAGCGGCGCGAAATGCGGGCTCGCGGTCAATCCCGACACGCCGATAGACAGCGTTATACCGTATCTCGGCGGGCTGGATATGATACTCGTAATGACGGTGTTCCCGGGCTTCGGCGGGCAGAAGTTCATCGACGGCTCGCTCGGCCGAATAGCGCGGGCGGCGGAGCTGCGCGACAGGTACGCGCCTAGTGCGCTTATCGAGGCGGACGGCGGGATAAATGCGGACAATGCCGCCGCGATAGCCGCCGCGGGCTGCGATATCCTCGTCGCGGGCAATGCGGTTTTCGGCGCGGCGGACAGACGGGCGGCGATAGAGCATATAAGGCGCGCCGAGTAACAAATATCCGCTTTGCCGCATATATAGTGATAACAGCCGATAAAATGCGGTCGGCAGGTAAAAAGGAGGCGTGCATGGCGAAGATCATATGCATCAAGATGCCCAAGCTGATCGGCAGGTTTTTGCGGCTGTTCAAGCGCAAATAGAGAGTAGGGCGATAATTATCGCAAAACAAAAATCCGAAGCGGCAACGCCTCGGATTTTTTGCTTAAAACCGAATATCAGTCGTTTTCGTGCTTTTTCGCGGTGCGCAGGCAGCGCGTGCATACGTACTCGTGCGAAACCTTGCCGTCCACTTCCGTAGTGACTTTATGAACGTTGGCATTGAAGCTGCGCTTTGTCTTTTTGTGCGAGTGGCTGACGTTGTTGCCCGAAACCCTGCCCTTGCCGCAAACCGAACAAACTCTGCTCATGAGGACCTCCTAAGGTGATAACTTCTTATTTCATCAATGATTTTACCACTTTTCGCCCCGATTTGCAACCGAAAAAAGGCTCTTTTTGATAAAAATTTCAAAATTCGCTTAAAAACTCTTGCAAAAATATCGTTAATGGGTTAAAATATAAAAGCACGGTACATATACTTAATTGTTTTGGGAGCTTACTGTGAGTGTTCATACATCTAACGCCTACGGCAGAATAACGGTAACGGAGGATTCGATAGCGCAAGTCGCAGCCGATACCGCTTTGGACTGCTACGGGGTAGTGGACCTTGTTTCCAAGACCTTCTCCGACAACCTGTCGGACTTGTTCAAACGCAAACGTCGCTCGCGCGGGGTAAACGTATTTACCAACGGCGACAGGATATTCATAGATATATACGTTATAATCAAGTACGGACTGTCCATCGAGGCGGTCGCTCAATCCCTGAAAAAATCGGTCAAATACCGAGTAGAACATTTTTCCGGTATGGTGGTCGATTCCATAAATATTCACGTCGTAGGCGTCAAGGTCTGACGCCGCTATTCGGAGGATTAAAATGCAAAAATCGATCAGCGGAGCTACTTTCCGCAAAATGGTCCTTAACGGAGCAAAGCTCCTGGACGAAAATAAAGCACACGTCAACGAACTTAACGTCTTTCCCGTTCCCGACGGCGATACGGGCACTAACATGTCGATGACGATGCTTTCCGCTTCGCGCGAGCTCAGCGCGTGCTCTACCAACAACATGCCCGATCTCTGCAACGCGGTAGCCAAGGGCGCGCTTCGCGGCGCGCGCGGCAACAGCGGCGTTATACTCAGTCAGATACTCAAAGGCATGACGTCGGTGCTTTCGCAATATACCGAGCTGACGGCAAAGGTCTTTGCCAAAGCTTTTGCGGCGGGTACGGAAGTCGCATATAAAGCAGTCACCAAGCCCAAAGAGGGCACTATACTTACGGTCATTCGCGCGATATCCGAGTCGGCGGAAAAAGCCGCCAAAAAGAGCATAGAGCTCAAAGACTTCTTCCAAGCGGTCATCGACTCGGGCGAGGCGATGCTCAGACAGACGCCCGAAATGCTGCCCGTCCTTAAAAAGGCAGGCGTCGTAGACGCGGGCGGCCGCGGACTTCTGCTCCTGTTGCAGGGATTCCTCAATATCCTTCTCGGCGTAAGCGAAGCCAATCTCGAATTCGACGACAGCTACAAGGCGACCGCGTCGGCGGAAGACCCGTTCGACGAGCAGGCGCACTTCAACTATAACGACCTTGCCGATATAGAATACGCGTACTGCACGGAATTCTTTATCGTCCATATCTTCAAAAAGACGACCGAGGCGGATATAGATCTTTTCCGCGAAAAGCTCATGAACCTCGGCGACTGTGTGCTCGTTATAGGCGATCTTTCCATGGTCAAGGTGCACGTGCACTCCAACTGTCCGGGACAGGTGCTGACTTACGCTCTCGAGCTCGGCGAGCTCGACCGTGTAAAGATCGAGAACATGCTCGAACAGAACCGCAACCTCAAAGCTCAGCAGCAGGAGGACCTCAAACCGTTCGGACTTGTATCGGTCTGCGCGGGCGACGGTCTTACCAATATCTTTAAGGATCTTTTGGTCGATAACATAATCGAAGGCGGACAGACGATGAATCCGTCCGCGGACGACATAGCCAAGGCTTGCGACGCGGTCAAAGCCAAGGATGTGTTCGTATTCCCCAATAACAAAAATATCGTGCTTGCCGCCAACCAGGCGAAAGCATTGAGCAAGCGCAATATCCACGTCATACCTACGTCCAATATTCCGCAGGGCTTCTCGGCGGTGCTCGCGTTCAATCCCAACGACACCGTCGACGGCAACCTCAAAAACATGAACGACGCGCTCGGCGCGGTGCGGTCCGGCTCTGTCACTTACGCGGTGCGCAATACCCAGATAGGCAACTTCGACCTTAAAGAAGGCGATATAATCGGCATGGACGCCAAGGATATCGTTGCAAAGGGCGACAGCGTCAGCAACGTCACCGAACAGCTTATAGACAGCATGATGGACGACGAGGTAAGCTGCATATCGCTGTACTTCGGCAATAACGTAAGCGAGGACGACGCCAATGCGATAGCGGCGGACATGAGCAAAAAGTACCGCGATTGCGACGTCGACGTGCATTACGGCGGTCAACCGCTCTATTACTTCATAGTTTCGCTCGAATAATACTTTTAACGGATAATCATCGGCGGCGTGCGCTATTCGGCGTGTTGCCGCCGTTATATTTTGTGGATAACATTGGAACTTCGCGAGATAAAGGGAATCGGAGATAAACGCGTAGCGGCGCTGAACGAGTCGGGGATATTCACCCCGTCCGATCTGCTGTTGCGTTTTCCCGATAAATACATATACGCGAACAGTAAGCTGACCGTCGGCGTGCGCGACGGCGAAGAACTGTCGTTCCTTGCCGAGGTCACCGCCGAGGCGAAGCGGCGATACGTAAGAAAAGGGCTGTCGGTCGTGACGTGCGAGCTTGTCAACAACGGCGTGACCGTGCGATGCAGTTGGTTCAATCAGCCGTTTGCCGCGCGCTCGCTCAAGGTCGGCGGCAGTGTTTACTGCGTCGGAAAAGCCAAAAAATTCGGAAAAAGCTTGCAAATAGTCAACCCGACGCTTATCGCGCCGCAGGCGTGCGACGGGGATATCATCCCGCTGTACAAAACGTCTATACCGTCGCGCACGTTTGCCGCCGCAGTTTCCGCCGCGCTCGCAAATACGCGCGTAAACAGTTATATACCGAGCGCGCTCGCCGAACGGTACGGATTGCTCCCTTTACAGGACGCGATACGGCGCGTGCACATGCCGAAAAACGCCGCCGACCTTGCCGAGGCGCGAAGATCGGTCGCAGTGGAACAGCTTTGCTACGTTATATCGACTTATCGGCTCGTCAAGGACGATAAGCGCGATTTTGTGTATAATGCGCCGCTCTCCGTCGTCGACGACTTTGCGGACAGTCTGCCTTATGCTCTTACCGAAGCGCAGCGCGCCGCTATTGACGGCATGATCTCGGCGATGCGGTCCGATAAACTCGTCAATATGCTCGTGCAGGGCGAAGTCGGTTGCGGCAAGACTGCCGTCGCGATGTGCGTGATGTACTACGCCGCAATGAGCGGCTATCAAGCGGCGTTGATGACCCCGACGGAGGTGCTCGCGCGGCAGCATTACGAAACCATGACGCGAGTGCTCGAACCGCTCGGCGCGAAGGTCCAGCTGCTTTGTGCGTCCATGAGCAAGCTTGAGCGCGAGACCGCGCATTTCAATATCAAGTACGGCGCGGCGAGCTGTATAGTCGGTACGCAGTCGCTTATCGGCGACGCAGTCGATTACAGGGATCTGCGGCTCGTGATAGTCGACGAACAACAGCGGTTCGGCGTAAACCAACGCGCCAAGCTCGAGAGCAAGGGCGGTAAGACCGACATGATAGTGATGACGGCGACGCCCATACCGCGCACGCTCGCGCTGTCGCTGTACGGCGAGCTTAGACAGATAGATATACGCGCACTGCCCGCAAACCGTCCGAAGGTGCATACCTCGCTCGTGCCGCAGACAAAGCTTGCGGCGATGAACGGCTACATAGCGCAAAAAGCCGCGCTCGACGAGCGCACTTACATCATATGCCCGAGGATAACCGATACCGATGAGGAATTGACGAGCGTCGAGGCGTTGTATAAGAGCTTAAAGCCGAGGCTCGGCGAAATCGTAGGCTGTGTGCACGGCAAGATGAAGGACGCGGAGAAAAACGCGGTAATGCGTGCGTTCAAGACGGGCACGATCAAAGTACTCGTTTCGACGACGGTCGTCGAGGTCGGCGTGGATGTGCCCGAGGCGACGACGGTCGTCGTGTACGATGCTGACAGGTTCGGGCTGTCAGAACTGCATCAGATACGAGGTCGGGTCGGGCGCGGCACCAAGGAATCGTATTGCTTTCTCGTTTCGCGCGGCGATGCGGAGGCGGAAGCGAGGCTCAAAAAGTTCTGTTCGGTCACCGACGGTTTTTCCGTGTCCGAGCTCGATTTCCGCATGCGCGGCGCTGGCGATTTCGTAGGGCTGAAACAGCACGGTAGCGGCTCGCTCGAGATAGACGAGCGCGTGATTGAAAGCTCGCGCGCGCTGTCCGATGCGCTCGTCGCCGACGAAGCCGCATCCGCGGCTATACTTCGCTCGCTCGACGACCCGGAGTTCATACGCTCCGTCACTATGAATTGACGCGCGCAGTGAAGCGTTACCCGATAAATTTCAGACCTTTTCTTATAGTTGCGCTCGCAGTCGCCGCCGCGGTGTTTTGCGCGTATGCGTATGCGCTTATACGTCCGCTCGGGATAGCTTGTTTTTGTATGGTTGCCGCAGTCTGCGCTGCGGCGTTTTGCGTATTTACCGTAAAGCTATTAGGAAATAAGAGCGGATTGCGGAAAGTCATGACTTGCTTCTTGTCGCTCGCGCTGAGCATATCCGCGTTTGCTACCGCCGCAGTCGGTATCGACAGTTGGTCGGCGGAGGCGGTAGGCGGTCGCCGCGAAATTTCGGGTCGCGTGTGCGCGGTCGACGTGCGGTCTGGCGGAGCTAAGATAGATTTAGACGGCGTGACGCTCGACGGCGGAAACGTCGACGGAGTGCTGAGGATAAATATAACGGCGTCGGACGTAAACATCGCCGAGTCGGTGCAGTGCGGCGACAGGCTGAAACTTTCGGCTTTCGTAACGGCGATAAAACCGATAGACGGGAACATGCCGAACGGCACGGCATACCGCACTGGCATAAGATTTTATGCGTCGGCGCGGTCGGATAACATCAAGATAGAGTTCGGCAAGCCCAAGCCGATCGAGCGTTTTTCGAGCGCGCTCAAAACTCTGCTCGTCGGAAATATGGGCGAGCGGTACGGAAATATAGCGTATTCGATGCTGACGGGCGACAAACACTCGCTCGATACCGATATAACGGACGTATTTTCTGCGGCGGGGCTCGGGCATATCATGGCTGTTTCGGGACTTCATATCGGATTCCTGGCGGCTCTTATCGCTATTGTGCTGTGTAAAACACGAAGGAGCATAAGGTTTGCCGTCATTTCCGTCGCGGTCGCGGCATATTGCGTAGTTGCCGACTTTTCGCCGTCGATCGTTCGCGCCGCGATAATGACGGAGATATCATCATTCTCTCTGCTTATAGGCAGTCGGCGCGATCTGCTGTCGTCGCTGTGCTGTGCGTTTTCGTTGATACTCGCGGTAAAACCGTTCTATATGTTCGAGCCGGGATTCTTGATGAGCTTCGGCGCGATATTCGGTATCGCGGCTTTCGCAGGCGGATTTTCGCGCGCGCTCAAAAAGATACGCGCAGGCAGGCGGCTTTCCGACGCGCTCGGCGTGTCCGCCGCCGTAAATATCGGGATATTGCCGTCGCAGATATATTTCTTTCACACGGTGCAGGTGTTTTCTCTTATCGTCAATACCGTGATGATACCGTATATATCTGTCGCTTTCGTCATACTGTTGCTTTGCTCGGCGATAGGCGCGTTGCCGTTTTGCAGCGCGGCGCTCACAGTGCCCAAATATCTGCTCATGCCGATAGACTATATTTCGCGCGGTATCGCCGCTATTCCGTATTCGACCTTTACCGTGTACAGTACGGCGGCGGTGTTCCTTTGCTATCCCGTGATGTTCTGCGCAAGCGGGTTTTTTATGTCCGACCGCGCAAAGCTCTCCGTCGTTATCGCATCGGTCGCGGCGTGCTCGGCTCTCTTGTTGATCGGGGGCGCGCCGTCGAGAGGTCATATAACGGTCGTCGATGCCAAGAGCACGGAGAGCGTGATAGTCGACGATAAGATCTATGTTATAGGTTACATGCGCGACGGGAACGCTGTGTTCCGCGCGCTGCAAAAAGACCGATGTAAAAAAGTCGACGCGGTGTATCTGCTCGATCTGAGCTACAAAACGGCGGACGGAATTCTCGAGCTTTACGACAGGATGAAAATAGGCACGGTGTACGGTCCGCGGTTCGACCTCGTAGCAGAGCGTTTGATAGAAAACGGTATCGATTACAGACTTTTCGGCGAGGGCGACGGCGGCGTTACCGCCGTCACTGCGGGCGGCGAGTTTATCGGTTACGGATACGGCGGCGTGCTGTTTGCCGCCGACGGCGCGGACGAGCGTTTATTTTCTGGATATAGGACCGTGCGCGTGAATACGGTCGAATATCCGGAGGACGGGGTAACGTATCTTTGCAACAGTGCGGACGCGGCGCGCGACGGCGTATTTACCCTCGACGGCGGAGAATACAGTTACGCGATATGACCGCGCTTTTCTTGACTTGTCGGGCGTAAAATGATATATTACGACAAATCATGAAAAAGCTTTTCGCCAAGTTCAGGAGCATGACTTACGAAGAGCGGCTGCCGTGGCTCGCCATGATAACGACGGGTGTATCGTTTTTGATATCGGTGGTCAAGCTTTTGGTCGGTGTTTTTTCTGACCCGACGGTGATAGCCGTCGGTATTTTCGGCTTGGTGCTCGTATCGGCGAAGATACAGTGTATACTCGGTATCAAGACGGACAAGCATACATTCGCATACCGCAACGCCGCCGTAGCAGGGCGGATATTCACGGCGGGCGTGGTCTATATAGTATATATGGCGGTGCAGTTGCGTTACGGGCTGTTCGCGGGCGAGTACGACAGGCGCGGCGCGATAGCCATGGCGACCGTCGCTTTTTGCGAAATGGGCGTTGCGGTATACGGGCTCGTCAAGACGAAACGGCTCGGGCATTTGTACCGCGATATCAAGATAATCAGCACGGTGTCGGCGATGTCCGCCATGCTTACCGCGCAGATAGCCATCATGTCGTTTACCGACGCGATGCACGGCAATGCCGCGCGCGCAAATTGCATATCGGGCATCAATATCGGAGTGATAACGATACTACTCGCCGTGCTCGTATACTTTGCGCCCAAGATAAGCACGGTCGACAGGCATCACAACGTTTTTGCTCTTACCGACGCGGCGCGCAACGGTATCATAGATATGTCCGCTGTAAGCGTCGGGCTTGCCGTGCGCAAAAGCCGCATTTACGGCGATTGGGTGTACAAAGCCCAAATACAAGAGAGCCGCATCGACGGCTCGCTCGTAAAGACGGACGGGCTGTTGAGGCGGCTCAATGTTGCGTGGAAAATAGTTTTTATAATCCTTTCCGAAATATTGATATTCGTATGGCTGTTCGGCTACGTCGTGCATTTTATCCGCACCGTCGACATGCCGAAAAAGCTCGATAAGCTGATGACCGCTAACGGCTTCCTGCTTATAGCTGTCGACGACGGCAGCTCGGTCGGTGCGGAAACAGCTCAGTTTTCCGCGGAGGCGTAGAGCCGCGCGAACATATTGTTGCCGTCCGTCGTTATCTCGTAGTCGGCAGCGTTATCGCCTTGACGGGCGAGAACGATGACGTTGCAGCTGTCGTATATCATCAGCTTGCCCTGCGGCAGCGATTCGGCGTACATGGTGTCGCTTATATAAACGTTGTGCGCGGGCTTGTCTATCGGCTCGTCGTAGTACATCACGATATTGCCGTCGCGGTGCATATACCAACGTCCGCTGTGCTCGGCGTTTACTCCGTCGGTGGTGACGGAGAGGGTATAGGTGTTGTCGTCGTTGAGCGTCAGTTTGTAATCGAGCGTTTCGTCACGCTCCTCGCCGCGCGGTGTGTGGACGTATTCCACGGTGTATTCGCCTGCGGGCGAACGGCGGAACGTGCGCCTTGTCAGCGACGCGTCCTCGTGCTGCGGTGCGCGATCAAAGATGCCGCCGAGATCTATCTCTATAACGCCCGATCTGTCGGGAGCTTTTTGAGTGATCTCAGGCGTTGCGTTGCGCGGAAGCGGACGCGCTTCGGTCGGAGCTTTGGAGGCGCAGCCGCAAGCAGCGGCGGCGGTGAGAGCGCAGGCGGCAACTAATGCCAAGGTTTTTTTCATGGTTTTGACCCGTCCTTTTGTCGTTTTTATTTATTGTCCGTCGGCAATAAACTTTTATTCGCGGCTGTGTACGGGCGGTTTTATAAAAAATCGCAAAAAGTTTGTCAAAACCGTTGACAAATCTCGGGCGATATCATATAATACGTAGGCTAAGTAGATTCGATCTCACCGTTCGGGCATGCTCGGGACGGTCAATAACAAGATTTTACCTGTCTTTTTGTTGCGGATCGTGTCTATCGGTCCGTATTTTTATTTTTCGGAGGTCAATCACTATTTTTAAGGAGCTTGTTACTAACGACGGTATCAACGACAATCTCGATGTGCGCGTCAAGGACGAAACGGGCGCGATGCTCGGGATAATGAAAGCGCGTCAAGCCAAGAACATGGCTGACGAAAAACGGCTCGATCTCGTAATGATCACGCCCAACGCGCAACCGCCCGTATGCCAGATAATGGACTACGGCAAATACCGCTTCGACGCTACCAAAAAAGCCAAGGACGCGCAAAAGAACCAGAAACGCGCCGAGCTCAAAGAGATCCGACTGTCAATGACTATAGACTCGGGCGATCTCAACACCAAGGCGAAGCAAGCTAACAAATTTTTGTCGGACGGCGACAAAGTAAAGGTATCGATCCGTATGCGCGGCAGGCAGATGGCGCGCCCGCAGCTCGGCATAGATATAATGAATTCCTTTTACGAGACGGTCAAGGACATAGCGACGATGGATCGCAAGCCCGCCGTCGACGGCAGGTCCATAGTCATGAACCTGATCCCCATCAACAGCAAATAATTTTTTCGGAGGATAATAAACATGCCCAAAATGAAAAGTCACAGCGGAGCGAAAAAGCGTTTTCGCGTAACCGCAAACGGCAGAGTCAAGAGAGCGCAGCAGGGTAAAAACCACATTCTCAACAAAAAGCCGAGAAAGCGCATAATGAGATTGCGTCAAGGCGCGTACCTCAAATCGACCAAACAAGAAAAGACCATTCGCAATATGGCGCAGAAGTAAAGGAGGCATACAATGAGAATCAAAAGAGCAGTCAACGCAGTAAAAAAGCGCAGAAAGATCTTTAAGCTTTCCAAGGGCTACTTCGGATCGAAGTCCCGTTCGTACCGCATAGCGCGTCAAGCCGTAATGAAGTCGCAGATGTACGCGTACATCGGCAGACGCCGCAAAAAACGCGATTTCCGCTCGCTGTGGATAGCGCGTATCAACGCGGCGGCAAGGCTCAGCGGACTTTCTTATTCCAAGTTCATGCACGGGCTTAAAGTGTCTGGCATCGACCTTAACCGCAAGGTCCTCGCCGACATGGCTATCAACGACGCGGAAGCGTTCGCTGCGCTCGCAAAAAAAGCGTCCGCCGCGGTTTCCGGTAAATGATCATCACGGCGCTTATCGTTTTAAGCGCCGTTTTGTTTTGAGTTTATGGAAGTCATACGTTCGGCGCAAAACGGCATCGTCAAACGCATTGCCAAGCTTAAACAAAAAAAATACCGCGACGAGCTTTCGATGTTCTTTACGGAAGGCTACCGCAATGTTTCGGACACGTGCGCCGCAAGACCGAATGACGTCGTAGCGGTTGTTTTCGACGAGCGCGGGTACGCCGCGCGCGGCGGCGAGTTTGCGGACTTCGAGACGTACGTCGTAGATAATGCGGTGTTCGCCAAGCTGACGGAAACGGAGAGCTCGCAGGGCGTGCTGTGCATAAACAGACTGCCCGAAAGCAAGCCGCCGACGGACGGGGCGATAGTCTTGCTCGACCGCGTGCGCGACCCGGGCAACGTCGGCACGATCCTACGATCGTGCTGCGCTTTCGGCTACGGCGCCGTGCTTTGCGGCTGTGCCGAAGTATATTCGCCGAAGGTGGTGCGTAGCGCGATGTCCGCAGTGCTCAAATGCAATATTTCGACAGACGTTACCGCCGCGGACGTAAAAGCGGCGGGGTATGAGCTTATTTGCGCGGATATGGACGGCGAGAGCGTGATAAGCGCGCAAAAGCCGTGCGGTAAATACTGCATAGTCATCGGCAACGAGGCGGACGGCGTGGACGACGGGATAAAAAAGCTCTGCGATCGCACGGTGTCCGTACCTCAGCGCAATATCGAATCGCTTAACGCGGGCGTGGCGGCGGGCATACTGATGTTCGCGCTAAATAATTGACAAAAGCCGTTCGGCAATATATAATATAAAGAAACAAGCTTGACCGCGAGACGACGGCGCAATATAGGCTGTACGGCGCGCAAGCTGTTTTACGTAATAAAGAAAAAAGTCAAATACACGGAGCATAACATGTCAGGACACAGCAAATGGGCAACGATCAAACGCCAAAAGGGCAAGACCGACGCGGCTCGCGCCAACGTATTCACCAAGATAGGCAGAGAGCTTGCCGTCGCCGTCAAGGCGGGCGGACCCGATCCCAACAATAACCCTAGGCTTCGCGACGTCATATCCAAGGCGCGCGCGGCTAACATGCCCAACGATAATATCACGCGTTCTATCAAAAAAGCGAGCGGCGAGGAAGGCAACGTCGTATACGATGCGATAACTTACGAGGGCTACGGCTCCGGCGGCGTCGCCGTCATCGTCGAAACGCTTACCGACAATAAGAACCGTACCGCGGCGGCTGTGCGGCATATTTTCGATAAGTGCGGCGGCTCGCTCGGCACTACAAATTGTGTGTCGTACATGTTCGATCAGAAAGGCGTTATCACCGTCGAGCGCAAAGCGGGCGAGGACGAGGAAGAAGTCATGATGCTCGCGCTCGATCTCGGTGCGGACGACTTCGATTCGTCGGACGCCGAGTACTATATCACGGTCGCGCCGTCCGCGCTCGATACCGTCCGCGACGGGCTCGAAAAAGCGGGCAAGACCGTTACGCTTGCCGAAGTCAAGCGCATACCGTCGGCTACCGTCGACGTCGACGAGGAGACCGTCGGCAAGATACAGCGCATGCTAGATATGTTCGACGAGGACGACGACGTACAGGAAGTTTATCACAACGCGAATATGCCCGACGACGGAGACGATGAGTAATACCGAGTCGGTAAGCTCGGCGGCGGCAAGAGCAAAAAGCGCCGCGCCCGCGCTGTCGGATATTTCCGCGCGCGTAAAAAACGAGCTGTTAAAAGCCATTGCCGAGCGCATAGAGCATAGCGGCGCGTCGATAGAAAAAGCCAATGCGTCCGATATGGCGCGCGCCGCGGATAAGCCGCAGGCGTTTCTCGATAGGCTCAGGTTCGACGGACAGCGCATACGCTCCGCCGCCGACGGGCTGAGAAAGCTCGCGGAACTGCCCGATCCCGTCGGCAGGGTGATCGACGACCGCACGCTGTATAACGGACTTCGGCTGAAAAAGACCGCCGTGCCGTTCGGTGCGATAGCCGTCGTGTACGAGGCAAGACCCAACGTAACCGTCGACGCCGCGGGCTTGTGCTTAAAATCGTCCAATGCCGCAGTGCTTCGCGGCAGTAACGACGCGATAGCTACCAATAGAGCATTGGTCGGAGTCATCGGCGACGTTTTGTCCGAGTTCGGTATCGACCGCGCGTCCGTGACGCTCGTAGAATGCGGGCATGATGGCGTTGTCGAGCTGTTGACGCTCGACGGTGTGATCGATCTTGCGATACCGCGCGGCTCGGCGGAGCTTATACGCTTTGTCAGACGCTCGGCAACAGTGCCCGTCATCGAAACGGGCGCGGGCAACTGCACCGCATATATAGACAAGTCGGCGGATATCGCTCTTGCGGAAAAAGTGGTGCTCAACGCAAAGACTCAACGGCTCGGCGTGTGCAACGCGCTCGAGGGGCTTATCATAGACAGAGCGGCTTTGGATAAAGCTCTGCCCGTGCTCGAAGCGCTGAAAAAGGCGGGAGTGACGCTACACGGCGACGACGAGATACGAAAGATATTTCCCGCGGCGGTAGCGGCGAGCGAGGACGATTATTACAAAGAATATCTTTCTCTCGATATTTCGGTCAAGACGGTCGACGGCGTTAAGGGCGCGGTCGAGTATGTCAATAAATACGGCTCGCACCACAGCGAAACGATAATCGCGACGGACAGAGCGGCTGTCGATTATTTCGGCAAGTACGCAGACAGCGCGGTAGTGTATGCCAATGCGTCGACGCGGTTCACCGACGGGTTCGAGTTCGGGCTGGGCGCGGAGATAGGCATATCGACGCAAAAACTGCACGCCCGCGGACCGATGGGCATTTACGAAATGGTCACTTACAAATACCTCGTCGAGGGCGACGGACAAATAAGGCGATAGACAATGAAACTTTTCGGCGATCTTACGATCGAAAACAACAGACTTATCATAGGCGGCTGCGACGCAAAAGAGCTCGCCGACCAGTACGGCACGCCGTTATACGTTTTCGACGTGGCGCGTGCGGAAGCAACCGCGCGCTCTTACGAGGAGATACTTAAAGAGGAGTATCCCGATCATACCGTATGCTTTGCGTCCAAAGCGTTTTGCTGCAAGGGCGTTTATAAAATGCTCGCCAAGCTCGGGCTCGGCGCGGACGTCGTGTCGGGCGGCGAGCTGTATACCGCGCTCGCGGGCGGTATGCCGCCCGAGCGGATATACTTCCACGGCAACAACAAGACCGAAGCGGAGATAAAATACGCCATAGAGAGCGGCGTTGAATGCTTTGTCGTCGATTCCGAACTCGAAGCGGAGCTGATAAGCAAGCACGCTAAAAAGCCGCAGAACGTATTGGTGCGCGTCAATCCCGGCGTCGAGGCGCATACGCACAGATTTATACAGACGACTACGCCCGACAGCAAGTTCGGATTTTCGGTCGCCGACGGCACTGCGGAGGAGTTTATACACGGGCTCATCGGGCGCAAGAACATAGCTTTCAAGGGCATTGCGTGTCATATCGGTTCGCAGATATTCGAGCGCGAGGCGTTCGAGATAGCGATAGACAAGATGACCGAGCTGGTCATCCGGCTCAATTCGGTCGGTATCGATGTCGAAAGGCTCGACCTCGGCGGCGGGTTCGGCATAAGATACGTCGACGGCGACGCGCCGCTCGCTCCGCAGGAATATATGCGCAACAGCGCGCGCACGCTCAAAGCGGCGGTAAAAGAAAAAGGCATCAAGCCGCCGCGGCTCATCGTAGAGCCCGGTCGTTCGATCGTCGGCGAGGCGGGAATTACGTTATACACCGTCGGCGCGATCAAGACTATCAAAAACATCAAGACGTATGCGGCGGTCGACGGCGGAATGTTCGACAATCCGCGCGTTTCGCTGTACGACGCGCAGTATACAGCAGTCGTCGCGGACAGGGCGGAAGCCGAGCGCGACAGCGAGTATTCGATAGCCGGCAAGTGCTGCGAAAGCGGCGATATACTGCTTTCGGACGTAAAACTGCCCCGACTTAAAAGCGGCGATGTTCTCGCCGTGCTCTCTACGGGCGCGTACCATTATTCCATGGCGTCCAATTATAACAGGAACGCAGTTCCGCCCGTCGTGGCGGTAAAGGACGGCAAGTCCGATTATCTCGTCAAGCCGCAGTCATACGCGGACATGGCGCGTAACGACTGTATGCCGAGCTTATTGGAGGACGGTAAAAAGTGATATTTGCTTTGATGTTCGGAGACGACGCCGCGTCGTTCGTCATAACGATGTTGATAACGCTGCTCGCCGTCGTGCCCGCGCTCGTGCTGCACGAGCTTGCGCACGGGCTTGTCGCGCTGTGGAACGGCGACCCTACGGCTAAATTCTCGGGACGACTGACGCTCAATCCGCTCAAGCACCTCGATCCCGTCGGGTTTATCATGATGATGCTCGTCGGCTTCGGCTACGCCAAGCCCGTGCCCGTCAATCCGTACAACTTCAAGAAATTCCGCCGCGGGCTTATAACGGTCTCCGCCGCGGGTATCATAATGAACGTTATCGTCGCGTTCCTGTCCTCGTTTTTCTCCGTGCTGTTCGCGTTTGCGTCGGCAAGGGTCGGTTCGGGCGCGGGTTATTGGATATTGTTTTATTTATCGCAGTATTTTTGGATATTGATGACGGTAAACCTTACGCTTGCGTTCTTTAACATACTGCCGTTTTATCCGCTCGACGGCTTCAAACTGATAGAGTCGCTCACGCATCAAGGCAATAAGTTCGTCAGGTTCATGCGCAATAACGGTCAGTATATACTTTGGGGCTTGATGGGACTGAGCTTTATCGTTTCCATGGCGGAGAATTATGCAGTGTTGCCGTATTGGTTCTCTTATATAGATATCCTAGGAACGTATATAAACTATTGCTCGTCGCACGTCGGTCTCGGCTTTACTCTGCTGTGGGGGTTGATGTTCCCCGTTTGATAGGGACGGTGTAGCTATGCAAAAAATCCAAACTGCCGCAGATGAAGAGAATAAGAGCTTTCGCGTAGTACTGAGCGATTACGACGGTCCGCTCGACCTCCTGCTCGATATGGTCAAGCGCGCGAAGATACGCATCGAGGATATATTCATTTCCGATATAACCGAACAGTATCTTAAAGCGATGGAAGGGCTCGAACAGCTCGATATGGAGCAAGCCGCCGACTTTATAGACGTTGCGGCGACGCTTTTGGAAATCAAATCGCGAGCGCTCTTACCGCGTCCCGAGAGCGTCGAGCTGCCGCCCGAGGAAGATCCCAAGGTCGATCTTATAAACCGCCTCGAGGAATACCGACTGTTTAAGGAAGCATCGGAAAAAATGCGCACGCGCGAGGTCATCAACATGTTTTCACGCGCGCCCGACGAAAGCGTCGGTCAGCCGCGGCTCGTGCTCAAGGACATGACGACGGACGGGCTCGTAAAGGCGCTCCGTAAGATGTTCGAGAAGCTCGGCACGCGTCAACAGGTATTCAAACAGCGCAAGATAGACCTCGACCCGTTTACCGTCGCGGACAAAATGCAGTACATAACCGCAAGGGTCAGCTCGGCGGAACGCGTCACGTTCGACGAGCTTTTCGGCGAGGACTTTACGCTTAACGAGATAGTGACGACGTTCATGGCGCTACTCGAACTGCTCAAAAATCAGGTCGTATGCGCCGAGCAGAACGAAATATTCGATACGATAACCATTACCAAAAGGAGAGCGGAAGAACAATGAACATGGATATAGAAATACTCGACGACGTTCTCGAATCGCTTTTGTTCGTGTCGGGCGACAGTCTTAAAGTGTCTGATATTTGCGAGCTGTTGGAGGTACAGAAGAGCGAGGTCAACGCCGCCGTCAAAAGGCTGCAAAAGCGGTTCGGCGGCAAATCCGGTATACACCTGATATCGTTCAACGGTCAGTTACAGCTCGCGTCCAATCCCGACTATGCCGATATTATCGGCTGCGTGCTCAATCCCATCAAGGAAAAAGCGCTTTCCACGCCCGCAATGGAAACGCTGTCCATCATAGCGTACCGTCAGCCCGTAACGCGTCTCGACGTCGAGCATATCCGCGGCGTCAACTGCGATTACGCGTTGCAGGCGCTGCTCAAAAACAATCTTATAGAGATAGTCGGAAGAAAGGACACTATCGGCAAGCCGTTGCTATTCGGCACGACCGACGCTTTCCTCAAACGTTTTGCGATAGAGGACGTAAAGGATCTGCCCGACAGGGATTCGCTTCTCGACAAGATAAAGGAGATAGAGGAGACCTCGCCCGAGCCCGAGGCGGAAACGCTGTACAACTTCGCAGATAAGGACGGCGAAACGCCCGAATTTTTGCAGGGCGAGGATATAGCGATGATAGAGGCGGACGACGCGGAGGCCGCGGCTACCGAGGATCCGATAGAGCAATAAGCGGACAAAACGGCATAATTTGGCGATGACGGCAAACACTATACGCATGACGTATTTAGTGCTTGCCGTTATTTTTTTGCATTTGACGGTCATGCCGATAACGCTGTGTATCGCGCTTTTCGTTGATACGGACAAGAACTGCGGAAAACTGAGCGTTCGGTTGTTTTTCGTGCCCGTATTCGTTAAGAGCATCGACGTAAAGCGGTTGGGCGCGATACTGCGCGGCGAGGAGCTCGGCGACGGCGGAGCAAAAGACGACAGAAAAGACCGAAACGCAAAGAAGAGCGGAAAGAAGCCCGCGCCGATTAGCCCGATCGTGAAGTATCTGTTGCGGTTCGCTTGGGAAACGGCTAAGCGTGTGCGCGTGCGCCGGCTCGATACCGACGCGATAATAGGCATCGGCGACGCGGCCGTCGCCGTCGGGACGCTGAGTTCGTTTTACGGACAGCTGCTCGCGGTGACGGACAGCGCGGAGGTCAGCCGCGGCGGTATCTCGCCCGATTACGATACAGAGCGTATATATACGGATATAGACGGCATAATTTCGCTGTGTTTTGCCGATATTATATATGCGGCGATAAAAGCGTTAAAATTCAACAAGAGGGAAAACAAGACGTATGCAAGATACATTTCCGACCGAGCGTAGCGAACATCCGATAGAAAGCATAATGGACAGCGCGTTCGGCAAGATACGCGCGTTGACCGATGCGGATATCATAGTCGGCAATCCGATAGTGACCGCCGACGGCACGAGCATAATCCCGATAAGCAAGATAAGCGTCGGCGTCGTTTCGGGCGGCGGCGAGTACGGCGAGCGGCGTGAGAGTCAGCCGTTTGCCGGCGCGTCGGGCGCGGGCATGAGCGTGCTTCCCGTTTGCTTTCTCATAAGCGACGGCAAGTCCGTGCGCATGCTCAACGTCGGCAGTCAGAGCGCGTTCGATAAGATAATGGACACAGTGCCCGAGGTAGTCGGGTCGATTTTCGGGAAGAAGAAAAAATGAAAAAATACTTTGCTGTGATAGCGGCGGTCGCCGCTTTGGTATATGCGGCGTTCGGGGGATACGGCATTGCCTACGCACATGACGTGTGCGCGCCCGAAACGGCGGTCGGGAGCGAGACGGAGGAGCTTATGCGCCCGACCGATATCGCAAGCTCCGCGTCGTCTATGGCGCTCGTCGACGGCGACACGGGCGAGCTTATATATTCCAAAAACTGCGACGCGCGCCGCGAGCCGGCGAGCACGACCAAGATATGTACGGCGATAACCGTGCTCGAAAACTATTCGCTGTTGGATCTGCCCATAGCGATACCGAGCGCGGCGGTAGGCGTAGAGGGATCGTCGCTGTATCTCGAAAAAGGCGAGATGCTGTCGGTGCGCGATCTTTTGTACGGGCTCATGCTCCAATCGGGCAACGACTGCGCCGAAGCGCTTGCGATAATCGTCGGCGGCAGTGTCGAGGGCTTTGTCAAGCTGATGAACGAAACGGCGAAGAAAGCGGGCGCGGAAAATACCAATTTCATGAATCCGCACGGACTGCACCATGACGAGCATTACACGACGGCGCGCGATCTTTGCGCCATTTCGTACTATGCGATGCAGAATGAGGATTTCCGAAAGATAGTTTCGACCAAGCGGCATAAGACGCCGTATCACGACCACGAGTACTGCCGTAACTTTCCCAATAAAAACAAGATACTCTTCAACTATGCCGGCGGCAACGGTATAAAAACTGGCTTTACCAAAAAGTCCGGGCGCTGTCTTGTTTCGTCGGCGACGCGCGACGGCAAGACTTATATCTGCACGGTGCTCAACTGCGGCGATATGTTCGAGGAATGTATGCGTCTTATGGATAAAGCGTTTTCGAGATAAATTATAAAATCGGAACAGCTCCGCCGACAAAGCGGGGCTTTTTTCCTGCCTTTATCCCGTGCCTTGCGAAAACGCTTGATTTTTTCCGCATTATCGGTTATCATGATTAAAAGGAAATTATCATGCGTATAAACAAATATTTGAGCAGCTGCGGCGTCGACAGCCGCAGGAAATGCGAAAAACTCATAGAGGAAGGTCGGGTAAGGCTCAACGGCAAGACCGTCACCGCTTTTGCCGTGGACATAAAAGACGGCGACACGGTGGAAGTCGACGGGCACGTCGTGCGCATAGCGGCAAAACGCACGTATATAATGCTGCACAAGCCCAAGGGCTGTGTGTGCACCGTCCACGACGACAAAGGTAGAAAGACCGTAATGGATCTCGTCGGCGGAGTGCGCGCGAGACTTTTTCCCGTCGGTAGGCTCGATTACGATACCGAGGGCTTGCTCATACTTACCGACGACGGCGAGCTCGCCAACAAGATAACGCATCCGAAAAACGCCGTGGCAAAGACGTACTCTGTGCGCGTGGAGGGCGAACCGACGGAAGCCGAACTCAAAAGGCTGAGAGCGGGCGTCGAGTACGGCGGCGTAAAGTACGGCGCGGCGCGCGTGTCGGCAGTCGGCGCGGAAAACGGCGGAACAAAGCTCAACGTGACTATTTTCGAGGGCAAGAACCACGAGATAAAAAACATGATAGAATCGCTCGGGCGTCGGGTGCTTTTCCTTAAACGCGTCGCGATAGGCGAACTGCGGCTCGGCGGGCTCAATCGCGGCGAATGGCGCTATCTCAAAACGGACGAGATAGAATATCTGCGCTCGCTCTGAAAAATATTTTTTCCGCCGTGAAACAGCGTCGGAACAGTTGAAAAAAATTTTTATTTGTAGTACAATACTGTCATAATGGGAATGGAGGCTCAAATGGATAGCTTACGCGAAGCCAAGACCAAGCTTGCTGCGGTCAATAAGGATACGATAGCGTTCATATCGTCGTTTACCGACGACAAGTCGTTTGTCGAGACCGACGCTTTCGTCGGCTCGGAGACAGACACGGCGTCCGCGCTCGGCGAGGGCGTAGTAAGCGGTTTCGCTACGGTGGACGGCAGGGGCGTGTGTGTTTTCGCGCTCAACTCCGCGGTGATGAAGGGCTCTATCGGCGCGCTCGGCGCGAAGAAGATAGTCCGCACCGTCAATAACGCGGTGCGCATGAACAAGCCGTTGATAGCGGTATGGGATACTTCCGGCGCGCGCTTTGCCGAGGGCATAGAGTGTCTGGAAGGCTACGGCGATATTCTGCGCGCGTTTACCATCGCTTACGGCGATATACCCGTCATCTCGGTCATCAAGGGTAAAAACTACGGTCTTTCCGCTTATGCCGCAGGGATAAGCGATATCGTTATCGCGTTCAAGGACAGCGTAAGCGCAACTGCGTCGCCGCTCGTGCTCGCCGCCAAATCTGGCGCGGACAAGACGGGGACTGCCGAGGAGCTTTTTGCGCGCGGCACGGTGACCAACCTTATCAAAAAGGAAGAGCTCAAAAAGACGATATGCAACGTGCTCGACGCTTTCGGCGCGGGCAAGCCCTCGGGCGACGATGTAAATCGCACGTGCAAGGGGCTCAAACCAGGCGTGTCCGTCGATACCGTAATAAAAGAGGTATTCGATAAGAACAGCTTTTTGCCCATACGCGGCGGATTCGCTCCGTGCGCGGTCACGGGCTTTGCAACTCTTGCCGACGTTCCCGTCGGTGTGGTCGCGACCGATGCGACCAAGGACGGCGGCAGGCTTACAGCCGACGGCTGCGTCAAGATAAGCGAGTTCCTCAACGCCTGCGACAATGCGAATTGTCCCGTCGTGTTCCTTACGGACTGCGTAGGCACGGAGCAGGGCGCGGACGACGCGCGGCTGATACGCGATATGTCCGATCTTATCTACCGCGTAAACATGCTCAGCGTCAATACCTTCTCTGTCGTTTACGGAAAGGCGATAGGCGGCGCGTACACCGCGACCGTTGCGCCTTGCAGCTATAAGATAGCGTGGGACAGCGCGGAGATAGCCGCCGTAGACTCGGAGAACGCGGCGCGGCTGTTGTATGCCGACGAGATAAAAACGGCAAAGAACAAGGACAAGGCGGCGCAAAAGCTCGCCGAGAGCTATGCCGCGGAGAACTGCTCGGCGCTCAAGCTCGCGCGCGAGGGGTATTTCGATAACGTCATCGAGCCCAACCTGACGCGTGTTTATCTTATAGCCGCGCTGCTTGCGCATGTGGAGCAATGATGATATTTCTATCGACTGAAACGGAAATAACGACGGGCGCGGCGGCGCTGTATGCGGTGATAGGCTTTTTGATAGTCGTTGCGGTGCTCGCTTTGCTTGTCGGGATATTCTATCTATCGGGCGCGATCTTCCGCACAAAGGCGCTCAGCCGCGACAACCTGTTCGCGCGTCGGAAAAAAGCGGATAAAGCAGCGCCGACAGAGACTGCGGATGACGAGGAGACTGTTGCCGCGATAACCGCCGCTATCGCCGTAATACTCGGCGAGGAGAGCGGCGACGCCGACGTCAAGCCCGATTTCGTTATACGCCGCGTGACGCGGAAATAAACCAACTATTATAAAAAATCGATTCTTGGAGGGATCATGCGTAAATTCAATGTGACCGTCAACGGTAAATCTTACGAAGTAGAGGTCGAGGAAGCCGGCAGCGCCGCTTCCGCTCCCGTCGCCGCCGCACCTGCGGCTGCGCCCGCGCCGCAAAAGCCCGTATCGGGCGAGGGCACTGCGCTCAAAGCGCCCATGCCCGGGCTCATCCTCGCGCTTGCGCACACCGACGGCGATACCGTCAAGCAGAACGAGAAGGTCGTCGTGCTCGAGGCTATGAAGATGGAGAACGATATCAACGCGCCCGTAGGCGGCACTATAACCTATGCCGTCAAAAAGGGCGACAACGTCGAGACCGGAACGGTCCTTGCCTACATTAAATAGAGGTCATAGATGAATTTCGTCGAAATGATGAAAAACCTATGGGAGAGCACGGGCTTGTACCAATCCGGTTGGCAGAACTACGTGATGATGCTTATCGCGTGTGTTTTGCTGTTCGTCGGTATCGGGCTTAAAAAAGAACCGTTACTGCTCGTTCCCATAGGCTTCGGCATGCTGTTCGTCAATATCCCGGGCGCTTACGAGATCTTGATGAAAGAGCCTGTGTCGACGGGAGACGTAACGTCGCCCGGCGGCTTGCTGTACTACATGGAAAAGGGCGTCGAGTGGGTCATATTCCCGCCGCTGATCTTCATGGGCATAGGCGCGATGACCGATTTCGGTCCGCTTATCGCCAGCCCCAAGAGCTTTTTGCTCGGCGCGGCTGCTCAGCTCGGCATATTCATAACGCTGTTCGGCGCGATACTGCTCGGCTTCGACGGTGCGGCTGCCGCTATCGCGATAATCGGCGGTGCGGACGGTCCTACGTCGATATACGTTACGACCATGCTCAAGCAGTTCGATCTTTTGCCTGCTATCACGGTCGCGGCGTATTCGTACATGGCGCTGATACCTATTATCCAGCCGCCTATCATGAAGCTTCTGACGACCAAGAAAGAGCGCTCCATCAAGATGGAGCAGCTCCGTCCCGTCAGCAAGCGCGAAAAGATAATATTCCCGATAGTCATCACCGTCGTTTGCGGACTTATCATACCCGATTCGTTGCCGCTCCTCGGCATGCTGATGTTCGGCAACCTTCTGAAAGAATGTCTTGTCACCGACAGGCTAGCAAATACCGCGAGCAACGGGCTTATGAACGTGATCACCATACTGCTCGGCGTGTGCGTCGGAGCTAAGGCGTTCGGTCAGACTTTCCTTACTGTAGACACGCTCAAGATAGTATTGCTCGGACTTATCGCGTTCATGATGGGCACTATCGGCGGCATACTGATGGCGAAGCTCATGTGCGTGCTTTCGCACGGCAAGGTCAATCCGCTGATAGGCAGTGCTGGCGTTTCCGCAGTGCCGATGGCGGCGCGCGTTTCCCAAACGGTCGCGCAGAAAGAAGATCCCAACAACTATATACTCATGCACGCAATGGGTCCCAATGTGGCGGGCGTTATCGGCTCTGCCGTCGCCGCGGGCGTGTTGCTTTCGATTTTCGCATAACGAGGTGAACAATGGCTAAGGTCAAAATAATGGAAACCATACTGCGCGACGCGCACCAATCCCAAGCCGCGACGCGCATGCGCACCGACGAGATGCTGCCCGCCGCCAAGCTTTTGGACGACGTCGGCTTTTACGCTCTCGAGGCGTGGGGCGGCGCGACTTTCGACTCGTGCCTGCGCTACCTCGGCGAAGATCCGTGGGAAAGACTGCGCGCACTGCGCAAGGCGATACCCAATACCAAGCTGCAAATGCTGTTCCGCGGTCAGAACATACTCGGCTACAAGCATTATGCCGACGACGTCGTTGACGAGTTCTGCCGTCTTTCGATAAAGAACGGTATTGACATCATAAGGATATTCGATGCGCTCAACGATATCCGCAACATGAAACAGGCGATAGACAGTACAAAAAAATACGGCGGCACTGTCGAAGCCGCGCTTTGCTACACGACGAGCAAGGTGCATACCGTCGATTACTTCGTCGATCTCGCGGTCAAGCTCGAGAGCATGGGCGCGGACATAATCTGTATCAAGGATATGGCGAACCTGCTTCTGCCGTACACGGCGTACGAGCTTGTTTCGCGCATAAAGGACAAGGTCAAGATACCGGTCCACCTGCACACGCATAACACCGCAGGCACGGGCGATATGGTCAACCTCAAAGCGATAGAAGCGGGTTGCGATATAGTAGACACCGCGCTTTCTCCGCTCGGCAACGGCACGAGCCAGCCCGCG
The DNA here is from genome assembly GCA_910577995.1 of uncultured Christensenella sp. Lineage (GTDB taxonomy): Bacteria > Bacillota > Clostridia > Christensenellales > Pumilibacteraceae > Anaerocaecibacter. The sequence continues at coordinate 226,732 of CAJTND010000001.1, read as the reverse complement.
ACGGAATCGCTCGTCGCGTCGCTCATGGGCACGGAATACGATACGGGGCTCGACCTCGATAAGCTCAATAAGTGCACGGTATACTTCCGCAATGTCGCGGAAAGGCTTACTGCCGACGGCATACTCAATCCCAAAGTGCTCAAAGTCGACGTAAACGCGCTTATATATCAAGTTCCCGGCGGCATGCTCAGTAACCTTATAAGCCAGCTCAAACAACAGAACGCGTCCGATAAGCTGACTTCGGTCTTGGAGGAAGTCCCGCGTGTTCGCGCCGACCTCGGTTTCCCGCCGCTCGTCACGCCGTCGTCGCAGATAGTCGGCACGCAGGCTGTGCTCAACGTGCTTGCGGGCGAGCGTTATAAGACAGTTACTAAGGAAACAAAGGGCGTGCTTGCTGGCGAGTACGGCAAACTGCCGATCGAACCCGACGCTAAGATAGTCAAAAAGATAATAGGCGACACGCCGCGCATAACGTGCCGTCCCGCGGATAATATCGCGCCCGAGCTCGACAAGTACAAAAAAGAGATCGAGGAGTACGCGATACAGGAAGAGGACGTGCTGACTTACGCGCTGTTCCCGCAGCTTGCTATACCGTTCTTCAAAAAACGCGAAGCCAAGCTCCACGGTGTCGACAAAGAGATATACGACTCGGAGAGCAAAGTCCAACCTATATGAGGATACTTTTTACCAACGACGACGGCTGCGGTTCGCAAGGACTGCATGCCGTCGCCGATTTGTTTTGGAGAGAACACGAAATAGCCGTAGTCGCGCCTGACGGGCAGAGGTCGGGCTATTCGCATTCTCTCACTATGCGCGATCCCGTATCCGTAGTCAAAAAGGACGGTTACGCCTATCCTGTTTACGCGGTGGGCGGAACGCCCGTCGACTGCGTAAAGATAGCGATCAAGCGGTTGTTCGGCATGCCCGATATAGTAGTTTCGGGTATCAACGCAGGGCGCAACCTCGGCAGCGATATCATGTATTCGGGCACGGTCGCGGCGGCGAGCGAGGGCGCGTATTACGGAATACGCTCTTTCGCGCTTTCGCACATGTCGGATACGCCGACCGACGCGGAATTCAAGCGCGCCGCGAAGTTTTTTTATGAAAATTTTTCGGTTTTGGCGGAGATGACCGCGCCGAATATATTACTTAATATCAACTTCCCGACGGGCGAATACCGCGGAGCAAGAGCCGCGCGCATGAGCACCGTCATGGCGTTTGACGATACTTACGACGACACGGACGGCAGATTGCGTTATCGCGGGCTGTTGCGCGAGCTGTCGTCGCACGATACCGACGAAGAATACTGCGGCGGCGGATATATAACGCTCACGCCGCTGACGCTCGACCGCACGGCGCACGATGCGCTGACAAGGCTCAAAGCAAAGGAGCGCGAGCTATGCGTGTAGCGGTGATCGGCGGCGGCGCGGCGGGGCTTACCGCGGCGGGCAGCGCTAAAAATGCAGAGGTCGTTCTTTTCGAGCATACGGACAAGCTCGGAAAAAAAATATATATCACGGGCAAGGGCAGATGTAACTTCACCAACGTTTGCGACAGAGAAACTTTCTTGTCCAACGTCGTTACCAACGCCAAATTCCTGCGCGGCGCGCTGTCGAGATTTTCGCCCGACGACGCGATAGCTCTTCTAAACGCCAACGGCTGCGCGACCAAGGTCGAGCGCGGCAGGCGCGCTTTTCCCGCGTCCGACAAGGCGAGCGACGTTACAAAGGCGCTGAGACGCTATGCGGAGAACAACTGCGCGCGGTTCGTGACCGACGTCGATATAAAGCGCATAGTCCCGACCGACGGCGGCTTTACCGTTGTGCGCGGCGATGGCGAGGAAAAATTCGACCGAGTAGTCGTTTGCACGGGCGGCATGAGCTATCCCGTGACGGGCTCGGACGGCAGTTCATACGCTTTTCTCAAAGAGATGGGGCATGATATAGTTCCGCCCGTGCCGTCGCTCGTCGCGTTAAAGATCGCGGAGGATCTGTCGTGCGCGGAGGGGCTGACGTTAAAGAACGTCGCGCTGTCGGCGGACGGCGTAAAGCCGATATTCGGCGATATGATGATAACCGCCGACGGCATATCCGGTCCTATCGCGCTGACTATGTCGGCGTATCTCGCGCGGCGCGAGTTCCCGTACAAGGTGCGGCTCGATCTCAAGCCCGCGATAAGCGCGGAGGAGCTCGATGCGCGGCTTTTGCGCGAGTTCGACGCGCAATGTAACAAACAATTCAAAAATGCGCTCGATAATCTGTTGCCAAAATCGATCATCCCGTTTATAATAAACGTGTCGGGCATACCCGAAACGCGCAGGATAAATTCCGTCACCAAGGCGGAACGGCAGAGGCTTTGCACCGCCGTCAAGCGCGCGGAGCTTACGGTCGTAGGCAACGACGGATTTGCGCGCGCGGTAGTCACGAGCGGCGGCGTCGACGTAGGTCGGGTCGATCCCAAGACCATGGAGTCGCGGCTCGTAAAAGGGCTTTATTTCGGCGGCGAGGTGCTCGACGTCGACGCGCTCACGGGCGGATATAATTTTCACATAGCGCTTGCGACGGGCTACGTCGCAGGCACTAATGCAGGCGGTACAAACAATGAGTGATATGGTTTCTATACGCGGCGCGGTCACCGCGCGCAACAATGCCGAGGAGATAGCGGAGGCTTCGCGTCGGCTTTTCGAGAAAATTCTTTTCAAAAACGGCATTACCGACGGTGATATCGTCAATGTTCTTATTTCCACAACGGCGGACATAACGGCGTTTTATCCCGCGCGCGCTGTGCGCGAGGCGGGGCATAACGTCGCGCTTTTCTCTTGTCAAGAGCCGAATATAAGCGGCTCGCTCAAGGGCTGTATAAGAATGATGGTGACGGCGGCGTCAGAGCATGCGCCGCGCAGCATCTATCTCAACGGCGCGCGGACGCTCCGTCCCGATATAACGGCGGCGTGGTCCATAGCGCTCGACGGTCCGTCGGGCGCGGGCAAGAGCACCGTCGCAAAGCTCGTAGCCAAAGAGCTCGGCATAACTTATCTCGATACGGGCGCGCTGTACCGCGCGCTCGGGCTGAAAGCGATCCGCGGCGGCGTCAATACGCATGACGGCGCGGCTGTGGAAAAAGCGCTTGCGTCGGCGGACGTAAAGCTCGAATACGTCGGCGGCGTCCAGCACGTCGTGCTCGACGGCGAGGACGTTTCGGCGGCGATACGCACCCCCGAGGTGTCGATGGCGGCGTCGGCTGTTTCCGCAGTACCGTTCGTAAGAGAAAAGCTGTTGGATCTACAGCGCGGCATCGCCGCGTCGAGCTGCGTCATACTCGACGGCAGGGATATCGGCACGGTCGTGCTTCCGGCGGCGGAATTCAAGTATTTTCTCACGGCGTCGGCGGAGATACGCGCGAAAAGACGGTACGAGGAGTTAAAAGCCAAGGGCGAGTCCGTGACATTCGAGAGCGTGCTCGATGACGTCAATACCCGCGACAAAAACGACAGCACGCGCGCGGTCGCGCCGCTGAAAAAGGCGTTCGACGCGACGGAGATAAACTCCGACGGCATGACCGCCGAGGATGTGGCGAAGTTTATCGTAGACGGGGTAAAAAAAGACCTGTAATGAAAAGATTCCATCTTTTTTTGAAGACCTTGCTTTTTCCGATAGGCAAACTGCTGTTCCCGTGCAAGGTCATGGACAAAGACAACTACCGCACGTACGATCGCGGTCGCGTCGTCATTAGCAACCATTTATCGTGGATAGATATCTGTTATCAGCTTTTTTCGATACCGGGCTATAAGCGCATACTATCCAAAAAGGAAAACGGTCAAAATAAATTCGTGCATTGGCTTTTCCGCAGTATCGGTGTGCTTTTCGTCAACCGCGAAAAACCCGAGCTGTCGTCCATGCGCGAGTGTTTGGGCTCGCTCAATAACGGCGAAACGCTTTGCATATATCCCGAGGGCACGCGAAATCGCGTAGACCGCACGATACAGCCGTTGCATTCGGGCGCGGCGATGTTCGCCGTAAAAGGCGCGGCGACGGTCGTGCCTGTCGTCGTGCACCATAAAGGCAAGCTGTTCCGCCGCAACTATCTGGGCGTCGGTGACAGCATCGACCTTACCGACCTCTACCGAAAGCGCATTGACGAGAGCGTGCTCGCCGAGGCGACCGCGCGGTTCAAAGCCGGCATGGAAAAGACGCTCGAAAAGCTCGATGAGTGGGTCGCCACAAAGGGCTGGCGACTCGACAAAAAGACGAAAAGGGCGGAAAAACGCGCGCTCAAAAAGCAGTACGCCGCCGCGCGCAAAACGGCAAAGCGCGCAGAGAGATCTAATGGTTGAGATAATTGTCGCCAAACACGCCGGGTTTTGCTTCGGCGTAAAAAACGCCGTGCGGCTCGCGCTCGACCATGCAGAGAACGGCGCTTGCTATATGATAGGCGATCTTATACACAACAGGCAGGTAGTAGACGAGCTCGGTTCGCGCGGACTTAAGACCGTGGACGACGCGGACGGACTGCCCGAAGCTACGCCGGGCGACAAGCCGAAAGCTATCATACGCTCGCACGGCGCGCCCAGATCGCTTTACCGTCGGCTCGCCGAAAAGGGCTACGACGCCGTCGACGCGACGTGCCCGTTCGTGATGAAGATCCACGACATCGTGGAAAAACATTATAACGACGGCTATCATATCGTGATAGTGGGGTCGGCGGAGCATCCCGAGGTAAAAGCGACCAACGGCTGGTGCGACGATTCGGCGACCGTCATCGACGAAAATTCCGATCTCGAGCCGCTCAAAAAGTACGAAAAGCTTTGCGTGGTGTGTCAAACGACGTTCGACGGCGAAAAATTTGAAAAGCTTTCTAAAAAAATACATAAAATCGGTTCAAAAACGGTTGAAATTTTCGACACGATTTGCTATACTACTTATGAGCGTCAAAGAGAGGCGGTCAAACTGGCTGCCGAATGCGACTGTATACTTGTCGTCGGCGACAGATCGAGCTCCAACACCAACAAGCTTTACGACCTGTGCCGAGCCAAAAACGACAGAACGTATTTCGTAAATTCTCTCGGAGAACTCGACAAAATAAATTTTCCCCGAAGCGGCAAGATAGGGATAGTCGCCGGGGCATCGACTCCGACAGAGTCGATTATGGAGGTAAAGACTTACATGGGTCAAGAATTCGGCGAAGCAAGCAACGAAGAGTTTATCAACGCCATCAACAACGAAACGCCTACCGGCTATCGTGAAGGCAAGTCCGTTAAATGCACGGTCCTGTCCGCAAACGAAGACGGTATACACGTCAACCTCGGCGGCAAGAACGACGGGTTCATAGACAAGGCGGAAGCTTGCGAGGACGGAGAATACAAGCCCGAGGATTTCCCCGTGGGTTCGGTCATTGAGGCGATCATCACGAAAAAGCGCGACGAGAGCAGCGGTTGCGTATTGCTTTCCAAGCGTCGCGCCGACCTCATGAAAAAGACCGACGAGGCAGTCAACCAGATACGCAATAACGAGATATTCGAGATGGTCGTCAAAAAAGACACCAAGGGCGGTCTTATAGGTTCGCTCGGTACTTACCGCGTATTCGTTCCCGCGTCGCAGGTGCGTCTCAAATTCGTGCCCGATCTCAAAAAGTTTGTCGGCAAAACGCTCAGACTGCGCGCTCTCGATATCAACGATATAGAGCATAAGATAGTCGCGTCCCAGCGCGTCATCCTCCAAGAGGAGAAGGACGAAAAGGACCAAAAAGCCGAGATATTCTGGGACAACGTCAAGCCCGACGTAGTCGTCGCGGGCGAGGTCAAGCGCATCAGTCCTTACGGCGCGTTCGTAAGCGTCGACGGCATAGATTGCCTTGCGCACATCGATCATCTTTCGTACTCGCACATCGAGTCGCCGTCCGAGGTGCTCGAAGTCGGCAAGACCTACGACTTCCTCGTGCTTAAGACCGACCGCGAGAAGCAGCGCGTTTCGCTCGGCTATCGCGAGCTTCAGCCTCATCCGTTCGACAAGTGCATGGAAAAGCATCCCGTCGGTTCGGTAGTCAAGGGCAAAGTCATAAGCGTATTGCCTTACGGCGCGTTTGTCGAGATCGAGCCGGGCGTCGAAGGCTTGGTGCACGTATCGGAAGCCGCCGCGGCGTATGTCAAGGACATCAACGAGGTCCTGCACGCAGGCGACGAGGTCGACGTCAAGGTCATGGCTTACGACGACCAGCACCGCAAAACCACGCTCAGCATACGCGCATGCCTCGACGAGGCTAAGCCGGTATCGGCGCGCGCGGAGAAGGCTGCCAAAAAGGCGGAGGAGAGCGACGTATACAGCGAGAAGTCGGACAACAACGTATTCGCCAATCTGCTGAAAGACGTCGGCGACAAACAGGAAGAAAAAGCGGAAAAACCCGCCAAGAAAGCGACCAAGGCAAAAAAGACCGAGGACGCCGAAAAGGTCGAGACCGACAAAGAATAACAATGTTTACGCGCGCCTGACGGCGCGCGTTTTACAAGACGGACTTACGCCGAAAGCATCGACGAAAAAAGGAGGGAACATCTTTGGCAGTATTAGCGATTTGCCCGTTCTGCCTTAAAACAGTCGGCATAGAACAAAAGCGCCCCGTGTGTCCCGAGTGCGGACATACGCTTGATTTCGGTGCGCTCGAAAAAAACGGCGATCTTATCGACGCCGCGCTCGAAGCTAAGGAATTTTCCTTGGCGAAAGGATATTTTACCAATACCGAATTTTTGAGCGCGTCCGAACATTTCAAAAAAGCGCGCGCCGCCAACAGGAATTCGTATCTTTCCGAGTACTTTATCAAGCTGTGCGATATTTACCTCAACGACGGTACGGGCGATTTCGACGTAATGGAAAAGGCGGTCGATGCGGTAAGGTCGTCGTTGGAGCTTGCCGTGCGTGCGGGCGTTTCCATATCCGACAGGCTAAACTTCGTAACGGCGATGCTGACGGAGATAAAGATAATAATAACCAACCGTTTGAGAGGCGGCGACGAGCTGTTCGAGGACGACGTTCGCGAGTATAGGCGAATCAAGATATCCGATCTCGAAAAGCTTGTCGGATTGTTCAAGATAGACGGCGAGCTGATGATGACGTATTCGCCCAACATAAAAGCGGTGCTCGTCGAGATAGGCGACTGCGCGGTCGCGCTGTGCCATAAAGCGGTTCAAACCGTAGCCGTCGGCGAGGATATAGTCGCGCCTACCGAGGCGCAGTACAAGCGGCTCAAAGCGCTTTGCAACGATTACTGTTTCTTTACTACGTCGCTCGCGTCCGATTACGACGTAAATAAATACGTGCCCGATTTTACGCAGAACGATCTGCTAGTCGAAAAGGTGGAGAGCCGCTTCGCCAAGTACGACGTTAAAAACAAGTCAAACGCCAAAAAATACATAACGGGCGATGTCAAGGAATACGAAAGCATCCTCGCCGAGTGCGATAAGGCGATAGAGTTTACTTATATCAACTGTTTCCGTTCGCTGTGCGACGCGCGTTTCGACAAGCGCAATCAAATGCTGACAGTCGGTATAAAACTGCTGTTGCGTTCGCTCACGCCGCGCGTCACCGTCACTGACAAAAAGCGGATCGAGATAAAGGTCGGCAAGTTTGTAGACAACTTCGACAAATACAATATGCTAAATAAGTTCATGACCGCCGCCGATAAGTCGGGCGGGAATGCCGCGGAGCTTTTGAAGGCGTTTTATTCGCAGCTCCGCAACATAATGGACATGTACTTTACGACGGAATTCAACCGCTATACCAAGTCTGTCAACAAGCTCAAAGAAAAGCGTGACGACGACTTTGCGTATTACGAACGGTTTTTGTTCGACGTTGCCTGCGGCTGTGCGGTCGCGCTCGACGCGTACGTGCCGCATAACAGGCAAAAAGACAAGAACAAGGCGCAGATAGTCAAATTCTGCAAGCAGGCATGCGACGAGTTTATGCTGCTGCGCGATTACAACGTCGATATGCTCGAGCAGTCTAATATTTACCGTCCGATACTCGACATCTACAACGTGATACTCGAGGAGAACGGCGACCGTTGATCACGCCGTAACGCTAAGCCGCATATCTACGATTATGATATTCGACTTGCACAACGATTACCCGACTGCGCTCGATAAGAGCAAATTCGACGGCTACGTATCGTCCAATGACGGCGTAACGATAGTCGCCGCGGTGTTTACAACCGAGTTCGACCGAGCTATCGCGGCGGATAAGGTAAAGGACCTGCGCGCCGCGCTCCGCGGCGTTCCGACGGCGATAGAGGATATGGGCTTTGTCACAGACGAAAAAACGCTGTCGGAGTTCGATCTCGGCGGTCTGTTGTACTGCTCGCTGACCTGGAACTATAACAACGCGTTTGCGGGCGGCGCGCTCGACGACGGAACGTTGACACAGCTCGGCAGGCGCGCGATAGAGCTGATGAACGGCAGGTGCGCCGTAGACCTTGCGCACCTCAACAAAAAGAGCTTTTATGCCGCGCTCGATGCGGCGGCTCGACCTATCTGCTCGCATACCGCGTTCGGCGAGCATCCGCGATGTTTGGACGACGCGCAGGTAAGAGCGCTCACGGCGCGGCGCGGTCTGATAGGGCTTTGCGCGGTAAGGAGCTTTACGGGCGCGGAAACTGCGGATGCGCTGTGTTCGGTCGCCGATACATTCGTTCAACGCTACGGCGCGGACTGTTTGTGTCTCGGCACGGACTTCAACGGTACGGCGGATCTGCCGGAAGATCTCAAAGATTACCGCGATATACCGCGGCTTATCGACGGCTTTATCAAAAGGGGCTATACCTCTGCCGATATAAACAAGATACTTTACGACAACGCAAAACAACTTTACGAGGAGACGAAACGTGAAAGACATCTATGAAAACCCGCTGATAACGCGCTACGCCGACAGAAAGACCGCCGAGGTCTTTTCGGACGACAACAAGTTTCGGCTTTGGCGCAAGCTGTGGATCGCGCTTGCCGAGAGCGAAAAAGAGCTCGGGCTGGACGTTACCGACGCGCAGATAGCGGAAATGAAAAAATACGCCGACGACATAAATTACGACTTTGCCGCCAAGGAAGAAAAGATAGTCCGTCACGACGTTATGGCGCACGTCCACGCTTTCGGCGAGCAAGCCAAGACAGCCATGCCGATAATCCATCTCGGCGCGACGAGCTGTTTCGTCACCGACAACGCCGAGCTCATCCAGATATACCGGGCGCTCGAAATAGTCAAGCGCAAAATGCTTACCGTTATGGACAAGCTCCGCGCCTTTGCCAAAAAGTACAGGGATCTGCCCGTGCTCGGCTATACGCATCTCCAGCCCGCGCAGTTGACCACGCTCGGCAAGCGCGCGACGCTGTGGCTGTACGATCTTTACCTCGACTATGAGGATCTTTCGCACCTCATGAAAAACTACAAGCTCCGCGGCGTCAAAGGCACGACGGGAACGCAGGCGAGCTTTATGTCGCTGTTCGACGGCGACGGGAAAAAGGTGCGCGAGCTCGAAAAAAAGGTCGTGCAGAAAATGGGCTTTGCCGACGTGTTTGCGGTTAGCGGTCAAACGTATACCCGCAAGTTCGATTATCAGGTGATGTCGGTGCTCTCGCAGATAGCGCAGAGCGCGTACAAATTCGCCAACGATATGCGTTTGCTTCAATCGTTCAAGGAAGTGGAGGAGCCGTTTGAGTCTACTCAGATCGGTTCGTCCGCCATGGCGTACAAGCGCAACCCGATGCGCAGCGAGCGTATCTGTGCGCTTGCGCGGTTTGTCGAGAGCCTCGCTCAGAACGAGGCAGTCACCGCGTCGACGCAGTGGTTCGAGCGCACGCTCGACGACAGCGCCAACAAGCGTCTTACGATACCGCAGGCATTCCTCGCGCTCGACGGCGTGCTCAATATCTATATCAACGTTACCGAAAACATGGTCGTTTATCCGGGCGTGATCTCGCGCAGGATAAACGAGGAACTTCCGTTCATGGCGACGGAGGTCATACTTATGGAATGCGTCAAGGCGGGCGGCGACAGGCAGGAGCTGCACGAGGCGATAAGACGGCACTCCATGGAGAGCGCGAAAGCCGTCAAAGAGCGCGGCGAGCGCAACGACCTGATCGAGCGTATCAAAGGCGACAAGCTTTTTGCCGCCGTCAAGGACGGTATCGACGGTATCATGCGCCCCGAAAACTTTACCGGTCGCGCGCCGCAACAGGTCGACGAGTTCCTCAAAGAAAATATCGACCCGCTTTTCAAGGCGGAGAAGTACGAGCCGTTCGAGCCTGATATCCGCGTTTAGCACGTCAATATAAAGTAGATAGAAAAACCGTGTTCTCGATCACAAAGAATGCGGTTTTTTGTTGCGTTTCTTGTTTTTATCGATAGATCGTATAAAAAGCATACGAATTACAGGCATTTATCCCTTGTCAATTTTAGCGCAGTATGGTATAATAAAAGCATTGAACGATCGTATTTTGCGATACTTCGGGCGTCGCGGTAAACTTGATTTACTGCGCTGTTCGGAGAAAGGGGCGTGTATGAAAAGAAAGATAACGGCGGCGCTTGCGGCTACTGTATTCGGTCTATCGCTTTGCGGCGGTATAATAGCGTGCGACAGCAGCGGAAAAAACGGTGACGAGCACGTTCACGAATGGTCGGACGTATTAAAATACGACGATAAATATCATTGGCATATTTGTACTTTCCCCGGCTGCAATGAAACCGACGGAAAGCAAAAACACGATTTTACAAGCGGCGATTGTTATTGCGGTATGAACGCTCCCGAAAAGCCCGAGCCCGACGACCATAAATGCGTTTTTGTATGGGGCAGCGACGAAAATATGCATTGGCAGTATTGCACGGTCGACGGATGCGATAAAATTATAGATCGGTCGCCGCACGTCGAACACGGCGAGTGCGTATGCGGCAGGTATATAGACGGAGGCGGACAGCCGCCCGAGCATGAGCATGTATGGACTGAATGGAGCCGGGACGCAGGCTGGCATTGGCACGAATGCGATGTGTGCGGCGACTTGGACGCTGTCGAGCCGCACGACTTTACAAACGGCGATTGCATATGCGGATATAAAGCGCCGTCGCGCGGTACGGAGGGTTTGGAATACGAGCTTTTGGGCAATAACTATGTGTTTTGCGGTAGAGGCACGGCAACGGCGACCGAAATAGAGATAGCGGACGAGATAGATGGTATACCCGTTACTTCGATGTCGTCGAGTGTCTTGGAAAATTGCGACGATATAAAGAGCGTCAGACTCGGGCGAAACATCGTCAGTGTGGCGTACCGCGCTTTTAACGGGTGCAAAGAGCTTACCGAGTTATATTTGCCGCAAAATGTTCGTTATGTAGAATCCGATTCGTTATCGGGATGCGATATGCTCGTTATTTATTGCGAGGCAGAGAAGGATCAAGGATCGCAGCTTGCAACAGATCTCAAAAAGACAGGTCTGCCCGTCGTTTGGAACTGCAATAAGAACAAACGAGACGAAAACGGCTATGAGTATTTTGTAGCGGACGGTCTGCGCTATGGCGAAAAAGGCGGTTTTGCTACGGTCATGCCGCAAAGCAAAAGCTTATGGGAAGCAAACATCCCGACGACGGTCGTATACGATATGCGCGAGCTCGAAGTAAATGAAATATCCGATAATGCGTTTCGGTCTTGTTCGGAGCTTTCGAGCGTGACGCTTCCGTCGAGCTTGAAACGTATCGGATCGAATGCTTTCGGTTCATGCAATGCGCTTACGACCGTATCTATACCGAGCAGTGTGACGGAAATAGGCGATACCCCGTTTTCCGGGTCCAACCTCGAATACACAGTCCGCGATAACATTAAATATTTGGGAAACGAGGACGAGCCGTGCATGCTGCTTGTAAAAGCGACGGACAAAAACATTGTTTCGTGCAATATAGCGGCATCGACCAAATTTATAGACAAAGGGGCTTATGACGGCTGTAATTCCTTGACGGCTATCGATATACCGTCGGGCGTTATCGGTATAAATCCATATGCGTTCACCAACTGCTTGCTGTCGGTGGAAGCTATATCAGTGCAAGAGGGGAACGGTGTCTATCGCAGCGACGGGAACTGTTTGATAGATACTGTCGATCGTACTCTGATCCTGGGCTGTAAAAACAGCGTAATACCCGACGACGGCAGTATAGTCAAGCTGGCTGACAATGCTTTTTATAATTGCGGCGAGCTGACGAACATAGACGTGCCCGACGGCGTGGTCGAGATAGGCGTATCGGCTTTTAAGTATTGCAGAAAGCTCGAGAGCGTTCGATTGCCCGAGAGCTTGATATCTATAAATAGTAATGCTTTTGCTATCTGCCTGGCGCTCGGCAACGTGGATATACCGCGCGGCGTGACGGAGATAGGCTCTTATGCGTTCAATCAGTGTCAGTCTTTTTCGGAGATCGCTATACCTGAAAATGTCGCAAAAATTGGCGAGGGGGCTTTTTACGGTTGTAAGGCAGTCAAGACTCTTGTTATACCGAGCAATGTCGAAAGCGTCGGTAATATAGCTTTCGGAATGTGCGAAGCGCTCGAAACGGTGACGGTATGCGACGGCGTGACGATAGACCGCGAGGCGTTTTCCGGTTGTTTCAACATCAAGCACCTGATAACGCCGATAGATAACGTTTATTCTTTTATCGCGGACGCTCTCGTGACGCTCGTTTTGACCGACGCCGTCGAAAAGACAGAGGTATGCGGTTTCGGCAAACAGCTGTCGTCCGCGATCAATCTTACGACGTTGACCGTTACCTCCGAGCTTTCTTATATAGAGGAAGACGCGTTTTTTAACTGCGGCGCGCTCGAGCGGATATGCTTCGACGGAACGGCGGCGCAATGGAATGCCGTCGATAAGCAGGATAGATGGGATAACGGCTTGCCGAATAATTACGTCGTGGAGTTTTCGGTCGTGTGATAAGCCGCAAAAGTCGGTAATTTCCATGCATTAAAGGCGTTTATTCGGTTGACAATGCGCGAAATATATCATATAATCGTATGGATTTTTCAGGAGGTTATATGAAACAACTCATCAAAACCCGTGTCGGTATGTTGTGGACGGCGGCGCTTGCTGTCGTTGCGTTGATCGCCGTTGCTTTATCCATAGGCACCGCGGCGCCTAAGACTGTATATGCCGACGACGCAAATGTCGGAGCTACATACTACCGCGCCGAGCTTAAAAAGAGCGAACTTGCTCAAAAGTTTTACGGTGTGTTGGAAAGCATGTACAAGGACGGCAGCTTCAAGTCAGGCGTTGCCGAGTACGATCTCGTCGCCAACGGCGTGCTTAAAGAGAGCCAGGTCTCGGCTTATCTCGAGGGCGATGTAAAAGTCCCCGTAGCGCTCGGCGCGGCGCGCGACGCATTCTTTATGGATAATCCCGATCTGTTCTATATAGACGTTTACAAGCTGTATCTGTCCGCAGGACTGCAAAACGGCAAGAACGTAGCGTTTATCGGAACAGGACGTGCGGATAATTATTATACGGACAGCTCGTTCAAGACCGCGGCTGATGTCGACAAGGCGATAGATGCTTACGACAAAGCGATAGCTTCCGTCGTTGCCGAGGCGAACAAGGCGAGCGACGTTGTCGGCAAGATAAAAGCCGTCAATAAATACATCTGCGCCAATACAGAATACGCTTACGGCGACCGCGGCGCTTTTGTCAGCACCGCTTACGGCGCGCTCGTCGAGAAGTACGCGCTTTGCGGCGGTTATGCCCGCGCTTTCAAGGCGGTTATGGACGAGCTTAATATCCCGTGCGTGCTCATTCAAGGCACTGTGTATTCCGGCAAGTCCGTCGACGGGCTTGCGGCAGGCATGGAAGCGCATATGTGGAACGCCGTAGAGGTCAACGGTCATTGGTACGGCGTCGACGTTACTTACAACTCGTCGTGCGGCAATATCGAAAAATATATGCTCGTCGGCGAAGACTTTTTGTCTATAAATCACTTCGAGGACGGCGTTATATCTTCGTCGGGCTCGAGCTCAAATATCCCGCTTTGCGCCCGCTCAATTACGGTATCAAAGAGGATGCAAGCGGTTTCCTGTTCGAGGACGAAGCCAAGGTCGGTAAGACGCAGTTCGGATACGATGCCTTTGTCGATCCCGACGACGGAATAGAAAAAGCCTCGCTTGTCCTCGGCGTCAGCTATGAGGGCAAAGACGGCATGACGCTTATGAATGAGGGCAAATACCTCGCTTACAGAGCTACTTCGGAAAAGGATAAGTGGACGAATTGGTTCTGCATGCCGAAGTTTTATAAGGACAACATGCAAGACGGATCGGGTTTTGTAGATAAATATACGATCTTCGACCTCAATTTTTCGATAAATCAAGCGCAGTTTGCGATTATAGATTATGCGCCGGACGGTCCTATGTATACTTACGTTCCCGAAAATCTTTCCGATGCGCATATAACGGCTGTCAGCACGGTATTTACAAACAAGGGCTACGGATGTTTTATTCCTGCGCCGTATGTCAAAAAGATAACACCCAGCGGAACGGGAATGATAATGTCGTTCGACCCGGTCAAGGTCACGCTCGAATACAGCGAAAAGCTTGTCAAGGTCGACGACGGCAAGCCCGTCGGTCTTTCGATAACGGGCAAGAGCAGCGACCTTCAAGAGCATTGCAAGGTAGAGGATCTCGTTTGGGACGAGGCAAACAACAAGCTCACGTTTACGCTCACGCCGAGCAAGTATTACGCTCATAATTGCGAAGTCTATAACTTCGTACCCACGAACCTCGTGGGACAAAAGAGCGAAAAAGTGCCCGAGTCGGGTCAGCTCACGTTCAAGATGAAACAGGTAGTTTGCCCCAAGGTCTTTAACGACGGCAGACTTTATATGCAAGTATTCGGCGAGCCGCAGTTCGTCGGAGCGGAGGATATGTCGCTCGACGGATTCAAAGACAAGGACGGCAAGCCCGTATCCGGTCGGCAGCGCAGTCAGCTCATGCTCGTAGTCAACGAGCCGGGCGAGAGCGAGTCTGCCGCTATGAAGGATAAGCTTTTGGAGGACACCGAGCTCGAAGCCGGCGATATAAAGCAGAGCTCGACGTATCAGATAGATCTCCACCTTTGCGGCGTTGTTCAGAACGTTCCGAAGGGCAGTTATATGCAGGTCGGTTTCGGCTTCCCCGAGGGCTTTAAGTATACAACGCCCGGCGTCACGTTCACCGTATATCACTACACGCTCAAGCCCGACGGCACGATAGACGAGGTAGAGCCCGTTCCGTGCGTCGTGACCGAGTACGGCATTGTCGCTACGGTCAAGAGCTTCAGCCCGTTCATGATCTGCGCGATAGACTCCGACAAAGCTCCGACCGATAAATACGTTTATTCCAACGTGGTCAACGGCGAGGGCGGTTCGATAGACAAGACTACCGTTTCCACCGTCAAGAGCGGCGAGAGCGTGAGCTACACGCTTACAGCCGACAGCGGTTACGTTTTGGACAAGATCAAGCTCAACGGCACGGATATAACCGATAAAGCCGTCGGCACTGGCGCGCAAAGGACGCTTACGCTTGCTTACGCCGACCTCGGCGGCAACGGCAACGCGGCTGCCAACAGCAATGTTATCGAGGTATCGTATGTTGCCGAGCGTGTATCGGCGAGCAATAAGGATAAGGGCTTTGAGATAGTCGAGCCCAAAAACCTGATAGTCACCGCCGACGACCTTATCCAAGCGGTTTCGCACAACTCCAAGTCCGGTAAAAAGTCCAATGTCGGCGCGATCGTCGGCGGTATACTCGCCGCGCTTATCGTGCTGGCGGCGGGAACGTTCCTTGTTTTATTCTTCCTTAACAAGAAGAAAAAAGCCGAAGCGTCGGCTAACGTCGGCAACTCGAGCAGGACGCGTACTTCGTCGACGGCATCGAAAAGCTCGAACCGTACAAATTCGAGCAAGACGGGCACGACTAACAAAAACAACAATAACAAACGCAAGTAACAAATATCTTGCAAACAAAAAGAGCGCTTCGGCGCTCTTTTTGTTATGCCTAATAAAAGAAGCCTTACGTTTGCAGTCGGTATATCCCATTGAGCAGATCTGTGGTTTTTTTGTCTGTCGCATTCATAGTGCTATGTCAGATCCTTTTTTCTTCATGTGATTCGAGTTCGGCATATCTTTAAGAGCGGACTAAGGTCTGCGGTCCTTTTTGTGAAAAAGCTTTTCCGGTTCTTTGCAATAGGCGCGGACTACGCTGCCGCAGTCGCGGCAAACCGTCGCAAACAGCGCCGCATTGCGTAAACCGCCTTTGTTTACGGGAGTAAGGTATGCGCCGCCGTATGAAGCAATGCGTGCTTCTATCAGTTCTTCTCCGCCGCAAAACGGGCATTTTTCGATATCGATCTCTTTCATGATACGTTCTCCTTGAAAAGGGTAGAAAGCGTGGTTGCCGAAGTTATGCTATATCGGCGCAGACGCTTTATATAGCGCGTATATTATAACACATTGTTCATAGAGAAATCAAGAGTATTTTTATCGATTTGTGCAAAACGCGTTTTTAATATAAAAGATCCGAACCGACGGTGTCGATCCGGATCGGATAAACTTGGTGCCGCTGATCGGATTTGAACCGATACGAAGTCTCCCTCGGAGGATTTTAAGTCCTCTGTGTCTGCCGTTCCACCACAGCGGCGTGGATATGTTTTTCTTTGGTACAAGTGCTTTTTAACATAAAACGCGTCGGATAGCTCCTTCGCGTTTTTGTTTTTGGAGGCACCACCCGGAATCGAACCGGGGGTTAAGGTTTTGCAGACCTCTGCCTTACCGCTTGGCTATGGTGCCATTATGAAAAGTGGTGGGAACAATAGGGCTCGAACCTATGACCCTCTGCTTGTAAGGCAGATGCTCTCCCAACTGAGCTATGCTCCCATGCCCGACGCTTATCTATAATACCAAATCGCTTTGGAAAAATCAACCCTTTTTCGGCTGTTTATATAAAAAATTTGTACTTTTTTAAGAAATTGCTTCAAACGTGCTTGTACTAAATTTCAAATGCGTGCGTAAAACGGCAACGGGTTTCATAAAATACTTCCTGGGAGATGTCTATGTTTCAAATTACGGTGAGTGTCGACGGTTCCAAATCCGATTGGCTCTATGCTATCGAAGACATGATCAAGACCAAGCTCGAAGCCTGTAACGCCGTGTCCGCATTTAATATGTCGGGCCGTAGATTGTATTGCGGTTTCGGCTGTGAGGCGGAGCACAAAGCCGAGATGCTCGCCGCCGTCAAGGAGTGCATCATCGAAATGTACGCCGTGGTCACTAAATTTGATTATATGAAGCGTAACCTGCAATTGTGCTTACCTTCTCAAAGATACGAGATACTTCTTCATACGCTGGTGGCGTTCGATAGGGAAAACGAATATAAACTTCTGCGGCGCGCGGTGCGTGTCGAGGACGGGCTCGCGCTCGACGGGCTGTTCGACTTTAAGCTGCACGATCTTAAAGGGCGTTGGCTCGAGATATGCAAGCTGACCAAGACAAACGGCGCGTATCTCCACGACGACGATACGTACAATGAGCTTTTACGCTTCTTGATAAGCGCCGTCGATCCCAAGATAACCCGGCTGACCGTTTGCGAGGACGGGGGAAAATACCGTCTTACGGGCGCGCTCAAAACGGGCGATCTCGATCTTTGCGTCGGTGACGTCAACGAGCTTATGTACTGTCTTATCGACCTTGCGCCGCTCGAACTTATCATAGACGGCGGCATAAGCAATCACGAACTGTCCGACAGGCTCATAGGCATATTCGACGCCAAAACCGAGCATAGAGTAAAAAATAAGTCAAAAAAGTAGTAATTTACGCGCGTCAATCGGTTGCCTTTTTTGCCGATCAATGATATACTTACAGCAATTCAAATAAAGGAGTATATCAATGAAGAACACCTTTTTGTGTGCGGAATCGAATACGACGACGTGGATCTTCGTAGCGCTTTTGGTAGTGCTCGTGGTCGTGTTGTTGGTCGTTCCGATGTTCACCAACAAAAAACGCGCAAAGCAGACGACCGAGCTCCACAATTCGCTCAAACCCGGCGACGTTATAAAGACCGTCGGCGGCATAATCGGTACGATAAAATCGATCCGTCAGATAACGCCCAACGATAAAGAAATGGTCATCGAGACAGGCGAAGGCGACAACAAGACGACAATGGTCTTCGATATCCAGGCGCTTTATCAGGTAATGAGCCGCGCCGACGAGCCCGTCGATGCTTTCGAGCAAAAGGCGGACGAGCCCGCCGCCGTCGCGGAAGAGCCTGCGTCCGTCGCTCCCGCGCCCGCAGAAGAGAAGGTCGAGGCTGAAACGCCCGTCGAGAGCAAGGCGGACGAGCCCGTAGAAGAAAAGCCCGAAGAGAAAGTCGACGCCGACGCCGAAACTGCGAGCGCCGTAGTAGAAGAGCCTGCCGAGGAAAAGTCCGCGCCCGCACCTAAAACGACCGCACGCAAGACGACGAGCGCGCCCAAGTCCACAGGCACTAAGAAGAAAACGACGACCTCGTCGGCGCAGAAATCGACAAAAAAGTAATGTAACGCATAGATATAATTAGTCTATATCGATAAGCCTCCGCATACCTTAGATGTGTAAGCGGAGGTTTTTTTATGGCTCACAGGCAGAAGGTCGAAAAAGACAGGGGTTATATCTTCGAGATAGTCAAGGCGAACATAATCGCGCTTATATTCGCGCTCCTCGCGGTGCTGCTTTCCGCGCTCGCCGTCAAGCTGTTCAATATTTCGGACGGCGCGATACCTATCATCAACCAAGTGATAAAGACGCTCGCGATATTCGTCGGCTGTATCTTCTCGCTAAAAAAGCCGACCAACGGCTGGCTGCGCGGCATCGTGTGCGGATTTATATTCGTGTGGATATCCTACGTCGTGTTTTCGCTGCTCGACGGCAAGTTCAACGTCGGACTGTCCATGCTCAACGACTGCGTGCTCGGAATGGTAGCGGGCATGATAAGCGGAATAATTTCAGTCAATATCAGAAAACGCAAGTAACGGATAGTTCAAAGAAAATATAAAATAACTCGATAATCGCTTGATTTTTGCGAGTAAGTAAAGTATAATAGAACAAAAGAAATTCGGAGGCTGATATGACTCATATTCGCGTTATCAGAAAATCGACCATCGACAACGGCTGCGACACCGCTTGCGGCGAGTGCCAGACGAGCTGCCAGTCGGCTTGCAAGACGAGCTGCACAGTAGGCAATCAATCGTGCGAGCGCAAGGGCGGCGTCAAGGTCCTCAATCCGCAAAGAAAGCAAAAGTAATGGTCCATACGTTCGTATTCGACGGCCGAAGCTTTGCTCTCGATACGGAAAGCGGTTCTTTCTTTGAGATCGACGAAATAGTAAAGGCAATCTTAAACGGCGGCGATATGTCGCTGTTTTCTTCATGTGCCGTAAAAGAAGCGACGGCGGAAATAGAGCGGTTAAAAGCCGACGGCGTGCTTTTTGCGCCGCCGATAAAAGCGGAGCTGCCCGAGTATTCGCCGGTGATAAAGGCGATGTGTCTTAACGTTTCGCATAACTGCAATCTCGCTTGCGCTTACTGCTTCGCCGAGGGCGGCACGTACAATGACGAGCGGCGAAACATGTCGTTTGACACGGCAAAGGCGGCGATAGATATGCTCGTCGAGGCGAGCGGCCGCAATCTCGAGGTCGACTTTTTCGGCGGCGAGCCGATGCTCGATCTCGACGTCGTCAAGCGCACCGTGTACTATGCGCGCTCGCTGGAAAAGGAAAAGAACAAGAACTTCCGCTTTACTATAACGACTAACGCGTACAAGCTGACCGACGAGGATATCGATTTTTTCAACGAGCAGATGTACAACGTCGTTATAAGCGTCGACGGCAGACCCGAGGTGCACGACAGAGTGCGCAAGTCCGTCGGCGGACAAAAGACATTCGACACCGTTATCAAAAACGCATTGCGGTTTAAGGAGCGGCGAAAAGGGCAATATTATGTGCGTGGAACTTTTACGCGCTACAACCTCGATTTTTGCTCGGACGTGCTGTACCTCAACGATCTCGGGTTCGACCAGATATCGATCGAGCCGGTCGTGCTCGACGGGAAAAGCCCGATGTCCATCCGCGAGGAGGATATCCCGACGGTGCTCGCCGAATACGACAAGCTCGCCAAAGAGTATATCGCGCGGCGCAAGACCGACAAGTGGTTCAATTTTTTCCACTTCATGACGGATATCGATAATGCGCCTTGCGCCGTCAAGCGGCTGAAAGGCTGCGGCGCGGGCGGCGAGTACGTCGCCGTTGCGCCAGACGGTACGATATATCCCTGTCACCAATTCGACGGGATCAAGGCTACGGCGCTCGGCAAGCTCGGCGGTACGCTCGACGAGGATATGCGCAAAAAGTTTTATTACTGCGCAGTGCCGTCCAAGCCCGAATGCTCCGAGTGCTGGGCAAAGTACTACTGCTCGGGCGGTTGCATGGCTAATTCGTACAAGTTCAACAACGACATAAACGCGCCGTATAAGCCCGCATGCGAGCTGATGCGCAAGCGCGTAGAATGCGCTCTCGCTATAAAAGCCATCGAGGAAAGCGAAAACGCGGAAACCGCCGACTAAATAAATCGTAATTTTTTCGCTAATAGCGTTATAATCAATTGACTTAAACGGCGGTATTTTATATAATATAGAAGTATCATGTCGGTATTGTAGTTTTTTTCGATGCAATACGTTTGGAGAATTTTATGGCAGAAACGACTTCCTTGACCGAAGTCGCACAGGAAAACGGGCCCGACGGAAAAAAAGTCAATGCCCCGCCTGTCGCGCACAAGCCGATCAAGAAAAAATCAACGATAATCAAGCTTGTCTTTATCGGCATCGCGCTGATAGTGGGCATGATATTGGCGTTTTGTCCGATGCGTTTCGGATTTACGCTTTATCATCCGTTCATGTCCAAAGAAGCTATAAGCCTCGGTCTCGACCTGCAGGGCGGTGTTTACGCTGTCTATCAGGCGACCAACACCGATACCGAAAACTTCGACAGCAAGATGGAGGGCACGCGTTCCTCGCTCGAGGCGCTTCTCGTAAGCAAAGGCTATGCGGAGGCTACCGTCATAATCGAGGGCTCTAACAACGACAGACTGCGCGTCGAGATACCCGACGTAGAGGATGCGTCGGACGTGCTCAAAATAATAGGCGAGCCCGCGGAGATAGAGTTCGTTCTCGACGAGACCAAAGAAACTGTCATCACGGGTACGGACGTCGTGCGTGCGCAATCGTTCTACAGCCCCAACGACGGCGGCTACGTCGTTTCGCTCGAGCTGACGTCCGACGGACAGGACAAGTTCTTTAAGGCTACTTCCGAAAATATCGATAAGACAATGAGCATAGTCGTCACGATAGGCGGCGAGTCCGAAACGATAAGCACCGCCACGATCAATACGGCTATCAGCGGCAATGCGATAATCTCGGGCGGATTCACCGCGGAGAGCGCGCAAAAGCTCGCCGACCAGATAAACAGCGGAACGTTCGACGTTTCGCTCGAACTGAAAGAGACCGAAACGATATCGCCGACGCTCGGCGACAATGCGCTTAAATACGGCTTGATAGCGGGCGTCGTCGGCTTTGTGCTCGTAATAGCGTTTATGTGCCTCGTGTACCGTCTGCTCGGCGTCGCCGCGGCAGTCGCGCTTTTGATTTACGTCGTGCTTTATTTGTTCTTCCTCGCGGTTCTGCCGTGGGTACAGTTGACGCTTCCCGGTATTGCGGGCATACTGCTCAGTATCGGTATGGCAGTCGACGCCAACGTCATAATCTTCGAGCGTATCAAAGAGGAATACCGCAACGGTAAATCGATAATGGCGGCGTACCATGCGGGCTTCAAAAAGGCGCTTTTCGCGATACTCGACAGTAACGTGACCACCGTCATCGCGTGCGTGCTGCTGTTGCTGCTCGGCACGGGCTCGGTTAGCGGCTTCGCGCTCACTCTGCTCGTCGGCGTACTGCTCTCGCTGTTTACTGCGCTGCTCGTTTCGCGCGGCATACTCAAATATTTCATCAACCTCAACTCTCATTCCGAAAAGCTTTATAACCTCAAGCGCGGCAGGATGTTCGAGAACCTCAGCGCGGACGCGACCGATGCGGGCGTTCAGGAGATGATGGACCGCGAGGCTAAGGAAAAGCAAGAAGCCAAGGAAGAGAAAAAACGGTTGAAAGAGCTTGAAAAGAGCGGCAAGGAACGCCGCGCAAGCGAAGGAGGCGAGGCATAATGAAAAAACTCGATAATCTCCTCGAAAAAGATCTTCACATTGTCGAAAAGCGCAAGATCCTGTTTGCGATACCGCTCGCGATAATCGTCGTCGCGATAGTGACGGCGATAATATTCAACTTTACGCTCGGTTCGCCGTTCAATCTCGGCACCGACTTTACGGGCGGATATTCGATAGACGTCAAACTCGGAAACAGGCTTACCGACGACAATTACAATTCGTATTGCCGTCGCATAGAGGACGTTCTGTCCACTGTTACGACCGAGGACGGCAAGGAATATTCCGTGCGCATAGACAATATGCAGCGTCAAGGCTCGGGCGACAGCACCGCGATACACGTAAAATATCACGCCGTTAAGGGCGTGAGCGAAGCGGAAATGATAGACGTTATCAATCCCGCTATCAAGTCCGAACTCGAAGACGAGATACTGATGCTCATTCCGGCGGTAGCTACGGCGGATAAGACCGTTACGCTGACGTACAACGAGATAATCAGCGCGCCGACGCTCGCGGATCTTAAAAATACGTTTGTCAAGCTCGCGGAAACGCTCAATGCCGATAATAATGCCGGCATGACTTTCGACGGCGATGCCGCCGATTCGGTAAAGCTTGACGAGAACGACTCGCACAAGGTGGTTATCTCGTTCGCCACGATAAATGCGTCGTCGGAGCTCGACGCGGCTCTTGCGTCGGGCATGAAGATAAGCGACAAATACGCCGGAAGCGTTACGCAGGGCGATCTTATCGGCGCGACGGTGTCGACGGAGCTTTTGTTCAACGCCGTGCTTGCCGTATCGCTTGCGCTGATATTCATGCTTTGCTATATCGGTATCAGATTCCAGCTGTCGAGCGGTCTTGCGTGTATCATCGCGCTGTTGCATGACATACTTATAATGTTCTCGTTCATGGCGATATGCCGTATCGAGATAAACAGCACGTTCATCGCTGCGCTCATAACGATACTCGGTTATTCGATAAACAACTCGATAATCATATTCGACCGCGTGCGCGAGAACATGCGTTCCGTGTTCAACGCCAATATGTCCGCCGAGGATATTGCCAATAAGTCGATACGGGAAACCTTGCTCAGATCGATCAATACGACCATCACCACGCTGTTGATGATACTGATGGTCGCGATAATAGGCGTGCCCGATATCCGTATATTCGCGTTCCCCATCATCATCGGTCTTTTGGCGGGTACGTTCTCTTCGATCTGCATTGCGCCGTCGTTCTGGGCATTGTTCCAGCGCGTCGGAAAAAAGAGCGGAGATCGCACGTTCAACAAAAAACCGCTCAAAACCAAGACGGAAAAAGGCGAGACAGAGGCTCGCGCTTGACCGCGATATAAGAGTGTAAAAGCCTTCCTTATGCGAAGGCTTTTCCCATACGATAAATACTATATATTTTATTAAAAAGATTTAAATAAAGGATCGGCTTGTTATATGGACTTGACTACGCAAAAAATCAACGATCGCGAGATTGACGGCAAGACCGTCGACGAATTAAGCGATAAGCTCGGACTGAATAGAAAACTCGTCGAGCTGCTTGTTTTGCGCGGTTACGACAACGCCGACGCTATCGATGTGTTCCTGCACCCCGACGAGTCGAATTTCTATCCTGCCGAGGACATGCTCGGCATGAAAGAATGCTGCGAGCGGCTCAACACCGCGATAGAAAACGACGAGCGCATCGTTGTGTATGGGGATTACGACGCCGACGGTATCTGCGCGTCGGCTATACTGTCGTTGTATCTTTCGTCGCGCGGACTGAACGTGCTGACGCATATCCCCGACCGTATCGGCGAGGGCTACGGGCTCAACGTCGACAGTGTCGAGCGCATTATAGAAAACGCCACGCCCGACCTTATATTGACGTGCGACTGCGGCATATCTGCCGTGGAAGAAGTGGAGCTTGCCAAAGATCTCGGCGTCGAGGTGATAGTCACGGATCATCACGAGGTGGGCGAAACGCGCCCCGACTGCATAACGATAGATCCGCATCAGCCCGAGTGTAAATACCCGTTCAAGGATCTTTGCGGCGCGGGCGTCGCGCTGAAAATAGTTCAAGCCATGGGCGGAACGGAAGCGGCGCGGCTTTATTACGATCTTGCCGCGATAGCTACTGTCGCAGACCTTGTCAGCCTTACGGACGAGAACAGGCTGATAGTTCAGCTCGGATTGAAAGACTTTACCAAAAGCAAGAATTTCGGCATCGCCGCGCTTTGCGACGAGCTTAAACTTAAAACCGTGACCGCGTCGGACATTGCGTTCAAGATAGCGCCGAGGATAAACGCCGCAGGCAGGATGGGCAGTGCGTACCGCGCGTTCGAGCTATTTACGTCGAGCGATCCAAACGTCGTGTCCGACAGGCTCGCACAGATAGTGGAGGACAACAACAGCCGCAAAACGCTCTGCGACGAGCTTTACGCACAGGCTATCGGCATGCTCAAAGCCGAGGACCTTGTCGGCAAGCGCGCGATTGTCGTTACGAGCGACAAGTGGGAAAAGGGCATAACGGGCATACTCGCCGCACGGCTCGTCGGCGACTTTAAGCGCCCCGTGTTCGTGCTCGTCAAGAACAACGACGAGTATAAGGGCACGTGCCGCAGTATCGAAGGCATCAATATTTACGACATTTTGAGCAAGAACGCCGACATTCTCAAAGAGTTCGGCGGGCATAACCAAGCGGCGGGCTTTACGATTTATCCGGACAAAATAGACGAATTCAAGTCGCGTATTTACTCGGAGCTCGAAAAAGCCGACGAATCGTGCTTTATCCCCAAACTCAAATACGATATGGAACTGACGGAGCGCGACGTTACCAAGGAATTCGCGCTGTCGCTCGAGCTGCTCGAACCGACGGGCAACAACGGCAATCCAAAGCCGCTGTTTATGACGGAAACATCCGCGCTGACTGCCGTTCCGCTTAAAAACAACAACGCGCATACCATACTCAAAACGCCGGGCGGCTTGCAGTTCTTTGCGTACAACGCGTATTCGCTCAACGCGTATTACAACGGCGAGACCCCGCGTAAAATGATATACGAGCTTGTCGACAGCGACTATTCGCCGCGGCTGTATCTTCGCGGTTGCGCGCTCGAAAGGCTCGCGGTCAACGATACCCTCGCAAAAGCGGGCTTCTTACGTATGCTCAATTATGCCGACAACGGCAGCGCCGAGTACGAAAAGTATTCGGAAGCCGAGCTCGACGGGCTGATCGACGACAAGTTCGGGATACTGCTTATAGCCGGCTGTAAGGCTACATACGAGCGGTTTGCCGCCGCCGAGCACGCCAACATCGTCCTGCACGAAATGTTCGCCGAGACCGATGCCAACGTTTATACTCGGCTCATTGTATCGCCCGAGCTCGGTAAATCGTTCATGCTCGAAAACTATAAGAAGGTCATATTCCTCGATACGCCGCCGTCCGATGCTGCCGTATGCTATATCAACCGCAGGAGCAAAGCCAAAGTCTATGTTCCCGAAACGGACAATCGTGCGGAAGTATTTTCGTGCGTCAAGTCGGATAGGGCGGTATTCGGGAAATATTATAACGCGATCAAATCGGCTGCGGGCTCGGTACGCGGACAAAACGTGTATGCGTACTTCAAGGCGCTGCGGCTTAAATGCGGCGATTTGGAGTTGCCGCAGTTCGTCGCGTGCCTTTCGGTATTCGTTCAGCTCGGGCTGATGACTTTTTCGGGCGGAACTGTCGCAGTCAAGCCCGTTTCGAGCGATCTGGAAAGATCGACCGTTTATAAAAATATCGAGGCATGGCAAAAGTGAGCGAAGGAGCACAAGGCATAGCGGAACGCGAAGCGGCGCACCTGCGCTCGCGTTACGTGTTGATGTACGGCGAGGAACAAACGGCTGTTCTCGACGCCGCTCTTTCGTATGCGACGCGTATGCACGACGGTCAGCTCCGCGCATCGGGCGAGCCGTACATAATCCACCCGATAGCAGTAGCCAATCTTCTGCTCGACATCGGCATGGACCACTCGACGGTAGCCGCAGCGCTTTTGCACGACTGCATAGAGGACACGTGCTCGACAAAAGAGGAGATAACCTCGCTTTTCGGCGAAGAGATATGCATGCTCGTCAATGGCGTGACCAAGCTCGCGAAAATGGTTTTCAAGTCCAAGGAAGAAGAGCAAGCGGAAAATTTTCGTCGCATGTTCTTTGCCATGGCTAAGGATATACGCGTCATACTAGTCAAGCTTGCCGACAGACTGCACAACATGCGGACGATATCGTCGCTGTCGCACGAGCGTCAGATCGCTATCGCGACCGAAACGCTCGATATCTATGCGCCGCTCGCGTCGAGGCTCGGTCTTTCGTTCTATAAATGCGAGCTGGACGATCTTTGTCTTAAAACGCTTCATCCCGAGGCTTACGACGAGCTCGTAAAGGATATTTCGTTAAAGCGCGCGGAGCGGCAGGATCTTGTCGACAAGATATGCGAGGAGATACGCAACACGCTCAAGGACCTCGGTATCAACGGTCAGGTCAGCGGCAGACCGAAGCATTTTTACAGCATCTACAAAAAGATGGTCAATCAGCACAAGACCTTCGAGCAGATCTACGACCTTACGGCGGTGCGCGTAATCGTTGAGGACGTGCGAGACTGTTACGAGGTGCTCGGCGTGATACACACGATGTGGAAGCCGATCCCGGGACGGTTCAAGGACTATATCGCCGTGCCCAAGCCCAACAACTATCAGTCTTTGCATACTACGGTAATGACCACTTACGGCATGCCGTTTGAGATACAGATACGCACATTCGAGATGCACAAGATAGCGGAATACGGTATCGCGGCGCATTGGAAGTACAAAGAGAACCGCATGGTCGATTCCGACCTCGACGAAAAGCTCGGCTGGTTGCGCAACGTCATGGAGAGCGAAAAGGCGGAGACCGCAGATCCGCAGGAGTTTTACGAGTCGCTCAAGCTCGATCTGTACAGCGGTCAAGTCTTTGTGTTTACGCCGCGCGGCGACGTTATACCGCTACCCGAGGGCGCGACGCCCGTCGACTTTGCTTACACCGTTCATTCCGAGGTCGGCAATAAATGCGTCGGCGCGAAGGTCAATAACAAGATAGTACCGCTCGAAACCAAACTGCAAACGGGCGATTACGTCGATATAATCACTTCCGCAACCTCCAAAGGACCGAGCCGCGATTGGCTTAGGTTTATCAAGACTTCTACAGCCAAGACCAAGATACGCGCGTTCTTCAAGCACGAAATGAAAGAGGAGAACATTCGGCGCGGCAAGGAACTGCTCGAACGCGAGGCAAAGACACGCGGGTACGCGCTGTCGTCGTTGCTTGTTCCCAAATGGCTGGACGTCGTGATGTCGCGATATTCTTTCTCGTCGCACAACGATATGTATGCGTCCGTCGGCTACGGCGCGTACACGCCGAGCCAGATACTGCTCAAACTGATCGATTTTTACAAGCGCGAAAATCCAGTCGTTCCCGAGAAACAGGCGACGGGCGCGCCCGTAAGATCGGAGGGGCACGGTATCGTCGTAAAGGGTCATGACGATCTTTTGGTGCGTGTCGCGAAATGCTGTTCGCCCGTGCCCGGCGACGGGATAATCGGGTTTATTTCGCGCGGGCGCGGCGTTACAATACACCGCGACAACTGTCCGAATGTAAGGAACGCCGAGCCGTTCCGTCTGATAGAAGCGCACTGGGACGGCAAGCGTTCCGCGCCGTTCGTGGTGTCGCTCACCGTCGAGAGCAAGAATACCGACGGCGTGCTCGCGCGGCTTGTTAAGACCGTAAGCGATATGAAGCTGTCCATTGAGGCGATGACGGCGCGCAGTATCGACAAGGAGCATCGCGGCGTAGTGTCGCTGTCGCTGCGCGTAACGTCGCCTGAGCAGCTCGAACTCGTGGTCAACAGGATAAAAGCTATAAGCGGCGTGGATAAGGTTTACAGGACGATGAACTGATGAAAAACGGTATAATAAAGCTTGCGCTCGGCTTGCTAAGGGTCAATACTTACGTTATCCCGCGCGATAACGGCGCGATATTGATCGACCCGGGCGCGGAGCTCGGCGAGATACTTTCGTGTCTTACCGAGCTTAAGAAAAAGCCCGAATATGTGCTGTTGACGCACGGGCATTACGATCATATAGGCTGTGTGAGCGAGCTGAAACGGCTCGGCGCGAAGGTAGTTATTTCCGAGACCGATCACGAGCTGCTGAAAAAGACCGATTTCATGCTCGGGCTCGGTGTGCCTATCGATAGCTTCGCGGCGGATATCACAGTCAAGGACGGCGACAAACTGACTCTCGACGGGCTTGATATCACGGTCATGTCGACGCCCGGGCACACGCCGGGTAGCATGTGTTATTTTACAGACGGCGATATCGCGTTTACGGGCGATACTCTTTTTTGCCGCGGGATGGGGCGATACGACCTGCCTTACGGCAACGGCGGCGAACTGATGCGCTCGCTCAGAAAGCTGTTCGCGCTCACTCGGGATATGGAAATTTATCCCGGTCACGGACCGACGACGACGCTCGACAGCGAGCGTGGTAACATACCTTATGCCGAGTTTTGATCTTACGACTGACACCGAGCTCCGCGACGTAGTAGGCTTGTTTTACGGCGACGAGCGTCCGACGGTAGAGATGAGCGGCGGCGACGGCGAGTATTCGATATCGGTTGACGGCAAGCCGTTTTCCGTAAAGCTCGACGGACGCTCGACAGACGAGATACCGCCTGCGCACCGTAACGGCAGGCTCGCCAAGATCGCGCTTTACGACGCTCTTTCTTCATACACGGGGCGCAGTATGCCGTGGGGCGCGCTTACGGGCGTGCGCCCTACAAAGCTTTTTTACGAGTGCTTGAAAAACGGTAACAGCGCGGAGCGCGCGGTCTACGTCATGCGGACTGTTTACCGAGTGAGCGCGGAGCGCGCGGAAGTTTTAAGACGCATCGTGGCGGCGCAAAGCGGCAAGGTGTTTTTTGCGCCCGAGTACATCAATCTTTACGTTCATATCCCGTACTGTACGACGCGCTGTTCGTACTGTTCGTTCGTTTCTTTGCCGATCAACAAGTATAAAGAGCAAGCCGACGCGTATACCGCTGCGCTCTGCGAGGAGATACGGCGGTCGGTCGAGTTTCTGCAATGCCACGGCAAAAAGATACTCTCGGTATATATCGGCGGCGGCACGCCTACTGCGATATGCGCGGACGCGCTCGACGCCGTGCTTTCGAGCATCGGTCGGCTCAACGTCGAGTACACCTGCGAAGCGGGTAGACCTGACACTATAACCGAAGAAAAGCTTGATATGATGCGCGCGCACGGCGTGAACAGGGTGTGCGTAAATCCGCAGTCGCTCTGCGACGCGACGCTCGAGGAGATAGGGCGCAGTCATACCGTCGATGATTTTTATCGCGCGTTCGACGCGGTGCGCGCGCGCGGCTTCGATATAAACTGCGATCTTATCGCGGGGCTCGGCAGTGAGAGCGCGGCGCAGTTCCGCGACGGTTTTGATAAGATATTATCGCTCCGACCCGAGAACATAACGGTGCATACACTGTCGAAAAAGAACGGAAGCGGCATACGCTACGAGCGCGGCGAGAACTCCGCGGCGGCGGAAATGGCGGAGCATGCGCTCGGCGCATGCGGCGAGTACCGACCGTACTATCTGTATCGCCAAAAGCGTCAGGCTGGCAATCTCGAAAACGTCGGGTTTTCACTCGTCGGCAAGGAGTGCGTCAATAACATAACGACGATGGAGGAGACCGTCGGCGTTATGGCTTGCGGCGCGGGCGCAATATCGAAAGCGGTGTGCGGCGGCAACATTACGCGTTTTGCGAACATGCGCGACGTGCCGCTGTATCTGTCGCGTTTCGAGGAGAAGCTATCCGCCAAGCTCGACGCATTTGCCGCGGCATTTGACTGTTAAAACACTGTACATTTTCGACAGGATATTGTATAATCAGTAGAGCATGAGCAGTTTTTACATACAAACCTACGGTTGCCAAATGAATGTTCACGAGTCGGAGAAAATAGCCGGCATTTTGCGCGACCGCGGTCTTACCGCATGCGATGACGTACGCGATGCGGATATCATAGTTTTTAATACCTGCTGCGTCAGGGAAACGGCGGAAACGCGCGTGCTCGGGCATTTGGGCAGGATCAAGAGCATGAAAAAGCCCGGTGCGGTGCTTGCCGTGTGCGGCTGTATGACACAGCGCCGCGAAGCGGCGGAGGCGCTTTGCAAACGCTGTCCGTTTGTCGATATAGCGGTCGGCACGTTCAATATCCACATGCTCGGCGAGTATATAGATATGTTTTCGGCGACGGGCGAGCGTATTATCGAGGTTTGGGACGAGCCGCGCGAGGCGCGCGAAGGCAAGCCGTTGCGCGACGGCGGCGTCAATGCATGGGTCAATATCATGTACGGCTGCAATAATTTTTGCACGTACTGCATAGTCCCGTACGTCCGCGGCAGAGAGCGTTGCAGACCTATCGACGATATCGTGCGCGACGTCGAGGAACTGCTCGACTCCGGAAAAAAGCAGATAACGCTGCTCGGGCAAAACGTCAATTCTTACAAATACAAGGACAAGACTTTTGCCGATCTTCTCGGATACTTGGAGCTCGACCGCAAGTATCGACTTAAATTCATGACTTCGCACCCGAAAGATTTTTCGCCTGCGCTTGCAGAACGGATAGCTCAGTCGAAAGTCCTTTCGCATAATCTGCATTTGCCCGTACAGTCGGGCAGCGATCGTATCCTCGCCGCAATGAACAGGCATTACACGCGCAGCGATTATCTGTCAAAAGTCGAGTCGGTGCGCAAGCTCGTTCCCGATATCGGTCTGAGCTCGGATATCATGGTCGGATTTCCGACCGAGACCGAGGCGGATTTTGCCGATACCTTGGAGCTTGTCGAGCGCGTCGAGTACAACAATTTATTTACTTTTATCTATTCGCGGCGCAGCGGAACGCCCGCCGCGGAAATGCCGCAGCTCGACTACAAGACCAAGCAAGCGCGCATAGACAGGCTGATAAAAAAGCAGTTCGAGATATCCAAATCGGTTGCGGACCGCGCGGTCGGACAGACCGTCGAAGTTCTTATCGCCGAGGTAAAGGACGGTAAGGCATTCGGCAAGACGGAGAGCGATGCGGCAGTCACGCTCGGCGCGGACGGCGTAGAGCAGGGCGAGTTCGTAAAAGTAAAGATCGTTTCGTCGGTCAATGCAAATCTTACGGGAGAGGTAGTCAAGTAATGTCATTGTCGCCAATGATGGGTCAATACCAAAGTGTAAAGAACAAATATCCGAACACCATACTGATGTTCCGTCTCGGTGATTTTTACGAGATGTTTTTCGACGATGCGATAACGGTCTCGCGCGAGCTCGATCTGACGCTCACGAGCCGTGCTTGCGGCGACAAAAAACGCGCGCCGATGTGCGGCGTTCCGCATCACGCAGTTCAGTCGTATATAGCGCGGCTTATCAAAAAGGGCTACAAAGTCGCGGTATGCGAGCAGATGGAAGATCCCGCTCAAGCCAAGGATATAGTCGCGCGCGAAGTCACGCGTATAGTGACGGGCGGAACGGTGACCGATGCGGAAACGCTGACCGAGGATAAGAACAATTATTTGATGTCGCTTTATCTCGACAAGGACGGGGTCGGCGCGGTGTGGACGGACGTTTCCACATCGGAGACCTACAACTATTACATTCCGTGCCCGATAAAGGTCAAGCTCAACGACCTGTTACTGCGCGTCGCGCCGTCGGAGATAATCTGCAACGGCAAGATGCTCGCAGAGAGCGTCGAGCTGTCCGCTGTCAAGTTCGGCAACGTTTGTCCGATGTCGCAATACGACGACGATAAATTCGAGCTCGACGGGGCTAAGGCATTGCTTTCGGGCTTGGTGAGCGAGCGCGAACTGCGCGAACTTCTGAAAACGCCTGCATGCGTGTGCGCCGAGGGCGCGCTCGTTTCGTATGTGCGCAGTATGCAGTTTACCGACAAGATAAACGTCGGCGTTGCGGAAAGCTTCGAGACGGACGGCACGCTCGATATCGACGCCAATACGGCAAAGACGCTCGAGCTGACCGAGTCGCAAAGCAAAAAGCGCGGCACTACGCTCCGCGACGTGCTTAACAAGACGAGCACCGCCATGGGCGACAGACTTCTGCAAAAGTGGATACTCCGCCCGCTGCGTGTCAAGAATAAGATAGACGAACGGCTCGACGCGGTTGAGGCGCTGTATAAAGATACGATAACACGCGAAGGACTCCGATCGGAGCTGTCGCGCGTAAAGGACGTTTTGCGCATTGCCGCCAATCTCGCGATAGGCGCGATCAAGCCGAAGGATGTGCTCGCGCTAAACGCATCGCTGCACGCGCTACCCGATATCAAGGCATTGCTCGATAGGGTCGATGCGCCGCTTATCGACAGGCTGGACGGCGAAATAGAGCTCGAACCCGAGCTGACCGAGCTTATCGACAGAGCGATCTTCGTAGGCGACGCGGACAAGCCGAAAGGCAAGGACGACCGCGAATCGACGGTGATACGCGACGGGTTTGACGAAAAGCTCGACGAGTACCGCGCGCTTATCAGGAATTCGCGCGAGATAATCGCCAAGATGGAAAGCGAGGAACGCGAAAAGACCCAGATACGAAACCTCAAAATATCGTATAACAGGCTTTTCGGGTATTTTATCGAAGTGCCGAGACAGCAAGCGTCGTCAGTGCCGTCCGAGTACGAGCGGCGGCAGACAGTCGCCAATGCCGAACGGTATACGACGGACGGGCTGAAACAGCTCGAATACAAGATACTCAATGCGTCGGAGCTTGCGGACAAGCGCGAGGCAGAGCTTTACTCGTCGGTGCTTGCGACGCTTCGCGACAACTGCGCCGCGTTCAACAAGCTCGGCAAAGCGCTTGCGGCGCTTGACGCGCTCGTCGCGCTCGCGACGGTAGCTAAAGCCAATGGCTACGTCAAGCCGGAGATAGTCGAGAGCGACGAGCTATTCATCGTCGAGGGGCGGCATCCCGTCGCGGAGCTGTTGCCGTCCGACGAGCTGTTCGTGCCCAACAATACCGCCGTCAACGGCTCGGACTCAAAGATAATGCTGATAACGGGTCCGAACATGGCGGGCAAAAGCCTGTATATGCGCCAGGTCGCGCTCATTTCCGTGCTCGCGCATATGGGCTCGTTTGTGCCGGCAAAGTCCGCGAGGATAGGGCTGATAGATAAGATATTCACGCGAGTGGGCGCGAGCGACGATCTGTCGTCGGGCAGGAGCACCTTTATGGTGGAGATGAGCGAGGTGTCGACCATACTCGCCAACGCTACCGACAAAAGCCTTGTACTGCTCGACGAGATAGGGCGCGGCACGTCGACTTACGACGGACTCAGCATTGCCTGGGCGGTTATAGAGCGGCTTGCGCAAACCACGCGCGCAAAGATACTGTTTTCCACGCACTTCCACGAGCTGACCGAGCTCGAGGGCACGCTCGACGGGATAAAGAACTATAAGTTCACGGCAAAGGAGCAGGACGACGGCATCAAGTTCGTGCGCAAGATAATGCGCGGCAGTGCGAACAAGAGCTTCGGTATAGAGGTTTCCGCGCTTGCGGGACTGCCGCAGTCCGTGATAGACAGAGCCAAGCAGATACTGTCGCAACTGATAAACGCCGATATCGCGCACAAAGCGAACGACAGCAGGCAGGTATCGATGTTCGATAACGTTTCGCGCTACGGCGAGATAATAAAGATACTCAAAGAGCTCGATACCGACAACCTCACGCCGAAAATGGCGTTCGATATACTCTGCGACATCAAGGAAAAAGCCGAATGAAGATAAATAAACTGCCCAGCGAGATATACAACCGTATAGCCGCGGGCGAGGTGGTGGAAAGCCCCGCATCCATAGTAAAAGAGCTCGTCGAGAACGCCGTCGACGCAGGTGCGACAGAGATAAGCGTTTCCGTCAAAGGCGGCGGCATCGATTTTATCCGCGTCACCGATAACGGCGGCGGTATTGCGTTCGAGGATATGCCGACGGCGTTCCTGCCGCACGCGACGAGCAAGATAGGCTCGCTCGACGACCTAGAAACGATAGGTACGCTCGGTTTCCGCGGCGAGGCGCTTCCAAGCATTGCGGCTGTCGCGGATGTTACCATGATATCGCGCACTGAGGATTCCGAGGTCGGCGGCAAGATAGCCTTCGTCGGCGGTAAGACGACCGAATACGACAGTTACGGAGCTAAGCTCGGCACGTCTGTCACTGTCGAAAACCTGTTCGCGCGTATCCCAGCGCGTAAAAAGTTCTTAAACAAACCGTCGCGCGAGGAGACCAAGATATTTACGCTTATCGAGCGCATGGTGCTTTCCAACCCGAATATAGTCTTTAAGTTCGACAGCGAGAGCAAGCATTTTTCGTCGGCGGGCGAAGGGCTTGAAAGCGCCGTCTTTGCGGTATACGGCGACGCCGTGCTCAAAAATACCGTCAAGGTCGAGCTCGAGGAATCGCCCGTGACGGTGAGCGGTTTTACCTGCGTTCCGTCGTTTACCAAGCCGTCGAAGAACTACCAAAATATCATAATCAACGGCAGGTATGTGGAAAGCGCCGATGTGTCTTACGCGGTGTATTCTGTATATGCGCAGTATTTGATGAAACGGCAATATCCGCTTTTCGTACTGCATATAACGATGCCGTTCGACATGGTCGACGTCAACGTTCACCCGAGCAAGATGCAGGTCAAGTTCGCCGATACGGTAAAGATAAAATCCATCGTCGCGCGCGCCGTAAGGAATGCGGTCGAGCCGCGGCTTACCGATGTGAAAAAACTGCACGACGACGACTTCGGCATAAGACCGGCTTTTCAAGAGCCGACGCAGTTCGGCAAGGCGCATACGCTCAGATCGTTTTTCGATATAACGCCGCCGCCCGTAAAGCCTTCGTCGCAGACGTCCGACGACGATGATATCGGTCTAACCGACTTCGTTCCCGAGGAAGATCCCGTACGCGAGCAAGCCGCCGCGACCGTATATAAAGACGTATACGAGGCTGTCGGCGATTTTGCCGTTGAGAAACGTCCGTTCTTACCGACGGAATGTAAATACGTCGGCAAGCTCTTTAATACGTACTTGGTGCTCGAGCGCGGCGATATGTGTTACTTTATTGATCAGCACGCCGCGCACGAAAAATTGCTTTACGACAGGCTTCTTGCCGCGCATGAAAGCCGTCGGCTCAAAACACAGCCGCTGATACTGCCGTTCGTATTCGACGTTTCGCCGTCGGACGCGGAGCTTATAACGGAAAATCTCGAGCACTTCGAGAGCTGCGGTTTCGGCATCACGCCGTTCGGCGATCAGACGTTTACGCTGTCGTTCGTACCGTACGAATGTGCAGGTATCGATATGCAGTCGTTTGTTTCGGATCTATTGCTGCTCGTCAATTCGCGCGAAAAGAGCACCATGACGCTTAAAGAACGGCTGATGCAGGCGGCGTGCAAAGCCGCGGTCAAGGGCGAGATAGACGACCTTTCGCAGTCGGAGATAGACGCGCTCCTTTCCGAAATGACGGAACGCGGTATCACACTGTTCTGTCCGCACGGCAGACCGATAGCCGTCGGGTTCACCAAAAAGGAAATCGAAAAATGGTTCAAGCGCATCGTATAAAAACGGTTGCGCTGCTCGGTTGTACCGCCGTCGGTAAGTCCGCCGCCGCGTTAAAGCTTGCCGAGAGGTTCAACGGCGAGCTTATCGGCGCGGATTCGATGCAGATATACCGCGGCTTCGATATAGGCACGGGCAAGCTGACCGAAGCCGAGTGCGGCGGTATAACGCACAGGCTGATAGATATAGTCGACGGCGACGCGGAGTTTTCGGTCGGCGAGTACGTCGAGCTTGCAAAGCGTGCGATAGAGGACGCCGCCGCCCGCGGCAAGCTGCCTATAATAGTCGGCGGTACGGGGCTTTATGTGTATTCGCTTTTGTCGGGCTGCAACTTTGCCGACGCGCCGCGAAACGACGGCGTGCGCAATGCGCTGAAAGCCGATTCGCACTTTTTGGGCGCGGCGGTCATGCATGCGCTGTTGGAGAAAGTCGACAGACGCTCCGCCGACGGTATCGCCGTCAATGACGTAAAGCGAACGGTGCGCGCGCTCGAAATTTTCGCAGTCGGCGGCGCGCCGAAATCGGCAGCCGCAGTCAAAGCCGAGCCGCCGTTCGACGCGCTCACGATAGTGCTGACACTGCCGCGGGAATTGCTGTATTCGCGTATCGACGCGCGCGTCAAAAAGATGTTCGACGACGGACTGGAGGACGAAGTGCGTTCGCTCATGCAATATAAGGACTGCGGTTCTATGCAGGCGCTCGGGTACAAGCAGATAGCCGAGGCTCCGACTGCGCCGCGCTCGGTTACAGAGCCGCTCGTCGCGCAGAAAACGCGCAATTACGCAAAGCGGCAAACGACGTATTTCAAGAATATGAAGCTCGACAAACAGTTTATCGACGCGCGCGACTATGCCGAGCTCTTTTCGCGCGTTTCAGCATTTTTGGAGGAAGGAAAATGAACACGGCAGAGCTTATAGACCGTTCGCTCAAAAAGCTTGAAGGCAGTTTTCGCGGTATAGACGATATCGCGCTGTTCAATCAAAAAAAAGTGCTCGATGCGTTTATCGAAAACCGCATCGCATTGCGGCATTTTTCGCCGACGACGGGCTACGGCTACGACGATACGGCGCGCGATACGCTGAACAAGCTGTTTGCCTGTGTGTTCGGCGCGGAGGACGCCATAGTTTCGCCTATGATCGCATCGGGCACGCACGCGCTGACCGTCGCTATGTTCGGGCTGTTGCGCCCACATCAGACACTGCTTTTTGCGACGGGCACGCCTTACGACACGCTTAACGACGTGATTTTCGGCGAGGGGATAGGCTCGCTCAAAGACTTCGGCATAGACTGCGTGACCGTTCCTCTCGACTGTAGCGGCGCGCCCGACTATACGGCGATTGCGCGCGCATGCGATAAGCTCGATCCGTCCGTCGTGATGATACAGCGGTCGCGCGGGTACGAAATGCGTCCTGCGCTGTCCGTCGCTCAAATAGAAGAGATAAGCGGAATAGCGCGCCGTAACGGTAAAACGCCGTTCGTGCTCGTCGATAACTGCTACGGCGAGTTTACGGATACGACCGAGCCGACGGTCTGCGCCGATGCGGTAGTCGGGTCGCTCATCAAAAACCCCGGCGGCGGCATAGCACCGACAGGCGGATATATCTGCGGCACGAAAAAGGCGATAGCCGCTATCGAGGGCAGGTTGACGTCGCCGTCGATAGGGCGCGAAGTCGGATCTTATGCTGGCGATTACCGTCCGTTTTATCAAGGTCTGTTTCTCGCGCCGCACACGGTAGCGCAAAGCATAAAGACGGCAATGCTTTTTTCCGAAGTGTTTTCGTCGCTCGGCTACGAAACAATGCCCAAAACAGGCGAGAGCTACAACGATATAATCTGTTCCGTCAAGTTCGGCGACAAAGACAAGCTTATAAGCTTTTGTCGCGCCGTGCAGAGCGTTTCGCCGATAGACAGCTTTGCTTTGCCAGAGCCGTGGGATATGCCGGGATATAACGATCAAGTGATAATGGCGGCGGGCGCGTTCGTTCAGGGCGCATCGATAGAGCTATCCTGCGACGCGCCGATACGTCCGCCGTTCATCGCGTATCTTCAGGGCGGGCTTACATTCGAGCACGGCAGGCTCGCGCTCGAAAAATGCCTTAACGAAATATTCAATAAATAATAATAAGAATTATTACTGATAATGCTTGACATTCGACCGTTTGTATGTTATAAATAACGTATGAACGGTTTTTGATTTCTGCCGTTCGGAATAAAGACGCGCTGTGCGTCAATAATAAATTAAAAAGGAGAATTTTTATGAAGATCTATGTCAACAAAGAAACTGGCGCGCTCGCGGTGCTGTGCTGCGGCGAACTCGGCGATGCGAGCTTTAAGGAGCTCAAAGCCAATACTACCGACGGCGCGCAGGAAAAGCACGTGCCCGTGGTCGAGGTAAAGGGCGATACCGTATCGGTATGCGTCGGTTCCGTGCCGCACCCGATGACGGCGGAGCATTCCATAACCTTTATCGTTTTGGAAACGAGCGAGGGCTACCAGGTGCACAAACTGCCTTATACGGGCGAGCCTAAGACCGAGTTCAAGCTTGCGGCGGGCGAAAAGGCGAAGGCGGTATACGAATACTGCAATCTCCACGGCTTGTGGTGCGTCGAGCTCTGAAAGTGATCTCCAAGCTAAGACATTCCAGGCAGAGAGAGCTTATATATTCTTATGTGCGCGCGTCGACGGCGCACCCGTCCGCCGACGAGGTATACAACGCGCTCAAAGCGGATGATCCCGCACTCTCGCTCGGTACGGTCTACCGCAATCTTAAGCTCTTGGAGAGCATGGGCGCGCTCAGGCGCGTTACCACTCGGCAAAACGTCGAGCGTTACGACGCGACGACTGCCGATCATGCGCATTTCGTATGTACGGAATGCGGCGGGGTGACCGACTTATTCGACGTCGACCTCGGCAAGATAAAAAAGGACAACGCGCCGAACTGCGGGAGCATAGCCGGCGTCGACCTCATATTCGAGGGCGTGTGTAACGCCTGTCGCTCGCGTGACTGCGGCGAAACGATCTAAAAAATAATTTTTTTCAAGGAGCAATTCATGTCGCTTATCAATAAGGAAGTATCCGATTTCAACGTACAGGCTTTCCAGAACAAAGCCTTCAAGTCCGTCACTAAAAAAGACATACTCGGCAAGTGGAGCGTATTCTTTTTCTATCCCGCCGATTTCACGTTTATATGCCCGACCGAGCTCGAGGACCTCGCTGATAAATACGCCGAGTTCAAGAAAGCCGGTTGCGAGGTGTATGCCGTGTCGTGCGACTCGCATTTCGTGCACAAGGCGTGGCACGACGCGTCCAAGCGCATACAAAAGATAACCTATCCCATGCTCGCCGATCCTACGCACGCGCTGTCCAATGACTTTGAGGTGTATATCGAAGCGGACGGAATGAGCGAGCGCGGCACGTTTATCGTCAATCCCGAGGGAAAGATAGTCGCTTACGAGGTAAATGCAGGCAATGTCGGCAGGAACGCAGAGGAACTTCTCCGCAAGCTCTTGGCATGCCAATTCGTCCATCAGCACGGCGACGAAGTGTGCCCCGCCAAGTGGAAGCCCGGTGCGGAAACGCTCAAGCCCAGTCTCGATCTTGTCGGGCAGCTTTGATCTATGACGGAAGAAAATATTTTCGATGCGGCGATAATCGGCGGCGGTCCTGCGGGGCTGACCGCCGCGCTGTATCTTGCACGAGCGCGCTATCGCGTCGTTGTATTGGAAAAGGATAACTTCGGCGGTCAGATAACTATAACAGACGAGGTAGTGAACTATCCGGGCGTCGCGCACACGACGGGCAAGGAGCTTACGGCGACGATGCGCGACCAGGCTCAAAGCTTCGGCGCGGAGTTCCGCATAGCGGAGGCTGTCGGCATCGATGCGGCAGGCGATATAAAAACGGTCAATACCGATAAAGGCGATATACGCGCGTTCTCCGTGCTTATAGCTACGGGCGCGCATCCGCGCACGGTCGGATTCAAGGGCGAGGACGAGCACCGCGGCAGGGGCGTTGCGTATTGCGCGACGTGCGACGGCGAGTTCTTTACGGGCAAGGAGGTTTACGTGATAGGCGGAGGCTTTGCCGCCGCCGAGGAGAGCGTGTTTTTGACGAAGTACGCCGAACACGTTACTATCCTGATGATGACCGACGACTTTACCTGCGCCGCGGCTACTGCCGAGCATGCCAAGACCAATCCCAAGATAACGGTATTGCCCAATACCGAGGTGGAGGAAGTAAAGAGCAGCGGCAGCGGACTCGATTATATACGCTACCGCAACAACAAGACGGGCGAAGTGACCGAGCGCAATAGCGACGGTAAGACGTTCGGCGTGTTCGTATTCGTCGGCTATGCGCCCGAAACAGATCTTGTCAAAGACGTCGTAAAGCTCGACGATCACGGTTATATCATCGCCGACCGCGATCAGCGGACGAGCGTCGACGGTATTTTTGCGGCGGGCGACGTCTGCGTAAAACAGCTCAGGCAGGTCGTAACAGCCGTCGGCGACGGCGCGACCGCCGCGACGGAAATGGAGCGGCACGCGGCGAAAATGCAAAAGAAAACGGGCATAACGCCTGTGCGTCCCAAACAGTCGGCAAAAAGCTCGACGGATATAAGCAAAGCTCCGAGCGCAACCGGCACGGACGGCGACGGGATATTCGACGACGCCGTGCTCGCTCAGCTCAACGCCGTATTCTCGCGTATGACCGACGCTATCGAACTGAAACTCTCTCTCGACGGCGGCGAAGCGTCGCAGACGTTAAAGACGTATTGCGATAAGCTCGCCGAGCTTTGCGACAAGATAACGGTGACGACGGAAGAGGGCGGCACGGAGTTTTTGCCGTGCGTGCGCGTTTACGACGCCGACGGTTATACCGGTCTTGCGTTCCACGGCGTGCCGAGCGGACACGAGTTCACCTCGTTCATACTCGGTCTGTACAACGTGTCGAGTGCGGGACAGCCGATCTCGGACGGCGACCGTGCGGCGGCGGAGGCGCTCGGCAAGACCGATATACGGGTATTCGTATCGCTGTCGTGCACGATGTGTCCTGATACCGTCGTATCGGCGCAAAGGCTCGCGTCGCTCAATGCCGAAGTATCGGCGGAGATATTCGACCTTGCGCTGTATCCGAAGCTCCGCGACGAGTACAACGTCATGAGCGTGCCGTGCACGGTCATCGGCGGTCGCGACGGCAAAGAAAAAGTCGTTTTCGGCAAAAAGAACGTCGGTCAGCTGTTAGCGGAAATAGCCGAATAAAAACAAAAGTCGGGACGGTCGCGCGCCGTCCCGTTTTTTATTAAAAAATGCACGATAAATTTATCATTGCTTGCGCAAACACTTGATTTTCAAAACCGAGTGTGATATTATTAAGTAAGCACAAAATACCTTAAAAAAGGAGAAACCATGTCGGAATTGAAGATCAAAAAGGTTGTCGGCAGAGAAATAATCGACTCGCGCGGCAATCCCACGGTAGAAGCGGAAGTAGAGCTTGAGAACGGCGTTATCGGAAGAGGCGCGTCCCCTTCTGGCGCGTCTACGGGCGAATTCGAGGCGATAGAGCTTCGCGACGGCGACAAGTCGCGTTACGGCGGCAAGGGCGTTTCCAAAGCCGTCAACAACGTCAACACCGTTATCAACGAGGCGCTTCGCGGCGCGGACGCTTTCGACACCTACAAAGTCGATAAGCTCATGCTCGATGCGGACGGCACGGACAACAAGTCCAAGCTCGGCGCGAATGCGATACTCGCTGTTTCCATCGCCGCCGCCAAAGCCGCGGCAAGCTCGCTCAACATCCCGCTTTACCGCTTTATAGGCGGTTGCTCGGCGACGCGTCTTCCCGTTCCGATGATGAACATACTCAACGGCGGCGCACACGCGACCAACACCGTCGACGTACAGGAATTCATGATCATGCCCGTCGGCGCGACCAGCTTTGAAGAAGGCTTGCGTTGGTGCACGGAGGTATTCCATGCGCTCCAAGCCCTGCTCAAAGGCAAGAACCTCGCGACCTCGGTCGGCGACGAAGGCGGCTTCGCGCCCAACCTCGCAAGCGACGAAGAGGCTATCAAGAACATACTCGAAGCTATCAAGAAAGCGGGCTTCAAGGACGGCAAGGACTTTGTTCTCGCTATGGATGCAGCGGCGAGCGAGTGGAAGAGCGGCAAAAAGGGTCATTACCATATGCCCAAAGCCGGCACCGACTTCACCTCCGAGCAGCTTATCGAGCACTGGAAAGCGCTTACCGAGAAGTATCCCATATACTCCATCGAGGACGGTCTCGACGAGGAAGACTGGGACGGCTGGGAAAAACTCACCGCCACGCTCGGAAAACGCGTTCAGCTCGTCGGCGACGATCTTTTCGTCACCAACGTCAAGCGTCTGCAAAAGGGCATCGACCTCAACTGCGGCAACTCCATACTGATCAAGCTCAATCAGATAGGTTCGGTTTCCGAGACTATGGAAGCTATCAAGCTTGCGCAGAGATCGGGCTATACGACCGTTGTTTCGCACCGCAGCGGCGAGACCGAGGATACGACCATCGCCGATC
Source organism: uncultured Christensenella sp. (assembly GCA_910577995.1). Lineage (GTDB taxonomy): Bacteria > Bacillota > Clostridia > Christensenellales > Pumilibacteraceae > Anaerocaecibacter. The sequence goes on along the minus strand of CAJTND010000001.1, from coordinate 184,254 downwards.
TTGCCGTCGCGCTCAATGCGGGACAGATCAAGACGGGTGCGCCCAGCCGTTCGGAGCGTGTTGCGAAGTACAATCAGCTCCTTCGCATCGAGAGCGCGCTCGGCGTTGCCGCGGACTATCCCGGCGTCAAGGCGTTCAATATCAAACGCTGATAATTACAGAGAAACAAAAAGCGGCTTTGCACAAAAAGCCGCTTTTCTTTTGCATAAATCCAGCCGTATATTATTGCAATGATCGCGGAAATATTGTATAATACACGTGGATATGCTTGCTTGCAAGGGCAGATCCGCGCTGTATTTCAACTAACGGCTATTATCCGCGTATTGCGGATAATATTGCGACAGCAATACAAAAGCTTTGCTTTTGTAAGCCGTGTTTAATACAAGCGAAAAAAACTTGCTTTGGAGGCGAATATGGACGATTGCGTTTTTTGTAAGATAATTAAAGGCGAGATACCCTGTAAAAAGTATTATGATGACGAACTCATGATCGTTATCGAGGACATTTCGCCGCGGGCGAAGAAACATTTTCTTGCCATACCGAAAAAACATTATAAATACTTCAATCAAATGACCGACGCAGACGCGGCGGAACTCGCCGCATGCATCAAAAAGATAGGCGAGCTTGCGCCGACGCTCGGGCTTGAAAACGGCTTCCGTTTTATAGTCAATCAGGGCGATGACGCTTTGCAGACCGTACCGCATCTTCACATGCACCTTATGGGCGGACAAAAGCTCGGTATCAACGATTACAGGCGCGATGACTGACCTTGCTGCGATCAAAACGGCGGTCTACGGAACGTCACGATCGGGCGTTCCCTTTTCGGAGCGGAAAGGCGGCGACGCTGTGACGGCTTTCGAGCGCGAGAGCTTACAGGCGCTTACAATCAAGCCGATATCGTCCGATACGCTTCGCGCGCGGCGCGAGGATATAAAAGCGTTTATAGTAAAAACACTGTTGTTTATAGGCTTGTATCCGCGCGACCGCGGTTTTCCGATTCTTGTAACGGTCTTGGAAAAGATGTCTGATTCGTTCGAGTTCGACGATATAATACGAGTGATAGCCGACAATTCGGGCAATACGCCGCAAGCCGTCGAGAAACTTGCGGTCGGGCAATTCGATTTAACGGGCGACCGCGAGCAGGTCGATGCAGTGCGGTACATAACGGGCGCAACGCCCAATACGGCGCTCGACGCGATATACGATCTCGCGCTTTACTTCAAAAAGGTCAATTCCGAGGACGGCGAGAAGTATGAATGATATGTCGGGCAACAGATTCGTTGCGGCGAGCGCGATAGATTGGCTCGACTACTCGCTCAACGAGGTGTTATTCAACAGCTTTGCATTGGAGCGCGAGACCGATGCGAATCGAATACTCTTTTATGTGACTACTATACTGTCGTCGACCGGCTTTAGATACGGAGTAAACGGTTTTAAGTACCTCGCGATGCTCGTCACGCTGTACATAATTCAAAGCGGCTATTCCGAGCCGTCCGCAGTCATCGCGGTTGCCGATATTTACGGCACGGATGCGGACGAAGTGACGGACAGTATCGCGGCTTGCATCGCGATAAACGGCAGGATGTGTCACACCGCGGCGGAGCTATTGCATATCCCGCTCGATAACGGCGAGTGCGCCGATATAACGACTGTAGTCGAGATAGTCGGCGCGGTCTATAAAAAATATTACAACTTTACGACAGCGGACGAGACCGTGACCGATGTTCGCGGCGTTAATTACGGCAGGTTGGTGCTTAATGGAAAATAAAGCTAAAAAATACAAAGTACTGATGATAGACGACGACGAGAACATCTGTCAGCTTCTCGCGTTGTATCTCGAAAAGGACGGTTTTTCCGCCGACTTTGCGCACGACGGCGCGACGGGGCTGGAAACCGCGCGTAACAACGCGTACGACGTTATCATACTCGATATCATGATGCCCGTTATGGACGGATTCGAGACGTTGAAGAACCTCAGGCAGTTTTCCGATATCCCCGTTATCATGCTGTCCGCGCGCGGCGAGCCGATGGACAAGATATCCGGTTTCGACTGCGGCGCGGACGATTATATAACAAAGCCGTTCGAGCCGCAAGAGCTTATCGCGCGTATCAAAGCGATACTGCGCCGAGCCAAGCCGCAGGCGGAACAGCCCAAGCGCGTCGATCTTTTCAATCTGTCCGTCGATCTGAGCGATTTTACGGTGACGCGCGACGGCGAAAAGCTCGACATGCCGCCCAAAGAGATCGAGCTTTTGTATACGCTCGTCAAAACGCCCATGCACGTTTTCACGCGCGACGACCTGTTAAAGACCATTTGGGGCGAGAACTACACGGGCGACCCGCGCACCGTCGACGTGCATATAAAGCGCGTGCGTGAAAAACTCGGCGATAACGCGCACTGGAAGCTGACGACGGTTTGGGGAATAGGCTACAAGATAGAAGTTTTTTAAGTATACGATGCGGATAAAAAAGGGCATAAAAAGATTTTTCGGATCTCATATCTTCCGCATATCGGCGGCGGCAGTCGCGTTGTTTTCCACCGTATTTTTTCCTTTGGCTTTCGCATATGTCGACACGCCCGAGGAGGGGCGCGGAGTGCTGTTGGTGATAGTCGTATTTACCTGTCTGTTCGAGCTGATATGCTTCGTACTCATATCGCATTACTTCGTGTTTTCCAAGATACGCTCTGCGGCGAAATGTCTGGACGATATGGCTAATAACGAGATCTACGGCTTGAAGCTGAGACAGCGCACCATAGACGGCGCGGCGGGCGAGCTTACCGCCGCGGTCAACGCGACGTCCGAGGAGTACGAGCGGTTGGAACAAATGCGTAAGTCGTTTGTCGCGAACGCGTCGCACGAGCTACGATCGCCGCTTACTTCCGTGCAAGGCTTTTTGCAAGCGGTGCTCGACGGCACGGTTTCTCCCGACGACAAAGAAAAATACCTCAAAATAGCGCTGAGCGAAACAAAACGGCTCAACGCGCTGATAAACTCGATGCTCGACCTGTCGCGGCTCGACTCGGGCAAAAATCCGCTCGTCATGAGCAAGTTCGAGATAAACGACGTTATAAGAGAGATAGCGCTCAAATTCGAGCCCGCGCTTTTCAAAAAGGCATTGCAGATAAACGTCGAGTTCGCGCGCGACACGTGCTATGTTTTCGCCGATAAGGATAAGATAATACAGGTTATAACCAACCTCGTCGACAACGCTATCAAGTATTCTCCGTCGTATTCAAGGATAATACTTATAACGAGCGTGCACGAAAACAAGGTCTATGTCACCGTCAAAGATTACGGCTACGGCATAAGCAAGAAAGACCAAATGCTTATATGGGACAGGTTCTACATGACCGATAAATCGCGTTCGCCCGTCAAGACCAAAGGCTCGGGGCTCGGCTTGTCGATAGTTAAAAAGATAATCGACGAGCACGGCGAGGTCATTTGGGTAGAGAGCAACCGCGGCGCGGGCGCGACGTTTATATTCACGCTGACGCTGTTCGATCCGGACAAGCATAAACCGAACGTCGGCAAGATAATAGGCAAGGTAGAACCGCAGGGCGACGTTTCGTCGGCGGAACAAGGAGAAAGCAACTGATGGAACAGTATTACGAACAAAACGTAGTAAATAAGAATATCGACGAGCGAATCAAAAAGACGCGCACGCTGACCATAGCAAAGACGTTTTGTACGGTCGCGGCGATAGGCATACTGCTCACGTCGATATTGTTCGTCGTCGACGATTCATTCGTCGCCTGGCTCGGTATACTTTCCGTTACGTCCGTACCGTTTATTATAGCGGCGGTGATAATCGGGCGTGTAAACAAGCGCAACAATACGGAATACGACTACGTGATAGACGACGAATATCTCAAAGTATCGGAGATATATTTCCGCGAGCGCCGCAAGCTCAAGCACTCAGTAAGGCTTAGGTCGGTGGAATCCGCGGGGATGTTCGGCTCGGAAGGCTATAAGAAGATAGAGAGCAAAGCGGAAAAAAAGATACTCGCGCTCGTCAACTACGATAACGAAAAGACGATATTATACCTGCTTTACAGCACCGAAAAAGGCAGACGGATAATGTTCCTCGAGCCCGACCGCGGCTTTATGATCGCGCTCAGGCGCGTTGTGTCCGCCGTCAATATTTTCGATAAAAGCATGACCGAACTTGAAAAAAATCTCGAAACGGAAGAATAAGCGCAAATGATCTATCTTGACAACGCCGCTACGACGCGGGTATTCGATAATGCGGTAGACGCCGCGGCAAACGCTATGAGGATAGACTTTTTCAATCCCAACGCGACATACCGCGCGAGCGTTGACGCCAATGCCGAAATGGAGCGCGCACGCAACGCGCTTGCCGCCGCAGTCGGCGCCAAAAGCGACGAGATATACTTTACGTCGTGCGCAACGGAAGCGAATAACTGGGCGATCGAGCGAGGCAGAAAGCGTATAAAAGGCAACGTCGTGATAACGGCGGGCGAGCATGCGTCCGTTTACGAGGCCGCAATGCAGCTCAAAAGCCGCGGTATCGACGTCCGCGTAGTTCCTCTTACACGCGGCGGACAGGTCGACGGCGACGCGCTTTTAGCGGCTGTAGATAAGGAAACGGCGCTTGTTTCGGTCATTCACGTAAGCAACGAAACGGGTGCGGTCAATAATATAAAAAAGCTCGCCGCGGCGGTTAAAGCCAAATCCCCGACGACGGTCTTTCATTCCGACGGAGTGCAGGCCGTGCTAAAAACGCGCGAGCCGATAAGCTCGCTCGGCGTTGATCTATACAGCGCGAGCGCGCATAAGATAGGCGCGCCCAAGGGCATCGGCTTTTTGTATGTGCGCCGCGGCTTCGGTATCGCGCCGTTGCTGTACGGCGGTGGACAGGAAAAAAATCTGCGCTCGGGAACGCAAAACACGCCGTATATAGCCGCGTTTGCCGCGGCGGCGGAAGATTTTGCAAGATCGGCAGACATAAACAAGATAGCGGCTATCCGCGACAGACTTTCCGAGCATTTCGTAAAAAACGGTTGCGAGATAGTGGGAAGCGGACCTAACAGCGGGTTTGTGCTTTGCGTGCACGTGCCGGAAGTCAAAGCCGAAATATTGCAAAACATAGCGTCCGATAACGGAGTTATCATCGGGAAAGGTTCGGCGTGCTCGGGCAGTAAGCGCGGTAACCGTGTGCTCGGCGCTATGGGGCTTTCCGAAAAAGCGGCCGAGTGCTGTATCAGGTTGAGCTTTTTCGTCGATACGGAGCTCGACGCCGCGCTCGATGCGGCGCGGATCATAACAGAATGTGCGGACAGGATAAGGAGCGGACATGTCAAATAATGTCATATTGCTGAGATTCGGCGAGCTGTATCTCAAAGGAAAAAATCAAAGCTATTTCGAGAACATGCTCAAAGACAACATAAGAGCAAAGCTCGACGGTATCGACTGTAAGCTTTATTTCGGCAGAGGGCGATACGTCGTCAAGGAATACGCCGATCACGACGAGGACGAGATAATCGAGCGTGTGCGTCACATATTCGGTCTGCATTCCTTGTCGGTCGCGCGTCGCTGCGGTTACGATCTGCAAGAGGTTGCGGATCTTGCGATCGAACTGACGCCCGACGTCGGCACTTTCCGCGTATCGTCGCACCGTTCGTACAAAAAATACGAGCTCGACTCGATGCAGCTCAATAAATATATCGGCGAAAAGGTTTTGCAGGCAAAGCCAGCTCTGTCCGTCGATCTGCACACGCCCGACTATGTGTTAAACGTCGACGTGCGCGAAGGCGGCGATATCTATATGTATGACTCGGCTATGCCTTGCGCGGGCGGCATGCCGACGGGCACGGCGGGCGACGGATTGCTGTTGCTTTCGGGCGGGATAGACAGTCCCGTTGCCGGGTATATGCTCGCAAAACGCGGCATAAATATAACCGCGTTACATTTCCATTCTTATCCGTATACGTCGGAAGCGGCAAAGGATAAGGTGGTACGGCTCGCGCGCATACTTAAAGATTACAGTCCGAGTTTCAGGCTGTATTCGATATCGCTTACAAAGATACAGGAAGCGATCCACAAATGCTGCAAACCGAATTATATGATAACGCTCGTGCGAAGAGCAATGATGCGGATAGCGGAGAGGATAGCCGCCGCCAACGGTTGCGGCTGTATAGTCAACGGCGAAAGTCTCGGGCAGGTCGCAAGCCAAACCATGGAAAGCATCAATGTTACTAACGCCGTAGTCAAGCTTCCCGTATTCCGTCCGCTTATCGGCATGGATAAAGACGAGATAATCGACATTGCGCGGCGTATAGGCACGTTTGAAACGTCCATAGAGCCGTATGAGGACTGCTGTACCGTATTCCTGCCCGATTATCCGCTCATCAAGCCCGAGATAAACAAAGTCGAGGAGCAAGAGGCGAGGATAACCGAGCTGGGCGCTTTGATAGAAGAGGCTGTCGCCGCTATCGAAACAATAGAGCTTTGATCATCTGCCGAATAGGAATTTGTCGCGGATACCGCCGAAATCGAAGATATTATCGAAGTAATCGAGATAATCGATATTTTTCCTTACGGGCAGACGCTTTTTAGACATCAACGCGCGCCGACGGTAACGCTTGGGCAAGAACGGATCGGCAAGATACACTTCGTGCGTTTCGCGAAGCTCACGGTCGTCGATCTCGTAGTAAGCGACCGAGTCCGGAACGGTAAAATCCATATCTGTCTTTATCGCGCCGTCGCATAGCGTCTTTATCATATTAGCGCAAGCCGCGCCCGTTATCTTGTTGTCTATGGGTTTATCCTTAGCGCCGTACCATACCGCAATAGTATATTGCGGAGTGTAGGCGATACAATAACAATCCGTGTTGCCGTTTTTATCGCCGTTAGTTCCCGTCTTTGCGGCTATAACGCCGACGTTTTTCAGCTTGCGCGCAGTACCGTTGCGTGCGCAGTCTTTTAGCATATCGGTCAAAAGATATGCCGTATCGTCGCCGACGGCACGGCGCGAATACGGGAAATTCCCGTGCCTGTTACCGTCTACGGCGTCGAAATAACGGATATCAGTATAAATACCGCCGTTAGCGAGCGTCCTATACGCGTTGGCGAGCTCGGACAGAGTAACGCCGTTTTTCATGCCGCCTAATGCGAGCGCAAGCGAATCGTCCTCGGCGTCGACGGTAAGACCGAACAGCCGCGCCGTTGCCGCGCCTTTATCTATACCGACGCTCTGCAACAGCTTTACCGCCGCGATATTGGACGAATAGATCAGGCAATCGTGCAGCGACGCATAACCTCGGTAAGAGTCTTTATAGTTGTGCGGTTCGTAATCGCCGAATACCGTCGGCTTGTCGAGTATCTGCGACATCGGATTGTAGCCGCTTTCGAGCGCCGCGGCATACGATACGAAAGGCTTTATTGCGGAAGCGGGCGAGCGGCGAAGATCGATATACTTATTGGAATTTGTTTCGTCGCAGATTATTCCGCCCGAAGCGTTATCGAGTACGAGCAATCTTATATATCCGTTAAATTCGCCCATATCGTTGATAGCCCTACGCGCGCATGCCGCTATCTCGGCGTTGTAATAAGTCGATATCGTCCTGCTGGTCGAAAACAGCTCCTTTTCGCTGCATCCGATCGACCTGCATACAGCGCGAAGAACTCCGCTGACAAACTGATTTTGCTTGTTTTTATCGAATGTAAGCTCTTCGGCGCGCGCCGATATATAATCGCTATCTGTTATCAGTCCTTGATCGAGCATTAACTTAAGCACGAGGTTTTTTCGCTCGATAAGATTATCGTAGTTTTCATAAGGACTGTATTTCGTCGGATTATTGATTATGGAGGCGAGTGCGGCCGATTGGGCGAGCGTAAGCTCTGACGCCGATATCCCGAACATTACACGACTCGCCGTGCCGAGTCCCTTTATGCCCGAGCCGAAATACAGGATGTTGAAATAATTTTCGAGTATAGCGTCTTTGTCGTATACGCGTTCGAGCGCGCGCGCGAGCCGCATTTCGTTGAGCTTGCGGCGGATAGTCTTTTCGTTGGATAAATGCGTGTTTTTGATAAGCTGTTGCGTTATTGTCGACGCGCCCTCGCGAAACTTTCCGGACTTGATATTTGCAAGCGCCGCCGAAGCGATCCTGCGGTAATCGATGCCTCCGTGACTGTAAAACCGCTTGTCCTCGACTGCGATAAAAGCGTTTTTCGTATGTTCGCTTATATCGTCGATATCAACGAATATTTTGTTGCTGTCGTACAGCACGTCATTTATAGGCTTACCGTCGACGTCAGTCAGCGTGATCGTCCTCGACGCCGACGTAAGCTTTGCAAGGTCCAAATCGGGCGCACCCAAAATATTGACGCTCGGCTCGATGAGCAAAAACATAAAGCCGACAAAGAGCGCGATAACAGCCATTACGACGCTTACGATCAATATAGAAATCTTGGCGGCTTTTTTCATTTTAGATAGTATATAGTTAATCGCGGCTTTTATGTAAAATGTACGTGCCATAATATAAAAGGCCTTACGTATAAAAAGGTATAGCTGATATTTGACGAAAAAGATAAATCAAATCAATAACAATAAAAATTGATTGCGTATAATAGAGGTTTAATCATATGTACAAGCCCGAACATTTAATACGCCCTAAAAACGCTTTATCACTTCGCAAAAGCTGTCTTTTGCGAAGTGATTTGAAGTATGTGTTTATCGTAATTTTACTCTGCCCGACCGTTTAAGCGTGTCGCGTTATTTAAGAAAATGCTATCAAACAAAAGACAACGCATTACTATATCTGGATAATAAGATTTCATAACATAACGATATATGCGATATAATAGAAAATAACACAAAGCAGTTGTTAGCTTCATTGACTATCCGTCGGAACTCCGAGCATGCCGTCGTCATATAGCTCCGTAAGCTTAACGTCGATAATGTCGCCGCATTGCGCATCGGCATATACTTTAATGTAGTTTGGCGTATAGCCAACGCATAGCGCTTCCTTTTTCTCCTCGAAATAAACGGGCGCTGTCTGTCCCGAGTTCTTTATAAAGAAGTCATTCCTGAGCTTATGCTTTATATCGAGCAGCTTTGCCACTCTGCTCGCTACGACGTCTTTCGGAAGCGGCGCATACTTGCGTGACGCGAACGTGCCGCGCCGACTGCTGTAAGGAAATACGTGTATATCGGAGAACGCGCAAAGCTCTACAAACGCACAGCTTTCCTCGAATAGATCCTCAGTTTCCGTGGGAAATCCTACGATAACGTCTGTCGTGATTCCAGCAAGCGGAAAATATTTTCGGATAAGCTCGATCTTTGACAGAAAAAAAACTGTATCGTAGTGCCTGTTCATCGTTTTTAGTACGGCGGAACTGCCGCTCTGTAACGATAAATGGAAATGCGGACAATAACCGCCCTGCTCCATTGCCGACAATAATCTGTCATCTACTATCTCGCATTCAAGCGAACCGAGCCGCTTTCGCGCTTTAATTTCGGATAGCGATCCTATTAGATCCGAAAGCCCGAGACCGATATCCTTACCGTAGTCGGATATGTCGATGCCCGTCAACACTATTTCCTTAGAGTCGATTTTTTGACACTCAACGATTATTTTTTCCGGCGCGATCGACCTGCTTCTTCCGCGCAAGTACGGGATTATGCAATACGTGCAAAAACGATCGCATCCGTCTTGTATCTTGATAAATGCCCTTGTTTTGTCTTTATTCGCGAATTTTGCTCGATATTTAGCGCAAAAATCGGTATTTTTGCGCAAAAGTATTCTATCTGATAGAATACTTTTGATGTTTTCTGCATTTTTTCGTATTGTATCAACGACAAATTCGGTTTTTTCGGTCGTACCGCCTACTCCGATAACGCCATGTTTATTGAATTTTTCCGCGCAGTTTTGCGAACTGCAACCGACGACAATAATGCGGCTATTCGGTGAAAGCTTCTGCATCTTAGATATATACTGACGTGATTTTCTATCCGCTTCGGCGGTGACGGAACAAGTATTCAAAACGTAAACGTCGGCAGGCTCAAGCCCCGCCGACGCGTTGATGCAAAGTTCCTTATCGTTATTAAGTGCTTCTATGATCTCGGCGCTTTCGACCTGGTTTACTTTACAACCGAGCGTAACTACCCTAACTATCAAAGATCCCACTCTCCCATTTGTTGGCAAACGACCGACAGTGCGGTGATAGCGGCCGTCTCGGCGCGTAATATCCTCGGTCCGAGCGTGACAGATCTTGCGCCTGCCTCTACGAGTTTGTTCTTCTCGTCCTCGGTGATACCGCCCTCCGGTCCGATAAATACCGATATCTCGCGCTGAGTCTTGTCTATAGCGTCGGAAATAGAGCCGTTGAGCTCGCGTTCCCACGGGAATATCATATACGTATTCCGTGTTCGCGCCAAAAGCTCGTCGAACTCGATACAATTTTCTATAAACGGTATGCGGCTTCTGCCGCATTGTTCGCATGCGGATATCGCTATTTTTTTGAACCGTTCCAGATTGAGCGAGCCACCGCGTTGAGTGTAAGCCGAGTATACGGGCACGATATGATTTACGCCGAGTTCGGTCGCCTTTTGTACTGCGAGCTCGAATCTGTCTTGTTTGATGACAGACAGATACAGCCACAGTTCGGTCTTTGTTTCGCCTGCGCCCGTTGTTTTTTCTATTATTTCAAGCTCGGTACGGTCTTTTTTTATCTCTTTGACGCGGCAGGAGTATTGCGCGCCTTTGCCGTCGAACACTGTGATATAGTCGTTGACGCGCACTCTGAGCGAGTATGCGGCGTGCGTATGCGTTTCGCCCGTAAGTACGGAGCTTGTTTCGATATCGGGTTGATAAAATCTCATAACGTAAAAATGTATGCGCTCCACTCGTTTTTTCTTTCGCTCTCGGCAAGCGTGAAGTCTTTTTTGTATGCGGCGACTACGGAATCGGCTCTTGCCGATATGATACCGCTGATGATGACTGCTCCGCCCTTTTTGAGCGCCGACCTTATAATAGGCTCGACTTCTATCAATATATCGGCGGTTATGTTCGCGACGATAACGTCTGCTTTTTCGTTCATTTGTCTGACGTCGCGTAAAAACACGTCCGGCGCGGTCATGCCGTTGAGCTTGCAGTTGTTTTCCGTGGCGGTTATCGCCTGCTCGTCGGTATCTACAAAAACAGTTTCTTTCGCGCCGAGCGCGTTTGCGCAGATACCGAGTATACCGCTTCCGCAACCGAAGTCAAGCACGCGTTTATCCTTGAGATCGAGCTTTTGCATGAGCTCCATACACATAGAAGTAGTTTCGTGAGTGCCCGTGCCGAAAGCAAGCCCCGGATCGAGATATATCGGTATATCGCCGCATGTCGGAGTGTATTTTACCCATTGCGGTATAACTACGAGCCGACCGATGTTGAACGGTTTATAATACTTTTTCCATTCGTTCTCCCATTCGACGGAGTCGATAAGCTCCGACGATGCGGAAATACAGCCGAAATCGGCATAATCAAGCTTTTTAAGCTCGTTTATCCTGTCGAAAATGAGCTGTTCCTCGATCTCGGCGGTAAAGTAGCCGCTTACCGCGCAGGCGTCCGTCGGCTCGAATAGCGATTCATCTGCGTAATCCCAGCGTTTTTCCGCGAGAACCTGCTTTATGTCGTTATAATCGTCGTAGACCTCGCCCATACTGCCCGCTTCGTGCAGTGCGTAAGCGACCGCGTCAGACGTTTCGCTTGAGCATTTGACGGTTATTTTTTTGAACTTCATTGTTTAAAAAGCTTTAGATAGCGCTTTGCAACGCGGTCATCGCTACGACATTAACTACGTCCTCGCTGCTGCAACCGCGCGAGAGATCGTTGACGGGCTTATTGAAGCCCTGGCAGATAGGACCTATCGCCTCTACGCCCGCGAGCCGCTGAACGAGTTTATAGCCGATGTTTCCCGCTTGAAGGTCGGGGAATATCAACACGTTGGCTTTGCCTGCGACCGTGCTGCCGGGCGCTTTGAGGTCGGCGACGGTCGGAACGAGCGCCGCGTCGGCTTGCAGCTCGCCGTCTATCTGCAGCTCCGGATGGTTCTTTTTTACTATGTCGAGCGCCGCGGTTACTTTGTCCACGAGCTCGCCGCGAGCAGAGCCCTTGGTGGAATACGACAAGAGCGCGACTCTCGGCGATATTCCGCCGATAGCCGCCGCCGTGCTTGCGGAAGCGACCGCAATATCAGCGAGCTGCTCCGAATTGGGATCGGGATTGACCGCGCAGTCGCCGAATACGAGTATACCGTTTTCGCCGTACTGACTTGATTTGTCCATAGCCATGATAAAGCACGAGCTGACGGTCTTGATGCCGGGCGCGGTCTTGATTATCTGCAATGCCGGACGTAGCACGTCGCCCGTCGCGTTTACCGAACCCGCGACCATGCCGTCCGCCTCGCCGTTCTTGACCATCATGACGCCGAAATACAGCGGGTCTTTGACGAGCTTACGGGCGGAGTCCATATCCATGCCCTTAGCCTTGCGGAGCTCGTACAGCGTGGTTGCGTAAGCTTCCGTATCGGCTTTGGCGATATCGACTATCTTAATGCCGTTGAGGTCCGCGCCGGGGCATTTTGCGGCTATGACGGCGGGATCGCCGAGAAGTACTATCTTTGCTATATGCTCTGCATTTATCTTGGCAGCTGCCGTGATTATACGCGGCTCTTCACCCTCGGCGAGCACTATCGTTTTTTGCAGTTCTTTGGCGCGTTCTCTTACGGAATTAAGCAGATCGTTCATTGTTTCTCCTTTTTGTTTACAATATCGATTTTTTGTGATACAATATCGAAAACCGTTTCGATACGGTCTTATGATATTTATACCGTACAAACAATTATACTCTTTCAACGAAAAAAAGTAAAGTGTTTATGACAAATTGCGCGCTCGTATGCGAATATAATCCCTTTCATTCGGGACACAAGTACCAGCTCGACTGTATCAAAAGCTCGGCCGATAATATACTGTGCGTTATGAGCGGAAACTTCGTACAATCCGCCTTGCCCGCCTTCTGCGACAAAGCTTTGCGCGCGGAATGCGCACTGCTCGGCGGCGCGGACGCAGTGATCGAGCTACCCGCTGTTTTCGCCACGGCGAGCGCGCAATGGTTTGCCGAGGGGGCAGCTCGAATAATCAAGGATATTGCCGATATCAAGTTTTGGGCCATGGGCGCGGCGTCGGATAGGGACGCGATATTGCGGCTCGCGGAAGTCAAGCTATCGCACAAAGACGAGTTTTCCGCACTGCTAAAAGAGCGGCTCGATGACGGAAAAAGCTATTCTTTTGCCGCCGTCAACGCTGTAAAAACGCTTTGCGCGCGGCTGTATCCCGATACAGATATATCTGACGCGCTCAACGATCCCAACGACATTCTGTGTATCGAATATATCGCCGCGATAGATAAGTTTGCGGCGAACGTTCAGCCGCTTATCATCGAGCGGCGCGGCGCGCTCCACGGCGATATGAGCCTCGATAACGAGCATGTGTCGGCAACGGCTATCCGAAAAGCCGTCGATGACGGTAATACCGAGGCGGTAAAGCGTTTTTTACCGTACAACTACGAAAAAATGCTCGAATACAGGCGCTGTCATGCTCCAGACGTCGAGGCTTACAAAAAGGCGGCTGTATTTGCCGTCAAGAGCGCGACGGCGGAACAGCTCGCGGCACTTCGAGATTGCTCCGAAGGCATGGAATACCTTATCAAGAAAGACGATCTGTCCGATTATGACAAGATCGTATCGGGCAAGTCGACGCGAAGATACGGAGAAAAACGGATAAAAAGACTGCTGCTCGACGCGATATTGAGTATCGAGCGCGGCGACGGCGAAAAGTTTTGTACTCGCCTGCTCGGCTGTAAAAACGGATTCGATTTTTCCATACTGCCGAATACCGTCAAGACGAACAACCGCGATATAAAAGCCGCGGCGGAGAGCGACGACGATATCGCGCGCGCGCTCGCCGTCGATGAACGCGCCGCCGCGCTGTATAACGCGCTGTGCGGCGCAGACGGCGGTTACTATAATTATTCGTTGGTGAAGATATGAGATCGGTCATACCCGACGGCGTGCTTAAAAGGATAATAGACGGTTCGCGCGACAGCGATTACCGCATTTATATAGACAGCGCGGTATCGACGCATTTTCGTAATATCCGCGTAATGACGAGCAAGACCGTCGCGGACTGCGTGATGCTGAATACGTTGCTCAACGACGAAATCGACGAGAGCTCCGCCGACGAGATAATACGTTACGCCGCGCGCGAAAACAGAGCGCTGTATACGAGCGTCGAATCGATATTCCGCTCGATCGACGATAAATTCGATGAATACGCAAGGACCGTAGTCGAAAAAATCGACCGTGAACGATCGGCAAGCGGTATCACGCGTTTTGTGATATACGTGCTGTCGGTAGACTGTGCCCGCAATAATCCCGCGCGGCGCGCAGACCTGTTTCGGCATGTTTTCGGATACGACGAGCTGTTAAATGGTATACCGCACTATTGACTGTAACTATTTCAGCTCGGCGATAGTAACGCCGTTGTCGCCCTCGCCGTACCTGCCGTAGCGGAACGTCTTTATCCGCGGATGACGTTTTAAGTGATTTTGTATGCCTTTGCCGAGCGCGCCGGTGCCCTTGCCGTGCACTATCCTAAGCGTGCTGTGCGGCGGACAGTCGTCGATTTCGCGGTCGATAACATCCGTAGCGTCGTCGACGGTGTAGCCGAGCAGCATTATCTCGCGCGTTACCGGCTCGGCGGTTTCGCGGCGATCGTCGGCACGAGGAGCAGTCCGCCCTTCTTCCTTGATGACCGACAGCGACGAAATAGGAAGTTCGGTCTTGACCGAACCGATAGCTACAAAAGCCTTGTTGCCGCGCGGCTTGCCAGATATCACGCCCTCTTTGTTCAGACCGGAAACGAACACGCGCACGCCGTCCTTCAGCTCGCCTATCTCGGCGGGCTTTTTCGCATCGCTCGGTCGCTTAACTTCGGACGGAACGCCCTCTTGAAGTTTTTTCGCTATACGGCGCGCCTCGAAAAGCGCCGCTTCGTCCGCGTCCTTGAGCTTGGATCGGATCTCGTCGATAAGCTCTTCCGCAACAGCCGAATATTCGTCCGCTTGCTTGCGTATTGCGGCGCGCGCGCCGTCTTTCAGCTCGGCGAGCTTTGATTCGTACTCCGCGCGAAGCTGTTCGGCTTTTTTCGCGTCGGCTTGCGCGGCAATCCGCAACGCCTCGCACCGTTCTTTATCGGATAACGCGGCATTGCGCAGTTTTTCCGCTTCGTGCATCATCTTATCGAACTCGGTTTTTTCCGCGCCGATATGTTTTCGCGCCTCGGCTATCATATCGCCGTCGAGCCCGAGGTTTTCCGCGATCTCGAGCGCATAGCTCGACCCGGAAACGCCCATTAGCATTTTATACGTTGGCGAGAGGCTCGACGCGTCGAACTGCATACATGCGTTGGCTACGTCGTCGCTCTCGAGCGCGAACTGCTTGACAGCATGGAAATGCGTCGTTACGACAGCCGCCGCGCCCGACGAAAGTATCTTTTTGAGCACGGCAACGGCGAGCGCCGCGCCTTCCTCGGGGTCTGTGCCGTCGCCCGGCTCGTCGAGCAGTACGAGCGAATTCCCGTTCATTTGCCGCATGATATGCGAAATATTCTTGATATGCGCGGAGAACGTGCTAAGCGACTGCGCGATGCTTTGCTCGTCGCCTATATCGCAGTATATCTCGTCGAATATGCTTATCTCGCTGCCATCCTTGACTGGCAGGAACATACCGCTTGCCGCCATCAGTGCGAACAGTCCGACTGTTTTAAGCACGACCGTCTTGCCGCCCGTGTTCGGACCGGAAATCAAGAGCACGCGTCTATTGACTATGATATCTACGGGCACTACCTTATCCGCGGCAATAAGCGGATGCCGCGCCGCAGTCAGTCGGATATTGCCGTCGGTATTGAGCTTCGGGCGGAAAGAATCGGTTTTTTTCGCATACTCCGCTTTGGCGAATATAACGCCGCACTCGGTAAGCACGCGCTGTCCCTCAGCTAGCTCCGCGGCGCTCTCGCGAACGTCCGCGCTGAGTTCCGCGAGGATGCGCTCGACTTCGTTGGCTTCCTCGGTCTTGAGCGTTTTTAGTTCGTTGTTGGCTTCGACTACGGTAAACGGCTCGACAAACACCGTCGCGCCCGTAGCGGATACGTCGTGAACGAGCCCTCTTATATTCGAGCGGCATTCCGATCTAAGCGGTATGACATACCGACCGTTGCGCACCGTCACGATATTATCTTGAAGATACTTGCTTATCTCGCTTTGCCGCGTGTAGCTGTCCAGCCGTTCTTTTAGCCGCGCATTGGCTTTTGCGATAGAGCGGCGCAACGTGTACAGCTTATCGCTCGCGCTGTCTTTTAGGCTCGTTTCGCTCTCCACGGCGCGATCAATTTTTTCCGCAAGCCCGTCACTCGAACGCACCCATGCGGTGACGTCTTTAAGACTATCGCAGCCGTCCGCGGATTCCACGCAGTTTTTGAGCGATCTCAATGCGGAAATGTTTTTGCGGACGCGTAACAGCTCGTAAGGAGAAAGCGCCGCTCCGACCCGGGCTTTGTCGAGGTAAGTCGTTATATCGGCAAAATCGAGGTCGGGATGGTGCGATGCAAGTATGGCGATAGCGTCGCCCACTCTGTCGAGCAGTTTTTCCGCGTCCTCGATATAAGTCGTCGGGCGCGTGTTCAACAGCTCCGCCGCCGTTACTTCCGATGCGGCAAGCTCCGCTATTTTTTTGCATACCGTATCGAATTCGAGATTAGTATAAAGTTGTTGCGTCATTTTAAGCCTCGCGAAAGATTTCCGCGCGTGCGACCGCCGCTGTACGTGCCGTCGAGGACATGAAGTATCTCCGCGGCTGTCATACCGGTGCAGTCGTAGTATTTGTTTTTTATGTGCTTGTCGGCGGACGACGACAGATCGTGCGGCACGCAATTCAACAGCCGCCAATAGCAATGCGCCGCCTTGTAACGCCTGAGCTTGAACCGTCTGCCTTGCTCGTCGGTCAATACGTCCTCGCCCGAGCAGTTCACGCACTTGTCGTATGGACAGTGGCAAAGCGTCATCATGGGCGCATACCCGAATGCGTACGCAAAACCGTTTTGCGTCATGCGATCCGCCTCGAATGAGCAAATATGCGGGATATCGCACTCGCCTATGATATTGTGCCCCGTTCCGAGCAGTATCGGCTTGTCAGTCAGTCCGAAGGTATAGTAGTTGTTGGAAATCACTCCGACAAAACATTCGAGCGCCGCCGCGTCGCGCAATATGTCTTTGTCCTGTCCTCGCATCGTTATAGGCATTTCGAGCAGCATCGGTTTTCCGACATCCGTCGGCATACGCTTAACGAGCGTATAATCGCGCGGAGAGAGCGCTATATAATCGACCCTTGCCGCTATTTCTTCGGTTATCGCCGCCGTATCGTCGACTGCAAGGATCACGCCCTTTCCGTCGAAATACCTATGCTCGAGCGCGAACGGCTGTTGCCGTTGCCTTACTGGCAGTCTTTTGACGAGCGCACTGTTTAACTCCGCGTAAGCCGCGCGGCGCAATGCGTTGAGCTCGGAAACAGGCATGAATACGCCGTCTTTTATATCTGCTTGTATTTTCGGCGCAAATGGATGTTCGGCTGTTTTTTCAAACGCACGCACAACGTCGGACGCCGTTATGCCGCGTCCGGTCGCATGCTGCGGCGGCGTTTCGCCGTCGACGGCAACACAAACACCGTCCGCCGAAGCTTCGACCGTCGGCGGCTTCCCGAGCATGAGCGATACGTCGACCGAAACGGGTATTTTCCTTTCGGTCGAAAGCAAAAGCTCCGACTGCTTGCCGTCAAACGTTCGACGAAGCTCGTCGCCCGTCCTTGCGGCGCAGTCTGCTATTATACAGCCGCCGCGCACGCTCGCGCCGCCTATTTCCGATCCGCGGCGCATTATCTTGAATCCGTCGTCGGCGTGCGGCGTAAACCCGTCGACGGTAACGCTATGCCCTTTTACGCCGCCGATACGCCCGATATATACGCCGATATTGGACTGAGCGCCGCTGTATATTATCTTATGCGGCGCGTCCTTATCGAGATATGCCGAACAGTAGTCGCCGCGATTGAACACGGTCTTGAGCGCTTTTTCAGCCGCGTCTTTCGGCATGTTTGATTTATAAACGGAAACGGCGCGAGCGACATATTCCGCCGAGCGCATGCGCCCCTCTATTTTTATCGCGTCCACGCCGAGCTCATTCAGACGATCGAGCTTACCGTAAAGACAAATATCCTTAGCTGATAAAAAATAACCGCTTTTGCCGTGAAAGTCGTACTTTTTGCGGCATAACTGCATGCACCTGCCGCGATTGCCGCTGTACGACGAAGCCAACGACGAAAAATAACAGTTGCCAGAAAAACAGATACACAGCGCGCCTTGGACGAAAAACTCTATATCGATGCCCGTCTTTTTTATCTCGGCGATATCCTCGGGCAGGGTCTCGCGCGCAAGCACTGCGCGGCTTATGCCAATATCGAGCACGGCACGAGCACCGTCGGCGTTGTGGATGCCCATTTGCGTGCTTGCGTGCAATGTAAGCTCGGGCAGTTCGCGTTTGAGCAGTTTTATAAACCGTATATCCTGTACGATCGCGGCGTCCGCGCCGTGCTCGTAAGCATGTTTTGCGGCGTCGAGTGCGGCTTGCATCTCGCCGTCTTTGATGAGCGTATTGAGAGTTACGAATACCTTAGTCCCGAACAGATGAGCGTATTCGACTGCCGACGCGAACTCGTCGCAGCCGAAATTCTGCGCTTTTGCGCGCGCGCCGAACTGCGGCATACCGAGGTATACCGCATCCGCGCCGTTGTTCACCGCGGCTTTAAGTGCGGCGACGTTGCCTGCCGGAGCTACGAGTTGCACGGTCAGCGGAGCTTTGCGCCGAATTTATCGGACGTGACGGAAATAACACGGTCGACAATGCTTTTTATCTCCGTATCGGAAAACGTCGTTTCGCTCGGTTGCAGGCGCATTGAGAAAGCGACGCTCTTATATCCGTCGGGTATCTGCTCGCCCTCGTATATATCGAAAAGCTTAACGTCGACTATGCGCGGATCGGTCGCCTTAGCCGCGGCGAGCATTGTGCCGACGGGCACGCCGCGCTCGACAACGAGCGCAAGATCGCGGTCGACCGGCGGAAGCTTGGATATGGGCGCGTATTTCGCTATACCGACGGGCGAAGAAAGCGCGTCGGCAATATCTATCTCCGCAACGTAGACTTCGCTCGGCAAGCCGTAATTTTCGCAAACCAGCGGATGTATCTTGCCGAGATAGCCTGTCATGCCGCCGCAACGGAACCCGAGCGTTTGCTTGGGATGAAGATAGGTTTTGTTGCAGTCGAAAAACTCGAGCTCTTTGCCGAACACGGCGGCGACTTCGCGAACCATACTTTTAAGCGTGTAAAAATCCCCGTCGTTGCATAGACCTATGCAAAGCGTATCGCGCTCCTGCGGCAGTTCTTCTATGGGAAGCTTGTCTGCGACAAACACCTTGCCAAGCTCGAAAAACCGCAGCACGTCGTTTTTACGCGTGACGTTGCGCGCCATCGACGACAGCATCGGCGATACGAGCTGAGTGCGCATGACCGAGGTGTCGCGGCTGAGCGGATTTTTGATAGCTATCACGCAGCGCAAAGCATCGTCATTATCGAGCATAAGCATATCCGCGGCATCGGGCGATACAAACGAATAATTAAGTATCTCGTCCGCACCGAGCGCGAAAAGTCGAGCCTTGACGGCTTTTGTATTGATGTCGTGCGTATTCAATCCGCCGCAGGTCTGGTGAGTGTTTTCGGAATTGGTAGCTATTATATTGTCGTAACCGTAAAACCGCATAACGTCTTCCGCGAGGTCGGCATAGCCGTCTATATCCTCTCTTACGAGCGGTATAGCGCAGACGAGCTTTTTGCCCTCGGACTTGACGGTGACGCCCTGTCTTTTAAGCAGGTCGACTATCGTCTTTTTATCGATATCTATGCCGAGCAGTCCGCATATCTCCTGTTTTGTCGTTACCACTGTCTTTTGCTCGGGCGCAGGCACCGCGTCGGCGGTGACCGTTGCCGTAACTTTGCCGCAGCCGAGCAAATCGAAAAGCGCAAGCGCGCGTTCCGATCCGAGCTCGACGGACTGCCAGTCGACGCCCTTTTCAAACCGCGCCGACGAGTCGGAACGCAAGCCGAGCTTTTTCGACGTGCGACGGATATTACTGCGCTCGAAGCGAGCCGCTTCCAAAAATACGGTGTTCGTGCTCGGCATGATGCTCGTATGCTCGCCGCCCATCACACCCGCTATCGCGAGCGGTTTTTCGCCGTCGGCTATAACGAGCGTACCGTCCACGGCGTATTCTTTGCCGTCGAGCGCGACTACTTTTTCGCCCGTGCCGCCCTTTCGCACTTCTATACCGCCTTTGATTACGCTCATATCGAAGGCATGTAGCGGCTGACCGTATTCGAGCAATACGTAATTGGTGATATCCACGATATTATTGATAGGTCGGATACCGCACATTCTCAGCCTGTCGCGCATCCACTTGGGCGATTTTTCGATCTTGATATCGACGACGGCTCTTCCGATGTAACGACTGCAAAGTTCTTTGTCCGATATCTTGACCGTCGGGAGCGCAGTCTGCACGTCGCAGGTCTTATATGTCAGCTTGGGCTGTTTGAACTTTTTCCCGAGCGATATAGCTATCTCGCGCGCTAGGTTGACTACCGCCTGACAGTCGGGACGGTTTGCGGTTATCGACACGTCGAGCACGGTATCGTCTATGCCGAGCGTGCGCATTATGTCCTCGCCCGTCTTAGAGCCTTGCGGAAGTATGAGTATACCGTCGACGCTCGCACCGTCGATAACGTCATCGTCGACGCAGAGCTCCTCGCCCGAGCACAGCATGCCGTAGCTGTCTACGCCGCGCAGCTTGGCGGGCACTATCTTTTTGCCTCCCGGAAGTTCCGCGCCGACCGTCGCAACGGGCACGTAGTCGCCGAGCGACACGTTTTGCGCGCCCGTCACTATCTGAGCGACCTCGCCGCCTATATCGATACGGCATATCCAAAGCTTGTCGGAATTCGGATTGCGTTCTATCGCCTCCACATGACCTACAACAACGCCCTTTATATCGTCGCGCGGCTTTATGATCTCCTCTACCTCGAACCCGATGGAAAGAAGCTTGTCCGAGAGCTCTTCGGGCGTAATATCGCCTATATCGACGTATTCCCTGAGCCAGCTTATAGGTAATTTCATTGTTATTCTCCTTTGGCGAACTGCCGCAAAAAGCGCACGTCGTTTTCCCACAAATGCTTGATATCGTCTATCGCGCACTGTATCATAGCTATCCTGTCAAGCCCCACGCCGAACGCGAAACCGTGATACACGTCGGGATCGATCCCGCAGTTTTCGAGCACTTTTCGATTGACCATGCCCGCGCCGAGTATCTCTATCCAGCCCGTGTTTTTGCAAACGCGGCAACCGTCGCCGCCGCAGTTAAAGCATGATACGTCGACTTCGACGCTCGGCTCGGTAAAAGGGAAATAGCTCGGGCGGAAGCGAATACGCGTTTTCTCGCCGAATATGAATTTAGCAAACCCGTCGAGCGCGCCTTTAAGATCGCAAAGCGTGACGTTTTTATCGACGACAAGCCCCTCCATTTGGTGGAACACCGGCGAATGCGACGAATCGTCGTCGTTGCGGAACACTCGTCCCGGGCATATCATTTTAAGCGGCGGCTTGACCTTTTCCATCAGCCTGACCTGTCCGCAGGACGTTTGCGAGCGCAGTAGCAAGCCGTTGCCGAGGAAAAAGGTGTCCTGCATATCTCGCGCGGGATGGTCGGGCGGGATATTAAGCGCTTGGAAGTTGTAATAGTCCGTTTCTATCTCCGGACTGTCGTATACGATATAACCGTTTCCGACGAAATAATCGGTCAGTTTGTTGCGTATCTGGTTGAGCGGATGCTCAGCGCCGACCGACCGCACCGGCTTATCGATAGTGAGGTCTATCTCATCGGCGGCGAGCGTCCGTTCTATTGCGGCGCGGTGGAGCGCTTTTTCCTTGACGTCGCACGCCGCGGAAAGCTCGACGCGCAGATCGTTTATCTCCTTGCCCGCGCGCGGCTTTTGATCGGGCGGCAGGTCTTTAAGCTCGCGCATGAGCCCCGTCACCGTTCCCGACTTACCGAACATCGTCGATTTTAAGTCGGCGATCTCGCGCTCGGTGCTCACGCCCTCGAGCTTGGCGAGCATCTGCTCTCTTATGCTTTGGATATCGTACATAACTCCTCCGTCGAAAGTTTTCAAACAAAAAACCCCGAAAATATCGGGGCGTGGTCAAACGCTGTACCACCCGAATTGGGTCTCGTTGCTTGCACGTAACGCGGCATACGCCGCCGCCTACTGTAAATTTCCGCGGCGGTGCTCGTGCGGTGAATATTCTTACGCGCGCCGTCTCTCAGCATCGATCGGCTCTCTGTCGTTGCGTTGTCTTGTGCCGCACTCTAACGCATCTATGATGTTACAACGTTATTTTAGCATATTTACGGACGTTTTGCAATCGTTTAGACGCGTCTATAGCGTATTTTTTTCTGTTCAGTCGACTATTAGATCGAGCATATCGCCGACATTGACCGCATTCAAATACGTCGGAGGCACTTCGCCTATTATTATAAGCTCGCTCATAAGCACTTGCGTGTGCGTTTTTATTGTCGACGGCAGACCCGGCACGGCTACCGCGACCGATCCGTCGATATCGAGATACAGTCTATGCAGAGTTTGGTTGATGCCGGACTCGGTAAACAGCGAGGTTATGCGCGTTTGCGTCGAGCCGACAAGGTATATCTTGATGTTGATATCAGGTCCGAGACCTGTAAACAGCGTAACGCCGCTGAGCGAGCCGATCGGGATCTTTATCCCGTCCTGACCGACTTCGTTTATCTTTTTCTGCGCGTTGATGGTTATTTCCTGCGCGAGTTCGCTTATTGCCGCCGTGTCTATATCTACGCTTTTTATCATGCTCTTTTCGTCGCGTATCACCGTCATCAGCTCGGCGTCGCCGTGCGCGCTCATAACATCGAGCACGGCGCGGCTCACCGCGTCTGCCGTAATGGAGCGTATCTTCTCGTTGGATATCGTGACTATCATCGGATTGACGTTGCGCGTGATAAAAACGCATACGGCGGTCACTATCGCCGCAAGCAGTACCGCAACGATCAAAAGCTTGCGTTTAAGACTTTTGCGCTTGCGTTTTTTTATTACTCTACACCCGCAGTCCATTGCATTATTTATATGAAAGCATGCCGCGCTTTGATACTTTTCTTACCGAAATAAAAGGTCGGATTGCTCCGACCTATCGCTTTGTCACTTTGTTTTGGGACTGAATACGAGCGTGACGATATAGCTCATCACTATCGCCGTGCCTATGCCGAACGCCGTGCGTATCAGTCCGCCGGCAAACGCGCCGATAAAGCCGTAAGTTTTGGCTGCGGCTATCGAGCCTTTGGCGAGCGCCGCGCCGAACCCGACTATCGGCACGCTTACACCCGCTTGACAGACCTTGAAAATGGCGTCGTAGACGCCTATACCTTCGAGAACTATGCCAGTTATCAAAAACAGAACGAGAATACGCGCGGGCGTGAGCTTTGTGCGCACTATCAGTATTTCCGCAACGGCGCAGAGCGCGCCGCCGACCGAAAAGACTATCGCATAAGTCCCTATCATTTTCCAAACTTCCGACATTATTTACCCTCCGTGCCGCAGTACGGGCTTTCGACGACGACGCAATGCGATATGCACGGTATCGTTTCGCCCTGGTAACAGCTTTGCGTGCTCATCAGCGCGCCCGTCGCAAGATAAGCGACGCGCTTATATTCGCCCGATATGAGCTTATCCATTATAAAAGAATTGAATATCGTCGCAGAGCAGGCGCAACCGCTGCCGCCCTGATAGCATTTTTGATCGACGTCGTATATCATATTGCCGCAGTCGATATAGTTTTGACCGATGCGTATGCCGCGGCGGCGCATAAGATCGCGGAGTATATCCGAGCCGAGCTTGCCGAGATCGCCCGTGACCATTAGGTCGAAATCGTTTTCGTCATAGCCCGACTGCGTCAACAGCGTATACATTGTGTCCATGGCGGCAGGCGCCATTGCCGCGCCCATATTGTTGAGGTCGTTGGTGCCGAAATCGGTAATTATTCCGGGTATGCCCATGACTATCTTTGGATAGCGCTCGGTATCCTCGGTGTTTTTCGCAACGACCGTCGCCGCCGCGCCCGTGACCGTCCACTGGGCATAAGGCGGACGCTGACAGCCGTATTCGAGCGGAAAACGGAACTGCCGCTCCGCAGTCGCAAAGTGACTGCTCGCCGCGCATAGAACGTTGCCGAAGTAACCGCCGTCTACCATCGTCGCCGCAACGAGCAGGCTCTCGGTCATTGTCGAGCACGCGCCGTAAACGCCGAGATGAGGCACGCCTATATCGCGCGCGGCGTAGCTCGACGTCGTCATTTGGTTGAGAAGATCGCCTGATACGAAAAGATCGATATCTTCGAGCGAAAGCCGACTGTCGCGCACCGCGCCGCGGACCGCCGTATCGAACATGCGTATTTCCGCGCGCTCGAACGTCTTTTCGCCCATCTTGTCGTCTGTCTCGCATTTTTGAAAATACTTGCCGACAGGACCTTTGGACTCCTTTTCGCCCACGACGCTCATACGTCCTATAAGCCGCGGCGTGTTGTAAAACCGCATGATGCGCGGGCGCTTGGAAAAGCCCGTCGGCATCGGCATAGCCTGTTCGCTGTCGTTTGCCGCCGATGCCGGAATATTGCGTTCCGTACGTTTGAAAAGCCTCATGTCGTCACATCCCCATTATCCACAGATTGAGTAGTCCCGCCACCGTCGACCACACGACGCCGTTGACAACGACAGGTCCGACGACGGTAAACAGCTTGGCGCTCGTGCCGAAGATAAGTCCTTCGGTCTTGAACTCCATAGACGCGCTCGCCATGGCGTTGGCAAAGCCCGTTATCGGCAGGAACGACCCCGCGCCGCCCTGCCGCGCTATTACGTCGTAAAACCCGAGCCCGGTAAACAGTATCGCCACGCTGACGAGTATCATCGACGTTATATTAGCCACGGTGTCCGTCGCCATGGTCGGCGCTATGGCTTTTACTATATCGCCTATGCCCTGACCGATAACGCAGGTAAGCCCGCCTATCCAAAAGCTGTGCCACATAGCTTTTGCGAGGCTTGTCTTGGGCGTTACGGTATTGACGTACTTATTATAGCGGTCGTTCCGCTGTTTGACGGCATTGGTTTTTTCCGACATTTTTTTGCTCCGTTGGTTTTTTCGTTTAGAATATGACAAAACGCGGACGTTTTATTTTTCCCGCGGCTTGACCGACTTAACTATTTGTTCGCGCTCGGTCACGGACAAGAGCCCTTCGCCGACGGCGCGCTGTTTGCTCTTTTTCATACTGATAATTTGAGAAAAGGCGTGAAATTTTATTCTTTTTCGCATAAAAAAACGGCGGTATCGCTACCGCCGCCGATCACGCATATTCCTCGCGTATCTTTGTCAATATCTTGTTCTCGAGCCGCGAGATCTGGACCTGCGACACGTTAAGCACGCGCGCGACCTCCGCCTGCGTTTTGTCGGCAAAATACCGCAAAAGGATTATCTTCTTTTCGCGGACAGGCAGTGCGCCGATTATATGTTTGAGCATCATTTTATCGAGCCGCTCGTCCTCGTCGTCGCCCGTTTGCAGCTTGTCGAGCAGCGTGCGTGTATTGTCGTCGTCGTTCCTGTCGTATATCGAAACGGGATACTTGCCCGAATCCATGATGAACACCGCCTCTTGCGGCTCGACGCCGAACGCCGCCGCTATCGTTTCTATCGTCGGCGACTCATTGTGCTCGTGCTTGTATTCCTCGACGAACCGCGCCATCTTGATAGCCGTTGCCTTAGTGCCGCGCGACACCTTGATAGGTCCGTCGTCGCGCATAAAGCGTTTTACCTCGCCCGCTATCATCGGCACGGCATAAGTCGAAAACCTTACGTCGTACTCGGCGGAAAAGTTTTTTACCGCCTTGACGAACCCAACGCAGCCGAGCTGATAAAGGTCGTCATACTCGACGCCCTTATTTTTGTACCGACGTATCACAGATTTTATCAGCGGCGAATTGCGCGTCAGCAGCTCCTCGCATGCGCAGTTGTCGCCGCCCTGCGCGGCTTTTATCAGTTCGAGGACTTCTTCTCTTTCCAATCCGCACCTCTCAACGACTTGGACATTTTTATTACTGTCCCCGTCGGGGTATTGCGCTCTACCGACAGCTCGTCCATGAACGATTCCATTACGGTAAAGCCCATACCGCTCCGCTCCTGCTCGGGCTTGGTCGTATAGAACGGCTGCATGGCTTTGTCCACGTCGTCTATACCTACGCCCTCGTCCGAAACGACGATATGTACGGTATTGTCCTCAATAGTCGTCCTCACGGTGACGAACTTATCGCCCGCGCCGTTAGGGTACGCATGAACTATACTGTTGGTAACGGCTTCCGATACAGCCGTTTTTATGTCGTTGAGCTGATCTATCGTCGGATCGAGCCCGACGCAAAACGCCGCGACTGCATTGCGCGCAAAAGCCTCGTTGTCCGACACCGCGCTGAAAGTAAGCGTCATTTCGTTTTTCATGCTTGACCTGCCTTGATCATTATGTCGTAAATGCCGGATATGCCCAGCACTCTGTCCACTGCCGGAGTCGGCGATTGCAGGAATATGGGAACGCCTTTGGCTTTGAGCCTTTTATACCTGCCTATAAGCACGCCTATACCCGTAGAGTCCATAAAATCGAGCTCCGACATATCGATGTACATTTTGTCTATTTCACCGTCGTCTATCAAACTGTCGAGCGAGAGCCGAACGTACGCGCCCGAATGTTCGTCGAGCTCGCCGCACAGCTTGACGTGCAACTCTTCGCCCTGTTTGTAGTGTTCGACTTTCATACCGTGCGACCTCCGCTTGCCTTTGCGTTACGGGATATATCATAGCAAAAATAATACGAACGATTTTGTCATTGATAGTCGAAAACGCTCGTTTGTCCGCGATTCGATCGGACTGCATGCAATTATATCCGCTAGGCAAAATAGTCGCGCCGCCAAGAGTTCTTATTATTCCCGAGCTTGTATTTCGGCATGTTTGGAAGTTATGTTTTTCCTTCTTTCGCCTCAACGCTTGCAATCTCCTTGGAATTGTGCTATTATAATCATGCGAAACTGATCTTATGACCCTGATAAGGAGTAAGGGTGTTTTTAATTTTATATAAATTTACCCGATACATCATTTTGAATTTGGCAAAAATGCAAATTCCTTTTATGTTGTATCGGATAATACCCTTTACTTCGTAAGATCAGTTTCGCGACGATCGGAGTTTGCGTTTTTCGTGCGTCGGCTTCGGTTGGCGCACTTTTTTATATGAAATTTTTATTTTAAGGAGGTACTTTAACAATGTCGCTGTTTAAGGGACACAAGATCGACTACGATCAAGCGGAAGCCGAGGTAAAATTGGCAGAGACCGACGAGCGCAGAAAAGAAGCAAGGACCGAATGCTATAAAGCGATCAAAAAACAACTCGATAAGGAGCTTTTGCCCATCAAAAAGAAATATCCGAACTGTGTGGCAGAGGAGATAACTTCTTCGACCGACTTTTCGGATATCGATAAAGACTGCGTTTTCACTTTCTCCCATACCGAAAAATTCAACGGTTACGCTATAAATACATATTTGGTAACGAACGAAGTGAACTATTCGCGGGATTGCTACGAAGACAATTATCACAAAAAATTGGAGTGGTCGTACGGCTTATCTGAAACGTTAGAGGTTTCTTTCGTTATATTCAAATCCGAAGAAAGCAGAAAGAACTACTTCGACATCGGCAAATACGTAAAGCTGAAAAAATTCTCCGAGAGCGAGTTTGTCGAGCATGCCGAACTCTTAAAGAACGAAAGCGAAGAAAGTTTGAAACGCGACAAAGACAATATCGAAGCCGCGAAAAAGCTATATGCAACGAACAAGGGCAAAAACACTTTTTTTAATTTAGTCAACTCCGCATTCCTGCTCGCATCGATGTTTTTCTTTATATTGGCGTGCGTGTCTGTGTTTTTGATCTGTTACGGCGGCGAGCGCAATTCGTTCCTTCTGTGGTTTACATCCATCCCGTTTTACTATTATATTGTCGTATGGGCAGCGGATATATTATGTATTTTATTATGCGTCAAAGCGTTCAGACATTCTTACAAAAGATACAACGGCGGCGCGGTCGCAACTTATTTGGCTCTGACAGCCGTTGCTTCGGCGCTTATGACGGTAATTTTGCTCAAATACAACTATTTTACCGGAGACGATAAATCAGCTTTAAAATGGTTAAAGCTTATTGCTTACGTTTCGGCGATCTCGGACATCATATCATTGATATTAGCCCTGCGCCCCTTACGACTTGCCGCAGGCAATACGACCGAAAAATGTCTTGAAGTGCGAGAAGTCAAATATCGCAAGGCTGTCATGTATATGCAAGATCCGACCAATATCAAATGCCACGATCTGCTTGCCGAAAGGAAAGATCTTGTAATCTCCAACGCTTTATTAAAGAGCGAAACGAATAAGATAAAAGCGCAAAAAAAAGCCGAGAAAGAACGGCAAGATCAAGACGAAATAAACGAAATATTAAAAAAGTTCGACGGCTGACGAAAGTGCACGATACTATACTCGCCCATATGGATAGTCCTCCTTTGCTTTTGACGGCAAAGGAGGACTTTTTTATCGATATTCCGCGATGGATTAGCATGCAAGCAAAAACGACCCGTTTTTACACGGGTCGCCTTGTAAGCATGAATGATATATTATTTGGCGTATTCCACGGCGCGGGTCTCTCTTATGACGTTGACCTTTATCTGACCGGGATACTGCATATCCTGCTCTATCTGCTTGGCTATCTCCTTGGACATGAATATAGCTTTTACGTCGTCGATGACTTCGGGCTTGACGATTATGCGCACCTCGCGCCCCGCCTGAACGGCGAACGCCTTTTCCACGCCCTCGTAGCCGTTGGCTATCTCTTCGAGCTTTTCCAGACGCTTTATATAGTTGTCGAGCGACTCGCGGCGCGCGCCGGGTCTTGCGCCTGATATAGCGTCGCAGCACTGAACGATTATCGCCTCGATCGTCTCGGGCTCGACGTCGTTATGGTGCGCCGCTATGCAATGCACGACGTCCTTGGATTCCTTGTACTTTTTGGCTACGTCCACACCGATAGATACGTGCGTGCCTTCGAGCTCGTGGTCGAGCGCTTTGCCGATATCATGCAAAAGTCCGCCGCGCTTGGCAAGCGCAACGTCCGCGCCGAGCTCTGCCGCCATCACGCCGGCGAGGTTTGATACCTCTATCGAGTGGCGCAATACGTTTTGACCGTAGCTCGTTCTGTAACGCAGTCTGCCGAGTATGCGCACGAGTTCGGGGCTGAGTCCGAATACGCCCGTTTCGTACATGGCGTTTTCGCCCGCTTCCTTGACCTTGACGTCGACTTCCTTCTTGGCTTTTTCGACGAGATCCTCTATCCTGCCCGGGTGTATGCGCCCGTCCGATATGAGCTTTTCGAGCGCGATACGCGCCGTTTCGCGGCGGATCGGGTCGAAGCAGGAAAGCACGACCGCCTCGGGAGTGTCGTCTATTATGAGGTCGCAACCCGTAGCGGTCTCGAGCGCGCGGATGTTCCTGCCCTCTCTGCCGATTATGCGACCTTTCATTTCGTCGTTGGGAAGAGCAACGGTGGAAACCGTTATCTCCGCGCTGTGGTCGACAGCGCAACGCTGAACGGCGAGCGCGACAAGCTTTTGAGCGCGCTTATCGGCTTCTTCCTTTGCCTCCGCATCTATCTCGCGGACCATCTTGGCGGCGTCGCGCTGAGCCTCGTCGCGCATTGCGTCTATGAGCTGAGCCTTTGCCTCTTCCTTGGTCAGTTGCGAGATATGCTGTATCTCGTCGAGTATCTTGTTGTTGGCGTTGTCGAGTTCGGCTTTGAGCTTGTCCGCCTCGATGCGCTTTTGTGCGAGGTCGTTGCGCTCGCGGTCGAGCTCCTCCGATTTCTTGTCGAGAGCGAGTTCTTTTTTGTCAAGGTTTTCTTCACGCTGTATTATGCGCTGTTCCGAACGCGAGATGTTGGATTGCTTTTCGCGGTAGGATCTTTCCAGTTCGTCGCGGCGGTGTTCTATCTCTTTCTCGGCTTCGCGGTTGGCGGTCTTTCGCAGCTCTTTCGCTTCGTTGACGGCGTCTTCGAGCATCTTGTTAGCCGCCTGCTTCGCCGCGCCGAGCTTCTTGTTTTGGTATACGCGATAGACCATTATGCCGACGAACGCGCCGAGCAACAGCCCGATTATCGGTAAAACAATGCACAAAACAGTTTCCACACTTGAAAGTAGGGTCATTACATTCTCCTTATAGTATTTTTTATCATAGGTTGCATGCGCAACATAATATCATTCGGGGCGATAAGCCTCTCAATTCGACAGTGCCGACGCACGAACGGTACACTAAGCATCGCCTTCGCCGCATCAAACGCTATCTTATTTATTATAGCACCGCCCGACCGATTAGTCAAGTCATTGCGGTCGGAAATCTCTTATATTTATCGCGGGCTTATCCGTCGGAGAACGCTCGGGAACAGACGCGAAAGTCAGTACGTACACGATCTTCGCGCCTGCTTTTTTCATAGTACGCGCACACTCGCTCGCCGTCGCGCCCGTTGTGAGCACGTCATCGACAAGCACTATATGTTCGGGCGGAACCGTCCTCGCCGCGAACGCGCCGACTATGTTATTGAGCCTGTCGGTCTTGCCGAGGCGCGCTTGATTGGGCGTTTGCCGAGTCTTTTCGAGCAGGTCGATACACGGCGCGGTCGTTTTGTCCGCGAGCCGCTCGGCAAGAAGTCTGGCTTGATTATAGCCGCGCTTTTTGATACGCTTGGGATCGGCGGGCACGAAGGTAAAACAATCGAAGTTCCAATCGGCAAAAAGCAGAGTATCTAGCATATACTCGCTCATGTGCCGAGCGAGATAACGCGCGTCGCCGTATTTTAGACGATGCACGGTATCGAGCGCGTTCCCGACATAGCTTACCGAAGAACGCGCCTCGTCGAAAGCGAGCGATACATCGCCGCATTCGCCGCAATAATCGCCGACGCCGACCTTATGCCTGCCGCATCTTAAGCAATAGTTTTCGTTCAGCTCAAACGAGCAATCGCCGCACAGTCCGTAACGGTTGGGGCGTATCTCTCTGCCGCAGACGATACACTTGATATCGTCGGGATACAGCAGTCCTATCAGTTCGTCGCGCAGCTTCGGTCTCAATCGTCTTTATGCTTGAGAGTTTCGCGCGCGATATAAAGCTCCTCGTTGGTCGGGATTATGAATATCCGTACCTTCGATTTTTTCGCGCCGATCTCTATCTCGGTATCGCGCGGCGGCGCGGCGTTCTTCTTTTCGTCGAGGACGATGCCGAGGAACTCCATATCGCGGCAGACCGCTTCGCGCACGCATACCGTGTGCTCGCCTATGCCGCCCGTAAACACGAGGCAGTCGAGCCCGCCCATAGCCGCGGCATACGAGCCGACGTATTTCTTAACGCGGTAAGCGAACATATCTACTGCAAGCTTAGCGCGCGCGTTGCCCGACTCGAAAGCCGCTTCAAGATCGCGGAAGTCCGAGCTGACGCCGCTTACGCCGAGCACGCCGCATTTTTTGTTGAGATAATCGGTCATTTGGTGCACGTCATAGCCTTTTTTAGCCATGAGGTATTCGATGACGGCAGGATCGATATCGCCGCAACGCGTGCCCATAACGAGCCCCTCGAGAGGCGTGAGCCCCATCGACGTATCGACGCACTTTCCGTCCTTGACCGCGCTGACGCTCGCGCCGTTGCCGAGGTGGCATACTACGGTCTTGAGCTTTTCCGTGCCGCAGAGCGCAGACGCCCTGCCCGATACGTACGCATGGCTCGTGCCGTGGAAGCCGTACTTGCGGACCTTGTACTTTTTGTAATCGTCGTAATCGATAGCGTACATATACGCGTAATCGGGCATCGTCGAGTGGAACGTCGTATCGAACACAGCTACCATCGGCACGTCGGGCATTACTTCCCGGCACGCTTTGATACCGATTATGTTAGGCGGCATGTGGAGCGGACCGAGGTCGACGTTGCTCTCTATTATTTTGAGCGTTTCGGGCGTGATGAGCGTCGAATCGGAAAAATCCTCCGCCGAGTGGAGCACGCGGTGACCGACCGCGGCTATCTCCGACATCGACGAAATAACGCCGTTGACGGGATCGACGAGCATATCGAGAACGAGCTTTATCGCCTCTCTGTGCGTAGGCATCGGGCTGTCTATCTTGACGGACGACTTGGCGCTCGCTTTGAGCGTCGAACCGTCGATACCTATGCGCTCGCATACGCCTTTGGCGAGCACCGCCTCGGTATCGGTCTCTATCAGCTGGAATTTGAGCGACGAGCTCCCCGCATTGATAACAAGTACTTTCATGTTTACTCCTTGGGTTTAGATAAAGCAAAACACCGCTCTTTTTATCGAGCGGTCTTTGCTGACATATTATCAGGATTTTTTCATATACTCCCGAGCTTTTTCGTACTGCTCGGCTTTGAAGCTCTCGTGAAGCTCCTTTATCTTTTGCTTTTGGTCCTTGCTCAGATTCTTGGGCAGTTCTATATCGATAGTGACGAGAAGATCGCCCTTGAGCTGTTTTTTGGGATTTTCCAGGCCCTGTTCTTTCAGCTTGAACGTCATGCCGCTTTGCGCGCCCTCGGGCAGAGAAAACGCTATCTTACTGCCTTTGAGCGTCGGAACGAGCACTTTGTCGCCGAGCAATGCCTGCGTAAAGGTCACGGGGATATCGATCAAAAGGTCGAGCCCCTTGCGCTTGAAGTTTTTGTGCGGCAATACCGTAATGGTTAGTATAAGATTGCCCGCTTTTGTGCCGGTGCGCGTCCTCTCGCCCTCGCCCGGGATCGTCATGATCTGATTGGGCTCTACGCCGGGCGGGAACGTGATGCGCAGGTTGGAATTTTTGCGCATCGAACCGTGTCCCGAACATACGGGGCAAGGCTCTTTGATTATCCGACCCGAACCGCCGCAGACGTTACACGGCTTCATGCTGACCGCTCTGCCGAACGGCGTTTCCTGCGCGTAACGGACTTTGCCCGTGCCGCCGCAGTTGGTACACTTGACGTACTGCGTGCCGTTTTTCGCGCCGGTGCCGTGACAGGACGAGCACGGCTCGAAACGGTTGACCGTGATCTCCTTTTGCGTGCCGTAAGCCGCTTCCTCGAAGGTAAGCGTAACGTTAAGGCTTATATCACCGCCGCTGCTGCGCGAATCGCCGCCGCGCCCGCCGCGCGGGTCGTTGCTGAACATGTTGATAAATTCGTCGAAAAACGTTGCGCCGCCGTGCGGATCGCCGCCCGCGCCCGGACGACCTCCGCCGAACCCGGCAAACCCAGCGCCGCCCGACTGCACTGCGTCGTATTCGGCGCGTTTCTGCGGGTCGGACAGCGTTTCGTATGCCTCGTTTATCTCTTTGAATTTATTAGCAGCGACCTCGTCGCCCGGGTGCAGGTCGGGATGGTATTGACGCGCAAGCTTACGGAACGAGCTTTTTATATCGTCTTCCGAAGCGGATTTATTGACGCCCAATATTTCGTAATAACTTTTTGCCATACCTCACTCCGCGTCCGCTTTTTTAACTTGCGGACGTTGCGTCCGAATAAACGGAACGATCAGTTGTTATCGTCCACGACTTCCGCGT
The DNA here is from genome assembly GCA_910577995.1 of uncultured Christensenella sp. Classification (GTDB taxonomy): domain Bacteria; phylum Bacillota; class Clostridia; order Christensenellales; family Pumilibacteraceae; genus Anaerocaecibacter. Next base: position 150,300 of record CAJTND010000001.1, on the reverse strand, counting down.
CGTCGACAACAATATCGTCCTGCGGCGCGGCTTGCCCGCCGTTTTCGTACAGCTTGGAGAAGATGCTGTTGGAAAGCTTTTGCAGCGTCTCGACCGCGTCGCGGATAGCCTCGATGTCCTCGGTCTTAAGCACTTCCTTAACGTTGACCATTTCTTTGTTAAGTTCGGCTTTGTCCTCTTCGGTTATCGTGTCGCCGTTCTCGCTCATGAACTTCTCGATAGAGAATACGAGCATATCGGCTTGGTTCTTTGCGTCGACGATCTCTTTACGCTTGTTGTCCTCGTCCGCGAATTTCTCCGCGTCCTTGATGGCCTGCTGTATCTGCGCCTCGGTAAGGTTGGTCGAGGCGGTAACGGTGACGCGCTGCTCCTTGCCCGTGCCCTTATCCTTAGCCGATACGTGCACTATGCCGTTGGCGTCGATATCGAACGTGACCTCGATCTGAGGTATGCCACGAGGTGCGGGCGGTATGCCGCCGAGCTCGAAGCGCGCGAGCGTCTTGTTGTGCGCGGCGATCTCGCGCTCGCCCTGCAATACGTGTATATCGACGGACGGCTGATTGTCGGTAGCCGTCGAGAATATCTGCGACTTTTTGGTCGGTATGGTCGTGTTTCTCGGAATGAGCTTGGTGAATATACCGCCGTAGGTCTCGATACCGAGCGAAAGCGGCGTAACGTCAAGGAGCAGAACGTCCTTGACTTCGCCCGCAAGAACGCCGCCCTGTATCGCCGCGCCGACCGCGACGCACTCGTCGGGGTTGATGCCCTTGAACGGCTCTCTGCCCGAAAGCTTGCGAACCGCCTCGACGACCGCGGGTATACGCGTCGAACCGCCGACGAGTATGACCTTGTCTATATCGTTGTTGGAGAAGCCGGCGTCCGCCATAGCCTTTTTGGTAAGCTCGATCGTGCGATCGACAAGCTTGGATGCGAGCGCCTCGAACTTGGCGCGCGTTATCTCGTACTCGAGGTGGAGCGGACCTGCCGCGCCCGACGAAATGAACGGAAGGCTGACCGTGGTCTTTTGCACGCCCGAAAGGTCAATCTTCGCCTTTTCGGCGGCTTCTTTAAGACGCTGGCTCGCCATGCGGTCCTTGCTGAGGTCTACGCCGTTATCGTTTTTGAACTGCTGGACGAGGTAATCGATTATCACCTGGTCAAAGTCGTCGCCGCCGAGGTGCGTATCGCCCGCGGTCGCTATGACCTCGAACACGCCGTCGCCTATCTCAAGTATGGAAATATCGAACGTACCGCCGCCGAGGTCGAATATAAAGACCTTTTGGCTCGCGCCCTGACCCTTATCGAGACCGTAAGCAAGTGCGGCGGAGGTCGGCTCGTTAATTATACGAAGGACCTCGAGTCCCGCGATACGTCCCGCGTCTTTGGTCGCCTGACGCTGAGAGTCGTTGAAGTATGCGGGAACGGTGATGACCGCCTGCGAAACGGTTTCGCCGAGATAAGACTCCGCGTCCTTTTTGAGCTTGGTCAATATCATTGCCGAAAGCTCTTGCGGCGAATAATCCTTTTTGTCGATGTTGACTTTTTCCGTCGAGCCCATTTTGCGCTTGATGGAAATTACCGTTCTGTCGGGGTTGGCGACAGCCTGACGCTTTGCGACCTGACCGACGAGACGCTCGCCGTCCTTGGCAAAGCCTATGACCGACGGGGTCGTACGTCCGCCTTCGGCATTGGGAATAACGACAGGCTCGCCGCCTTCGAGAACGGCTACGCACGAGTTGGTAGTACCTAAGTCGATACCTATGATCTTGCCCATTGTATTGTATCCTCCAAGAATAATTTATAAATTTATGTGCTAATTGGCGACCTTGACCACGCTGTGACGCAGTACGCGATCGCCCAATTTATAGCCTTTGTTGAAAACTTCCACGACCATATTGACTTTTTTCGGGTCGTTGGTCTTGACGTTCATAACGGCGTTGTGCAGGTTGGGATCGAACTGCTCGCCGATCGCATGTATCTCCTCCACGCCGAACAGCGTCAACAAGTCGTTGAGCTGGCGGTATATCATCTTGACGCCCTCGGCGACCTTCTCGTCGGTTATCGTCTTGATAGCCTGCATGAGCACGTCGAGCTGCGGTATGAGTTTTTCGAGTACGACGCACATACCGTCCTCTTTGAGCCGCTTGTTGGTCTCGTTGACGCGCTTTCTGTAATTGTCGAAATCCGCCTGCATACGGTTGACGAGGTTGGAAAGCTCTTCGGAGCGCGATTTCTCCTTTATTGCTATCGCCTGCGCGATGCTGAGCTGTTGCGTAAGCGCCGAGATCTGGTTTTGCAACGCTTTGAATTCTTCCTGCTGCATCTCAACCATCGGCAGCTCCTGCGTGCGCTCTCTGGTCTTACCGTCGTTCATGTGTTCCTCCGCTGACCTTGATTTTTTATTCTTAGTCCGACTCGACGTCGGCAGCCGTTCCGTCGCCCTCGCCGACGGGCAGCATCTGCACCGTTTTGGAGAGGTAGTCGAGCACCGAAACAACCTTGGAATAATCCATTCTTATAGGACCTATCACTCCCGCATTGCCGACCGTCACGCCGTTTACGTTATAAGAGGCTGTGACTATCGCACACTCCGGCATGCCGTCGCGGAACTCGTTGTCCTTGCCTATCTTTATCGATATGTTCATATCGTCCGAATTTTGAAGCATCGGCACAAGTTCTTCTTTTGCGTCAAAAAATTCGAGCATCGCTTTGGCTTTTTGTAGATTGGCGTATTCGGGCTGCTCGAGTATCTTCGCACTGCCCTCGAGCACTATATCGGACAGCATTTCGTCGTGCGAGTAGTTCTTGAAAATCTTAATGACTGTTTTGAATACCTGCTCGTATTCCTTTTTGATCTCCTTGACTATCGACTTGGGCTTGTTGATCTCGCTTATCTTCCGCCCGCCGAACACCTCGGTAACGAACCTCGACGCATGATCGCAGTACTCGTCGGTAACGCCGCTGCCTATGTCGACCGTGCTATCCTTGAGCACGCCGAGGTCGGTAACTATTATCACCAGCGCGGAGGAATCGGATATCTTGACTATCCGTATGTTGGTCACCGTCGCGTCGTCCGCGCTTTGCACATACGCCACGGATGTAAGGTTGGTTATCTCCGAAATGACCTTTGCGGTGCTCTTGAGCATGTCGTCGAGCTCGGTCACTTTTTTATTGAAATAGCGTTTTACTATCTTTAGCTCCGACCGCGAGAGCTTGCGCCGCGGCATGAGCTTTTCCACATACAGCCGGTACGCTTCCGCCGTCGGGATACGCCCCGCCGAGGTATGAGGTTGCGTAAGATACCCCATTTCCTCCAAAGCAGCCATTTCGTTGCGAATGGTCGCGGAGGACAGCGCGGGAAGATGCTTCTCTTTTATCTCCGCGCTCGATACCGGCTGGCAGTTCTCTATATAGCCGTCCACTATCGCTTGAAGTATTTTTTCTTTTCTGCTTGTCAGACCCATTCGATAAGCCTTCAAAAAATTAGCAATCAAAACCTCAGACTGCTAAATCAGTTTAACATATACTATACCCTTTGTCAATCGTTTTTTCTTGATTTTTTCGATAATTTATATATCAATTTCCAAAAATTGTAGACGCACTGTTGCGATGACCACAACATATGGGATAAGTTATTTTATAATATTACCTGGTTTTATCCGCCTAACGACGCAAAACAAGCGCGCGATACGCTCACTTCATCAGCTCCACGACGATACCGTTCATGACGAACATTTTTTCGGGCGCGATGCGGTATCTTCCGCCCGAATCAACGATACTGCCGTCAGAAACGAGTCTTTCGAGAGCGGAGTTGCCGTCGGCAAAGCCGTAGCCGAACCTCCGACGGAAATCATCTTCGTCTATGCCGTTTTCCGTCCGCAAAGCGAGCATGATATACTCGTTATACATATCGTTATCGCCGAGCGTCGACACGCGCCGAGCGCTGTCCGCAAAATACTCCGCCGCGCCGTCGGCATGCGCATACCGCACGCTTCCGCCGTCGTAGCCGTGCGCCGCCGCGCCGAATCCGATATACGGCTCGCACCGCCAATACTTGACGTTATGCCTGCTGAATTTTCCGTCGCGGGCGAAGTTGCTCACCTCGTATCTCGAAAATCCGTTTTTGCCGAGCTGCTCGCGCGCGAGGTCGTACATATCTGCGATCATATCGTCGTCGGGCGCATATCCGCGCTTATCGAGCACAGTGCCCTCCTCGACGGAGAGCGCGTACACGGACGCATGCGCACAGTATGCCGAAACCGCGTCGACCGCGTTTTTAACGTCGGCGGCGGTCTGTTGCGGCAATCCGAGTATAACGTCGGACGAAATATTGCCAAAACCGTTTTTTACGAGCAGCTCCGCCGCTTTTACAAAGTCGGCGCAGGTGTGTATCCTACCGACGGCGCGAAGTACGTTATCGTCGGCGGACTGCAAGCCCATGCTTATCCTGTTGACGCCCGACTCGGCGCACTCGTCGGCAAAAGCCGCGTCGCAGCTTTCGGGATTGGCTTCGACGGTGATCTCCGCCGACGGCGAAACGTCGAACGCGTCTCGGACGGCGGCTAACAGCTCCGCGAGAGCGCCGCGGTGCAGACAAGACGGCGTGCCGCCGCCGATATATACGGTGTCGACGGGCGCGCCGCGCTCGGGCGCGGACGATATCTCGGAAACGACGGCTTTTACGTAGCTTTGCCTAAGCGACATGTCCGTTACCGACGAAAACGCGCAGTAAGCGCATTTCGACTTGCAAAACGGCACATGGATATAAATGCCGAACGCAGTATTTCCGCCTTGCGTTCCGCGCATGTTATTTCTTTTCGTTGTCGAGCTTGAGCACCGACATGAACGCTTCCGACGGTATCTCGACCGTGCCGAACTGCCGCATGCGCTTTTTGCCCTCTTTCTGTTTTTCGAGCAGTTTTTTCTTTCTCGATACGTCGCCGCCGTAACACTTGGCGAGAACGTCTTTCCTTAATGCTTTTATCGTTTCGCGCGCTATGACCTTTCCTCCTATCGACGCTTGGATAGGTATCTCGAACAGCTTACGCGGTATAACGTCTTTCAGCTTCTCCGCCATCGCTCTGCCGCGCGAATACGCCTTGTCGCGGTGGACGATTATGCTCAGCGCGTCGCAGATCTCGCCGTTAAGAACTATATCGAGCTTGACGAGGTCGCTCGTCCTGTAACCGTCGAATTCATAATCGAAACTCGCATACCCGCGCGAACGGCTCTTTAGCCCGTCGAAAAAGTCATACACTATCTCATTTAGCGGCATGACGTAGTTTATGAGCACGCGCGTTTTTTCGAGATATGTCATATTGACAAACTCGCCGCGCTTGTCTTGGCACAGTTCCATTATCGGTCCGATATATTCGGGCGGCGTGTATATAGACGCTTTGACCACGGGTTCTTCCATGTGCTCTATCTCGCCCGTCGGCGGAAGATTGGAAGGATTGGTGACCTCCGTCATTCCGTTGGCGGTGTACACCTTGTACACGACGCCCGGCGCGGTCGTGATGATATCGATATCGAACTCGCGCTCGATACGCTCCTCCATGATCTCCATATGCAAAAGACCGAGGAAACCGCAGCGGAAACCGAAGCCGAGCGCGGTCGACGTTTCCGGCTCGTAAAACAGCGACGCATCGTTAAGCTTGAGCCGTTCGAGCGCGTCCTTGAGGTCGTCGTACCTCGACCCGTCGGCGGGATATATGCCGCAGTACATAACGGGCTTGACTTTTTTATAGCCGGGGCACGGAACGTCCGTCGGTCTTGACGTGTTGGTTATAGTGTCGCCCGGCGCGGTATCCGCTACCGATTTTATCGACGCGCACAGATACCCTACGTCGCCCGCCGACAGCATCTCCGTAGGGAACGTTTTCGGATGGAACACTCCAACTTCGGTCACGTCGTAGCTCTTTCCCGTCGCCATCATGGTGACGTTGTCGCCGACCTTGACTGTGCCGTCTACCACGCGGATAAGACACACCGCGCCCTTGTAGTTGTCGTAATAAGAATCGAATATAAGCGCTTTGAGCGGTTTGTCGACGTCGCCGTTGGGCGGCGGAACGTTTTTTACTATCGATTCGAGCACCGCGTCTATATTTATGCCTTCTTTGGCGGAAATGCACGGCGCGTCGTCGGCGGGAAGTCCGATAACGTCCTCTATTTCCTTTTTCACCTCGTCGGGACGGGCGGCGGGCAGATCTATCTTATTGATGACGGGCACGACGTCGAGATCGTTGTCGAGCGCAAGATAGACGTTGGCAAGCGTCTGCGCCTCCACGCCCTGCGCCGCGTCGACTACGAGCACCGCGCCTTCGCACGCGGCGAGCGAACGCGACACCTCGTAAGTAAAGTCGACGTGCCCCGGAGTGTCTATAAGATTGAGCGTGTACTTTTCGCCGCCGTATTCGTAGACCATGCGCACGGGCGTGAGCTTGATCGTTATGCCGCGCTCGCGCTCGATATCCATGCTGTCGAGCATCTGCTCGGTAAGCTCGCGTTTGGTAAGCGTAGCCGTCGCCTCCATCAGTCTGTCGGCGAGCGTGGATTTGCCGTGGTCTATATGCGCGATTATACAGAAATTGCGTATGTGCTCTTGTCTCTTCATATACGAAATTATAGCATGATTTGCGAAAAACGGCAATTATTTTAACCGAAAAGAGGAAATTTTGATAAAAATCCGTATTTTCGGCGTCAAACGATTGTAAAATAATTTGAAAAATGTTACAATGTCGTTATATAAGCAGTCGTGTGCCCTCTTTCTATCGTTTTTCGGCACGGTGCGCGGCATCGCTTTATGTCAAGTTCCTATAGAATACATCAAAAGGATCGTTCCATGGAAACAAATACGTCTTGGGTCTTGCAAAAGCCCATTGCCCACCGCGGGCTTCACAACTTCGAATTTCCGGAAAATTCCGTTCCTGCATTTGAAAACGCAATAAAGCACGGCTTCGCTATCGAGCTTGACGTGCGTCTTACGGAAGATCATACCATAGTAGTATTTCATGACGAAAAGCTCAGCCGCATGACCGACCGCGACGGCTACGTGTCGACGCTCAATTCGGCGAGTCTTGCGGATATCAAGCTCAACAAGACCGAGTACGGCATACCCACCTTCGAAAAAGTGCTGGAAACTGTAAACGGCAAAGTACCCATCCTTATCGAGATAAAAAAAGCCGTGCAGGCTTTCGCTTTGGAAGAAAAACTGCTCGATATGGTCAAGGGCTATAACGGCGAGTATGCGGTACAGTCGTTCTCGCCGTATTCCATGCAATTCTTTTACAAAAACGCGCCGCAGATACTGCGCGGTCAGCTTGCGTCGTACTTCCACCACGGCGATATAGACATGACGCACCGTGACAAGGTACGGCTCAAAAAGCTCAAATTCAACGATGTTTCGCACCCGGATTTTATCGCGTACAACGTAAACAACCTGCCCAATAAATTCGTGCGCAACACAGGTCTGCCCGTCGTCGGTTGGACCGTCAAGAGCGAGCTTCAAGCACAAAAGATAGCCGACAGATGCGATAATTACATCTTTGAAGGCTTTGTACCCAAGACCGAAGACGAAAAGTCCGACAAAGACTGAGTTAGTATTACGCAAGATGAGACCCAATTTCTTCGCCTCGCTTAAAGATAAGCAAACGGTAATGGAAATACTCAAATCGATTGCCGTGGGATTGTTTTCCAACGCGATCGATTTTTTGTTGACCGCACTTTTTCTTTACGCGTTCTGCCACGAGCATTACAACGGGTTCTGGGGCGTATTCACCGGTGCGACCGCCGACGGTCTGCCCTACGACCCGCCGTCGTCGTCATATATAATCGCGACGGCTATCGGGTTCATCGCCGCCGTCGTCGTCAATTACGTCCTTTCGTCTATCTTCGTATTCAAGCACGGCAACGTCGGCAAGACCAAGTTCGGCTTCATCAAGTTCGCCGTGTTCTCCGCCGTCGGGCTTGGACTTACCTCGCTGTTCAACTGGATAGGCTACGACGTGCTCGGCTGCAATCCGTGGCTGACAAAGCTCGTCGTTCAGCTGATAATATTCTTCTACAACTTTATAACCCGCCGACTTTTCATATTCAATGCAGAACTCATCCGCGACGACGAACATACAATAAAGCTTTGATATACTTTCGCACGAAAAAAGCCGAGAACTTCCTCGACTTTTTGTTTTGCTATGGATAAATGTAAAAAAATATTCAGTCGGCGAAATGCTTGACCGCGTACTCGAGTTTTTTGTATAGCTCCGTCGCGCGCGCGTCCGACTTAAAGAAATACGCAACGGCATACTTTACACCGAGGAACGACGAAATAACGTCGTCGTAATCGTCGGACTTGATGGCGCGGATAAGTCCGTTAAGGCACGAAACGTACTCGGCGCGGTCTATCACGCCCGCTATCGAGCCTTCGGCAAGCTCGATCAGCGACGCTACGCACGCGAGCGCATCGGTCTTGAGCTCTTCCTGCATGTTCGCGCTCGCCTTTTCGTAAGCGCGCGCGTGTCCGTTATCCGACGAAAGAAAATTCGCCGCGGCGGCGTCCGCCTGCGTAAAATACATCCTGCAATACGACTCGAATGGAGCTATGACCTCCAGCCCGAACCGCGCATACGACTCGTTGAGCGATTCGCTGTAAAAGTACGCTTCGAGGAAATTTGCGAGCGGCATCTTGCCGTTGTCGATATCGATGAGTATGCGGAAAACAAGCGCGATAGCCTTTTGCGGATCGCTCGGCAAAGAGAAGCCGTGCCCCGAAACGCAATCGGTAAACTCGCGTTTGTAATCGAAATCACAAAGCGCCGCGCCGAACATAGAGTAGATCTGCTTATTGTCGGCAACGGCTTTGAGCAAAGCCGTTATCTTGGTCTCGGCGATAACGTATTTGCTGTTTTTTAGATTGTCGCAAGCGGTAAGGAACTCGCCGAATCCGCCCGTTTTCATCAGATCGATATAATCGCGCCGCATAATATCTCCGAAAAACGTCGCAACAAACCGAGCGGAGATATGCTCTCCGCCCGATAGTCACGAAAACGTCGTTAGTTATTTTGCGATGAACTTATTGATATCTTTGATAAGCTCTTCGCAGTTGTCGTTGTATATCTCGCAAACGATGGGTTTGGTGAGATCGAGCGAGTATATACCGAGGAGCGACTTCGCGTCGACGACGTATCTGCCGTTGTGCAGGTCTACCTCGTAAGGATAGCCCGATACGGCGTTTACGAAATCTTTGACGCTGTCGATCGTGGGGAAATAGACTTTTACCGATTTCATATAAATACCCTCCATTCAGGTTTTGTATATTCTATCACGGTGCGGCGGATAAATCAATAGTTTTTCGCAAAAAACCGACTCGCCGCGTTTTTATTTTATTATGAACTTTTCGTCCTTTTTGACCGATTCGAGCTCTTTGAGCTTAGACTCGTAGCCCGCGCGACCGATCATGGCGAAGGTCGCTTTTTTGCCCTCTTCCACTCCGGGCTGGTTAAACGTGTCTATGCCGAGATACGCGCCCGCGAACGCCGTTTCGTACATGAAGTACATCAAAAGCTCGCCGACGGTCTCCGCATTGACCTCGGGCATCGTGATCGTGAAGTTGGATCTGCCCGCCTTTTTGAGCGCGAACTCGGTCGCCTTGCGCTCGGCATTGATGAGCTCGTTGAGCGTGTGACCTTTGAGGAACTCGCCGACCTCGGCGCTCTCGTCCGCGGGGATATCCACGCTGTCGCCGAACGAATCGACTCCGATGATCGTTATGACTTTGTCGAACGGACCTTCGGTATAAAGCTGGACCTGGCTGTGCTGATCGGTAACGCCGAGCGATTTTGCGGGCGTTTGTCCTACGTTGACCGTCTTGCCCGCCTTGTTGACTGCTTTACCGAGCGATTCCGCCCATATCTGACAATAGAAGTCGGACATGTATTTCAGCCCGTCGGCATACGGCATCATAACGGATATGTTCTTGCCGCTCTTCATCGACAGGTATTGCAAAAATGCCGTCATCAGCGCGGGATTGGAGCGGATATCGGGACGCTCGCACGCCTCGCGCATGGTCTTTGCGCCGTAGAGCAGGCTCTCGATATCCAAGCCCATAACGGCGAACGGCACGAGCCCGACATTGGACAGCACGGAGAACCTGCCGCCGACACCCGACGGTATGCCGAATATCTTAAAGCCCTCCTTGACGGCGACCTCGTACAGCGAGCCTTTGCCGTCCGTCGTGGTGACGAATATATGCTCTTTTGCCGCGGCGTCGCCGACGGCTTTTTTGAGCGCGTTGTAAAGTATTATGAACTGGCTGAGCGTTTCGCTCGTTTCGCCCGACTTGGTTATGACGTTGAAATACGTCGTCTTTATATCTATAACGTCGAGCAGCGCCGCCATACGCTCGGGATCGATATTGTCCTCGACGTACAGCTTGGGGCTTTTGCGAACGGTCTTGGGCAACTCGTTATGATGCAGGTGCAGGAGCGCGTTGCATACGCAGATAGGACCGAGCGCCGAGCCGCCGATGCCGAGCACGACAAAGCTCGTCGCCTTATCGCGTATGCTCTTGCCGAAAGCGTTGAGCTCGTCTACTGCCGTCTTATCGAGAAGCGGGCTTTCCGTCCACTCCTGCCAACCCTTGCCGCTGTTTTCGATAACATCGGCAAAAGCCGCGGCGTGCGCCTTTTGAGCCTTGTCTATAGCCGACGCCTTGATGCCGTGCGACCCTATAGCAGAGTCCATCATGTTGTTGTAGTCGAACCTGAGTTTCATACGAAACGCTCCTTAAAAATAAACTTATTTTCCTGCATACATTATAATGCAATTCATTTGTAAAATCAATCGAATTTACATGGTATTTTGCACAAAAAATAGTGCAAAATTTGACGCTCGGCGGCGGCGAAACTGAATTTCGACAAACAAAAACGGCGACCGTCGCCGCCGTTTTTAACTATTGCTAAACTACCGTTTCGATAAGTCCGTAATTGCCGTCGTTACGCACATACAGCACGTTGATAGAGTTAGTCGCCTTGTTGAGGAACACATAGAAGTTATGCCCGATGAGCTCGAGCTCCTCTATCGCGTCGTCGACCGACATGGGGATGAGCGTATAGCACTTGGAGCGGACGAGCGTTTTTTCTTCCTTGACCTCCTCTTCGGGAATATCGTCGGGTATCGCGGAAAAGTCCTTTATGCGGAGCTTCTTGGTCTTGGACTCTATCTTTTTGTGATGGCGGATTATCTGTTTCTCGAGCTTGGGTATAGCAAGATCGATATTGGAATACATATTGTCGGTCGTCACCTCGGCGCGCATGATCGCGCCGTCGAGCATTATGGTGAGCTCGAGCGTGTAAAGGTCGTCGGTATTGCGCGTATTGCCCTTTTTGAGCCCGATCTTTATGCGGGTGTCGTCGTCGAAAAATTTATCGAGCTTTTGCACCTTTTTGTCGATGATCGATTTGAGCTTGTCGCTTGCGTCGTAGTTCTTGCACAAGTATTCGATGTTCATGATTCCCTCCGTTGCGGTTATTGGTTGTTGATAGGATTATACCATATCCTCAGATGTTTGTAAATAGGTTTCCGAAAATTCAGTCGAAAAATTTTTAAGATATTTTCAGCTTGCCGTCGGCGATCTCGACGCGCACGGTACTGTCGCTTTTCACTCTGCCCTCGATGATGGCTTCCGCTATCTCGTCCTCGACGTACTGCTCGATAACTCGGCGGAGCGGGCGCGCGCCGTATTCGTTGTCGAAGCCCTTGTCGATTATCCAGTCGAGCGCGTCTTTGGTGACGGTAAGCGAAATATTCCTGTCCTTGAGCGTTGTTTCGACCTTGTTGAGCATTATCTCGGCGATCTTAGCCACATCGTCGCGCGTCAGCTTGTCGAACACGCAAATAACGTCTATCCTGTTGAGGAACTCGGGCTTGAACATGGCACGGAGCGCTTTCATATACGTTTCGTCGCGCGTATCGGACTCGCTGCGTCCCGCGGCGTTGAAGCCTATCTCGCGCTTCGCCGCCGCATCGGTAGCGCCGACGTTGCTCGTCATGATGATTATCGTGTTCTTGAAAGATACCGTGCGTCCCTGCGAATCGGTCAGCCTGCCGTCGTCGAGTATCTGCAACAGCGCGTTGAACACGTCGGGATGCGCTTTTTCTATCTCGTCGAACAGTACGACCGAATACGGATGCCGGCGTACCTTTTCGGTGAGCTGTCCGCCGTCGTCGAACCCGACGTATCCGGGAGGCGCGCCTATCAGCTTGGAAACGGAATGCGATTCCATGAACTCGCTCATATCGAGACGGATTATCGAATTTTCGTTATCGAACATCGCCTCGGCGAGCGCTTTCGTAAGCTCGGTCTTGCCGACGCCCGTCGGTCCGAGGAATATGAACGAGCCTATCGGACGGCTGTCGCTCTTTAATCCGGCGCGGGCGCGGCGAATAGCCTTGGACACCGCCTCGACCGCCTTATGCTGACCGATAACGCGTTTATGCAGTATGTCCTCCATATTGCGGAGCCGCTCGCTCTCCGTTTCCGTCAGCTTGGAAACCGGTATCTTAGTCCACCGCGAAACGATATCCGCTATCGCGTCGGCATAGATAGTCATCGAAGTCTTTTCGTGCTCGGCGGCGTTTTGCATGGTGCGCTCGCGTATGCGCTTTTCCAATTCCGCGCATTGCTGTTTGTGCTGCTCGGCGAGCACATACTCGTGCCGCGCGGCACACTCGCTCATCTTGCGCTTGGCTTCCGCGAGCTTCTCGCCGAGTCCGCTGACGTCCTCGGGATCGGTAGACGCGCTGACTTTGGCACAGCTCATAGCCTCGTCTATCAGGTCTATCGCTTTATCGGGCAAAAACCTGTCCGAAATATACTTGTCGGAGAGCTTGGCGGCGGCGATTATCGCCTCGTCGGAAAGCTTGACCTTGTGATAGTTCTCGTAGTTAGGACGCAAGCCCTTGAGTATCTCTATAGTCTGCTCGACGGTCGGCGGCTCGACGGTAATCGGCTGAAAACGCCGTTCCATAGCCTTATCCGCCTCGATATACTTGCGGTACTCATCGGTCGTAGTCGCGCCGACGGTGTGAAGTTCGCCGCGCGCAAGATACGGTTTGAGTATGTCGGCTGGCGTTACTTCGCCGTCCTTCGATCCCGCCTGCATCAGCGTATGCAGCTCGTCGATAAATACTATTATATTTCCGCTGTTGATTATAAGGTCTATCGCGTCCTTGAGCTTTTCTTCGAGCTGACCACGGTATTTCGTGCCCGCCATGAGCGAGCCGATATTCAGCGAGAAAACAATATTGTTTTGCAGCTGTCTCGGCACTTTGCCGTCGACTATCGCCCGCGCCAAACCGTCGACTATCGCGCTCTTGCCGACGCCGGGCTCGCCGATCAGAACGGGATTGTTTTTGGTCTTGCGGCACAGTATCTCGATTATGCGCTCGACCTCGTGTTCGCGCCCGATAACCGGATCGAGCTTGTTGTCGCGCGCCTTTTGCGTAACGTCCACGCCGAGATCGGCGAGCTGCGACGGCAACGACGGTCTGCCCGTATCGCCGTCGCCCGCGGCGGTCGTAAGACTGCCGTTTTGGCGCAAGAGCATTTGTATATTTCGGCGTAACGCCATGATATTTACCTTGAATTGCCCGTAAAGCACTTCCATAGCGACGCAAGTCGGATAATCGAGTACCGCGAGCATCAAGTGGTCCGCGCTTATCAGCGGCGCACCGTACTGCATGGCGATGCTGTACGCCGCGAACGGTATCTCCTCTATCTTTTGCGAATCGATGGGCGGCGCGCTCACCTTTTCTTCCTCTTCGGCGAATACGGGCAGCATGTCGTCGACGTTAAGACCGTTGGAAACGAATATCTTAGCGGTGTAACATTCGCTCTTGAGTATGCCGTAAAGCAGGTGCTCCGTGCCCGTATACTTGTTGGAATATTTCTTTGCCGTATCTCTCGCTATATCGAAGGCGCGCTTCGCGCCCGCGTCCATGGGATATGATGCCATTATCTTTTACCTCCGTTTATTTGTTTTCCGCCGACCTTATATATTACCGTCGGCGCGTTTCGCTATACTTTTTAGGTTAGCGGATATATACCGCGCGCGCAGGATATCGCGATCGTCCGCGCTCATATTCTCTCCGCCTATCTTTTGCATGTTGGCTGGCTGACAGCGCGTTATAAGACGTTGGAACTCGTCGTTGTCGGCAAGCTCGATATATCCGTAATACGCGCCCAGCCTGATCATAGCGAGCACCTGCATCGCCTCCGCCGTGTCCATTTTATACGCGTTGAGCGCAACGCCCCAGGCGCGCAGTATCTTGTCTTTAAGCTCCGTTTCGTCGCGTTTCAACAGCTGTCTTGCCCGAAGCTCCGCATCGACTACGCGATTTATCGCGCTCTTTACGCCGTCGAGAATCTCCGCTTCGGTAACGCCGAGCGTGCGCTGATTGCTTATCTGATAAAGATATCCGTCCGCCTTACTGCCCTCGCCGTAAACGCCGCGCACCGTCATATTGAGCCTTGCTACGTCGTTGATGCACGCTTCCATCATGTTTTTGACGGTAAGCGCCGGAAGAAACATCATGACCGACGCGCGCATGCCCGTGCCAAGATTGGTCGCGCACGACGTGAGGTAGCCGTACTTGGGCGAATATGCGAATTTCAGGTTTTTCGCGAGGATATCGTCTATCCTGTTTACGCGGTCGTAAGCCTGATCGAGCGAAAACCCCGAAAGTATAACCTGCTCGCGTATATGATCCTCCTCGTTGACCATGACGGACACGTTCTCGTCCGCACTGATAAAGACCGAGCCGAACGGACTGTCCTTTAACAGATCGGGACTTATTAAATGCTTTTCCTGCAAGATCGTGCCGTCGAGCGCGGGTACGTCCGCAATATCGTACCTGACGAATTTATCAACGCCGCGGAGCGACGCGCCCACGCCCTCGGTTATCTTGCGCGACGGTATCTCTCCGAGCTTGTGCGGAAACGGCAGCCCGTCGATATTTCGCGCGAGCCTTATGCGCGTAGAAACTATCGTTCCGTTGTTCATAACTCGCCCTCCCGCTTGTTATTGCTATAATACATTTGCTGTAACGCCTTGCTCAGCTTGACGGTCTCGTCGAAATCCCGACGGTCTATCGCCGCCTGCAATTCGGCTTTGAGCCTCGCCTCGTCGGGCTCGACATCCGCCGCGCCGAAAGGATTTTTACCGACGTGCCTATCCGCCTGCTGCAGTTTTTTGACCGTGCCCGATATCAGCGGCTCAAACACCTCGTAGCACTTGGGGCAGCCGACAAAGCCAGTGTCCATGAACTCTTTGCTCGTCGTCTTGCACTCGGGACAGATCAGCGCGCGCGTCGTCGGCGCGTCGAACATACCGCCGAGATCTGCCAAAAGCCCCGTCGGCGATCCGAAAAGCTTATCGAATATATCGAAGTCGTCGGCTATATCCGGTCGAAAATTCTTTGCGCACTCGTTGCAAAGATACATCTTTTCTATATGGTTGTTGCGCCGCTGCATGACCTCGGTCGTCGCGTCGCGCAAACCGCACTTCGTACACTTCATAATGACCTCCTTTACTCGTCGTCGCAGCTCTGCTGCTTGAGCGTTTCCAGCAATATATTTTTGAGTATCGCGCCCCTCAGCTTAGTCTTGACTACCGTCGGCGCGATAAGCGCTTTATCGGACACAGCCGCCTTTATCAGCCCCGCCTCGGACTCCGTATATATCCCGTCGGCAGTCAGCCTATCTATCATCTGACACGCTTTTACATATTCGATACCGGCGGAAAGCGTGTCGTCGATGTATTTCAGCAGCATGCTCTCCGCGTCGTCGTTAAGCTTTATAAGCGTTACCGACCCGCCGCCGCCGCGCCTGCTCTCTATCACATACCCGCGCTCTGGCGTAAACCTCGTCGACAGCACATAGTTTATCTGGCTCGGCGCGACCGAAAAATACGCGGCAAGCTCGTTACGGTTGAAATTGACCGTCAGCTCGTCGCCCAAAGTATCTATCAGGAACTGTTCTATAATGTCGCTTACCGTCACGGCTGCCTCCTTTCGTTTTTTTGTCCGACCATCTTTGATATATTTGGTCAATGGTCAAAGAAAGTCAAACTCTAAAAATATTATAGTAAGCTCTTTTGTCTTTGTCAAGTGTTTTCGATGATTTTTTTCCGAAAATTTACAGCAAAAAAGACCGCGCCGCAAGGCACGGTCTTACTCGGACATCGAGATCATTTACAAACATCTGTTTCGGGCTCGAGCTTTTCTATAAGCACGCCCGCCTCTTCAAACAGTTCGAGCGAAAAATCGTCAGGATAGCCCGCTTCGTAAACAACGCGCGAAATGCCGCTGTTGATTATCATTTTCGTGCATATGGAACAGGGCTGATGCGTGCAATACAGTGTCGCGCCGTCTATGCATATACCCATTTTCGCCGCCTGGATTATCGCGTTTTGCTCGGCATGCGTAGCATAGCACACCTCGTGCCGCGTTCCGGACGGTATATCGAGCTTGCGCCTTAGGCAATAGCCCTTTTCCTTACAGCTCTTTATTCCTGCGCTCGCGCCGTTATAGCCCGTCGTCATGATGCGTTTATTCTTGGCTATGACCGCGCCTACCTGCCTGTTTTCCTGATAACAGCTCGACCAAGACGCGACGTCGTGAGCGATATCCATAAACCGCCTGTCCCATTTATCCATGGTATTTCTCCTTTGTGTGTCGACTTCGGTCTATATCATATCACACAATACGAAATAATGCAATACTATTTCGGACAAAAAGGATAAATCACTGCGTCCGATCGGCGGACCGCTTACGCCCTCTTACAAGGCGCGAAACGAGCTTGACGAGCTCTACCGCGGGTATGACCGACGCCGAACACAGTATCACGGTAAGCCACTGCATGCCGTCGAGCCACTGCAACGAGAACACGTCGTGCGTTATAGGTATACATGCAAGCCCTATCGTGAGCGCCGCGCCTACAAAGAACGAAACGAATATCATTTTGTTCTTAAAGAAATTTTTACCGAATATCGAGCCGTCGAGCGAGCGCACGTTAAAGCTGTGGAAAAGCTGAACAAGACAGAGCGTCAGGAACGACATCGTAGTACCGACCTCGTGCCCCCAGCCCGTGAACGCGCAACCGAGAAAAACCCCGAGCACGACCGCGGTCTGCAAAAGTCCCTGATATACGATATTTATCCCGACCCTGCCGGCAAAAAGATTGTCGCTCGATCTTCGCGGCGGCGTCTTCATGACGTCGCCCTCGGGCGGCTCCATGCCGAGCGCGAGCGCGGGCAAACTGTCGGTAACGAGGTTTACCCATAATATTTGGAGCGGAAGTAAAAACACGTAAGGATCGGCGGAAAAAGCGAATATCACCGTCGCGAGCAAAAGCGACAAAACTTCGGCGAAGTTGGCGGCGAGCAGGTATTGTATCGTCTTTTGCATGTTCGCGAATATTGTCCTGCCCTCTTTTACGGCGGTAACGATAGTCGCAAAGTTGTCGTCGGTCAGTATCATGTCCGCCGCTTCCTTGGTGACTTCCGTTCCCGTAATGCCCATGCCGACGCCTATATCGGCAGACTTTATGCTCGGCGCGTCGTTAACTCCGTCACCCGTCATGGCAACCGTCATGCCGTTGGCCTTCCAGGCTCGGACTATCCGCACTTTGTGCTCGGGCGAAACGCGCGCGTACACACGGATATTTTTTACACGATCTTTGAGTTCGTCGTCACCGAGCGTTTCGAGCTCCGCGCCGAGCACGGCTTGCGACCTGTCGGAGCAAATGCCGAGCTGCGACGCTATGGCAAAAGCCGTGTCGAGATTGTCGCCCGTAATCATTACGACGTTTATCCCCGCAGTCTTGCAAAGCTCGACAGCGCCCTTTACTTCCTCGCGCGGCGGATCGATCATGCCGGTAAGCCCGACGAACACGAGATCGCTTTCGTAAGCGTCGGGCTTGCACCCGTCTTTTTTCTTATACGCATACGCGAGCACGCGCAAAGCGCCGTCCGCCATCTCCTTGTTGGCTTTTTCTATCGCGTCGAGATCGGCTTTCGTCAGCTTACGCGGCTTGCCGTCGTCGTCGATGTACGCACAGCGTTTGACGAGCACGTCGGGCGCGCCCTTGGTATATACCGTCTCACCGTCGTCTTCGCGATTGACCGTCGTCATCAGTTTCCTGTCGGAATCGAACGGGAGCTCGTCGACTCGCGGGAAAGCTTTGTCAAGCTCGGTCTTATCAGTGCCGAGCAGATACGCATGGTCGACAAGCGCGGTCTCGGTCGGGTCGCCCATAGTGACTAATTTATCGCGGTCGCGACGTACGAGCGTATCGTTGCAAAGACACATGCACCGTATCAGCCGCTCGGTCGGCTCGGCGCGCTCCGCGCCGCAAGAATAAACGCGTTTAACCGTCATGCGGTTGAGCGTGAGCGTGCCCGTTTTGTCCGAGCATATAACGTCGGTACTGCCAAGCGTTTCGACCGCGGGCAGCTTTTTGACTATCGCGTTCTTTTTGGACAGCTTCTGCACGCCGATAGCCATGATTATGGTTATTACTGCGGTCAAGCTCTCCGGTATAGCCGCAACGGCGAGCGCGACCGCCGTCATAAACGAATCGATAACGCTATCCGCAGTGACCGAGCCGGTGCCGACGGCGGACAGTATGCCTATAACAAAGACAAGCGCGGCGACGACGAGCACCGCTATCGAAATGAATTTGCCCGTCTTGTCGAGCTTGCGCTGTAAGGGCGTAACGTTCTTCTCTTTGGTCTCGAGCATCGAAGCTATCTTGCCTATCTCAGCATCCATGCCCGTCGCCGTGACTACGCCTTCGCCGTGCCCGTAAGTTACGGTATTGGACGCGAACAGCATATTATCCCTGTCGGCGAGCGCAACGCCTTCGCCCGATATCGCGTCCGTCGTTTTTTCGGACGGGACGGATTCGCCCGTAAGCGTAGCCGATTCGGCTTTTAGCGACGCGCATTTTATGAGCCGAATATCGGCGGGAACGACGTCGCCCGCCTCTAACAATACGATATCGCCCTTTACGAGCGCGCTCGTCTCCGCTTTGACTATCTCTCCGCCGCGTCGGACCTTGCAATACGGCGCGCTCATCTTTTTGAGCGAGTCCATCGCTTTTTCGGCTTTACATTCCTGAACCGTCCCGATGACCGCATTTAGAACGACTATGGCGAGTATTATCCCGACGTCGATAAAATCGCCGTACTGTTTTTCCACTACGGCGACCACCGCGGAGATCGCTGCCGCGGCGATAAGGACTATCACCATCACATTGGTAAACTGCAAAAGGAACTTCTTGAACGCGCTGTCCTTCTTACGTTCGTTCAGCTTGTTCTCGCCGTACCTTTGCAGTCTGTCGCACGCCTCCGCATCGGAAAGCCCGCTTTCCGTCGTGCCGAGCTCGGCGAGGGTCTCATCGACCGACTTTGAGTAGAATTCCACATTGACCGCCTTTTAAGTCAGATCTCTATCCTATTATAGTTTTTTTCCGCGCGGCGATACAGCAATACCGTCGCAACGACAAACGCCGCCAATAATATATATGTTATCGACCACACGACCGCCATAAGCGTCGTCAAAGAAAACGCGACGTTTACGGACATCATTATTATTATGGTAAGCATTCCGACAAACCCGGGCGCCATACAGATAAACTGTCCCGCCATAACGTGCGTGTTATGCTTGATAGCGTCCTTAGGGTCGGTCCAGTTGAGCTTGGGCGAACCGAGATCCCACAGCGCTCCGAAAGCGACGAAGCAGAACATATAGCATACCGCCGCTACGGTCGACAGCACGAACTGCAACGCATCCCAAAATACGATGTTGGGGATCACCATCGCAATAACTGCAACGGGCAAAGTCAGCAAGCACCATGCGGCGATCTTGCTCTTAAGCACTGTTTTTATACCGAGCGGCAGAGTTTTCAGCGACGCCATGCCCTTGCCCTCGCGCGAAAATGTAGTCGCGGCGGCATTTGCCGAGCTTGCCAAAACAGTCAGCACCGTCGACAGGACGAGCACGGCGAAAAATACCTTCATGATCGCCGCGCCGTCAGGCGGAAGCTCTCCCGTGGGGATACGGTTTAACATAGTCTGCATCATTACGGTCATACCTACCGCGAGTATTACGGGCAGGATTATAACGACATAGCATTGGAACGCCGTCGACGTAGTGCGCATCGCGACCGTGTACTCGCGCTTGATAAGCGCTTTTATCGCGGAAGAAGCTTTGAACTCGCCTTTTTTGGCTTTGGAATTATCTGTCTGATTGTTCGCCTTTGCCGACTGCGCGTACATGAACTTACCGAGCAGCAACAACACCGAGAACAGCGCCGCCGAAATGCCTACGAATATCACAAGATTGACGACGACGGAAGCGGCGGTGCTCAGCCCGTACGACGGCAGTTTTACCGCCGCGACGGCAAGCGCGGTAAACGGATAGAAAATATAGCTCAATACTTCGAGGACCTTCGCCA
Organism: uncultured Christensenella sp.; assembly: GCA_910577995.1. GTDB lineage: Bacteria > Bacillota > Clostridia > Christensenellales > Pumilibacteraceae > Anaerocaecibacter. The sequence continues at coordinate 129,788 of CAJTND010000001.1, read as the reverse complement.
TCGCGTTCACGTCGATATCGGTCGAGCCGCCGCCGTTTAGCCCTATGAACATCGCAAAATACGACGCAAAAAATCCGCCGAACAGCACGCAATAGAAAATTATCGCGACTATGTTCCTGTTTTTCAGTTTGCTTGCTAAGTACATGACCGGCACTGCGAATATCGCCGCAAGCGATAGCGGCAATGCAGGCACGACGGCAAGCATCAGTATCGAAATTATATAATAACCGAACCACATTTCGGCGAGTATACCGAACTGTATCATTACGGGCAGTATCACCGCGTATACGAGCACCGTTTCGGTAAGATAGACAAACAAGACCTTTGCCGCGAAAACCGTAGTATTCTTGACGGGCAAAGTAGAGTAAAAATCGGTGTCCTTGGCGAGGTAAAGCGTAGATACCAGATATATTATGCCGAAAACGAGCACTATCCCCGCGCCGGACGTCAGCATGAACAGATAGAACAGCGAGCTCATGCCCTGCGCGGCGAGCGCGGGCGCGACCTGCCATGTCAGTAACATCAAAATAGCCAAAACTATCGCATACGAAAACCCGAAAAGGATTAGCGTAGCTATCTTTTTGCCCTTGCTCGTTCCGCCGTTGAAACGAAACTTGTTCCTGAACATCGCGACGAGCAGATACCGCAGTTTACTCATTTCCGCCCGCCACCGAAAGGAAGAGCTCTTCGAGGCTCTTATCGCCTTTTGCCGATACTATCTCCTCGGTATCGCCGCAAAGAACGAGCTTGCCCTTGTCGATTATCGCGACCCTATCGCAGAGTTTTTCCGCGACCTCCAAAACGTGCGTCGAGAAGAACACCGTCTTGCCCGCGTCGCGATGCGCTTTCATCAGTTCTTTAAGCGCGAAAGCCGAAGGCGGATCGAGCCCCATCATCGGCTCATCGAGCACCCACAGCGCGGGGCTGTGTATCAGCGCGCCGATTATCGCAATCTTCTGTTTCATGCCGTGCGAATAGCCGCTGATACGCTTATCGAAAGCATCTGTAAGCGAGAAATGCTTTAACAGCTCCGTACTGACGCGCTCGCGCTCCGCTACGTCCACACCGTAAATATCGCCCATAAAGTCGATATATTCGCGCCCCGTGAACTTCTCGAATATTATCGGCGAATCGGGCACGAACCCGAAACTGCGCTTTGCCTCGATAGAGTCGGAAGCGATATCGTGACCGCATATCTTTATGCTACCCGATTTTACGGGCAGTATGCCCGTAGCCATTTTGATAGTGGTGGTCTTGCCCGCGCCGTTCGCGCCGAGGAAGCCGAATATCTCGCCCGGGCGCAGCGACAGCGACAGATCGTCCACCGCCTTGACTTTGCCGTTGGCATAGGACATCGACACATGACTTATTTCAAGCATACGTTCTCCTTTACTGCTTAATTATTAAAATTATATACCAACGGTCACTCGGTGTCAAGGCGACCGAGCCGACGCGCGCTATTCTAATGATATTCTAATGATACGGCGCGCATCTTCGGAATACTATCGCTCCGTCGCTGCCCTTTTCGAGATCGAGCTTAGCATGCGAATACGTTATCCTGCCGACGCTCATCTGCCACTCGCCGTTCTCAACGGAATCATCAACGACTATTCTGGTGAGCGCGCCGTCGCAGTCGTAGGAGAACTCTATATGCGGCGTTATATCAGACGTGTGCGGATCTATATCCGCCTTACTGCCGCGGACTTTGATACCCAAAAGCTTTTCCGTCACCGTCGTATAAAACAGTATCGACGCGGCATAAGAGTCCGCTATGCGTTCGGTTTTGGACGCCGCCGCTCTCGCAAGCGCGGAATAAGCGGCGGAAATATCGCCCGCCTCGTACAGCGACAGCGCGAAAACCGTGTGAAAAAGCGTCCCGTTGCCGACGAGCTTTGATAGCGCGTCGCCGTCGCCGAGACGGTAATTCCCAACGAACCACATACTTTTCATCAGCTCGCGGTAACGCTGTTTTCTTGTCCTGTCGCATCTAAAAGAATATATGCCGAGCGCGGCGTACAGCGCCGCCATGTCCATCCCGTCCGCCGAGCATATCATATCAGCGGCGGCATCTATAGCGCGCAAACAGTGCTCGGTCACAGATGCTGAGTCAGCCGCGCCGCGCGCATCCTCCGCAAACACCGCGTCCGTATCCAATACCGACGGATCGCCGACAAACTCGGCAAGATCCGCGGCAACGAGCGGCAACAACAAGGTTTTGAGCACACAGTGCGGCTCGCCGTTACCGATGCCGACGAATCTTCCGTCCGCCGTCTGCTTAGCGCACGCGGCGTATATTCGCGCACTTACGGCAGATGTGTCGACATACTTTAATGCAAAGCCCGATGCGAGCGCGCCTATAGCGTCGCCGTCAATATCGCAACGCGCCGCGTTTATATACGCAGAGTACAGCGACGCTTTGTACGCGGCGTTAAAGCCGTCGTCCGAAGATAGAAGCCGCACCGCACCGAGCCGCGACCAAAACGCGATATTATCCTCGAGATAACCGTCCGCCGCCGAAACGTCTATCCCCCGAGCCAACAGATCGCCAGCCTTTGCCGCGAGCAAAAACGAAACGCGCTTTTTTCCTCCGCCGCCTACGCGAACGGCAACCGACAAAGCGAGCGCGGACTCGTCGCCGCCTCGCAAAAATCGTTCGGCGCGACGCACGCCGCCGTAGGACCTGTAAGCCTGAGCGGTGTAAGCACGCTCCGATATTTTTTCCGACGCGAACACTGCAAAGCCGTTCCCGTCTATCTTCGACAGTGCCATAGCCCCGCCGTTCAATTCCGCAGTGCGCACGGGCAGGAGCGAGCGCGGCGTTTCCGCGGCGAACATTACGGCAAGCTCGCGGTCCTCGCCCGTCAGCTCGTCTAATTCGAGCTCGAACACTATGCCGAGCGCACCGAGCGCCGGATAGACTTTAAGCGTCGCCGCGATCCCGCCGTATACGCAACCGTACTCGCTCCGCCCGGTATGATGCCGAGCCGTCATGCCGCCTTTGCCGCACGGACGCACGGTCGGCGACCATGCCTCGCCGTCCGCCTCGATTACGACGAACGCGCGCGGGATCTCGATACCCGCGCCGTCGACGCGGCAACGTCCGCCAGCCGCGCCGTACCCGTCGAACTCCGCATACAGCCTGCCGTCGGTCAAGATGTTTTTTGTTATGTCTATTCCCCGTTTCGGTCTGCGCGGACGCAGAACGCACTTCCCGACGGGCAAAGTTCCTTCCGTCGAATACGGCATAAACTCGGTCGCCGTTTCCGATAGATCGTCTGTCTTGCGCGTGTTTACAGCGATACGCCGCGCCGTTTCTATCATAGCCCCGTCGCGCGCGCCGTACAGCGTCTTTATCCCGTTACGGTGCGACGGACCGAATTCGGCGCGCCCGTCTATCAAAAACGCGTTCAGTCCGAACCCGTACTTTTTAAGCTCCGCGATGTCGCCGAGCGCATTGCCGTCGCAAGCGTCGTAAACAAGCGTAGGCGACCGCGGATCGCACAGCTCCGCCGCGCACTCGTGATCGCCGCGAAGCAACGGCGCAATAGGTACGTCGCGCACCGAAAAGCCGCGCGCGCAATTCTCCGCATAGTCGAAAAACCCGTCGCTCTCTGCCACAGCAAAACTTTGCTCCGCACCGCGCGCATCGTCCGCGAAAACGACCGCGGCGCACAGCTTTGCTTGTCGGAACGCGCCGAGCGTTAAGCAATGCTTTACGACTGACGGCATGCCTTTTTCGCCGACGTCGGCAACGCCGCCGACCGTGATACCGACGGCGCGCGCCGCCGCGCTACTATTTCCGTCGCACGGCGCGGCATAGACCGACAGCTCCGCTGTTACTGTCGCGGCGGTCCTGTTTATAAGCGTTATCCTATAAGCGCACGCCGCAAGCTCTGTCGGCGCGACTACTTCGACTATAAACTCCGCTCCCGACGCTACCGCGCGGTATACAGCCTTATGCTTAGCAAAAACTCCGCCGCATCTCGTCAGATCGAACGCATGCGCGCCTATCTTACATACCGCGCCCGAACGAAACAGCCCGCGCGGCGCGCCGCCCTCGCAGTCGGACAGCATGACCGAGCCGCGGTTATCGCATGTGATATAAACACTGCCGTTATTTAGCATGCATAGCTTTGTTTTAGTTTCGCCGCCGAAACATTCGCCGCAGTCGATAGATGTATCTTCGCGTTTTATCGTATCATCCGACCTCTTCGGTTTTTTCGAAATAGCCGAGTATATCTTTTCAACGACGAACGGAATAAGCAGAAAAACTAAAAAGACACACCCGACAGCCGTCATCGGCGGACAAAACACCGCGCCGACGCATATCACAGTAGCGCCCGCCGCGACCTGCGACGATATCGCTACCGCAAAAAACCGACGCTTCGCCGCAGATATATCGAGCCGCTTTATCCGCTTGCCGAAAATACACAATACGATTGCAGTGACCGCCGCCGACGGAAAAGCGGCAAATATCATCGCCGCAGTCAATATACTTTTAAGAGGCTTAAACGACAGCTCCGCGCCGCTTCGGAACAGCCCGGCGAGCGCGACCGCGATACATGCGGAGCATGCGACGAAAAACGCCGTCGGCGAAAACCGTCTCGCAACGAAAACAATAGCAAAAAGCTGTGCCGTCGCACATATTACAACAGTGATACATTCCAAAAGCAACTTGGCATACAGTACAGCGAGCTTGCGGTCCTTAGCTGACGCGTCGAGTCTGTGCCCGACGGCGCGGAGCATATCGAGCCGCTGTTCGAGGTACTTCGCGCCGGTGACTGCGTACACGATCGAATGAGCGTCGCGTCCGCTTGACCGCGGCGCATAATACTGCGCTGTCAACACACGCGCTATCCTGTAAAACGCGGTGACGACTACCGCGAACATCAATACGTAGTACGCGGAAAACATCGGCGGAGAAAATACGTAAAACAACACGACAGCCAAAATCGCCGCCGCAGTAGGCAAGATATAACGCACCGTCACACGAAATCGCGGTCTGGGTACTGCGTATCTTTCGACCGTTCCGCCCGATGCGGCGACATAGTCGATACATTCTTTTGCAAAGTCGACTTCGCCCGTCTTGTGCTTTCTTGCGGTCGCGGCTACCGCCGAAAGCACTCTCGCCCTTTGCTTCTCGTCCGCGGCCGAAAACTCGCTTGACTGTTCGAGCACGGAGTACGCCGCAGACAGACCGTAAAACTCATAGCGCGGCAACGCCGAAAAAGCCTTTACCGCCTCCGCCGCGCAAGCTATCAAAGCGTAGACCTCCGCAACGTACTTCCGCCGCGCCGCAACTGCCGCATCGACGTCTATACCGTTGTTTTCCGCCATGCGCGCGACGGCATCCGTATCCTCGGCGGTCTCAGTCAATCCGCATATATAGTCATCCGATGTTATACGGTCAAGGTCGACGCGCCCGTCCGCGCCGTCGGCTCTGCCTTTGTCATACGATCGCCCCTTTCGCTCCGCACCGTCCGCGGCGGCGCAGATCGTTTCGCACAGGCAAAAAATAAGCATATCGCCGAGCATGCCGCATTCATCGACGGTAAGCGGTGCGACGGCGGAAAAGCGCTTCACCAGCTCAATAAAAAGATTTTTATCCACTCTCCCGCGTGTTTTCTCCGCTATCTCCTTACACAAAGCGAATATACGCGGCGTTCCGCGCACGTGCCCGAGCGTATACGACTTGCCGAGCGTCTTCTTGGCGGCTTCCGCCGCGCCTATAAGAAGCTCAGCTTTGTCGACGAGCTTGCTTTCCCACTTTTCCCGCTCTTTTTTGCGCGCCGCGGCGGCAACGGTCTTTTTAAGCGCGCGGCACACCCGCGCCGCGGAAACACCCTTTCCCCTCTCTGTCTTTGCGCATGCTCTGCCCAGCCCGCCGACCGATGCGGCAAGCCCGCGCGTCGGCACACGCTCCGAGACCGTAAATCTCGGCTTGTACGTCGGCGCTATTGTTCTTAAAACGATCAATACCGCCACGACGGTAGCCGCAACGATAAGCAGTGAGTCCATTTACGTTAATTGTTGACTTTTCCGCGTACCGTATATACCGTCTAATGCAAAACGCCGAGAAAAAAGCAAAAAAAAATCGGCGGACTATCCGCCGAAAATTTCTATAAAGAATTATTTCTCTTTTATCTTAGCCGCTTTACCGGAAAGGTTGCGAAGGTAATACAGCTTGGCGCGGCGGACTTTGCCGTGCTTGATAACGTCTATAGCCGTGATGCGCGGCGAATGAAGCGGGAAGGTACGCTCGATACCTACGCCGAAAGAAACGCGGCGCACGGTAAACGTCTCGCGGACAGAACCGTTTTTCTTGGCGATGACTATGCCCTCGAAAGCCTGAACACGCTCGCGGTTGCCTTCTTTGACCTTGACCGATACACGCACGGTATCGCCCACGTCAAACGCGGGAACGTCCGTCTTCATATATTCCTTTTCGATTTCGGCGATGATGTTGCTCATGATACCTCCTGACCTGCAAAAAACTCCGCGTACCCATTTTCCGTGACAGCGAAGTCGAATTCATGTTGATTTCTTGGTAATTATATCATATATCGGCGTTTTAGGCAAGTGATTTTAACGCGTTTTTTACAATATTTTTCAATAATTTTTGCCGTCTTCATCCAAGCGCCGACGCTCTACCGTGCGGTTTTTAAGCTGACCGCACGCGCCTGCCACGTCCGAACCCATAGACCGCCTGACCGTCGCGGAAAGCCCCGCTTTTTCCAATCGGGAGCAAAACTCGTACGCGTGTTTTCTCGAGCAGGGGCGCAATTCGCAGTGGTCGGTCGGATTGAGCGGTATCAAATTTATATGACAGCACAAGCCCTTCAAAAGCGTTTTCAGCGCGGCGACGTCCTCGCCTTTATCATTGAAACCGCCTATAAGAATATACTCTATAACTACGCGCCTGCCCGTCGCTTCAAAAAAGCGTTTGAGCGCGGCGACCAGCTCCGTTACCGAATAGCTGTTCGCGACGCGCATTATGCTCTTTCGTTTTTCGTCGGTGGCGGCGTGCAAGGACAGCGACAGCGTGCCTGAAAACCCGTCGGCGGCAAGCCTGTCTATCTTGTCGGGCAAGCCGCAGGTCGAAACGGACAGCGACCGCATGCCTATGTCGAAACCGTCGGACGACGTAACGAGCTTGATAAAGCGCACCGTTTCGGCATAATTGGCGAGCGGTTCGCCGCTGCCCATCATAACTATCTTTTTCACTCCGCCGACGTCTTTTTTGTCGCGCGCTATATAAAGCACCTGCGACAGAATCTCGCCCGCCGAGAGATCGCGTTTCAGTCCGTAGTGTCCGGACGCGCAAAATACACAACCCATAGCGCACCCGACCTGACACGACACGCAAACGCTGTTGCCGTAGCCGTGCGGCAAAAACACCGATTCGATCAGATCGCCGCCTTGCGTTTCGAACAGATAGCGCACGGCGCCGTCAGCCGCCTCGACCCGTGTTTTTTCCGTGAGCGCGCGCATTACATAGCTTTCCGAAAGCTGTTTGACAAAGGTCTTGGGCAGATCCGTGATACCGTCGTACCCGTCGTACGCAGTTATATGGCGCATAAGCTGTTTAGCGCGGTATTTGGGTTGATCCATCGACGCAACGAGCTGTTCGAGCCCCGACATGTCGAGATCGGCAAGAAGTTTCATATCACGCCTTCCGTTTGAATCGAGCGATATAGAACCCGTCGCATAGATCTTTGTCGGGCGTGAGTTTGGTCTCGTCTATCGGCTCGTACTCGGCATGCGCTTCGAGGAACTTTGCGCGTATCTTTTCGTTTTCGCATTTAAGCACCGAGCAGGTCGAATAGCACAGCACGCCGCCGACGCGGCAATACTTGCTCGCCGCGTTCATTATTTTTACTTGGAGCGCGCACAACTCTTCGAGATCGCTCGGCTTGCGGCGCAATAGGATATCGGGCTTGGAGCGGAGCGTGCCCGTACCGCTGCACGGACAGTCGGCAATGACGAGATCGAAAGCGTCGTCAAACTCCGAATTGTGCAGCGTCGCATCGTTGAGCTTGACCTTGATATCCGCGCCGAGCTTGTTTGCAAGACCTTGCATAAGCTTTATCTTGTGCTCGTAAATATCGCACGCAGTTATATCGAAGTCGCCGAGCTCGGACAGATACAACGATTTACCGCCGGGCGCGGCGCACAGATCGAGCGCCTTGCCGCCGTCGATACCCTTTTTATAAGCTCTTACGGCGAGCATCGACGAGCGCGACTGCGCAGTTATAGTGCCGTCCTTGAACTTTGCGAGCGCCGTTCTGTCGCAATAGCAACCGCAATCGGTGAGCCGGCAGCCGAGCCGCTTCGCAGTTGCGGCAAAAGCGGCTTCCGTAAGCCTGCCCGTAACGGGACGCACGTGCGTTTTATCGGACAACGGCGCATCGAGCATCGCCGCGGCGCGCGTTTCCGAATAGTCGAGTATGAGCATCTTCGCGAGCCACACGGGCACGTTGTGATCGTAAGAAAATTTTTCGAGGCTGTTTGCAAACTTCGGCTTGAAACCTATTGATTTTTTCAGCACCGCGTTTATAAACCCGCTGTACACGCCGTTAAGCTGTTTGGATAGCTCTACGGCGCGATTGACCGCCGCATAGTCTGGCATCTCGGCATACCCGAGATAATAAAGCCCTATTTTGAGCACGGTAGACGGCGCAACGCCGGGCGTTTTTTCGCAAAGCCCGTCGATAAGCTTGGTCAAGCGGATATTGTTATCGAGCACGCCGTAAAACGCGCTCGTGACGAAAGCGTAAGACCTATCGTCCTTGAGCGTGCGAAGCGAATCGGTCAACGCCTTTTGACAGTACGCGCCGTCGTAAAACACCGCGTACAGCGCGTTGAACACCGCCCTGTCCACTATTTTATCCGCGGCGAACGCGCCGCGCGCCTCCGCCGTTCTTACAGAATTATTGCGGTTTTCCACAAGTAGCTCCGATCTCGAATTTCCGCCCGCGCAGGAACTCGGCAATACCGAGCCTGCGTTTTCCGGGCGCTTGTATTGAGAGTATCTCCACCGCGCCGCTGCCGCACGCTATGACGAGCCTATCGCCGCTTTCCGTTATAACGCCCGCTTCGCCGCTCCCGTCCGTCGCCGCCGCCGCGTATATCTTATACGTTTCTCCGCCGATAACGGTCTTGGCGCAAGGCGTATCCGCGAGCGCGCGTATCTGATCGGCAACGGCTTTCGCGTCGCGCGTAAAGTCTATATATTCCTCGGCTTTTTTTATCGTCCTGCACTTGGTCGCTTTGCCGTCGTCCTGCTTGACTGCTTCTATCCCGTCGTAACCGTCGAGAGTTTTTTCGAGCAGTTCCGCGCCGAGCACGGCGAGCCGCGATGTTAACTCGCTCGCAGTTTCCGTCTCGCCTATCTCGGTGCTTACCGATGCGAGCATATCGCCCGTATCCAATCCGAGTTCCGTGCGCATTATCGTAACGCCAGTGACTTTCTCGCCGCCGAGTATAGCGGAATATATCGGCGACGCGCCGCGGTATTTAGGCAGCAGCGACGCGTGCACGTTGATAACGCCTTTCGGGAAAGCGTCGAGGACTTCCTGCGTCAACAGCTGTCCGTAAGCGGCTGTTACTCCGATATCCGCGCCGAACTCTTTTAGCCGAGCAACGTCGTCGCGTATCCGGTTCGGTTGAAAAACCGTCAGCCCGTGCCGAAGCGCGGCGGTCTTGACCGCGCAATACTCGACCTTGCCGCGCTTTAACGCGCGGTCGGGCTGAGCGACTACGCCTACCACCGTATGCGCGGAGCTCATCAACCTTTCGAGCGACGGCACAGCAAATTCGGGCGTGCCCATGAACAAAACCTTCATGCCGTCCTTACTTCCTTTCGGGCTTTATCGACTTGTCGGTAAACAGTATGCCGTCGAGGTGGTCTATCTCGTGGCAAAAACACGACGCCTCGAATCCGTCCGCCTTCAATACGATAGGCTCGCCGTGACGGTCGAACGCCTCTACGACCACGTGACGCGGACGCTCCACCTTTTCCCACACGCGCGGGATGGAAAGACACCCTTCCGCCGCGACTCGCTTGCCTTTGGCTTTGACAATAACGGGATTTACTGCCTCCACAAAAGTCTTGCCGCCGTCGAAAGTCGCTACAAACACACGCTTGAGCACGCCTATCTGCGGCGCGGCAAGCCCCGCGCCGTCGGCGCGGATGAGCGTATCTATCATATCATCGATGAGTACGGAAAGCGACTCGTCGAATTCCGTGACGGGACGGCTGACGCTGCGCAGCGTTTCGTCGCCTATTTTGTAAATGTTTCGTATTGCCATAAGACACCTCTCTTTTTCTAACTGAGATCGTTCGGATCGAGCTCGGTAAAGCATGTAACGCCCGGGAATTTTTCCGTGACGCTGTCGGCCACTTCGTATATCCTTGCGCGCGCAGCGCTGTTCGGCAGTACGCGCATGAGCACCTGCATGCGGTACTTGGTCTGTATCCGTTTTTTAGGCGAGCGCATCGCGTTAAGATAAACGAACTGCTCGGGCAGTTCCGCCGCAACCGCGCGAGCGCCGTCTATCGCAAGTTTTGTCGCGTCGAGCGCGACGGATTCGTCGGCACAGCTTATCAGTATGCGGATGATCTCGGTAAACGGCGGGAACTTGGTCGCTTGCAAAAGGTTGATCTCTTTTCGGTAAAACCCTTCGTAATCGTAAGCCGCCGCATAGCGATAGACATAGTGATTGGGCGAATAGGTTTGGAGCACGACCCTGCCGGGCTTGCTCTCGCGCCCTGCGCGTCCCGCGACCTGTGTTATCAGCTGGAACGTGCGTTCCACCGCCGTATGCGCCGAAAAATGCAGGCTCATATCCGCATCGATTATCCCGACGAGCGTCACGTTGGCAAAGTCGTGACCCTTAGCCACCATTTGCGTTCCGACGAGTATATCTGCATTGCCGCTCGCAAAATCGGAAAGAAGCCGCAAATGCGCGTCCTTGCTCCGCGTCGTGTCGTTGTCCATGCGTATTATCCGCGCCGACGGGAACATCTTGTTAACATGCTCGACTACGCGCTCCGTCCCGACAAAACCCTGTTTTATGTGCGGGCTCTTGCACTCCGGACACAGGTCGAGCATTGCGTACCTGCGCTGACAGTAATGGCATTTGAGCACGTTCTCTTCCTTGTGATACACGAGCGAAACGTCGCAATCCTCGCACTTGGCTACGTACCCGCATTTCCGGCACATCACATACGAGCTGTAACCGCGGCGGTTGAGAAACAGTATCGCCTGATTGCCCGCTTTAAGACAGTCGTCGAGCGCCGACACGAGCTTTGCTGAAAACATGCCCGAATTGCCGTACATCGCCTCGTCGCACATATTGACTATTTCGATCTCGGGCATCTTGCGCTTATTGATTCGCTCGGGCATGCGCACGAGCGAATACTCGCCGCGCTCCGCGCGATAAAAGCTTTCCGTCGACGGCGTAGCCGAGCCCATTACCGTTTTCGCGCCGTTGTAGCGCGCGCGGAAGAACGCGACGTCGCGCGTGATATACCGCGGATTCGATTCGGAAACATACGACGTGTCGTGCTCCTCGTCTATCACGATAAGACCGAGGTCCGTAAGCGGCGCGAATATTGCCGACCTCGCGCCGACGGCGACGCGCGCCTCGCCCGTCAACAGCCGTCGCCATTCGTCGAACCGCTCGCCGTCCGACAGTCCCGAATGCAACAGCGCGACCGCATCGCCGAACCGCGCGCGGAATATGCGCATGACCTGCGGCGTAAGCGATATTTCGGGCACGAGCATGATGGCGGTCTTGCCGACTGCGAGCGTTTTTTCGATGCAGTCGAGATAAACCTCGGTCTTGCCGCTGCCGGTCACGCCGAATAACAGCGTCGGTTTGTCCGACGCCATTATAGCCTCGACTGCCGCGGACTGCGCGTCGGTGAGCTTGACGTCAGTCGTCTTTTGCACAACGCCCGAATACGGCGTGCGCATTACGCGCTGTCTGCGGACGGAAAAAACACCGCGCGCTACGAGATTGCGAACAGCAGCCGCGGAGAAATTGGCATTGAGGTAGCTCTGCTCCGCTTCCTTAGCGTCGAGCAGATACTCGAACACTTCGAGCTGGGAATGCGCGGATTTTTTGATAAAAAGGTTCGGATCGGTCTCGGCGTACTCGGGCGATACCGATAAAAAATTTTTTTCGAGCGCCTTTATCCTGCCGCCGCGAAGCTTTGTCGGCAAAAACAACCGAAAAACGTCTATCTTGCGCAGGTGGAAACGCTCCGTCATATGGTCGCACAAGCCCAAAAACTCATCTGAGATGATCGGTCGGTCGTCGATGACGCCGCTTATCTTTTTGAGCTTATCCTTGGGAACGTCGGTAGTCTCCGACAGCCCGATGACATAACCTTCGAGACTTTGCCGTCCGAAAGGAACGGAAACGCGCGAGCCGCGCTCGACGCCGTCGATCGTTTCGTAATCGAATACCCTGTCGACCTCGCTCGACGAAATGTCGACTATGACTTTTGCTATCATAGAGCGAGCGTGCGGTCTAATATAACGTCGGCAAGCGCGCGCTTAGTCATAAGCTCGAGCCGCTCCGTCTTATCCTGTGTTATCAGCGTCGCGACGTTGGTATCCACGTCGAATCCCGCGCCCGCTACGGTAACGTCGTTTAGCACCGCGAGATCGGCATGTTTGCTTTCGAGTTTGCGACGCGCGTTGTCCTCGCAGTCGCACGTCTCCGCAGCAAATACAACGGTCTTGGCTTTGCCCTTGTGCATGCCCGCCCACGCCGCGCAGTCGGGCGCTTTTTTTAACTCCAGCGACAGCGTTTCGCTTTTTATCTTCTGCTTTTTCAGCGATGCCGAATAATCGCACGGCGCGGCGGCAAATACCGCGATATCGACGTTCGGCATATTTGCTTTGACTGCCGCCAAAAGCTCGTCGGTCGTAGTAACGTCGACGGTTTTCCAGCGATCGGGTATATCGAATTTGTCGGTAAAGCCTTTTATATAAACCACAGACGCGCCGCGTTCGTGCGCCGCGCAAGCGACGGCATAGCCCATCTTCCCGCTCGATCGGTTTGTCAAGAACCGCACGGGATCTATCGCCGCGCGCGTCGCGCCCGACGTTACGAGCACCGTCTTGCCTTCGAGGTCGCGTTCCTTCGCGAATACGCTCTCGACAGCCGAATACAGTTCCTCGGGTTCCGCCATCCTGCCCCTGCCGCTGTCGCCGCAAGCGAGCCTGCCGCAACCGCCGTATACCGCAGTATATCCGCGCCCGATAAGCGCGGCGATATTCGTCTGCGTGGCGGGATCGTCGAGCATAGCCGTATTCATGGCGGGCGCAAAAATAACAGGACATTTGCAAGCGAGCAACGTCGTCGTCAAAAAATCATCCGCGATCCCGACCGCGGCTTTGGCTATGACGTTAGCCGTTGCGGGCGCAATAATAAAAACGTCCGCTTTTTTAGCAAGCGAAACGTGTTCGACCTCCCAGGTAAAGTTTCGGTCGAAGGTATCATATATCGCGCGATTATGCGAGAGCGTCTCGAAGGTAAGCGGCGCGACGAACTTGCACGCGTTTTCCGTCATAACGACGTGCACGTCCGCACCGTTTTTTACAAGCAAGGAAACGAGCGCGCATGTCTTGTACGCGGCAATGCCGCCGCTGACTCCGACGACGACCGTTTTGTGCTCTAAACTGCCCAAAGGGTCTTAACCTTCCTCTACGCCCTCGACCTTGCCGTCGACTATTTCTCTTGCAGCAACGGTTATCGCGTTGGCGTTTTCCTGCTCGAGATAATCGTGACGCTTTTCCATGATGGTGCGCGAACGCTTGGACAAAAGCCCGACGAGCGCGTATTTGTTGCCGACGGTCTCGACAAGCTTATCAATAGGCGGATCGATCAACATAATTATATTTACCTCTCAAAGATGAATTAACGTTTTTGCGCCAACAGCGCGTTTATCTTGGCGACGTTGTTTTTGACCTTGTGTTTTTCCGCCTCGATTATAGAAATGACCTCGGCGGTAGCCTGCTCGACGGTGTCGTTGAAGACTATGTAATCGAACATTTCGTATTTGGCAAGCTCGTTCCTTGCGGAATCGAGCCGCATTTTCAGCGCGGACGCGCTTTCCGTGCCGCGGCTCTTGAGGCGCGCTTCGAGCGTATCGAAGTCGGGCGTCATAAGGAATATCGTGACCGCCTCGGGATACTTGCTCTTTATCGACTTAGCGCCGTGGACGTCCACCTCGAACAGAACGTCGTAACCGCTCTCGAGATTGGAAAAAACAGGCGCTTTGGGCGTGCCGTAAAAATTGTTATATACGGCTGCGGTCTCCAGAAACTCGCCCGACGCTATCATCTGCTGATACTGTTCCTCTGTGCGAAAATAGTAATTAACGCCCTCGACTTCGCCCGGACGCGGCTTGCGCGTCGTGACGGATACCGAGCGCTTCATGCCTGTTTGCTCGATGACTTTACCGTAGATCGTGCCCTTGCCCGCACCCGACGGTCCGGAAATAACGACAAGTAATCCTTTGTTCATAGTCTACTCCACGTTCCTTATCTGTTCTTTGATTTTTTCGACCTCGTTCTTCATGGCGACGACGTAACCGGTGAGCGTAACATCGTTTGACTTACTGCCCATGGTGTTGACTTCGCGCACCATTTCCTGCGACAGAAAGTCGAGCCTGCGACCCTGCGGCGCGTTTTCCGCGCAAATCGCATTGAATTGCTCGATATGCGAACCGAGCCGCTGTATCTCCTCGTTGATATCAGCCTTATCGGCAAAGAACGCCACTTCGTTCAGCAGCTTCGCCTCGTCGACGGCGTAACCGTCCAAAAGCTCTTTTATCCTCGAAGTCAGACCGCGCTTATAATCGGAAACGACCGACGGCGCGCGCTTTTTCGCAAGATCGAGATAGCTTTTGAGATTGCCGACAAGCGCGGAAAGATCGCTCTGCACCGCCTTGCCTTCGGTACGCCGCATGCCGTCGAGCATTTTAAGCGCGTCGTCTGCCGCTTTTGCGGCGAGCTCCGCCACGGTATCTCTGTCATCCTCGGGCACGCTCACCGATATTATATCGGGCGTGCGCAACAGCGCGGTTACGTTAAAATCGTCCTCGAGCCTGAATTCGGCGCGGAGGTTTTTCGCCGCCGACACATACTGCGCGGCGAGCGCGCTGTCGACGTTGACTTTTTTTGCCGAGTCGGAAAGGTTTTCATAGCTGAAATACACATCGACGCTGCCGCGCGATATCACCGACCTGATGCGCTTTTGCACCACGTCGTCGATATACATCAGCGATTTGGGCAGCTTGGCATTGACTTCCAAAAATCTGCCGTTCACCGATTTGAGCTCTACGGTAACGGTGCGTTTGTCCTTGGTCGCAACGCCCCGACCGTATCCCGTCATGCTTTTCATCTAATACCTCTACTACTCCTCTTAAATGATTATACCACAATATAAAGCGGATTTCAAGCGTTTAGCATATTTTTGAGCTCGGTTTCGTCTATAATTTTTTTGCCGAGCTTTGCGGCTTTTTCGAGCTTTGAGCCCGCGTTTTCTCCCGCCACGACGATATCGGTCTTTTGCGATACACCGCTCTGCACCGTTCCGCCCGCGTCCTCGATAAGCCGCGACGCTTCATCGCGCGTAAGAGTCGGAAGAGTTCCCGTCAAAACGAATTTCAGTCCCTCGAGCTTGCCGCTCTTGGCTTGGAACTTCGGGTCGATGCCGTGCGCCTTGTAACGGTCCACGACGTCGCCGTGCCGAGCGAAATACTCGATTATAGAATGAGCCGTCGTTTCGCCTATATCGGGCACGTCGACGAGCTGTTCGCGCGTCGCGGCGCGCAGCGCATCCGTCGAGCCGAAACGCTCGGCAAGGTCCTTGGCGGTCTTTTTGCCGACGTTGTCTATACACAAAGCGTTGATAAACTGTGCGAGCCCGACGTTCTTGGACGCCTGTACCGCGGACAGGAAGTTATTGATCTTCTTGTCCTTGAATCCGTCGATCTTTTTTATATCGTCCTCGGTAAGCTCGTACAGTCTGTCGGCGGAACGCACGCCGATCACGTCGTAAAGCTGCTCCGCGGTCTTGATGCTTATGCCCTCGATATCCATGCACTCTTTGGCGCAGAACTGCACGAGGCGCGCGACGATCTGCGGACGGCAATCGTAAAAGTTCGGGCAAAACAGGTTTGCGCCCTCTTCCTCGAGCGTTGCGCCGCAACCCGGACATACCGTCGGCTTTTCCACCGCCGTCGCACCGTCGCCGCTTTCCGCAACGCCCGTTATCTCCGGTATAACGTCGTTACTGCGTCTAATGAAAACGCGCGAGCCGACCGTCACTTGCTTTCTGCAAATATCGCCGTAGTTATTGAGCGTCGCGCGCCTGACGGTCGCGCCGCACAGCTCTACGGGATCGAGGAGCGCGAGCGGCGTGAGCTTGCCCGTACGCCCGACCTGCCACACAACGTCCAAAAGCTTTGTCGTGGTTTCCTCCGCCTCGAATTTGTACGCCATTGCCCACTTGGGGAATTTATCCGTATAGCCGAGCTTTTCGCGTAAAGCCGCATCGTCGACCTTTAATACCATGCCGTCTATCGCAAAATCGAGTGTATCCCTGTCGACGCGCTTTATCTCGGCGATGATAGCCTCTATATCGTCGCTGACGAAGCACATAAGCGTTTTGAACCTGTTTTTCTTGAGAAAATCTATTTGCTCGCGCTGCGACATCGTAACGTCGCCGTCGAGGTAGTTCACATTGTAAAACACCGCGTCAAGCTTGCGTTTTGCGGTCTCGCGCACGTCGAGATTGCGTATCGCGCCCGCAACGCCGTTGCGCGGATTTTTGAGCGGAACGGCGGCGCTGTCGTTGTAGCTTTTGAGCGAGCTGAACGGCATTATGCCTTCTCCCTGCACCTCCACAGTGCCCTTGAACGGTATCGAAAGCGGCAAAGACCGTATGGTCGTCACCTGTTCGGTCACGGTCTCGCCCGTTTCGCCGTTGCCGCGCGTCGCGCCCGTGACGAGCTTGCCGTCGCGATAAGTAAGACATATCGTCAATCCGTCGAGCTTGTATTCGAGCGTGCACTTCGGCGGCGCGCCGAGCGCGGTCTCCAGCTTCTTGAACCAGGCGCGGAGCGCGTCGAACCCGTTGCATTTATCGAGGCTGTACAGCCTGCGAATATGCGTATGCGGCGTAAATTCTTTTAGCGGCTCGCCGCCGACGCGTTTTGTCGGGGAATCGGCAAGCACCGTGCCCGTCGCGCGTTCGAGCGCCGACAGCTCGTCGTAAAGCGCGTCGTACTCCTTGTCCGATACGACGGGCTCGTCGAGAACGTAATATTTGTATGCAAGCTCGTTGAGCCTGTCGGTAAGCTCGCGCATTTTTTCTATATCGTTCATTCCTATTCCTCCACGACCGTTATAGGCGCAAAGTCGACGGCGAGCACCATTACGCCGCCGCGCTCGAATTCTATCCGCGCATATACATTGTTGCCGAGTTTTTCAAGTCCCAAAACTTTGCCCTTGCCGAGCCGCTTATGCATGACGGTAGCGCCGACTGATACCTTTGCGCTGTCGGTGCCCGTCTTTTTCGGCTCGGACGAAGTTATATTGCTCTTGTACGAGCCCGAGAAGGTGCCGCTGTCGTAGCCGCTTTTCGGTACGTCCGAGCTTTTTGCGACAGACTTGGCAAAGCCGCTCATACCGCCGACCGCTTGCTGCGACGGACTCGACGTGTACGCGTCGCGAGTGTCCGACCTGCGCTCGACGAGCCCGCTCTCGGACAAGAACCGCGACGGGATACTGTAATGCGTATCGCCGTAAAGATACCGCTGCTTGGCATACGTGAGAAAAAGCCGACGCTTTGCGCGAGTGACGGCGACATACATCAACCGCCGTTCCTCCTCCATGTGGTCTGCGTTCTGTTCGTTCTGCCGCATCGACGGAAAAATACCGTCTTCCAGCCCGACTACGAATACTATCGGGAACTCCAAGCCCTTTGCGCTGTGCACTGTCGCGAGCGTGACGCAGTCGTCGTCGCCCATATCGTCGGTATCGCTGTAAAGCGACACCGTCTGCAAATAATCGGCGACGGTAGCCGACGGATTGTTCTTGACGAAATCCTTGACCGACGCTATCAGCTCGTTGAGGTTTTCGAGCCTCGCCTCGCCGTCGTCGTCGTCAGAAAACAGCCCCACGACGTCGAGCACGTTGAACAGCAAGTGCTTAAAAAATCCCGCCGCGTCGCCGCTTGCCTTTTCGTTGAGGTCTTTGAGCGTCATGCCGAGATCGACGAGTTTATTTTTGAGCGCGGGCGCGAACGGCGCATTTGTCGGATCTACGACTACGTCATAAGCCGAACGTCCCGCCTGCCGCGCGTACTCGGCTATCTTGTCTATCGACGCCTCGCCTATGCCGCGCCGCGGGAAATTGATTATCCGAAAAAGCGCCTCGTCGTCGTAATGATTTGCGGCGAGCCGCGCGTATGCCAATACGTCCTTTACTTCTTTTCGGTCGAAGAACTTGAAACCGCCGTATACCTTATGCGGTATGCCATACTGTAAAAATCTTTCTTCAAAAGCGCGGGTAAGCGCGTTGAGGCGAAACAGCACCGCGCAATCGGAGTAATTATAATCGCCGCTATGCGTCAGCTCGTAGATAGTGCGCACTACGAAATCGCTCTCGTAGCCCTCGGTCGCCGCGGCAAAGCAAACGACCTTTTCGCCCACGCCGTTCTCCGTCCAGAGCTTTTTGTCGAGCCGTTGTGTGTTGCCCTTGATTATACGGTTGGCTACGGTAAGGATATTGTCTGTGGAACGGTAGTTCTGTTCGAGCTTGTACATCTTGCACTTGAAGTCGCGCTGAAAATCGAATATATTCGCGATCGATGCGCCGCGCCAGGTGTATATACACTGATCCTCGTCGCCGACGGCAAAGATGTTGCCGTGCTTGCCCGCGAGTATCTTGACTATCTCGTACTGTATGACGTTGGTATCCTGAAACTCGTCGATATGTATATAGCGGAATTTGTTTTGATAGAAATCGCGCGCCTCGGCATTGCCTTTCAGAAGCGCGAGCGTGTAAATGAGCAAGTCGTCGTAATCGAGCGCGTTATTTGATTTGAGCGCGTCGCGATATGCTTTATAAGCTGCGGCTATCGAATCGCTGTCCTGCGCGAACTTATAGACAGACGCATACTCATCGGGCGATACGCCCTTATTTTTCGCCTTGGAGATCTCGCTAGCGACACGTTTTTGCATATCGTCATGAATATCGCACTCTTTGCATACGCGCTTTATGACCGCTTTGGTCTCCTGGTCGCCGTAGATCGTAAAGTTTTTATCGAAGCCTATCTTGTCGATGAACCGCCTTAGTATCCTGACGCACGCTGCGTGGAACGTCGATATCCATACGCCCTCGGCTTCCTCGAGCATGGAACAAAGCCGCGTACGCATTTCTGCGGCGGCTTTGTTGGTGAATGTTATAGCGAGGATATTGTAAGGCTGAACGCCTAAATCTTTTATAAGATGCGCGATACGGTGTGTCAAGAGCCGCGTCTTGCCGCTGCCCGCGCCTGCGGTTATCAGCACAGCGCCCTCGGTATCGAGGACGGCGAGCTTTTGTGTTTCGTTGAGTTCTTCCGTACCGTACATGTTTCACCTATGAGCCGATGCGCTCTTTGTAATAGCGTTCTTTAAGTTCGCGGAACTTATTTGAAAGCTCCAATATATACCGCTGCTTGGAAGCGGCGTCGAGCGACGTATATACGTCGTTATCGATAAGCTGACCTATGGGATTGAGCGTCGCCTCGTCGCGGTCGAGTATTGCGCAAACCTTTTTGTACATCTTTTCGTCGGGCGCAGCCGCGGAGACGGGATCGACGCTCCTGACGTAGGTCTTGACCGTGACGGTTTCGTCGGCACGGTCCTCGGCGGCGTTTTCCCGCCGCACCGATTCCCAATATCCCATTTTGAGCCGTTGTTTGGCTATTTGCGCCCGCTTTTTCAGTTCGCCTTGTCTTTGTGCCATCAGTTACCTCCGCCGTGATCGTAAGCAGTATAGCACAATAAAAGCCGAAAAGATTACCTTTTATCAAATTCGACGCATCAATTATATTTGCGTCCGAATTCTACACATTCCGCACGAAAAAGCGCCGCGTGCGTACCGTCAGTTTATAGCGTCGGCGGCGCGGAGAAGCATGTCCTCCGTCTTTTCCCATCCGAGGCACGCGTCCGTTATCGACTTGCCGTATACCGTGGAATCGGGCGACTGGTTGCCGTCCTCGATATAGCTTTCTATCATAAAGCCTTTGACGAAGCTATCGAAGTCCGCCGACTCGCGCATGTTGCCGAGCACCTCGCGCACTATGCGCGGCTGTTCCTCGGGACGCTTTCCGCTGTTAGAATGATTGGCGTCGATGACGACGGCGGGATTTTTCAGCTTCTCTTTTTCGCACATATCGCGAAGTCGCATTACGTCTTCGTAATGATAGTTCGGTATATTGTTATTGTACGCGTCCACCGTGCCGCGGAGCACCGCATGCGCGTAAGGGTTGCCCTGCGTCTTTACCTGCTGATCCGCATACTTGAACTCATTGGGTATCTGCGCGGCGTACAGCGAGTTGATGAGCACGCTCAGACTGCCGTTCATCGGGTTTTTCAGACCGACGGGGCTTTCCACTCCGCTCGCAACGAGCCTGTGCATTTGGTTTTCGGTCGAGCGCGCGCCGACAGCCATATAGCCGAGCACGTCGCCGATATATTCCAAATTATCCGGATAAAGCATTTCGTCAGCGGTAATGAGCCCGCTCTCGCGTATGACGCGTATATGCATTCTGCGTAGCGCAACTATGCCCGCTTGTATGTCGGTCCTGTGCGCGTGCGGATCGGGACTGTGGAACATGCCTTTATAGCCCTCGCCGCGCGTGCGCGGTTTATTGGTATAAACGCGAACGATGACGAACGCCTTTTCTTTTATCTTTTCCGCGACCTCGGCGAGCCTGCAAGCATAATCGCATACTGCGTCCTCGTTGTCAGCCGAACACGGTCCGACGATAAAGAGCTTGCGCTTATCCTTGCCGGTTATTATATCTTTGATCTTGTTTTCCGCATCGGTCTTTTTTTTGCGAAGCTCCGACGAAAACGGTTCGAGTTCGCGGATCTTCTCCGCGCTCATTACAGGCTTGACTATTTCAAACATTTTTTCTCCGTATGTAGCTTATCTTTTTTGCGTATCGTCTACGAGCGCCGAACGCAGTTCTTCGCGGTTGGTGCGCACGACGGAAAGCGTCGATAGCAAAAACTGCTCGGTCTCTTTGAACATATTGTCGAGGTGCGCTTTTGTGCGCAGTATCAGGTTGTCGCACTGGGTATACGCGTTTTCGATTATCTGCTTTGCGTCTATCTGCGCTTTTTTTACTACCTCCGATTCCGACGCTATGCGCTCCGCCTTTTCTTCGGCGACGCGTATCGTGTTCTTAGCCACTACGTCGGCATTGGAGAGTATCTCTTTGCGCTTTTGCTTGACGTATTCCGCCTCGTTGATCGAATCGGGCAATACTCGCGCGAGCTTATCGCAAAGCTCCGAGCAAAGCTCGATATCGGGCTTTTTGGAAAAAAGTCCGCGAGATCCGCCGAGCTCCGTCCTGAGCTCGTTAAGTATATCGAGAGCGTCGTTATCCTGCATACTCTACTCCTTTACTTGGCGTATATTCGTTTTATCTCCGCCGCGGCTACGTCCTGCACGTACCCGACGAGCGGCGCGCCGAGCGCGGCGAGCTGTCTTACCACCGTAGACGAAACGTGTCCGTACTTGGCGTCCGCGTCCAAAAACACGCACTCGACGTTCGCGAGCGATCTGTATACCCGACAAAGCCCGCGCTCGTACTCGAGATCGGCGGCATTGCGTATGCCCCGGACTATGACCGCGTTTTCCTCGGCAGCCGCAAAGTCGGTAAGCAGTCCCTCGAACGGCACTACCGTTACTCCGCAAAGTCCGTCAAGCGACAGCTCGGCTATTCGCACTCTGTCGGCAAGCGGCGCGGCTTTCTTGCCCGTATCGGCGGCAACGGCTACGACGAGCTTGCCGAAAACGCCGAGCGCGCGTTCGGCTATATCGTGGTGACCCGAAGTAAACGGATCAAACGTTCCCGCATATATCGCTGTTGTCGCTTTCATCGTCACCTCGCATAACAAAGTCGACGGCGGTCACGCCGAAAACTCTACTGTCTATTATACAGTTTTGCGGAAAATTTATCAAGTCATTTGAGCTATGTTCCACAGCCATTATCCCGCCATTGTCGAGCATGCCGTAACGCAGCACGAGCTCCGCCGCTTCTTCCGCAAACCCTTTGCCATAGGGCGGATCGCAAAAAATGATATCGTATCGCTCGCCGCGAAGCAGTCTGAGCGCGCGGCGGAACTCCATACACACCGTGCGCGCGTCGATGCCTATCCTGTCGAGATTGACTTTCGCATTCGACGTGTCGCGGTCGACGAACACGCACGACGCCGCACCTCGCGACAGAGCCTCTATGCCCATACCGCCTGTGCCGCAAAACAGATCGAGACACCGCGCACCGTCCACGCCAGCTTTTGACGCGAGTATGGAAAACACACTGCCTTTTACGAGGTCGGTCGTAGGGCGCACTACACCGTGCGACGGCGATATTATATTCCTGCCTTTGTACTTACCCGATATCACGCGCATATGGAAAGTATATCACTTTTGTTTCGGTAACGCAACAATCGAGCGGCACGTCGTGGGCTTCCGCGCAAAAACATGCGGCTTGCGCATCGAACGCAAAGCCTATGCGCCGCGCATCGCTCGTTGCGAAAAACCTGTCGTAACAGCCCTTGCCGTAACCGAGCCTGCTCCCGTCCGCGCCGAACGCCAAAAGCGGCGTTACGCATTGATCTATATTTACGCCGTACGTCGGGAATAAATGCGTTTCGTCGAGATTGCCGAGCCTGTCCGCACTGCCGAGCGACCTAAGCCGCCGCGGAACTATGCGCATATCCTTATCGGTAAACGGCACATATACCGTGACCGTCGGCTCGTTCAACAGCCGAGTTATCAATGCGTCCGTCGGCATTTCCGAGCCAATCGACACGTATACCATCACATTGCCGCGCAACAGCGGCAAAACGCGCTCCGCCGCGCGTACAGCCAAAACGGGCTTGTCCGCTATCTCGGCGCGCTTCGCCGAATATATCCGCCGAAGCTCCGATTTATCTTTACCGTCACATGTAAATTCTTTCCGCACGTCCGTTGAACCCCGTAAGTACCTCGTAGATTATTGTTCCGTAACACTTGGCGAGATACTCCGCATCCTCGCCGTCGGCTATGATATACGCAAACTCGCCAACGCGGCAATGCACGTCGGTAACGTCTATCATCGTCACGTCCATGCACGGCACGCCTATCACGCGGCACTTGACGCCGCGGACTTTCATATACAGCGGCTTGTCGCACCGTCTGAATCCGTCGGCATATCCGCAGCGCACCGTCGCTATCATCGAATCGCGTTCTAACACGTTATCGCCGTAACCGACGTGCTCGCCGCGCTTTACCGCATTGAGCGCGACTATCTTCGCGCGCACCTTCATGCACGGCGAAAGCTCCTTCGCGTATCCGTACATCGCTATGCCGCAACGCGTCATGTCGAACAGATCGCCGCCTATATCCAAAGCGCATGATGAATATAAATGCCTGTTACGCCTGAGCAGTCTGCAACGCGTCAGCCGCTCGAATTCCTCCGCCTGCCCGAGCGCGGACGAAATGCCGTTGTAAATATGCGAATACACCGTGGTAGGCGCGACGTTGCGCATCTTGCAAACGTCTATCATCTCGCCGAGCTTTTTCTCGTCCGCGCCGAGCCTGTTCATGCCGGTATTGACCGCGATGGAGAAATTGGTGTAACCCGCATCGAGCAACGCGCCGAGCTGTGCCGCATCGCACGCCGTCGGCACGATGGTAGGCTCGACCTTGCGCAAAAACGGCGATATCTCGCCGCCGAGCACGAGCACGGGTTTTCTCACGCCCATATACGCAAGCTCCGCCGCCTCGTCGAACGTCGCCGTAAAAAAGCAATCGGCGAGCGGCTCTATGTACCGCGCGACCGCCGCGCCGTGCCCGTACGCGTCCGCCTTGACCACCGCGCAGAACCCGTTGCCCGTAGCGGCGCGGATAAGTCTTATATTGTGCCTAAGCCTCGATAGATCGACTACTGTCTGCATATCAATGTTGTGTATGCGACAAACTGCCGAAGTGTTACCGACAAACAACAGCCGACGGAATTATTTAACGTCCGTGCCCTTACGCTTCCTTATGTTTTTGATCGATGTAGCTAGCTTGGTCTTTGCGAGCTTGACGGCGTCGTCGTGAACGGGTCTTTCATCGTCTTCGACCGCCTCGCCCTCGAAGCGACAATGCTCGGACAGCACAGTAACGCCGCTCGGCGTTACCGAAACGAGCCCGTCGCCGCAGACTATGCGTGTCTCGATGACCGACGTCTTTATCTCTATCACGCCCGCGGACAGCACCGCCACACGCGGCAGAGCGCCGCTCAAAAACCCCTCTCTGCCGTCCGGCGTTCCGACGGATACGTACTCGACCTCACCCGAATAAAAGTCGCGCATAGGCGTGACCACATGCAATCTGAACGTGCTCAATCCGTCGCCTTTTCCTTTACTTCGTCGAGGTCGCCGACCATATAGAACGCCGATTCGGGATATTTATCTGCCTCGCCCTTCAGTATGGACGAAAAGCATTCGAGCGTCGTTTTTAACGGTACGTACCGCCCTTCCATGCCCGTAAAGCCCTGTGCGACCGAAAAAGGCTGAGAGAAAAACCTTTGCAGCTTGCGCGCCCTGTGCACGAGCGCCTTATCCTCTTCCGACAGTTCGTCCATGCCGAGTATGGAGATTATATCGGACAGGTCGTTATAGCGTTGCAGAGTCGCCTGTACTTTCCGCGCGATATCGTAATGCTCCGCGCCGACTATCGATCTTTCGAGTATGCGGCTCGTCGACTGCAACGGATCGACGGCGGGATAAATGCCCTGCTCTACTATCTTTCTGCTCAATACGGTGGTTGCGTCGAGGTGCGAGAATATCGCGGCGGGCGCGGGATCTGTAAGGTCGTCGGCAGGCACGTACACCGCCTGTATCGATGTTATCGAACCGTTCTTTGTTGTGGCGATACGCTCCTCGAGCGCGCCGAGCTCGGTCGACAGCGTGGGCTGATACCCGACCGCCGACGGCATCCTGCCGAGAAGCGCCGACACCTCCGAGCCAGCCTGTATGAACCTGTAAATATTGTCTATAAAAAGCAGTACGTCTTTATTGAGCTCGTCGCGGAAATACTCGGCGACGGTAAGCCCCGTCAGCGCGGTGCGCATACGGCTGCCGGGCGGCTCGTTCATCTGACCGAAAACAAGCGCCGTCTTGTCTATAACGCCGCTCTCCGTCATATCCTGTATCATTTCGTAACCCTCGCGGCTGCGCTCGCCTACGCCCGTGAATATAGAATATCCGCCGTGCTTGGTCGCGACATTGTGTATGAGCTCCATTATCAAAACGGTCTTGCCGACGCCCGCACCGCCGAATAAGCCTATCTTACCGCCGCGCAGGTACGGCGCGACAAGATCGATGACCTTGATGCCCGTTTCCATTATTTCCGCGCCCGACTTCTGCTCGTAGAACTCGGGGGCTTTGCGGTGTATGGGTCTGTGCGTTTCGGAGTTTATCTCGCCCTTGCCGTCTATCGGCTCGCCGAGCACGTTCATGACGCGCCCGAGCACGCGCTCGCCGACGGGCACGGAAATTTGATGTCCGGTGCCGTAAGCCTTCATTCCGCGCGAAAGCCCCTCGGTCGGCTCTAACGATATACAGCGCGCCGTCGACGGCGGCGTGTGGCTCATGACCTCGAGCGTGATAAAACCGTCGCCCGTGTCGACGAGTATCTTTTCGAATATTTTGGGTAACTTTGTCTCGAACTTAACGTCCACGACGGGACCGAGAACAACGCACACCTTACCTTCGTTTACGCCGCTTTTCATAACGTTCTCCCTTGACCGTCGAGCGTTTGCGAGCTGATGATCTCGGTTATCTGCTCGGTCACCGCGCTCTGCCGCGCACGGTTATATTCCATGGACAGCTCGGCTATCATTTCGTCGGCGTTCTTTGCGGAAGCCGACATCGCCGCACGCCGCGCGCTGTGCTCCGACGCCGCGCTGTGCACGAGCGCGCCGTACACCGTGCCGCCGAGATACATAGGCAGGAGCCGCTCGAACACCTCGCAAGCCGACGGCTCGAACTCCGCCCGCGCGCTCGATCTTTTTTCGCCGCGTCTGTGCATTTCCGCATCGACTGGCAACAGCCGTTTAATTACGGGTTGCCAAACGGCGTGCGACACGAGCCGAGTATAGACGAGCGACACCGAGCCGAACTCCTTTCCGTAGCGTGATAGCACGCTGTCCGCGACGCGCTTGGCATTTCCGTAATCCGGAGCAGACGCGCCGACGAACCCGTCGTCGAGCGCAAACTCCGCGCCGCCGCGTTTTTTCGCCGCATAATGCTCGAAAGGTATTTGTCCTATCGGTATCACCGTCGTGTCATCCGTAACGATACCGTCCGCTGTCTTTATCACGTCGTGATTGAACCCGCCGCACAAACCCTTGTCGGATGCGAGCACGACGACGGCTTTACCGCCGCACTTCGGCGGCCTGACGAACTCGGCAAGATCGGGATCGTCGGTATCGAATATATCGGCGACGACCTTATCGAGCGTATCAAAGTATATATGATTCTCGTCGAAGCGTTCGAGGCTCTTGCGCATTTTGGAAACTGATATCATTTCCATCGCGCCCGTTATCTGGCGGGTCTGTCTGACCGACGCGAGCCTGCGCTTGATGTCGGCTTGATTATTCATTGCCGCCCTTCTTCAGGAAGAACAGCGAAAACTCCTCGACGGCTTCCTCGATGCGTATGCCCATGTCCATAGTAACTTCGCCGCCGTCGGCAAGAGTTTTTACGACGTCGGGGCGTTCTATATCCAAAAACCTGATAAACTCGTCCTTGAACTCCGCGACACGCTCGACGGGTATGCCGCGCAAAAGCTCCTTCGTCGTCATGTACAATAGCACTATTTGGTGCTCGACGCTCATCGGCATGT
Source organism: uncultured Christensenella sp. (assembly GCA_910577995.1). Classification (GTDB taxonomy): domain Bacteria; phylum Bacillota; class Clostridia; order Christensenellales; family Pumilibacteraceae; genus Anaerocaecibacter. The sequence continues at coordinate 102,603 of CAJTND010000001.1, read as the reverse complement.
GCACATCCTGTTTGAGTATTTCGTTAGTGCGCTTGCCCTGCTCGAGTGTGCGCATCGTGCTTTCGTCGAGATCCGCGCCGAACTGCGCAAAGACTTTGAGCTCGCGGTACTGCGAAAGATCGAGCCTGAGCTTGCCGGAGACCTTGCGCATCGCTTTGCTTTGCGCGCTCGAACCTACGCGCGACACAGAAAGTCCGACGTTTATCGCGGGACGCACGCCCGAATTGAACAGATCGCTTTCGAGATAGATCTGACCGTCCGTTATCGAAATGATGTTGGTCGGGATATACGACGATATATCGCCCGCGAGCGTTTCCACTATGGGCAATGCGGTCATCGATCCGCCGCCGAGCGCGGGCGAAAGCTTAGCCGCGCGCTCCAAAAGCCGTGAATGCAGATAGAAAATATCGCCCGGGTACGCTTCTCTGCCAGACGGACGTTTCAAAAGCAAGCTCATGGCGCGGTAAGCGACGGCGTGCTTGCTGAGATCGTCATATACGATGAGCACGTCATTGCCATCGTACATGAATTCCTCGGCAATAGCACAGCCCGCATACGGCGCGATGTATTGAAGCGGCGCGCTAGTCGAAGCCGACGCGCTGACTACTACGGTATAATCCATCGCGCCGTGCTCGGTCAGCGTATTGACGACGGACGACACAGACGATGATTTTTGACCTATGGCGACGTATACGCAGATGACGCCCTTGCCTTTTTGATTGATTATCGTATCGACGGCTATCGAGGTCTTGCCCGTCTGCCTGTCGCCGATGATAAGCTCGCGCTGTCCTCTGCCTATCGGTATCATGGAATCGACGGCGAGCAAGCCCGTGAGCATGGGCGTATTTACTTTGTCGCGGTCGTTTATCGGCGGCGCGACGGCTTCTATCGGGCGATATTTATCCGCCACGAACGCACCGAGCCCGTCTATCGGTCTGCCGAGCGGATCGACGACGCGACCGAGCAGCTTATCACCGACTGGCACGGAAACTATCATGCCCGTAGTCTTAACTATCATGTGCGCGGCGACTTTGTCCTCGTCGTCGAGCACTATCGCGCCGACTCCGTTATTTTCAAGACTGAGGACTATCGCCTGCGCACCGTTCTCGAGCTGGAGCATCTCGCCGTATTCCGCATCGGAAAGCCCGCTTACGTGGATAACGCCGTCGCCGCAAAACTCCACGCTGCCCGCGTGACGTACGTCGAACGACCGTGTGAAATCGGCGACGTTGCCGCCGAGCTCGCGGTCGACGCTCTTTTTTATCTCGCCCGCGGTCAAAGCGCTCTGCGCTTGCTCCGTCGGCTCGGTAGACTTTTTCTTTTTAGGACGCTTGGCGGCTTTTCGCGGCGCGGTCGCCGCCTCGACGAACTTTTCGTTCATCATGTTAGCCGCGTCGATCTTGTTTACCTGCGAAAGCAGCGTGCCGTCGTAAAACTTATCGCCGTCAACGACTAAAACACCGCCGAGCTGGGTCTTGTCTATATGATAGACAAATTCAAGCTTCTCGCCGCGGTGCTTTGCCGAAAATACGCTTTCTATCTTCTTTTTGACTGCGACGCCGAGCTCGAAAGCTGTCGTCACCTCGATGATACGCGGTTTGACCTCTGACATTACTCGGACTCCCAATCCGACAGCACCTGCTCGATGAGCGCGGCGTTGTCCTTCTCGGTGATCTCACGTTCCAACAGCTTTTGAGCTATCTGCACGGCGAGCGTATTCACGCTGTCGCGATACTCGTTTTTGAGCTGTTCTTTTTGATATAACGAATCCTTTTTCGCAGCGTCGACTATCGCTTTAGCCTGTTCGTGCGCTTCCGCGATAACGGCGTCCGACCGTTCCTGCGCCGCTTTTGCGACCTCGGCGGCGACGCGCGCGTTTTCCGTCTTCATTTGCTCGGTCTTTTCCTCGTACTCCGCTTTGAGCCTTTCGCTCTCGGTCTTGAGCCGCTCGTTCTCCGCAAACGTCTCGTCGAGGCTCTCGCGCTTTTTCTTGAGCATCTTTTTAACGGGCTTATACAGCACGAAAACAAGCACCAACACCAATACGAGGAAGTTGGCAATATAAATGAGCATGCTCTTCCAATCGAGTCCGAGCGCGTCGAAAATGTTTACCGATAGCAGTTCCATGACAGTATTATTACATTACGATCAGCATGATCGCTATAAACACGCCGTATATCGCCGTCGTCTCGCAGAAAGCAAGACCGAGCAGCATCGACATACGGATCTGCTTATACGCTTCGGGCTGGCGCGCGATACCGTCGACGGCTTTACCCGTGGCGATACCCATACCTATGCCCGCGCCTATACACGACAGCGCGGCTATGCCCGCGCCGAGCGCGGCAAAGCCCTCTATACCGAGCAAGGAAACGATCGGCAATATCATGCTTATAATTGATTGCATAAAGACCCTCCGAATAACAGCTTGACGAAATGACTATTCAATAGCTTCGTTGACGAAGTTCATTGACAGGAACATGAAAACATACGCCTGTATCAGCGCATGGAACAGCGTAAACAGCGGTTCGAGCAGTGCCGGGAGTACGTACGGGAAAAACGAATAGACTATCTCCATTATCAGATAGCCCGAGAATATACTTCCGAAAAGACGCAACGCCATGGAAAAAGGCACGACGCAATCGGTTATCGGCATGATCACCGTCGGCAGGCGCAAAAGCCTGCGCGCGCGGTGCTTCAAAATGCCGCAAAGCTGTATCACTATAAACGTTATGCCGCCGAGCACTATATCGCAGTTGAGGTCGGACAAAGGCGACCTAAGCCCGAATAGCTCCATAAGCACGCCGAACATGATAAAAGCCGAACAGCCGAAATACAGCGGACCGATGATCTTGGAATACTTTTCGGTCAGCTCGTCCGACTCCTTGGAAAACATACCGACGGCAGATTCGATAAGCAAACGGAAAGCCGACGTATGTTTAAGGTCCTTGTTCCAGCGCGGGATAAACGCGACGCGCACCACCACGGCAAACACGATAAGCGCGGCGGTGACTATCCACGCGGTAAACATGGTCTCGGTTATCCTAAACCCGCCGATTTCATAAAGCACCTTAGGCGCGATGGACGGCATATCTTCCACATTAGTCAATATATCACTTTGAAAGACAAAATGCAACTGTTTTTCAAAGCGCGAAAAGCCAAAATTTTACAAATTTTAACGACAGTTCAAGTAGCTGGAAAAGGCGTTTATTATATGATTGACCGTCTTATCGCCGAGATAAACCTCAACCACGTCGAAGCGGACGGGCACGTCGAACAATCTGAACTTTTTGATATACTGCGCGGTCACCTGCGATATCTTTTTTATCTTTTCGTGTCCGACCGCCTCGGCGGGCGTGCCGTATTCGAGCGACAGACGCGACTTGACTTCTACCGCGATAAGCGTTTTTTCGTCGGTAACGAAAATATCCACTTCGCCCACGTCGGTTGTAAAATTCCTGTCGAGCACGCGGTAACCGTGCGTTTCGAGATACCTGACGGCAAGATCCTCGCCCGTCTTACCGTTCTTGTTTATACGTTTTTTTCTTATCTCCATATCAGCCTTCCCGACCGCCGTCGCCTACGAAATTTCGGATGAACGTCGCGCGATGTTCGGGACACGCGCCGTATTCCCTGAGCGCGGCGATATGCTCTGACGTTCCGTAGCCCTTGTTACGCGAAAACCCGTACTGCGGAAACTCAGCGTCGAGCTTGCGCATGAGCCGATCGCGCGTGACCTTAGCGAGTATCGACGCCGCCGCGACGTTGTAGCTTTTTGCGTCCGCCTTGATGACGGGCTCGTATCGTACTTGAATATCCAAACCCTTTACCGCGTCGACTATCGCTATATCGGGCTTGATGCTCAAACCCTCGACGGCGCGTTTCATTCCGAGCTTGGTCGCTTGCAGGATATTTATACTGTCTATCGTCGCCGCGTCTATCAGTACGACGCAATAATCGGCTACGTCGGCTATCTTCTCGAAAAGCTCCTCGCGCTTTTTCTCGGACAGCTTTTTGCTGTCGTCTATGCCGAGAATGGGTATCGTCAGCGGCAAAACGCACGCGCATACCGATACGGGACCGACGAGCGGACCGCGACCTGCCTCGTCCACGCCGCACACCCTGTCGACGCCGAACGCTTTGTCGAAAGCCATCATCCGCGCGGCGCGTTCGACGGGGCTTTCCTTTTTTCCGTCAATCATCATCGGCAAGCTCCAATGCTATCTTTCCGAGCCGTCCCTTTCGGAAATCGTCTATCACCGCCGCGGCGGCGCGCTCGGTATCGTGACCGCCGCCGCGAGTGCGAAATCCGCGTGCCGATGCGATACGCTCGAGCTTCGACCATGCGGCGGAAACAAACTCTTCGTGCCCGTCGTCCGCGCCGCCGTCGTCGTCTATCGCGCTGCCGTAACGCGCGGATAGGATCGTTCTGTCTATCGCGTCGAGCCTTTCTATAAGCGCGAGCGCAAGCTCGGCGACATCGACGACTTCCGCTTTGATACTGCCGACAATAGCGAGATTCTCGCCGACGGTGCGCTCCGTTATCTTCGGGTAGAGCGTCCCCGGCGTGTCGAGCACGTCGAGAGTTTCGTCGACTCTGCACCAGGTCGCCGCGCGCGTTACTCCCGCCTTGTCGCCTGTGATAAGGCGCGATCTTCCGCATAGACAGTTGATGACGGTCGATTTTCCGGTATTGGGCACGCCTATCACGACGGCGCGTAGATGCGCGTTTAGTCCGCGCTTTTTCTGTTTTTCAAGCGTCGCCGCGCACACGCGCTTTATTGCGGCGAGCAGGACTTTTCGGCTCGCGGAGCTCGTTCCCTCTATCGCTACGGCGGCGTTTCCGCCCGTCGACAGCTTGTCCGTCCAAGCGTTGACAGCCGCTACGGGCGCAGTATCGGCTTTATTCAGCACATAGATAACGGGAACACTCAACATCGCATCGAATTTCGGGTTGAAACACGACCTTACAGCGCGACAGTCGAGCACGTATAAAACACAATCCGCAACCTTTAAGCTTGACTCTATCTCGCGCGTCGATCGCGCCATGTGCCCGGGAAACCAATTTATCTCGCCCATTTACCGACCACCGTTTTCATCGTTGACACTCGCCGCGGTCTTTGCCTTTATAAGATCGGCGCGACGCTCCGCGGTGATTTTTTCACTGCACTCGCGGCGATACTTTTCTATTTCCGCATGATTGCCGCCGAGCAATACGTCCGGTACGCGCAAGCCCATAAATTCGGGCGGGCGCGTGTACTGCGGATATTCGAGCATGCCGTCGGCAAAGCTCTCGTCCTCGTGCGACACCCGACTTCCGAGCACTCCGTCGACAAACCTCGCCACCGAGTCGATTACTACCATCGCCGCAAGTTCGCCGCCGGAAAGCACGTAATCGCCTATCGATATCTCTCTGTCGACGCACAGCTCTATGGCGCGCTCGTCGATGCCCTCGTAATGTCCGCAAAGGAGCAACAGCTTATCGTGCGCCGCGAGCTCGCGCGCCGTTTTGTCCGTAAGCGTTTCGCCTTTCGGCGACATGTACACTCGCAAATATTCATGATCGGGGTCTACCGCTTGCACGCAGTCGTATATCGGCTGTACGCTCATTACCATGCCCGCGCCGCCGCCGTAAGGCGTATCGTCGCATTTGAAATGTTTTTTGTCGGCTGTGTATTCGCGGATATCGACCGCGCGGATATCTATCAGTCCGTTCTTGACCGCGCGCCCGACGATGCTCTCGTTAAGACAGTCGAACATTTTCGGGAACAGCGTCAACGCTCTAATCTTCATAAACTGCGACCTCCGCAAGCTTGGACCCGAGCACGCTCAGCCGCCGCGCCTGCCTGTCGAATACGGGATCGAGCGCCTTTACGTACGGGAAAGAAACGGTCTTTCCGTCGTCACGAAGCGCCTCGAAAACATCCGCCGCGCCGTAACTGTCGACACGTTTTATAACGCCGACTCGGGTTTGCGCGCCGTCGGCGCTGCGCGAATAAAGCTCCGAGCCGATAAGCTCGGCGATAAAGAACTCGCCATCATCGAGCGGCACGGCAAGCGCGTCGTCGACGCTCAAAAACAGTCCGCGGAGCGTTTCCGCGGCGTTGCGGTCGGTTATGCCGTCAAGCCGCAGATATACGCCGTCGGCGGCTATCCGCACGCCGTCTATCCTGTACTGTCTGCCCCCGACGCAAACCGCTTTAAGCGCGTTGAACCGCGCCGCGTCCGTTGTAAGCGGCTTGACCTTTATCTCGCCGCGTATGCCCTGCGGCTTCAATACCTGTCCTATCTCCATTATCTCACGCTTTACCCGTAAACCGAAACGGCGCGGTCAATCACTGCCGCGCCGCAATTCGATATTAAAACAGCCTGTTTGCGGTTATGCGTCTTCCTCGTCTATCTCGACCGTGCAGTTCCTTCCCTGCTTGACCGAAGCGGCTTTGACGACCGAACGAAGCGCTTTTATGATCCTGCCTTGTCTGCCTATGACCTTGCCTACGTCGTCCTTGGCGACCCTGACGGTAACTACGTCGCCGTCCTCGGTGACGGACACGCCGTCCTTGTCGTCGACGAGCGCGGTCACGATGTACTTAACAAGCTCGGTCATTTATTATTCCGCCTTTTTCTTCTTGTCGACCTTGGTCTTTTGCGTCGACTTTTTGGCTACGGTAACGCCCGCGTCCGCAAGAAGCGCGCGTACGGTATCGGTCGGCTGTGCGCCGTTCTTGATCCAGGCGTTCGCTTTTTCGACGTCGAGCTTGAGCCCGTCATCCAGATGCGGATCGTACGTGCCGAGCACCTCGATAAATCTGCCGTCACGCGGCGAACGCGAGTCCGCGACGATTATGCGGTAGAACGGCGATTTGTGGTCTCCGAGCCGAGTAAGTCTGATCTTTACCATGATTTTTCTCCTTGAAAATGAATTTTTTATTTATCCGTCATCTGAAACGACGTTTTTGACGAATTATCTTTTGCTGCATTTGCGGCATTTTTCCGCTGTTGGCGGCTTTAAGCATCTCGCGCGTTTGGTCGTACTGCTTTAACAGCGCGTTGACCTCCTGAACGCTCGTGCCGCTGCCCGCCGCTATGCGCTTTCTGCGCGAGGACTTGATCACCTCGGGATGATTGCGTTCATAAGGCGTCATCGACAGTATGATGGACTTATATTTGTTGATGCGTTCGTCCACCTGCTTGGAATCGACGTTGGTCTTGTTCATGCCCGGTATCATCGCGACGACCTCGTTGATATCGCCCATCTTGGCTATCGAGCGGAACTGCGTGAGAAAGTCCTCGAGCGTGAATTTGTTTTCGCGTATGCGCTTTTCCATCTTGCGCATATCTTCTTCGGTGACGGCTTCCTGCGCTTTTTCTATAAGAGTGAGCACGTCGCCCATTCCGAGTATCCGCGACGCCATGCGGTCGGGATAGAACGGCTCGATGTCCGTCGGCTTTTCGCCCGTGCCGCAGAACTTGATCGGCTTACCCGTCACCTGTCTTATGGATAACGCCGCACCGCCGCGCGTATCGCCGTCGAGCTTTGTCAGTATAACGCCCGTTATTTCGAGCTGTTCGTTAAAGGTCTTTGCGACGTTGACTGCGTCCTGTCCCGTCATGGCGTCGACGGTGAGCAGTATCTCGACGGGCGCGGTGCACTTTTTGATGTTTTTCAGCTCGTCCATGAGCTGTTCGTTGATGTGCAACCGCCCTGCCGTATCTATTATAACAGTGTCGTGACCGAGCCGCACCGCTTCTTTGACGGCGGCGTCCGCTATCTTGACGGGATCGCCCGCGCCTTTTTCAAACACGGGAACATTGACTTTTTTACCGACGACCTTCAACTGATCGATCGCCGCCGGTCTGTATACGTCGCACGCCGCGAGCAGCGGTTTTTTGCCCTGCTTCACAAGATAGCTCGCAAGCTTTCCGCAGAAAGTCGTCTTGCCCGCGCCTTGAAGACCGCACATAAGTATGACCGTAGGGGGCTTGGGCGCGACTTCGAGCTTGGAATTGGTCGAGCCCATAAGCTCGACGAGCTCGTCGTTGACTATCTTTACAACCTGCTGACCGGGCGTTAGTGATTTTAGCACCGATTCGCCGACGGCTTTTTCCGATACGCGCGCGACGAAATCCTTGACGACCGCATAGTTGACGTCCGCCTCCAACAGCGCGATACGTATCTCGCGCATCGCCTGCTTGATATCGCTCTCGGTCAGCTTGCCGCGCGAGGTTATTTTAGAGAATACGCTGCCGAGCTTTTCGGCGAGCGACGAGAATAATCCCATAACGTCTCCTTAATCTATCTCGTCCAACAGTCTTAGGACCGTCGTTCTGGCTTTGTCTATATCTGACTCCAATTCCGCCGCAAGCCCGTTAAGGCTGTCGCGTAGCTTGTCCGACTTTTCCACGAGCCGCATAGCGTCCTCATAGCCGCGGAGCTGTTTTTCCGCCTGCTTTATACTGCAAAGCGCGGCTTGGCGCGTGATACCGTTGTTCTCGGCTATCTCCGCGAGCGACAGGTCGCAGTCGTAATAACTCCTGATCATGTCGCGCCTATGCTCGGTCAGTAGCGCGCCGTAAGCGTCGCAAAGCCGACTAATCTCCAAGTCCTTGCTCATAAAAAGGTGTAAAGTCGATTTAATTTACACCTTTATTATAGACCGTTTATCACCATTTGTAAAGCGTTTTGACGCACTTTACGCAATCAATTTTACTGTTGACCGTCCATTATGCCGTTGACAAACTCTTTTGCGTCGAAGTCCTCGAGGTCGTCTATACCCTCGCCGACGCCGACGTAAACGACGGGAACGCTCAGCTCGCCGGCTATCGCGAGCACAACGCCGCCCTTTGCCGTGCCGTCGAGTTTAGTCAGGATTATGCCGTCGATATCGATCGCCTCGTTGAAGATATCCACCTGCGAAACGGCGTTCTGTCCCGTTGTCGCATCGAGCACTATATAATTGAGCACGGTCGCATCGGGCAACTCGCGCTCAACTACGCGCGCGATCTTTTTAAGCTCCTCCATGAGGTTCTTTTTGTTATGCAGCCGTCCCGCAGTATCGACCAAAAGCACATCGCCTTTTTTGCTCTTGACGCTCTGCGCCGCGTCGAATACGACAGCCGCCGGATCCGCGCCCTCGGCGTGCTTGATAAGCCTTACGCCCGCGCGGTCCGCCCATACGGCAAGCTGATCGGACGCCGCCGCACGGAAGGTATCCGCCGCCGCGACCGTGACGCTCTTGCCCTGCGACTTGAATTTCTTGGCGAGCTTGCCTATCGCCGTCGTTTTGCCGACGCCGTTTACGCCCGAAAGCATAATCACGAGCGGATAGGAATACTCGGGCTTTTCGTTTTCCTCGAGCAGTTCGACGAGTATATCTTTGAGTATCTTCTCGACCTTGGCTGTGTCGCGCACGTGCTGACGGTCGATCTCGTCCTTGAGCCGTTCCATTATGGTATCGGTCGTTTCCGCGCCGATATCGGAAGTGATCAACGTTTCTTCGAGCTCGTCGTAAAAATCGTCGGTGAGCACGCCGCCCGTAAACAGCTTGTTCAGCTTATAAGCGATAGCTTCCTTGGTCTTTTTGAGCCCTTCTTTTATCTTAGAGAAAAATCCCATGCTCCACCTCTCGCGCTACTACTCCGCAGGAACGGACAAAGCGTCCTTTACCGCGTCGGTAAGACGCACCGAAACAATAGTCGAAACGCCCTCCTCCTGCATAGTAACGCCGTACAAACAGTCCGCCTGCTCCATGGTAGGCTTTCTGTGCGTGATAACGATAAACTGCGTGCTGTTGGAAAAGTTTTTCAGGTACGACGCGAAACGTCCGACGTTGGCGTCGTCGAGCGCCGCCTCTATCTCGTCCAATAGACAAAACGGCATCGGGCGCAGCTTGAGTATCGCAAAAAGTATAGCTATCGCCGTAAGCGTCTTTTCGCCGCCCGAAAGCAACGATATGGATTGAAGATTCTTTGCGGGCGGTTGCGCCTTGATCTCGACGCCGCGGAGCAGAGGATCGTCGTTTTCGGTAAGCTCGAGGTCGGCAGTACCGCCGTTGAACAGCTCGGAGAATATCTCGCGGAAGTTGACGCGTATTTTCTCGAAACACTCGTCGAAATCGCGGAGCATGTTCTCGGACATTTCTTTTATGATACGTTCCTCGTCTGCGAGGCTCTTTTCGAGGTCGTCGCGCTGTATCTCTTTTTCGTGATAGAGCTTGACAAGCTCTTGCGATTCCTCTATGGCGTTCTCGTTGATAGCGCCGAGATTGCTTATCCTGCGCTTGAGCTTGGCGATCTCTATACCGCCCTGTTCGGGATCGTAAGCTTCGTCCTTAAATTCCAAACACTGCTCGTATTCCAGCCCGTACTCTTCGCCTACGCGCTGCTGCATTGCCTCCATGTCGGAGTCAACGCGCGTCAATACTATCTCCTGCTCGTGCTTTTCTTCTACGAGCTTGCTCGTTTCGTCGGAGCACGCCATGCGGATGCGGTCGTTCTCGACAGCCTTGGCGTTGAGATCGCTTTTATACTGCGAAAGATCGGAAAGTTTGGTCCTAAGCTCGTTGCGCCGCGCATCCGAGCTGTCAGACTCGGCGTCGGCAAGCGCATGCAGCTTGTCGTTGAGCTCCTGCATCGTGCGGTTGTTGCCGAGTATAGCCATATCGTTGCTTTCTATGCGCTGAGCGGTAGCTATCGCCTCGCTCTTGAGCCGCGCTATCTCGCCTGACAGCGTTTCGCGGTCCTTGCCGAGCGTCACTATCTCTAAATTTTTGGCGGCGACGCGATCTCTCAGCCTGTCGCGCTCGGCGCGAAGCGCCTCGAACTCCGCACGCGACTTGTCGTCCTGCTCGGTCTGCGCGTCCGTTTCGAGTTCGTCGCTCGTCTTTTCCGCAAGGTCGATATCGGCGCAGACCGCCTCTAACCGCGCGGTAAACCCGTCGAGCGCCGCAACGCCAGCCGCCTTGCTTTCCGCCGCAGCCGCGAGCTCCGCCTCGAGTTTGTTGAGCTCGGTGCGCTTTGCCGCCTCGATGACCTCGTATTCGTGAATATCCTCGGTAAGCTCGCGCACGCGCCGTTCAAGCCGTTCCGACGAGCCCGAAAGCTCGTTATGCTCGGCGGAAAGCCCGTCCGCGCGCGCTTTCAGCTCGTCGACCTTAGCCGTAAGCTCTTTGAGGTCGCGCTCGTGCGAGAACACGTTGGGCGCGTCGGACTTTTTGCTTCCGCCCGTCATCGAGCCCTGCGGCAAAATCATATCGCCGTCAAGCGTGACTATGCGGAAAGAATACGAGCTTTCGCGAGCGAGCGCGACCGCCGTATCCATATTGTCGACTATCACCGTCGAGCCGAGAAGTCCGCTTATTATGCGCTCGTACATCCCGTCGTACTCGACCGACTGCGTCGCTATGCCATAACAGCCCGCGCGCCGCAACAGCGGCATATAAGCGGGATCGAGCGAACGCGGCTTAAAGCTCGTAAGCGGCAGAAATGTCGCGCGTCCGTAACGGTTGACCTTGAGGTGCTCTATAAGTATCTTAGTATCGTCCTCGTTTTTGGTGACGACGTTGCTTACCGCCGAGCCGAGCGCCATTTCGACCGCCGTCTCGAAACCTTCTTTTACCTTGATTATCTGTCCGACCACGCCCAGCACGGCATTGCCTAACCGCGCGTCGTTCTTCGCGTCGGCAAGCAGCTTGCGCACCGATACGGCATAGCCCTCCATAGACGCTTGCAGCTCCGCGAGCATGTTTTTGCGCGACACTGACACCGATAGATCACGACGCACCTCGTCGAGCTCCTCCGTCACGGCTTTCAGCCGTTCCGAACAAGCCGAGCTTTCGGCTGTCTTTACCGTCTTTTCTTCGGAAAGCTTTTGCTTTTCCGCCGCGAGCGAATCCAGCTCGGCTGTGCGCTCGCCGACCTCTATACCGCCGAGCTCCGTCTTTTCGGTAAGCCCGTCGATACGCGCTTTCAGTTCTTCTATATGCTCGGCGAGGCTCGCGCGCTCCGCGGTGAGCTCACCCATGTTCTTGCTGACGGCGACCTTGCGCTCCATAGCGTCGAGCAACGCGCGCCGCGCGCGTTCCATGCGCGCTTCTTCCTCCGCCACCTTGTCGGCGACTACCGAATAATCGGCGTTGAGCTTGTCGTATTCTTCCGTAGCGGCGCGCAAAAGTTCCGCCTTGCGGTTGAGCTCGGCTTGCTCGTTCTCCGCTTTGAGAGTGAGCGATCCGTAATTCTCGTTGAGCGCCGCATTGGACGAAATAAGATTTTCGTTTTGCGAGTTTATATTGCGGAGCTGCTGCGAGAGCAGTTCTATCTGTCCCGAAACCTTCTCTTTGTTTACGCTTAGATTGAGCAACTCGGTCTGATACTTTTCGAGATCGGTATCGATCGAATGCAGGCTGTCCATCGCGCCGTTGTACTCAGCAGTCGCCTTCTCGTATTCCTGCTGTTTTTCGCGTATGCGCGCGTCGATAGACTCTATCACCGCGCTGAGCTTGTCCTTGGTGTCGGACGCCGTTTCGTACTGATTGATATAATAGTTTATCTCGTGGTATTTGAGCTTCTCTTTGAGCTCGAAATACTGCCGCGCCTTTTCCGCCTGCTTGGTAAGCGGCCCGAGCCGCGCCGCATCGCCCTCCATAGCATCGTTTATGCGGTCGAGGTTGGCGCGCGTGCGCTCGTTCTTGCGCTCCGCCTCGTTCTTTTTGAACTTGTACTTGCTTATGCCCGCCGCTTCCTCGAACATCGCGCGGCGATCCTCGGGCTTGGAGTTTATAAGCTCCGTGACACGCCCCTGACCGATTATAGTATAGCCCTCGCGCGCGAACCCGGCGTCGCGGAGCATGTCCGAAATATCGCGCAGTCTGCAAAGCGTGCCGTTTATGTAATATTCGCTCTCGTTGGAACGGAAAAGCTTACGCGTGATAACGACTTCCTCGAAGTCGTAGGACGGGAACAGCGAGCGGTTTTTATTGTCGAACGTCAGCGATACTTCGGCATAGGACTGCGACTTGCGCTTTTTCGTGCCGTTGAAGATGACGTCCTGCATATTGTTTCCACGCAAAAGCTTGGACGACTGCTCGCCCAAGACCCACCGTACAGCGTCCGCAACGTTGCTCTTGCCGCAACCGTTGGGACCGACGATACCGGTTATGCCCTCGCCAAACTTTATCTCGAGCTTGTTGGCGAAGGATTTGAACCCTATAAGGGAAAGTTTCTTAAACTTCAATGCGTGCCTACCGAGTAGCTATAATATGTCGACTTGTCGATTATACCATGCTCGCCGAAAAAAATCAATCGATTAAACTTCGAATATTGTCGATTTTCCGATTTTTTGCCGCCGTAGGCTCGCGCATGATCTCGCCGCTCTGCGCGTCAATGCCCGTCTATCGCATCGAGCGCATTGCGCGCCGCCGCTATCTGCGAAAGGCGTTTGCTCCTGCCCGTTCCGCGATAGACCGCGCCGCCGACGGAAACGGTGGTCGTAAATCCGCCGCCGTCGGCGTTTTCTTCGGTATCGTATTTGATTTCCAACTTTTTCTCCGCCGCAAGCTCTTGCAGTTCCGATCTGTAATTGCGTTCGGGCGTCACCTTGCCGAAAAACGTCTTGTCGAGGAACTTGCGCGCCGCATCGAGCCCGCCGTCGAGATATACCGCGCCGAGCACCGCCTCGTAAAGATCGGAAACCGTCTTTATATCGAATTCCGACCTATCGACGCCTGCGCCGACGCGCAAAAGCTCGAGAAACCCGTACTCGCGAACGAGCCGAGCAAGCGGCTCGCGCGAAACGACGCTCGCGCGCCGCGCGGTCAGCTCGCCTTCGCCTGCGTCGGGCGCATTGCGGAACAGCTCGACCCCGACGAGAAAATCCAAAACACAGTCGCCCAAAAATTCGAGTCGCTCGTTGGCGACGCCGCGATGCTCGTTGACGTAAGACGCATGCGTAAAAGCCGCTTCGACAAGCGACTTATCCTTAAATTCATAGCCGATGCGCTTTTCTATGACGCGACGCTCGTTATCGGTCACTGTACGACGTCCGCCTTAGGCTCGGCAGCGCCCGAGATACTCTTTTCTATCGTTTCGAGCACGCGGTTTTCGTGCAGCGATATTATCATGTCGACCGACGCCGCCGCCGATACTTCATTGGTAGAGCCGTGCCCCTTGACGACGATCTTCTTTACGCCGAGGAACGGCGCGCCGCCGTAAGAATGATAATCCATCGATGCTTTGAGCGACTTCAACGCTTTTTTCATCATAAGCGCGCCGAGCTTGGCTTTGAGCGACGAAGTGAGCGCCTCTTTGACCTTGCCCATTACCATCTTGGCAGTGCCCTCGGTCGACTTGACGAGCACGTTCCCCGAAAACCCGTCGCATACGATAACGTCGTATACGCCCGTCAATGCGTCGCGCGCCTCCATGTTTCCCGCGAATTCAAGAGGCAACTCCTTTATGAGCGCATGCGCCGCCTTGGTGCGTTCGTCGCCCTTCTTGTCCTCCGTGCCTACCGACAAAAGCCCGACGACGGGTTTTTCTATACCGAAACCCGCTTTGATATACTCGGACGCCATGAGCGCGAACTGCGCCATGAACTCGGGCTTGCTGTCGACGTTCGCGCCGCTGTCCGCTATACAGACAACTTTGCCGGGTATAGACGTGGGCATGAGCGAAGCGAGCACAGGACGGTGCACGCCCTTTATCCGCCCGACCAGCAAAGTCGCGCCGGTAAGAACAGCGCCCGTGCTACCGCCGCTGAACAGACCTATGGCATCCTCCGAACCGTTGAGGATATTGAACGCCGTAACGAGCGACGAATCCGATTTTTGCCTGAGCGCGTGCGTCGGGCTGTCGTCGTTGGTGATAACGGTCGGCGCATGCTCGACGGATACGTTATTGAGCCCGCTCGGTATATGCGGCTCGACTATCGCCTTGTCGCCTACGAACACGAACGCATAATCGCCGTGTTTTTTCGCGGCTTGTACAACGCCGTCTATAAGCCTGTCGGGACGGTCGCACCCGCCGACGTCTATAATGATGCTTTTCATCGAATGACCTCTCCGATACTGTCGAATATGATATTATGCGGTATATACAAGTTCCGCAAATAAAAATATACCCCGTTTTTAACGGGGCAAATTTCAGTCGTTACCTTGTTTCTTCTCTACCTTCAACTCCGAATCGTAGTAGCCGCAGGACGGGCAAACGCGATGAAGCTGAACGAGCGAATGGCATTGCGGGCACTCGATAAGCGCGGGCGCGGATAACTTCCACTGTGCGCCGCGGGTATGCGTGCGCTGTTTAGACGTTTTGTGCTTGGGGACAGCCATGCTCCACCTCCTTATGTTACTTTACGATTATAACCTATTAAAAACATATTGTCAAACATTTTTTAACTATTTTACGGGATTTTAATAAAAAATGCTTGACATTATAAAATTTACGTGATATATTTACTATGCTGATTTTGAGCAAGACCTCAAATCTCGGCATATACATTATATGTGCGGAAGTGGCTCAGGGGACCATCACCTTGCCAAGGTCGGTCAAGCAGGTCAGCAGATTGCATATTTACACATCTATGCGGAAGTGGCTCAGGGGTAGAGCATCACCTTGCCAAGGTGAGGGTCGCGGGTTCGAATCTCGTCTTCCGCTCCAAAGAAAAAGCCGTCGTAAGACGGCTTTTTTGTTTGTTCGATACGGACTATGTACGAGATTCGCAAGCGGCGCGACAGCGCGTTATTTGCCGCGCTTGCCCTTGAATTTTTCCGAATAGTTCTTGATGCACTTAGCGATTATTTCTATCGCCTCGTCGCGGTGCGCTATATCCTTGACAGTGGTCTGCTTATGCTCGAGCGATTTATACACCTCGAAAAAGTGCATCATTTCGTCGAAAACATGCTCGGGCAGTTCGTGGATGTCGTAATAAGAATTGTAGTTCGGGTCTTTGAACGGTATAGCAATTATCTTCTCGTCCATATCTCCCCCGTCGAGCATCCTTATCATACCGATGGGAAAACAGCTGACGAGCGTCATCGGATATATCGCCTCGTTGCAAAGCACCAAAACGTCGAGCGGGTCGCCGTCGTCTGCGAGCGTGCGCGGAATAAAGCCGTAGTTCGCGGGATATACCGTCGAAGTGTAAAGCACGCGATCGAGTTTTAATAAGCCCGTTTGTTTGTCGAGCTCATACTTGGCTTTGCAGCCGCGCGGTATTTCTATCAACGCCTCGAACGAATTTGGTTTTATCCTGTCGGGATCGATGTCATGCCAAATATTCATTATGCGTGCCTCCTACACATACTAACGCAAGTCGTATACCGATATTATACAATGTTTATATTCGCAATGCAATACTTAAACAAAAATAATTCGTTCTATATCGAGAAAAACAGCGTATACAAAAACCGACTGCTTATGCAGACGGTTCGTTTTTGGAGCCGAAGATGGGACTCGAACCCGCAACCTACTGATTACAAATCAGTTGCTCTACCGATTGAGCTACTCCGGCAAGTGGTCATAGAGTACCATATTTACCCTTAAAATGCAAGCATATAGGCAGAATTTCCCGAAAATTTATTTTTGTCAAAACGTTGAAAACGGTGTGCGGACAGTCCGATAGGCAGAATTTCCCAAATATTTATTTTTGTCAAAACGTTGAAAACGGTGTGCGGACAGTCGGAAACCATTCTGTCTATTCGGTCGCTATAAATTCCTTAACGACTTTGTGCGAAAATTTATCTGCGATATCCTCGTTTTCGTCTATATCCTCGGGATCGGGAAGCTTCCCGTACTTTTGCAAAAAGTGCGCGTATTCGTGAGCCAGCTTCAAAAGAGTGTAGTTATCTTCATACCATTTCGGCGCGAGATTACCTTTGTGATCGTAAATGCCGTCGGGCGGATTACACGTGGTCAATACGATCTGATCCAGCCATGGGATAAAACAACTTTGCATTTCTTTACCGTCGTCTTTTTCGCAAACGGTATCCTGACAGTTCAAAACGGATAATACGCATTTCTGCTCCGTCCCGTAATTCTTATTCAAAAATTCAAGGAATCCCTGCGTTCTCTCGTCTAAGATCTCTATCATATCAATATGTCCTTTTTTACGTGAGCGAGCGCAAGCACGATCAACCGTTTTCCGCTCTTATCTCTGCCGCGCCGCACCTAATACCGTCGGTTGCTTTTATAGATACAGAGCCGCCGAGCGACCTTACTACCGCCATTGCCGCGCCGTAATATGTATCCGTCGTATCGGAAACGTAGCCGTCGGCGTTGTACGGACAGGCGTGACCGAGCGCGAGCAGTTCGCCGCCCTCGACGTCGACCTTTATCCTGCCTCTTTCGAGCGGCTTGATCGTACCGTTACAGTCCGTATACCTAAGCCCGACGAAGCATACCTCGCCCGCCTTTGCCGTCGGCTTTTCGGGTAGTACAGATATGACGGTCTCGTCGCCTGCCGTCCTAAGCGACCCGCGAGAAAGCTCGTTGCCGTTTTTGTCGAGTGCGACCGCCGTCAACTCTCCGCCTCGATATCTCGTCATAAAATCGAATCGGCAATTTTTCTTGAATTTCTTTCTGCCGACGCGTTTTCCGTTGACGTACAATTCGACCACGGGCGCGCGCGAATACACCTCCACCGCGGCTTTTCTTCCGTCCAGACCGTTCCAGCTCCAAGACGGGATGGCGTTGGAAAACTTCCATGCCGACGGCGAATGTTTTTCGCCCGTATGACTTACGGGCACGACCGCTATCTGCGGCGCATCGCAGAGCTCGAATGCCGTCTTGGTATACAACGCCTCGCCGAGCGGCATTCCTATAAGATCGAGCCTGCCGCTGCCCGCCGTCGCCCAACCGACGCCGTGACGGAACTCGGGCGCGTACTCCCTGTATTCCCAACTGCCGACACCGACTTCGCCGAGATAATCCATTCCCGCCCAAACGAAATCGCCTATCAATGCTGCATTTTTCTTGGCTAATTCCCAAAAAGCATACGCATCAGAGCAAAACGTCTCGCTGCCGAGTATAACGCGCTCTGGATACTTTTTTATATCGTGCTTATAACGTTTTATCCCGTAGTTATACCCCGCCGCGTCCATCAGCGCATAGCAGTCGCGCGTCTTACGGTCGCAGCCGCGCAGCTTTGCCATCGTCTTCATAAACTTATCGCCGAACCGCCCCGCAAGAGCATTGAAAAACGCACTGCCCACTTCCTTCTCGGGATGTTTATCCGCCTTTTTGTCACTGTACTGCCCAAATCCGAGCGCGTATAGATAATTGAAAAACAGATTGACACCGACGGTTACGGGTCGATCGGCGTCAAGCCGTTTGCAAACGGCTTTCATTTCGGCAAAAAGCTCGACGCCGCGTATTTCGCTCGTTTCGGCGACCTCGTTCCCGAGCGAATACATGATGACAGACGGATGGTTACGGTCCTTTTCTATCATATCGATCAAGTCTTTTTCGTACTCGTTTTGGAGATATGCGGCATAGTCGTACTTGTTCTTGTGGATATACCACATATCGCAGTACTCGTCCACGACGAGCATGCCCTGTTTGTCGCACTCGTCCAAAAAGCTTTTTACCGCAGGACAGTGCGCCGAGCGTACCGCGTTATATCCGTTTTCTTTGAGCAGTCTGACTTTCCTCGCCTCCGCTTCTCTATAACTGCGCGCGCCGAGTATGCCGTTGTCGGTATGTATACATGCTCCGCGCAATATCACGCGCTCGCCGTTGAGCGTAAAGCCATCGCTCGGCGTGCACGATATCGTGCGTATACCGAAGCGCACAGTCACTTCATCATCGGCGAATGTCGCCTTGCAATCGTACAGCGACGGACTGTCGGGCGACCAAAGCTCCGCACACGGCACATTCAGCAAAAAAACCGCCGTCCGATCTTTTCCGGTGGTTTTGACATCCGCGGCGATGGTCTTGCCCTCGCGCGAAAGCGATACGCGAACCTCGCCGACCTCTGACGTCGTAACGCATACTTCGACAACGGCGGGAGCGATGCCGAGCGTGCGTATCTTGACGCCGTTATGCAATATATGTTTTTTATCCGCAACAAAGAGCGTTACGGGACGATATATCCCCGCGCCCGAATACCATCGGCTGTTAGGCTGATCCGCATTACGCGCTATCACGCGTATATCGTTATCACCGCCGCACCTCAAATAACCGCTTATATCGACGTAAAAATTCGTATAGCCGTAAGCGCGGTAAGCGGCCTTCTGCCCGTTTACGTACACCTCTGCATTACGGTAAACGCCCTGAAATTCGATCGTGACGATCTTATCGGCATACTCTTTCGGCACGAAAAAAGTCTTTGTATACTCGTAATCGTACCCCTCATACCAGCCTGTGTTTACACCGCCGCCGCTATCGGCCGTACGTTTTTCGTATATCATAGCGTCATGCGGCAACGCAACCTCGCGCCACGCCTCGCCATTATCCAAGCGACGGAATTTCCAACCGTCGTTAAACGCGAACGATAGCATCATCCACCTCTTTTTCCGTGCTTTGAAAATACGGCACGCATGACGCGCGCCGCACTATCATCCTTTAAGATCGAGGAAGTCAGCGCGATAGTCGCACTTGAACAGTTCGGCAAGCTCGATCATTTGCTCGTCTTTTATAGTGTTTATCCGCGGCAAATGCGCCGTCAGCATATATATCTGCGCAGCCTTCTCCACCGTTTCGATAAGCCCGAACGCTTCATCCATAGTCCTGCCCGCGCCGTATATACCGTGCATCGCCCATACGACAAGACGAAACTCTTTCATTTTTTCCGCTGTCGCTTTTCCTATGGAATCAGTGCCGCAGAGCATCCACGGCAATATCCCTACGCCGTCGGGAAAGACCGCTATGCACTCCGTGCACATTTCCCATAGCGTATGCGTGAATTTTTTTTCGTCGAGTTCGTGGACGTAATTCATCGCCAGCGTATGCGTCGGGTGCGAGTGGATGACGACTCTGTTTAGCGTATCGACCCCGAGCCGCGCCATATGGCTCATAAGATGCGTCGGCAGTTCGCTCGTCGGTCTGCCGCCGTCCGCAAACCCCCACAACAGCTCGACGCCATCTTTGACTATTCGCACCACGCCGAGATTGACCGCGGGATCGTCCTCGACATTCTTAAAATACTTGCCAGTTCCCGTGACGATAAATATCTTACCGATAAGCGGAGCGATATCGAAGTTCGCGGCGTTGACCCCCATCAACGGGATAACACGCAATACTTTTTTGAGATCGAGGTATTCCCCGACTGCCTTCTCGTCGAGCATGTAGCTGATATTGCCGCCGTTGCGCTCGTCCCAGCCGAGCCTGTACATATTGGCGGCTGTCTTTTTCATTTCCGCAACGAACGGCGCATTGAGTATATTCTTTTTTCTCATCGTTGCTTACGCTCCTTTGCAACTGCTTTTTCGTGATCGAGGATATCGGAAAGGTAATCGCGCTTTACGCCCTGCCTTTTCAGATATTCGTTCCATACCGCACCGAGCGGAAGCGTTTTGTACTCTTCCTGACGGACCATCAGCGCGGTGAAGTCCGATTTATCCTGAAGCTTTTTCAGCGCGTCATGGTCTATAAGCAACGCATAAAGCAATGCTTTTTGCACCGCGCGCTGACCCGTGACCCATGCGGAAAGTCTGTTGATGCTCGCGTCGAAATAATCGAGCGCTATCTTTACCTTTTGCGTTGCATCGTTTCGGACTATCTCCTTTGCTATCTCTTTTAGTTCGTCCTCGAACAGCACGACATGATCGCTGTCCCAACGCACGCCGCGCGTCACGTGGAGAGCGACGGTATCGTAAAAGGCAAGCAACGACGGTATCTTGTCGCTAACGTATTCGAGCGGATGATAGTGCCCGTTATCCAAAAGACAGCAAATGCCGTTCTTAGCCGCGTAGTTTTGATAAAACTCGTTACTGCCAACGGTG
The DNA here is from genome assembly GCA_910577995.1 of uncultured Christensenella sp. GTDB lineage: Bacteria > Bacillota > Clostridia > Christensenellales > Pumilibacteraceae > Anaerocaecibacter. Next base: position 81,670 of record CAJTND010000001.1, on the reverse strand, counting down.
TAGCTCTCTACGCCTATCCCGAACACCTTGCTCTCTACCGCTATCTTCACCTTGCTTTTGTCATACGGCGCGGAAAGGATCTCGTCGAGCGATGCTTTGAGCCGAAGTCTCGGTGTTAGCCTGTCGGCGGGCACATCCTTATACCCGTCGGGTATCCAAATATTGACGAGGCACGGGCTATCCATCTCGTCGGCGAAATACTCCGCTATCTTGATACACGCCTTGCAGTGCTTTATCCAAAAAGCACGTATACCTTCGTCGGGCGAAGATAGCGACAGCCCGTCTTTTATCTTGGAGTGCGAAAACATCGTCGGATTAAAGTCGATGCCGTCCAGCCCGAGCTTTTTCGCAAACTCCGCCCACGACGCGAAATGCTTCGGACCGTAGCAGTCTCGGTCGACGTCGTCGCCGCCGAGCATCGCATAGCTCGCGTGCAAATTGAGCCGTTTCTTTCCAGGCATGAGCGAGAAAGCCTTTTCTATATCAGCCTTCAATTCCTCGAATCCGCTCGCCCTGTACGGATAATTGCCCGTCGTCTGTATTCCGTTAGACGCCGCTCCGCCGCCGTCGAGCCCGACAACGTCATCGCCCTGCCAGCAATGTATAGATATAGGTATCTCGGACAGCGCGGCGATCGCCGCCTCGGTATCGACTCCGTGCGCACAGTACTCCCGCCGCGCTATTTCGTAAATATCGCTCATTATTTACTTTACCTCCATGATCTCGAAAGAATTTTTTATCGTTTCCCGTGCCGCCGCGAGATCTTTGAGTTCGCCGCAGCCTATCATCTGCATGACGATATTGCCGATAGACGTCGCCTCGACAGGACCTGTCACCACGCGCTTGCCCGTCGCTTTGGCGGTAAGCTCGTTAAGAAGTCTGTCACGACAGCCGCCGCCTATAATATCGATACTGTCGTAAGTCGCGGAAGTATTGCGCTCGAGCTCGGATACCGCCATCGCATAGCTATCCGCCAAGCTGTCATAAATAACGCGCAGCAGCGTCGGTGTATCGAGATCGCGCCCGACAGCGCCGCATATCTCGTCGATCATGCTTTTCGGCGACAAAAACCGTTTATCATTGACGTCCACTGTTCGACCGCGCCCGACCGAGCGCGCCGCTTCGGCAAGCTCGGGGAAGCCGTACTTATCGCCAAGCTCCCTCTTTACCCTTTGCAATATCCACAACCCCATTATGTTCTTTTGGTAGCGGAACGTGCCGTCGATACTGCCCTCGTTTGAATAATTAACTATCCGCGAGTTTTCGTCGGTACGCGCGAATGGCTGTTCTATACCGAGCAGAGACCACGTTCCGCTCGATATATACAGCGAAGCGCCGTCGATAGGCGCGGCAAGCACCGCGGACGCGGTGTCATGCGTAGCAGGCAAGACTACCGTCGCGGAATAGCCGACGGCTTTTTCGGTTTCCGCCGAAAACCTGCCGACCGTCGTTCCCGGTCGAGAAAGCTCGCCGAAAAATCGTCTGTCGAGCCCGAGCCCGTCTATTATATCGTAATCCCATTCGCGCGTAACGGCATTGACGAGTCCTGTAGTCGTCGCGTTGGTATATTCCTGTTTTTTGACGCCCGTCAGTTTATAGTTAAGGAGATCGGGCAACATGAGCATACTGTCCACCGCCGCGCTCCGTCCGCTCTTTTTATCCGCGAAAAGCTGATATACCGTGTTGAACTGCTGAAACTGTATACCCGTCCGAGCATACATATACTCGAACGGAACGATACCGTGCGCCGCCTCCGCCGCCGCGGCAGTCCTGCCGTCACGGTAACAGCGCACGCCGTCAATGATCTTTCCGTCGGACAACAGCGCATAGTCGACGCCCCAGGTGTCGATTCCGACAAAATCAGGGATAAAGCCATGCTCCTTAGCCGCTGTCAATCCGTTCATCACTTCTTTGATAAGTCTGTCGATCTGCCAATACAAGCCGTCGGCTGTATTCACCGCACAGTTGGAAAATCTGTACACCTCGCGCGTCGTCAAACGCCCGTCCTCTATACGCCCGACTATATGTCTGCCGCTCGACGCGCCTATATCCACCGCCAAATACGTCCTGCCCATATACTTACCGCTCGCCTTCGCCGCTGCTCGGCATATCGCATGAGAACTCATATTCACCGCCCTCAACCGTTTGAGCTTTGCCGTCGGGCAGTACGACCGTACATTCCGTGCCGAACGGAACTATAGCTTTAAGCACGAACTTGCCGCTCTCCGTCGACCAATCGCTCAAAGCTGTACCGTAGGGCGTTTGCACTTCGCCGCGCGCATAAGTTATGCCGCCGCCCATCATCGGCTTGATACGGAAAGTTTTATATCCGCCCGTCAACGGCTCGATGCCAGCGACGCGCTTATACAAAAAGTCGCCGACCGCGCCGCTCGCGTAGTGGTTGAACGATATCATACCGCCCGTTCCATCCGATGCGCCGAGGTTTTGCGAACCGTCATCGCGGAGCGCGTCCCAACGCTCCCATACCGACGTCGCTCCGACCTTGACTTCGTACAGCCAGGACGGGCACTCCTCGCAAGTCAGCATGGAAAACGCCGTCTCCGCCTCGCCGTTGTCCGCGAGCGCAAACAGTATATACGGCGTGCCCGGGAAGCCCGTAGCGATGCGGCAGCCGTTTTGTTTTACAAGCTCTGCGAGATTAGCCGCCGCGTTTCGTATGTTCTTATCTTCGAGCATTCCGTAAGCGAGCGGCAACACGTAGCCCGTTTGGAATTCTTTTTTAAGCTTGCCGTTGCCGTCGGTAAAAACAGCCTCATAAGCCCGAGCTACCTTGCGCGACAGTGCGCCGAAATACTCGGCGTCTTTATCGTATCCCAAAAGCTCCGCTATCTTGCCGACAAGCGCGCTCGTGCGGAAAAGGCTTGCCGTCGCCGTCCAGCGACTGCGCTTTTGCCACTCGGACATCTTGCCAAGATCGGGCGCGAGCCAATCGCCGAAGTGTAAGACCGACGGCGTATGCCAAATGTATCTGTGCTTGCCCAAGCCGAACAGATTCGCCCAGAACTTACACGCCTTGACGTATTTCTTCATCGCAGGGAACATTTTGCGCAGCAGTTCGATATCGCCGCGCGCGAGGTATTCCGCCCACGGCACGAGCACGCACGCGTCGCCCCAATGGTCGACGGCAACTACGGGCATAGTTTCCGGAAAACCGTAGCCCTGCGCGGGAACGGTGTTCGGGATCCCGCCGGATCTGCGCTGTTCGCTCCTTACGTCGCAGAGCCACTTCTCGAAGAACCTCGACATATCGAAGTTGTAGCACGCCGTCGGAGCGAAAAGCGCTATATCGCCCGTCCAGCCCATGCGCTCGTCGCGTTGCGGGCAATCAGTCGGTATATCCATAAAGTTAGACTTTGCGCTCGTAACTATATTTCGCTGTAAAGCGTTTATCCTGTCGTCCGAGCACTCGAACCTGCCGGTTATCGGGATATCCGAATACAGCTCGATGGCAACGAGATCGATATCGCTCTCATCGATGCCCTTGACCTCGACATATCGAAAACCCATATATGTAAACTTCGGCGAATATATCTGCCGACCGGCTTTACACCTATAAACTATCGTCTGCTTAGCGGAACGCAACGGCTCGGTCAAAAGACTGCCGTCCGCTTTGAGCGCTTCCGCATGGCGGAATATAACGCGTTGCATCATTTCGCCGTTTATCTCGGCGCAGATAACGCCCGCAAAGTTCTTACCGAAATCGTATATCAGCGTTTCTTCGTCGCGCACTTCGCACGATACGGGCTTTATCACCCTGTGCGCGCGCACGGGCGCGCCGAACGCGGCGACTATCCGCGGCTTGATCTTAAGCTTTTGTATAGCCGCATCGTGCCAATCGGCAGTATACGCCATACCGTCCGCGTCGTATCTCTCGCCGTCGTAAAGATCCGCCAAACGGTAGTTGCCGCCGACGGTCACCTGCCAGCTCTCGTCGGTGCATACGACCTGCCGCGAACCGTCCGCGTATTCTATGCGCAATTCCGCAAGCAGCGCCTGTCTGTCCGCGGTAATGCGGTTCTTGCGCGTAAAGCCGAAAGACCCGACCGCCCAACCGCCCGCAACGGTAGCTACTATCGTATTCTTTCGTTCGAGCATATTCTTAACGTCGTAGGTCATGTATTGCAAAGTAGACTTATACGACGTAAATCCCGGTGCGAAATGATCCTTGCCGACTTTTTTCCCGTTGAGCTCGATATCGAATATGCCTATAGCCGTAACGTATAAATACGCCGACACTATATCCTTAGCGATACCCAGCCGCTTTCGGAACAGCATAGGCAAAGGCGAAGTTCCTTTCTCCGTAAACTTATATTTAGCGTCCGTTATCCATTTTGCCTGCCACGGCTCGGACATCCTGCCCGTTCGGAACGACGTCACCGCCGTATCGCTCTCGCCGTCCTCGGTCGTTGCGGTAAGCTTGACCTTGTATTCGGTAAATGGCTGTAACGGCGCGCCGTCGTATTTGATATTCAACTGCCCGTCGGTCACTATCCTGTGATCGCCGACGCAAAGCTCCGCCGATCTAAGCTTAGTGCCGTTAGGCGCGTCGCCTATTGCAAAAGAAAACCTCGGCGCGGGCTCATCCGACACGCACCCCGAAACAAGATTTTCAGTCGTCAGTTTGATTATCTTCATACTCACTCTCGCGGCAATGCGTACAAAACATTTACGCTTTGCCAAGTTGATTCTATCACATACGCGCATGAAATGCAAGGACAAACCGCAAAAGCGCATAAATATTAGCCGTTGTATCTTATAATCGCGCGCAAACGGTCATTTTCGGTCAAAATAAAGCGCGGACGGCGGCTATACAGCGCGTAACAGCGGTATACGGTGACAATGCGCACAAAAAAACAAGAGCGTCTCGACTGACGCTCCTGTTGTTGCCGCACGTTATAAGGATAACTCGCTACCACGTCTATAAAAGATGTGGTGCCTCGGGGCGGAATCGAACCACCGACACAGGGATTTTCAGTCCCTTGCTCTACCGACTGAGCTACCGAGGCAAAATATTGGCGACCCGGAAGGGACTTGAACCCTCGACCTCCAGCGTGACAGGCTGGCGTACTAACCATCTGTACTACCGGGCCACATGGTGGACCTTCAGGGACTTGAACCCCGGACAAACCGGTTATGAGCCGGTTGCTCTAACCAACTGAGCTAAAGGTCCTTACCCCTGCGCTTAGCTTAAACAATATACTACATATAAAAATATTTGTCAAGAAAAAACAACGCATATTTTCAAAATTTTTAGGTTTTTCGCTATCCGTGTATAGATCATCGCATGCGCCGCTCCGCTAAGCAAAATAAAACCTTTATATAAATTCCTCATATATTTTTTGCGCAAGGACGCGAAAACTCTTGACAATCCGACCGTCTTATGGTAATATTATATCGTTCTCGCACCATTAGCTCAGTTGGTAGAGCAACTGACTCTTAATCAGTGGGTCCAGAGTTCGAGTCTCTGATGGTGTACCACCCAAACAAATCCCCTTTTCGGCAACGGAGAGGGCGTTTTTATTTACGGATCGGGCGGTGTATAGAAAACCGCAAATATCCACAAAAAAGGACAGTAATGGAAGATAACGACTTTACTCTGATCAAGTGCGGCGTTTTTTCCGACGCCCAAACGCTTAAAGACTGCGCGACACCGTTCGACGCTCACGGCGACGATGTTATTCCCGCGCTCGGAAATAACGACTTCCCTTCCGATATTTTCGCCGCGCCGGTCCGTTTTGCGCCGCCGACTGTCGCTGCCGAGCATTCCGATACGTTCAGACAGATAAAAGAACTCAAACTGTTCGACAATCCCAACATACCTCCCGCCGAAGTATTTGAAGTAAAAAGCGACGCGTATATCGCCGCGCCGCTTAAAGCACCCGATGAGCTGTCCGAGTTATTCGGCAGATCTCCGTATACCGATAAAAAACGGAAAGATTAACGGATAAAGTTCGTTCGGTGTGCGCGTTCGGCTTTCGGCGTATCTATGCCGACGGCCTTGCCTGCCTCTATACATTTAAGCAAATACGCCATGTTACGCCCAAGGTTGCGCATTGTTTGTAAACCCTCTTCGTCTTTAAGCACGTCGTCGGGCGTTTTGCCGTGCACCATGTTCCTATACGTCGACGAAACGATCGGCATTTGGTTAATGGTAAAGTATTTATTGAGAGCGTCGAGCGATGCGGTAGTTCCCGCGCGCCGCGCCGATACGACCGCTGCGGCGGGCTTGTGTGCAAAGAACCTGCCGCCCGAATAGAACGCTCTGTCGAGGAGCGACTGAACGTTGCCCGACGGGTGTGCGTAATATACAGGACTGCCGAAAACGAACCCGTCGGCGGTCTTAGCCTTTTCGACGAGCATTTCCGCCGCGTCGCCGACAAACATGCATTTACCGAGCTCTGCGCACCTGCCGCATGCCGTACAATCGCGTATAGGCTCGCTGCCGAGCTGTATTATTTCGGTTTCTATTCCATCCACATCGAGAGTTTTCGCCACCTCGGCAAGAGCTGTATATGTACAACCGTTTTTTCTTGTGCTGCCGTTGAGCAATATTACCTTCATTATAGTTCCTCCTTGCAATTACGATCTTTACCGCTGTATGATAACACTTACGGCGCGCAAAGTCAATAGCTTTTGAAATCGCTTTACAGCTAAATACAGCCGTGCTATAATCAAATATATGAAAGACGCTATGCGCCATGCCGTCCATGACGACGTTCCGCCGCTTATCGACGGAAACAGCAAGGTACTGCTTCTCGGCTCGATGCTTTCGCCGAAGTCCGCCGAGGCGCGGTTTTATTACGCCCATCCTCAAAACAGGTTTTGGCGCGTGCTCGCCGCGCTTTTCAATGAGCCGCTGCCTACCGATAACGACAAGCGCGCGCAGCTCGCGCTCTCGCACGGCGTTGCGCTTTGGGACGTGATACGCAGCTGCGACATAGTCGGCGCGCTCGACAACACGATAAAAAACGTCGTATATAACGACGTTAAAGATATTACGGAACGCTATCCGTCGATAAAACGAATTTACGCGACGGGAGCAAAAGCTCATGCCTTATTGATGAAATATGCGGAGACCGCCGGCTCGCCCGTTGTTTCCGCTGCAGTCAGACTGCCGTCGACCAGCCCGCAAAACTTCGGTTATTCTCTCGATAGGCTCGTCGCCGAATACTCCGTTATCAAATCGGATCTGTAAAGTTTATTTGTTATCGGCCATATGCACGACGAGCTGATTGAACGGTATGCCCACGCCGTTCTCGTCGAACATCATTTTTATCCGCTTGTTCATCTCGCGCTGAACCGCGAAAATATCGCCCTCGTAACATTCCGCGGTAAACTGCAATGTCACGCCCGACGATCCGAGCGCCGCAACACCGTCGTATACTATGCCCTTAGGCACGCCGTCGATCTCGATCTGCGGGAGCTTGGCTTTTATCACTTTTTCCGCTTTTTCGATAGGCTCGCCGTATTCTATGTCTATCAGCGTTTTCGCGGTAGACAGCTTGACCGTCTGATTAAGCACTCCGCGTATATCGCTGTTGTTGACTATCTTGACATTGCCGAGCGCCTCGAGCTTGGTCGTCCTTATACCGATCTCGACCACTTCGCCGCGAAACCCGTCTATCGTAACTATATCGCCGACGTTGAACTCGTTTTCAAAAACGATAAACAGCCCTGCGACAACGTCGGATATAAGGCTCTGCATGCCCAAACCGACGATAAGCGTCAGCACTCCCGCGCCCGTTATCAGCGCCGTAGTGTCTATCCCCCATACCGCGAGCACCGCTATCACGATTATCACCGCGGCGATGCACTTTATGATATTGTTGACCAGCCTTACGACCGTTATCTGCCGACTGTTTTTATGGAACGCGGCGTTGAGCACCGCGAGCAGAACGCCGACGGCGACGAGTATCACCGTCGCCGTAACTACGGCGCGCAGTATCCTCGGCACGAGCGCAAGCAACCCGTTCAAGAACTCGGAATTCGTTATCCCTCTGTTAAAAACGCTGTCGGAGGGATAAATGCGGTCGTGCAGGATAAACGAGCACAACGTCGCCGCCAGCATCACCGAGAAAAACATAATTTTCAGCAGTCCCATGCTCTTTACTTTCTGTCCGACCTTTTCGGTCTCTTCTTTCAGCTTGTTATCCATACAAGCAATGATTGACGAAAAAACCGATAGAAAAACGCATCGAGACAAAAAACATCCAACAAAAAAAAGCAAAGCCTTTAATTGACTTTGCTTGATAATTTCTTCCGACCTATCGCGCCGCCGCGGCAAAACAAAATTTACTTACCGTCGATATTGACGGGCAGACCGCTCTCTATTATATCTGCGGCAACGTCGAGATAATGCACGCCCGCATTCTCTATATCGCCGCGATCGCTCGAATCGGCTATTACCTTGTCATAAGGCAGTTTGGCAAGAAGCGGCAGCCCGAATTTTTCCGCCGTCTTTTCGGTCTTACCCGAACCGAAAATATCTATCTTGTCGCCGCACCCCGGGCAAACCACATAGCTCATGTTTTCGACCAAGCCGATAACGGGTATCTTCATCATGTTAGCCATTTTGACGGCTTTCTCGACTATCATGGAAACAAGCTCCTGCGGCGTCGTCACGACGATTATACCGTCGACCTTTATCGACTGAAAAACCGTCAGAGGCACGTCGCCCGTACCCGGCGGGCAATCGATAAACATATAATCGACATCGCCCCATACGACGTCCGTCCAAAACTGCTTGACCATGCCCGCGATTATCGGTCCGCGCCATACGACGGGATCGGTCTCGTTTTCGAGTAAAAGATTGGACGACATTATACCGACGCCCGACTTGGACTTGACGGGATAAATACCCGTTTCGTCGCCGGCAACGCCGCCGCTTACGCCGAACATCTTCGGTATCGACGGACCGGTAACGTCGGCATCGAGCACCGCGCAGCGATAGCCTTTCTTGCTCATCGCCGCCGTCAAAAGCGCGGTGACGGCGGATTTGCCGACGCCGCCCTTGCCGCTGACAACGGCAACTACGCGCTTTATGCGCGACAGTTCGTGCGTTTTTTCGGTATGCGGAAGCTCGCATTCCCCCGCCTGTGCGCAACTCGCGCAATCGTGATCGCAACTACACATTTTATAAGCCCTCCGAATTTTCTCGCGGCGTCGCCGCCGTATCGTTACTTTTGTTGACCGCGGTATTATCGCCCGCACCGCTAACGGCGCGCGCGTCGCACTCTATCAAACCGATCATGGTCGAATAGTATAATAAATGGAACGGGTTTGTCATGCCGAGATCGAGCAAAGCGTTAAGCAATGTCGCAAGCACAGCAAGCGCCAAAAACACGCGCTTGGAATTGAGCTTTGCCGTAAAGACGAGCCGTACCGTTTTGTAACGGTGATAAGCGTAAGCGATGAATCCGACAAGCCCGCCCGAATAAAGATACGTAAGCGGCGTGCAATGGAACGAATAGTACCAATTACCGTGACGCGGCAAAAACCACATACCAAGACCGAATATCGGGTGTTTTTTCCAATTCTCGAATCCGACTGCCCAGAGCTCGATACGTCCGCTGTCGCTGCCCTCTTCAAAAAGCGAAAGCACCGTTTTGACGACTGTTTCTTTATATGTTAAAGTAAGAGCGAGCGCGACGGACATCAATATGCCGGAGGTTATCCAATAGCCTAGCTTGCCCGTTTTGTTCTTGAAGCACAGGATAAAGGATACGAGCACCGTGCCCGGTATCGCTACCACCAGCGCGGCGCGAGAATACGTCATAATCATCGCAAAGACTTCCGCGACGAGCAGGATATAATAAAGGAAGCCGTACTTATAGACGTAGATCAGATAAAACGTCATCGGCAAAGCGATGAGCATGATCGCCGCCCCCGTATTCGGTCCGACCGCGCCGAGCTTCAAAAAGCCCTTGACAGCGACGGGATCTGTGACGAAATCATGCAGGCAATACTGTTGAAGTATAAACGTTCCGACTGTGATCGCCGCCGCTACCGATATATTGGCAAAATACTTGACCGATCCTTTGCCTTTGTATTCCGTACTGTTGACTAGCATCGAGTACGGCAAAAACACGCAAACAGCTATGGCGAGCGATATTAGCACCCCGGTCAAGCAAAAATCCTCGGAAAACAACCCGCCCAATACCAGCGCGCCCGACATGAGCGAAAGCGAAACGGTAAGATACGCCTTTTTGAATATCACCTTCCATTTGCCGTAATAGATCAGATTGAACGAGAACGCCGCCACAGCGAACGCAAGACACAATACGAGCGAAGATATGCGGAACGGCGTGTTGTAATAACCGAGAGCGGGCATCGTGTTTTCCGACATTACGAAAGGACACAACAGCGCGAACGGCACTATAACAAGCGTGTTTTTGCAGAATACAAAAGACACGCATAGCAAAATCGCGTGCAAAAACACGCCGAGCACAGGAAGATCCAAGCAATGCGCGAAGATGCTTACGGCGGCGGCGACGTACGGATAGAACTGCGAATTGAAAAATCCATCGATAAGCTTACCGACGCGACCGTTTATTATATTGTCTATCTTTTCACGCACGCATATATTATAGCCCACGCATGCGATATAGTCAACCGAACGCGAAAACTTTTATCGTCTTTATACAAAAAACGTCATTCGTCACAGCTTGATACGACTGCCCGCAAGCCGCTTTGCAAACGACATCATAAGCTCGTTGGCGGCTACGGCGTCCTCTCCTCGCCAGGTAAGCGAAAAACAGTGGTTGGACGCATTGTGACGCGCCGCATACGACTCGCAATATACGCCCGCCTCGGTCAGCCTATCTATCATAGCTACGCCCTGCCCTTTGCAAAACATATCGCGCGGCGAATAAATGATGAACGACGGCGGATATTTGGCGGTAATGAATTTCGACGGCATGCAAACGTCTTTGTACTTATACCCGTCGAAATCCTTTCTTCCTATGCCCGTAAAGCTCAAAAGCACGGTATCGTCTATATCGAGCAGATATTTTGTTTGAAACACCGTTTCGAGGTCGTACAGCCCGCAGTTGAGCAAAGCGCCAAATAAATCGAACTTCAATTCTGTCTCGAACACCGAACCGAAAGTGTCGTTGGAATTGAACGCGGCGAGCATCGACGCATAATAACCGCCCGCGCTGTCGCCGCAAACGAATATGCGGTTTCGGTCCGCGCCGAACTTCTCCGCATTGTCGTAGACGAAGTTGGACGCAGTAACAAGGTGCTTTATCGGCGCGGGAAATATATAATCGGGCGCAAGCCCGTAGTTTACGCAAAACACGGTAAACCCGTTGAGCGCGAAGTATTCCGCCAAGCCCTTGCGGTATTTCTTATCGCCCGCCGAAAAGCCGCCGCCGTGGATTATTATCACCGCCGGCTGAGCCTCCTGCGAGTCGACGCGATACACGTCGAGCATGCAGATCTTGGGATCGCTCTCGTCGTAGACCACGTCGAGCACGCGTTTTATCGTCGGCGAATTGACTTTCGTCACATACGGGCAAGCGTTCTGCGACGGACTGAATAGCATATCGATAGCCCGAAACAGCACCTTTGACGTGCGTATCGCCCTATTGCGCTTGCGCAGCTCCGACCGCGTCGGTACAGCCTCGACATTGTCACTCGTATTTGAGGTATCGACGATCGTATCGAACGCATCGATTTCCTCATCGATCAAAACATTTTTATTTTCCACTATTGCTCCAAGCTTATCGCTACGATAGTTTATGTGATATTTTACACTATTGTCGACAGAAAGTCAAGAATTATCGCGTCGGGCATTTTACTGCTATACAAACGACCGAGATATCGCGCCGACCGTAAATAAAAAACTGTTTTTTTCGTATCAGCGGAAGTACAAGAGCTACGCGCTTGCTTTTTCCGCTCGAATAGTTTATTATAGACGTATTCGCATTAGGCTAAACAAAGGCAAAACCATGGATTACTTAGCTATCATCATAATCACATTTATTTCAGGCGTCGGCGGCACGGGGCTCGGCGGCATAGTAGGCGCGGTACTGCGCCGCGAATCCAACAAGATAGTAAGTCTGTTGCTGTCGTTTGCCGCGGGCATAATGCTCGCCGTCGTTTGCTTCGATCTAATGAGCGAGCCGTTGGAAATGATGCAGGAGGGCACGCTCCCGTCCTACACTCCGTTTATTATCGTAGCCGCCGTCGCAGTGGGCTATGCCGTCGTCTACCTACTCAATTACATAATAGACAGACATACCGACCGCGAGGTCAAGCACATAGACGAGAACCACCCCGCCACCGCCGACGACCTCGACGAGCTTATCCACTCCAACCACCTCGAATCGCACAAGAACGCAAGATCCAATCTCTTTATCGCAGGGCTCGTCATGATGAGCGCCATCGCCCTGCACAACCTGCCCGAAGGCATGGTCATCGGCGCGTCGTACGCCACGTCGCCAGACGTCATATCGAGTTTATTTTCGGGCAGCGGCTTTATCATGGCGATAGTTATCGGACTGCACAACATACCCGAGGGAATGGCGGTATCCGTACCGCTGATCTCGGGCGGCATGGGCAAAGCCAAATCTATATCTCTTACCGCACTGAGCGGACTGCCTACCGTGATCGGCGCGGTAATGGGCTACGCGCTCGGCGGCATCAACAGCATAATGCTCACTCTGTCGCTCGGCTTTGCGAGCGGCGCAATGCTTTATGTGGTTTTCGGCGAGCTGTTGCCGGAATCCATACTGATGTGGAAGAGCAAGCTCCCCGCGCTATCGCTGTTTATCGGCGTGCTCGTCGGATTCTTATTAGTTCTGTTTTGACCGCCCCCCTGCCGCGAACATTATCGAAAACACGATTACCGACCGCATAAAAAAGCCGACCGTCTTAGATAACACGGTCGGCTCTTTTTATTACCGATCAATCCTCGTTTTCTCCATCTTGCTTTTTCTTGTTAAAGACTGCGTTCATAGGAATATAAATAACGTCGAAAGCCTTACCCTTTATAACGCCCTTACGGTAAAGAGCGAAGTACAGAGCAAAGTATGCGGACAGTAATACGGCTACGATAACGCCTATCGTTATGCCGGCGACAGCCCCTGCGGAAAGTCCGCCGCTCGGATCAGGCGCAGCGCCGAACTTACCGCCTATAAAGATAAACTCCGAAAGCTTGTCGACAGTAACTACGGCATAGTTGCCCTCTATCGTATATTCCTTATCCGTCGCTTCGCTCCCGTGCAAGTGGAACAGTTTGAAGTCCTTGCCTTTCAAATTATCGGGTATTCGCAGTTTGACGATGATCGTGCCGTCGGGCTGAACGGTCACGCCGTCCGATCTAAGCGTTACGTCGTACACTTGAAATATCTCGCCGTTTACCGCTCGTGCGATAGTCGCGTATTGCGCGTAGTTTTCCCTCGCGATCTCCGTTACGACGAGCTCTATATCGGAAGCAAATCCGTTAGGCGTCGTCACGACGACATGATCTGCGCCGCCGTTTTCGTCAGGCTGGACGAGCTGCGCTTTGAGCATGGGGATCACTACATTGTCCGCCTCGGTCTCACAGTCCTCATCCGAGTATTTGTTTTCGCAAACCGAACAAGTCCAATACTCGATGTTACCGTCCGCCAGCAACGTCGGCTCTACTCGTGCAACATGCGTCAAGGTATGCGGCACAAGCGGAATTTCGGTAACATCCGTCTTTTCGTCGCAACGGACGCAACGCTTCGACTTGCTTCCTTTTGCCGTGCAGGTCGCCGCCGTATCCACCGTAAACTTGGTATCGAAATCGTGTCCGAGTGCCTCTTTTTCAGAATACGTGGTATGGTCGCAACGCGAACATGTTACGTATGCGTCCCAACCGATTTGCGTGCAGGTTTCCGCCTGCGCTTCGTGCCATTCAATGTCATGACCGAGTTTATCCAAAATCTCGGTATCGGTTTCGCCGCAATCCGTACAAGTACCGGTTACCGACCCGTCCGTCGTACAGGTGGGTTCCACGCGCACCGATTCGGGATCCCAAGAATGGGCGTCAGGGTCTATCGCTATTTCTTTCGTTTCTTCGTGACTGCAAACGGTACAAGTATGCTTTTTGCTTCCTAACGCCGCGCATGTAGGGGCGAGCGTAGTTTCCCAATTTCCGTAGCTGTGCGCGTTAAGTCCTCCGTTCCCGTTGTCGCATTGCGCGCAGACTTTCCAATGCCCTTCTTCGTTATACCGATATTTTGTGCTGTTGACAAAATCGTGCGCCGACTCGTCAAACGCGGCTCCGCAATTATTTGCGCAAGGACGATAATGCCCGTTTTCATCCGAGATCCAAGAGAAACCCGCTCTATGTGTATTTATACTTCCCGAAAGACTGACGCATTTACCTTCTTCGTCCGGGATGAAATAGGTCGACGGTACAACTCCCGAATTATAAACATCGTAATCATATATTGACTTATATGAATGCGGTGTAACGCCTATCTGCGCCTTGTCGCCCGCGGCGTCTTCGAGTTTCCCCGCAACGATTATTTTGCCGGTATTTGCAAGACGCACGTTTGCCGTTGTCTCCTTGCCGGCGGAGTTAATGCTTATATTCCCCGTTATTTTAACCGCGCCCGAAACATACAGCGAAGTCTGAAAACAATAAACTCCGCCGCCGTAGCTTGCAGTATTTCCGCTTATCTCACCGCCCGTCATTATAAGAGTGCCGTTATCGGCAAAAACTCCGCCGCCCTCGCTGCTTGACGTGCACTCCGTTATTTTGCCGCCGTTCATTGTAAACTTAGCAGTAAATCCCTGAACTTTGACGCCGACATCGGAAATTCCGCTTATCGTTCCGCCGTTCATAACCGCTTCACCGCCGTCACCTATATCAAGAGCTTTTCTATGTCCTGTAATTCTGCCCGTTTGACCCTCGCTGCTGTCCGACAGCGTCAACTTGCCGATTTTTTCACCTTTACCTTGAAGATTGAAAATTTCACTATACTCCGTTCCGGTAAGAGTGTGACCGTTCAAATCGAAATCCAGTTCCCAGCCACTCACTTGAAGATTTCCGTTATTGTAGTATGGTAAATTTGCCATATCGTAGTCGGCGTGCATAACAAACGTTGCCTCAGTAACTCCGTCGGCTTTGACGGCGTCCCACGCTTCGCCGAAATCGGCAAAGCTTTGCTCTTCTCCGCCGTTTACCGTAATTACGTAGTTTGCGCTTAGGGCATATGCCGTCCGCTTGTCGGGCGCAAGGAAGTCTGCTTCGATAAAAGCAACAACCGAAAACAGCGTAAGACACAGTAACGCAAGTAAACATATCAAGTGTTTATTTGTTCTTAAAAGCATAATGCACCTCTTAACGTGCGGTTTCCGTAAGGAAAGCGCACAGCCCCCGCGCGGGGGCTGTTAAACTTTTGTGCTTATATTGTATCAAATTTTTAGGCATTACGGAACGATAAAAGGGCGCGAGAAGCATTTCTTCACACTTTCTTCACGATTATATATGGATTGTTTTTTAATTAACTATGTGATATAATAACACCCATGAATAAGGTCGAGTTTAAGAATATTTTAATAGTCGAGGACGGCGACAAGTTGCGCAGATCCCTGACCGAATATTTTTCGGCAATGAATAACGTTACGGCTTGCCCTACATTAAAAAACGCGATCGCCGCTTGCTCCGCAAACGAGTATGATATAGTACTGCTGGACTTGATATTGCCGGACGGCAACGGCATAGCTCTTTTGGAAAATTTAAGACAGACTCCCGTTATCATTCTTTCCGACTTGGGCGCGGATGAAAACGTGATAGACGGTTTTAACGCGGGTGCTGCGGACTATATAATTAAGCCCTGCTCTCCGCAGGTCATAGAGGCAAGAATGGCGTTACGGCTTTTGCCGAGCACCAAAGCCGATATTTCGATCGGAGGGCTTACGCTTAACGTTTCCGGAAGAACCACCTTTTATAAAAACACCGCGCTTGAATTAACCTCGAGCGAGTTCAATATTTTAATGTTCTTAATGCAGAACGCAGGCAAATTTTTTACTGCAAACGAGATCTACGAGCAGGTATGGAAAATGCCGCACTTAAACACCGAAACCATAAAAAAGCACCTATCCAATCTGCGCAAGAAAATGCTCGCCGTTTCCGATGGCTGCGCTTCCCTTCTTGCCACCAAGTTCGGAAAAGGGTACGCTTTTATAGGCGGTAATAATGAGCAACCGATATCTTAAAAAATTAATATCCGTACTGTCATGCGCCGTTCTTTCGGCGTTGTTAATAATTACGCTGTTTTTTGCCGCGCCGAAGATCACCGCCGTTCCGGAAACAACAGGCGGCATCGACTATAACGATGAAACAATGGAAATCGGCAAGGATATTGCCGCCGTAAGAATATCGGATTTAGGCAAAATCGGTAAAATTACAAAGGTCAACTACATTGCCGAAAAATTTGTCGGACCGAAAACGCTCGACGAAGATATGCAGATAGTAGACCTGACGAAGTCGTTTGAATTTGCAAAAAAGGGAACGCTGATTTTCGTTATCATGAATCTTGACCCCGATGCCGAAAATTTTAAGGAACAGCAAAATGATCTTGCCGCCCATAAGATAGGCGACTACTGGCAATTCACACTGTCGCTGCCCAAAATTTTCTGCGCCTCCAACGTGTATCAAAAAAGCGATTTGGTTGCGAGGCACGGTGAAATCGAAAACTACGATTTTATCGAATTTACCACGTCATATGACAAAAAGACCGAACATTTTTCTTCCGAAACGGCAACCGAATATCTTAACCTGCAATTCTATACAAGGCGCGAAGCTTTGGAAAAGTCTTTTAACTCGGCACAGATAATAACCGTCCACTATCAATCGACGGGCGGTGCGTATTCTGCTATTTCCGACTGCCCGCTTATTGGCACGGAAAGCGCAGTCGAGGGAGTGATCCAAACATCTAATGACCTTTTGATCGCTTTTGCCATTCTCTCCGCAGTGGTGTTTGCCGTCCTCGTCGTGCTGTCCGCTCTCGAACGCTCGAAAAAGTTTGCTTCGGCTATCGTATGGGTACTCGGAATAACCGTACTGCTGCTCAGCCGGTTCTTTTTGAGCGGCGTTACGAGCGCGACGCTGTTTTGGACTGCTCTTTCGCTTGCTATGTCTTTTGTGATCCTCGGCGGTGCGCAGCTTGCTCTCGGCAGGAATTTCGGAAAAATACCCGTAAAATATATTTTTGTGACTCTTTCCGTAATCGGCGCGCTGTTCGCGTTTATCTGCCCTTTTATCACGTTCGGCGCGGCAAGCGCATTGCGTATCGCATGTACCGTGATCAAAGCAATAGGCGCGGTTGCGTTGTCGGCGTTTATAGGACTTGCCCTATTCCGTAAGAAAGACGAACGCGGGATCTTACAAACGGTATGCGCGACTGTTATTGCCGTTGCGATCACCGCGTCGATCTTTATGCCGCAAATTTTTCCCTCTCAAATAAATCCTATCTTCTGGTTGTGCGCGGCTACGGCGCTTACCACTTTTATAAGCGTATTTATCGTGTTTGCCGATATGAAAAGATCCAACGATCATCTCACTTACAATCTGCATAAGGAAGTCGAACGGCAGGTCAAAGATATTAAAGCGGTCATAGCCGAGCGCGATAGCCTGTTGCAATTCGTTTCCCACGATATGAAGAAACCCCTCGCCTCCGCCGTTGCTCTGTGCGATAACGCGATCGGGCGCGAAAAGAACACAGAACAAATAAAGACTATCAGCATAATCAAGCAGGACGCAGAGCGCGTTATTAGCAATCTTTCCGAAATTGCGGCATATGCAAAGCTCAACTATCTGGCAGAGCTGTCGCAGGTCGTCGATATGTCAGAGCTGTGCGCGCTACTGTACAAGTATCACGAATTCGACTGCAACGCCAACGGCATCGTTTTGAAAAACACGGTAAACTCGCCTATAAAAGCGTTTGTCAAACCCAAGGGAATAGAAAACGTCGTATCGAATATCATCATCAATGCAATCGAACATGCAAATTGCAAAACGATCACGCTCTCGTTAAAGAGCGATAAAAACAAAACAGTGCTTTGTGTTGCCGACGACGGCAAAGGCATAGACGGAAATTTGGATATTTTCAAACCTTACGTTTCCGAAAACGACAGCGAAACGGGCGGCGTAGGACTTTATATATGCAAAAATATTATAGAAAGCATGAACGGCTCGCTGACATATGAAACAGGCAACAACGGCACTACTTTCTTTATCTCGCTGTTAAAAGCATAAACATAAGTCAAGCATTTAAGAAATATCGAAAAATGCCCCGAAACATAATCTCTCGCGGCGTTTTTGCGTGATAGCGTATCCTATGATGAACGAATTTTATATTTTGTCCTTATTGTTTTCGATAAACTCTCTCGAATATACTTTGGGCAGATCGGAATCACGCAGTATCTGCCAAAAACGGCTTGCTTTCAAGCGTTAAAGTATTGACCTTACTTTTGGCAGTTGTTTTCGGCTTATGCGGAATGATCGCCCCGTTGAAATATGACTTAATAATATTATTTAACTCGATTTTTCCGCCGACGTATTCCAGCCATAAACCTTTACATATCGCTTTCAGTTCGTCTAAATATCAATAATATTTTGCAAATTCGTCATAAGACTTTATATCTTCAAACTGCGGTCTTTCTATATGTATTTTTTGTACATAAAACGAATGAATTTTTCAACTAGATAACGCTAACAAGCCAAGCATAAATTACCGCCAAAAAATTTGACATCATCATGTTAAATAGAAAAAGCCTAAATCAAACGTTACTTACAGTTCGATTTAGGCTCGTTTTGGTGCACCGACTTGCCGCAAAAACGAACACGTTAATATACAAGGTAAATAGGCGGGAATTGTATTGCGCGGTGGAATTGCCGCTATCGGACTACAAACTGTACGGCAAGCAATTAGCGGCGCGGTAATTGTTCACGGCTTGCAAGTGCTGTCATAGCGGTCTTAAAGATACGCTTTGACAGCCTTTTTGCTTGCTTGTTATCGGGCAGTAATTCAGCACAAAACTCAATCAATGATATCATTTCAATCTTAAAAAATTAGATTTTATTCTTTCTAAAAACGAGACCTCTTTTTCTTCTTCAATACTTAATGCTGTTAAATCAACCATCATACCGCTTGCCTTTTCTATTTCTTCTGAAAATAATCTCAAATCATTACCAAGTTTTTTTGAATACTTTTTATAAATAACTAATATATCAATATCATTACTTTGAACACATGGCTTAAGTATTGATCCAAACAGATAGACCTGCTCAAAAGAATCAAATAATGGTATAAATGCTTTTATAAGTTCAGAAATAGCTTTATTTAATTTCATTTATGTATTTATAAAATCCGTCCATAGTTAATAATCGTACATTCATACTATTAGCTAATTCGTATGCTTGTTTTGATATGCAGCTTTCTCCATTCCAATTATGTAAATTAACAATTATACTATTTTCTTCTGGCAAGAGTTGCATTAGTTCCGATTGACCCAAACAATATTCATAAACAAAAATCATTTTTTCATCATGTATAATTATTTCCCTTAAATTACTATCATCTAAAAAATTATAGTGCAATTTTCTTGAGTGAATATAACTTAATGCATAATTAAGACTTTTAAGACGAACCTTTGCCCCTTTAAAACAATTATAGTTATAATACATCTGTCTTATTTGCGGAGTGTCATCTAAAAATATTTGAACCGATTTCCCGTCTTCGCTTATCTGAATAAATGGATGAGAACTTCCTAAAACTACGGCCTCAAATTTGCTTTGTGATTTTAACTTCTTTATGAGAAGTTCCAATGACTCGGTAGATGGAAGAAGTGAATCTTCAATAGGAGCAATACCAAACATTGAATTGATTTCGACAGGAAAAAGAATTTCACGACTTCTTTCTTCATTAAATCGAGTAGATTCAAATTCATTTACATGAGCTATAAATGTTTGAATAAATGCCAAATTTGAATAATCTTTATCTGGATTACGTTGAATCAAAGATAGATTTTTTGAAAAAAGCAGTTCAAGTTTCCTATTATTTACTAAAATCCTACCTTCAAATATATCCCAAAGTTGTCGTTTATCTTTCAAATAGTAATTTTCATAAATACTCTTATTTTCTAAAAGCAACGGGACAACTTCGTTTTTTAGCTCATCAAAAGTGGTAAATTTCTTGCTAAAAAACCTTTCGAGTTCCTCACTTCGAATCTTTTTCCAATTTAAAACTTCTTCTGGTGTAAAGGCATGATTTTTATCAAATTTCGTATGGCAATTAGGACACAATACAACTAAATTTTCAAAAGAATTGTCTGCTGTATCACAATAAGGATCAATATGAGCCTTTTCGATAATGTCACCAGTCTTACAGAATAATTCACAGCAACAATTTGGATTCATACACCTTCCCATTGATTCGGCATACAATCTTCTTTTAACATTTTCTTCTATATATCTGCACATCACACATTCTCCTCATGTGGAAATCATTATATCATAAATGTAAATATTTTGCAAGAAATCGTAACCTGTACTATGCGTTTTAATATTTTGTTGACAGTTTTTTCAAATATATGGCTGTCATAGCGTTCTTATAGATACGCTTTGACAGTCTTTTTGCTTGCTCTTTATCGGGCGGCAGTTTTGCGTAAATGTTTTTGCTTTGGTCGTTGAAATAGATGACAGATATTCCGAGCGGTATTTGCTTATTCATATTGGAAACTCCTTTTATTCTTGATAACCCCACCCAAACCCACCCACAGCGGGCTTGTTTTTCGTTCCGTGTTTCGTAGTGCCAATAAGGTAATAGTAACTTATTGACACACGGGGCGGCTGTCGCCGCCCCGCATTGTGCCGTATTTACCCCAAAAGTGTTACAGTGTTACGGGGTGGACTAAGGTAATACTATGTCCACCCCGTCGGCATAACGCTTGAATTTTACGTTACACGTTACGGGGTGAACGGGTAATATTATATACTGCAATCGCGCAATTCCTTTTGTAAGCGTTTGCGTATTGTTTTCATACGTTGCGATATGGCGGTATGAGACACGCCCGTTTGACTTGCGATTTGCCGCATAGTCAATTCCTCGTAATAGACTTTATACACCAAATCGCGCCGCTTGTCCGATAAAGTTAATAACGCTTTATGTACGCGCTCGGCGTTTTCTTTCCGCACGATTTCCGCGAATATATCTATACGCTTGTCCTCAAAGTCTATTCCCATATCGGTAAAGTAATAAAGCGAGGTGTGCCTCCGCGTTTCCCGTCTGTTATTACTTATTTCCTCTTTCAAAAGTTGTAAGTCTATCAAGTAAATATCTTCCGTAACCTCGACGGCGTTCGTCGTTCCGTCCACAAATTTATAGATTATTACTTGCATATAGAAAGCCTCCACTTATAAGCACGAAAACGGCAATGCGGAAAGGTTTTCTGAAAAAAATATAAAAAAGAATTGAGTGTGCCGTTTACTGCCTCGAAAGTTTTTTGTCATTTACTTTCGTACACTCAATTCTTTATTTACTATAAAGATTTATTCAGTTGTTATTTTGACGATATTATTTTTTGAGCTGTCGCCAACTCTAACATTTTGGTATAATTACCTCACACAACAGGCAAATATTTTTCCAAATACTCGTTTACCGTGTCCATATACTGTCTGTATATTTTGTTATCGTTTTGCAAAGCGTGTCCCGAATGGGGCAACTCAAAATATTTGTAATCTACGTTATTGTCTTTTAATGCGTTTACCAAATGTTTTACGGTTTTGAACGGACAGACTTTATCGTGTGCGCCGTAGGCTATAACGGTAGGTACGGAGTTTTGATTTACCCAAGCCCAGCCCGAAATATTTTTCACTTTATCTTGATAGTTATTGCTCTTAATATCTTCTTCGGTAATCGTAGTTCCCGCCATAATTCCGAACAAATCGGCTGCGGCTTCCGCACTTTTGTTTAATCCGTATGTGTCCCAATCTTCCGCATAAAAACTTGACGGTCCGACGGCTTCAAATAACATTTTAACGGGTATAGGCGACTGCTCTGCATCGCGGTAAGCATACAGCATTGCAAGCGTTCCGCCCGCAGAACCGCCCGCTATCGCCATTTGATTGAGATTGTAGCCGAATTCTTTTGCTTTTTCCGCTATCACAGAAACGCTTGCCTTGATTTCCATAGATTGAGAATAAACGCTTACGTTTTCGTGGTCATTATCTCGTAGCGTGTAATTGATACCCGCCGTAACATAGCCCTTTGAACACAGCCATTGTAACATATCTTTATCGTCGTACTTGTCGCCCGTAGTAAAGCCGCCTGCGTGTAAATATACAACTAAACCGTAATTTTCTTTCGTGTTATCGGCGGGAACGTACAAATCGAATTTGTGGAATTTTTCGTCGCCATATTCCGTGCTTGCCGAATGATAGGAAATATCATTATGTGCAGTTCCTATTTTGTCGCTCCACTCAACAGAATACTTTTTTGCCCAATCGGGTTTAGCCGTACATTTTACCAATACGGAAACGCAAAAAACAACAATAAATACCGCTATGCAGAGAAATATAAACAAACCTCTGCCTTTAACCTTTTCTCCGCTCATAAAAAGTTACCCCCAAACAATGTGCCGCCAACCATTAAATTCAGTACGGCGCGGACGGCAAGTCTGCCCAAGACAAAAGCAACTGCCGCAATGACAGCGATAATAATCGCTCTCTTTACCCAAATTTTCATAATAGCCTCCATATATAAATTCGCTTGACTTTTGTTTTTGTAAGTGCTAATATTACTATCAAGCGGTACAAATGTACCACATAAAGACGGCTTGTGTCAAACAAACAAAAGTCGATTTTCCCCAAGTGGAACAAACAAGGAGTATTTGTTACGGTATGTCTAAACGTGTAAATCAAGCGAATATTATAGTGCGCGAAAGCGTTGAAACGGCACTTATTGAACTAATGAAAATAAAGCCTTTTGAAGAAATTACTATTTGCGAAATTGTCAAAAAGGCTGGCGTCGGGCGCACGAGTTATTATCGCAATTATTTTTATAAAGAAGATGTACTATTTTCAAAAATGGATGACATTGCGGAAGAATGGAGCAAACAAGTTGATTTTGCTAAAAGCGATATATGCGATAAAATGTTAAATCTTTTTGAAAGAGAACGCCCGATACTTGAATTGCTGTACAAAAATAATCTCGAATTTTTAATGTATAAACTTGTACGAAAATATTTCGGGGTTAATGAGAACATAGAAAATATACCTGCATATCTTTTATCATTTTGGTCGGGAGCATTTTTCGGTTGGTGCGACGAATGGGCAAAACGTGGTATGCAAGAAACGCCCGAAGAACTTAAACAGTTATTAGAAAAACTAAATACACAGAATAAACAATAAATATTATTCCGTTAAAATTTCGTAGTTTTGTTATTCGCTTGTGCTTACCGCCTATGGCGTGGGTATCACCGCCTTGCAAAATTATCAAGGGCGGCTATTTATCTCCCGTCAGGCATAAACCGCCGACCCCTACGGGGCAAACCCTTGACAATTTTACTGCGGCGGCGTTTTTTGCTAATTAAGGCGGGTAAGCACCAAAGCGAACAACAAATTTTTAAGCCGCAGTCCGCAACGACCGCGCAAAGGAGCAAGTTATGAAAAATGCAGTCATCTACGCAAGGTATTCTCCCGGTTCAAAGCAGAATTACCAATCAATCGAGGGGCAACTCAAAGAGTGTTACGCTTTTGCAGAACGGAGCGATTTACGGGTAGTCCGTGAATACGTTGACGAACACTTGACGGGTACGAACGACAAACGCACCCAATTTTTGCAAATGATTGAGGACAGCAAGCGCAAAGGCTTTCAGTTCGTCGTTGTTTATCAATTAGACCGTTTCGCCCGTAATAGATACGACAGCGCAACGTATAAGGCGAAACTCAAAAAAAGCGGCGTTCGCGTACTCTCGGCAAAAGAGAATATCACGGACGACGCGAGCGGTATTTTGATTGAGGGCGTACCTGAAAGTATGGCGGAATATTATTCGGCAGAGTTAAGCCAAAAGGTAAAACGCGGTATCGCTATAACAGCGTCGAAATGCAAGTTTTTCGGCGGCGGTATTCCGCTCGGCTACAAGGTGGACGAGGAAAAGCGGTTTATTATCAACGAGGAAACCGCGCCAATCGTCAAGCAAATGTTTGAAATGCTTGCAAACGGCTACAATTACGCCGAAATTGCCCGTTATATGAACGAGCGCGGAATACCCACCTCGCGCGGCGGCAAGTGGAACAAAAACAGCTTTCACAGCATATTTGCCAACCGTCGATATTTGGGAAAGTACATTTTTCAAGGCAACGAGATTGACGGCGGTATGCCACGCATAATCGACGACGCGCTTTTTGAGGACGTGCAAAGAGTGTTAGAGAAATACGCGCAAGCCCCGTCAAGAGGAAAAGCCCTTGAAGAATACCTTTTGTCCGAAAAATTGATATGTGGCAAGTGCGGCAATAAAATGACGGGTATCAGCGGCACAAGTAAAAATATGACGGTACATCACTACTACAAGTGCAACGGCAACCCCAAAGCAAATTGCGACAAGCGGACTATACGCAAGCAGTTTATAGAGGACGAAATCATAGCCGCCATTGTCGGCGACGGCACGGAGCAAAACCTGCACGGCGTTTTGACCGACGAATTTATAGACACAATCGCCGCCGAAACCTATATGCTTATACAAGCGGAGCGCAACGACAGCGAAATAAAACGGCTTGAAAGTTTGGTTGCGGACAATCAAAAGGCTATCAACAACCTAATGCAAGCCCTTATGCGTGGCAAGATTGCCGACACGATTTTAGTGCAAATCGAAAAGTTAGAGAGCGAAAACAAGGAACTGAACGACACCATAGAAAGCGAAAAGGCGTTGCAAATCGACTACACATACGATGATATTCGCAAGTGGTTACAGCATTTCCGCGCGTTAGACTACACCAAGACGAAAAACCGCAAGGCATTGATTGACACGTTCATATATCGCGTTGTGCTGTATGACGATAAAATGAAAGTGCTTTTCAATCTCAAAAGCGGACAAAAGAACGAATTACTTTTGAACTTGATTTTCCCCGATTACCCCGACGGGAGCAGCGGCGAGGACGAAAACAGCGCAAAAGAAAAAGAAACCGAAAATTCGGTTTCTCAATCTGGGTGTTCGTATACCCCTGTTATGGTGCGGTCGACAGGACTTGAACCTGCATGGTCGCCCACAAGATCCTTAGTCTTGCGTGTCTGCCAATTCCACCACGACCGCTCAACGTCATTTATTATACTTGATTAAATGGCGTTTGTCAACTGATTATATCAAATTTCATTATAAGTTTCGATAAATTTTTGTAAAACGTCCACGCTTTTATCTATTCCGAGTATAGACGTATTTATTGTTATATGGTAATTGCTCGCCTTGCCCCACTGTCTGTCGGTATAGGAATTATAGTATGCGGCGCGACGCTTGTCGGTCTTTTGTATCAGTTTGAGCGCGTTCTTCTCGCTGAGGTCGAGACTTTCGGAAATTCGGCGAACTCGATCCTCGATCTCCGCACAGACAAACACCTTGATTATCTTTCTGTTTTCGAGCACATGATCGGCGCAACGCCCGACGATGATGCACGGCTCGACCGCAAGCTTTTTAATCGTTTCGCTCGTGAACATGAACGACCTGTCGTCGAGCAGTATATCGTTTATCGGAAACGACGGACTGCTTATACCTGCGAGCCGCGCCGTCGCGAGCGAATACAAAAAGCTGTTCGTCTTTTTTTCGTCGCTTTTTTGGAGCCGGTCTTTGGGCAAGCCGAATTCTTCCGCCGTCTTGTTGATTATCTCTTTGTCATAGTAAGGTATACCGAGCCGCTTCGACAATTCCTGCGCGACAAGGTTTCCGCCGCTGCCGAGCTCACGCGATAAAGTAACAATATGATTTTTCATCGAATATCCACTCCTTGCCGTTATTTCACGAATGAAAGTAATTTTTCGAGTTGTTCGTCCGAAACGGCGTTTTCGGTGCGCATTTCCGCATTGGCGGTAAGCCGAAGTATTTCCGTTTCGTATTTTAGGTCGTGCGCGGCGTTGTATCTGCCGTCGAACGTTCCTATACCCACCCTGATCCCGCGACGCAGTGCGGCGCATGTCGGTGCGAAACCGTGACCGTAGCCCGCGGACGCCGTCGGCGTTACGACGAGCGACACGCCATCCTGCGCCATAAGGTCGAGATCGTCATTATCCAGACAGACCCCGCCTACTAAGGTACAGCGATCGAGCACGCCCATTTTATGCAATAGCATTATCGGAGAAAGCTTATACCGCGCTTCTATCAGTCCGGCTTCGTCGAGGTCGTATGACGCTCTGACAAGCGCTGTCGCGTCTGTGGAAACTATATGGTCGCAAAAGCTCTCGAGATCGCTCTCGTCGGTCATGCTCGGCAGGTATATATGCTTTGCCGTAGTACCGACGGAAAAAGGTTCATAGACAATGACCGCACTACCGAAGCATTCCCCTTCGCCGCAATAATAGACTTCGTCGCAATGTTCGGCGGCGAGTTTAGGCGCGGCGGTACAAAACGCGTTAATCGGCATCTTGAACGAGTTTTTTCAGATACGCGCGGAACTTGTCGCCGAAATCGGGTCTTTTGAGCGAAAGCTCGACCGTGGCTGTGAGCGCGCCGAACTTATCGCCCATGTCGTAGCGGTTGCCGTCGAATTCGTAGGCGTAAGCCTTGCCTTCCTTCATCATGCCGCAGATCGCGTCGGTAAGTCCTATCTCGCCGTTGACCTCTTTCACCTTTTCTATATATTCGTAGATCTCGGGCGTGAGTACATACCTGCCGAGCGCGGCATACTGCGAGGGCGCGTTTTCGGACGACGGTTTTTCCACGATACCGCGGCAATACACCGTCCGACCGTTCGTCTTTGTCGGATCGATAATGCCGTATTTGGACGTTTCCGCACGCTCTACCTTCTGCACGCCTATTATAACGCCTTTTTCGGCATCGTAAGCGTCCGAAAGCTGTTTAGCTACGGGAACGTCGGAAATTATAAGATCGTCGCCGTTGGACATGCAAAACGGCTCGTCGCGCGTGAACTCGCGCGCGCACATCACAGCATCGCCGCTGCCGCGCGGCTCTTTTTGCAGTCCGAAACGTATCTCGCCGTTCTTGTTGATATCCTTGATAGTAGCAAGAAGCTCGGGCTTGTTTTTGAGCACGCTCTCCAAATGCTTGTTCGGAGTGAAAAACTCTTTTATCGCGTCCTTGCCCTTGCCGAGGATTATAAGTATCTCTTCGATGCCGCTGTCTTGCAATTCTTTTACTATATATGCGAGCACGGGCGTATCGACTACGGGCAGTATCTCTTTGGGCACTGCCTTTGTCACGGGCATGAAACGCGTACCCATACCGCCGCACGGTATTATCGCTTTGCGTATCTTCATTTCGTTCCCCTTATTGCAGTTTTACTATTATCCTGTGGCAGTTGTCGCAACGGCACCAGCCCTGATCTTTTAGCAACGAATTGCCCTGCTGAGGCAAGCCGAGCCCGCAACCGCCGCAGTTGAACATTCCTTTCTTGTCGTCGCCCGACGCGGGCACGACGGGCGGAAAATGCTTCTCCTCGACGAGTTTTTTATACTCGGCAAAAAGCGCTTCGTCAAGCGTCGGACGCATTTTTTCGAGCTCCGCTTTAAGCGCGTTTGCTTCGCCTGCCTTCGAGCTGATAAGCTCGCCGTGCTTGGCTTTCGCCTCTTTGTAATTCTGTCTTGCGGCGTTGCCCGACTTAACGGCGTCCACGCGCGCACGGCAAACGTCTTTCGACCTGTCCTTAAAGTCGCGTGCCTTTTTGTCGGCGTTCTGGAACTTGGATTTAAGGCTCTCGAGCTTTTTGACGCGTTCTGCGAGCTGTTCTTCGCTCTCCGCGTCGGTATTTTCGAGCTCGACGAGCAACGCTTCGTTGTCGTCGACGTATTTGGAAAGCTCGGCGTAAGAGCTGATTATCGCGTTAGCCTGATCCTCGCATTCCGCAATTACGCGCTTTGCCTCGTTGAAGATCTTTTCGTTTTTGTTCATGCTAGCAAGCGCCTCGTCGCGTTTGACAAAGGCATTGAGCTTGCGAAGCTCGATATCTTTCTTTTGATATTCGAGCAGTTTCTCGAGATTTTTCTTAACGGTTTCGTCCATATTCTACCCTCCGGATTTTCACATTGCCTCAGGATCGACGCCCTGTCGGCGCAAAGCCGCTATTATCGGCTCTAATTTATCGGCGTTGCGCTCCGGCGCAACCGCATATTCATTATACTTGACAGTGAGATACCTACATAACGTATCGCAAATTTCGTGCTGAAACGCGCCGAAAAGATATTGTTCTTCGCTCAGTCGTTGCGGCTCTGTAGTGCGCTTGGCTCGCATCACGAAGTAAAACCTGCCGCGCTCCTCTATAAGCGTATCGCGGTCTATCGCGTAGCCGCAAGCGTTGAGTGTGCGCCGCACTCTGTCAGCGTCGCGGTGCGGACACAGCACGAGCGTATTCGGCTTTGTTTCCGCGCGGAGTATTATATCGGATATCAGTATCCCGCCCATACCCGCTATCACAGCCTCGTCGCAAACATAGTCGATCCCGTCGCAAGCGACGAAGCTTACGTTTGTCCTGTCGAATAAGCGTTTTCGCGCTTTTTCGAGACACGCGTCGCTGACGTCCGAGGCTATAACGGTGTCGGCAAGACCTTTATCCGCGCAGTATTCCGCAACGATCCCGTGGTCGCAACCGACGTCGGCGATAACGCCCGCGGGATCTATGAGCGAACAGACCGCGGCAAGCCGCGTCATTTGTCGGTGAAGTCCTTAAGACGCTTTGCGCGGTTGGGGTGGCGAAGCTTACGCAACGCCTTTGCTTCTATCTGACGTATGCGCTCGCGCGTTACGCCGAATTCCTTACCGACATCCTCGAGCGTGCGCGGGTGCGCGTCGTCAAGCCCGTAACGCAGACGTATGACCATTTCTTCGCGCGGAGTGAGCGTATTGAGCACCGACGCGAGCTGTTCTTTGAGCATTCCCGCTTCGGCAAAATCCTGCGGCGCTTTGGACTTTTCATCCTCGAGGAAGTCGCCGAGGTGGCTGTCCTCCTCCTCGCCGACGGGCATTTCGAGCGATACGGGGTCTTGGCTTATTCGCTGTATCTCGACTACGCGATCGACAGGCAGATTCATTTCGTCCGCTATCTCCTCGGGCGTGGGGTCTCTGCCGAGCTTTTGCACGAGTATCCTATTGACGCGCGACAGCTTGTTTATCGTTTCGACCATGTGCACGGGTATCCTTATCGTGCGCGCCTGGTCGGCTATCGCTCTCGTTATCGCCTGGCGTATCCACCAGGTCGCATAAGTAGAGAATCGGAAACCCTTGGTATAATCGAACTTTTCTACCGCCTTCATTAGTCCGAGGTTGCCCTCTTGTATGAGGTCGAGCAGCTGCATGCCGCGTCCGACGTAACGCTTGGCTATTGCGACGACGAGCCTCAGGTTCGCCTCGGACAGCCGAGCTTTTGCTACCGGATCGCCGTCCGACATCAATTTTGCGAGGTCGGTCTCTTCGTCGGCGGAAAGCAGCGGTATCTTGCCTATATCCTTGAGGTAGACTTTGACGGGGTCGTCGGTGTTTACCTCGGACAGAAGGTTCTCTATGTTCTTGAGCTCTGCGCGCTTGACCTGACCGTCGGTTATCTCGATGCCGCTCTCGGTGATGATGCGCATAGCCTCTTCGAGCTGTCTTGCATCCGCGCCGCATTCGAGCGTGAGCCTTTCGCCTATCTCGACGTTAGCCAAAAACCCGCGCGTCTTGCCGAGCG
This sequence comes from uncultured Christensenella sp., assembly GCA_910577995.1. GTDB lineage: Bacteria > Bacillota > Clostridia > Christensenellales > Pumilibacteraceae > Anaerocaecibacter. The sequence continues at coordinate 51,783 of CAJTND010000001.1, read as the reverse complement.
ATATCAGCTTAGACAGCGCGTTGTTCATCTTGGAGTTGAGTATGGGCGCGCGAACGCCGTCCTTGAGTATCATTACTCCGTTGTCTTCAAAGAATTTGAGCGCGTAATCCATGTCGTTTGCTCCCGCTTCGAGCGGCACGAGCTTTTCGAGCAGAGCGTTATATTCGACGCCGTTTTCGGACGCGGCGATAAGCTCGCCGAGCGCGGTCTTTATCGCGGCGGAGGGCTCGAATTTTTCATCGCCGACCGTCAACTCGCGTTCTACGTCGGTCTTGTTATGTTTTTCTTTGTTTTTATCTTTCATACTCGCTCCTTATGCGCGGGTGTAGCGATAGCTTTGCAGTTCCTTGCTGATACGACCTATCTCCGTAAGACAGTTGACGTCGCCCGTAAGCTTATACTGCTTGTTAAGTTCTTCTTTTCGCTTTTCCAATACCTTACGGTACAAATAGTTTTCTACGTCGGCGAACCGCGCACGCCCGTCGTCGGGCAAAAATTTATAATCGAGCATTTCGTCTATGACCGCTTTATCGGCGGCGTCGAAACGCTCGTCGGACATGATGACCGCGGCAACGTTGCGCACCCTGTTTTCCATACAGAATCCATAGATGCATTTCAGTCGGGCATCGGGCAATGCGTCCGAAACGTTTTTGTCGAAGTCTACATAGTCGCAAGACTGAAGTATGCTCGACATGAAGAATTTGATCGTATTGTCGTATTCCCGCGGAACTTGGGTTTCCGCTTCCGCGGTATCGCGCCTTTCCTGCGGGCGTTCTCTTTCGGATCGGTCTTCCGTTCTGCCGATATCCGCCTGACGGCGGAGTATTTCGGCGGTAAAACCGGTTATCCCCGAAATATAGTTAAGATACTGTTCCTGCTCGACGGGATTATCGAGCGCCGTCACGACCTTTGTAGCTTCTATGGCGAACATAGCCTTGCGGTCTGGATCGTTGAGGTCGTACTTGCTGCGCAGGACCTCTATCTTGTACGCCGTAAGCGGTATCGCCTCGTCCAACAGCTTTTGATAGCTTTGCGCGCCGCCGCGTTTGATAACGTCGTCGGGATCGAGACCCTCGGGCAGTCGGACGACCTTGACGATAAGACCCGTTTCACGCAGTATGTCGAGTCCGCGCATCGTCGCTTTCTGTCCCGCGCTGTCGCCGTCGTAGCTGATATAAACGAGATCGCTGTACAGCTTGAGCTGACGTGCCTGCTTTGACGTGAGCGCAGTGCCCATCGATGCGACCGCGGTGTCGAATCCCGCTTTATGCAACGCGATAACGTCCATATAGCCCTCGGTCATTATTACGTAGTCTATCGGCTTTTCCGCCTTGCGCTTTTTCAGCAGGTTGACACCGTATATGACCTTGGATTTATCGAAGATATCCGTTTGCGTGCTGTTGCGGTATTTGGCGAAATGCACTTCCTTTTCGAGCGTTCGTCCGCCGAAAGCGACGACGTGTCCCATATTGTCTATTATCGGGAACATCAGCCGCTTGCCGAAAACGTCGTAATACCTTCCGTCTTTGACCTCGCATATACCCGCCGCTTTTATCTGGTCGAGCGTGTAGCCCTTGCTCTGCAAAAAATCGAGCATCTCCGTAAAGTCGAGGCTCGCGCCTATGCCGAAACGTTTTACCATATTGGGCGGCAGCTTGCGCGCTTCGAGGTACTCGTTGAATATCCGCGCGCGCGGCGAACCGAGGTTGTCGTGGTAATGCCGCGCCGCATCGCGCATGAGCGCGTACAGCGTTTCGCGCTGTTTCTTGTCCACGCCGCGCTCGTACGAGCCGGAGGTCTTGGGCATTTCCAGTCCGGCCTGCTCGGCGAGCATCCTCAGCGCGTCTATAAACTCGATATTCTCGATCTTCATCAGGAACGATATCGCATTGCCGCTTTCCTTACAGCCGAAACAGTGGAAAAACTGCCTAGCCTCATTGACGGCGAAGGACGGCTGCGTTTCGTGGTGAAACGGACAGCACGCCCAATGCGTGTTCCCTTTTTTCTCGACGCGGACGTAACGCGATATCAGCGTGACGATATCCGTTTTGTCGAGGACTTTGGAAATAAAATCGGAAAAATCTCTGTTCACAAACTACCTTTGCCGACCGAAACAGCGTACAGTCGCGGCGTTACAGCTTTGACCAGTTTTCCGGTACGGTTATCTTTTCAAACGCACGGACGGCGAACCTGTCCGACATGGTCGATATAAAATCGCATACCCTCCGCTCTATCGGCTCGTCGGCGTAAACAAACTGCTCGGGCATCTCTTTTTCGTGGTCGCAATAGTAGAGATACAGGTACTCTATCATCTTTATCGCCTTGTTTTCCTCCGACTTGGCAAGCGGAGAAGTGTATACGCTGGCGAACATGAACCGCCGTAGCTCCGCCAAGCCATCTTCGAACTCGCGCGACTGCGCAACAGTATTTTTCCCATAACTCTCGTTGATTATATCGTATACCAACGAAGAGATGCGTTCCGAATGTGTATTGCCGAACATTTTTCCGAACTCGGCGGGTATGTCCGACCGCGCTATGACGCCCGCCCTTACGGCGTCGTCGATATCGTGGTTGATGTAAGCTATCCTGTCGGCTATGGCGACGACTCGACCCTCGAGCGTGCATGCCCTGCCCTCGAGCGTATGATTGAGTATACCGTCGCGCACCTCGTAGGTGAGGTTCATTCCCGCGCCGTCGTTCTCTATCCTGTCGACCATGCGCAGGCTCTGAACGTTATGCGAGAAATCGGTGAACTTATTCAGCGCGCGCTCGCCCGCGTGACCGTAAGGCGTATGACCGAGGTCGTGCCCGAGCGCTATCGCCTCGGTAAGATCCTCGTTGAGCCGCAGACAACGCGATATCGTACGCGCTATCTGGCTGACCTCGAGCGTGTGCGTCAGCCGCGTTCTGTAATGATCGCCCTCGGGCGAAAGGAACACCTGCGTTTTGTGCTTTAACCGACGGAAAGCCTTGCTGTGGATTATCTTATCGCGGTCGCGCTGGAACTCCGTGCGCATAGGACAAGGCTCGGCAGGGACTGCGCGCCCCCGAGAGTCCTTGTCCTTACAAGCGAACGGCGATAAAAACTTATCTTGAATTTCGTAGGTTACCGCTTTAAGATCCATAGTACATTTTAGCCCAAAGCCGAAACGCACTGTTTATGCGTTTCGGCTTTCCCGGCGAAGAATTACTTTCTCGGATTTTTGATATTAGCCTGAGCCGCAGCCAAACGCGCGATGGGTACGCGGTACGGCGAGCAAGACACATAGTCGAGGCCTATGTCGTGGCAGAACTCGATGGACGAAGGATCGCCGCCGTGCTCGCCGCAGATGCCGCAGTGGAGCGACTTGCGCTGAGACTTGCCGAGGTCTACCGCCGTCTTCATCAGCTTGCCGACGCCTATCGTGTCGAGCCTGCTGAACGGATCGGACTCGTATATCTTGTTGCCGTAGTACGAAGGCAGGAACTTGCCAGCATCGTCGCGGCTGAAACCGAACGTCATCTGCGTGAGATCGTTCGTGCCGAAGCAGAAGAACTCGGCTTCCTTGGCGATCTCGTCAGCGGTGAGCGCCGCACGGGGTATCTCTATCATCGTGCCGACCTCGTATTTGAGGTTGACGCCCGACGCCTTGATAACGGCGTCCGCGGTCTCGACGACGGTCTTTTTGACGAACGCGAGCTCTTTTATCTCGCCGACGAGCGGGATCATGATCTCGGGAACGACTTTCCACTTGGGATGGCGCTTCTGCACGGCGATTGCGGCTTTGATGACCGCTTTGGTCTGCATGACCGCTATCTCGGGATAAGTTACCGTAAGACGGCAGCCGCGGTGACCCATCATCGGGTTGAACTCGTGAAGATCGGAGATTATCTGTTTTATCTGCTCGACCGTTTTCTTTTGCGTTTTGGCAAGCGCGGCGATATCAGCCTCGTCGGTCGGCACGAACTCGTGCAGCGGCGGATCGAGGAAACGGATGGTAACGGGCTGACCTTCGAGCGCTTCCATGAGCCCCTCGAAGTCGGCTTGCTGCATCGGCTCGATCTTGGCGAGCGCGGCTTCGCGCTCCTCGACGGTGTCGGAGCATATCATCTCGCGGAATGCGCCGATACGCTTCGGATCGAAGAACATATGCTCGGTACGGCAAAGACCGATACCCTGCGCGCCGAACGCCGCGGCCTGCTTGGCGTCCTCGGGGGTGTCGGCGTTGGTACGCACGCCGAGCGATTTATACTTGTCCGCAAGAGCCATTATCCTGCCGAAGTAGCCGGAGTTGGGGTCGGCGGGAATGGTCGGGATAAGGCAGTCGTAGATGTTGCCCGTCGAACCGTCGAGCGACAGTCCGTCGCCCTCGTGGTAGACTTTGCCTGCGAGCGTGAACTTTTTGTTCTCCTCGTCCATTTTTATGTCGCCGCAGCCGGAAACACAGCACGTGCCCATGCCGCGCGCAACGACGGCGGCGTGCGAGGTCTGACCGCCGCGCACGGTAAGTATACCCTGCGCGTACTTCATGCCCTCGATGTCCTCGGGACTGGTCTCGAGACGGACGAGAACGACCTTTTTGCCCTGCTTGCCCTCTTTGACCGCGTCCTCGGCGGTAAAGACTATCTGTCCCGCGGCAGCGCCGGGGGAAGCGGCTATGCCCTTGCCTACGACGTTGTTCTTGTCGGCGGCTTTGAGCGCTTTCGGGTCGAACTGCGGGTGAAGCAGCATATCGAGCGACTTCGCGTCGATCTGCATGAGCGCTTCCTGCTCGGATATCATCTTCTCGTCGATAAGGTCGCAAGCGATCTTTATAGCGGCAGCGGCGGTACGCTTGCCGTTACGCGTTTGGAGCATGTACAGCTTGCCCTTTTCTATCGTGAACTCCATGTCCTGCATATCGCGGTAATGCTTCTCGAGCTTCTCGCAGATGGAGAGGAATTCTTTATAAACGTCGGGAAGGACCTCTGCCATCTTGGAGATGGGCATCGGGGTGCGAACGCCCGCAACGACGTCCTCGCCCTGCGCGTTCATGAGGAACTCGCCCATAAGACCCTTTTCGCCCGTGGCGGGGTTACGCGTGAACGCGACGCCCGTGCCGCAGTCGTTGCCCATGTTGCCGAACGCCATCATCTGAACGTTGACGGCAGTGCCCCAGGAATACGGGATATCGTGATCCATGCGGTATATGTTGGCACGGGGGTTGTCCCACGAACGGAAGACCGCTTTGACAGCCTCGAAGAGCTGTTCCTTCGGATCGTCGGGGAAATCCTTGCCGAGCTGCTTTTTGTACTCCGCTTTGAATTGAAGCGCAAGCGCTTTGAGGTCGTCGGCGGTAAGGTCGACGTCGTACTCGACGTGCTTCTCTTCCTTCATCTTGTCGATGAGTTTTTCAAAGTATTTCTTGCCGACTTCCATAACGACGTCGGAGAACATCTGTATAAAGCGGCGGTAGCAGTCCCACGCCCAACGGGGGTTGTTGGACTTGGTCGCTATGGTATTGACGACCGTTTCGTTAAGACCGAGGTTGAGGATGGTATCCATCATGCCCGGCATGGAAGCGCGCGCGCCCGAACGTACCGAAACGAGCAGCGGGTTTTCCTTATCGCCGAACTTTTTGCCGCATATCTTCTCCATCTTATCGATGTAAGACATTATCTCCTTTTGGATATCGGCATTGATCTTGCGTCCGTCCTCATAGTACTGAGTGCACGCTTCCGTGGAGATCGTGAAGCCCTGCGGAACGGGCAGCCCGATATTGGTCATCTCGGCGAGGTTCGCACCCTTGCCGCCGAGCAATTCTCTCATCTTGGCGTTACCCTCGGTGAAAAGATAGCAATACTTTTTTGCCATTTTTATACTCCTTGTAAGGTATATTTTGTCACAAAATATTTTATCATATATATTTGCGGAATGCAAGCATTTTTACCGAAATTTACAATATTTATCATTTTTATCCGCTTTTATGCCATTATCTACGCCCGCGCCGATCAGTCCGCGTAAAGATCTATCGAGTCCGCGCTCTTCAGCGCTATATCGAAGTTACGCGAAAACTCGCCGCAAGCGTATTTGAGCGCGCGACGCGCAAGATCGTAGTCGGGTCGCGCCGTCGGCTCGTATCCGTATCTTTGCGCATAGCCGAGGAGCTGTATGGGCGTTTTGGGATCGTCGGAATATGTATAATCGCGATAGAAACCCGACATCTTCAACAGCGCGCACATATACGCCGCCGCGCAGTAGTACGGATCGCCGTCCGACTGCAACGCTCGGACGAGGCGCAGAAACTCGACGAACATATCGGTATGCGGTTCGTCGTCGCATATCGATCGTACCGTCGCTTCCGCCGCTACCGAAGCCGCCGTGAATATTTTGAGGTCGGAGCAGAGCCCGAATCCGTCCTGTATGAGCATCGGCTCGACGGGGGTCAGGAACTTGCCGCGAGTCGACGTGAGCCGCGCATCGAACACCGCAAAGCATTGCGCAAACGGTTTGAGCTTGGCTTTCGCCTTTTTCACGCCGCGGAACTGCACGCCGACAAGTCCGTTGGCGGCGGTTAGCACGTCGGCGAGCCTGTCGTCGTCGCGGTACTCGCTTATCCTGAGCACTATGCATTTATCCGTAAAATCGCGCATCATACACCTTTTGTATCGTTTGGCGCGCGTAAGCTGCGGTCAGTCGCGCCGACCTTGCTCCCCGTCGTGCTTAGCGCGCACGTACATCGAATAGTACCGCGGTTCGCCCGTTTCGCAAAACAGTTCCCAAAGCATCTTTTCGTCTTCAGTCATATCGTCACCTCGGGATTATTATGCTTTTGCCGAACAGGTATTATGCGGTTCAATAGCCTATATCGTGCAGAATATTCTGTTTGTCGCGCCAGCCCTGTCGAACCTTGACGAAAAGCTCGAGATATACGTTAGTCCCCAAAAGCTCCTGTATATCGCGCCGCGCCGCCGCGCCTATACGCTTTATCATCGAAGCGTCGTCGCCTATCACTATACGCTTGTGCGACTGTTTGTCGACGATGACGTCGGCGGTTATACGCACGGGGTCTTTGCTCTCGTCGACGCCGAGCACCGCCACGCCCACGCCGTGCGGTATCTCGTCCTGCAAAAACAACAGCGCTTTTTCGCGCACGATCTCGCCTATCATGAACTTGACGGGTCTATCCGTGTACTCGTCGGGCGGGAACAAAAATCCGCCCTCCTTGCATTCCTTTTTGAGCGCGTCCTTTACGACGTCGATATTTCTGCCGCTGCGGCAGCTCGTCGGGATAATATCCTTGACCGAGCGCCCGTCTGTCCTGTTCATGAGCGCCGAAAGCTTTTGAACGATGGGATATGTATGCTCGTAGCCTTTGAGATCGGTCTTGTTGAGCACTATATAAACGGGCACGCGCGACGCGAGCCGTTGCATTATCGTTTTTTCGTCGTCGGCGGTAACGCCCTTGGTGCAGTCGAGCACTATCACGATCACGTCCGCATCGCCGCCGAGCGAGCTCTTTACGCTCTTGTCCATGTGCTCGTCGAGCTTGGTGCGCGGCTTGAACATGCCCGGCGTATCAAGGAAAACTATCTGCTTGTTGCCCTCGGTGCAGATGCCTGTTATCCTGTCGCGCGTCGTTTGCGGCTTGGGCGATACTATCGACACCTTTTCCCCGACTATCGCATTGACGAGCGACGACTTGCCGGCATTCGGTCTGCCTATGACCGCGACGACCACGGACTCGTCTTTCGCGCCGAGTATCTCTTCCTCGCGCGCGCGCATCGCCGCTTTATCGGAGTCGGTCATATGGTCGTAGCCGAGGATATGCAAAAGCCCGTGCACGAAAAGATAATTTATCTCGCGCTCGCCCGTGCCGTATTCCTCCGCCTGCCGCGCCGCCGCATCGACGTTTATCGCTATGTCGCCGAGCACTACGGCATCGGCGGTCGGATCGAAGTCGTTGGGATAATTCTTTTTTGTAAACTCTTTTATCTCGTCGAGCGCGGGATAACTCAAAACGTCGGTCGTCGCGTCGACCTTGCGCGTTTCCCTGTTTAGCTCGCGCATAGCCTCGTCGTCTATAAGCTCGACGTCGACCGTCGCATCGCCTTTCAGCCCGAGCGCGTCGAACGTTATGCCCGCGAGCCTGACGAATTCCTGTCTGATGTCGCCCGTCAGCTTAATCATTGGAGCCTCCGCGCTTGAGATTATACTTTATACGCTTGTGGAAAAGTCCGCTGTACGACCCAACTATCGCCTCGCGAAGCGTGGTAAGGTCGCGCATGGTTATAGCGCAATCGTCGAACTGACCGAGCTTGATGCGCTCGTCTATCATCGAGCGCAAAAGCTTGTCCACTCGCTCGCCGTCGGGATTGTCCATCGCGCGTATCGCCGCCTCGGCGGAATCGCAGATCATGATTATAGCGGCGATCTTGCCCTTGGGTATGTCGCCGTGGTAACGGTACTCGTCTATATCGACGTCACCGTCGGTAAGTGTCTTGGCTTTATTGTAGAAATACATTATCGGCAGCGTGCCGTGATGCTCTATCGTGACGCGCGCTATCTCCTCGGGTATCCTGTGCTCTTTGCAAAGGTCGTAGCCGTCCTCGGTATGCTGACGGATTATCTCCGCCGACACCTCGGGCAAAAGCTCGTCGTGCGGATTGTAGCCCGCTTGGTTCTCGGTAAAGTATGTCGCGTTGTTTAGCTTGCCTATATCGTGATAGTACGCGCACGCGCGCGCAAGGAACGGATCTTCGCCTATCGCGTTGGCGCAGATCTCGGCGAAGTTGGCAACGGCGAGGCTGTGATTGAACGTACCCGGCGCTTCCACGATAAGCCTGCGGATGAGCGGCGCTTTGTGATTGGTGAGCTCGACGAGTCTATAATCGGTAGTGATATTGAATATGCTCTCGATAACGGGCACGAGCGTGCTCGCAAGCAGCAGCTGTGCGGCGACCGAAATGCCGATATACATTATGTTGGCGTTGAACGTTTCGATGCCGAGCGTGTACGCGCACAACAGTACCATATATACAGCTATCGTGCACGCGCCCGTAAGGAACGACCGCAATACCGACGTAGTGCGCGTCATTGCCATAGGGAACGAATACGCGCCGATAGTTCCGCCGACAAGCCCGGCGATTATCGAAAACGCTATCGACTCGTAGTGACCGAGATCGGTTTCGTATATAAGCGCGAAAGTCGAGATAAGACACGCGAATATGTTAAGGACGAACGCGTCGCGTTTTTTGGAGAACGGCAGAGCGAGCAGTGCGGCGAGCCCGACGAACATCGCGTAGGAGTTGAGGTGCGAAAGGAATATATTAGCAACTACGACGAGCGCGAATATGCACATCAGCGCGCTCGGCTCTTTGAGATCGTTCAATAATTCCTTGCGCGAAAACACGACGTAAAGATAGAGCGCGCTCATCAGCATCAACAAAGCAAACGCGAAAAGCATATCCGCAGCGGACTTGGATATGGACGCCGCGGCATCGGTAAGAAAATGCACGCGCAACAATAACGCTATGTAAATAACGGCGTAGACTATTGCGAAAACGCCGACAAGCCACAAATACGCCCCGACAGACGGCGCGTCGACTACGGCTTTTTTATTTTGTTTTTCCGCACTGTTGTTTTTCATGTTCTTTTCCTTTTGCATAGTTATCGTATGCGTTGACTATCCTTTGCACGAGGTCGTGCCTTACTACGTCCTCGCCCGTCATGTGCACGAACGCCACCGACTGCACGCCGCCGAGCACCCGTTCCGCCTCGGTAAGTCCCGACTGCGCACCTTTAAGATCGATCTGCGTCGTGTCGCCAGTGATTATCGCGCGGCTTCCGTCGCCGAACCGAGTAAGGAACATCTTCATTTGCTCGGGACTGGTGTTTTGCGCCTCGTCGAGTATCATGAACGCGCGTGACAGCGTTCTGCCGCGCATGTACGCGAGCGGCGCTATTTCGACCGTGCCGCGCTCTATCAGTTTTTGATAGTCCGCGCCGAACATATCGCCGAGCGCGTCGTACAGCGGGCGCAGGTACGGATCGACTTTCATTTGCAGGTCGCCGGGCAAAAACCCGAGCTTTTCGCCCGCCTCTATCGCGGGGCGCGTCAGTATTATCCTGTCCACAGCGCCTTTCTTGACTGCGGCGGCGGCAAGCGCGACCGCAAGGTACGTTTTGCCCGTTCCCGCAGGACCGACGGCAAAGGTCATCAGATTGTTATTGACCGCGTCGATAAACTTCTTTTGGTTCAAGGTCTTGGCGAATATCTTTTGACCGCGGGCATTTGTGCACGCCGACACCGAGAGTATGCTCTCCACTCCGCTCGGGTCGACCGTCAGTATGTCGTGATAGCGCTTGACCGAGGCAGGCGTCACGGTCTCGCCGCGGTCCGCGGCGTCGGCGAGCTTGTCTATCAACAGCTCGGCGAGCATTGCTCCGTCGCCCGTTATGCGGACGTCGTCGCCCGTAACGCGCACGGTCACGCCGCACAGCGTTTCTATGACCTTAAGATTGCCGTCGTAAGCGCCGAACACGGCGCGAAGCTCATCTGTCTTAAGCTTTCTCAATAGCGTTTTTTCTCTCCGATCATCGTTTCTAACTGCGGCTCATGCCGCGGGATATCTTGGCTTCCCCGCTCAAAAACAAGTCGACCGTGTACAAGCCCGAAACGGCGGGCTTGATCTCGTATGTCGCGACAAGCCCCTTTTCCGTGAACTCGAACTCGTCTATCTTGCTCGCGGCAAATGCCTTGGCAGCCGCGTCGGGATCGCGTTCAGTCATCACGGGCTCTGTCTCGAAATACTCATAGCGCGTCACGTACAGCGGAAGCAGTATATCATAGTTTGCCGTCGAAGCGACTGTTTCATACGAGCGATACGGAGACGAGCTTTTGAACATTTTCAGCCCGAACAGGCTCGCGCACGTTTTGACCGTACTGCGCCCCGTCCGCCTGTACTCGATCTCCGTCGTCGAAATTTCCGCGCGGAACGTCATCGACACGTTGCCGTAGACCTCGCCGTCGCATTCTCCGACGTACAGAAGCTCGCCCGCGGTGGAATATACGCTGCCGTCGGCGAGCACGTCGCCCGCCTTAACAACGTCGCCGCGCTTGACCGTCGCAGTCCCGCTGCGCATGACTATGCGCGTAACGGTAGCGTCGTATGCGGATACGTACGAATCGGGCTTGCCTGGCGTCGAGTAGTCCTTGGCTTCGAGCACGTACACGTACAGCGTAGTGCCGCGCACCTCTGCGGACGCATCGGCTATGCCGTCGAGCGTGTTGACCGCCGCAGTCGCGGCGCGTTCGTCGAGCGCGGATTTTTTCTGACCCGAGCGGAACCCCGCCGCGGCGAGCGCGCTCTCTACCGCCTCCGTCGAGATCTTATCGTTGCCAGATATCTCGACGCGCCAAATATAGGAATAAGATAGGTACATGCAAAGCGCGGCGGCGACAGCGCCTACCGACAAGCCTATGCGCGCAAGCATATACGCAAAAAGCCGCGGCAGACCGAACGTCGCGCCCGTCTTAAAATTATAACACATACCGTCCAAAATTGCAATTGCTTTGCGACAGTCTTTTTTGCGTATTTTGAAGCTTACTTCGCCGCCGTTTTTGACCATGTCGCACAAGCCGACGCCGCCCGCGGCAAACCTTTTGGCTATCTCACCGCCGTCGCCGCGCACTGTCAGTTCGACGCGCGGCAGAAAACCTTTGTTGTCGTAGCCGAAGCCACTCTTTCTGTTCGCGCACTTCGCTTTAACGACCGCCAACAGCTTTTTGCGCCGAGCTTTGCGTTCCTCTCGGCGTTTTGCGCGGAGCTTGTCCCGTTCCGCATTTATCCGTTCGCGTTGAGCCTTGCGCTCCGCATAGAGCCTTTCGCGCTCGGCTTTTTCACGCGCCATACGGCGTTTTTCGGCGTCCTTTTTCGCCGCCTCGCGTTTTTTCTCTTCTTCGCGCGCCGCTTTTTGCTCAGCCGCATGCCGCGCCTTTTCCGCGACAGCCGCCGCGGCTATACGCTCGCGCTCCGCTTTCTTTGCGGCTTTTTCGCGTTCGCGCGCTCTGCGTGCGGCAAGCTCGTCCGCACTGACGACCGTCATCCTACCGCGCCCGTTTCTTTTCTCCGCGCTCATAGATCTTTCACCGCCAGATCGCTTATTCTGCCCGTTACCGATACGCAGTCGTCGGTCAGTTCTTTTATTTTGAGCCCCTCGCCGACGAGCGAAAGCAGTCCTTGCGGTATGCGGAAGATCATCTCGCTTTCGTCTATCTTGACGGGCTTCGCGCCCTCGAGATATACTGCGTCTCGCCCGAAAAGAACGACCTGGAACTTGAATTCCGCCGTATTGCCGAATATTTTAGCCGCCTGTCCCAAAAAACTCATTTCGCAATATTTTATGAGATAAGATCGGCTAATAGAACGCCGCCGAAGCAGCTCGGCGGCGTGATCTACTATCGATTTTTATTATTGTTGTTCTTCGGTCGGCGCAGCTTCGACTATTATCTTGTCGGGCGTGACCTTGACTATGCGCACGTTCTCTCCGACGCCTATCGGACGCTCGCTGAAAACCACGAGGTTAACGTCGTTGACGGTGACGTTGCCGATAAGATCGATGGGCGTATTCGCCACGCCGATGCTGCCGACGAGCGAATCGTACTTGCCGCTGCGCTCGCCGGCCCGCGCCAATCGCGCGACCTTGAGCCAATCGCGCTTCTGCGTCGCAAGCGACACCATGTGCACCGCTATCATCAAAACGCATGTGAGGAATATGAACCAAAACGCCTCGCCCGCCGTGCCGTATATCATATGCGTAACGAACGACGCGCCGATCAGCCCGAGCCCGAGCGAATACGCCACGCCGCGCATCGGCTGAAAATATTCTATCGCAAAAAGCGTGAAGCCGGTCGTCCACAGACAAACGTTAAGAAGGTTTGCCGCGGCGAAAAGCGATACAAAGCTTTTCCAAATCTCCACGTCACACCTTCTCGCGCAGTATCGCGCTGTAATAATACAGGAACTGCTGTGCATAGCCCGCAAGCTCGCCGTACTTGCCCATGAGCCGCGTGCGCAGCTGCATTTCAGTTTCCATGCCCTGCCGCTGAGTTTTTATCATCCAGGTATCTATCGGGAAGACTTCGAGCCGACCGAGCGCAAAAAGCATAACGCAGTCCGCTATCTTCTGCCCGACGCCGGGGAGCGTCATCAACAGCTTAGCCGCGTCGGGCGTGCGCGCCGAGTACAGCCTGTTCAAAAGGTCGGTCTCCGCGCATATCTTCGCGCTTTCGAGTATATACCGCGAACGATAGCCGCAGCCTATCGCGTCGAGCTGACGGATCTGCATGGTCGCGAGCTTATCGGGCGACGGGAACTCGTCGCCGAACTGCGCGCACAGCCTGTTGATTATGCCCTTTATCCTCGGGATATTGTTATTGGCGGAGATGATGAACGATATTATCGTCTCGAACAGCGGCTGATGCAGTATCCTGAGCGCGCCGCAGCTGTCGAGCGCGTCTTTGAGCTCGGGAAACCGCGAAAGCTCGCGCTTGGCACGGTTCAAATCGCGGTCGAGGCTGAAAAAGTTGACGAAGAAATCGGTCGACGGCGTTTCTATAACTACGGAACTGCCCGAATTGACTATGCGGCAAGTATGCGCGCCAGATTTGACTATATACGCGTCGTCGATCTTTTCAAACCGAAAAAGCTGACCGCATTCGAGCGTCGCTTTGACGTCGAGATCGGCAACGTCGACTATTATTCTGTCAGACTCCGTCTTATACATTATCGCCTCACATATCCGCCGCGCCGCGCGCGGCAATGATCCGCACCGCGCGGCAAAACTCGAAAAATGGAAAAAGGGCGAACGCCCTTTTTGTTACTGTGCTATCGGGTAAACGCTTACCTGCTTGCGGTCGCCCTTTTTCTCGAACTTGACTTTGCCGTCTACAAGAGCGAACAAAGTATCGTCGCCGCCGCGCCCGACGTTCTCGCCGGGATGCACTTTCGTGCCGCGCTGACGGATAAGGATATTACCGGCAAGCACGAACTGACCGTCCGCACGCTTTACGCCGAGACGCTGTGCGTTTGAATCTCTGCCGTTTTTGGTCGAACCGCCGCCCTTTTTGTGAGCGAACAACTGAATATTGATAAACATGATCACTTGACCTCCAATTTGATGTTTTGCGGAAAGCCGCTTCGTAGATCCTCGAGCCCGACAGTCATCGCTCTTATGATGACGTCGACGTCGTGTCTGTTTTTTGCATCCGCGCCGACTGTAAACTCGAAATCCGCCGTTTCGTCGCCGCGCTCGTATTCCGCCGCCGATATCTCGGATATCGCGAGATACGCCGTTTGCAACAGCGTCGACACCGCCGCACACACGGGATCGTAACCGTCGGTAACAAATCCGCTGTGTCCGTGCGCCGACACCTTTACAGTCTTACCGTTCTCTTCAAAGAACGTTATGACCGTCATGCGATGCTGTCGATCTTAATGCGCGTATAGCATTGGCGATGACCTTGCTTTTTGCGCACGTTCTTTTTTGCTTTATACTTGAAGACGACTACCTTTTTCGCCTTGTACTGCTTGACGACCGTAGCGCCGACGCTCTTGCCCTCGGCTTCCTTGCCGACGACTATGTTATCGCCCTCGCCCGTCATGAGCACCTTCAAGTTGACGACGTCGCCCTCCGCCGCGTCCAAACGCTCCACATCGAGAACGTCTCCGACACTGACGCGGTACTGCTTACCGCCGGTTTCGATAATAGCAAACATAGCATACCTCCGTTAAGTATTCGCCGTAGGGGTTTCGGTATCCACCGAATTATAAAAGACCCTTTTCGTGCGGTTCACGTTCATTATAACATGTAAAAATAAAGGTTGTCAAGCAAATACCGCGCCCGCAACGAAAATATTATATAACCAAATCACATTTTTCTTAACCGAAAGCAACGCTAAAACACGGCAGGCTACGGCTTTTCTATTATCGCCCTATATCCGCCGCAGCCGTGCTTGACGCAACGCGAAACGCGGCTCAACGTCGCGGAGGATATCTGCGTCTGTTCTATCACTTCGCTGTAAGTTTTACCGTCAAGTATCAGCTTAGCCGAGTACATGCGCTGCGCCATATTGTCGATCTCCGCATACGTGCAAAGGTCGGCGAGGAGCGCCTCGCACTCCGCCTTGCCGTCAAGCTTTAACAAACAGTCGACGAGATAATCGTACATAACTTGTTTATCTGTCATATCCTCTCTCCTCGGTGATATACGTTACGATTATACCGCTATCGTGCGCGAATTGTCAATACTTTGGCGGCTCAGCGTTCGGCATTATTCAAAAACGCTTTTAGCTTGCCGCTTTGCGGACTGCCGAATATCTCCTCGGGCGTTCCGGACTCCTCCATCACGCCGCCCGACATGAACAGCACTTTGTCCGACACGTCGCGCGCAAATCCCATCTCGTGCGTGACTATCACCATCGCGCGATCCTCGGTCTTGAGCGAACGTATCACGCGCAGCACCTCGCCCGTGAGCTCGGGATCGAGCGCTGATGTCGGCTCATCGAAGCACAGCACCGCAGGCTCGAGCGCGAGCGCGCGCGCAATAGCGACGCGCTGGCACTGTCCGCCGGACAGCGTGCACGGGTACGCGCCGAGCTTATCGCCGAGTCCCACGACGGCGAGGAGCGTTGCCGCGCGCTCGTCGTTTTCCGCGAGCGCACGCCTGAGCTCGCTTTTCGGGCGTCTTTCCGCCTTGTATATTTCGCGGGTTTTCAGCCTCAGAGCGAGCGCGACGTTTTGAAGCGCAGTATACTGCGGAAACAGCTCGAAGCTTTGAAACACCAACCCGAAGTTAAGCCTGTTGCGGCGCAATTCCGCATCGCCGTACTTATTGCCGGCGGCGAATATTCGCCGTCCGCCGATCGAGATACTTCCGCAGTCGGGCAGTTCCAACAGATTAAGACAGCGCATGAGCGTAGTCTTGCCGCTGCCCGACGAACCGATAACGCACACCGCCTCGCCGCGCTCCGCGGTCAAGTCGACGCCTTTAAGTATCATGTTGCCGCCGAGTTTCTTTTGCAGTTCCTTAACTTCGAGAAAAGCCATAACGTCATATCCTGAAATATTTGAGCTTGCGCTCCGCCGCGCCGAAAGCAAGCGTCAGTATGCCGACAAACACGAGGTAAAACGCACCGGCATAGAATATCGGCCAGATAAGTCCGCGCGTCAGCTGTTCGTTAGCGGCGAACATAAGCTCCACGACTCCTATCGACTGCGCGAGCGACGTATCCTTGACGAGCGTCATCACCTCGTTGCTTATCGGCGAAAGTATGTTCTTTATCACCTGCAACAGTATCACTCTGAAAAATATCTGAGCCCGCGTCATGCCGAGCACCTTGCCCGCCTCACGCTGACCCTTGGCTATACCGCCGATACCGCCGCGGAATATCTCCGAAAAGTACGTCGCATAGTTGACTGCGAACGCTACGAGCGTAGCTATGAACCGCGTCGAAAAAGTCTTGTCGAACCACGCCCAGCCCGTATTCATCATAGGCCACGCAAAGCCGAACAACAGCCCCGGCACGTAGAACACCGCGAATATCTGCAACAGCAGCGGCGTTCCGCGCAGTACCCATACGACTATCTTAAAGGGCACGCTCAACGCTTTTATCCTCGATCCCGTGCATAGCGCGATAAGCATACCGAGCGGCAACGACATTACGAGCGTCAGCGCGAACAGCGCAAACGACGTGGCGAAGCCGCTCGCCAGCCCTTTTGTAACTTGTGCAAACTGTTCCATGATTTCTACGCCGACAGCGCCGAGGTATTAAGCGCGACACTGCCGTACTTGTCGGCAAGCTCGCGGAGCGTCCCGTCGGCGTAGTACTTTTTGAGCAGTGCGTTTATCTTTTCGGTAAGATCGCTGCCCTTGCGCAGCCCGACCGCAAACACCTCTCTGTCGTAACTGACGGTATCGGGATCGACTATCGCAAGCTCGGAATAATCGCCCTTACCCACGACGCTGTCCGCCATCACGTAATCGATTATAGCTACCTCGGACGCACCCGACGCGACTTCGAGCAACGCATTTACCTGCGTGTCGACGCGGTTGACGACAGCCGCCTTTACGGTTTCAGTAGCGACGGTATCGCCGGCGGAACCGCGCTCGACCGCCACGGAACAAGCCTTTATCCTCTCGCCGTCCGTTATTCTGTCCGCGTCCGATTTTTTGACGACTGCGACCTGTTTATTCTCCGCATACGACGCGGAAAAGTCTATCTGCTTGCCGAGCTCCGCGTCGGCGGTCATGCCGTTCCATATCGCATCGATAGCGTACGAATCGAGCTCCGCCACTTTGTTGTTCCATTTGATGATAGTATACTGTATCTTAACGCCCCACTCCGCGGCGACGAGCGCGGCGACCTCAGCATCGAATCCCGCCCACTCTCCGTCGCCGTCTATGTAGTCCATAGGCTCGTAAATCGTTACGCCGACTACAAACGTGCCCTTATCGATCACACGCTCGAAATCGGACGACGGCTTGCATGCCGTAAGAAACGCCCCGCACAGCGCGACTGCCATTGCCGATACAAATGCTATTAGTTTTTTCATGTCTTTCTCCTCCCGAAACGTGCTTTTTCGTTTCGATTTTCGATATTATACTTTATCGCGCTAAACTTGTAAAGTATTTTAGCGCGTTTTTTGAAAATTTTTTCAAAAAAATTTCCCCACCCGTTTTTATCGGGCAAGGAATAAGTGTTTTGGATATTCCCTTTGATCTGTACGTGCGCTTTACGTTATATCTCGAATTCGCCGTTGAGAGCGACGAGCGCGCGGTCGTAATCCTCGTCGGATACGCCGAGGATGATATTCATCTCCGACGCGCCCTGATCTATCATGCGCAGGTTGATATTTGCGTTGGACAGCCTGCTTATGGCACGCGCCGCCGTACCGGGACGGGATTTCATGCCGTGACCGACTATTGCGATGAGCGCGACGTCGTTGGCTATGTGCATATGGTCGGGCTTGACTTCGGATCGGATCGAGTTGAGCAGTTCGTTTGCGTGATCCTGCCAATCGCCCGAGAATACGACGGTAAACGAGTCGATACCGCTCGGGATATGCTCGACGGGGATACCGAGCCGCTCGAAGCAAGAAAGCACTTTGCGCATGAAGCCTATCTCGAGGTTCATCATCGATTTGTCGATGTACAGCGCGCAAAAGCCCTTGCGTCCCGCGATCGCCGCGATGGGCGACTTTTTGGCGCGCGCGTACTCGCCCGACAGGAATTTATCGGTCGGGACTATCTTCGTGCCGTCGAGATCGGGATTGAAGGTATTCTTGATATTTATGGGGATATTCGCTTTTCGCACGGGAAATATGGAATCGGGGTGCAAAACGTTTGCGCCCATATACGCGAGCTCGCGAAGCTCCTTATATGTCAGTACGTCGATAACCGTCGCGTGCGGGACGATCCTCGGGTCGCAGGTCATAAAACCGTCGACGTCGGTAAAATTCTCATAGATGGAAGCATTTACCGCGCGAGCGACTATCGCGCCCGATATGTCCGAGCCGCCGCGCGAAAACGCGACAACGCGTCCGTCGGCATTACTGCCGTAGAATCCGGGAACGACTGCGTTTGGGCGTTTTTCCAAAGCAAGTCGGCAGAGCGTTTCCGTATACCCGTCGTCGTAAACGCCGTCGCGGAATTTTATCATATCCGCCGCGTCGACGAACGCAAAGCCGATATACGCCGACAACAGCTTTGCGCAGAGATATTCGCCGCGAGAAACTATGTAATCGTGCTCCGCCTGCGGCAGTACTCGCTCTATCTCCGCAAAGTCGGGATCGAGCAAGCCCTCGCCAAGCCCGAGCCCGTCGCAAAGCCGCATGAACCGCGTTTTTATCGGCGCGAAAGCCTTGATACGCGACGCGCCGTCCGCGGCACACACCGCGATAAGCGCGTCGGTTACTTTTATCTCGCCCGCCGCTTTTCCGGGTGCGGAAACGACGACGAACCGCCGTTCTTTGTCGGCGAGTATTATTTGCTTGACTTTTGCGATACTGTCGACGGTCGCCATCGACGTGCCGCCGAATTTAAGAGCCTTCATGCCCGTTCATCTCCGCTAATATTATGTATTCCGCGTTTAGCCGCCGTGTCAATCCGACGCGCGTTATTTTATCCTGCGCGCTTCGATATAATAGCGCTTTTCTTCCGCCTCGCCCATGGAAAAGGTCTTTTTCGGCAATACGCCGTGCTTGACCACCGCGCCGAAGAACTCGTTTTTTTCAATGCCGCGCATTTCTATGCCGACGTGCCCGTCCTTTTTGAGCGCGTCCGCGCCATGCACGTATTCTATATCGCCGCCGAAATGCTTGACGAATGTCTCGCAAAAACCGTCGATCGCTTTTATCGCCTCTACCTTGTCCGATGGTACTTTTACCTCGACGGGCTCGGGCAGGAACAGCCGCGCCGTCGCTTCGCCCTTGACCGCCGACCTGAAACTGTCGACGAACATCACAGGATCGTCCGTGCGCACAAGCCTGTGTATCGGCTCGAAAACGATCCCTTCGTCGTAAATATCGACTATCTCGACGAGCGCTCTGCCGTTGTAAGCGGTCGGCTCATGCTCGGCACAGTACTTGGCTGTCGCAAGCGAATGGTTTCCGTCGCCGACGAGCGCAAACAGCGGCGTACCGTATATCTGCCGCGAGCGCGCGATAAGCGCGTCGACCGCCGCGCCGAGCGCGTCCGCCGCATCGACGAGCTCGCCCTTGACGCGTCCGCCGCCGCCGACGAGCTCCGCGTCGTACAGCGTGCGCACAATACCGCTTTTTGCGGCTTTCATCATCAGACCGTCGGGGTCGTCGACGAGCAGCATTATATGCGGCAGTTCTATATCTATCGCCTCGCGTATGGCGACGCGCGGCGGTATGCGCTCGGCTATAGTGCGCTCGGACGCGCGTATAGCCGCGGTATTGCCGTCGGCATAGTCGTAGCAATCGAGCTCGACAGACGCGACAAGCCCCTTGCGCGTCCTGCCGTAAGCCGTGTCACGTGTGACGAGTACCGCGCCCTTTACGGCAGAAAACCTGTCGCCCATAGCGCGCGCCGCGGTCCTTACGGCTTCGAGCCGCGCACCCGCGTCGCTCAAAAAACACTCGGGCAGTATCAGCTCGAGTGCGGAACGGCTCGGCATGGTCTTTTCCAGCTCGAGCCAATATTCGGGACGCGACGAAAACTGGTCGCAGGCGATCACTGCGAAATCGCCGACGTCGCCGTCGGGGATGAGTATCTCGTCGGAAAAATCGACGACGGGTCTTTTCATTCTCACCACAGACCCGCGGCGAGCGCCCAAATAACTATCGAAGTGCCGAGCGCGAGCAGTTTCCAGCCGATGTTGTGAACAAACACCGCCTTAAAAAATTTAGCGACCTTGCTTTCCGGTTTTTGCTGTTCGTCGTGTTCCACGGTCACACCTCCTTATTGCGGCGTCTGCGCCTCGGTTTTGCGGATACAGTAGCCGCTTTCAGTCCGTAGGTTTGTTCGAGTATATCCGTAAGCATCTGCGAATCGAGGTAGCGCATCAGCTCGCCGTGTCTTGCCACGGAGATAACGCCCGTTTCCTCAGAAACGATGATAGCGAGCACGTTATAATTCTCGGTAACGCCTATCGCCGCGCGATGCCTCGTCCCGAGCTCTTTGTCTATCGCCATGGACTGCGACAGCGGCAGAAAACACCCGGCCGAAACGATGCGATTGCCGCGAACGAACACCGCGCCGTCGTGGAGCGGTGCTTTGGTATTGAATATGCTCTCGATCAGCGCGCAGGAAAGCACCGCGTCGAGCTCCGTGCCCGAATCGAGTATATGCTCGGGCACTTTGTGCGTCGCGACTACTATAAGCGCGCCGACGTTCTTTTTAGCCATGTTTTGCGCGCCGCGCACGATATCGGATATAGTTTCGTGCAGGGCGTCGTCTGAAACGTCATACTCGGTATTGAACGATTCGTGCGTCTCCTTGGGCGACGCGAGCCGCAACAGTCCGCGCCGCGCTTCCTGCGGGAACAGCAACGCGACAGCGAGCACGCCTATCAGCACGCCGTAGGACGCTATCCTGCCGAACAGCGCCAGTCCGAGCATTTCGGACGAGAGCACTATCCCGAGTATCAGCACGGGCAAAAGATATATCACCAACCGCTTGGCGTTGTTGCGCTGTAAAAACACGAACACGCCGTAAATAAGGAGAGCGGTGAGCAATATATCGAAAACGCACGCCGCGGGATTGGACGCCATTTTTTCGTAAATGCGCTTAAAAAAATCCATGACCTTTCTCCTATCGCTAATTATAACATCGCCGACGCACAAAAGCAAGCGTTTGGTCGCGCGACTTCGACGGTTTTGCGAATTTCCGCGCAAAACGCCGAAAGCCCGACCGATTTTCCGCCGACGTCGCCGCACGGCGCGCGCCGCGCTTTTTCGCAAACATCGCGTTTTCCGCGCGTCGGCATGAAAAAAAGCGAGTTTCGCGTCTTAAAAATCGTGAATAAATTGTGAACAAATTTTCAAAAGTACTTGCTTTTTCCGAATATATACGCTATAATATACTATACGTAACAAAAGAAGACTGTTTTTTACATGCTCTTCTCTGAAATTACCGAGGATCTTATGGCAAAGAAAGAATCCAAAAAAGCAAAAGAGCCGAAGGGCAAGAAAAAAAATAAAAAGGCGGAGATACCCGAAGGAGTAGCTTCCGCGCCGGGAGTTCCCCCGACGGGCGCGCCCGGGTCTGTCACGTCCACTTCGTCCGTCACCATGACGACGACGGGCGCAGCGTCCATTCCGCTTTCGGCAATGATGCCCGAGCAGATGTCGCCCGCTCAGCTCGAACAGGCGATCAAAGAGAGCAACGACCCGTCGTCTCAGCTCAAAAAGCTCAAAAGCCCGATAAGCGTCAAAAGCTGTTTGTTCAATATCCTTATGCTGATAGTACTCACGCTCGTCATCGTCATAGTATGGTGCGTCATCGCAGTCGACAAGTTCAACTTCGTCACCGTCGTAAAAGACATGTCATGGCAGTTCGGCATCACGCAGGGCTTCCAATGGCTTGGAGCGCAGATAAGCAGCTGGTTCCACTGATCACCGAAACAAACAAGGCGTCCGAACGGACGCCTTTTGTCATGCTTTTTTATTCTTTACCCGCTATCCACCGCCGACTTGAAGCAAATCTATTTCTTATTGCCGTCAAACGGGTCGTCGACGTTATTCGGCACGCCGGGGAATATATCGTCCTCCGGTGCGGCGCTTTTTATATCCACGAAAATACTGTCGGAGTTCTTGTCCTCGTAATCCATGCCGAACACCGCCATTTTGATATTGCGCGGCGGCGGGAGCGGCTTATACGGATACTTATCGGCGAGCCGCTTATTGACGAGCGTCATCGCCGCATACCCTATCCCGATGATACAGAGCACGACGAGATACCATATCCAGCGCATCATCAGCACGTCGGTATCGGGAAAATTCGCCTTGTCGTATATCGCCGTATCGACGAACTCCGCGTCGGTAAAGCTTTTTATAAGAAGCGTCGACGCTATCGCCATATTGTCCGCATAGTCGGGGTGCGCCGCTTTGAGCTCGGCGAACGTGTCGCGTGCCGTCATGGTGACGTTGCCGCTCGACGCGGATTCTCTGTCGGTAAGGTCTATCGTTTCCCAATTACCGCCGATAAGATTGAGCGTCGGTATACCGTTGTTGAAAAACACGGGGAACATGCCCGACTGCGCCCATTGATAAAACGGTACGCCCTGCAACGCGTAAAGCTCGGTCATTATCGGCGACTTCTGCGACGGCTTATACACGGCGAGCCCGTTATCAGCCGCGATCCTGTCGAAAAAAGCCTCGCGCTCGGTCTTGCGCGCATCGGAAAAAGCATAAAGGTTATCCGCGCCGATACGGCTGAGCTCTATCATCATAACCGTCCGCGCAAGCTCTGCCGGTTTAAGGCTCTCGTAATACTTGACCGCGCCGATGTCCGAAGTCGCGCCCGCACCGAAAAAAACTATCGATACGTCTATCGCAAGCTCCGGCTTTTCCGTCGCGAGATATTCCGCCACGGCAAGCAACGTCGCAACGCCCGTGCCGTTTGACAGCGCGCCGTGGCTGTGCGTGCCCGCGACCTTGCCGTTGTACGACGGCGAATAATTGTTGTCGTAGTACGCGCCGATTATCACGTTGCGCGCGTCGCGCTCGCCCGAGCGGTACGTCGCCGTAACGTTCCTGCCGTTGTACGATACCTTTTCGCTCTCTATCACGGTAAAGCCGTCGACTGAAGCGTCTGTATACCCATAGCTATACAGCTCGTCGCGGAGGTACTCGGCGGCGGCGAGCTCCGCGTCCGTGTAGGTCGTGCGGTCCTCCCTGCCGTCGAGAAAGCTCTCGAGCTTTTCCTCGAGCTTTTCCGTGGGTATCACGTAATTATCGGTCGAAACCGTATGGCTCGGCGCGCCGTCGGTCGCCGCGCACGCGGTAAGCGCGAAGCACGAAGCGACAAGGCACAAAACTATACAAATAAGCTTTTTTATCTTTCCCATATCACGCCACCGACAAGAACAAGTTGAGCGCGGTGATCACGCCGTATACCGAAAGGAACGAGCCGAACACCTGCGTCACGACAGTGCGATAACGCGTTTTATCCACATACCCGCGCCCGAAAGCGTACCAAAGATACAGCGCGACAAAGGCTATCGTAAGCGTGGGAACGAGTATTATATCTATCACAGACGCTTGAAGCGGCAATGCGATATACATGAATTTGAGCGCGAACAGAACTATATTGGCAACGATCACGGTAAGGCATACTCCGTAACGGATATTGACCGCGCCGCCGCCCACGCGCGCCGTGATAAGCCGCATCGTCAGCGACGTTATCAGCCAAAACAACGCAAACGGAACGATACCGCCTGTAAAGAACGCCCAAATATCGTTGGCGAACCACGGCGCGAAGCCGTACTTTTCGCCGTAGTATGCCATCATGCCGCGCGACACGAACCAACCCTCGGCGCAGTAGCTCAAATATACGAGCACGCCGACGAGCGGCAACGGCAGTTTTTTCTTAGCTATATCTATCAAATCCGACCTCCGTCCGATGCGCGCACGACAAACGCGGACAGCGCATCGTATTGCGAAGTCGCTCCCGTCTTGTAGCCGAGATCGGCGTCGCACAGCATATCGAGTATGTTTTTCAGCTTGCGCTTAGGCAGCTTTTTGCTCTCCGCTATGAGCTTGGTCGCCATAAAGGGCTTGATACCGAGCGACGGCAGCTCCTCGGGCGACACCGCGGCGATGAATATGCGCTTGAACCTGTTATAGAGCATGGTGAACGCCGCCGTAAGATCGTTGTTCTTCGCCATGCCGTCCACTATCTCGAGCGCGCGCCGAGTATTGCCTGCTATTATGCTGTCGCCCAGCTCGAAAACCACGAATTCGGTATCCGCCGTGACCTCCGCCGCAACGTCCGCCTCGGTGACAGTGCCGCCCGCGCGCATCGCGGCGAGCTTTTGCGCCTCGGAATTTATGCGCGTCATATAACCGCCGCAACGCGAATACAGCGCGCTTATAGCCTTGTCGTCGAAGCTTGCGCCCGCCTTCTCGCCCGTCGCACGAACGAACGGCACAACGAGCTTGATCGGCAGTCTGTTGCAGTTGACGCCCTCCGCGCCCGCGGGGAGTTTGACGGGCGAAGTACGGCTCCACGTATCGTGCGGTACGGGATAAGTAAGCACGAGCACCGACGACGGATTGGGGCGTTTGAGGTATTCCTCCACCGCCGCGGCGTCAGTCTTGCCTCGCGCAATAACAACGCGGTACTCGCTCATGACGGGAAGCTGCATGAGCTGTTCCTCGAGCTCGCCCGCTTTTTGGAACTCTTTTTCCACGATATTGAACTCGGCAAGCCCCGTCACAAGCCCGCTTATAAGCGCGACGGCGCGCGACAACAGAAAATCGTCGTCGCCGTAGCACGCATAGCACGCTTTGGGACTACGGGCTTTTATATGCTTTTTGAGCTCCGCAAACTCCATGCGGTCATTATAATACAATCCGTGCGAGAAAGCAATCGTTTTATATCAGAAAATGTTGGACAGGTACGGCATGCTGTCGAGCAACACGTCGTCTATATAGTTGATAGCCGAGCTGACGAATATAACGGCGTCGTTATAGTTATCCGACTTTACGACTTTGAGCAGGCATATTATCTTGTCGTCGAAGTTGCGCACCGTGTTATGGTTCTGCAACATCAAAAGATTTGTCTTGCCCTTTTCCCACTTATCGGACAGCGCTTGGCACAGCGCCACGGTATCGTTGTTGGCGACGTGCTGCTCGTTGGCGTTAATGCTTATCTCGATATTCTCGAGATCGGCTTGAATACCGTTGTAAAATTTATTGACGTAGACTATCTCGCCCGTCATCGCGCCGACCATGACGGCGAAAACTATCAAGATAACGATAAGCTTTTTCATGCTTTACCAATTCTCCCCGCCCGTTATCGCGAGCTTGCGACAAAATGCCTTGCCGTACTTCGGCGAGAAATACGCGTTGCCGTCCTGCCTTACGTCGGCGTACAACAGCTCGGAAAGCTTGATGTTTTTCTCGTCGCATACGCTCTCGAGTTCCGCCGCGTCCGCGCCCGAAAGCTCGATATTCTCCTTCAACAGCTTGCCGTCTATAACGAGCTCGAGCGGCAGAAGCGTTTTGGGCTCGGGCTGTTGCTCGCCGCCGCTCTGTTGCTGCTGTTGCTCCTGCTCCGGCTGTTGCTGTTGAGCTTGCTCGCTCTCGACGATGCAAAGCTTGCCGTTTGTTTCGAATATGGCATACGCTATCTCGGTAAAATCGACATAGCCCGCTGTGCGCACCGCCTCGATGAGATCGTCCATATTCATATTCATTTTTTTCATGTTTTCGTAAATAATGCCGTCGGGATTGATGACGACGACACTGCTGCCGCTCAAGATCTTACGCGCTTTTAACGACTTACGCGAAACGAACGACAGCACGATATGCAGCGTTGCGAGCGTGATTATGGGGATAAGTCCGTAATACAGCGGTATATACGGATCGTTCATCGGGATACATGCCACCTCGGCTATTATCAGCGTGATGACAAGCTCGAAAGGCTGCATTTCCCCTATCTGTCTTTTGCCCATCAGTCTTATCACGAAAAAGACGACCAGAAACGTGATAACAGACTTTAACATAACTACAAGCATGGGTTTAGTATGCCTTTGCCAAGGCGGATTATGCAAAAAAACGCCCCCGCGGACACGACGGCACGCGAAGGCGTTTATATAAACTGTTTATTTTTCGAGCATGTGTTTAAGATACTGTCCGGTCTTGCTCTCGGCGACCTCCGCGACACGCTCGGGCGTACCGCACGCGACGATCTCGCCGCCCGCATCGCCGCCGCTCGGACCGAGGTCTATAACATAGTCCGCGCACTTGATAACGTCGAGATTGTGCTCGATGACCACTACGGTATTCCCGTTGTCGACGAGCCGCGAAAGTATATCGGTCAAAAGCTCCACGTCCGCCGAATGCAGTCCCGTAGTCGGCTCATCGAGCACGTACAGCGTGTTGCTCGTCGACACCTTGGACAGCTCGGTAGCGAGCTTGACGCGCTGTGCCTCGCCGCCCGACAGCGTAGTAGCCGGCTGACCGAGCTTGACGTACCCGAGACCGACGTCGAGGAGTGTGCCGAGCTTGCGTTTGAGCGTCGGAACGTTCTTGAAAAACTCGTAAGCCTCTTCGATAGTCATATCGAGCACGTCCGCGATCGACTTGTCGCGGTACTTGACTTGAAGCGTTTCGCGATTGAACCGCTTGCCGCGGCACACGTCGCACGGCACGTACACATCGGGCAGGAAGTTCATTTCTATACGTATGATACCGTCGCCCTCGCAGTTTTCGCAGCGACCGCCGCGGACGTTGAACGAGAACCGCCCCGAGTTGTAACCGCGTTCTTTTGCGGCGGGAGTTTCCGCAAACAGATCGCGTATCGTCGACATCGCGCCCGTATACGTCGCGGGGTTGGAGCGCGGCGTCCTGCCTATGGGACTTTGGTCGATGTTTATCACCTTGTCGATGCCGTCGAGCCCGTCGATGCCGTCGCACTTGCCGACGCGCTGTTTAACTGTGTTGAACATATTGGCGGCGGCGGGATAAAGCGTCTGATTGATAAGCGACGACTTGCCGCTGCCCGATACGCCCGTAACGGCGGTAAACACGCCTAGCGGTATCTTGACGGTGACGTTTTTGAGATTGTTTTCGCTCGCGCCGCGGACGGTGACGAATTTATCGGTCAGCCGACGTTGCGCGGGTATCTTTATCTTGCGCTCGCCCGAAAGGAATTTGCCCGTTACGGAACCCGACTTGATTATATCGTCGACAGTGCCGAGCGCGACGACTTTTCCGCCGTGCACGCCCGCGCCCTCGCCGATATCCACTATAAAGTCGGCGGCACGCATCGTGTCCTCGTCGTGCTCGACGACTATAAGCGTGTTGCCGAGGTCTCGAAGGTGTTTGAGCGTATCTATGAGCTTGGTATTGTCGCACTGGTGCAGTCCTATACTCGGCTCGTCGAGGATATACAGCACGCCCGACAGTCCCGAACCTATCTGCGTCGCGAGCCTTATACGCTGCGCCTCGCCGCCCGAAAGACTGACAGCACTGCGCGACAAAGTGAGGTAATCGAGCCCCACGTCGATAAGGAAGTCGAGCCGCGCGCGTATTTCTTTGAGTATGCGCTCGGCTATCATCGCTTTGGTTTCCGACAATGTAAGCTCGGCAAAGAACTTGCGGAGCCGTCTTACGGGCAGTGCGCAAAGCTCGTCTATGTTCTTTCCGCCTATCTTTACGGCGAGCGCTTCTTTTTTCAGGCGTTTTCCGCCGCAGTCCGGACAGGGTTGCGAGTTGGTGAATCTGCCTATCTTCCACCGCACGCCGTCGCTAGTAGTTTCCGCGAGCCGACGTTCCATGTACGGGATCATGCCCTCGTAAACTATGCGCTCGCTCCTGTGATAATGCCCCGTCGAGTACTCGACGACTATCGGCTCGTCCTCCGCATACAGAACGATATCGCGCACTTCCTTATTGAGCTTCTTGAACGGCGTTTTTAGCGAGAACCCGTATTTTTTGGAGAGCGCGGCAAAGCATTGCTCGAAGTGCGTCTGCCCGTCGAGCTGACCGCCGTCCAGCAGCTCCTGCATCGACGTATCGCCGAAGAACAACAGCTCGGGGTCGACCTTGGTCAGGTAGCCGAGGCCGCCGCAGGTCGGGCACGCGCCCCACGGACTGTTGAACGAGAAAAGCCGCGGCTCGACCTCGGAGATCGATATTCCGCAGTTGCCGCAGGTGTACTTGGTGTTGTACATCGTTTCTTTGTCGTCGGCGAAAGCTATGACCATGCCGTCGGACAGCTTGATAGCGGTCTCTACCGAATCGGTGAGCCGTTGCTGTATGTCGGGCTCGATAACTAACCTGTCGACGACGACCGAAATATCGTGCTTGGAGTTTTTGTCGAGCTTTATCTCCTCGTCGAGGCTGTAAATAACGCCGTCGACGCGCATGCGCGAGTAACCCGATTTCTTAAAGTCCTCGAAGAGCTTGACGTATTCTCCCTTCTTGCCGCGTATCACTGGCGATATTATCATCACTTTGCTTCCGACGGGCATCGCCATAATCTTATCGACGATCTCGTCTACGGTCTGCTGCCGTATCTCCTCGCCGCAGTTATAGCAATGCACGTCGCCAGCGCGCGCGAACAAAAGCCGCAGATAGTCGTATATCTCGGTGACCGTGCCGACGGTCGAGCGCGGGTTGCGTCCCGTTGTTTTTTGATCGATCGAGATCGCGGGCGACAAGCCGTCTATGCTGTCGACGTCGGGCTTGTCCATCTGACCGAGGAACTGCCGCGCATACGACGACAGCGACTCCACATACCGCCTCTGTCCCTCGGCGAATATCGTATCGAACGCGAGCGACGTTTTGCCGCTGCCCGACAGTCCCGTAAACACTATCAGCTTGTTCTTGGGTATAGTAAGATTGACGTTCTTGAGATTGTTCTCGCGCGCGCCTTTGATAACTATCTCGGCTTTTCTTTCTTCCATGCGTGTAAACTCCGTGTTTCTCTCGATTTACGATGATTTCCTTGCGGACTTGGTTTTAGCCATACTGCGTTGAAGCTCTTTGAGCTCCGCTATCTTGTCGCGGTACGATATAGCCGTTTCGAAGTCGAGCTCTTTGCTCGCCGCGTTCATGAGCGTTCTCAGCCTGTCGAGCTCGCGCCCTATGTCTTTTATCTCCGTTCGGACGTTCTTGGACGTTATCTCTATCGAGTTCTTTATCGGCTTGATGATCGTTTTGGGCGTTATGCCGTTGTCGGCGTTGTATTTGAGCTGTATCTCGCGCCGCGCCTGCGTTTCGTATATGGCGCGCTTCATTGAGTTAGTTACGACGTCGCCGTACATGATGACGCGGCTCTCGCTGTTTCGCGCCGCACGTCCGATAGTCTGTATAAGCGAGGTCTCCGATCGCAAAAAACCTTCCTTGTCCGCGTCGAGTATAGCGACGAGCTTGACCTCGGGGATATCGAGCCCTTCGCGCAAAAGGTTGATGCCGACGATGACGTCGAAGTCGCCGCGCCGCAGCGAATTGATTATCGTCACGCGCTCCATCGTATCTATATCGCTGTGGAGATACTTGACCTTGACGCCCTGCTCGGCGAGATAGTCGGTCAGGTTTTCCGACATCCGCTTTGTGAGCGTGGTAACGAGCACGCGCCCGCCGCCCGAAGTTACGTCTTTTATCTCTGTGAGAAGATCGTCTATCTGCCCCTTTGTCGGGCGCACCGTAACGGGCGGATCGACGAGCCCCGTCGGTCTGATTATCTGCGGCGTGAACTTGCCGCCCGTAAGCCCGAGCTCGTACTGCGCCGGCGTTGCGGAAACATATACCACCTGCCCGACGCGCTCGCGGAACTCCTCGAATTTGAGCGGTCGGTTATCGAACGCCGCTGGCAGGCGGAAGCCGTAATCGACGAGCGAGGTCTTGCGCGCGCGGTCGCCGTTGTACATGGCTCGGAGCTGAGGTATCGTCATGTGGCTCTCGTCGATGAACATGATGAAGTCGCGCGGGAAGTAATCGAGCAGAGTGAACGGCGGCTGACCGGGCAGTCTGCCGTCGAAGTAGCGCGAGTAGTTCTCTATGCCCGAGCAATACCCTATCTCCTTCATCATCTCTATATCGTATCGCACGCGCTCGCCTATGCGCTGAGCCTCGATCAACTTATGATTATCGGTAAAGAACTTGACCTGCTCCTCGCAGTCGCGCTCGATATTGCCTATCGCGTTGAGCAACGTCTGCCGCTCAACGGCGTAATGGCTCGCGGGAAAGATAGCCGCGTGCGCGAGCTTTGCCGCTATATTGCCCGACACTATGTCGAACTCGCTTACGCCGTCTATCTCGTTGCCGAAAAACTCGACGCGTATTCCGTGCTCGGACATGCTCGCGGGAAAGATATCGACTGTATCGCCGCGCACGCGGAATTCCGTGCGCTCGGGCGCGAGGTCGTTGCGCTTATAGTTTATCTCGATGAGCCGCGATATAAGCGCGTCGCGCGACATCTTGTCGCCCGGACGCACCGACAGCGCGAGCCTGTAATACTCCTCGGGCGCGCCCAAGCCGTATATACAAGAAACGGACGCGACGACTATCGTATCGCGCCGCTCGTGCAGCGAGCATGTCGCACTGTGGCGGAGCTTGTCTATCTCGTCGTTTATCGCGAGGTCCTTTTCTATATAAGTATCGGTCGACGGCAAGTATGCCTCTGGCTGATAGTAGTCGTAATAACTGACGAAAAACTCGACGCGGTTTTCGGGAAAGAACTCGCGGAACTCGTTACAGAGCTGAGCCGCGAGCGTCTTGTTATGCGCAAGCACGAGCGTCGGGCGCTGAGTGCGCTCGATTACGTTCGCCATGGTAAAGGTCTTGCCACTGCCCGTTACGCCTTTAAGCACCTGCGCCGCAAGCCCGTCCTCTATGCCGTCGGAAATTTCCCTTATCGCCTCGGGCTGATCGCCCGTCGGCTTATATTGACTGTGTAGCTTGAACTGCACTCGGATCTCCTCGCCGTCCGCGCGCATCGTGCCGCAACGGAGGCAACAAAATATTATACCAATTTTATGCGCGTCATGTCAACCGAATAAAGGGCGCGCGAGCGATCCGGCAGCTACTACAAAAAATCAGACCGACTGCGCGTCAAAACTTATACGCGGCGTAAGCTTCCTCGACCTGCGCTTCGGTGGAGAATCCGACCGAGCCGCCGTTAGCGCGTATCTTGAGCGCGGCGAATATCTCGGCGCGCTTGACCGCCTCTATCGCGTCGTACTTGCCGTAATAATGCACGAACGCGCTAAACAGCGCGTCGCCCGCACCGACGGTATTGACTACGCCGCCGAGCAAAGCCGCAGGCACGCGCGTCACAGTATCGGTCGCGCGTTCGTATACGCACACCCCGTCCGAGCCGAGACCTATGACTATCACCTTTGCGGAGTATTCGTTTTTCAGCGCGGAAACGAACTCCTCGGGCGAGCTCGGCAGATCCTCGTCGCTCAAAAACAGGATATCGGCGTTGAGCATAAAATCGCGGTTGAACGGATCGAATATGTCGTTGATGACGTGCACGTCGGTCGCTATCGTTTTGCCGAGCCGCTTGGCAACGGGCAAGAGCGCGCGATTGAAATTGATATTGCACAGCACGCACACGTCGGAGCTTGCCATCGCGGGCTCGACGAGCGCGGGGTCGAGCGTCTTTTCCTGCACGTCCTTTAGATCGCAGTATATCTGCCGCCTGCCGTTTTCGTTTGGCTCGCACAGCACGACGGACGTCGGCGTCGTGTCGAGCGCGTCGAACACCAGCGAACGCGAAATGCCTTGCGCGTCGAGCGTTTCAGCTATGCGTTTCGCCTCGTCGTCCTTGCCTATCATCGACGCGAGCGTAACGTCGTCGCCGAGCGTGCGCGCCGCAGCGGTAATATTATACCCCACGCCCGAAACGGTAGTCTTTATCCCGAAAAACGGATAATCTATCGGATAATACGCGACGGGGAACGAACGTATTTTAAGATCGGTTTCAACGTTGACGAGCCCCGAAACAAAAATCTTCATAACTACGGCAGACCTCTTTCTTCGATTTGTACCGACGTTATTATAGACCCTTTGCCGAATATTGTCAAGAGCGGCGCATAAATAATAAATGTTTGCGCGGTAATTCGTTACAATGCCCCAATACGTTTGACAAAGACAGAGTTTTAGGTTATACTTTATAAAAAGCATTTTTCTTTCGGAGGAAAATATGGAAAAACCCGAACTCAACAAACTCTTCAAAGACGGCAACATCCAAATAAATCTTCGTCGCGCTACGTTCGACAGACTTCAGATCAAACCGTCGGTCAACTACCGCGGCAAGACGCAGGACGAAGTCTTTTTTCAAAAACAGGACGGCAACAACGTGGAATTCGAAGTCGTGCGCAGAATGGACTTCGATCCCGAAGGCGTTTTCGAGATAACCGTCGTTTACACTATCCGCCGCCAGATAGCAGACGAATTCGTCGGCGGCGACCTTGACTTCCGCGAGTTGCTCAAGACCTTCGAGCTCAAAGACTTCAACTTCCTTTGCGGCAACGTGTTCTCGGCGATGTCGCTCATCATCTCTCAGTTCACGCAAGCGTCCAACGGCATACCCATGGTCTCGCCGCCCGTGTATTGCGGTGTTGCGGCTAAATCCGCCGACGTTAAATAATTCACCTGCCTAAACACAAAAAGAGGCGTAAGTCACGAGCTTGCGCCTCTTTTATTTTGCGTATTTGTCGAATAAAATCGAAAAAACACATAATCGCCGAAATATCGCTAAAACTAACCGTATATATCGCGTAACAAAGGAGAGAATTTATGAAGTACACGATCGAGGTGGAGGACGAAGTGGATAGTATCCTCAGATCAAATTCGCAAAGGTCGGGCATGAGCGTGGAAAAGCTCATCGCCGAACTTGTGAAACGTTATCTTATCGACGCGCATATAATGGAGAAAGCGGAGCAATGGCAACGCGGTATCGACGATTGCGCGGAGATAAATCTCGATTGGGCAAATCTATGATAAGTCGGTAACGCCAGCCTATACAAAAGCAAAGCCGCCGCCACGGCGGTCGGCTTGACGTTACCACAGGAGAGAAATCGTGTCGGTCTACAAACGCGGCGAAATATATTACGCGGACCTGAGCCCCGTTGTCGGATCGGAGCAAGGCGGAGTGCGCCCCGTGCTCATAATCCAAAACGACGTCGGCAACCGATACTCGCCCACCGTGATAGTGTGCGCCGTCACGAGCAGGATAACAAAAGCCAAGCTGCCGACGCACGTCGAGATACACGCGGGTAAGTTCGGGCTGAGCAAGGATTCCGTCGTACTGCTCGAACAAATGCGCACGCTCGACAAGCGACGACTGCAATCGCGCATAGGCGAAGTAGACGAGATCGCCATGCGCAAGATAGAACGGGCGACGCTGATATCGCTCGGCTTCGTATGATATTACTTATTCGGACTTTTGTCGCAGGCGCAAAAGCGCGGCGGCGATCGCCTTAAATAAAGACATTACAGTGCAATGCACGTTTTTATATATTCGCGGACTGCCCCGACGCCTTTACAGCTCGGGGTAGTTTGCCATTTTGAGGATATCTTCCGGCTTGAGCATCATTTCCGCATACGAACTGACTGCGCGCTCCGCGCCTACCCCGTTGCGGTAGCATGCGATAGTCGCCGCATCGATCGGGGAATACGAGCACGCAAGCGCGGCAATGCAACCGCCGAGTATATCGCCAGAGCCGCCCTTAGCCATTGCAGGCGTGCCGACGACGTTTATACGCGTTTCTTCGCCGTCGGTAACAACGGTCGTCGCGGATTTGAGCACTACCACGCAGTCGAGCTCTGCGGCAAGCGAAACAGCGTTTTCTATCGTTTCGGGTTTGCCGGTGAGCCTGCGAAACTCGCCGACGTGCGGAGTAAGCACTATCCTCGCCTTACCCCCCTTTATAGGCGAAAGATCGTCCGCGAGCGCATTGAGCGCGTCCGCATCTATAACGAGCGCGCCGCCGAAGTTGGCACACAGATACGCAAGTATCTTTCTCAGCTCGGGCGCGCCGCCCATGCCCATTCCGATAACGATAGCCGCCGCGTCCTTTATTATCCCGTCAAGCGCGGCTTCATCGAACTTGATGAACCCGTCCGCATCGTCGGGCAAAAACCGCATAGTGGCCGTGACGGTACGCGCCGACAACGCGACGCGGTGTATGCTCGGCACGCACACCGTAACCACTCCCGCGCCGTTTAGATACGCCGCCTGCGCTGCCGCGCCCGCCATTATCGGCGCGCCTATCATCGTACCGCAGCCGCCTATACAATAGACCCTGCCCGACGTTCCTTTATGCGCGCCGTCACTGCGCTTGTACGGTTTGAAATCGGCGTTTTCGTAAACGCAAAGCTTCGACCGCGTCGGTATCCCGACGTCCGCGACGGCTATCCTGCCGCATACATCCCTGCCGCTGCCGAACAGCATGCCGCGTTTATAACACGAAAACGTCAGCGTCAAGTGCGCGCGGAACGCCGTACCGTGTATCTCGCCCGTGTCCGCGTCAAGCCCGGACGGAATATCGAGCGCCATCCGAAACGCGTTCTTGCTCTTATTGAGCTTATCTATGAGCGCCGCCGTCGCGCCCGTTATCGGCTTGTTCAGCCCGATACCGTAAATAGCGTCGACTGCGACCGCCGCGCCTCCGTCGTACTCGGCGCACGGCTTTACCTCAACGCCCGAATTGACCGCATGCGCAACGGCGTCTTTTACCGCCGCCGAGTTCTCGGCTTCGACGGTAAGATACGCACGGACGTTCGCGCCCGTGCTTTTTAGCCGCGCCGCCGCTATCAGCCCGTCCGCGCCGTTTCCGCCCGGTCCGCAGAAGAACGCGACGTCGCCCGACTTTGCCCGTTCGCCGAGCGCATCGGCTACCGCAAGCGCGGCGTTGAACCTGAGATAAATATTATCTACGCCCTCGGCGTTGACCGCGCGCTCGGCGGCGCGCACTTCGTCCGCTGTCAATACGTATCGCATAATAGCGTTCTCCTCTTATTTATCCGATGTTATCAAGACCGCCGCGACTGCGCGATCGCCGTCGTGCGATATCGACACTTCGGCAGTTCTGCCCGCGAGCAGCTCCGCCGCTTTGCCGTGCATGACGAGCACGGGCGCGCCTTCGGTATCGTGCGTTATTTCGATATCGGTCGGCGCTATCCCGTGCAAAAATCCGCATTTAAGAGCCTTTACAGTCGCCTCCTTGGCGCAAAACAGACCGGCATAACTCTCGCACGGGCGCGCGCGTCCGTCGCAGTACGCGCGTTCCCGCGCCGTAAACACGCGGCGCAGAAACGCCTCGTCCTTTACAGCTTCGGCTATCCGCGACACAACGACAGTATCGATACCTATCATCTATTAACCGACCTTGACCGCATTCTCGATAGCGCATGCCGTCGCTTCCGCTGCGAGCGCCATCAGGATATTGAGGTCGGCTCTGCATTCGCCCTTTGAGAGCGCGAATACGGTATCGCCGTCCGCGTCGGTATGGACGGGACGTATCGACATTGCGAGCCCGTCGTGCGCGGCGGCGGCGAGCTTGTTGACCTGCGCTTTGTCGAGCGCGGCGTTGGTCATAACGCAGCCTATGGTCGTATTCGTTCCGCCGACGATATTCGCGGCGAAAAGCTTTTCGAGCGTGCCGTCGGCAAGCCGCGCCGCGGTATCGAAGAATCCGCCGTCGGGCGTTCTCGCGCCGGCAAGCACTTTGCCCGTTCTGTGGTCGTAAACGTCGCCGAGCGCGTTGACCGCGACTATCGCCGAAACGAACGCATCGCCGAAGCTAAGCGTCGCGCCGCCGATACCGCCGCGACTGCAAAGCTTGTCGCCGAGTATCTTGCCGACCGTCGCGCCGGTGCCTGCGCCCGCACGACCGAAAACTACGTCGGTCGACGCGGCTTGCGCGGCGCGCCGTCCCATTGCTTTGTCGGGATAACGATAACCGTCGCCGCCGAGATCGTACAGTATCGCCTGCGCGACGAGCGGAACTACCTTATCGCCTATGCGGAAGCCCTCGCCTTGCTCGCGCAAATATTCGGCAACGCCGCAAGCCGCTTCCAGCCCGTAAGCCGAACCGCCCGAAAGCACTATCGCATCGACATGCCCTTGCGACTTATCGGCGCGAAGCATATCCGTTTCGCGCGTGCCCGGCGCGCCGCCGCGCACGCACACACCGCCGACCGCGCGCCCTGCGAGTATGCAGGTAACGCCCGTATGACCGTCGTCGGCTTGTCCTATCCTTATCCCGTCGGGAAGTAAAAACTTACTGTCCATTTATCTTATAACCGCCTTTTCGACCGGCGCGATCCGCGCCGTGTCCGAATAAATTTCAGTCCTCGTACTCGTCGCCGCCCGCGAAAAACTCGTCGGCTATATCCGCGACCGCCGCCGACACCGCGTCCCAGGAAAACCCTCGACCTGCGAGAAACCTTTTAAGCTTTTGCACATTGGCGGACGGGTGCGTCCGCATATACTTCCGCGCCGCCGCCACAGCGTCCTCGCCGCTGTCGTCAAGCAGTTCGTCGATTATCGAGCTGTCTACGCCTTTTTTTCTAAGCTCCGCGGCAAGACGGAACTTGCCGTATCGCGCCGAGCGCGACTTTATATACAGCTCCGCATACGCGCGGTCGTCGGTGTATCGGTACTCGTCGAGCCGTTCGACCGCTTTTTCGGCAACGGCTTTTTCATAGTCCTTTTCGCGCAGATACCGCTCTATCTCGCGCCGCGTCCTCGGCGAGCGCGAAAGATACGAAACGGCGCGCTCGAATGCGGAATTTACCTCGCTGTCGAAAACGATCTCCCGAAGATGCTCGGCGGTTATCTCGTCGCCTATTTTGAGCCGTGCGGCGACTGCCGTCACCGCGTCGAGCCCGCAAACGAACTCGTCGTCGATAAACACGCTTACCCGCGAAGTATTGCGCTTTTGCCGCGCTATGTCGGTAATCTTGCCCACGGTATGATTATACACCCGAGCGCGGCATAAATCAAGGGTTTTGACCGACTTGACCGACATACCGCCCGCGCTTGCATAAAAAGGCGCGCTCGCGCAAATATTAGCCATAATATCGATAAAGGAGAAACCATGACCACAAAAAGCCTTCAAGAACTGAGCGAACTGTGCCGCAGTGAGAAGCTCGCCTACAAAAAATGCTGCAACTACGTTTCCGAAACGGAAAACGACGATCTGCGCTGCGCGCTCGGCAAGCTCGCCAACGGACACAAACAGCGTTACGAAACGCTCGTCAACTACCTCGATAAAAACTAAGGAGACACTATGAACAAGCCTCAATTCTACGCAAATATCAACGATAGGTTCGACTGCGATCCCGCCGACTGCTCCGACCGCAACGAGATAAGCATCGAGAGCGCGAAAGAGTTTACCGAAACGCCCGAGGAATTCGGCAGCGAGCACGCCGCGGGATTCGGCACGCCCGAATACGTCGGCATGCCCATGCCCGAACAGGACTTCTTCAACGCCCCCGGGCTTATCGCGCCGCTCGGCATGACCGCGACGGAAGCGACGCAAGCCGAGCGCAAGACCGACCTCAGCTCGCTGTACGAAAGCGCCGAGGACTGCGGTTGCGGTTGCGGCAAAGACCGCGACGACTGCGGTTGCGACGGCAGGACGGACAGCTGCGGCTATAACGACGATACCGAGACCGCGCAGGAATACTGCGACCCGAGCGACGAGACCGCCGCCGTCGACGGCTATGAAACAAGCGTCGACGAACCGACCGATGAGTACGACACCGAAGCCGCCGACGATTGCGGCTGCGGTTGCGGACGCGGCAACGACCGCCGCGACGGGCACGACGGCTGCGACGGCGACAGCTGCGAGTTTTCCGACAACTCCGCCGAGACCGCCCGGGAATACGGCGTCGACCTCGCCGACAGCGAAATGGCGGCGTGCGACGACCGCACTTTTGCCGCTCAGGAAAAATGCTCGCTCGACGATTACGAAATAATCTCGGACGTGCTCGGCGGCGAGAAACAGCTCGTCAAGCTGTACTCGACCGCGCTCTGCGAGAGCGCGGAAGAACCGCTCCGCGCGCTCATCAAAGAGAACCTCGCGGAATGCGCCAACGACCAGTTCGCGACCTTTGAGTATATGGAAAAACGCGGACTGTACCCCACCGACGAAGCGTCGGAAGAGCAGATCGTCGAGGCGAAGCGCCTTTTCGGACCGCTCTGCAAATAATCGCCTAAGCAGCAAAAGCCGTCGCAGTAAAGCGACGGCTTTTTTGTTTTGCGTTATATCATGCCGTTATCGTTCGCGCGGCAATATTCCGCTCGACGCACAATGGCATAAAGCGTTTTTCCATCAAAGCAGCGGTATAGCCGCGAGGTACTCGATATCCGCCCTGTCTTTGGCATCGCCCTCGGCGAGCACGAACGCGCGGCAAACGACCTTGCCGCCCGCCTTTTCCACGAGCTGTTCGAGCGCGGCATTGGCAGCGCCCGTGCTGATAACGTCGTCAACTATCGCGACGCGCTTGCCGCGCAAAAGGTCCACATCGCGCGCGGACAGATACAAATGCTGTATCTCGCCCGTCGTTATCGTCTTGGCGTCGACGGATATACCGTCTTGCATATACAGCTTTTTGCTCTTGCGCGCAACGCCGTAATGCTTTTGCCCGAGACAGCGCGCAACGCAGTGCGTAAGCTGTAAACCCTTGCTCTCCGCCGTTATAAGCACGTCGGGCTCGTGTTTGGCTATCCGCTCCGCAAGATGTTTCGCGCAGTGCTCTGTCAGATCCACGTCGCCGTGAAGATTGAAAAAGCAGATGTTGACGCACGACGGCAACGGCAATACGGGCAGATCCTCTTTACGCCCGCAAATATCGACAGTGTAAAACTTATCCATGGTTTTCTTTCCTTATAACGAGTTTATCGATCGAAGTCCGTGACGCGATCAGGGCGCGGGAACTTCCTCCGTCCATTTGGCGAAAAGCGTCACCGTCGCGCCGTCGTCGCCGAGATCGCCTATTGTTGCGCCGTCGAACTCAACGCCGCCGCCGTTCTCCTCGGTGAACCAACCGCCGAACACATGACCGTCGCGCGTCGGGGTTTCGAGCGTGACGCTCTCGCCGTATTCTGCAGTAACATCCGTCACCGTGTCGGTCGTCTCGTAGCCGAGGTCGAATTTGAGCGTGTAGCTCTCCTTCTGCCATACGGCGGTCAGGGTGTAGACGTCCTCAGTTCCGTCTACGGTAAGCGTCGTAACGGTATTGCCGTCGCCGTCCTGCCAACCGACGAATTTATGACCGACCTTTTCGGGCGTCAGCGTCGTAAGGTCGAGCGTGTCTCCGTACTTGAGATTGAATACGAAGCTGCTCTGTCCCAAAAGCGTGCCGCCGTCCGCGTCGAGCGTCACCGTATATACGATATCCACCCACTTGGCATATAGCGTTATTTCGGCAACGTCGCCG
Source organism: uncultured Christensenella sp. (assembly GCA_910577995.1). GTDB lineage: Bacteria > Bacillota > Clostridia > Christensenellales > Pumilibacteraceae > Anaerocaecibacter. The sequence goes on along the minus strand of CAJTND010000001.1, from coordinate 12,165 downwards.
AAGTCGCCGACAGTCGAGCCTACGGCTGTCGCGAACGTGTCTTCCTCATACCACCCGACAAAGATCTTGCCGTCTGCGGTCGGCACGGGAAGCGTCGCGCCGTATTCGAGCTCCGCGGATGCCAAATCACTGTTCTCGAAAGTAAAGCTGTATTTCTTGATCTCCCAGCGCGCCCAAAGCGTCACGTTCTCGGACTTGTCGAAAGTGCCCGAGGTCGGGAATTCCGTTCCGCCCGTAGCGCCCGCCGTATCGAACCAACCGATGAACTTATGACCGTCGCGCGTCGGAGTTCCGAGGATATAAGTGTTTCCGAACTCGACTTCGATATACACGCTGTTGATCGAACCGCCGTTGGGATTGAGCATGACGGTATAAGTGTTGTTCTCCCACTTCGCGAATACGGTAACGGTCGCGTTATCCTCGCCGAAGTCGGGTACGGTCGAGCCGATAGCGGTCGCGAACGTGCTCTCCTTATACCACCCGACAAATGTCTTGCCGCTTGCCGTCGGCACGGGCAGCATATCGCCGAAAGCATATTTGCCGTTAGCGATAGTCGTGCCGTTAAACTCGATATTATAGTATTCCTTGTTCCAGCTTGCGTACAAAGTCTTATATGTCGGGACTTTGTTCCAGAAGTTGCCGCTAAGAGCGATAGTATCGCCGTTTTTGACCGTGTCGTTACCGTCGATATCCGTCGACCAACCGCTAAATACATAACCCTCGCGCGTCGGCGTAGGCAGTCCCTCATACTTGGTCTTGCCCTGCACATCTATCGAGCTTATATCGCACTTGGCGTCGTCCGTGCCGAGATCGAGCGATACCGTATAACTGCTTGTCGATACCCAGTGCGCGTAGAGCGTATGGTCGGCATTTATCGTTACGGAGGTATTGCTTTCCACCTTGTCGCCGCCCGAAGGCTGAGTATACCAACCGTCGAAGTTGTAGCCCGTGCGTGTCGGCGTATTGCCGTCGAGCCCGGCGTATCTACCGTCTTTGTCGACCGTTATATACCCGTCGCCGCCGAGCGTGCCGCCGTTGGCATTGAGCGTTACGCGGAACGCGTTCTGCGCCCAATGCGCATATAGCTTGTGGTCGGCATTTACAGAAACAGCCGCCGTGCTTTCCACCTTGTCGCCGCCCGTCGGCTGCGTGAACCAGCCGAGGAACTCGTACCCGGCGCGCGTCGGAGCGGTGACGCCGCCGAGCGCGGAGTACGTTCCGCCGTATGTCACAGCAAAGTTGTCGCCGCCCGTGAGCGCGCCGCCGTTGGCGTCGAGCGTAACTGTATACTGCTCCACAGCCCAACGCGCATACAGCGTTATATCCCCGTCGTGCGTCCATGCGCCGACCGTATCGAACTTATTACCGCCCGCAGCATCCGCAGTGTCGAACCAACCGACGAATTTATAGCCGACGCGCGTCGCGCCGCCGAGGTCGTAAGACGTCGAGTAAGCTATCGACAGAGCGCCTGTTTTGTCGGGCGTACCGCCGTTGCCGTTGAGCGTGACGCTGTAATTTTTGAGCGTATAGTACGCAAACAGCGTTATATCGCCCGTTATAGCGACCGTATCTGTCGGAGCGAATTTGTCGCCCGTACCGTCGCGAGAGGTGCACCAGTAATTAAAGATACGTCCCGTCGGTGCAGTTCCCGTGCCTATCGCGGTAAACTTGCCGCCGTAGGTAACGTTAACGGTCCTGCTGCCCGCATCCTCGACGAGCGTCACGACGTAAGTCTTAGCCTGCCATTTTGCGATAAGCGTCTTTTCCGACGTTATATCTACAATCGTTTCTGCGGTTATCTTTGTCGTGCCGTCGTACCAGCCGAGGAACTCGTGCCCCGTCTTGGTAGGCGCAGGCGGAAGAATGTAATTGCCGCCGTAGGTCTGCGTCTTGGTGACCGTTGCGGTCGAACCGTCGATGTTGCCGCCGTCCAAATTGAACTTAACGCCGTAGGTAAACGCGCTCCACTCCACATAAGCGAATGCCTCGACCTTACTGCCGGCATTGATAGCAGTGCCGCCGACGGTAACGGTGACTTTGACGCGCAGTCTGCCGCCGCCCCTCGTTTTGTCGGTATCGCGTATGGTAAGTATGCCGTTGGCGGGCAGATCGTAATCGGCGCTGCCGTAAGCCGCATCGTCCACCGCAAAGCTATGGGTAACGCTGTTGTTGCCGTTGTTATTTATCGTTATATTATCGCCGAGCCTGACAGACGTTCCGTCGTACTTGATGACAGGCGCACTCCACTCGACTGTCGGGAGCGGAACACCGACAACGTTTATCTCGTTGTACAGTGTGTAGACGGTGCCGTCAAGCGCGCCGCCCGTAACGGTGACTGTCGCGCAAACGAGCAGTCTTACATTCTCGGTGACGGACGATGCGATCGTAAGTATGTTCTTATCGCTTGTGCCCGTACCGAATGCCGCATAGCTTCCACCGTTCTCTACGGTATATACCACGCCGATATTGCCCTTAAAATCTGTCGAATCCGTTCTTACGCCGAAGGTGAGCCTGTCGCACGGCTTGACAGCATCATGAGAGCCGCTCGACGTAAATTCAAGCACCGGCGTTATTTGCGCAACGGTCAGTTCGAGCTCGTATTTCTCGGTATAGTACGTCTTGTTGTTGACCTTGACCGAACCGCTCACTATCAGCTTGGTCTGCCGCTTGCCTGCACGGAATGTTATAGCGAACTTGCCGTCGCCTACCGATGCGAGCGGCGACAGGACGGTAACGTCGCCCGTATACTCTACGGACACGTCGGACACGGTCACTGCCATGCCGACTTTGCTCGCATCTATCTCGTACTTAAAGACGTTGGGATTGTCGCCCGTCGAGCTGTAATCGATGGGTTTGGTCATCTTGCCGTCGACAAATGTCAACGGCGAGTATGTGCCGCCGCCGTTACTGCTGTGCAGCATAGCAGCCGTGGCTTTTTCGCCGCGGGTAAAGGTATACGTCTTTTGTATGCCGCTGAACTGCTTGCCGTAGACCTTGGGCGTCACGGTAACGGTGACTGCGCCCGTTGCGTCGGGATCGAAAGTGAATTGCAGCGTATCCGAGCCTGCGGCGAAATTGCCGCTGCCTTTAAGATTGATGACGTTATTGCTCGACGCCGCGCCGAAGGCTATACCGTTGGGCACGATGCCGGAGTATTCGGAGTCGGCGACTATCTTATTGAGCTTGACGGAATACGTCGCGCCGTTGTCTATGGTCTCGCTCTCGCCTATCTTGACGGTAGTCCCGTCCTTCGTCCTGTAAAGATCGAAGTCGAAACCGCTGTCGAAGTCATTGACGGGCGTTATCGTAAACGTCTTGGAGAAAACGACGGGACCGACGACGCTGCCCGAGATAAGCTCGGACTTGGCGTCCGCTTTTTTGGTATAGGTGATCTTGACGGTTATCGTCTTGTTGTTATAATCGGAAGAATCCCTGTACGCCTTGCGGTCGAGTGTGACGGGCGCGGAGCGCGACGCTCTGTTGTTGTTCTCGGTAAGCGCGTCGGGCGTGCCGATGGAAAGTCCGCCGCTCGTGGTAAACTCGATCGCTACGTCTATGCCTTTAAGTGTGTTGGCTTCGGCGGTGATGCCCAGCGCGGAGTTCTGCAATATGTTTATCTCGGGATCGGTATTAGAATCGCCGTCCGCGGTTATTTCGATCGCGGCGTCGAGCGAAACGACGTCTACGTCAAAGGTCTTGGACACTTTGCCGCCGTACTTGCCTACAAAGTCGACGGTTATCTTCGTCTTGCCTACGCCCACCGCCTTGATAGAACCGACAGCGCCGTTAAGACCGTTGGTAACGCGTATTATGTTTTCGCCGCCCGATTCCACCGCGACGGTAAAGTTCCAGGCATTGCCGGTGACAGCCGCGTTTTCAAAGTCCGTAGACAGCTCAAAGAACTGTCTGAGATTGCTCATTTGCGTGTACTGCGTCTGTCCGCCGTAGTACAGAGTAAATACGCCGCCGTCGAATGTATACTGTCCCTTTGTTATGGTGACGCTGTTTATCTCTATCTTATACTCGATATCTTTATCCACGACGCGCAGCTCGCCCGAGCTTTCGTCGAGGTAGGACGCGCGGAAGTACAGATGACCGTTCCTGTTTTTGGGGTCGACAAGCCTAAGTATACCGCTCGCATTGATATTCGCTATTATGCTCGTGTCGGCGTTAGGCGTCGCCGTGGAATATATGAGCGAAGTCCTGCCCGCATCGGCATACAGCGCATACTCGATCTTGGAGATCTCCGCATGGTCTGCCGCGACCTCCGAGCCGAGGTTATACGGCTCGACCGCAAAATCGAACTCGTCGGTCTTGCTCGCTACGTTTATTACGACCGATTTGCTCGCGCTGTCGCCGAGACTGCCTTTGACGGGTCGCAAACCGTTGGAACTCGTCGAGATAGTGATGGGTATGCGCGACTCGAATACGGTATCCGCTTCGTCGGTATCCGTCGAATACTCTCTGTACCAAACGTGCAGGAAAAGATTATTCACCTTGAAAGCGGTGTTGTTCGCCGCATACACGGTGAAAGTACCGTTCATTTTGCCGTCGGTCTTGTTGTAAACGACTATTATATCCGTAGGCGCGCCGTCCGTGCCGTAACGCACGTATTTGCCGTCGTCGCCTTTTATCTCGACGCGCGCGCTGAGGAATTGCAGATATTCGTCGCTGGGCGCAAGCTTACCGTTGACGTCGCTGCCGTTGAAGATAGGCGCAACGACCGAGCTCTTGGACCAGTAGCCGTCGGTATCCTCTTCCTTATCGAGGTCGGGCGGTTGTACGCCGTCGAGTTTTTTGCCCGTGGTCGTGATATTTACGTTGTTGCCGCTGAGCTTTAAGTCGTATATCTCGAGCTTGACGGTTATGCGGAATTTGAAGGTAAATACCCTATTCCCGCCGCCCGACGTGTCCGTGAGCGTAAGCGTCACAAGCTCGTTGTCGAGCTTGGAGAAGTTGGATTTCGTGATGCCGAATGTTATAATCGGATCGTCGCCGGTAAGCGTCGAATTGACCTGGATACAGGAAGAAGCCGAAAGCCCCGCGTCCGCCGTCAGTTTACTCGCGTCGTAATCTATGAACGAATACGAGTCATCCACATCGGAAATCGTAAAGAACGACACCTTAAACAGTTGGAGCTTGTCTTTCGTTCCTATCTCGTCGTAGTTTTTGAACTCGAAAGTCAGTTTCTTTTCGCTCTCGCTGTCCGAGCCGAAAAGCAGGTTGCCGTCGCTGTCGCGAAAGTCGACGCGCTTGAGCCCCGAACCGATATTGACGGGCAAAGTCTCGGTCGTAAGCGTGTTTATCGTATTGGTGACCTCTATACCCGCCGTTTGCGTGTTCTTTGCGTCCGATTTGAGTTTTAGCTCACATCTGAGCACTTGGAGGCTCGGTGCGGTCTCCGCTCCGAGCCTGTTTGGCGCGACTCGTTTGTCTGTGCCGAGCACACAGGCAGCCCCCTCGCCCTTGAACTGCATAGTCGTTATTTCGAGCGACTCGGGTACTTCGAGCTTGATATCCTCGAACTTGGTAAAGTGCGACGAGCCCGACGTATATTCTTCATACTCGAGTTTGATATAGACGATAGCGGTGTACGGCGTGGCGACGGAGGTATTGTACTTGCCGAAGTCGAGCCCGGTAAGCGCATCGGTGCACGCCTCGTCTTTCCAGAACGACGCAGGACGCACGAGCTTGCGCGCCTGGTTCTTGATAACGAGCTTAAAGCCGTTGCCGCCCTTACTGACCGTAATATCGTACTTGTCGCCGTTTTCCGCATCGGCGGCGTTGGGCGCGGTAAAGTTGGCATACACATATCGGCGGGTATTGGGAGCGGAAAGCTCGCCGCCTATGTTGCCGGCAAGCGCGGTATACAGCGCGTCGGGAATGGTAAAGTCGGACTGCTCGCAAGTTGCGACGGTCTTGGAATTGGCTTTTGCGTTGACAACGACGACATCAAAGTCTTGGTTTGTTATGTCCTTGATCTTGATGATCGGCGATGAATAAAGCGATACCGTTTCGCCCTGGTTGACGGTGTATTCGCCCGTCAGTTTGTTGGCGCAGTCCGCGTCGGAAAACACGGCGAATTCGTCGGCTTCGCGGATAAATACATAAACGCGCGAAACGTTGACCGCAGAGCCGCCGTATTCGTAAGGCTTGGTAGAAAGCGTAACTTTTACTTTGCTGACGTCCACACCGTAATTATAGCTGTATTGGAAAACGGGCGTTTTCATAGACAGCTTGCGGCTGACCGTATTATACGAATAAATGGCGCGTGTTTCCGTGCCATTGTTATAAGTAAAGTCTATATCGTTGCCGTTGACCGACGTATCGAAGTCGACGTAAGCATTGCCGTTGAAGTACGCGAGCTTTATGTTGCCGCCTATATCGTAGTTGGACACTATGGGTATATTGGAGTTCTGCGAGGTGCGGTACTCGCCGAAAACGCCGACCTGCTCGATGTCCGCGACCATACTGCTGTTGTTGGACGCGTTGTACTTTATCTCGCGCTCGGAGTTCTCGTCGATCATCTTGCCGTTTTCGTACAGCTTGGCTTCGTTTATCCTGTCGATGACGTAAATATTGACTGTGAGCGTGCCTATATCCGCGCCCTGCGCGTTCCTTACGGCTATCTTGGCAGTGCCCGCGAGCGTAGAATCGGACTGAGCGTACTTACCCGTGAACGACGCTATCCCGTTGCTGTCGACGTTATTTATAGTAGCGGTCGAGCTGTTGCCGGAAACCGTAAGAGCGACCGTCGGATTGAGGTCCACGCCGTCCACGCCGTAGCCGTATACGAGCTGTTTGAAAGAGAACGGGAATTTGACCGCCGCGCCGCGGTTCTGTATGTACAAATTGGCGGTGGTCGCGTCTTCCGCTATGAACTTGCCCGCTTTTGCACCGTTTTCCGTTACTATGGCTGTGCCCTCGTCGTTGCCGACGAACTCGGCGACTGTGACTACGGGCGCGACCTTGAACTTAACTCCGACCGACCAGGATTTATCCGTAGACGTGCCTATGCTGCCGAGCTCCGTACCGTACTTATAGAATACTACGGTGTAATCGCCCTTTTCGATATCGCGGTCGAACCTTACGGTAAGATCGAACTTGCCGGTAAACCTTTCGCCGTCGCCGTTATGCGTAACGGTCATTATATCGGTGAGTTCGTATCTCGCGCCCGAAATAATGCTTTTGCCGCCTGCGGTAACGCTTACGCCCTCGGGGAATACGACCGAATAGTTCTTGGTTATATAGTTTTTGTCCGACAGGAAGTCGTCGGTCTTCATATCCGAAGGCGCGGTAAAGCTATACAGCACGCTCAGAGTGTTGTCCGCCTCGGGCGCTGTCGGCACGGTGTCCGATATAAACACCGTCTGCGTCGTCTTGTCCGTGACGGTATTGGTATACGTCGAACCGGACGCCGTTTTTACGTTGGGCGCGCCAGACAGGTTGTTGGCTATGATATTGACATAGATGACGGACGATATCTCGCCGCCGGACGCAACGTCCTTGACGGAAATATAGCAGTCGCCCGTCGTGACCTTGCCGTCCTTGTTTTTGACAATGCCTGCGAGCTTGTTGGCGGTGAACGATATGTTAGCGCCCGAGCCCGACGGCGTGAGTATAGCGGAATTGGACGAGCCGATGTTAATCTTGTTTATCCATTCGGAGGTGTCTTTGCGCGTGCCGTCCTTGTTGTACTGTATGGAAAGCGGTAACAGCACGATATGCGAGGCAATGTTGGCATTGCTCATCTTGTACGGCATCGTTATGCACGTATCGGAAAGCGGTATCTTTCCGTACGGCTCACCCGCATATTTCTTGCCGAAGTCTGAGGGTACAGGCTGAGAATAGATGCGTATCTCGTCGACATAGCCGAGCTCCGACGGCGTTTTTACGACGACTTTCAGCGTCTTGACGTATTCATCGGAATAACCGCCGACGGTATTGGCTTTGATGCTTATCGTCGCGACGTTCGCGCCCTCGCCGCCGCCTGCGCCCGAGGAATTTATGACGAAAGAGAAGGTATCCTTGCCCGTAACACTGCTGTACGATTTGTGCGTGATGGAAACAAGGCTCTCGTTGCTCGATCTTATATCGAGGAAATTGCTCTTGCTGCCGTCGATCTCGTTTATCGTTAGCTTGGAATAAGAATCGGTTGCCGCATCGTATTTGCCGAGCTGTTCGAGCTGAAAGGTATAAGTATTGTTCGCGCCGCTCTTGGAATAGTACGGAAGCTCTATCTCCGAGAGGTTGGCGTCGACCTCTTTGAGATCGGCTCCGCCCTGTAAATGATACATCGTGCGGAACGCGATATTTTCCGTGCCCTGCTTTACTATATAAAACTCTATATCGGTCTTGACTGCCGCATCCTTAGCGGAACGCGCGGTCAGCTTTACGAGCGTATCAGGCGAAATGTTATCGGACGGAGTGAATTTGCAGAAGTATCTCGTCGCCGCGCCGCGCGCGCCCGTTCTGCCGTCAGAGAGCGCCGCCGTTTCCGCCGTCACAAGACCTTTGTCGTCTATGCGCACCGCGCCCGCAGGCTCTACGCCCCACAGTATCTCGGAGTTGACGTCGTCGCCGTCTACGACGATATCGGCATAAACAATGTAGCTGTTGCCGACCGACGCCGTAAGCACCTCGTTGCCGTTCTCGTCCGTGCCGGAGAACAGCGTCGACGGTATCGAGCTGACCTCTATGACCTTGCCGTTGTCCTTTTCGACATTGGGCTTGAGCACATACATTATCAGGAATGTCACGGCGAGCGCAAACAAAACGCCCATAGCCACCATCATTATGATGAGCTTGGTCTTGCTCTTTTTTATCGGTTCGAGCTCGATTATCTCGTCGGAAATAGGCATGGTATGACCCCGCTACGTTTTATTACCGTTATATCATACATTAAAACGCATTTTTTGTCAATAGCCAAACGAATAAAATACGTTTTATTTTATGTTTGACTTAAATATATCGATTTACAAAACAATCAAAACAGCCGATAGATTTTACGTGTATCGCCCCGTTTTTGTATGCTGTTAGTCATTATATGCTTAAAATCGCCGCCGAGTGGTCAATTACCAAAAAATACCGATATTTGTTTTAGTCACTATTAAAATAAATTTTTAGCAGTCACGGCGCGAAAGTGCTAACACTGTCGAGCACGGAGCGTTAAGGTGTTCGGTCGGCTTATGCGTATATTCTTTATGACACATAACGCGCGGAATAGCTCGAAACCGTCGCAGTATATTTACAAAAAGTTTGACAATACGATTGACAAGCGTATATAATATATGGTAGAATAATCAAAATGATAAAGGAGACATTTTGCTATGTTAGCAGAACAGGTACTTTCTCTTAACCTTTCCACAAGGCGTATATGCAAGAATTGCGACAACGGCGCGATAATATCGCAGAAAATGCGTTTGCTGTATCTCGTGCGCAACGAGGTGCTCTCTCCGCGCGAGCTCGTCGGCGAGCTGTCTATCGCCAAGCCCAATCTTACGATACTCGCCCGCACCATGATAGCGGACGGTCTTATCGAGAAAATGCGCGTTGAACGCGATATGCGTTCCGTGCATTACAAGATAACGCAGAAAGGTCTTGACGAGCTCGAACGCATGATCGCCGAGCTCGAAGCGTCCATCGTCAAACAGCTCAACCTCAACGAGAAAGAGAGCCAAAAGGGCGAGAAAAAACTCGAAGCCGCTATCAACTTCCTCAACGGCGTAGAATAATCTTTTATTGTCGTAGACTTATAACGCCGCGTCATAGCTTTTTGCGATGCACGGCGTTTTTTGATATATCGGAGCAGTAATGAAGTTACGCGCATTTACAGCCATAGCCCGCGATCTCGACGCAGTAGTCAAGCACGACCCAGCCGCGCGGAACAAGTTTGAAGCCGCGCTGTGTTACAGCGGCTTTCATGCGCTTGTGATGTACAGATTTTTCCACTTTCTGCATGTGCATCGTTATTTCCTGCTCGCCCGCCTGCTCTCGGGGCTCACTCGGTTCTTTACCGGCATAGAGATACACCCTGGCGCGACTATCGGCATGGGCGTGTTTATCGACCACGGCTCGGGCGTCGTCATCGGCGAAACCGCGGTCGTCGGCAATAACGTGATCATTTATCAAGGCGTTACGCTCGGCGGCACGGGCAAGGACAAAGGCAAGCGTCACCCGACCATAGAAGACAATGTGATGATATGCTCGGGGGCGAAGGTGCTCGGTCCGTTCACCGTCGGCGCTGGCTCTAAAATAGGCGCGGGCTCGATAGTGCTCGGCGAAGTGCCGCCCAATGCGACAGTGGTCGGCGTGCCCGGGCATATAGTGCGGATAGCGGGCAGACGCGTCGACGATCTCAATCAGGCTCTCCCCGACCCTATCGACGACGAAGTCTGCGAGCTGACGGAACGCGTCGAACGGCTCGAAAAGCTGTTATCCGACAGCGGTAAAAGTAAGACGGAATAGACTATAACGGAGATTTCATGAACAAAATAGTTCTCTATAACACGCTCACGCGCAAAAAAGAAGAATTGCGCCCCATCGCGCCGCCGACGGTCTCCATGTACTCGTGCGGACCGACGGTCTATAACTACGCGCACATAGGCAATCTCAGGACGTACGTCTTTATGGACGAGCTACGCCGCACGCTCAAATACAACGGCTACACCACGCGTTCGGTCATGAACATAACCGACGTAGGACATCTCACCTCCGACGCGGACGACGGCGAGGACAAGATGCAATCTGCCGCAAAGAAGCAGCACAAAACGCCTGAGGAGATAGCCGCCGAATATTCAACGGTGTTCTTTAAGGATCTGGAACGGCTGAATATCCTCATGCCCGAGATCGTCGCAAAAGCCACCGACAATATATCGGAGATGATAGACTTTGTAAAAACGCTTTGCGACAAAGGCTACGGCTACGAGACCGACGACGGGATTTACTTCGATATTTCCAAGTTCGACGGATACGGCAAGCTCTCGCGTTGCAACCTCGAGGACGCGCTCGCTGGCGCGCGGGTCGCAGTCAACACGCAAAAACGCCACCCCGCCGACTTCGCGCTGTGGAAGAAAGCCGAGCCCAACCACATAATGCAGTGGCAGTCGCCCTGGGGCATGGGATATCCAGGCTGGCATATAGAATGCTCCGCAATGGGCAAAAAGTTCCTCGGCGAGCGTTTCGACATACATACGGGCGGCGTCGATCATATCCCCATCCACCACGAAAACGAGATAGCGCAGTCCGAGGCGCTCGAGGGTCATCCCGTAGTCAATATGTGGATGCACGGCGAGTTCATGCTGGTAGACGGCGGCAAGATGAGCAAGTCGCTCGGCAACGTGTACACTGTTGAGGAGCTTATGGCGCGCGGCTACCCGCCTCTCGCTTTCCGATATTTCTGCATGAACACGCACTACCGCAACAAGCTGAACTTCACGTTTACGGGGCTTGACGCGGCTAAAACGGCGTACTCGCGGCTGCGTTCCGCCATTTCCGCTTGCAAGACCGCGCCCGAAGCGTCGGCGGAAACAAAAAAGACTGTCGCCGACATAAGATCGGCTGTTATCGCCGCGGTCAACGACGACCTCAACTATCCGCTTGCGCTCGGCGAGATGTGGACGCTGTCCAAGCTCGACTGCCGCGAGGTGTACGAGCTTGCGGAAGAGCTCGACGCGCTGTTCGGGCTCGAATTGCACCTTCCGCCAGAAACGGCGACGGCGGACGCGGCGGACATACCGCAAAACGTCGTCGATATCGCCGAGGAACGGTTCGCCGCGCGCAAGAACAAGGATTGGGCTAAGTCGGATGCGCTCCGAGCGGAGCTCGACGCGCTCGGCTATGCCGTACTCGACGGCAAGGACGGCTACGAGCTTAAAAAGAAATAACGCCATGCTCTCGCCCGTATCGATGCACCGGAGATAAACATAATTGCGATAGACAGAACAGTCTTTAACGCTCGAAAATAAATAAATTTTTTTTGCTCGTCACGCATAAACAAACGACGCATGCGCATAATAAACTTGTAAGCAGCGATCAGTTACGCAAAATCGCCGCTTACAAAAATGAATTTGCGTTTTATACGCAACAGAGAAACTTCTTCGGTTTTTTACCGAAGATTTTTCTTTACTTAATTTTCATGAGCGGCACATAAAAAGCGCGCCCGAG